>NZ_JBLWTV010000003.1:0-381527 GCF_048269965.1 Pseudomonas sp. | reverse complement strand
TGGTAATCCAGCGTGTTGATGGAGGTTGCATGAACCCGCACCAGCACCTGTCCTGCCTGCGGTACGGGTTTGGCCACTTCGCTCAGTTCGAACGCGTTCGGGCCGCCAAAGGATTTGAGTACTTGCGCTTTCATGGTGATTCCTCGTTTCTGGAAAAAGGGATATAGAGAATTTTCGATATAATGATGCAAAAAAAACACGCGACGTTGCCTGGGGTCTCTCGGTTGTCGGTCCTTGTTTCGGCTAAAAGGGATATCGGGAAGTGTCGATATATTAGGTCAAAAAATTACAGCTCCTTGCCTATGAGCTCGGCCAGGGCACGGATGTTGGCTTCATTGCGCTTGTAGTAGGTCCACTGCCCGACCCGACGGACTTCGACCAGGCCTACACGTTGCAGCGTCGCGAGGTAGTCGGACACCGTCGACTGCGACAGACCGACGCCTTCCTGAATACTGCTGACGCACACGCCCACGGTGTGCACGTCCCCTTCATCCTGGGGAGGGAAGTTCTTAACCGGATCCTTCAACCCCTTGAGGATTCCAAGGCGGGTGGGATTCGAGAGGGCTTTGAATACATTGATCAGTTCCATGGAGGCGATAGTATCGAGATTTACCGATATGTCAATGCAAGAATCAACCGTCTGTCGGCCTCCCGGTTCGAGAGGCGTTGTCCAGAAGGTCAGCAAGCCGCACCTCAAGCGAGGCGCTCAGGCGGCCGCGATCCAACCCAGCCGCCAGGCGCCGTCTCCAACGGCCCGGCGCTTGAACAGGCAGTGGTATGCCAGCGCCGCATGGCGAATAATCTGCGCCTCGTCGTATCCAACCAGCAGAGATCGTCATGAGCGCCATGCTACCGCCCCTCGTTCTGTCCATTCAGTCGCATGTCGCCTGGGGCCATGTCGGCAATGCTGCTGCGGTGTTTCCGCTGCAGCGGTTGGGCTTCGAGGTGCTGCCGATTCACACCGTGCAGTTCTCCAACCACACCGGTTACGGCCAGTTTCGCGGCCAGGTGTTCGGTGCCGAGCATGTGCGCGAGGTGCTGCTGGGGCTGCGTGAGCGCGGGGTGCTGCCGCGACTGTCGGCGGTGCTGTCCGGCTACCTGGGCGATGCCGATACGGGGCGGGTGATCCTCGAGGCGGTGGGCGAGATTCGCCAGCACAACCCGGCGCTGCGTTACCTGTGCGATCCGGTGATGGGCGACGTCGGGCGCGGCGTGTTCGTCAACCCGGCGATTCCCGATTTCCTCCGGGATCAGGCGATTCCTTTTGCCAATATCATCACGCCCAATCAGTTCGAGTTCGAACTGCTCACCGGCTCGAAACCGGCCAGTCTGCAGGAGGCGGTGAAGATTGCCCGGCAGCTGCGCGGTCGAGGCCCTGACGTGGTGATCATCACCAGCCTGGCGACGCCGGACATCCCCGACAGCGAGCTGGGCACGCTGGCGGTGAACGGCGAGGGCGCCTGGCTGGTGAGCACCCCGCGCCTGGCGCTGCACCCGTTGCCCAACGGCATGGGCGATGTGTTCTCGGCCACGTTGTTGGGCCGGTTGCTGGCCGGGCAAGCGTTGCCGCAGGCGCTGGAACTGGCCACGGCAACGCTGTACGCCTTGGTCGAGCAGACTGCGGACGGCGCGCGCGATCTGCCGTTGATCGCCGCGCAGGAGCAGATCGTGGTGCCGGGCAAGCGCTTCGTGGCTCGCCAGCTTTCCACGGCTTAAGGCTGTAGCCTGCTGACTCCCGCAATCACTGGCGTGCCGCTCAGCGGATCGCGCAGCAGCGTGCAACGTACGCCGTAAAGACGCTCGACCAGCTCCGGGGTGACGATCTCGTCGGGGCGGCCGCTGGCGACGATCCGACCCTGGTGCATGGCGATCAGGTGATCGGCGTAGCGGCAGGCGCTGGAGAGGTCGTGTACCACCATGACGATGGTCTTGCCGGCTGCGGCGAGGTGGCGGATCAGTTCGAACACTTCGATCTGATGGCCCAGGTCCAGTGCCGAGGTGGGTTCGTCGAGCAGCAGCAGAGGCGTGGCCTGGGCGATGGCCATGGCGATCCAGGCGCGCTGGCGCTGGCCACCGGACATCGACTCCAGCGGCCGGTCGGCCAGTTCCAGCAGATCGGCGGCGAGCAGTGCCGCATCGACGATGGCCTGATCTTCCTCGCTCCACTGGCGCAGCAGGCTCTGGTGCGGTTGGCGGCCGAAGCGGATCAGTTCGCTGACCGTCAGGCCGTCTGGGGCGCTGGCATCTTGCGGCAGCAGGGCAAGCCTGCGCGCCACTTCACGTGACGGCAGGCTGCCGATGGTCTTGCCGTCGAGCAGGACGCTGCCTGATAAGGGTTTGTGCAAACGAGCCAGACCGGCCAGCAGGGTGGATTTGCCGCAGCCGTTGGGGCCGACGATGGCGCTGACCTGGCCGCTGGGAATCAGCAGGTCGAGGTCGTCGATGATGCGGGTCTGGGCGTAGCCCATGCTCAGGTCGCGGGCTTCGAGGCGCACGTCGGACTGGCGGGCGTCGCCGAGCAGTGAGGAATGCAGGGTCATGTCGAACTCCGTGGGGCCTGGCGCAGCAGAATCCACAGCAGGTAGGGGCCGCCCACCACGGCGGCGATGATGCCGACCGGGATTTCGATGGGCGCCAGCAGGGTACGACCGAGCCAGTCGGCGAGGATCATCATCAGTGCGCCGGACAGCGCCGCGTTGAGCACCGGCACGCCGTGGCGGTTGCACAGATGGCGCGCCATTTCCGGCGCCGCCAGGGCGATCAGGCCGACCGGGCCGACCACGGCTACGGCCAGCGCCGTGAGCCAGACGCACAGCGCCAGGGTGAGCAGGCGCATGCGTTGCAGGCGCACACCGAGGCCGATGGCGACGTTGTCGGAAAAACGCATCAGGCTCAGGGCATTGACCAGCAGCTTGGCCAGCGGCAAGCCCACGGCCAGGCCGATACCGAGCAGCAGCACCGAGTCGGCCGGGCGCGCATTGAGGCTGCCGACCGTCCAGGGATAGGCGGCATTGGCGGCGTCCATGTCGCTGCGGGCCAGCATCAGGTTGGTCAGCGCGCCGAACAACGCACCGATGGCGATGCCGACGACGATGAAGCGATAGCCGCGTGCGCCACCGCCGGCGGCCAGGGCGAAGGTCAGCACGGCTGCGCTGGCGGCGCCGCTCAGCGCCAGGGCGGAAGGCGCCAGGCTGGTGGGTACGGCGACGATGGAGGCGACGGCGAAGGCGGTGGCGCCGTTGTCGATACCGATCACCCCCGGCGTGGCCAGGCGATTGCGCGCCAGGGTCTGCAGCAGGCAACCGGCAGCGCCGAGAGCGGCGCCGCTGAGCAGGCCGGCGATCAGCCGGGGCAGGCGCAGCTCCTGAATCAGGAACACCTGCAGCGCCTCGCCCTGACCGAAGGCGGCCAGCAGGGCTTTGCTGGGCGTGAGGGCGTCGTCGCCGGCCGCCAGTATCCAGGTGCCGACGCCGATCAGCAGCAGGCACAGTGTCAGCGCGACGAGCAGGCTGCGGCGGTGCAGCAGCAGGCTGTAGTCACCCAGGCGCAACAGGTGATGGCCGGCCGGGGCGAGCAGGGGGCGTGAGGAAGAAATGTTCATGTCACAGGGTCGGCAGGCGGTGGTTGCGCACCACGGCAATCAGGATCGGCGCGCCGACGAAGGCGGCCACCACGCCCACCGGCAGTTCGTAGGGGCGTACCAGCAGGCGCGAGATGACGTCGGCCAGCAGCAGGACGCAGGGACCGAGCAGCATGCTCAAGCCCAGGGTGCGGCGGATGTCCGAGCCGACCAGGCGACGGGCGATATAGGGCACGATCAGACCGATAAAGGCGATGGGGCCGGCGGCAGCGGTGGCGGTGCCGACCAGGATTGCGACCGCAAGCAAGGTGCCCAGGCGCGTCAGTTGCGGATGGTGACCAAGGCCGCTGGCGACGCGCTCGCCCAGCGCCAGGGCAGCCAGCGGACGCACCAGCAATAGCGCCACCAGCAGTCCGCCGATCAGTCCGGGCAGGCTCCAGTCGAGCGTGTCCAGCGGGCGACCCGCCAAGGCGCCGATGACCCAGAAGCGCATTTCATCGGCGGTACGCTGATCCCATAGCAGCAGCAGGCTACTGAGTGCGCCGAGCATGCCGGAGAACGCGGCGCCGGCCAGCACCAGGCGTACGGGGTCGTCACCGACGCCACGCATGCGCGTGACCAGCAGCACCAGCACGCAGCCCACCAGAGCCCCCAGCATGGCCACGCCCAGATGCAGGCTGGCAGCCGAGGCGCCCAGGTTGATCGCCAGCACCACGGCGAACGAGGCACCGGCGCTGACGCCAAGCAATCCAGGTTCGGCCAGCGGGTTGCGCGTCACCGCTTGCAGCAGCACACCGGCCGCGCCCAGGGCGAGGCCGACCAACAGGGCCAGTTCGGTACGCACCCAGCGCAGTTCGAAGACGATGAAGCGAGCATCCTCATCGCTGCCGCCGAGCAGGGCTTGCAGGCTGGGCAGGATGCCGATGTCACCCGCGCCCAACAGCAGGCTGGCGACGCACAAAAGCAACAGGCACGCAGCCGCGTAGCTCAGCGCCCGAGGGACGGAAAGGCGTGCAGCGAGCATCAGTCGAGCAGAGCCTTCTCCACGTCATCGAGTACCTGCTGAGCCGCCAGGTAACCGGAGCTGCTGCTCCAGATCTGGCCGTCGACGGTCACCACATGACCGTCGGCGACGGCTGGCAGGCGAGTGAAGGCAGGCTGCTTGCGCGCGTCTTCCAGGGCCTTGCGACCATCCGGATTGAGCGTGGCGAGGAATATCCAGTCGGCATTGATGCGTGACAGGTTCTCCAGACTCAGCACGTCGCTGTGCGGCTTCTGCGCCTGGGCTGCGGCCAGCTCGTTGGCGCGCAGGCCGAGATCGCTCAGCAGCTGGCCAACGAACAGATGGCTGGACATGATCACCGGCCCTTGCGGGTTCCAGCGCACCACGCTGACTGCCTGATCTTGCGGCAGACGCTGGCGCAGTTCGGCGCTGCGTTTGTCGATTTCGGTGATGCGCTGCTGGCCTTCTTCCTGTTTGCCGAGGGCCTGGGCGTAGGTCAGGTAGGTTTCGCGCCAGTCCTGGAAGGAATTACCGGTGGGCACCACGGTGGGCGCCATCAGGCTCAGTTTGGCGTACAGATCGCGTGACAGATCGCTGGAGGCCAGCACCAGATCCGGCTGCAGGCGCAGGATGGCCTCCAGGTTGGGTTCGCGCACGCTGCCCACCAGGGTGATCCTGCCTGCCGTGGTCTTGAGATAGTCCGGCACGTCGTCGCCGCCGCGACTGGCCAGGGTACCGACCGGCTGTATGCCGAGTGACAGCGCCGCATCCAGGGCGCTGTCGCCCAGTGCCACCACGCGCTGCGCAGTGCCGCTGATTTTCACGGGGCCATAGGCACCGTCCAGCATGCGTTCGCTGGCGTGCAGGGGCAGGGCGAGCAGCAGCGACGTGGTAAGCGCCGCCGCAGTGCGTTGCAGGTGAGAGCGGATAGACATGCTGGACTCCGGGTCGAGACGAGCAGCGGCAAGCGCTGCTCCGGGAGGATCGAAAGCAAGCTATCTTTTACTAGGTGAGTTAATGAAAATCCATCGCATTTACGAAGTGTTTACAGGATGCAGGCGCTGAATGAGCCGGCGATGCCCGGGCCTTGTCATGAGGCTCGGGCCTGCTGCTGCTCAGAGCTTCAGCTTGGCCAGCCAATCGCCGAGCATGATGGCGCCCGCTTGCTCGAGGGCGCTGGCATGACGCTTGGCGTCGTGACGCAGGGTGACGGGATCGATGCCCGAACTGGCCAGTTCGCTGGCATGGCCCAGCAGCCAATGCTCGAAGCGGTCGCCGCGCACCTCCGGGTGAAATTGCAGGCCCAGCACGTTTTGCCCGCGAGCGAAAGCCTGCTGGCGGCACAGCGGGGTCGAGGCGAGCAGGGTGCAGCCTTGCGGCAGGTCGAAGGTATCGCCATGCCAATGCAGCACGGCGACGTCGCGCAGGGCGGCAAGTGGCTGATAGTCGGAGGCTGCCAGCTCCAGCGTCGACCAGCCGATTTCCTTGGCTGGCCCTGGGTAGACGGTGGAGCCCAATGCCGCAGCCATCAGCTGCGCACCGAGGCAGATGCCCAGCGTCGGCTTATCGGCTGCCAGCCGTGCGCGCAGTATTTCCAATTCATCGGAGAGGAGCGGGTAGAGGTCGTGGTCATAGACGCCGATAGGGCCGCCGAGCACCAGCAGAAGGTCGGCTGCGAGCGGGTCGAGTTGACTGAGGTCACGTTCCGCTGCGTCGATGTACTCGATCTGGTAGCCGGCAGCGCGCAGCGGCGCCTCGAAGCTGCCGAGATCCTCGAAACCGACGTGGCGGATGGCTTGCAGGGTGCGTTCGGTCATTTGCAATGTCCGTCAGTAAAGGAGGGGGGCATGCCCTCTGGTCTGGAGAATATGTTCGAAGTCCTTCAGTGCGGCGGCTGCTGTGGCGAGGGGTTCAGCGCCGCCGCCAATGGCGATCGTCTCGCCCATGGCGTCGCTGTTGATGCGGATCGCCTTGTTCTTCCCGTTCACCTGGGCGAAGGGGTCGGACAGCGGATAGGTCTTGATCCCGACGCTGGCGCGGATCGCACCGTCCACGGAGCTGAGGCTGCCGACCAGGCGGGGAACCAGGCCCTGTGCTCGCCAGGCTTCGATCCGCTGCGCGGTGACCGAATGGATGCCATCGACCTCGACGTCAGCCATTGTCAGCTGGGCGCCAAGGCCGAAGTTGGCCAGCAGCAGGAGTTTGCAGGCAGTGTCCCAACCCTCGGTGTCGTTGCGCGTATCCGCTTCGGCGAAACCGCCGGCTTGTGCCTCGCGCAGTGCTGCATCGAAACCAAGCCCCTGGGTGCGCATGGCGTCGAGCAGGTAGTTGGTGGTGGCGTTGAGAATGCCCTCGACGCTGAGCACCTTGCAGCCAGCCAGGCTGTGCTCGAGCAGGTCGAGTGTGGGCAGGGCGGCGGCTGCCGCACCGCTGAGTTTCAGCTGCGCCCCGGAGGCGCGTGCCAGTTCGCACAGACGCGGCCCGCTATGCACCAGCGCGCCCTTGGCGATGACGATGCAGTCCCGCCCGGCAGACAGCGCCGCACAGAGGTAGTCCAGGCCTGGCCCGCCGCTGCGAAAATCGCTGGGGCCGGCCTCGATCAGCACCTCGGCGCCACTCGCCGCGACGAAATCCGGGCCGGACAGCCCGGGCTGCAGGTCGTCCAGCTGGTTCGCCTGCAGGCCGTTGGCATCGGCCAGGCCGGCGCGTGAGCCACATACGGCAACCAGTCGCACATCCACGCCGTAGACCTGGCGATAGTGGTCGCGACGTTGCAACAGCAGGTTCGCCGTGGCGCGGCCGACACCGCCGAAACCGGCGATTGCAACCTTGAGCGTTTGCATGGGGCGTTCCTTTCGCTGTCAGCGGGCGAACAGGTTGTTGATATCGGCGAAAGCCTTCATTTCGACGGCGTTGCCGCTTGGGTCCTTGAAGAACATCGTCGCCTGTTCGCCCGGCTCGCCCTTGAAGCGGATATAGGGCTCGATGATGAACTCGACACCGGCGGCGGTGAGTTTATCGGCAGCGACCTGCCAGTCGTGCATCGGCAGGACGACGCCGAAGTGGCGCACCGGCACGCCGTGGCCGTCGACCGCGTTGGCCGGTACCGAGCCTGCTTCGTCAGGCGCCAGGTGGGCGACGATCTGATGGCCATAGAAATTGAAGTCGATCCACTCTGACGAGCTGCGACCTTCGCTGCAGCCGAGCAGGTTGCCGTAGAAGTCGCGGGCGGCGGCCAGGTCGTCAACCGGAAAGGCCAGGTGGAACGGGCAGAGTGCGGTCATCGGGGTTCCCTCGTTGGTGAGTGGAATCATCCTATTCGGCGACAAGCCTCTTAAAAAACTATATGTTCTGATCATGAGCAAAACAGAATCTTATCAATCGACATGATCATCGAACTGCGCACGCTGATAGCGGTGGCTCGCTATGGCACCTTCAGCGCCGCTGGTGAGCGCATCGGCCTGACCCAGGCAGCCGTCAGCGGTCATATGCGCCGCCTGGAGGAAAGCCTTGGTTTCGCTCTGTTCGATCGCACCGGTCGTTCGGCCACGCTGAACGCTGCAGGGCTGCGCACGCTGGCGCGTGCCGAGGTGCTGGTCGCCGGTTTCGATGCCCTGGGCGAGCCGACTCAGGACGAGGAATGGGCCAAACCGCTGGAGATCGGCGCGATCGCCTCGGTGCACGCGACCATCCTCACGCGCGCGCTGGTGCCGTTTCGTCAGCGCTTTGCCAACTGCCGGGTGAATCTGTCGCCTGGCGTTTCCCTGCAGCTGATGGATCGAGTCGAAGCCGGAGAGCTCGACCTGGCCATCCTCATTCGTCCGGCGTTCGAGCCGCCCCGTGAGCTGCAGTGGGCGCCGCTGGCATGCGAGAACTACGTGCTGCTGGCGGCCAGCGACGTGGTGGGCGATGACTGGCTGTCGGTGATTCGCGAGCAGCCCTTTATCCGCTACAGCCGCTCCTCCTTCGGTGGCCGGCAGGTGGAGCGCTTTCTGCGCGACCACTCGCTGGTGCTGCAGGAGTGGATCGAGGTCGACGATATCCAGGCGATGCTGTCGATGGTCGAAAGCGGCCTTGGCGTGGCCGTGGTGCCGTTGACGGAAACCATCGTGCCGCTGCCGGCCAGCGTTCGCGTCATCGCGCTCGGTGCGACGCCCATTCATCGCGAGATCGGCGCGCTGTATCCCAAGGTCAGCCGCTCGGCGGCCGTGGCGGGTTTTATCGAATGCTTGCAGAGCGCCGGCGTGGCTCGATAGAGGGCTGACGCCTGCATTTTCATCTTTGCTTTGAAACTCCTAGCGGCTTTGCCTGCTTTCTTCATGCACGGGCATGCTGCAGACTGGCGTCCATTTCGCGTCATCCATCGATCAGGAGAGTGTTCATGAGCCCCGTTTCCTTCGCGCGTCAGCGTTACACCACCAAGGCTTACGACGCCAGTCGCCAGGTGGATCAGGCGGTCATCGACGAGCTGCTGGAGTTGCTGCGCCTGTCGCCGTCTTCGGTCAATTCGCAGCCCTGGCACTTCGTCGTGGCGAGCACGGCCGAAGGCAAGGCTCGCCTGGCCAAGGGCGCCCAGGGCGGTTTCGCCTACAACCAGTCGAAGATCCTCAATGCCTCGCACGTGATCCTGATCTGCGCTCGCCGCGACCTCGACGATGCCTATCTGGCCGATGTGCTGCAGCAGGAAGCCGACGATGGTCGCTTCCGCGACGACGCGGCGCGCACCACTCAACACAACACCCGCAGCAGTTACGTCGAACTGCACCGTGGCCTGGGCGACACCCCGCACTGGGCGGAAAAACAGGCTTATCTGGCGCTGGGCACCTTGCTTCTGGGTGCAGCGGCCAAGGGTGTGGACGCCACGCCGATGGAGGGCATCGACCGCGAGGCGCTGGATGAGGAGCTGGGGCTGGCCGCTCAGGGGTTGAGCAGCATGGTCGCGGTGGCGCTGGGGTATCACAGCGACAGCGATTTCAATGCCGCGCTGCCGAAGTCGCGTCTGCCAGCCGAGCGTGTCTTCACGCACCTCTGAGTCTTTCGGCTGCGCCCCTCGTCACGGGGGCGCTACCGCTGCTTACTCCGGCAGCTTGGCAATCACCTTGATCTCGAAGTTGAAGCCGGCCAGCCAGGTCACGCCGACCGCAGTCACGTTCGGGTAGGGCGCCTCGCCCCAATAGTCGGCTACCACCTCCCAGATGGTTTCGAACTGCGCATGCGGGTCGAGCATGAACACGGTGGTGTCGACCACGTCATCGAAGCTGCAACCTGCTGCGGCGAGGATCGCATTGAGGTTGGCGAAGGCAAGGCGCACCTGCTCTTTCAGGTCGGGTTCGGGCGAGCCGTCCTTGCGGCTGCCGACCTGGCCGGACACGAACAGAAAACCGTTGGAACGAATCGCCGGTGAATAGCGATGAAGTTCATACAGGTCATGGCGGTCGGCCGGGAAAACCACATCACGTTTGCTGGTCATTGTTGCCTCCATCTGGGCCGCTACGGCCCGCTGTTAACGATGGAATCACTTTAAAAACACGGCCGGGCTGGATAAACGAGCAACTCTGGTCATGACTGTTTGTAGAATCCAAACAATCATGAGCTCAAGAGAGATGCCTGATGGATCGTTTCGATGCGATGCAGGCCTTCGCCCGTGTGGTGGAAACCGGCAGTTTCACCAAGGCGGCAGCCACCCTGCACATGAGCAAGACCAGTGTGACCCAGCTCGTTCAGCAACTGGAAGCGCGGCTGCGGGTGCGCCTGCTCAACCGCACCACGCGCAAGGTCAACGTCACCGCTGACGGAGCCGCCTACTACGAGCGGGTGGTGCGTCTGCTGGCGGATGTCGACGATGCCGAGACCAGCCTGTCCAGTGCATCGATGGCGCCGCGCGGCCGCCTGCGCGTGGACGTGCCCAGTCCCTTCGCGCGCATGCTGCTGATCCCGGCCTTGCCGGCGTTCTATGCGCGCTATCCGGAAATCCAGCTGACCATGGGCGTAAGCGATCGGCTCATCGACATCATCGGGGAGAACGTCGACTGCGTGGTGCGCGGCGGCGAGATCACCGATCAATCGCTGATCGCGCGCCATGTCGGTGATCTGCAACTGGGTATCTACGCCACGCCGGGCTATCTGCAGCGCGCCGGCACGCCGATGCATCCGCGCGAACTGGAGGCGGCTGGTCATCATACGGTGGGTTTTCTCTGGTCGCGCACCGGCAAGGCCTTGCCCTATGCGATGCAGCGGGGTGAGGAGCGCATCGAGGCCCATGGCCGCCCGTTGCTGACGGTCGACGATGGCAACGCCTATCTGGCTGCGGGCCTGGCAGGCCTGGGCATGCTCTGGCTGCCGCATTACATGGCCAGGCCGCACCTGGCCAGCGGCGAACTGGTGCGTCTGTTCGACGACTGGCAGATGAAACCGATGCCGATGTACCTGGCTTTCCCGCCGAACCGCCATGTCAGCGCCAAGCTGCGGGTATTCATCGATTGGGTGGTGGCGCTGATGGCCGAACATGCGCCGGTGTTGGAGCGGCATTGAGTGAGCGTCACTGGTTGGATCTCCCCCTGGAACTGGCGCGGCTGGTTTCGCAGCGGGCGTCATGAATTTCAGTGAAAGCCTGGTCGATATGTCGTAGACCCTGGGCGTTCGAGAATTGAGTTGACCGTGGAGAATGATCGTTCTATCTTGCTGAGAACGATCATTCTCTATGGTTTGAATCATGCTCGAAGACGCCTCGATCCAGCAGCGCTTGCTGCGCGCCACCGAACACCTGGTCTATGCCGGTGGTATCAATGCCACGGGTATGGACGCCATCGTCAAGGCCTCGGGGGTGGCGCGCAAAAGCATCTATCGCCTCTATCCGACCAAGGAAGCACTGGTTGCCGCCGCGTTGCGCGAGCGTGATGAGCGCTGGATGCAATGGTTCGTCGCCGGCACCTCGGCGGGGGCGCCGAACGAGCGGCTACTGGCAGTGTTCCCACTGCTGCGCAGCTGGTTCTCGGCGCCTGACTTCCATGGCTGCGCCTTCATCAATGCGGCCGGGGAGATCGGTGAGCCCGACAGCGAGATCCGCGCCGTCGCGCTTTTGCATAAACAACGCCTGCTGGCCTATCTGGGCGAACTGACCACGGCCTGCGGCTTTGCCGAAGCCGAGGAAATGGCCAGGCAGTTTCTCCTGCTGATCGATGGCGCAACGGCCGTCGCCATGGTCACCGGCCAGGCCGACGCGGCTGACAGCGCTGGTCGCACCGCGCAACTGCTCCTGCAATCCTTGTCGCCCAGTGATGGGCTCAACCCCCGCAAGCCTGAGGTGTCTCATGTCGTCAACTACTGAAGTTCGTCCGCCGCTACCGCCGTTCACTCGCGAGAGCGCCATCGAGAAAGTGCGCCTGGCCGAGGATGGCTGGAACAGCCGTGATGCGGCCAGGGTCGCACTGGCCTACAGCCTCGATACGCGCTGGCGCAACCGCGCCGAGTTCGCCAATGGTCGCGATCAGGCGCGTGCCTTCCTCGAGCGCAAGTGGGCGAAGGAGCTGGAGTACCGTCTGATCAAGGAGCTCTGGGCGTTCACCGACAACCGCATCGCGGTGCGTTACGCCTATGAGTGGCGCGACGACTCGGGCAACTGGTTTCGCTCCTACGGCAACGAGAACTGGGAGTTCGGCGCCGACGGCCTGATGATCAATCGCTATGCCTGCATCAACGATCTGCCGATTCAGGAGTCCGAGCGCAAGTTCCGCTGGCCCCAGGGGCGTCGTCCTGACGATCATCCGGGGCTGTCCGAACTGGGCCTCTGATCCGGGCTATGTGGGCACGGGAGTTGCTGCTTTAATGCGTCAATCACATCGTGCTCCGAGACCCCTGAATGAATCGCAACGACCTGCGCCGCGTCGACCTGAACCTGCTGGTGATCTTCGAAACCCTGATGTTCGAGAAGAACCTGACCCGCGCCGCCGAGAAGCTGTTTCTCGGTCAGCCGGCGGTCAGTGCGGCGCTGGCCCGTTTGCGCGACCTGTTCGACGATCCGTTGCTGGTGCGCAATGGCCGTGGTTTCGAGCCGACGGCGCGAGCGCTGGCGATTCTCAGGGAGCTGCAGCCGGCCATGGACACCATCTCGGGCGCGGTCAGTCGTGCCCGCGAGTTCAACCCGGCGACCAACCGCGACACCTTCCGCATCGGTCTGTCCGATGATGCCGAGTTCGGCCTGTTCCCGGCCTTGCTCAAGCAGATTCGCGAAGAGGCGCCGGAGGTGGTGATCGTGGTGCGGCGGGTCAACTTCCTGTTGATGTCAGCGATGTTGGCCTCGGGCGAAATTTCCGTGGGCGTCAGCTACACCACCGAGCTGCCGGCCAACGCCAAGCGGCGCACGCTGCGCGAGATGAAGGTCAAGGTGTTGCGTGGCGATGACCGCCCTGGCGCACTGACGCTGGACGAGTACTGTTCGCGGCCGCATGCGCTGGTGTCGTTCTCGGGGGATCTGTGCGGCAACATCGACAACGACCTGGCGCGCCTGGATCGCTCGCGTCGCGTGGTGCTGGCGGTGCCGCAGTTCAGTGGCTTGCGCTCGATCATCGCGGGTACGGAAATCCTCGCCACAGTCCCGGATTTCGCCGCAGCGGCGCTGATCGAAGGGAGCCGCCTGCGTGCCGATGACCCGCCATTCGAGCTGGTCAATTCGGATCTGTCCATGGTCTGGAGCGGGGTGACCGACAACGACCCTGCCGAGCGCTGGCTCAGAAGCAAGATCGTCGAGTTCATGGGCGAGCCAGGCGCCTGAGCAGGGCTCAGTCGCGATAGAACACCTGGATCAGGTGATAGCCGAACTGGGTCTTCACCGGGCCGTGCACTTCGCGCAGCGCCTTCTTGAAAATCACCTGATCCACCGCACGCACCATCTGCCCGGGCCGCACCTCGCCGAGGTCGCCACCTTTCTTGCCGGAGGGGCAGGTGGAGTGCTTGCGTGCCAGCACATCGAAGGCTTCGCCAGCGGCAATGCGCTTCTTCAGCGCGGCGGCTTCCGCTTCGGTCTTGACCAGGATGTGGCGGGCCATTGCCTTTGCCATTGATGGGCTCCTCAATTCTGTCAGGGCGCTATTGTGCCAGCATTCATTGCGCCAGCAGAATGGCGTCAATTTTGTGGGTCGTGCGTTGTCCGCAGTGCGGACGAATCATGGCCTATGGTATTTCAATCGCGCTCACGGAAACGCCGCCATGGATCTCCAAGCAATGCTGAAAATCCTGTCCACCCAGGATGGCTCCGATCTCTATCTGTCTACCGGCGCGCCACCCTGCGCGAAGTTCAATGGCGTGCTCAAGGCGTTGAGCCAGGAGCCGATGAAGGCGGGCGATGTGGCGGCCATTGCCGATTCGATCATGGACAGTGCCCAGCGTGAGGAATTCGAGCGCGAACTGGAGATGAACCTGGCGATATCGCTGGCCGGTGTGGGGCGTTTTCGCATTAACATCTTCAAGCAGCGTAACGAGGTGTCCATCGTCGCGCGCAACATCAAGCTGGATATTCCGCGCTTCGAAGACCTCAAGCTGCCCGAGGTGCTGCTCGGCACGGTGATGGAAAAGCGCGGCCTGGTGTTGTTCGTGGGCGGCACCGGTTCTGGCAAGTCGACCTCCCTGGCGGCGCTGATCGACTACCGCAACCGTAACAGCGGCGGCCATATCATCACCATCGAAGACCCGGTGGAATACGTGCACCGGCACAAGAAGTCGATCATCAACCAGCGCGAGGTGGGCGTGGACACCCGCAGCTTCCACGCCGCGCTGAAGAACACCCTGCGCCAGGCGCCGGACGTGATCCTGATCGGCGAGATCCGCGACCGCGAAACCATGGAGCATGCGCTGGCCTTCGCCGATACCGGGCACCTGGCGATCTCCACGCTGCACGCCAACAACGCCAACCAGGCGCTGGATCGCATCATCAACTTTTTCCCCGAGGATCGCCGCCCGCAGTTGCTCAACGACCTGGGCAACAACCTCAAGGCATTCGTCTCGCAGCGTCTGGTCAAGACCGTCGATGGCAAGCGCCGCGCGGCAGTGGAGGTGATGCTGGGCACGCCGACGGTGCGCGACCTGATCAAGCGCAATGAGTTTTCCGAACTCAAGGAAATCATGGAGAAATCCAGGAACCTCGGCATGCAGACCTTCGATCAGGCCTTGATCGATCTGGTGCATGAAGGGGCAATCGACGAGGAAGAAGCGGTGAAGAACGCCGACTCGGCGAACAACGTGCGCCTGAAGCTCAAGCTGCACCGCGACAACCCGGCCAATGCCAGGCCTGCGCCTGCCGCCGCAGCACCGGTGGCGGCACCCGTTGCGTCACCGAAAGCGGCCTCGACAGGCGACTGGGGGCTGGAACTGAAGCTCGAGGACATCGAAGAGGAGCTGCCGCCAGAGGATCCGGGTCGGCAGGGGATCTAGATCCTATGGGTCGGGTTGCAGCGGCAGATAGGCCTGACGCAGACGCTGGCTGACGCCGTCCTGTTCCAGCTCGCTGATGGCGCTGCGCAGTTGTTCGACCAGTTGCGCATCGCAGTCCTTCGAGCAGCCCAGATACAGGCCGGTGCTGGCCAGGGTCGGGCTTCTGCGCAGATTCTGCCCGCGATAGGCCGAGCTTTCCCAGATGTACAGCGCCTCCGGCACCCCGGTGAACCAGGCGTCGATACGTCCAAGGCTGAGCAGATGGGCCGGATTTTCGCCCAGTTTGAGTTGCACGATCTGCTCGTCGCTGAACCCCTGGCGCTGCAGGATGCCGACCTGCGCCGTGCCCATGCCGACACCTATGCGGCGATAGCGCTGGCGAGCCTGGGCGAAGTTCTCGACGGGGTCGTCCAGGCTGAAGAAGGCGCGCTCCAGCTCCATGATCGAGGCAATCCAGGTATACAGCGCCTCGCGCTCGGGCGTTCGCGACAGGGGAATGATCAGCATGTTCCTGCCCCTGGACACGTTGATCTGGGCGCGCGGCCAGGGCTCGGCGACGATGTGGGTGAGTTTGCCGATCCTGGCCAGCGCAGCCAGTACCACGTCACCCGCCATGCCATGGCCGCTTTCATAGTCATGCAGCGTCAGCGGCGGCGCGTCCGGCATGTACAGCTTGACGGGCTCATCGGCGGATGCAGCTCCAGCTATCAGCAACGCAACCAGCAGGCAGATGTGGTTGGGCACTACGAACATCCTGTTGTCATTGTCGCTCCAGTATAGGTGGCGTTTGTGGCCCGCTGCAGCGACCGGCTACTCGTGCCGAATGCTGCGATTCCTGCCCTGGGCTTTGGCTGTGTAGAGGGCCTTGTCGGCCGCCGCCAGCAGACGCTCCAGGTAGCCTTCGCCTGGTTTCAGGCTGGCGATGCCGATGCTCACCGTGACAGCCTGGTGGGCGGTTTCCAGGGTCTTGATCTGCTCATGCACGCGCTCGGCGATATCGCCGGCTTCATCGAGATCGGCGTTGGGCAGCCATATCGCGAACTCTTCGCCGCCGTAGCGCACCACGCTGTCGCCACTGCGCACGCTGGCCAGAAGACGCTGCGCCATATCCACCAGAACTCGATCGCCCTCGGCGTGGCCGAAGCGATCGTTGATCTGTTTGAAGTGGTCGATATCGATCAGCAGGAGGCTGCCGCAAGCCAGCTCGCTGACGCTGCCGAGCCACTGCTCGACGTGCACTGACAGCGCCCTGCGATTGCTCAGCGCGGTCAGTGGGTCGGTATGGCTCAGCTGTGCAAGTTGCTCGGCTTCGCTCTGAATTTCCACGGCGTAGGTGGCCAACTGGGCGTAGGCGCTCTGCAGCGCCAGGTTGGCCTTGGCCAGTTGCGCTGCGCTTTCCTGCGCCTGTTCGCGAGCCTTGAGCAGCTCTGCTTCGAACCGTTGCCGGTCCTTGGCGACGAAGAACAGCCAGATGACCTCCGTCGCGCCATCGACTTGGCTGATGCGTGCGTTGGCCATGACGGGTATTGCCTGGCCGTTTTCTGATTGCAGTTGCAGGTAAAGCTCACTGAACTCACCGTTGCGCAGCAGCAAGGGCCAGGCGTGGGTTTGCAGGAAGATGCGGCTGGCCGGTGGAAAGAACTGGTCCATGCCTTCGGCCGCGCCCGCACCTGCCAGACGCTTGAAATCGCAATTGCAATGCTTGACTCGGCCGTTGCAGTCAGTGACCAGCACCGGGCCGGGTAGGCGATCAAGATAGAACACGGGTGCGTGCTCCCTGCAGGTAGCGAAGCATGGCGGCGCTCACCAGTTCGGGATGGCTCATGTGCGCGCAATGGCCGCTGACGTCCAGCGTTTGCAGAGTGCTGCCCGTGAGTGCGCCATGCAGATAGTCGGCAACTGGCGTGGGAACCAGTGCATCTCGCTGGTGATGCAGGATCAGGCTGGGCGACAGGCACAGCTGCAGCGCCGGGCGGATATCGGAGAAGAAGGTGGCCTGCGCGAAGGCATGAGCCATGATCGGGTCGGTCGAGCAGAAGCTGTCGGAGAGCTGCCGGGTGACGGCGGGCGCCTCGTCGGCCGATACCAGCGGTGCGAACTGCTGGGCCCAGCCCAGATAGTTGTGGGCCATCAGCTCCAGGAGCCCCTCCAGGTCACTGCGTTCGAAGCCTCCGCGATAGTAGGGCGGGTCGTTGAGAAAGCAGGGGGACGGACCGAGAAGAATCAGCCGGGAGAACAGCTCGGGGCGCCTGATGGCCGCGAGAATGCCGACGCTGCAACTGATCGAGTGGCCAACGAAGGTCAGATCACCCGAGAGCTCGAGGGCGTCGCACACTTCCAGAAGGTCCTCTACGTAACCCTCCAGCTGGGCATAGCGGGCAGGGTGGAAGGCGTTGGCATCGGAGCGGCCGCTGCCGACATAGTCAAACAGCACCTGGTGCCAGTGCTGGCTGAAGGCTGGCGTGACCTTGCTCCACATATCCTGATTGCAACCGAAGCCGTGGCCGTAGATGAGCGTTGGGGCATTGGCCGTTTGCGCTTTCAAGCGTTGAACGTTGTTGCGCTGGATGATGTTCATGCCGCCACCTTGCCATGTGCCGAGTCGACCTTGGCCAGGACTCAGCTGCTGTGAAGACGAAAAAATGGCGCCAGTATAGTGATTTTTTCTGGCTGGTGGCTTTTTGCTACAGATCGTCCATCAGCCCTGGCACGTTGCGGTAAAGCTCAAGCGCCTGCGGGTTGGCCAGGGCATCGGTGTTCTTCACCGGGCGCCCGTGGATGACGTTGCGCACCGCGAGTTCGACGATCTTGCCGCTGAGGGTACGTGGAATATCGGCGACCTGGAGGATCTTCGCCGGCACGTGGCGTGGCGTGGTGTTGGCGCGGATCACCTGGCGGATTTCCTCGCGCAGGCTGTCGTCCAGCGTCACGCCGTCACGCAGACGCACGAACAGCACCACGCGCACGTCGCCCTGCCAGTCCTGGCCAATGACGATGGACTCCAGCACCTGCGGCACCTTTTCCACCTGGCGATAGATCTCTGCGGTGCCAATGCGGACGCCGCCCGGGTTGAGCACGGCATCGGAGCGGCCATGAATGACCAGGCCGCCATGGGCGGTTTGCTCGGCATAGTCGCCGTGTGCCCAGACGCCGGGGAAGGTGGCGAAATAGGCCGCGCGGAATTTCTCGCCATTCGCGTCGTTCCAGAAGCCCACCGGCATCGAGGGAAAGTGCCGGGTGCAGACCAGCTCGCCTTTTTCCCCGGTCACCGCCTGGCCACTGTCGTTCCACACCTGCACGTCCATCCCCAGGCCCTTGCACTGCAGTTCGCCACGCCAGACCGGCAGGGTCGGGTTGCCCAGGGCGAAGCAGGAGACGATGTCGGTACCGCCCGAGATCGAGGACAGGCACAGGTCACGTTTCACGTCGCGGTAGACGTATTCGAAGCTTTCGTGGAGCAGCGGCGAGCCGGTGGAAAGGATCGCCTTGAGCATGCTCAGCTTGTGGCTTTCACGGGGTTTGACGCCGGCTTTCTCCAGTGCGGCGATGAACCTGGCGCTGGTGCCGAAGACAGAAATGTCCTCGGCGTCGATCAGATCGATCAGGCGCGTCGGTTCCGGATGCAAGGGTGAGCCGTCGTAGAGCACCAGGGTGGCGCCCAAGGCCAGGCCTGCTACCTGCCAGTTCCACATCATCCAGCCGCAGGTGGTGTAGTAGAAGAGACAGTCATCGGCTGTCAGGTCGGTGTGCAGGCCCAGCTCCTTGAGGTGTTGCAGCAGGGTACCGCCGACGCCGTGGACGATGCACTTGGGCACGCCGGTGGTGCCGCTGGAGTAGAGGATGTACAGCGGTTGGTCGAAGGGTACCGGGGTGAATTGCGGCGCGCCGCCGGGCTGATAGAAATCCTGCCAAAGGCTGATCGCTGCGACGGATTTGCAATCCGTGGCACGAGCGTCGAGCTTGGCGTAGGGCACCAGCACCAGATGCTGCAAGGAAGGCAGCTGTTGGAGAATTTCATTGAGCTTGTCGGTCAGGTCCAGACTCTTCCCTGCATAGCGATAACCGGCGGCGGCGATCAGCACCTTGGGTTCGATCTGGCCGAAGCGGTCGATCACCCCCTGGGTGCCAAAATCCGGCGAGCAGCTCGACCAGGTGGCGCCCAGGCTGGCGGTGGCGAGCATGCCCACCACGGTCTGCCAGGTGTTGGGCATGACGGCCGCCACGCGATCACCGATGCCCACGCCCGCGTTTTGCAGGGCGCGTTGCAGCCCGGCTACATGGGCAGCCAGTTGCGCATGGCTGAGCTGTTCGCGGGTGCCATCCTCGGCGATGGCCACCAGCGCCGGATGACCGTCACGGCGGCGCAGCAGGTGTTCGGCGAAATTCAGGGTGGCGCCGGGAAACCACTGCGCATCCGGCATTGCCGGGCCTTCGCGCAGCACGCATTCGGCGGGGCTGTGCAAGCGAATGTCGAAGAAGTCGACGATGGCCTGCCAGAAGGCTTCGCGTTGCTCGACGCTCCACGTGTGCAGGGCAGGGTAGTCGGCCAGTTGCAAACTCTGGCGCTCGTTGACGAAACGGCGGAATGCATCCATGCGGGTGCCAGCGATGCGGTCGGCGGAGGGCGTCCAGAGAGGCTGCTGCATGGCCAGTCCTCGTCGTTGCTTGTTCGTAAGCTTCAGGTTAGTACGCATGGGCAATCAGGCCTTTAACCTGAGCGACCTTCGCGGCTATCGCACCGACCTTTTCATATGTTCGGAAGCAAACGACAGGCCGATACGGTACACCTGCCTGTAGGAGCGGCTTTAGCCGCGATAATCGCGGATGAATCCGCTCCTACGCATATGCGGGCTGTTGTTCAGTGCGTAGGGTGGATCACGCTTCACCGATCCACCACAACGGTGGATGAAAAAAGCGTCATCCACCCTAGGGGACCTGGCGGTTCAGGCGTGCCCGAGCCGCCCGCGAACCCTTGGCGTTGCCCTGCGCGTAGGGTGGATCACGCTTCACCGATCCACCACGACGGTGGAAGAGAAAAGCATCATCCACCCTATCGGATCTAGCGGCTCAGAAGTGCCCGCGCTACCCGCGAGCCGTTGGTCTTGCCCAGCACTTCGCAGATGCGTTGACCCGCGGCGATCAGCTCGTCCATGTCCACACCGGCCTCGATGCCCAGGCCCTGCAGCAGGTAGAGCACGTCCTCGGTGGCGACGTTGCCGGTGGCGCCCTTGGCATAGGGGCAACCGCCCAGGCCGGCGACCGAGCTGTCGAACACACTGATGCCTTCGAGCAGGCTGGCGTAGATGTTGGCCAGGGCCTGGCCATAGGTGTCGTGGAAATGCCCGGCGAGCCTGTCGCGCGGGATGTGGCGGCCAACCACCTCGATCAGTGCGCGCGTCTTGCCAGCGGTGCCGGTGCCGATGGTGTCGCCCAGCGACACTTCGTAGCAGCCCATGGCATACAGCTCGCGGGCGACGCTGGCGACCTGCTCGGGCGCGACTTCGCCATCGTAAGGGCAGCCGAGTACGCAGGAAACGTAGCCGCGTACACGCACGTTCGCCGCCTTGGCCGCTGCCATCAGTGGTACGAAGCGCTGCAGGCTGTCGGCGATGGAGCAGTTGATGTTCTTCTGTGAGAAGGCCTCGCTGGCGGCGGCGAATACCGCCACTTCCTCGACTTTGGCTTCGAGTGCGGCTTCGACGCCTTTCAGGTTCGGCGTGAGCGCCGCATAGGTGACGCCCGGTTTACGTAGGATGCCGGTGAACACCTCGGCGGAGCCGGCCATCTGCGGCACCCATTTGGGCGAGACGAAGCTACCCACCTCGATATGGCTCAGGCCGGCGGCTGTCAGGCCGTCCACCAGGCGCACCTTGTCGGCGACGCTGATCGGCTGTTTCTCGTTCTGTAGGCCATCGCGCGGGCCGACTTCGACCAGGCGCACGGATTCAGGCAGGTTCATAGGCTGTCCTCGTTTTCATCGTAGGGTGCGCCGTGCGCACCACTCGCGGCAAGATGGTCGAACTGCTGCGTAGGGTGGACATCGCCTTTCATGTCCACCTTGATGCAGGCGAATGACTTCATGGTGGATCGATGAAGCGCGATCCACCCTAGGGTTCTAGCTCCACCAACACCGCACCTTCGCTGACCATTTCCCCTTCGCGGCAGTACAGAGCCTTGACCGTCCCGGCTTCGGGCGCGCGGATGCTGTGCTCCATCTTCATCGCCTCCAGCACCACCAGCGCCGTGCCAGTCTCGACCGCCTGACCGGGTTCGACCAGTACGCGGACGATGCTGCCGTTCATCGGTGCACTGAGGCCACCCTGCTGGGCATGGCTGGCCTCGGCGGCAGCGATAGGGTCGAAGCGGCTGATGGCATGCAGCTCGCCGTACCATTGCAGGTAGAGGGTTTCGCCACGGCGAATGGCGCACAGACGCTGGCGCGTGCCGTCGATCTCTGCCAGCAGCTCTTCGCCCTGCAAACGGGCCTGGTTGCTCGCGCGCACCGTGCGGCTCTCGCCCTGGCAGTTCAGGTGCAACTCGATTTCCGCCACGCCACCGGCGCGCCAGCCACTGCGGGCCGCCCAGGGCGAATGGCTGTCGTCCGCGCGCTGCACGGGGCTTTCGCTCTGTACCCAGGCATCGGCGGCGAGTTGCCAGAAGGCGTCCGGCAACTCGCGTGGCGCAGGCAGCAACTGCTGCTGGTGGCGCGGGATAAAGCCCGTGTCCAGCTCGCACGCGGCGAACGCTGGATGAGCAAGGATGCGGCGCAGGAATGCCAGGTTGGTTTTCACGCCACCGACCAGGGTGCCTTCGAGCATGGCCAGCAGACGAAGGCGCGCCTGCTCACGGTTTTCGCCCCAGGCGATCAGCTTGCCCAGCATCGGGTCGTAAAAGGGCGAGACGCTGTCACCCTCCGCCACGCCGCTGTCGATGCGACGCCCGTCACCGTTGCCGGCTTCGCGGTACAGCGCCAGGGTGCCGGTGGCGGGGAGGAAATCGTGATCCGGGTCTTCGGCGTACAGCCGCACCTCGATGGCGTGACCGTTCAATGGCACCTGCTGCTGGGTGATCGGCAGCGGCTCGCCACGGGCGACGCGAATCTGCCAGGCCACCAGGTCGAGGCCGGTGATGGCTTCGGTGACCGGATGCTCGACCTGCAGGCGGGTGTTCATCTCCATGAAGAAGAAGTCGCCACGCTCGTCGAGCAGGAATTCCACCGTGCCGGCGCCGACATAGCCGATGGCCTGCGCCGCCTTGACCGCCGCTTCGCCCATGGCGCGGCGCAGCTCGGGGCTCAGGCCCGGTGCCGGCGCTTCCTCGACCACCTTCTGGTGGCGCCGCTGGATCGAGCAGTCGCGCTCGTTGAGGTACAGGCAGTTGCCGTGTTGGTCGGCGAATACCTGGATTTCCACATGACGTGGTTTGAGCACGTATTTTTCCACCAGCATGCGCGAGTCGCCGAACGCCGACTGCGCTTCACGCTGCGCGGACTCCAGCGTTTCGGCGAGCTGCGCTTGCGACTCGGCGACCTTCATGCCCTTGCCACCGCCGCCGGCAGCCGCCTTGAGCAGCACCGGGTAACCTATGCGTGCAGCGGCCTCGCGGAAGGTGTCGATATCCTGCTTGTCACCGTGGTAGCCGGGCACCAGCGGTACGCCGGCAGCTTCCATCAGCGACTTGGCTGCCGACTTGCTGCCCATGGCCTCGATAGCCGAGGCGGGCGGCCCGAGAAAGATCAATCCGGCCTGTTCGATGGCGCGGGCGAAGCCGGCGTTCTCCGAGAGAAAGCCGTAGCCGGGATGGATGGCCTGCGCGCCGCTGGCCTTGGCGGCGGCGATGATCTTGTCGATCAGCAGATAGCTTTCGCCAGGCTTGGCGCCGCCGAGATTCACCGCGACGTCAGCTTCACGCACATGCCGTGCATGGGCATCGATGGCGCTGTGCACGGCGACGGTGCGAATGCCCATGGCCTTGGCCGTACGCATCACACGGCAGGCGATCTCGCCACGGTTGGCGACCAGCAGGGTGTCGATCATGGTCATTGCTCCTGCCAGGTGGGTTGGCGTTTTTCCAGGAATGCACGCAGGCCTTCCTGACCCTCGGCGCTGACGCGAAGACGGGCGATGGCGTTCTCGGTATAGCGGCGCAGGGCCGGGGTCAGTTCGCCGCTGCCGACTTCACGCAGCAGATCCTTGCTGGCGCGCATGGCTTGCGGGCTGTTGTGCAGCAGGTTGGCGACCCAGTCTTCGACCTGGGCGTCCAGTTCGTCGACCGGGTAGCACTCGGCGAGCAGGCCCAGTTCGCGGGCGCGTTTGCCGTCGAAGCGTTCGGCGGTGAGTGCGTAGCGCTTGGCCGCACGCTCGCCAATGGCCTGTACGACGAAGGGGCTGATCACCGCCGGGGCGAGGCCGATGCGTACCTCGGACAGCGAGAACAGGGCGTCCTCGGCGCCGATGGCCATGTCGCAGCAACTGGCCAGCCCCACCGCGCCGCCAAAGGCCGCGCCTTGCACCACGGCCAGGGTCGGGATCTTCAAACCATGCAGGTTGTACATCAGCTCGGCCAGTTCGCGGGCATCATTCAGGTTGGCGTTGTAGTCCAGGGTGGCGGCCTGCTGCATCCAGGCCAGGTCGGCGCCGGCCGAGAAGTGTTTGCCACGGCCGCGCAGCAGGAGAAAGCGCAGGCTCTTGTCTTCACCGACGGCGTCGAGGGCGAGGATCAGCTCGCGGATCATCTCGGCGTTGAAGGCGTTGTTCTTTTCCGGGCGGTTCAGCCAGAGGGTGGCGAAGCCGCGTTTGTCGGTTTCAAGCTGTACGGTGGTTAAGTCGGTCATGGCAATGGGCTCGAAATATGCGCTGGCTCTGGTGGGAGGGGCTTTAGCCGCGAGCTTTGCTGTGGCTGTCGCGGCTAAAGCCCCTCCCACGGATTACATACGGAACACGCCGAAACGGGTCGGCTCGATCGGTGCGTTGAGACTGGCGGACAGCGCCAGGGCCAGTACGTCACGGGTCTGCGCCGGGTCGATCACGCCGTCGTCCCACAATCTGGCGCTGGAGTAGAAGGCATGCGCCTGCTGCTCGTACTGCTCGACGATGGGTTGCTTCAGGCGCTGTTCGTCCTCGTCGGAATAGTGCTGACCGGCGCGCTCGGCCTGCTCGCGCTTGACCTGCACCAGCACGCCTGCGGCCTGCTGGGCACCCATCACGCCGATCCGCGCGTTGGGCCACATCCACAGAAAGCGCGGATCGTAGGCCCGGCCGCACATGCCGTAGTTGCCGGCGCCGAAGCTGCCACCGATGATCACGGTGAACTTCGGTACCTGGGCGCAGGCCACGGCGGTGACCAGCTTGGCACCGTGCTTGGCGATGCCGCCTTCCTCGTATTTCTTGCCCACCATGAAGCCGGTGATGTTCTGCAGGAACAGCAGGGGGATGCCGCGCTGGCAGGCCAGTTCGACGAAGTGCGCGCCCTTCTGCGCCGACTCGGCGAAGAGGATGCCGTTGTTGGCCAGGATCGCCACCGGGTAGCCATTGATGCGGGCGAAGCCGCACACCAGGGTAGTGCCGAACAGCGCCTTGAATTCATCCAGTTGCGAGTCGTCGACGATACGCGCGATTACCTCGCGTACATCGAAGGGCTGCTTGGCGTCGGCCGGGATCACCCCGTACAGCTCTTCTGCGGCATAGCGCGGGGCGATGGGGGCGCGAGCGTCGAGCTGGCCGAGCTTGCGCCAGTTGAGGTTGGCAATGCTGCGCCGGGCCAGGGCCAGGGCGTGTTCGTCATCCTCGGCATAGTGGTCGGCCACGCCGCTGGTCTTGCAGTGCACGTCGGCGCCCCCGAGTTCCTCGGCACTGACTACTTCGCCAGTGGCGGCCTTCACCAGGGGCGGGCCGGCGAGAAAGATGGTCGCCTGCTCACGCACCATGATGGTTTCGTCGCTCATCGCCGGCACGTAGGCGCCACCGGCGGTGCAGGAGCCCATCACCACGGCGATCTGCGCAATGCCCAGCGCGCTCATGTTGGCCTGGTTGAAGAAGATCCGGCCAAAGTGCTCGCGATCCGGGAACACTTCGTCCTGGCGCGGCAGATTGGCGCCGCCGGAGTCCACCAGGTAGATGCACGGCAGACGGTTCTCACGCGCAATGGCCTGCGCGCGCAGGTGCTTCTTCACCGTCAGCGGGTAGTAGGAGCCGCCTTTTACCGTGGCGTCGTTGGCCACGATCATGCATTCGACCCCTTCGACGCGGCCGATACCGGCGATCACCCCGGCGGCGGGTACGTCTTCGCCGTAGACCTCATGGGCGGCGAGCTGGCCGATCTCGAGGAAGGGCGAGCCGGCATCCAGCAGGCGGTTGATGCGTTCGCGCGGCAGCAACTTGCCGCGCGAGATGTGGCGTTCCTGCGCCTTGGCGCCGCCGCCTTCATGGACGCGGGCGAGCAGGGCGCGCAGCTCGTTGACCTGAGCAAGCATCGCCGCGCTGTTGGCGGCGAACTCAGGTGAACGGGTATTGATCTGGGTGTGCAGGATGGCCATGGATGCCTCTTCGCTTGGCTCCCTCTCCCTCCGGGAGAGGGTTGGGGTGAGGGGAAAGCCCCTCATCCGCCCTTCGGGCACCTTCTCCCAGGGGGAGAAGGGATCACTTGGTTTCGTTGAACAGCTCGCGGCCGATCAGCATGCGGCGGATTTCGCTGGTGCCGGCGCCGATCTCGTAGAGCTTGGCGTCGCGCAGCAGGCGGCCGGCCGGGTATTCGTTGGTGTAGCCGTTGCCGCCGAGCAACTGGATGGTGTCCAGTGCCATTTTCGTGGCCATCTCGGCGGTGTAGAGAATCACCGCGGCGGCGTCCTTGCGCGACTCCTCACCGCGGTCGCAGGCCTTGGCGACGTTGTACAGGTAGGACCTGGAGGCATTCATGCCGGCGTACATGTCAGCCAGCTTGCCCTGTACCAACTGGAATTCACCGATGGATTGCTTGAACTGCTGGCGCTCGTGCACGTAGGGCAGCACCACGTCCATGCAGGCCAGCATGATCCCGGTCGGGCCGCCGGAGAGCACGGTGCGTTCGTAATCCAGGCCGCTCATCAGCACGCGCACGCCACCGCCTTCGCTGCCCAGGATGTTCTCCTCCGGTACTTCGCAGTCCTCGAACACCAGCTCACAGGTGTTGGAGCCGCGCATGCCCAGCTTGTCCAGCTTCTGGTGGCGGGAGAAGCCCTTGAAATCGCGCTCGACGATGAAGGCGGTCATGCCGCGCGAACCGGCGTTGATGTCGGTCTTGGCGTAGATCACATAGGTGTGGGCGTCCGGGCCGTTGGTGATCCACATCTTGTTGCCATTGAGTACGTAGCGGTCGCCGCGCTTTTCCGCGCGCAGCTTCATCGACACCACGTCTGAGCCGGCGTTGGGCTCGCTCATGGCCAGGGCGCCGATGTGCTCGCCGGAGCACAGTTTGGGCAGGTATTTGTGCTTCTGTGCCTCGCTGCCGTTCTTGTGAATCTGGTTGACGCAGAGGTTGGAGTGCGCGCCGTAGGACAGGCCCACCGATGCCGAAGCGCGGCTGATCTCTTCCATGGCCAACACATGGGCCAGATAGCCCATGTCGGTGCCGCCGTACTCTTCCTTCACCGTCATGCCGAGCAGGCCCATGTCGCCGAACTTGCGCCACATGTCCATGGGAAATTCGTTATCGCGGTCGATCTGCGCGGCGCGTGGCGCCAGCTCGGCCTGGGCGAACTGGTGCACCGAGTCGCGCAGCATGTCGAGGGTTTCACCGAGGCCGAAGTTGAGGCTGGGGTAGCTCATGATTCACCTATTGTTGTTGTCGTAGGGTGCGCCTTGCGCACCGGATCGGATTCTGTGGCGCGCGCAGCGCACCCTAGGCTGGAGTCTCGGCCAAGGCGGCGAGGCAACGCTCCTCGGCGGTATCCAGTTCCAGTTGCATCTGCTGGATATCCAGCAATTGTTGTTCAAGCTGCAGGCGACGCTCGGCGATCTTGGTCAGGAAGGTATTGAGCTGTCGGTGGTTGCCGCTGCTGGGGTCGTAGAGGTCGATCAATTCCTTGCATTCGGCCAGGGAGAAACCGATGCGCTTGCCACGCAGGATGAGTTTCAGGGTCACCAGATCCTTGGGGTGGTAGATGCGCTCCTGGCCACGTCGCTCGGGGGCGAGCATGCCTTGTTCCTCGTAGAAGCGGATCGCGCGAGTCGTGACATCCAGTTCGCGGGCCAGGTCGGAGATGCTGTAGGTCGTGAGCATTAGAGCAGTCTTGTTGTTTACCTTTACGTAAACGTTAAGATGACCTTTGCAGGCTGTCAACTTCCTGGGGCAGGGTGTGAGTCTCTTTGGCAATCGCCGCCTGTTAGAATGCTGATCCCGTCGGCAGCCAGGATCAGGGAAATTCATGGCAAGCGCGTCCGCTGAAAAAGGCACGATTTCCATCCGTCTGGTGCTCGAAGCTCTGCAAGAGTTGCGTCAGCGAGACTGCGATGAGGCGCCGTTGCTGCATGGGGCAGGGATAGACGGCGAACTGCTGGCGCAACCCGATGGCAGGGTATCGTCCGAGGCTTACGGCCAGCTCTGGCTCAGCATTGCCCAGCAGATGGACGATGAATTCTTCGGCATGAACCCAAGGCGCATGAAGTCAGGTAGTTTCGCCTTCATGGCCCGCGCTGCCGTGAAGGAGCCAACATTGGGCGCGGCCCTGCAGACGGTGCTGCGCTTGCTGCACCTGATCTTCGATGATTTCAGCCCGCGGCTGGAGGTGCGCGATGGCCTGGCTGCGATTGTCATCGATGAGCCGCCCGAACGCTGTTGCCGGGCTTTCGGCTATTTCACCCTGTGGCTGATGATCCACGGCCTGACCTGCTGGCTGGCGGGGCGGCGCATCGATGTGCTCGGCATCCACCTGTGTTGCGCGCAGCCTGACTACATCGAGGATTACCAGGTGATGTTCACCCGTAACCTGCATTTCGGGCGGCCGCAGAGCCGCCTGTTGTTCAATGCCGAATGCCTGCAGACGCCGATTCGGCGCAGCCCGCGTGACCTCAAGCGTTTTCTGGTTGGCGCGCCTGCCAACATTCTGGTGCGCTACCGCGACCCGCAAAGCCTGGGCGCGCGCATCAAGGCGCACCTGCGCAGCCTGGCGCCCGCGCGCTGGCCGGATGTGGAAGCGCTGGCCGGGCATTTCCATATGGCGCCTTCGACCTTGCGGCGCAAGCTGTCGCTGCAAGGGCAGTCCTACCAGGGGCTCAAGGATCAGGTGCGGCGTGATCTGGCCATCGCCTGCCTGGACGGTGACCCGGTCAATTTCAGCGACCTGGCCTTCGAGCTGGGTTTTGCCGACACCAGCGCCTTCTACAAGGCGTTCAAGAAGTGGACGGGCTCGACCCCAGGCCAGTACCGCGCGCTGAGCCACCCTGAAAGTGCTTGAATGAAGCGCTGTTCTGTCATTTTTGCTCAAGCAGGTTGAGACCTTTCGACATTGCTGGCCGGTCCGGCTGGAGTGACCATCGCGGCATTCAATAAGAACAATCCGGGAGAACACCCCGATGCGCGATTACTTCACCGCTGCCCGCGAATTCGACTTCGAGGCGGCCGTTGCCGATACGCTGGCCGGTCGCCTGGATGTCCTCAATGCCTGCGTGGAATGCTGCGACCGCCATGTCGGTAACGGCAGGACGGCGCTGATCTGGGAGGGCCGCAACGGCGAGCGCGCTACCTGGACCTTCGAGCAATTGCAGGCAGCCTCGGCACGCTTCGCCAACCTGCTGGCCAGCCGTGGCATCGGCGCCGGTGATTGCGTATCGGGCATCCTGCCACGCACGCCGGAACTGCTGATCACCATTCTCGGCACCTGGCGCGCCGGGGCCATCTACCAGCCGCTGTTCACCGCCTTCGGCCCCAAGGCCATCGAGCACCGGGTGCACAGCGCAGGCTCGAAGCTGGTGGTCACCGACACGCTCAACCGGACCAAACTCGATGAGGTGGAGCAGGCGCCGCCGGCACTGGTGGTGGGTAAGGATTTCTGGGCCGAGCTGGAGCAGCAGGCGGATCACTTCGAGCCGGTCATGCGCCGGGCCGACGATCCCTTCCTGCTGATGTTCACCTCCGGTACCACCGGCCTGGCCAAACCACTGCAGGTGCCACTCAAGGCCATCGTCGCCTTCGTCGGCTACATGCGCGAGGCGGTTGATCTGCGCCCGGAAGACCGCTTCTGGAACCTGGCCGACCCCGGCTGGGCCTACGGCTTGTACTACGCCGTCACCGGCCCGCTGGCGATGGGGCATGCCACCACCTTCTACGAGGGCGCTTTCAGCGTCGAGAGCACCTGCCGGGTGATTCGCGAGCATGGCATCACCAATGTGGCGGGATCCCCCACGGTCTATCGCCTGCTGTTGGCCGCGCGTGAGGAGGTGGAGGCTGCCCTCAAGGGCCAGCTGCGCGCCGTGAGCAGCGCCGGCGAACCCTTGACGCCCGAGGTGATCCGCTGGTTCGCCGAGGGGCTGGACTGCACTATCCACGATCATTACGGGCAGACCGAACTGGGCATGGTGCTGTGCAACCACCATGCTTTGCAGCACCCGGTACGCCTGGGCGCGGCGGGTTTCGCAATGCCGGGACATCGCGTGGTGGTGCTGGACGAGCAGATGCGCGAGTTGCCGGCCGGTCGGCCCGGCATCCTGGCGCTGGACCGGTCGCGTTCGCCGCTTTTCTGGTTCCCCGGTTACCGGGCGATGGAAACCCACGCCTTCGTCGGCGACTACTACCTCAGTGGCGATACGGTCGAGCTCAACGAGGATGGCAGCATCAGCTTCGTCGGGCGGGCCGACGATGTGATCACCACATCCGGCTACCGGGTTGGCCCCTTCGATGTGGAGAGTGCGCTGATCGAGCATCCCGCCGTGATCGAGGCTGCGGTGATCGGCAAGCCCGACCCGGAGCGCACCGAGCGGATCAAGGCCTTCGTGGTGCTGCACGTCGGACACGCCGCGGACGAGCGTCTGGCTGAAGCGCTCCAGCAGTACGTACGCAAGCGCCTGTCGGCCCATGCCTACCCGCGCGAAATCGAGTTCGTCAGCGAGCTGCCCAAGACCCCGAGCGGCAAGATCCAGCGTTTCCTCCTGCGTAATCAGGAAATCGCCAAGGCCCAGGCGGCCGCCCGTCATTGAGTCAAGGAACCCTCATCATGCATATCGAACACTCCGTATTCCTGATCAGTGGCGGCGCCTCCGGCCTTGGTCTGGCCACCGCCCGGGAACTGGTCGGGCAGGGCGGCAAGGTGGTGCTGCTGGATATCAATGCAGAAGCGGGCCAGCAGGCCCTCGCCGAGCTGGGCGCCAACGCCCGTTTCGTGCGCGCCGATATCACTCGTGAAGAGGATGGCGGTGCTGCAGTGACGCAGGTTCTGGAGGCTTTCGGTGCTCTGCACGGGCTGGTCAACTGCGCCGGCGTCGCGCCGGCCGAGAAGGTGCTGGGGCGCAATGGTGCACATGGCCTGGACAGCTTTCGCCGTACCGTCGAGATCAATCTGATCGGCAGTTTCAATCTGTTGCGCCTGGCTGCCGAGGCCATGGCGCAGAACACGCCGAACGCCGAGGGCGAGCGTGGGGTCATTATCAATACTGCGTCGGTGGCAGCGTTCGACGGACAGATGGGCCAGGTTGCCTATGCAGCTTCCAAGGGCGGCGTCGCCGCGCTGACGCTGCCGGCGGCGCGCGATCTGGCGCGCTCGGGCATCCGCGTGATGTGCATTGCACCCGGTGTGTTCGAGACGCCGATGATGGCCGGCATGCCGCAGGAGGTGCGGGATTCGCTGGCGGCCAACGTGCCGTTCCCGCCGCGGCTGGGGCGCCCCGACGAATATGCGGCACTGGTGCGGCACATCGTCGAGAACCCGATGCTCAATGGCGATGTGATCCGCCTCGATGGCGCGCTGCGCATGGCGGCGAAGTAACGGACAGGTAGCCCGGATGTAATCCGGGAGGAACTCACGCAGATTTCCCGGATTGCATCCGGGCTACGCGATTCGAAGGTGAAACTCATGAAACAGCAACTCGACCCCGTGGTTATCGTCAGCGCAGTGCGCACGCCCATGGGCGGCTTTCTTGGTGATCTGGCCGGTCTGACGGCGGCTGAACTGGGCGCCGTAGCCATCCGCTCGACCCTGGAGCGTGCCGGGCTCGCGGCCGAGGCAGTGGACACGGTACTGATGGGCTGCGTACTGCAGGCCGGACAGGGCCAGGCACCGGCGCGCCAGGCCGCGTTGGGCGCCGGGCTGAGCCAGGCGGCGCAGTGCACCACGCTGAACAAGATGTGTGGCTCCGGTATGCAGGCGCTGATGCTCGGTCACGACCAGTTGCTTGCCGGCAGCGCCGATGTGCTGGTGGCCGGTGGCATGGAGAGCATGTCCAATGCGCCGTACTTGCTGGCGCGCGCCCGTGGCGGTTATCGCATGGGCCATGGCCAGGTGCTCGACCACATGTTCCTCGACGGCCTGGAAGACGCCTACGAGCGCGGCCGGCTGATGGGCACCTTTGCCGAGGATTGCGCGCAGCAGTATCGCTTCAGTCGTGAGGAGCAGGACGCCTATGCCCTGGAGTCGCTGCGCCGCGCCCAGCAGGCGATAACCGACGGCAGTTTCGCCCGTGAGATCGTCGCCGTGCAGGCGCCACAGGGGCGTGAACGGCGCCTGGTCAGCAGCGATGAGCAGCCGCCCAAGGCCCGCCCGGACAAGATACCCGGCCTGAAGCCGGCGTTCCGCGAGGGCGGCACGGTCACGGCGGCCAATGCCAGCTCCATTTCCGACGGCGCCGCCGCACTGCTGTTGATGCGCCTGTCCGAGGCTCAGGAACGCGGCCTGGCGCCGCTGGCGCGCATCGTCGGTCATGCTGGCCACGCCCAGGCGCCGAATCTGTTCACCACCGCTCCGGTTTCGGCGATCCAGCGCTTGCTGGCGCGTATCGAGTGGCCACTGGAGACGATCGACCTGTTCGAGATCAACGAGGCGTTCGCCGTGGTGCCGATGGTGGCCATGCGTGAATTGGGCATCGACCACGACAAACTCAACGTAAACGGCGGCGCCTGTGCCCTGGGCCATCCCATCGGCGCATCCGGTGCGCGCATTCTGGTGACGCTGCTGGCGGCGCTTGAGCAGCGCGAGCTCAAGCGTGGCGTGGCCTCCGTGTGCATCGGTGGCGGTGAAGCCACTGCCGTGGCTATCGAGTTGTATTGACTCGACCCCTAGGGTGCGCCGTGCGCACCGAGAGTTTCCGCCAACCAGCGGTGCGCACGGCGCACCCTACGTATGGAGCCAGCCATGCTGCCCAACGAAGAAGAAATCCTGATCCGTGACATGGCCCGCCAGTTTGCCCAGGAACGGTTGAAACCCTTCGCCGCCGACTGGGATCGCGAGCATCGTTTCCCAGCCGAAGCCATTGCCGAGATGGGGCAACTGGGCTTCATGGGCATGCTGGTGCCGCAGCAGTGGGGCGGCGCCGAGACCGGCCACCTGGCCTACGCCATGGCCCTGGAGGAGGTAGCGGCTGGCGATGGCGCCTGCTCCACCATCATGAGCGTGCATAACTCGGTGGGCTGCATGCCGATCCTCAAATACGGCAGCGAGGAGCAGAAGCAGCGCTTTCTCCGCCCGCTGGCCGAGGGCAAGATGCTCGGTGCCTTCGCCCTGACCGAACCGCAGGCCGGCTCCGACGCCAGCGACCTGCGCACCCGCGCCCGGCGTGACGGCGAGCACTACGTGTTGAGCGGCGCCAAGCAGTTCATCACCTCCGGCAGTCATGCCGGCATGGTCATCGTGTTCGCCGTCACCGATCCGCAAGCGGGCAAGAAGGGCATCAGCGCCTTTATCGTGCCCACCGACACGCCGGGATTCTCCGTGGCCAGGGTCGAGGACAAGCTCGGTCAGCATGCCTCCGACACCTGCCAGCTCCAGCTCGACGAGGTGCGCATTCCGGCCAGCTTGCGCCTGGGCGAGGAGGGCGAGGGCTATCGCATCGCCCTGGCCAACCTGGAAGGCGGACGCATCGGTATCGCCGCGCAAGCGGTGGGCATGGCGCGGGCGGCATTCGAGGCGGCGCGTGATTACGCCCATGAGCGGGTGACTTTCGGCAAGCCGATCATCGAGCACCAGGCCGTGGCCTTTCGCCTGGCCGACATGGCCACGCAGATCGCTGTGGCACGGCAGATGGTGCACCACGCCGCCAGCCTGCGCGAAGCGGGACAGGCGTGCCTGACCGAGGCCTCGATGGCCAAGCTGTTCGCCTCGGAGATGGCCGAGCGGGTGTGTTCGGCGGCGATCCAGACGCTAGGTGGCTACGGTTACCTCAAGGACTTTCCGGTCGAGCGCATCTACCGCGACGTGCGCGTGTGTCAGATCTATGAAGGCACCAGCGACGTGCAGCGGATGGTGATCGCGCGCAGTCTGTAAGTGCCGGTTTATGTAGGGTGCGCCGTGCGCACCAGAGGCTGCGCCGGCCCCCGAATGACCGGTGCGGTTGACGCGAGTTGTCAGGTGCACCACTAGCGCCTGGGAGCGCAGGCGCTAGTGATCGATGGCCTCGAGCAACTGCAGCGCCAGGCGCACACGCTCGGCATTCGGGTAGTTGCGGTTGGCGAGTATCACCAGGCCGGTATCGCGCGCCGGCAGCAGCAGGATGTAGGCGCCGAAGCCATTGGTCGAGCCGGTCTTGTTCAGCAGCAGGTCACCCTCGGCCGGTTCGGGAACACTGAAGCGTTTCACCGGCTGGGGTTGCAGCGCCATCTCGGCGGAGTTGCCAGCCAGCAGTTTTTCCAGGCTGATGGGGTAGGTGTAACGCTCCCAGCCCAGGGCCTGGGTCATGTCACCGACCTGGTAGTAGCCGCGATGGGTGGAGCTGACGGCCTGGCGCAGCGGTGCGGGCAGCTTGTCCGGGTGCAGGTTGGCGTCGATGAAGCGCAGCATGTCGGCCGCAGTGGATTTCAAGCCGTAGGCTTCGGCATCCAGCGCGCCGGGGCTCACGCGCACGGCCTTGTCGTCGCGGTAGCCCCAGGCATAGCGCCTGATCTGCTCGGTCGGTATCCGTACGTAGCTTTCCTGCATGCCCAGTTGTGGCAGCAGGTCCTGCTCCATCAACTGCTGAAACGGCTTGGCCAGGCTGGCGGCCGCCAGGTGGCCGAACAGGCCGATGCTGGGGTTGGAATACAGCCGCTGCATACCCGGCGGATAGACCGCCTGCCAGTTGCGGTAATAGTCGAGCATCTGTCGTTCGCTGCTGACCGCATCCGGAAACTGCAGCGGCAGGCCGCCTGCGGTGTAGGTGGCCAGATCCAGCAGGCTGATGTGATCGAAGGCGGTGCCGCGCAGGGCCGGCAGATACTGGCTGGCGTTGTCGCTGAGGTTCAGCGTACCGCTGGCCTCGGCGTAGGCGCCGAGGGTGGCGGTGAACAGTTTGCTGATCGAGCCCAGTTCGAACAGGGTGTGGCGATCCACGGCCTGGCCGCTCTCACGTGAGGCGACGCCGTATTCGAAGAAATGTTGCTGCCCCTTGTGACTGATGGCGATGGCCATGCCGGGGATGGCGTAGCTCTGCATCATCGGCTTCACGGCGGCGCCGACCTGTTTGTCCAGTGAGGGCGAGGCCGACGCCTGGCTGGCGGCCAGCAGCGTCAGTGCAGCGAACAGGGGGCGGTACAGGTGACGCATGGTGAGTTCCTTTCGTGGCGGGACGATGTCTGTCCTGCTCGGCGAGCGAGTGCGGTGGCAAATCTATGGCTTGGGCCGACTTTTCGAACAATGGTTCAGGGCCTGACACCCTGTTCGCGCAGGCGCTTGTACAGGGTATTACGGCTCAGGCCAAGGTGGCGGGCCAGGTAGGAGATATTACCGCCGCACGCCTGGTACTGGCTGGCCAGATCGTCGGGCTCGGGGTGTGCTTGCAGGGTCGTGTCCGTTGGCAGGTCAAGAAAGAAGTCGTCCGGCAGGTGTTCGGCGCGGATGGGCTGGTCGTCGGCCATGGCCAGCGCCACGCGCAGCACGCTGCTGAGTTGGCGCAGGTTGCCTGGCCAGGGGTGATGCTGAAACAGCTCCAGTACCTCGCGGCTGATACCCGCGCGCTGGTGGGGTTCGCGGTGCTGCTCCCACAGTTTTTGGAACAGCGCCTGCTTGTCGCTGCGTTCGCGCAGTGGCGGCAGCTCCAGGTTCAGGCCGCTGATGCGGTAGTACAGGTCGGCGCGAAATTGCCCGCTGTCGACGTCCTGGCGCAGCGGACGGTTGGTAGCCGAGACCAGGCGCACGTCGACCGGATGCAGGTCGCTGCTGCCCAGCGGCTGCACGCAGCGTTCCTGCAGCACGCGCAGCAGGCGCGCCTGCACGCGCAGCGGCATGTCGCCGATCTCGTCGAGAAACAGCGTGCCCTTGTGCGCCTTGCGGATCAGCCCGATGTGGCCTTTCTGGCTGGCGCCGGTGAAGGCGCCTTTCTCGTAGCCGAACAGCTCCGACTCCACCAGCTCCGCTGGAATGGCGGCGCAGTTGACTGCGATGAACGGCTGACTGGCACGCGAACTGGCTTGGTGCAGCGCCTTGACGAACACTTCCTTGCCGGCACCGGTTTCGCCCTGAACCAGAATCGGAATGTCCTTTTCCAGCAGGCGTTCGGCCTGGCGCACGGCCTTGTCCATCCGCGCATCGCCCGCGCTCAGCGCATGCAGTTGGGGCTCTTGCGGTGTGCTCTGCGCCGCTTGCGGGCGGAAGTCGCGAGGCTGGATCGGAGCGGGTCGGGCAGGGCGACGTACCCGAGCATGAAAGCGAAAATGGTCGCTGGTGCGCAGGCTGAAGGGCTGGCCGTCCGGTTGATTGAGCAACTGTTGCAGCGGCACGTCGAACAGCTGCTCGATGGCGCCGTAGGTCAGGGGTTGGCCCAGCAGGTTGTCGGCGCGGCGATTGGCGGACACCACGTGGCCCTGCTCGTCGAACACCACCAGGCCAGCCCAGGGGCTGTCGAGGTTGTCCAGGCTGGTGTTGAAGCTGAGCAGGTGGTACTGGTCGGCGAACAGCTTGAGGATCAGGCGGTTCTCCACCGACTGACTCATCATCTTGACCATGCCCAGGGTGTGCGCCGGCGGCAGGTAGCTGTCACTGGACACGTCGAGCACGGCGATCATGCGCCGTTGCTCGTCGAAGATCGGCGAGGCCGAGCCGGTCATGAAGCGGTTGGCCTTGAGGAAGTGTTCGTCGTGCTGGATGTGCACCGCCTGGCCGCAACTGAGCGCGGTGCCGATGGCGTTGGTGCCGGTGTAGCGCTCCAGCCAACTGGCGCCTGCGACGAAACCGGCGGCCTGGCGCGGTTCGATGAAACGTTGGTCGCCCCAGGAATGCAGCAGTCGGCCCTGGTCGTCGGCGAGCATGATCAGGCAGTTGGAATTGGCGAGGATGGTGCCGTAGTAGGGCAGCACTTCCTGGTGGGTGGTCTGCACCAGGGCCTGGCGGCTCTCCAGCAGGGCCGACAGTTCGCCGGCAGCTGGTGGATCGAAGCGCGGCGGGCTCTGATGGGTCAGTCCATAGTCACGACAGCGCGACCAGGACTCCTGGATGAGGGTGTCGTGCGCCGGGGCGCGGGCAGCTTCTGTCATACATGATCTCTTCTTGTTGGTTCGCGATCTGCGCCGCGATCGATCCAGTTTCGTTCAAGCCTGTTCAAAGTCAACGAACGAATTGTTCAGTTGTTCACATTCGACTGTTCAAAAGTGTTCAGTGGAAAACTGGCGCGCCAATCGGCGCGAAGGGATTTTTGATTTTTATCAAATAGATATGTCTGATTTTTGGGTGCTGGCACGCTTGTCGCTATCGATGTTCGCAATCGAATGGCACGACAAGAAAAAGGACAGGCCATGTCGCTCAAGCTCGAACACGTCACCCGTATCGTCGACGGCCAGGTGCATATCGACGATGCCTGCCTGAGTTTCGAACCCGGCTCCTTCAACGTCCTGCTCGGCCGCACCCTGGCCGGCAAGACCAGCCTGATGCGGCTGATGGCCGGTCTGGATCGGCCCAGCAGCGGCCGTGTGCTGATGAACGGCGCCGATGTCACCGGTATGCCGGTGCGCCAGCGCAACGTGTCGATGGTCTATCAGCAGTTCATCAACTACCCGACCCTGACGGTGTTCGAGAACATCGCCTCGCCGCTGCGCCAGGCCGGTGTGGGCAAGGAGCAGATCGTCGAGAAGGTCGAGGCCACCGCGCGCATGCTGCGCATCGACAAACTGTTGTCGCGCTATCCGTTGGAGCTGTCCGGCGGCCAGCAGCAGCGCACGGCCATGGCTCGGGCGCTGGTCAAGGATGCTTCGCTGATCCTCTTCGACGAGCCGCTGGTCAACCTCGACTACAAACTGCGCGAGGAGCTGCGCCAGGAAATGCGCGAGCTGTTCCAGGCGCGCCACACCATCGCCATCTACGCCACTACCGAGCCCAACGAGGCGCTGGCCCTGGGCGGAACCACCACCATCCTGCACGAGGGCCGGGTGGTGCAGAGTGGCAAGACCGCCGAGGTCTATCACCGTCCGCAGCAGGTGCTGGCCGCCGAGCTGTTCTCGGAACCTGCGATCAACTTGCTGCCCGGACGCATCAGCGGCTCCGAGGTGAGTTTCGCCGATTGCGTGCACTTTCCGCTCAACCCTGACCTGCGCGACATCGCCGAGGGCGAGTACCGTTTCGGCGTGCGCCCCAGTCATATCGGCCTGGTGCCTTCCAACGACGATGACCTGGAGCTGGCGGTGACCGTGGAGCTGGCCGAGATCAGCGGCTCGGAAACCTTCCTTCACGTGCGCAACGAGCAGTTCGTGCTGGTGCTGCACCTTCCGGGCGTGCACGAGTATGCGGTGGATACGCCAATCCTGATCTACATCCCCACTCACAAACTCTTCGTTTTCGCCGCCGATGGGCAACTGGTGCAGGCGCCCAGTCGCCGTCAGGGGAGGGCTGCCTGATGGCCGAGATTCGTCTGCACAACCTGGCGCACAGCTACAGCGGTGTGCCGAAGGCGCCGGAAGATTACGCGATTCGCGAGATGAACCATGTCTGGCAGCAGGGTGGCGCCTACGCGCTGCTGGGGCCGTCAGGCTGCGGCAAGTCCACATTGCTCAACATCATCTCCGGTCTGCTCAGCCCGTCCCAGGGCGAAGTGCAGTTCGACGGCAAGGCGGTCAACACGCTGTCGCCGCAGGAGCGCAACATCGCCCAGGTTTTCCAGTTTCCGGTGGTCTACGACACCATGACGGTGTTCGACAACCTGGCCTTCCCACTGCGCAACCAGGGCATGGACGAGGCGCGGGTGATGAGCAAGGTGCACGAGATCGCCGAGGTGCTGGAGCTGCATCCGCTGCTGCACAAGAAGGCGCGCAACCTCACCGCCGACGAGAAGCAGAAGGTCTCCATGGGCCGCGGGTTGGTGCGCGACGATGTGTCGGCGATTCTCTTCGATGAGCCGCTGACAGTGATCGACCCGCACCTGAAGTGGAAGCTGCGGCGCAAGCTCAAGCAGATTCACGAGCAGTTCAACATCACCATGGTCTACGTCACTCACGATCAGTTGGAGGCCTCTACCTTCGCCGACAAGATCGCGGTGATGTATGGCGGGCAGATCGTCCAGTTCGGCACGCCGCGCGAGCTGTTCGAGCGCCCCGGACACACCTTCGTCGGCTATTTCATCGGCAGCCCGGGCATGAATCTGATCGACGTGCAGCGCTGTGAGGGTGGGGTGCGTTTCGCTGGCACTCAGCTGCCGCTCTCGGCCGCGCTCAACCAGCGTCTCGCCGAGCTGGATGGCAAACGCCTGCAGGTGGGTATCCGCCCCGAGTTCGTGCACATCTGGGACGGCGCTTACGAGGATGCGCTGTGCGGCCAGGTGCTGCACGTCGAGGACCTCGGCACCTACAAGATTCTCACCTTCGATCTCGACGGCCAGGTGCTCAAGGTGCGCCTGCAGGAGGATCAGCCGGTGCCGCGTGAGCAGTTGTACCTGAGCTTCCCGGCGCAGTGGCTGATGCTTTACGCCGACGACTACCTGGTGGAGGTGGCGCCATGAAGGTGCAGAACAACAAGGCCTGGTGGCTGGTATTGCCGGTGTTCCTGCTGGTGGCGTTCAGCGCCATCGTGCCGATGATGACGGTGGTCAACTATTCGGTGCAGGACATCTTCGACCCGTCCACGCGCTACTTCGTCGGCGTCGACTGGTATCGCCAGGTACTGCAGGACCCGCGCCTGCACGACTCGCTGCTGCGTCAGTTCATCTTTTCCGCCTGCGTGCTGCTGATCCAGATTCCGCTGGGCATCGCTATTGCCCTGTGCATGCCGACGCGCGGGCGCTGGGCGTCGCTGTGCCTGATCCTGATGGCCATTCCGCTGCTGATTCCGTGGAACGTGGTCGGTACCATCTGGCAGATCTTCGGCCGCGCCGACATCGGGCTGATGGGCTGGGCGCTGAATGCGCTGGGCATCAGCTACAACTATGCATCCAACACCATGGACGCCTGGGTGACGGTGCTGATCATGGATGTCTGGCACTGGACCTCGCTGGTGGCGCTGTTGTGCTACTCCGGCCTGCGCGCCATTCCCGACGTCTACTACCAGGCGGCGCGCATCGACCGCGCGTCGAACTGGGCGGTGTTCCGCCATATCCAGCTGCCCAAGCTGAAAAGCGTGCTGCTGATCGCGGTGATGCTGCGCTTCATGGACAGCTTCATGATCTACACCGAACCGTTCGTGCTCACCGGCGGCGGGCCGGGCAACGCCACCACCTTCCTCAGCCAGACCCTGACGCAAATGGCCATCGGCCAGTTCGACCTGGGCCCGGCGGCGGCGTTCTCGCTGGTGTACTTCCTGATCATCCTGCTGGTGTCCTGGCTGTTCTACACCGCCATGACTCACGACGACAAAACTCGCTGAGGCCGACCATGACGCTGCGCAAACGCCTGGTACTGCTGATCTACTTTCTATTCCTGCTGGTGCCGATCTACTGGCTGCTGAACATGTCGTTCAAGAGCAACACCGAGATTCTCGGTGGGCTCAGCCTGTGGCCACAGAGTTTCACCCTGGACAACTACCGGGTGATTTTCACTGACCGCAGCTGGTACGAGGGTTACCTCAACTCGCTGTACTACGTCAGCCTCAACACCCTGATCTCGCTCAGCGTGGCGCTGCCGGCGGCTTATGCCTTCTCGCGCTATCGCTTTCTCGGCGACAAGCACCTGTTCTTCTGGCTGCTGACCAATCGCATGGCGCCGCCGGCGGTGTTCCTGCTGCCGTTCTTCCAGCTCTATTCGTCCATCGGCCTGTTCGACACCCATATCGCCGTGGCGCTGGCGCACTGCCTGTTCAACGTGCCGCTGGCGGTGTGGATTCTCGAGGGCTTCATGTCCAGCGTGCCCAAGGAAATCGACGAGACGGCCTATATCGACGGCTACAGTTTCCCGACATTCTTCGTGAAGATCTTCATTCCGCTGATCCGCTCCGGCATCGGCGTCACCGCCTTCTTCTGCTTCATGTTCTCCTGGGTCGAGTTGCTGCTGGCGCGCACCCTGACCTCGGTGGACGCCAAGCCGATCGCGGCGGTGATGACACGTACCGTGTCCGCCTCGGGCATCGACTGGGGCGTGCTGGCTGCTGCCGGGGTACTGACCATCCTTCCGGGGATGCTGGTGATCTGGTTCGTTCGCAACCATGTGGCCAAGGGCTTCGCCCTCGGTCGCGTGTAAGGGAGGTTCGTCATGAGTTGGATGGCCTGGACTCTACCGACCGCGCTGTTCTTCGGCGGCATTGCCGTACTGCTGGCCGGCATGACGCTGGTCGAGCTGCGCTGGCCGTGCGTCGAGCGCAAGGGGTTTCTGCCGATCACCACCACCCGGGGTGATCGGTTGTTCATCGGTCTGCTCGGCAGCGCCTACCTGCATCTGCTGGTGATAGGCGTGACCGACTGGAGCGTGTGGATAGCGTCGCTGCTATCACTGTTGTGGTTGTGCGCAGTCATGCGCTGGGGCTGAGCCGGGCTGCCGCCGGTATGCCTCTCCCCAAATCCTGAGATGGAGGTCTCTATGTTCGACAATAACAACAAGACCCGACATAGCATGGCGTTGGCCGCCCTGCTGGCGTTGTCCGGTTTGAGCGGTGCGGCCTGGGCGGATGCCTATGAAGAGGCCGCGAAGAAATGGATCAATGATGAGTTCAATCCCTCGACCCTGACGCCCGAACAGCAACTCGAAGAGCTGAAATGGTTCATCAAGGCCGCCGAGCCGTTTCGCGGCATGGACATCAGCGTGGTGTCGGAAACCATCACCACCCACGAATACGAGTCCAAGGTGCTGGCCAAGGCGTTCAGCGAGATCACCGGGATCAAGCTGCGCCACGATCTGCTGCAGGAAGGCGACGTTGTCGAGAAACTGCAGACGCAGATGCAGTCGGACAAGAACATCTACGACGGCTGGGTCAACGACTCCGACCTGATCGGCACCCATGCGCGTTACGGCAAGGCCGTGGCGATCAGTGACATGATCGAGGGCGAGGCCAAGGACTTCACCTCGCCGACCCTGGATCTCGAAGACTTCATCGGCATTTCCTTCACCACCGGGCCGGACAAGAAAATCTACCAACTGCCCGACCAGCAATTCGCCAACCTCTACTGGTTCCGTGCCGACTGGTTCGAGCGCCCGGAGCTCAAGGCCAAGTTCAAGGAAATCTACGGCTACGAGCTGGGCGTGCCGGTCAACTGGTCGGCCTATGAGGACATCGCCGAGTTCTTCTCGGTGCATGTCAAGGAAATCGACGGTCAGCGCGTCTACGGCCACATGGACTACGGCAAGAAAGACCCGTCGCTGGGCTGGCGCTTCACCGATGCCTGGTTCTCCATGGCCGGCGGCGGCGACAAGGGCCTGCCCAACGGTCTGCCGGTGGACGAGTGGGGCATTCGTGTCGACGGTTGTCGTCCGGTGGGTTCCAGCGTTGCCCGTGGCGGCGACACCAATGGCCCGGCGGCGGTATTCGCCACGCAGAAATACGTCGACTGGATGCGCCAGTACGCGCCGCCGGAAGCGCAGGGCATGACCTTCTCCGAAGCCGGGCCGGTGCCGGCGCAGGGCGCAATCGCCCAGCAGATCTTCTGGTACACCGCCTTCACCGCCGACATGACCAAGCCCGGCCTGCCGGTGGTCAACGAAGACGGCACGCCGAAGTGGCGCATGGCGCCGTCGCCCAAGGGACCGTACTGGGAAGAGGGCATGAAGCTGGGCTATCAGGACACCGGCTCCTGGACCTTCCTCAAGTCCACCCCGGAGAAACAGCGCCTGGCCGCCTGGCTCTACGCGCAGTTCGTCACCTCCAAGACCGTGTCGCTGAAGAAGACCCTGGTCGGCCTGACGCCGATTCGTGAGTCGGACATCAACTCGCAGGCCATGACCGACGTGGCGCCCAAGCTCGGTGGTCTGGTGGAGTTCTACCGCAGCCCGGCGCGCGTGCAATGGACGCCGACCGGCACCAACGTGCCGGATTATCCGCGTCTGGCTCAGCTCTGGTGGCAATTCATCGCCGAAGCGGCCAGTGGTGACAAGACGCCGCAACAGGCGCTCGATGGCCTGGCTGCGGCGCAGGACACCATGCTCGGTCGTCTGGAGCGCTCGGGTGTGCTGGGTGAGTGCGGGCCGAAACTGAACGAGCCGCGCGATCCGCAGTACTGGTTCGACCAGCCCGGTGCGCCGAAGCCCAAGCTGGCCAACGAGAAACCCAAAGGCGAAACCATCGCCTATGACGAGTTGCTCAAGTCCTGGGAACAGTCGCGTAACTGAATCTCAGGGGCGCAGTGGCTGAAGCCCTTCGGCGAGGGGGCTTCCTTCCCTGTGGGAGCGGCTTCAGCCGCGATAAAAAACGGCACCCTAGGGTGCCGTTTTTCATTCAGCCGTACCGCTTATTTATGCAGATGCTCGGCCGCGTGCAGGGTGTTTTCCAGGAGGCCGGCGCGGGTCATCGGGCCAACGCCGCCTGGAACCGGGGTGATCCAGCCGGCGCGGGGCAGGGCGGCATCAAAGGTCACGTCGCCGACCAGCTTGCCGTCTGCCTGACGGTTGATGCCGACGTCGATGACGATGGCGCCTGGCTTGATCCACTCACCTTTTACCAGCCCAGGCTTGCCGGCTGCGACCACGACGATATCGGCCTGGCCGACGTGGCCGGCCAGGTCCTTGGTAAAGCGGTGGGTGACGGTGACGGTGCAACCGGCCAGCAGCAGCTCCATGGCCATGGGCCGACCGACGATATTGGAGGCGCCCACTACCACGGCATGCATGCCGTACAGATCGGCACCGGTGCTTTCCAGCAGGGTCATGATGCCCTTCGGTGTGCACGGGCGCAGCAGCGGCATGCGCTGCGCCAGACGGCCGATGTTGTAGGGGTGGAAGCCATCGACATCCTTGTCCGGGCGAATGCGTTCGAGCAGCAGGGACGAGTCCAGGTTCTCCGGCAGCGGCAGTTGCACCAGGATGCCGTCGATGGCCGGGTCTTCGTTGAGTTCGTCGATCAGCGCGAGCAAGTCGGCCTGGCTGGTCTCTGCCGGCAGATCATAGGCGCGGGAAACAAAGCCGACCTCTTCGCAATCCTTGCGTTTATGTGACACATAGACCTGGGAGGCGGGATCGGTGCCGACCAGGATCACGGCCAGGCCTGGCGCACGAAGGCCTTGCTGGCGGCGTTCGGCGACACGTTGGGCAATCTGCTGGCGGAGGCTGGCGGCGATCGCCTTGCCGTCGATCAGTTGTGCGGTCATTGCGCTGGTTAACCATTAATAAGGATGAAAAAAGGACGCGCATTCTCGCATGGGCGCTCACTTGGGCAAAGGCGCCTGCCGTCGTTTTCGCGTAACTCCTTTAAATCGCTGAATTTTTTTGAAAATTTCTGTTGACGAGGTGGGGAGCCGTCTATAACATTCGCCCCGCTTCTCAGGAACAGCCACTCGCTGGGTGAGGCGGCAAGAGCCAAGCCCTGGTGGTGAGGTTGGAGCCAAAAGCTTGTAAGTCTGCGCTAGCGGATGGATAAGTGCCCGTAGCTCAGCTGGATAGAGCATCCGCCTTCTAAGCGGATGGTCGCAGGTTCGAGTCCTGCCGGGTGCGCCATTTGGCGGTCAGGCAAATCGAGTAAGCAAATGCAATATGGTGGGCGTAGCTCAGTTGGTAGAGCACAGGATTGTGGCTCCTGGTGTCGTGGGTTCGATTCCCATCGTCCACCCCATATTCCAAAGCGCCAGGCCAAAAGCCTGGCGTTTTTGTTTTAAGCTGCAAAGCCACGCGGACGTGGTGGAATTGGTAGACACACCAGATTTAGGTTCTGGCGCCGCAAGGTGTGAGAGTTCGAGTCTCTCCGTCCGCACCATCTTTATATAGCCCCTCCCGACTGCCGCCTGCTTCTAGGGTGACTTCTGCACATTGACCCTCTAGAATGCTTGGCCTTGATTCGGGGCCGGTTCGAGCCGGCTTATGTCTGTGCAACGAGGAATATCCATGCAAGTTTCTGTTGAAAGCACTTCTGCTCTTGAGCGCCGCATGACTGTCGGCGTACCCGTCGAGCGCATCGAGACCGAAGTCAACAAGCGTCTGCAGCAGACTGCCCGTCGTGCCAAGGTTCCTGGCTTCCGTCCTGGCAAGGTGCCGATGAGCGTGATCCGTCAGCGCTACGAAGATACCGCTCGTCAGGAAGCGCTGGGCGACCTGATCCAGGCTACCTTCTATGAAGCCGTGGTCGAGCAGAAGCTGAACCCGGCCGGTGCTCCGGCTGTAGAGCCCAAGTCCTTCGAGAAGGGCAAGGATCTGGAATACGTCGCTACCTTCGAAGTATTCCCCGAGTTTCAGGTTTCCGGTTTCGATTCCATTGCCATCGAGCGCCTGGAAGCCGATGTGGCTGACAGCGACGTCGACAACATGCTCGACATCCTGCGCAAGCAGAACACCCGCTTCGAAGCTGTTGAGCGCGCTGCCGAGAATGGCGATCAGCTGAACATCGATTTCGTCGGCAAGATCGACGGCGAAGCCTTCGCTGGCGGTAGCGCCAAGGGCACCCAGCTGGTGCTGGGCTCCGGCCGCATGATCCCGGGCTTCGAAGATGCCCTGGTTGGTGCCAAGGCCGGTGAAGAGCGCGTGATCAATCCGACCTTCCCCGAGGATTACCAGAACCTCGATCTGGCCGGCAAGACCGCCGAGTTCACCGTTACCGTGAACAGCGTTTCCGCCCCGCAACTGCCTGAGCTGAATGACGAGTTCTTCGCCCTGTTCGGTATCAAGGAAGGTGGTCTGGAAGGTTTCCGCGCCGAAGTTCGCAAGAACATGGAGCGCGAACTGCGTCAGGCCATCAAGTCCAAGGTCAAGAACCAGGTAATGGACGGCCTGTTGGCTGCCAACCCGGTCGAAGTGCCGAAGGCGCTGATCGGCAACGAAGTGAACCGTCTGCGCGTGCAGGCCGTTCAGCAGTTCGGTGGCAACATCAAGCCAGACCAGCTGCCGGCCGAGCTGTTCGAAGAGCAAGCCAAGCGCCGTGTGGTGCTGGGCCTGATCGTTGCCGAAGTGGTCAAGCAGTTCGATCTCAAGCCTGACGAAGCCCGCGTACGCGAGCTGATCGAAGAGATGGCCTCGGCTTACCAGGAGCCTGAGCAGGTCGTTGCCTGGTACTACAAGAACGACCAGCAGATGAACGAAGTGCGTTCGGTTGTACTGGAAGAGCAAGTTGTAGATACTGTTCTGCAGAAGGCCAACGTGACCGATAAAGCGGTTTCCTACGAAGACGCAGTCAAGCCGGCGGAAGCTCCTAAAGCCGACTGATCTGGTAACCTCGTTCGAGTACACCACCATAAGCCAGCCTCCGTGCTGGCTTATGTGTATTTGAGACATGACTATTAGGGAGTGAGCGCAAGACATGTCCCGCAATCCTTTTATGCAAAACATGCCTGAAATCCAGGCCGCTGGCGGCCTGGTGCCGATGGTCATCGAGCAATCCGCTCGTGGCGAGCGTGCCTATGACATCTATTCGCGTCTGCTCAAGGAGCGCGTGATCTTTCTGGTTGGCCCGGTCGAGGACTACATGGCCAACCTGATCTGCGCCCAGCTGCTGTTTCTGGAAGCAGAGAATCCGGACAAGGACATTCATCTGTACATCAACTCGCCGGGTGGCTCGGTGACTGCCGGCATGGCGATCTACGACACCATGCAGTTCATCAAGGCGGACGTGTCCACTACCTGCATCGGTCAGGCCTGCAGCATGGGTGCATTCCTGCTGGCTGGTGGCGCCAAGGGCAAGCGTTTCTGCCTGCCGAACTCGCGCGTGATGATTCACCAGCCGCTGGGCGGCTTCCAGGGGCAGGCCTCGGACATCGAGATTCACGCCAAGGAAATCCTCTTTATTCGTGAGCGCTTGAACGAGCTGCTGGCACACCACACCGGTCAGAGCCTGGAAGTCATCGAGCGCGATACCAACCGCGACAACTTCATGAGCGCTTCGCGCGCCGTGGAGTACGGTCTCGTCGATGCCGTGCACGAAAAGCGTCAAATGCCGGTCTAGATAAGGTATTGGTTGCGGGCATCCTTCACTGACGCGAGCCGCGCCCTTGAAAATGCCCGCATTTGCCTTCATCTTGTGTTTCAAGCCTACCGTATTGGATTGATCGAATGACTGATACCCGTAACGGTGAGGACAACGGCAAACTGCTTTATTGCTCCTTCTGCGGCAAAAGCCAGCATGAAGTGCGCAAGTTGATCGCCGGTCCTTCCGTCTTCATCTGCGACGAATGCGTCGACCTGTGCAATGACATCATCCGCGAGGAGGTGCAGGAAGCACAGGCTGAGAGCAGCGCGCACAAACTTCCGGCACCCAAGGAAATCAGCGGCATCCTCGATCAGTACGTGATCGGTCAGGAGCGCGCGAAGAAAGTGCTGTCGGTAGCTGTATACAACCACTACAAGCGTCTTAATCAGCGTGACAAGAAAGATGATGTCGAGCTGGGCAAGAGCAACATTCTACTGATCGGTCCGACCGGTTCGGGTAAGACGCTGCTGGCCGAAACGCTCGCACGCCTGCTCAACGTACCGTTCACCATCGCTGACGCCACCACCCTGACCGAAGCCGGTTATGTCGGTGAGGACGTCGAGAACATCATTCAGAAGCTGCTGCAGAAGTGCGATTACGATGTCGAGAAGGCCCAGATGGGCATCGTCTACATCGACGAAATCGACAAGATTTCGCGCAAGTCCGACAACCCGTCGATCACTCGTGACGTGTCGGGCGAGGGCGTGCAGCAGGCGCTGCTCAAGCTGATCGAGGGCACCGTTGCTTCGGTTCCGCCGCAAGGCGGGCGCAAGCATCCGCAGCAGGAATTTCTGCAGGTCGATACGCGCAACATCCTGTTCATCTGTGGCGGTGCGTTCGCCGGCCTGGAGAAAGTCATTCAGGCCCGCTCCACCCGAGGCGGTATCGGTTTCGGTGCAGAAGTGCGCAGCAAGCAGGAAGGCAAGAAAATCGGCGAATCTCTGCGTGAGGTCGAGCCGGACGATCTGGTCAAATTCGGCCTGATTCCCGAGTTCGTCGGTCGTCTGCCGGTGATCGCGACGCTGGAGGAGCTGGACGAGGCTGCTCTGGTGCAGATTCTCACCGAGCCGAAGAACGCGTTGACCAAGCAGTACGCCAAGCTGTTCGAGATGGAAGGCGTGGACCTGGAATTCCGTTCCGATGCGCTGAAATCCGTTGCGCAGAAGGCGCTGGAGCGCAAGACCGGTGCTCGTGGCCTGCGTTCGATTCTCGAGGGCATTCTGCTCGACACCATGTACGAGATCCCGTCCCAGCAGGACGTGAGCAAGGTGGTGATCGACGAGAGCGTCATCGAGGGTTCGTCCAAGCCGCTGCTGATCTACGAGAACAGCGAACCGCCGGCGAAGGCCGCGCCAGACGCCTGACAGCAGTTACACGATGCAAAGAAGGGGCCCCTCGGGCCCCTTCGCTTTTGTGGACATTGCGCTTGTTTTTTACGGGAGCTACCCCCATCTTAAAAGCCAAGGGTAATCCCGCCTGTTTACGGCCTCATGGCCGCCGCTGAGCCGAAATCATGAAGACAGCCATCGAATTGCCTCTCCTGCCATTGCGCGATGTAGTGGTCTATCCGCACATGGTCATCCCGCTTTTCGTCGGGCGTGAGAAATCCATCGAGGCCCTCGAGGCTGCGATGACGGGCGACAAGCAGATCCTGCTGGTGGCCCAGAAGAACCCGGCCGTCGATGATCCGGATGATCAGGATCTGTATCGCGTTGGCACCGTTGCCACCGTCCTGCAGTTGCTCAAGCTGCCCGACGGCACCGTCAAGGTGCTGGTCGAAGGTGAGCAGCGCGGCTCGATCGAGCGTTTCATCGAGCTCGATGATCATTGCCGTGCCGAAGTGCAACTGATCGAGGAGGGCGAAACTGCCGAGCGCGAATCGGAAGTCTTCACCCGCAGTCTGCTCAGCCAGTTCGAGCAGTACGTGCAGCTGGGCAAGAAGGTTCCGGCCGAAGTCCTGTCTTCGCTCAACAGCATCGATGAGCCCAGCCGCCTGGTCGACACCATGGCCGCGCACATGGCGCTGAAGATCGAGCAGAAGCAGGAAATCCTCGAAATCACCTCGCTGTCCGCTCGGGTCGAGCATGTACTGGCCCTGCTGGATGCCGAGATCGACCTGCTGCAGGTCGAGAAGCGTATTCGTGGCCGCGTGAAGAAACAGATGGAGCGCAGCCAGCGTGAGTACTACCTGAATGAGCAGATGAAGGCCATTCAGAAGGAGCTGGGCGATATCGATGAAGGCCATAGCGAGCTCGACGAACTGCGCAAGCGCATCGATAACGCGGGTCTGACCAAGGAAGCCCTGACCAAGGCCAATGCCGAGCTGAACAAGCTCAAGCAGATGTCGCCGATGTCCGCTGAAGCCACGGTGGTGCGCTCCTACATCGATTGGCTGGTGAATGTACCGTGGAAGGCCGAGAGCAAGGTTCGTCTGGATCTGGCGCGTGCCGAGACCATTCTCGATGCCGATCACTACGGTCTGGAGGAGGTCAAGGAGCGCATCCTCGAGTATCTCGCCGTGCAGAAGCGGGTGAAGAAGCTCAAGGGGCCGGTGCTGTGCCTGGTCGGCCCGCCCGGCGTGGGCAAGACCTCGCTGGCCGAGTCCATCGCCACTGCCACCAATCGCAAATTCGTGCGCATGGCGCTCGGTGGCGTGCGTGACGAGGCCGAGATTCGTGGTCACCGCCGCACCTACATCGGCTCGATGCCGGGTCGTCTGATTCAGAAGATGACCAAGGTCGGCGTGCGCAACCCGCTGTTTTTGCTCGACGAGATCGACAAGATGGGGCAGGACATGCGCGGTGATCCTGCCTCGGCGCTGCTCGAAGTGCTCGACCCTGAGCAGAACCACAATTTCAACGATCACTATCTGGAGGTCGACTATGACCTGTCGGATGTGATGTTCCTCTGTACCGCCAACTCGATGAACATCCCCGGCCCGCTGCTGGATCGGATGGAGGTCATTCGCCTGCCGGGTTACACCGAGGACGAGAAGGTCAACATCGCCATCAAGTACCTGGCGCCCAAGCAGATTCAGGCCAATGGCCTGAAGAAGGGCGAGCTGGAGCTGGATGAGTCGGCTATTCGCGACATCATTCGCTACTACACGCGTGAGGCTGGCGTGCGCAGTCTGGAGCGGCAAATCGCCAAGGTCTGCCGCAAGGTGGTCAAGGAACATGTGCGCGAGAAGCGTTTTCAGGTCACCGTCAGCGCCGATTCCCTGGAGCACTTCCTGGGGGTGCGCAAGCATCGCTATGGTCTCGCCGAACAGCAGGATCAGATCGGTCAGGTGACCGGTCTGGCCTGGACGCAGGTGGGTGGTGAGCTGCTCACCATCGAGACGGCTGTGGTGCCTGGCAAGGGCAATCTGATCAAGACCGGCTCGCTGGGTGATGTCATGGCAGAGTCGATGACGGCAGCCATGACGGTGGTTCGCAGTCGCGCGAAAAGCCTGGGGATCCCGGCTGATTTCAACGAGAAGCGCGACGTTCACATCCATATGCCGGAAGGTGCCACGCCCAAGGACGGCCCGAGCGCAGGCATTGGTTTGTGCACGGCACTGGTATCGGCATTGACCCAGATTCCCGTGCGAGCGGACGTGGCCATGACCGGAGAAATCACCCTGCGTGGCCAGGTGCTGGCCATCGGTGGCCTCAAGGAAAAACTTCTGGCAGCTCATCGGGGTGGGATCAAGACGGTGATCATTCCCGAGGAGAATGTGCGTGATCTGAAGGAAATTCCGGAAAATATTAAGCAAGACCTGCAGATTAAACCGGTTAAATGGATTGACGAGGTCCTGCAAATTGCGCTGCAATACGCCCCGGAGCCCTTGCCCGATGCGGCTCCGGAGATGGTTGCAACGGATGACAAGCGCGAGTCTGATTCCAAGGAGCGAATTAGCACGCATTAGCCGGAGGGCTTCCTTGACACAATTTTTGAGCCCTTGTTATAAAGCGGCTTTTATTGTGTCGGCAGGCCATCCAGCACCCGCTTTGCTTACACTAAAAATCAAGAAACAAACTCAACAGAAATAAGGGGACTTAGAGTGAACAAGTCGGAACTGATCGATGCCATCGCTGCATCTGCTGATATCCCGAAAGCTGTTGCTGGCCGCGCGCTGGATGCAGTGATTGAATCCGTCACTGGCGCTCTGAAGGCTGGTGACTCCGTTGTGCTGGTTGGCTTCGGCACCTTCGCTGTGAAAGAGCGTGCTGCACGCACTGGTCGCAACCCGCAGACCGGCAAGCCGATCAGCATCGCTGCTGCCAAGATCCCAGGCTTCAAAGCTGGCAAGGCTCTGAAAGACGCCGTCAACTAAGCGTCTTCTGGGTTTGCCTCGCCGTCCAGGCTCAGTCTGGCGGCTGTCAAGGGGCAGCGCAGGTAGTCCTAGACTCTTCTGCTCTGACCGCTTGACGCGTTACGAGAAGGCGCATCCAAGGATGCGCCTTTCTTCTATCTGGACATTACCCACACTGCGCGGCTGGTGACTCTGTACAGTCGTTCTGGGGGAAGCATGCTGCAAAACATCAGGGACAATTCACGCGGTTGGATTGCCAAAATCATCATCGGCCTCATTGTGATGCTGATGGCGTTTACCGGTTTCGAAGCCATCGTCACGGGGACCAGCAATCGCAACAATGCGGCCGACGTGAACGGTGACACCATTACCCTCAACGAGCTCAACCAGGCCGTTGAAATGCAGCGTCGTCAACTGCTGCAGCAACTGGGTCGCGATTTCGATGCCTCGCTGCTCGATGACAACCTGCTGCGTGAGGCTTCGCTCAAGGGCCTGATCGAGCGCAGGCTGCTGCTGCAAGCAGCCGATGACGCTCATTTCGCCTTCTCGCAGGGATCGCTGGACCAGGTGATTCTGCAAACTCCCGAATTTCAGGTAGATGGCCGCTTCGATGCCGCGCGCTTCGATCAGGTCATTCGCCAGATGGGTTACACCCGCCTGCAGTTCCGCCAGATGCTGGAAGAGGAAATGCTGATCGGACAACTGCGTGCCGGTCTCGGTGCCAGTAGCTTCGTCACCGAGCAGGAGGCGCGTGCCTTCGCCAATCTCGAGCGGCAGACCCGCGACTTCGCTAGCCTCACCATCAAGGCCGATAGTGCTGCGATCGAGTTGAGCGATAGCGACGTCAACGCCTATTACGACGAGCACGCCAGCGAGTTCATGAGCCCTGAGCAGGTCGTGCTGGAGTACGTCGAGCTGGAGAAGGACAGCTTCTTCGATCAGGTCGAAGTCAGCGATGACGACCTGCAGCCGCTGTACGAGAGCGAGATCGCCAACCTGGCTGAGCAGCGTCAGGCTGCGCACATCCTTATCGAGGGCGATGACCAGGCCGCGCGTACCAAGATCGAAGAGATCAAGGCGCGTGTGGACGCTGGCGAAGATTTCGCTGCTCTGGCCAAGGAGTTCTCGCAGGACCCAGGTTCGGCTGCCGACGGTGGTGATCTGGGTTACGCCGGTCCTGGCGTTTACGATCCGGCTTTCGAGGAGGCGCTCTATGCGCTGCAGCAGGGGCAGGTTTCCGATCCCGTGCAGAGCGAGTTCGGCTGGCACCTGATCAAGCTGCTAGGTGTTCAGGCTCCAGACGTACCCAGCTTCGACAGCCTCAAGGACAAGCTGGCGCGTGACTTCAAGGCGCAGCAGGTCGAGCAGCGCTTCGTCGAGGCGACCAAGCAGTTGGAGGACGCCGCATTCGAAGCATCGGATCTGGCTCAGCCGGCCCAGGAGCTGGGGCTTGAGGTCAAGACCAGCGAAGCCTTCGGTCGTGAAGGTGGCGCCACTGGCATCACTGCCAACCGTCAGGTGCTGCAGGCTGCATTCAGCCCAGAGGTTCTGGAAGACGGTACCAACAGCTCGACCATCGAGCTGGATCCGAGCACCGTGGTCGTCGTGCGCGTCAAGGAACACAAGAAGCCTGAGCAACTGCCCCTGGAACAGGTTGCTGAAAGCATTCGTGCCCATCTGCAGCAGGAACGTGCCAGTGCTGCTGCCAAGGCCGAGGGTGAGAAGCAATTGGCTGCCGCCCAGGCCGGTGAGCAGGCTGCTGCTGACTGGCAGGTTCAGGAAGCGGCCACTCGCAGTCAGGATGGCGTCGAGCCGAAGGTGCTGCAGGCGCTGTTCCGCATGCCCAAGCCCGCCAAGGCGGGTGAGCCGACCTTCGCCGGTGTGACGTTGAACAATGGTGACTACGTGGTGCTGCGCCTCGATGGCGTGAATGTGCCGGAAGAGGCGCTGGCTGACGAAGAAATCGCCATGTACCGCAACTTCCTGGCGTCGCGTGCCGGTCAGCAGGACTTCGCCGCACTGCGCAAGCAGCTGGAAGCCCAGGCTGATGTCGAGCGCTTCTGAGTAAAGTCGCTCAGGTCCCTTCTAGGGGGGCTTGAGCAGGCAATAAAAAACCCGCACGTCGTGCGGGTTTTTTATTGCCTGACAGGACGCCGCTGGCGGCATCGAGTCGCGCCCGGCACCAGGGCCGGGCGCTAACCTGTCAGTCTTCCATGGCGCCCATGGCGGTGGTGTTGAAGCCGCCGTCGACGTACATGATTTCACCGCTGATGCCCGAAGCCAGATCGGAGCAGAGGAAAGCGCCGGCATTGCCGACTTCCTCGATGGTAACGTTGCGGCGCAGCGGAGTCTGCTTCTCGTTGGCGGCCAGCATCTTGCGGAAGCTGGCGATGCCGCTGGCCGCCAGGGTGCGGATCGGGCCGGCGGAGATGGCGTTGACGCGGGTGCCTTCCGGACCGAGGCTGCCGGCCAGGTAGCGTACGCCGGCCTCCAGGCTGGCCTTGGCCATGCCCATGACGTTGTAGTTGGGCATGGTGCGCTCGGCGCCCAGGTAGGAGAGGGTGAGCAGGCTGCCGTTGCGGCCTTTCATCATCTCGCGACCGGCCTTGGCCAGGGCAACGAAGCTGTAGGCGCTGATGTCGTGGGCGATCTTGAAGCCTTCACGGGTGGTGACGTCGGTGAAGTCGCCGTTGAGCTGATCGCCCGGAGCGAAGCCGACCGAGTGTACGATGCAGTCCAGGCCATCCCATTTCTTGCTCAGCGCTTCGAACACTGAAGCGATTTCCTCGTCGCTGGCCACATCGCAAGGGAAGCACAGGTCGGCGCTGGAGCCCCAGCCGGCAGCGAAGTCTTCTACGCGGCCCTTGAGCTTCTCGTTCTGGTAGGTGAAGGCCAGCTCGGCACCTTCGCGGTGCATGGCGGCGGCGATGCCCGAGGCGATGGACAGTTTGCTGGCAACGCCAACGATGAGTACGCGCTTACCGGTTAGAAAACCCATTGTGCTATTCCTCTTCCTGTTTCAAGGATCAGTGAGCCGTTGCCGGGGCCAGAAAAGCGGCTTCCAGCAATTGCTGCGTATAAGGGTGTTGCGGTGCATTGAAGATCGACTCGGCAGACCCCTGTTCGACCACCTGGCCCTGCTTGACCACCATCAACTGGTGGCTCAGCGCTCTGACTACCGCCAGGTCATGGCTGATAAACAGATAGGTCAGGTTGTACTTGGCCTGCAAGCCGCGCAACAACTCCACCACCTGACGCTGCACCGTGCGGTCGAGCGCCGAAGTGGGCTCGTCGAGCAGGATCAGCGCCGGTTTCAACACCAGTGCCCGGGCAATGGCAATCCGCTGCCGTTGCCCGCCAGAAAACTCGTGGGGGTAGCGATGCCGCGTCTGCGGGTCCAGCCCTACCTCCAAAAGCGCGTCGATGATGGCTTGTTCCTGCTCCGCCTCGTTGCCCATGCCGTGAATGCGCAGACCCTCACCGACGATCTGGCTCACCGACATGCGTGGGCTCAGGCTGCCGAAGGGGTCCTGAAACACCACCTGCATCTGCCTGCGCAGCGGGCGTACTTCCTGCTGACTCAGGCCCTGCAACTGCTGACCCTGAAAGCGGATATCACCGCGACTGCCGAGCAGCCGCAGAATGGCCATGCCCAGTGTGGATTTGCCGGAACCACTTTCACCGACGATGCCCAGGGTCTGACCCTGGGGCAGGCTGAAGTTGATACCGTCCACCGCTTTGACATGATCCACCGTCCGGCGCAGCAGGCCCTTTTTGATCGGGAACCACACGCGCAGGTCGTCCACTTCCAGCAGCGGCTGGCCCGCAGGGTTGGCCGCAGGGTCGCCGCTGGGCTCGGCACCGAGCAGTTCCTGGGTGTAGGGATGCTGCGGAGCCTGGAACAATTCTTCACACGACGCCTGTTCGACGATGCGACCGCGTTGCATGACACATACGCGGTGGGCAATTCTGCGAACCAGGTTGAGGTCGTGGCTGATCAGCAGCAGCGACATGCCCAGGCGCGCCTGCAGATCCTTGAGCAATTCGAGGATCTTCAGCTGTACGGTGACGTCCAGGGCGGTGGTCGGCTCGTCGGCGATCAGCAGTTGAGGTTCATTGGCCAGGGCCATGGCGATCATCACGCGCTGCCGTTGGCCGCCTGAGAGTTCGTGGGGGTAGGCCTTCAGGCGCTTCTTCGGTTCCGGGATGCCGACCAGCTCCAGCAGTTCCAGGGTACGCGCGCTGGCGGCCTTGCCGCGCAGGCCCTTGTGCAGGGCAAGCACCTCGTTGATCTGCTTCTCGATGCAGTGCAGCGGGTTGAGCGAGGTCATCGGCTCCTGAAAGACCATGGCGATGCGGTTGCCGCGAATGCCGCGCAGGCGGCCTTCGCTGAGCTTGAGCAGGTCTTCACCGGCGTACTCGATGCTGCCGTGTGGATGGCGCGCGAGCGGGTAGGGCAGCAGGCGCAGGATCGAGTGCGCGGTGACCGACTTGCCCGAGCCACTTTCACCGACCAGGGCCAGGGTCTCGCCTTTGTGAATGTCGAAGCTGACGTTCTCGACCACGCGCTGGCACTGCTCGCCCGTGACGAACTCGACGGCCAGGTCGCGTACTTGCAGCAGGGTTTCGTTCTGGCTCATGTCATTTCCTCGGGTCGAAGGCATCGCGGGCAGCTTCACCGATGAATACCAGCAGGCTCAGCATGATCGCCAATACGGCGAAGGCGCTGATACCCAGCCAGGGTGCCTGCAGGTTGCTCTTGCCCTGAGCGACCAGTTCACCCAGCGATGGCGCGCCAGGGGGCAGGCCGAAACCGAGGAAGTCCAGAGCCGTCAGGGTGCCGATCGCGCCAGTGAGGATGAAGGGCATGAAGGTCATGGTCGAGACCATGGCGTTGGGCAGGATATGGCGGAACATGATGGCGCCATTCTCCATGCCCAGCGCCCGCGCCGCGCGCACGTACTCGAGATTGCGCCCACGCAGGAACTCGGCGCGCACCACGTCGACCAGGCTCATCCAGGAGAACAGCAGCATGATGCCCAGCAACCACCAGAAATTGGGCTGCACGAAGCTGGCCAGGATGATCAGCAGATAGAGCACCGGCAGACCTGACCAGATTTCCAGAAAGCGTTGACCGATCAGGTCGACCCAGCCGCCATAGAAGCCCTGCAGCGCGCCGGCGATCACACCGATCACCGAGCTGGCCAGGGTCAGGATCAGGGCGAACAGCACCGAGATGCGAAAGCCGTAGATCACCCGTGCCAGTACGTCACGGCCCTGATCGTCGGTGCCCAGCCAATTCTGCGCCGAGGGTGGTGCAGGTGCCGGTACTTCCAGGTCGTAGTTGATGCTCGAATAGCTGAATGGGATGGGCGGCCAGATCATCCAGCCGTCCTTTTCCGCTATCAGGTCCTGAATGTAGGGGCTCTTGTAGTTGGCCTGCAGCGGGAATTCGCCGCCGAACACGGTTTCCGGGTAGCGCTTGAGCACCGGAAAATACCACTGCCCGTCGTAACGCACGGCCAGCGGCTTGTCGTTGGCGATCAGTTCGGCACCGAGGCTCAGGCCAAACAGGATGAGAAACAGCCACAGCGACCACCAGCCACGCTTGTGCGCCTTGAAACGGTCGAAGCGGCGTCGATTGAGAGGGGAAAGTTTCATGCTCAACCCTCCCGGCTTTCGAAGTCGATACGCGGATCGACCAGGGTGTAGGTGATGTCACCGATCAGTTTCACGATCAGCCCCAGCAAGGTGAAGATGAACAGGGTGCCGAACACCACCGGATAGTCGCGGTTGATCGCCGCTTCGAAGCTCATCAGGCCCAGGCCGTCGAGGGAGAAGATCACCTCGATCAGCAGCGAGCCGGTGAAGAAGATGCCGATGAAGGCGGCGGGGAAGCCGGCGATGATCAGCAGCATGGCGTTACGGAATACGTGGCCGTAGAGCACGCGATGGTTGGTCAGGCCCTTGGCGCGGGCGGTCACCACGTACTGTTTGTTGATCTCGTCGAGAAAGCTGTTCTTGGTCAGCAGGGTCAGGGTGGCGAAGTTACCGATGACCAGGGCCGTAACCGGCAGCACCAGGTGCCAGAGATAGTCGAGAATCTTGCCGCCGAGGCTCAGTTGCTCGAAGCTGTTCGACGTCAGGCCGCGCAGCGGGAACCAGTCCCAGTAGCTGCCGCCGGCAAACAGCACGATCAGCAGGATGGCAAAGAGGAACGCCGGGATGGCGTAGCCGACGATGATAGCCGAACTGGTCCAGACGTCGAAGGCGCTGCCGTGGCGGGTGGCCTTGGCGATCCCCAGGGGGATGGAGACCAGATACATGATCAAGGTACTCCAGAGCCCGAGCGAGATCGACACTGGCATCTTTTCGATGATCAGGTCGATGACCTGGGCGTCGCGAAAGAAGCTGGAGCCGAAATCCAGCTGGGCGTAGTTCTTCAGCATGATCCAGAAACGTTCCGGCGCCGGCTTGTCGAAGCCGTACATCTTTTCGATCTCGGCGATCAGCTGCGGATCGAGGCCCTGGGCGCCGCGATAGTTGGAGCCGGCCACCGACACTTCGGCGCCGCCACCGCCGATGCGCCCGGTGGCGCCGCCAGCGGCCGCATCGAAACCCTCCAGCTTGGCGATCATCTGTTCGACCGGGCCGCCGGGCGCGGCCTGAATGATGATGAAGTTGATGAGCAGAATGCCGAACAGGGTCGGGATGATCAGCAGCAGGCGGCGAAAGATATAGGCCAGCATGTTATTGCTCCGCCTGTTCTGCGGCTTGCTGCGGGGCCTCGCTCGGCTGCTCCAGGTGCGGGCGGACCCACCAGGTGTGCAGACCGATGTCGTAGAGCGGCGTCACCTTCGGGTGCTCGAAGCGGTTCCAGTAGGCGACGCGCCAGGTCTTGATGTGCCAGTTGGGGATCACGTAATAGCCCCACAGCAGCACGCGATCGAGGGCGCGGGTGTGGGCGATCAGGTTCTGCCGGGAGTCGGCGTTGATCAGCCCCTCGACGATCTGGTCGATGGCCGGGTCCTTGAGGCCGATGAAGTTGCGGCTGCCGGGATTGTCGGCGCTGGAGGAGTGCCAGTATTCGCGTTGCTCGTTGCCCGGCGAGTTGGACTGGCCGAAGCCGCTGACGATCATGTCGAAATCACGTGAGCGCAGGCGGTTGACGTACTGCGAAACGTCGACGCGGCGAATCACCAGATCCATGCCGAGATCGGCCAGGTTGCGCTTGAATGGCAGCAGCACGCGCTCGAACTCGGTTTGCGCGAGGAGGAACTCGAAGCTGACCGGCTGACCATTGGCATCGAGCATGCGATCGCCTTCGATACGCCAGCCGGCCTGCTGCAGCAACTGGTAGGCGCGGCGCTGTTGCTCGCGAATGATGCCGCTGCCGTCGGTGGTCGGTACGCGGAACTCTTCGCTGAAGACCTCGGCCGGAATCTTGCCGCGTAGCGGCTCGAGAATCGCCAGCTCGTCTTCGCCAGGCAGGCCCTGTGAGCCCAGTTCGGAATTGTCGAAGTAGCTGCTGGTGCGGAAATAGGCGCCGTTGAACAGGCGCTTGTTGGCCCATTCGAAGTCGTACAGCAGGCCCAGGGCCTCACGCACGCGGCGATCCTGGAACTGCGGTCGACGGGTGTTGAAGATGAAGCCCTGCATTCCGGTAGGGTTGCGGTTCTGGATTTCTTCCTTGATCAGCTGGCCATTGGCAACCGCCGGAGTGTTGTAGGCCGTGGCCCAGTTCTTCGCGCTGGTTTCCAGCCAGTAGTCGAACTGGCCGGCCTTGAGCGCCTCCAGGGCCACGGTGTTGTCGCGGTAGTAGTCGATCTGGATAGCGTCGAAGTTGTAGAAGCCGCGACTGACGGGCAGATCCCTGGCCCACCAGTCGCCGACCCGTTCGTAGCGGATGCTGCGGCCGGCCTGGACGCGGCCGACCTTGTACGGGCCGCTGCCCAGCGGTACGTCAAGGTTGCCCTTGCTGAAGTCGCGCTCGGTCCACCAGTGCTTGGGTAGCACCGGCAGTTGGCCGACGATCAGCGGCAGCTCGCGGTTGCCGGCGTGCTTGAACACGAAGCGCACGCTGTGCGGTGATTCCACTTCCACCTGCTCGACATCGGCGTAGTAGCCGCGGTACATCGGCGCGCCTTTTTCCATCAGCGTATCGAAGGTGAACTTGACGTCTTCGGCGGTGATCGGCGTGCCGTCGTGGAAGCGGGCTTCCTTGCGCAGGAGAAAACGCACCCAGGCGTTGTCGGGTGCCTTCTCGATCTTTTCCGCCACCAGTCCGTAGGCGGTGAAGGGCTCGTCCATGCTCTGCACGGTAAGAGTGTCGTAGATCAGGCTGATCTGGTCGGCAGCCACGCCCTTGCTGATGAAGGGGTTGAGGCTGTCGAAGCCGCCGAAACCCGCTTCGCGAAAGGTGCCGCCCTTGGGGGCATCGGGGTTGGTGTATTCGAAATGCGTGAAGTCGGCGGGGTATTTGGGCGGCTCGTCGTAGAGGGTGACGGCGTGTTTGGGGGCGGCGAAGGCAAGGCCAGCGAGGCCGAGCAGAATGAGGCTGCTACCCTGGAGCAGGAAACTGCGCAGCGGGTGGGTCATCGAGCGTTCTCCGTGGGCTTCAGCCACCAGGTGCGCAGGCCCAGCGTGTAGGGCGGCGTGGTGACGAAGGCGAACCGGTTGCGGTACGCCAGGCGGTGATAATTGATGTACCAGTTGGGAATGCTGTAGTGCTGCCAGAGCAGGACCCGATCCAGGGCCCGCGTGGCGGCGATCTGTTCGTCTCGAGTCTGCGCCGAAAGCAGCTTGTCGATCATCGCGTCGACCACCGGATCGTTGACGCCTGCATAATTCTTGCCGCCCTTGATGTTCACCTGGCTGGAATGGAAGTACAGCGATTGTTCCAGGCCAGGGCTGAGGGTTTGCGGCAGGGTCAGCAGAATCATGTCGTAGTCGAACTGATCAAGGCGTTGCTTGTACTGGGCACGGTCAACGGTACGCAGGTTGGCGCGTATGCCGATACTGGCGAGGTTGGCAGTGTAGGGCTGGAGGATGCGTTCGAGGCTGGGGTTGACCAGCATGATCTCGAACTCGAGGCGTTGACCGCGAGCATTACGCAGCTCCTGGCCGGCAGGCTTCCAGCCGGCATCGGCCAATAGACCGAGGGCGCGGCGCAAGGTTTCCCGGGGGATGCCACGGCCGTCGGTTTCCGGTTGTGTCGGGGCTTCGGTGAACAGGCGTGCGGGCAGCTTGTCGCGATGCGGTGAGAGCAACAGCCACTCCGCGCCCTCGGGCTTGCCGGTGGCCGAGAATTCGCTGTTGGGGTAGTAACTGGCGGCGCGTACGTAGGCATTGTTGAACAGCGCGCGATTGGTCCACTCGAAATCGAACATCAGCCCCAGTGCCTCGCGCACCCGGCGGTCGCTGAACAGGTCGCGGCGCGTGTTCATGAACAGCGCCTGGGTCTGGGTCGGGATCTGGTGCGGTATCTCGGCGCGAATCACATCGCCACGGGTCACGGCCGGAAAGCGATAACCGTTGCCCCAGTTCTTGGCCTGGTTCTCGATGTAGAAGTCGAACTCACCGGCCTTGAAGGCTTCGAAGGCGACATGGTTATCGCGGTAGAACTCCACTTCGATGCGGTCGAAGTTGTACTTGCCGCGATTGACCGGCAGATCCTTGCCCCACCAGTCCTTCACCCGCTCGAAAACCAGGCGCCGGCCGGGCTCGACCTGAACGATGCGGTATGGCCCGCTGCCCAGTGGTGCATCGAAGGTGGTGCTCTTGAAGTCGCGGTCTTTCCAGTAGTGCTGCGGCAGCACTGGCAGTTCACCCAGGCGCAGGATCAGCAGCGGGTTGCCGGCGCGCTTGAAGACGAAGCGGATGCGGTGGCGGCCCAGGATGTCGACGCGCTTCACTTCCTGCAGGTTGGTACGGTACTGCGGGTGGCCGTCATTGCGCAGCAGGCGATAGGAGAAGGCTACGTCGTAGGCGGTGATCGGCTTGCCGTCGTGAAAGCGCGCTTCTGGCCGCAGGTTGAACACCACCCAGCTGCGGTCCTCGCTGTACTCGACGCTTTGCGCGATCAGGCCATAACTGGAGGCGGGCTCATCCCCCGAGGGGTCGTAAGCGCCAGTGCCAGCCATCAAGGGTTCGTTCAGCTCGTTGGCGCCGTACTGCAGGAAATGCGCCGTGCTGATCGGGCTGCTGCCCTTGAAGGTATAGGGGTTGAGCGTATCGAATGTGCCGGACGCCATGATGCGCAACGTGCCACCTTTGGGCGCATCGGGGTTGACCCAGTCAAAATGACTGAAGCTGGCAGGATACTTGAGTGTCCCGAACTGGGCGTAGCCGTGGCTCTCGCTGATAGTCGCAGAGGCGGGAAAGCTCAAGGCCAGGCTGAGGAACAGCAGTAGGAGGGGACGCATCGGGCGTGAGATCCGATCCATGGCGGCGTTTGGGCTTCTGGGTCGGTACAGTAACAGCTTGTATGGACAGGAAAAAGAGTGCAGCGGTGGGCGGGCGCTTGCGACGCGATGGCATACACTTCAGGGACACACCATGAGGGTACGAATTTGTCGGAACGAAGCCATGGTTTGCAGTCATGGATCGATCGCCTGAACCAAGCCGAACTGCCCGCGCTGGCTGCCGTGGTGCAGGATCTGCAACGCCTTGCGCAGCAGGATTCTGCTTCCGTACAGCAACTGGCCGATGTGTTGCTGCGTGATGCAGCGCTGACCAGCAAGGTGCTGCGGGTCGGCAACAGCGTCTACTACAACCCTTCCCAGGAAACCATAAAGACCATCTCGCGAGCCATCGTACTGATCGGCTTCGACAATGTGCGCCTGATCAGCCTTTCTGTGAGCCTGATAGACGGGCTGCTTACCCGCGCGCCGCGCGAGCAGTTGCAGACCTTGCTCGCGCGTTCGTTCCATGCTGCGGTGCAGGCGCGCAACCTGGCCGGCTATGTCATTTCCGGGCACACCGAAGAGGTGTTCATCGCTGCGCTGCTCCATCACCTGGGCGAGCTGGCGTTCTGGGGCTGCGGCGGAGCGCAGGCTGACGAGCTGGCCGATGCCCTCGAGCGCCCCGGGGTCGATGTCGATGAGGCGGTGCGCGAGGTGCTCGGCGCCAGCTTCCGTCAACTTACCCAGGCGTTGCTGAAAAGCTGGAACCTGGGCGAGACCGCCATCCTCGCCCAGACAGGTGCCAGCCAGCACGATCCGGCCGCCTACGCCGTGCAGTTGGGCGTGCGTATCAGCGAGGCGGCGCTGGATGGCTGGGACTGTGCGGAAATGGAGGGCGTACTGGGCAAGGTGGCGGCGTTTATCGAGCTGACCCCGGAGGAAACCTTGCAGCAGGTGCTGGCCAGTGCTGATGAAGCGGTCAAGGTCGCCTCGACCTTCGGTGCCAGCAAGTTGTGCCGCCTCATTCCCAATACCGATCCCGAGCAGATTCGCCAGCAGCAGGAAGAGCGTCGTGCGCGTTTGCTGCAGCCGGATCTGCTGGTGCTGCAGCAGGCATTGCAGGACCTCGGCCTGATGGTCAATGCCAGAGCCGATGTCGGGCTGGTGCTCGACACCTTGCTCAAGGGCTTGCATCGAGGTGCTGGCCTGGAGCGGGTGATGCTCACGGTTCTGGCCGATGGGCAAAGCCGCTTTCGCGCCAAGCGGGTCGTCGGTGAAAAGACTCAGCAATGGCTGGAGGACTTCGTGCTGCCGGCCGAGCAGGCGGAGCAGCCGCATATCTTCAGTTATGCGTTGCGCCATCGTGAGGCGATCTGGATGGGCGTGCCCGCCAGCTACAACCTGGCCGAGCTGGTGACCCAGCCGATTCGGCGCAGTCTTGGTGCTGGCATGTTTTTCATCGCGCCGATCATCGCCGGTACGCGGGAGATCGGCGTGTTATACGCCGACAGCAGACTGTCCGGCCGGGCGCTGCGACATGAGCAGTTCGTGGCGTTTCAGCGCTTCACTCAACTGGCGGGGCGTTGCCTGGAGGCGATCAGCAAACGCTGATCACGGCAGGTAGAGGGTCAGCATCTGCCCGGGGCGCAACGTGCTGCTGCGCGGGTTCCAGGCTTGCAGGTGCTTGAGGTTGATCTTGAAGCGCTTGGCAATCACGTACAGCGAGTCGCCATGCTGGACGCGGTAGTAGGTGGCCTTGTCCCGTGAGCTGGAACTGTTGCGCGTCGTGCTGGCAACCTGTGGGGCGCTGTCAGCGGCAGCCAGGTTGAGCACCTGGCCGACTTTCAGCTGATTGCCTTGCAGCTTGTTCCAGCGCTTCAGATCATGCACGGCAACCTGGTTGGCGCGAGCGATCTGCCACAGGCTGTCGCCGTTCTTCACCCGATAGGTTGTGCCGGCCGGGTTCTGCGCGGTGTTGCGCTGTTGATACAGCGGCTCGCTGGGTTGCGCGCCTGGTTTGCCGGGAATGGTCAGCACCTGGCCGATGCTCAGGTTGTTACTGCTCAGGCGGTTGACGTCCTTGAGCATGCTCACAGACAGGTGATGACGGTTGGCGATGGCGTGCAGGCTATCGCCGGAGCGCACGGTGTAGCGCTGCCAGTCGACCATTTCCTGCGGTTTCATCAAGGCCAGGTTGGCGCTGAGCATCTCGGCCTTCTCGGTCGGTACCAGCAGATGTTGCGGGCCGTCGAGGGTAATGCCGTGCTTGTAGGCGGGGTTGAGCTGCAGCAGCTCCTGTTCATCGAGGTCGGCCAGTTTGGCGACGCGGGCCAGATCCATGTGCTGCTTGATCGCGATCTGTTCGAAGTAGGGTTCGTTGGCGATTGGCGAAAGGGTAACGCTGTAGGCTTCCGGCGTCAGGATCACCTGTGACAGCGCCAGTAGCTTGGGCACGTAGTCCTCGGTTTCCTTGGGCAGCGGCAGGTTCCAGTAGTCGCTGGGCAGGCCGAGCTTTTCGTTACGCTCGATGGCACGACTGATGCGACCTTCGCCAGCGTTGTAGGCTGCCAGGGCGAGCAACCAGTCGCCGTTGAACATTTCGTGCAGGCGGCTCAGGTAGTTGAGCGCGGCTTCGGTCGAGGCGGTGACGTCGCGGCGGCCGTCGTACCAGTTGGTCTGGCGCAGGTTGTAGTAGCGGCCGGTCGACGGAATGAATTGCCAGAGACCGACCGCGTGCGCCGATGAGTAGGCCTGTGGGTCGTAAGCACTTTCGATCACCGGCAACAGCGCCAGCTCCATCGGCATGTCACGTTCGGCCAGGCGCTCGACGATATAGTGGATATAAGGCGCGCTGCGCTCGCTGACGGTATTAACGTGTTTCGGGTTGCTGGCGTACCACAGGCGCACGCGTTCGATGCGCGGGTTGATGCCGATTTCATCCTGCAGCTTGAAACCGTCGCGCACGCGCTCCCAGATGTCGGCGTATTCGCGAGGTTTGACTTCGTTGCTACTTGGCCACTCGGCCTCACGCTCCAGGCCAATGGCGCGAGAAGTATCGGTAGAGTGATCCGGGGTGTCACTGGGCAGGCTCTGACAGCCGGCCAGGATCATGCTGCACATCACCGCGAGCGCTCGGGAGCTTCGCGCCAATGCCTTTATATTCAATGGCTTGCGTGATGTTAAAGGCATTGGGTGAGGTGTATGTCCCGGCGGAAAGATCGGGCGATTCTAGGAATCGAGCCGGGGGTGGTCAAGTTTTCGCCAGCCTTGATCTGGTCTTTTGCGGGCCTGTCGACCTTTTTCTCGGTGACTAAAACCTGTCTTTCCAGGCACGCAGGCTAGCGAATACGGCGCTTGGCTCGCTCGGCTGCCGGTCGTCGCGTCCTTTGGCCGCAGCGATGATCGAAGGCTCGCCAACACGCAGGAAAGGATTGGTGGCCAGTTCCAGTTCGATGTTCGATGGCAGGCTGATACGGCCCTCGTCGCGCCAGCGGGCCACTTCGGCCAGGCGCTCGTTCAAGCGTGCATTGTCCGGTTCGACGGCGTGGGCGAAGCGCAGATTGCTCAGGGTATATTCGTGGGTGCAGTACACCCGCGTGCTGGCGGGCAGTGCCGCCAGGCGGCTCAGGGATTGGTGCATCTGTTGCGGCGTACCTTCGAACAGGCGCCCGCAGCCGCCCGCGAACAGAGTGTCGCCACAGAACAGCAGGTTCTGTTCGGCGTGGTAGTAGGCGATATGGCCGAGGGTATGGCCCGGTATGGACATGACCTCGAAGCGCAGGCCGAGCACCTCGATCTCGTCGTTGTCGTTCAGGTCGATGTCACGAGCCGGGATTTTTTCCGCCGCCGGACCGGCGACACGGGCGCCGGTAGTCATCTTCAGTTGCTCGACGCCGCCGACGTGATCGAAATGATGATGAGTGATCAGGATGTCGCTGAGGGTCCAGTCAGGGTGAGCCTGAAGCCAGGCCATGACGGGTGCCGCATCACCGGGGTCGACCACGGCGCAGCGTCTGCTGCGGGCGTCCTGCAGCAGCCAGATATAGTTGTCAGTGAAGGCGGGCAGCGCGTCGATCTGGATCATTGCGGGTCGCTAAGCGGGTGATAAAGGTGCATCTTAGACACGACATGCAGAACCTGTCATGTGGAGGCAGCGATGACTGATCAGGCATTCGCCCAGGCCGACCCTGAGTGGCTCAAGCTCATTGGCGAGGCGCGCGACTGGCTTGCCGGGCCGCTCGGCCAGCTGCTGCTGGAAGAAGAGCGGCGCTTGCTGGAAGAAGAGCTGGCGCGTTTTTTCGGGGGTTATCTGGTGAGCTACGGCCCCGGCGCCGAAGGCCCGCCCAACGCGGGGCAGATCCAGCACAACGTGCGTCTTGGCGCGCCGATGCCGGGCGTGCAGATCGTCTGTGAGGAGCAAGCCTGGCCCTTGGGTGAGCACGCCGCTGATGTGGTGGTGCTGCAGCATGGCCTGGATTTCAGCCTGTCGCCTCACGGCCTGCTGCGTGAGGCGGCTCGCAGCGTCAGGCCTGGTGGGCATCTGTTGATCCTGGGTATTCACCCCTGGAGCGCCTGGGGCGTGCGCCGGCTGTTTGCCCAGGATGGTTTGGCCAAGGCGCGTTGCATCGCGCCGAGTCGTGTCGGTGACTGGCTGAGTTTGCTGGGCTTTGCGTTGGAGAAACGGCGGTTCGGGTGCTATCGTCCGCCGCTCGCTTCGCTGGCCTGGCAAATGCGCCTGCGGCGAATGGAAAGCTGGGGCGATGCCTGGCAGTTGCCGGGCGCCGGTTTCTACCTGCTGGTGGCGCGCAAGCTGGTGGTCGGCCTGCGCCCGTTGCGGCAACCGCGTCGCGAGCCGATGGGCCAGTTGCTGCCAATGCCGGTGGCCAAGGTCAGTCGGCGCGATCTCGACAACTGATCGCGGCGATTCGCTGCAGGCCAGGCTCCGGTCAAACAATTCTGTACAGAGCTTATGAATGTCTGAAACCCATGATGTGGTGATTTACACCGACGGTGCCTGCAAGGGCAATCCCGGCCCCGGCGGCTGGGGCGCGCTGCTGGTGTACAAGGGCGTGGAGAAGGAACTCTGGGGCGGCGACCCCAATACCACCAACAACCGCATGGAGCTGATGGCGGCGATTGCCGGCCTGATCGCGCTGACCCGGCCGTGCTCGGTCAAGCTGGTGACCGACTCGCAATACGTGATGAAAGGTATCCAGGAGTGGCTGCCGAACTGGAAGAAACGCGGCTGGAAGACCGCTTCGAAAGAACCGGTGAAAAACGCCGACCTCTGGCAGAAGCTGGATGAGGAAGTGAATCGCCACCAGGTAAGCTGGCAGTGGGTGCGTGGGCATACTGGCCACCCCGGCAACGAGCGTGCCGACCAGTTGGCCAATCGCGGTGTCGACGATGTGCGTGCGGCGCGCTGAGCGGTGACACGGCACCTGAGTTAAGATGCTGCGCTGAATGTGCGGCAACCCGAATAGATGAGAGAGGCAAGGCGTGACAACCGAGAACACCGTCAAGCGCTACGTAGTGCTGGATACCGAAACCACGGGTATGCCGGTCACTGACGGGCACCGTATCATCGAGATCGGTTGTGTCGAATTGCTGGGCCGCCGCCTGACCGGGCGTCATTTCCACGTCTACCTCAACCCCGATCGTGAAATCGACGAAGGCGCCATCGCGGTTCACGGCATTACCAACGAGTACGTCGCCGACAAGCCGCGCTTCAAGGAGGTCGCCGATGAATTCTACGAGTTCATCAAGGGCGCCCAGCTGATCATCCACAACGCGGCGTTCGACGTTGGCTTCATCAACAACGAGTTCGCCCTGCTGGGCCAGAGCGAGCGTGCCGACGTCAGCGATTACTGCTCGGTGCTCGATACCCTGATGATGGCGCGCGAGCGCCATCCGGGGCAGCGCAACAGCCTGGATGCGCTGTGCAAGCGTTACGGCGTCGACAACTCCAACCGCGAACTGCACGGCGCCTTGCTCGACTCGGAGATTCTCGCCGACGTCTACCTGGCGATGACCGGCGGCCAGACCAATCTGTCCCTGGCCGGTGAAGGTGCCGATGGCGATGGCAGCGGGCGCCAGCAGGCCACGCCGATCCGCCGTCTGGACGCCTCTCGTGCGCGCACTCGCGTCATTCGCGCCAGCGAGCAGGAGCTTGCGGAGCATCTGGTACGCCTGGCCGTGATCGAGAAATCCGCTGGCGGTCCGTCGCTGTGGGCGCAGCTGGAAAAAGCACCGGAATAACCGAACAGCGCAATTGCGACCTTTTCTTATAGCGTGATGCACAGGGGGTTCCGCCGATCAGGGGGAGCCTCTAACCTGAGGCGATGGGCAGGCCGAGCCTGCCAGCCTTCAGGACGTCACAATGTATAAAGACCTCAAGTTTCCCGTCCTAATCGTGCACCGCGACATCAAGGCCGACACCGTGGCCGGTGATCGTGTGCGCGCCATCGCTCAGGAACTCACCCAGGACGGTTTCAGCATTCTGCCCACGGCGAGCGCCGCCGAGGGGCGTATCGTCGCGTCCACCCACCATGGTCTGGCCTGCATCCTGGTGGCGGCAGAGGGCGCAGGGGAGAACAGTCGCCTGCTGCAGGACATGGTCGAGCTGATCCGCGTGGCGCGAGTGCGTGCGCCGCAGTTGCCGATCTTCGCCCTGGGCGAGCAGGTCACCATCGAAAACGCGCCGGCCGAGGCCATGGCCGATCTCAACCACCTGCGCGGCATCCTCTATCTCTACGAAGACACCGTGTCCTTCCTGGCGCGGCAGGTGGCGCGTGCGGCGCACAACTACCTCGACGGCCTGCTGCCGCCGTTCTTCAAGGCGCTGGTGCAGCACACCGCGCAGTCCAACTATTCCTGGCACACGCCGGGTCATGGCGGTGGCGTGGCCTATCGCAAGAGTCCGGTGGGCCAGGCCTTTCACCAGTTCTTCGGTGAGAACACGCTGCGTTCGGACCTGTCCGTATCGGTGCCGGAACTGGGCTCACTGCTCGATCACACCGGCCCGCTGGCCGAGGCCGAGGCACGCGCCGCGCGCAACTTCGGCGCCGACCATACCTTCTTCGTGATCAACGGCACCTCGACGGCGAACAAGATCGTCTGGCATTCGATGGTCGGTCGCGACGACCTGGTGCTGGTGGACCGCAACTGCCACAAGTCGATCCTGCACTCGATCATCATGACCGGTGCGATTCCGCTTTATCTGTGCCCGGAACGCAACGAGCTGGGGATCATCGGGCCGATTCCTTTGAGTGAGTTCAGCAAAGAGTCGATTCAGGCCAAGATCGACGCCAGCCCGCTGGCACGAGGCCGTGCGCCCAAGGTCAAGCTGGCGGTGGTGACCAACTCGACCTACGACGGGCTCTGCTACAACGCCGAAATGGTCAAGCAGGCGTTGGGTGATTCGGTCGAGGTGCTGCACTTCGACGAGGCCTGGTATGCCTACGCCGCCTTCCACGAGTTCTATGCGGGCCGCTACGGCATGGGCACCCGCTACGACGAGCGCTCGCCACTGGTGTTCAGCACCCATTCGACGCACAAGCTGCTGGCGGCCTTCAGCCAGGCCTCGATGATTCACGTGCAGGACGGTGGGCAGCGGCAGCTGGACCGCGATCGCTTCAACGAAGCCTTCATGATGCACATCTCCACATCGCCACAGTACGGCATCATCGCCTCGCTGGATGTGGCCTCGGCGATGATGGAGGGGCCGGCAGGGCGTTCGCTGATCCAGGAAACCTTCGACGAGGCGCTGAGTTTCCGCCGGGCACTGGCCAATGTACGGCGCAACCTGAGCGCCGAGGACTGGTGGTTCAGCATCTGGCAGCCGGCTGAGGCCGGTGGCGCCGACAGCCTGACGACTTCCGACTGGGTGTTGCAGCCGGACGCTGATTGGCATGGCTTCGGTGAAGTGGCCGATGACTATGTGCTGCTCGATCCGATCAAGGTCACGTTGGTGATGCCTGGCCTCAATGCGGCCGGCAAACTGGAGCAGCAGGGGATTCCCGCAGCGGTGGTCAGCAAGTTCCTCTGGGAGCGTGGCCTGGTGGTGGAGAAAACCGGCCTGTACTCCTTCCTGGTGCTGTTCTCCATGGGCATCACCAAGGGCAAGTGGAGCACGTTGCTGACCGAGCTGCTGGAGTTCAAGCGCAGCTACGATGCCAACCTGCCGCTGATCGACGTGCTGCCCTGCATCGCCCACGCGGGCGGTGGGCGCTACCAGGGCATGGGCTTGCGGGATCTGTGCGACGCGCTGCATGGGTGCTACCGCGAAAACGCCACGGCCAAGGCGCTGAAAAGCATGTACACGGCGCTGCCCGAGCTGGCGATCAAGCCTGCCGATGCCTATGACCGTCTGGTGCGCGGCGAGGTCGAGGCGGTGCCCATCGACCAGTTGCTGGGACGTATCGCTGCGGTGATGCTGGTGCCTTACCCGCCGGGCATTCCCTTGATCATGCCGGGCGAGCGCTTCACTGCCGCCACTCGTTCGATTCTCGACTACCTGGCCTTCGCGCGGACCTTCGACCAGGCCTTCCCCGGCTTCGATATCGATGTACACGGCTTGCAGACCGAGGCGGGGCACTATTGCGTGGACTGTCTCGTGGAGTGAATTGACGAGGTGACTGCCGAGGGCAAGACTCTCGGTAGATCAAGCTCTTATCCGTGATAGTCAAAGCGGTTGTTAACGTCCGAGGCGTGCCCTGCGTCACAGTGGCAAGCATCGACTTTTATGACGCGCTTGTTATAGTTGCTCGGTTATTAATCACAAAATTGTTACTGTGCTGCCGAGCCGCGGCTGAGGATGCCTGCCATGTCCGACTACAAAGCCTTCCGCGTCGAGCTGGCGGACAAGATCGCCCATGTGCAGATCAACCGTCCCGACAAAGTCAACGCAATGAATGCCGACTTCTGGCGCGAGATCATCGAGATCTTCCAGTGGGTCGATGACAACGATGCGGTTCGGGTCGTGGTGCTCTCCGGTGCCGGCAAACACTTTTCTTCGGGCATCGACCTGATGCTGCTGGCCTCGGTCGGTGCCCAGCTGGGCAAGGACGTTGGCCGCAATGCCTCTGCGCTGCGCCGCAAGATTCTCGAGCTGCAAGCTTCCTTCAACGCCGTCGACAACTGCCGCAAGCCAGTGCTGGCTGCCATTCAGGGCTACTGCATTGGCGGCGCCATCGACCTGATCAGCGCCTGCGACATGCGTTATTCCAGCGTCGATGCGCAGTTCTCGATCAAGGAAATCGACATGGGCATGGCCGCTGACGTCGGCACCCTGCAGCGCCTGCCGCGCATCATCGGCGACGGCATGATGCGCGAGCTGGCCTTCACCGGGCGCACCATCGACGGTAACGAGGCGGCGCGCATCGGCCTGGTCAATCGCACCTACGACAATCACGAGGCGCTGCTGGCCGGGGTGATGGAAATCGCCGCACAAATCGCCGCCAAGTCGCCGATTGCCGTGCGTGGAACCAAGGAAATGATTCGCTATATGCGCGATCACCGGGTCGATGATGGCCTTGAATACATCGCTACCTGGAATGCCGCCATGCTGCAGTCGGAAGACTTGCGCCTGGCCATGGCGGCGCACATGACCAAGCAGAAGCCGGAGTTCGCCGACTGATGCCGTATTCGCTGATGTTCGCTGCGAGGCCTAGAGCATGGTAAGTGGAGCCACATCCCTGAATCTGGTGCGCGACGAGCTGTTCGTCACCATGGAAGAGGCCGAGCAGAGCCTGGAGCATTTCATCGCCGAGCGGCACAACGGCAGCCTGTTGCAGCAGGCGGTGGAAAGCCTGCATCAGGTTCGCGGCACGCTCAACCTGATCGAGCTGGCCGGTGCCGAGTTGCTGGCTCAGGAAGTGCTGGATCAGGCCACTGATATTCCCGCCGGCGCTGGTGAGGAGCGCGATGCGCAGCTCTCGGCACTGAGCAATGCCCTGCATGTGCTGCGCCGTTATCTGGAAAACGTCGATGCCCATCGCCAGGAAATGCCCGAGCTGTTGCTGCCGGCGATCAACGACTTGCGTCAGGCCGGCGCGCAGCAGCCGCTGCCGGAAAGTTTCTTCTTCAGCGTCCGCCTCGATCATGCGCGGCCGCACACGGCTACCCAACCACTCGATGGCGCGGCGAAGCTGAGCGAAGGCAAGCGCCTGCGTCACATGTATCAGGTCGGGCTGCTGGGCTTCATCCGTGAGCAGAATCCGCAGGCCAGCCTCAAGCTGATGGTGCGCGCCATGGCGCGCCTGGACAGCCTGTTCGCCAACGAGCCGCGTGGGCGCATGTGCTGGATTGGTGCCGCCGCCATCGAGGCCCAGTGCGATGGCCAGTTGCTGCCGCGCAAGTCGCGCAAACAGTTGTTCTCGCGGGTCGATCGCGAGCTCAAGCTGATGCTCGGCAACCCGCAGTACGAAGCGCCGCGCAGCCTGCTCAAAGAGTTGCTGTATCTGGTCGCGCTCGCCGACAGCCATGGTCCGCACACCAGTGCCATGCGCGACGTATTCGGTCTCGCGCCGCTGCCGTTCACCGATCACCTGCTGGAAGAGGAATACCGGCGTCTGGCCGGGCCGGGCCAGGCGGTGATGCGTTCGTTGTCCACGGCGATTCGCGAAGAGCTGGCCAGCGTCAAGGACATGCTCGACCTGCTCGAACGCGGCACTTTGCAAGGCGAAACCTTGGGCACCCTGCATGCGTTACTGGGCAAGCTGGCCAAGACCCTGGGCATGGTCGGCCTGAACTCTGCCGGCAACTCGCTCGGCGCGCAGCTGCCGTTGGTTGCCGCCTGGAGCGAGGATACGCCGCCACAGGCCGAACAACTGCACAAGCTGGCCGATGCCGTGCTCTACGTCGAAGGCATGGTGGCCAGCCTGGAACGTGGCGAAGGTCGCGACATCAGGCCGGCTGCCGTCGAGCCGGGCAATGAGGCCGACTCTTTTGCCACGCATCAGCTCAATGAAGCCCGTATCGTCGTGGTCGACGAGGCCCAGGCCGGCCTGGCCCTGGCCAAGCGCGCGATCACTGCATATCTGGAGTCGGCTGGCGACAAGATGCATTTGTCCAACGTGCCGTTCAGCCTGCAAGCCGTGCGGGGCGGCTTGTGGTTCCTCGAGCAGCGCCGAGCCGCGATGCTGGTCGGTGCCTGTGCCGACTATATCCAGGCGCGTATGCTCGAGTCCGCGCAAATGCCGTCGGAGCAGATGCTGGAAACCCTGGCTGATGCCCTGAGCAGCCTCGAGTACTACCTGGAAGCGGGCGCGGTGATGCGTCCTGAAACCCGTCCCAGCGTGCTCGACCTGGCTGAAGAAAGCGTCAAGGCACTGGGCATGCCGGTGGCGGCCTGATGGTCTGGCGCAATACCTTCCTCGACCCTGCCCAGCCCGGTGGCTGGGCGCTGCTCTACAACCAGCAGCACTTTCTTGCCGACAGCAATGGCGTGCTGTTCCCGCGCGATTGGGTCAAGCGCCAGGACCTGCCGATTCTCGGCGAGCAGGGCATCGGTCATTTCGGCGAGGATGCCGTCTACCTGCTGCAGCTCAAGCCCACGGCGACGCTGGAGGGCTGCAGTTGGCAGAGCCTGCGTCAGTTCATGCTGCAGGGCGACGCAGAAACCTTCCGCATGCTGGCCTACGCCGCGCAGATCGGCACCTGGTACGCCGAACATCGTTATTGCGGCAGTTGCGGTGCGCCGACGCGCCAGCTTCCTGGTGAGCGGGCGATGCGTTGCGACAGCTGCGAATCGCAGCACTATCCGCGCATTTCGCCGAGCATGATCGTGCTGGTCACACGGGGCGACGAGATACTCCTGGCACGTTCACCGCGGTTCGTCACCGGCGTGTACAGTACCCTGGCCGGGTTCGTCGAGCCGGGCGAATCGGTGGAGCATTGCGTGGCGCGGGAAGTGCGTGAGGAAGTCGGCGTCGAGGTGCGCAACCTGCAGTACATCGGTAGCCAGGGCTGGCCGTTTCCGCATTCGCTGATGCTTGGCTTTCACGCCGAGTACGCCGGTGGCGAGATCGTCATGCAGGAAGACGAAATCGAGGATGCGCGCTGGTTCCGTGTCGATGACTTGCCGCCGTTGCCAGCGTCGCGATCCATCGCTCGCCATCTGATCGATCTTTACGTTGCGCGTCGTCTTGGCTTGCCTGAGCCGACGCTGCCAGCCTAGAGCCGCTCCAGCACGACCCCGCGTGGCCCGCCGGAATCAGCCAAACCAGTGCTGCCAGACCAGGCGTGCGGTCAATGCCAATACCACCGTAATGAACACCGGGCGGATGAATTTCGAACCGCCCTTGATCGCCGTGCGTGCACCGAGAAAGGCGCCGACCATCAACGCGGCGCCCATGGTCAGGCCGAGCACCCAGGCGACCTGACCGAAGGCGATGAACACGGCCAGCGCCGCCGCGTTGCTGACGAAGTTCATGGTGCGCGCCACACCGCTGGCGCGCACCAGATCGAGTGGGTACATGAGCAGGCTGCTGACCGTCCAGAACGCGCCGGTGCCAGGGCCGGCCACCCCATCGTAGAGTCCCAGGCCAAGCCCTTGAGGCCATTGCCGGCCGCGCGCGATCGGCAGGTCGTGTTCGGCCGGCGCTTCTGGCATGCGTCCGAACAGCAGGTAAATACCGCAGGCGAAGACGATCACCGGTAGCATCTGGTTGAGCCAGGCGGCCGGCATCCAGTGTGCGATGACGGCGCCGAGCAGGGCGCCGATCAGGGTCGCCAGCAAAGCGTTGCGCCATTGCTTGGGGTCGAACAGTTTGCGCCGGTAGAACGTCAAGGCCGCGGTGCCCGAGCCGAAGGTGGCGCACAGCTTGTTGGTGCCCAGCACCAGATGTGGCGGCAAACCTGCGGTAAGCAGGGCAGGGATGGTCAGCAGGCCGCCGCCGCCGGCAATGGCGTCGATGAAGCCGGCGATGAAAGCGACCAAGGCGAGAATGGCTAGCGTGCCGGGATCGATGGCGAGCTCGAGAGCGAATGGCATATAAAGTGTCGACTTGTGGGCGAGTGCGCAGCCTGCCGGCTGTTCGTCGTGGAGAGAGCTGCGCATAATGCCGGGATTTCGTCAGAGAAGGAACGCAATCGATGCAATACGACGGGTTGGCCTGGGCCGTGGCGCTGTTGGCCGTATTGGCGCTGCTGGTGGCATTGCGCATTCTGCTCAATACGGGCTGGTTCCTCGGCTGGTTGCGTGGCACCTGTGGTCTGGCATTTCTCGCCCTGGCCGGCCTGGTTGGTCTGGTGGCTTACGACCTGTATGCCTACGAGCCGCTGCAGCCGGGCAAGCCGCTGGTGACGCTGAGTTTCAAGGCCGATGGCCCGCAGCGTTATCAGGTGACGCTGCTCGAAGGGGGGCGCGAGCGTACGGTCACGCTCGAGGGCGACATGTGGCAACTCGACGGTCGCCTGATTCGCTGGAAAGGCCTGGCCGAGCTGATAGGCCTTGAACCGGGTTACCGCCTTGAGCGTCTGTCCGGGCGTTTTCTGGCCATCGAACAGCAGGCGTTGGCGCAACATGGGCGCGTGCAGTTGGCCGAAAGTCCCTACGGCGTGGACCTGTGGCGCTGGTTGCGCCTGAGCCAGCGTGATCTGCTGCTGTTCGACCCGCAGGCATTGCGCGTCACCTACCTGCCGATTGCCGCCGATGCCGTCTACAGCGTCAGCCTGACGCCGACCGGCCTGCTGGCCGAACCCATGAACCCCGCCGCCGAAGCCGCGCTGAAGGATTGGTAGCGGCCGCTTGCGGCCATCTGATGACCCTCTCCCATTCATGGGAGAGGGTGCCCGAAGGGCGGGAGAGGGGGCGAAGTTGGCGTTCGCGTCGGTGATGTAGGGTGGGCTTCAGCCCACATCAATAGTGATTGGTGGGCCGCCCGGCCCCCTACAATTGCGCTGCGTTCGGCCTATCCTGCTTACGACAAAGGCACCCTCGGGTGCCTTTGTCGTTCATGGCTTTTGGCTTCAGGAAAGGAAGCCGCCGTCCACGTTCAGTGCCACGCCGGTGGTATAGCTGGACGCTTCGCTGGCCAGGTACAGCACCGCGCCGGCCATCTCGCTCGGGTCGGCCACGCGCTTGAGCGGGATGCGCTGCAGGGCATGCTTGAGGATGGCGTCATTCTTGGTCAGTGCCGAGGCGAACTTGGTGTCGGTCAGGCCTGGCAGCAGAGCGTTGCAGCGAATGCCGAACTGCGCGCACTCCTTGGCGAACACCTTGGTCATGCTGATCACCGCGGCCTTGGTCACCGAGTAGATGCCCTGGAATTCCCCCGGGGAGACGCCGTTGATCGAGGCGACGTTGATGATCGAGCCACCACCGCCTGCTTTCATCAGTTTGCCGCCTTCGATGGACATGAAGTAGTAGCCGCGGATATTGACGTCGACGGTTTTCTGGAACGCGCCCAGGTCGGTATCCAGCACGTTGCAGAACTGCGGGTTGGTGGCGGCGTTGTTGACCAGGATGTCGAGACGGCCGAACTGTTCCTTGATCTGCGCGAAGACGTGAGTGATCTGCTCCATTTCGCCGATGTGGCAGGCGATGGCGGTGGCCTTGCCGCCTTGCGCGACGATGGCGTCTGCTACCGCCTGGCAGCCTTCGATCTTGCGGCTGGAGACGATCACGTGCGCGCCTTGCTGAGCCAGCAACTTGGCGATGGCCTCGCCGATGCCGCGGCTGGCGCCGGAAACGAAGGCGATCTTGCCGTCGAGGTCGAACAGTTGGGTCTTGGACATTGTGATTACCCCGGGGTTAGAGAGTGGATTTGCCGATGACCTGCAGGCACATCTGCTCCAGCAGCTTGTTCATCTGAATGAACTGGGCGAAGCGCTTGTCCTGAGTCTGGCCGTGGTAGAAGCGGTAGTAGATCTGCTGAACGATGCCGGCCAGGCGGAACAGGCCGTAGGTGTAGTAGAAATCGAAGCTCTTGATCTCGATACCGGCCTTTTCGGCGTAGTAGTCGACGAACTGCTGGCGCGGGAGCATGCCAGGCGCGTTGCTCGGCTGGCGACGCATCAGTTGCACCGGAGCCGGGTCACCGGCTTCGATCCAGTAGGCCAGGGTGTTGCCCAGGTCCATCAATGGATCGCCGATGGTGGTCATCTCCCAGTCCAGCACGCCGATGATCTGCATCGGGTTATTCGGGTCGAGGATCACGTTGTCGAAGCGGTAGTCGTTGTGCACGATGCCGGGCTTGTGGTGATCGGCCGGCATCTTGTCATTCAACCAGGCCTTTACCGGCTCCCAGGTCGGCGCGTCCGGGGTCAGGGCTTTCTCGTAGCGCTCGCTCCAGCCCTTGATCTGACGCCCGACATAGCCCTCGGGTTTGCCCAGGTCACCCAGGCCGCAGGCGCTGTAGTCGACGTTATGCAACTCGACCAGCTTGTCGATGAAGCTCTTGCACAGCGCGCTGGTCTGCTCGGCGCTGAAACTCAGTTCGGCGGGCATGTCCGAGCGCAGGATGATGCCCTTGACCCGCTCCATCACATAGAACTCGGCGCCGATCACCGACTCGTCGGTGCAGTGCACGTAAGCCTTGGGGCAGTAGGGGAAGCCGGCGTTGAGCTGGTTGAGAATGCGGTACTCACGACCCATGTCGTGGGCCGACTTGGCCTTGTGGCCGAACGGCGGGCGGCGCAGGACGAATTCCTGCTGTGGGTACTCGATCAGGTAGGTCAGGTTCGAAGCGCCGCCGGGGAACTGGCTGATCCTGGCGACGCCGCTCAGGCCCTGAATATTGGCTTTCAGATAAGCGTCGATGACGGCGGCGTCGAGTTCTTCGCCGGTGCGGATGCGAGTGGATTGGTCAGTGAGCGCCATGCTTATCCCTTCTACTTATGATGGGTGCCCTAGATAATTGGCTAATCTAATGCTGCACCCAGGCTGTCACAAGCAATACGCGCCGTTATAGGCGGGCGTGTTGCACCTCGATCAAACTGCCTGATCAGTCACCTTCGAGCTGCGCTGCCCACCAGTGCGCCGGTATGAAAAATTTTCAGGAGAAATTTTCAACGTCGCGTAGCGACGGCCCGAAGGCTTGCTGCCAGGGATGGCAGGCAATAAAAAACCGGAGTGCCAGGACTCCGGTTTTCGTGGTTTGCGCTCAGCTCGCCGATCAGACCGGGAACAGTTCGCCCAGCTTCATCGCCAGCATCATGTCGCCTTCGGCGCGCAGCTTGCCGGCCATGAACGCCTGCATGCCGTCAGTTTCACCGCTGACGATGCCCTTGAGGGTTTCGCTGTCCATGATCAGGGTCACGTTGGCGTTCGGGTTATCGCCTTGCTCGAGGGCGCAGGTGCCGTCCTTGACGATCAGCGCGTAGTTCTCGCCATCTTCGATGTTGAACTGGAATACCAGATCCAGGCCTGCAGCGGCGCTGGCGTTGAACTTGGACTGCATGGTTTGGGCGATGTCAGCAACACTCATGGTCTTATCCTTTTTCGGTTTTTTCGCGCAGCCTCACGGCCGCAGTGGGCTGGAGCTCATCGGTAGGTGATGAGCTCCGGCGCCTTCAGCAGCTGTAAATGCACATGGCTGTTGAAGGAAGCCAGACTCACCTCGCTGCCGCGGAATTTCAGCTGGCTGAGCGAGGTATTGACGATTTGCCAATTCAGTTCGAAGGCCTTTGCAGGCGGTACGCCGGTAATCAGGCGGAGCAGGGCGGTGATGGTGCCGCCGGAGGTGAACACGGCGATATTCTGTTTGCTGTCTGCCTGCTCGAGGATGCGCCGCAGGCCACCTTCGACCTGTTCGACATAGGCCTGCCAGCTTTGCAGGCCGGGCTTGTCATGCTCGCCGGAAATCCAGCGCTGGATCAGTGTGGCAAACAGGCGCTGAAACTCGGCACGATTCTGCGCTCCGTTGCGCAGGATATGCAGGGCTTCGGGTTCTTCCGGCAGCAGATCCGGCAGCAGCGTGCGAACCACCGCATCGGCATCGAACTCGTTGAAGGCTTCGTCGATATCCAGCACCGGCGCATTGCTCATCTGTTGCAGGGCGGCGTTGGCCGTGTGTTGCTGACGGCGCAGGCTACCACTGACGCAACGATCGAGGCTGATGCCGAGTTGCTCGAGGTGTTCACCCAGCACTTCGGCCTGGCGCACGCCGACGGGAGACAGGACATCGTAGTCGTCTGCACCGAATGAGGCCTGGCCATGTCGAATCAGATAGATGCTGCCCACGTCCGTATTGGTCCCGGCACGTTGAATGTTTCGCGAGGGTATGAGGAAGCTCGGGGGCTGTCAACGAAAAAACATACGCTTGTTTGAATTGCTTGTATGTCCATTGTGCGGTGCTGCCACGCTTGGCCGGCGAGTCGCTGCGCCGGTATGCTTGAGCCTTTGCGCGCTCAGGCGCCGCTGCATTGTCCAAGGGGGATCCGTGGAGTTTCTTAGCGAGTACGCCAGCTTTCTGGCGAAAACCCTGACCCTGGTGGTCGCCATCGTCGTGGTGCTGGTAGCGATCGCTGCCACGCGCGGTAAAGGGCGACGCGGCAGTGGTCAGTTGCAGGTGCACAAGCTCAATGATTTCTACAAGGATCTGCGTGAGCGCCTGGAGCACAGCGTGCTGTCCAAGGATCAGCTCAAGGCCACGCGCAAGGCGCAAGCCAAGGCGGCCAAGCAGGAAAAGAAAGCGCCGCCCAGCAAGCCGCGGGTGTTCGTGCTGGATTTCGATGGCGATATCAAGGCCTCAGCCACCGACAACCTGCGCCATGAAGTGACGGCGCTGTTGTCCATGGCCAAGGCCGAAGACGAAGTGGTGCTGCGCCTGGAAAGCGGCGGCGGCATGGTGCACAGCTATGGCCTGGCGTCGTCGCAACTGGTGCGCATTCGCGACGCTGGCATCCCGCTGACCGTGTGCGTGGACAAGGTGGCGGCCAGCGGCGGTTACATGATGGCCTGCATCGGCCAGAAGATTCTCAGCGCGCCGTTCGCCATCCTCGGTTCCATCGGGGTGGTGGCACAGCTGCCTAACGTGCATCGTCTGTTGAAGAAGCATGAAATCGATTTCGAAGTGCTGACGGCTGGTGAATACAAGCGCACGCTGACCGTATTCGGCGAGAACACCGAAAAGGGCCGGGAGAAATTCCAGGAAGACCTGGAAACCACCCACGAACTGTTCAAGGGCTTCGTTGCCCGTTATCGGCCGCAACTGGACATCGACGCCATCGCCACCGGTGAAGTCTGGCTGGGCATGGCCGCGCAGGAGCGCCTGCTGGTTGACGAGCTCATGACCAGCGATCAATACCTGGCCGAGCGCGCCGTCGAGGCCGAACTGTTCCACCTGCATTTCGCTCACAAGAAGAGTCTGCAGGAGCGCGTCGGGCTGGCTGCCAGCATGGCACTGGATCGTTTCGTCCTGACCTGGTTGAGCAGACTCAATCAGCAGCGCTTCTGGTAACGCTTCGTTCATGATGGGCTGCACGAGCGACTTGCGCCGCGCAGCCGCGAACCACGACAAGAGGAGAGGATGATGACCGAGTTCAAGGCCTTGCTGGTCAGCGAGGGCGCCGATGGCGGTTTCCAGCGTGAAGTGGTCCAGCGCAACGTCGAGCAGTTGCCACAGGGTGAACTGCTGATCCGCGTGCGCTATTCCTCGCTCAACTACAAGGATGCCCTGTCCGCCAGCGGCAACCGTGGCGTGACCAAGGCCTACCCGCACACGCCCGGCATCGACGCGGCGGGTGTGGTCGAAGCCTCCAGCGTTGCCGAGTTCGCTGTCGGCGACGAGGTGATCGTCACTGGCTACGACCTGGGCATGAACACTGCCGGTGGCTTTGGCCAGTACATCCGCGTGCCTGCCGCCTGGGCGCTCAAGCGCCCACAAGGCTTGCCGCTGCGCGAGGCGATGATTCTCGGTACCGCCGGCCTCACCGCCGCGCTGTGCGTGGACAAACTGGAGCAGGCTGGCGTCACCCCGGAGTCAGGCACTGTATTGGTCACCGGCGCCACTGGCGGCGTTGGCAGCATCGCCGTGGCGCTGCTCAAGCAGCTGGGCTATCGCGTCGCTGCCGCGACCGGCAAGGCCGAGCAGGGCGATTTCCTGCGTGGTCTGGGGGCTGACGAGATCGTCAGTCGCGAAGAGCTGCAGCAAGGGAGTGAGCGTCCGATGCTCAAGGAACGCTGGGCGGGAGCGGTGGACACAGTGGGTGGCGACATCCTGTTCAATGTGGTCAAGTCGCTGCGCCACAGCGGCAGCGTAGCCTGCTGTGGGCTGACCGCTGGTGTCGGTTTCCAGGCCAGCGTCCTGCCGTTCATCCTGCGCGGGGTCAACCTGCTGGGCGTGGATTCGGTGGAGCTGCCACTGGTGGTCAAGGCTTCCATGTGGGACAAGCTGTCGCTGCAGTGGAAGCTCGATCTTTCGCCGCTGTGCGAGGAAATAGGCCTGGCCCAGTTGCCGACGGCCATCGAGCGGATACTCTCCGGCGGCATGGTTGGCCGTATCCTGGTGCGACTCGACTGAGTGGGTCAGAGGCCCGTCGATGACGGGCCTCTGCATTTTCAGGTCGATGACAGCGCTGGGGGCGGTCGTGACGCCTAGTCGAAGCGATAGATATCCATCCCCAGCGCGCCGTATGTGAAACCACTGTGCTCGACCTTGAAGGTGTCGCCAGCACCTCGGGCGAAGAACAGCGGTAGCAGGTGTTCTTCGCTGGGATGATTGCGAGCGGCATGCGGCGCCAGCCGGCGGTAATGGTGCAGCGCTTGCTCATCGCCGGCTTCGAGCTTTTCCACCACCCAATCGCGAAACGCCTTGGCCCAGGGCGTGATGACGTCCGGGCCGGCGCGCCAGTTCAGCTCGCCCAGGTTGTGGGTGATGCTGCCGGAGCCAATCAGCAGAATGCCTTGTGTACGCAGGCTGGCCAGAGCACGGCCCACGCGGGTCTGCAGCTCTGGGCCGAGATGGCTGGGTAGCGAGAGCTGCAGAACGGGGATGTCGGCTTGCGGATACATCAGCGACAGCGGTACCCAGGCGCCATGGTCGAAGGGACGCTGCGCATCGAGCTGCGCAGACAGACCGACGTCGTTCAGTCGCTGGGTGATCTGCTCGGCCAGCTCCGGTGCGCCGGGGGCCGGATACTGCAGGGCATAGAGTTCGGCCGGAAAGCCGCCGAAGTCGTGCCAGGTCTGTGGATGTTCGCCCGCCGTCAGCTGCAGGCGCTGGCTTTCCCAATGCGCCGACACTACCACTATGGCTTTGGGCCTGGGTATATCGGCGGCCAGCTTGGCCAGCGCCGGGCCGCTGGCACCGGGCTCCAGGGCTAGCATGGGGGAACCGTGGGAAATGAACAGGGACGGCAGCATGGCGATCAGCTCCTGAAGTAGGATGTCGCCATCTTCATTGCTGGACCTATCGACTTCCAGCACAAATAGTTGAGCATTCCTATCGAGTTTATGGAGGTTTTATCCATGCATGAGCTGTTCTGGCAGGAACGTTGGGCGCGCAGCCAAATCGGCTTTCATCAGGAGAAGGTCAACGGCTATCTGCGTCGCCACTGGCCTGCGCTTGGCCTCTCCACCGATGCGGCGGTGCTGGTGCCGCTGTGCGGCAAGAGCCTCGACCTGGCCTGGCTCGCGGAGCAGGGGCATGCCGTGATTGGTGTGGAGCTGGCAGAGCGCGCGGTGCAGGATTTCTTCGCTGAGCGTGATGTGCAGCCACAGGTGTCGCAGCACGGTGCGTTCAAGGTCTATCAGGCGGGCAGGCTGCAGATTCTGTGTGGCGACTTTTTCGCCCTGAGCCGTGAGCACGTTGCCGAGTGCCAGGCGTTCTATGACCGCGCTGCGCTGATCGCCTTGCCGCCGGCAATGCGCCAGCGCTATGTCGCTCACCTGCAGGCCATTTTGCCGCCAGCCTGCCAGGGCTTGCTGGTGACCCTGGTGTACGACCAGCAGCGCATGGATGGCCCGCCGTTCTCGGTCGAGGACGCCGAAGTCGTTCAGCACTTCAGCGCAGGCTGGGTGCCGCGTGAGGTGGAGCGCAAGGACGTGCTCAGTGGCAACCCGCGCTTCATCGAGAATCAGCTCGAGGCGGTGGAGGAGGTGGTGTTTCACCTGGCACGCCGCTGATACGCCAGGCCCATGCAAAAGGCGACCCTAAGGTCGCCTTTTTTTGTCCGTGAAAGATGGATCAGCCGCGGCGGCGCAGCGCCTCGATGCGATCTTCCAGCGGCGGGTGGCTCATCAGCAGGCCGGCCAGGCCATTCTTCAGGCCGCCATTGATACCGAAGGCGGTCAGGCTGTCCGGCATCTGCACCGGTACGCCCTGTTCGGCACGCAGGCGTTGCAGTGCGGCGATCATCGCGCCGGTACCGGCCAGGCGAGCACCGGCTTCGTCGGCCTTGTACTCGCGCTTGCGCGAGAACCACATGACGATGATGCTGGCGAGGATGCCCAGTACCAGCTCGGCGAAGATGGTCGCGACGAAGTAGCCGATGCCGTGGCCGTCTTCGTTCTTCAGGATCGCTTTGTCAACGAAGTTGCCGAAGATGCGTGCGAAGAACATCACGAAGGTGTTCACCACGCCCTGGATGAGCGCCAGGGTGACCATGTCGCCATTGGCGACGTGGCCGATCTCGTGGGCCAGCACCGCACGTACTTCATCCGGTGAGAAACGTTCGAGCAGGCCCTGGCTGACGGCGACCAGTGCGTCGTTCTTGTTCCAGCCCGTGGCGAAGGCGTTGGACTCGTAGGCGGGGAAGATGCCGACTTCAGGCATCTTGATCCCGGCTTCGCGCGACAGCTCCTCGACGGTCTGCAACAGCCACTGTTCGTGACGGGTGCGCGGCTGGGTGATGATCTGCGTGCCGGTGCTCATCTTCGCCATCCACTTGGAGATGAACAGCGACACCAGCGAGCCGGCAAAACCGAACACTGCGCAGAAAATCAGCAGGCTGCCGTGGTTCTGGCCGGTGAAGCGGTCGACCCCCAGCAGTTTGAGGGTGATGCTGGCGATAACCAGCACCGCCAGGTTGGTGGCCAGGAACAACATAATGCGCATCATGGTGTGAACGGACTCCTCACGGGGAAAGACGTACGAGTAATGCCGGCTATATAAGGGCGCCCCCCTGGGGCTTTCAACCAGCGACTATTTCAAACTATGTCTCTTGACCCTGTAGCGTGCTCTCGAACAGCAGGCGAGTGAGGCGGGCGGTACGCTCGCCGTGCTGCTGGGCCAGGGCTTCGCGCAGCTGGAATGCCAGTGTGGCGTGCACGCGGCGCACGCTCGGTGGCAACACTTCACCTTCGCGCAAGGCATGGGGAATGGCCCGTGACAGGCGCAGAAAACCCTTCTCGCTGAGCACCGCCTGATCCAGCGCATCGTACGCGATGGTCGACTCGAAACGCAGATAGCCTTCCTCGGCCAGCCACAGCAGCGCGCCGAGGCAGGCCTGGTGACGCTTGCTGGGCAGGCCGAACTCGTCCGGCTCCTCGCGCCCTATCAGGTCTTCCACGTACAGCGCCATCTTGCGCGGGAAGGCTTGATAGAGCATGAGCAGGCCGCTGGCGGCGTCCTTGTAGAAATCGTCGATCTGCAGGTCCATGTCGGCTTACTGGCTGTAACCTTTGAGGAAGTTGCCGATACGACCGATGGCCTGCTCCAGGTCGTCGACGCGGGGCAGGGTGACCACGCGGAAGTGATCCGGCCACGGCCAGTTGAAGGCGGTGCCCTGGACGATCAGCAGTTTTTCCGACAGCAGCAGGTCGAGGACGAACTTCTCATCGTTATGGATCGGGCAGACTTTCGGGTCGATCCTGGGGAAGGCGTAGAGCGCGCCCATGGGCTTGACGCAACTGACGCCAGGAATGTCGTTGAGCAGTTCCCAGGCACGGTTGCGCTGCTCCAGCAGGCGGCCGTTGGGCAGTACCAGGTCGTTGATGCTCTGGTAGCCGCCGAGCGCGGTCTGGATCGCGTGCTGGCTCGGCACGTTGGCGCATAGGCGCATGTTGGCCAGGATATCCAGGCCTTCGATATAGCTTTGCGCCCTGTGCTTGGGCCCGGAGATGGCTACCCAGCCGGAGCGGAAGCCCGCCACGCGGTAGCTCTTGGACAGGCCGTTGAAGGTCAGGCAGAGCACATCCGGTGCCAGCGACGCGGTGCTGATGTGCACGGCCTCGTCATAGAGGATCTTGTCGTAGATCTCGTCGGAGAAGATCACCAGGTTGTGCTGGCGCGCCAGCTCGACGATGTCCTGCAGGACTTCCTTGGAGTACACCGCGCCGGTCGGGTTGTTCGGGTTGATCAGCACCAGCGCCTTGGTATTGGGCGTGATCTTGGCGCGCATGTCGGCGATGTCGGGGAACCAGCCGGCCTGCTCGTCGCACAGGTAGTGCACCGGCTTGCCGCCGGACAGGGCCACGGCGGCGGTCCACAGCGGATAGTCGGGCGCCGGAATCAGCACCTCGTCACCGTTGTTGAGCAGCGCCTGCATGGCCATGACGATCAGCTCGGACACGCCGTTGCCGAGGTAGATGTCCTCGATGGTGACGCCTTCGACCTGCTTCTGCTGGTAGTACTGCATCACCGCCTTGCGCGCGCTGAACAGACCCTTGGAGTCGCTGTAGCCCTGCGCGGTTGGCAGGTTGCGGATGACATCCTGCAGAATCTCTTCCGGCGCCTCGAAACCGAACGGCGCCGGGTTGCCAATGTTCAGCTTGAGGATGCGATGGCCTTCCTCTTCCAGGCGCTTGGCGTGCTTGAGCACCGGCCCGCGGATGTCGTAGCAGACGTTGGCGAGCTTGTTCGATTTGCTGACCTGCATGTAAGGAATCCCGAGCTATGGAGAACCCACTGAAGTACGCTGCAAAATTCTCCCGGCGGAGGAATCTTGGCAGCCTGTAACGTGGGTGACAGACTGGGGTCGAATCATACGTGGCGACCTGATCGCGGCAAAGGTACCCGTCCTGCTTTTTTCTGGCCTGCCACGCGGCGCACAGTGGCGCTGCAGTCGTAGAAACCTCACCCTCGAAGCTGCCAGATGCTGGTGCTGCCTGTACCGCCGTGTATTGCCCAATTACCGAGGAGGAACTCCGTTCGTGGATAAAGTCGACAAACCCCTGGATAGCTGGCGTGAAGAACTGACTGACGAGCAATTTCATGTCTGCCGTCTGGGCGGCACGGAGCGGCCGTTCACCGGCGCTTATCACGACAGCAAGACGCCCGGCATCTACCACTGCGCCTGCTGCGGCGAGGCGCTGTTCGACTCGGATGCCAAATATGACTCTGGGAGCGGTTGGCCAAGCTACTTTCAGCCGATCAACGATGAGGTGATCGCCAGCCTCGAGGATTACAGCCACGGCATGCATCGGATCGAGGTCAAATGCGCCAAATGCGACGCGCACCTCGGGCATGTATTTCCCGATGGGCCCCGTCCGACCGGGTTGCGCTACTGCATCAACTCACTATCGTTGAAGCTGGTGCCGCACGATTGAGGCCGGTACGCCAGGCACATTGCGTGTCTGGCGCAGGAGATTCAAGCCTGCTGGCTGGTGGGCTGACGGTCTTCTTCCAGGGCATCGCAGGCCTGTTTGATCATCTCTTCGGTAATAGGCACTTCGCGGCCCTGACCATCAATGATAAAACCGCCCACCGGCTCCTGTTGTTGCTTGGCTGGGGTGGGGTACTGGGCTGGGTTGTCTGGCAAGCTCATGGCCTATCTCCTCATCAGTGATGCGCGCCACTCTAGAGCTTCCAGATGAAGGCGCGGTGACAGCTGCGACGTCGGAACTATGTCACAAAACACATTGCGAAAGTCGTATTGCAGGCTGCGTGCCAGTCTGTGTGGAACGAGGAATTCATGTCGCGTTTTCATATCGGTCTGATCATCAATCCACTGGCCGGGCTGGGTGGCCCAGCAGCGTTCAAGGGCAGCGACGGCATGGCCGAGCAGGCGCTGGCTCTGGGTGTCGAGCCAAAGGCGGCGCAACGCACGCGCACCGCGCTCGAACAGCTGTTGACCCTGCGCGAGCGCATCGAGTTCGTCAGCTATCCGGGCGCAATGGGTGGCGATCTTCTGGCGCAGATGGGCTTCGAGCATCGCCTGCTGGGGCAGGTCGGTGCGCAGCCGACCACTGCCGAAGACACCCGTCACGCAGTGCAGCAGCTACAGGACGCCGGTGTAGCGCTGATTCTCTTCGCGGGCGGTGATGGCACCGCCCGCGATGTGTGCGCAGCCGCCAGGGACGGGCAGCCGGTGCTGGGCATTCCAGCTGGGGTGAAGATCCAGTCCGGCGTCTACGCCATCAGCCCGCGTGCGGCGGGTGAGCTGACTGCGCGGCTGGTCGAAGGCGGTCTGGTACGACTGGCCAGCGGCGAGGTGCGTGACATCGACGAGAACGCCCTGCGCGAGGGCCGGGTGACGGCGCGCTGGTACGGCGAGTTGTGCGTGCCGCAGGAGGGCGGCTACGTGCAGGCGGTGAAGCAGGGCGGTATGGAGTCCGAGGAACTGGTGCTGGCTGATCTGGCCGCCTGGCTCGAGAGCGAGTGGGAGCAGGGTGCGCGTTACGTGTTCGGTCCTGGCTCGACCCTGCACGGTCTGGCGCAGAACCTGGGGCTGGAAACCACCTTGCTCGGCGTCGATGTGATCGAGGATGGCCGGGTCATCGCCCGCGACGTCAATGAAACCGAGCTGTTCGCCCTGGTCGAAGGGCACCCGACTTACCTGCTGGTGACCGCCATTGGCGGTCAGGGCCATATCATCGGTCGCGGCAACCAGCAGATCAGCCCGCGCGTGCTGCGCGCCGTGGGGTTGGAGCGTCTGCGCGTGGTGGCGACCAAACGCAAGCTGGCGACGCTGGAAGGTCGGCCGCTGCTGGTCGACAGTGGCGACGTGAATCTGGACGACAGCTTCCCTGATGCGGTACGGGTCTGGGCCGGTTATAAGGAAGAACTGCTGTACCCCCTGAGTCGATAGGAGATCGATATGCGCACAATGATCGCGCTGCTGCTCGGGTCGCTGGCTTTTACCGTGCAGGCCATCGAGGCCGACAGGCTGGTGCTCGATGCTCGCCAGCAGGTCGGCGTGACCCTGAGCTATGACCCGGCCTATCGCCGCTTGAGCTATCCGGGCGGCGACGTGCCCATGGCCACAGGGGTCTGCACCGACGTGGTGATCCGCGCACTGCGTCAGCAGGGGCTGGATCTGCAGGAAGCGGTGCATCGCGACATGCGCGGCAACTTCTCCGTCTACCCGAAGAATTGGGGGCTGAATCGCCCGGACAGCAATATCGATCACCGCCGCGTGCCCAACCTGATGACCTGGTTCAAGCGTCAGGGCTGGTCGCTGCCCGTCAAGCAGGATGCCGCGGCATACCAGGCCGGCGATATCGTCACCTGGGACCTGGGCCGTGGTCTCACTCATGTCGGCATCATCAGTGATCGTCAGGCGCCAACGGCTACGCCGCTGGTGCTGCACAACATCGGTCGCGGCACGCAGGAGGAGGACATCCTGTTCGCCTACCGCATCACCGGCCATTACCGTCCGCTGGCGCAACAGGCGAGCGCTGGCCAATGACGCAGCAGTCGCTGCCGCCCGGTCTTGCTGCAGGCGAGCGTGTCGTCCTGTTCGATGGCGTCTGCAAGCTGTGCAATGGCTGGGCGAGATTCCTCATTCGGCATGACAGCCAAGGCCAGTTTCGCCTGGCGTCGGTGCAGTCGGTGCAAGGCCAGGCGTTGCTGGCCTGGTATGGGCTGCCGACCGACCGCTTCGACAGCATGGCGCTGATCGATGAGGCGGGGTTGCATCTACGCTCCACGGCGCTGTTGCGCATTCTTGCGCGGTTGCCCCAGCCCTGGCGGGTGCTTGCCTGGCTGCGCCTGATTCCGCGTTCGCTGCGCGACTGGTGCTATGACCGCATTGCACTGAATCGCTACCGCCTGTTCGGGCGCTACCAGGTCTGTCTGCTGCCCGCTGCCGATCACGCTGAGCGCTTTCTGCATGACTGACCGGCGCCTGGCGCAGATCACCTGGCTCGCTCGATTGGCTCTGGCACTGGTGTTCATCTGGCATGGCCTGGCGCCGAAGATTCTCTGGCTCAGCCCTGACGAAGTGGCGATGATCGCAGTCCATGGTCTGCCAGATCATCCGCTGTTCGCGCCGCAGCTGATCGCGGCTGTCGGCGGTATTGCCGAGATACTTCTGGGCGTCCTGCTGCTGACGGTGCGGCGCCAGCGCTGGCCCCTGCTGGTCGCAGGTGGGGTATTGCTGGTGCTGCTGCTTGATGTTGCGCTGCTGAGCCCCCATCTGTTGACTCAGGCGTTCAATCCGCTTTCGACCAACCTGGCTGCACTGGCCTTGTGCGCCGTGTCCTGGCTGGCCGAAGCGCCCTCGGCTGCTGACTCCTGAGACCCGTCATGACATCGATGCTTTCTTCTCGCCAGCGTGGCGCCATACGCCTGGCCTGGCGCTTCATTGCGCCTTATCGCGGCCGAGTACTGGGCGCGCTGCTGGCGCTGATGTTCACGGCGGCGATCACCCTGTCCATGGGCCAGGGCATCAAGCTGCTGGTGGATCAGGGCCTGGCCACGCAGTCGCCAGCCGCGCTGCGTCAGTCCCTGCTGCTGTTCTTCGTGCTGGTGCTGGCGCTGGCCTTCGGCACCTACACGCGCTTCTATCTGGTGTCATGGATTGGCGAGCGGGTGGTCGCGGATATCCGCCGGCGGGTGTTCGATCACCTGATCGAACTGCATCCCGGCTTCTACGAGAGCAATCGCAGTTCGGAAATCCAGTCGCGGCTGACCGCCGATACCACCTTGCTGCAGTCGGTGATCGGCTCGTCACTGTCGATGGCGCTGCGCAACCTGATCATGCTGATCGGTGGCAGCGTGCTGCTGGTGGTCACCAATCCCAAGCTCAGTGGCATCGTTTTGCTGGCTCTGCCGCTGGTGGTGGCGCCGATCCTGCTGTTCGGCCGCCGTGTGCGCGCACTGTCGCGGCAGAGTCAGGACCGCGTGGCCGATGTCGGCAGCTATGTCGGCGAGGTGCTGGGACAGATCAAGACGGTGCAGGCCTACAACCATCAGGACGAGGACAAGCGCCGCTTTGGCGAGTCCGCCGAGGCCGCCTTCGATGTGGCGCGCAAGCGCATCGCCCAGCGTTCCTGGCTGATCACCGTGGTCATCGTGCTGGTGCTCGGCGCCGTGGGGGTGATGCTCTGGGTCGGCGGCATGGACGTGATCGCCGGGCGCATCTCCGGCGGTGAGCTGGCAGCCTTCGTGTTCTACAGCCTGATCGTCGGCTCGTCCTTCGGCACCCTGAGCGAGGTGATCGGTGAATTGCAGCGCGCCGCAGGGGCTGCCGAGCGCATCGGCGAGCTGCTGCGTGCCAGCAACGCCATCGTGGCGCCGGAGCAGCCACGGCATCTGCCACAGCCGGTACAGGGGCGCATCGAGCTACAAAACGTACGTTTCGCCTATCCGTCGCGTTCGGACAGCTACGCCATCGATGGCGTCGACCTGCAGGTGGCGGCGGGTGAGACGCTGGCGCTGGTCGGGCCGTCCGGTGCTGGCAAGTCGACGCTGTTCGACCTGCTGCTGCGTTTCTTCGATCCGCAGGGCGGGCGCATCCTCATCGACGGCGTGCCGATCAATCAGCTCGACCCACGCGAGCTGCGCGCCAGTTTTGCACTGGTTTCGCAGAATCCGGCGCTGTTCTTCGGTTCGGTCGAAGACAACATTCGCTATGGTCGCCTGGATGCCAGCCAGGCCGAGGTGGAGGCGGCCGCACGGGCAGCGCATGCGCATGAGTTCATTCAGCGCCTGCCGCAGGGTTACCAGACTCATCTGGGGGAGGCCGGGCTCGGGCTTTCCGGGGGCCAGCGTCAGCGCCTGGCGATTGCCCGTGCCTTGCTCGCCGATGCGCCGATCCTGCTGCTCGACGAGGCCACCAGTGCGCTGGATGCCGAGAGCGAGCACCTGATCCAGCAGGCGCTGCCGTCACTGATGGCCGGGCGTACCACCTTGGTGATCGCTCATCGCCTGGCCACGGTGAAGCAGGCCGATCGCATCGCGGTGATCGAGCATGGCCGTTTGGCTGCGATCGGCAGCCATGCCGAGCTGATCGAGAGTAGCCCGCTCTATGCGCGGCTGGCCGAGCTGCAGTTCGGCAGCTAGCTCTTGGGTCTGATGGTGGCGGCGGCACCAGCCGAGGCGACGATAATGGCGCCGACGGCCAGCCACTGGCCCCAGAGCAGCTTCTCGCCGAGAAAGGCCAGGCCGCACAAGGCGGCGACTGCCGGCTCCAGGCTCATCAAGACGCTGAAGGTGCGCGCTGGCAAACGCGTCAGGGCGACCATCTCCAGGCTGTAGGGCAGGGCCGAGGACAGCACCGCGACGCCGAGTGCTATGGGCAGTAGGTCCACGCTCAGCAGGTCAGTGCCTGCATGCCAGATGCCGATGGGCAAGACCAGCAAAGCGGCGACCCAGGTGCCCAGGGCGACGGTATGGCGGCCATGCCGGGCGCCGGCTTTCTGCCCGAAGATGATGTACAGCGACCAGCAAACGCCCGCACCGAGGGCCAGGGCTGCGCCGAGTGGGTCGATGGCGCTTTGCGTGGCGCCGGTGGGCAGTAGCATCCACAGGCCGGCGATGGCCAGGATCACCCAGACGAAATCCAGCAGACGGCGCGAAGAGAACAGCGCCAGGGCCAGTGGGCCAGTGAACTCCAGCGCCACGGCGATGCCCAGCGGAATGCTCTGCAGCGACATGTAGAACATCAGGTTCATACCGCCCAGCGCCAGTCCGTAGGCGAGCAGGGCGTGGCACTTGCGCAGATCCAGTTTGGCTCGCCAGGGCTGCATGACCAGCGACAGAATGATCGCGCCGAGCACCAGGCGCAGGGCTGTGGTGCCTTCGGCGCCGACCAGCGGGAACAGGTTCTTGGCCAGCGACGCGCCGCTCTGGATCGAGACCATGGCCACCACGAGCAGGGCGATGGGGACAAGAAGGGCGGAGCGTGGCATGGACAGAATCCTGATGATGGTCAAAGAAAAAACCGGCCGCTGGGGCCGGTTCTTCGTGGCGCCTGGTGGCTTAGCGATATTCGCACAGGTAGGCGGTGTCTACGGCCACCTTGAGCTGGAACTTGCTGTTGGCCTCGACGGTGAACTTGCTGCCGGCTTCGAAGGTGTTCCAGCTTTCGCTGCCTGGCAGTTTGACGGTCAGTGCGCCGGCAACCACATGCATGACTTCCAGTTGGCTGGTGCCGAATTCGTATTCGCCCGGGGCCATTACGCCGATGGTGGCAGGGCCTTCAGCCATGGTGAAACCGATGGATTTGACGGTGCCGTCGAAGTATTCGTTGACCTTGAACATCTGCGATTCCTCGGAAGGGGTGGAAAAATTGCTGAGAGCCATGTTTCACGTCGTGTGGCGACGGCCCGAAGGGTGGCCGCCATGGATGGCAGGCCATAAAAGGGCCGCCAGTATGCCCAAGCGCCTTTTTTTCGTCATCAGTCTTTGAGAGGCAGTACCAGCGGCAGCAGGCGTGCGGTATTGCGTGCATCCTCGAGGGCGCGGTGCTGTTGCCCCTGAAACTGCATGCCGGCCAGCTGCAGCGCGCCGTGCAGGCCTACCGGACGCTGTAGCTTGCGCGCCTTGGCGAAAGCCTGCTTGAGATTGAGGTGTGGCACGTCAGCCAGCAGGCTATGCAATCGGTGCTGGCGCCACTCCTGTTCCAGTTGACGTCGATCGTAATCGCCCCAGCTGCTCCAGCCGACCAGGCGCGATGCATGTTGCATGAGCCAGCGTTCGAACTGAGCCCAGACCTGGGGCAATGGCGCTGCACTGTCGACATCGCTCTGGCTGATGTGGGTGAGTTCGCGACAGAAGTCGGTCAGGCATGGGCGGCGCTGTGGCTTGATGAAGCGCTGAAAGTGATCCCGCTCATGGCCGTCCACGCCAACCAGGCTGGCGCCGATCTCGATGATTTCCATTTCTTCCATCGCCCAGCCGCCCTCATCGGTGGTGGCCTCCAGGTCGATGACTAGCCAATGCCCCATGGGCGCTCCTTAGAACCTGTCTGCGATCTGTTGCGCTTCGGCCCCGCTGCATGGAAAAGGTTCCTGGCATCAGGGCCGAGGCTAGCTCAGGCCTCCCGTTCTGAACGGAACCGCAGGCAGTATGGAAGGCCTTTTCGAGCAGGGCAAACGACCTTGGCGCGAGAGTTGCGCCGCGACGATTGCTGAGGTCCTTCCCCGCGGGAGCAGGTGGCGCGTGGCGGCGGATGTGCTGCAAAAGCTTTGCTGATTGGCGGCATGCCCATTAGGCTCTGGCCCCTGTATCTGCTGGAGGTTGCTATGGCAAAGGTCGCGTTTCTCGGGTTGGGCGTCATGGGGTATCCGATGGCTGGGCATCTGGCTCGCAACGGTCATCAGGTAACGGTCTATAACCGCTCGCCTGGCAAGGCCGAGCAATGGCTGGGTGAATATGGCGGCAGCAGTGCGCCGACCCCGCGTGAGGCGGTGGCGGGCGCCGAACTGGTGATGTGCTGCGTCGGCAACGATAACGACCTGCGCAGCGTGATTCTGGGCGAACAGGGTGCGTTCGCCGGTATGGCTGCGGGCGCTATTCTGGTCGATCACACCACCGCCTCGGCCGATGTGGCACGTGAGCTGGCGGCCGTCGCGGCCGAGCGTGGCCTCGGTTTTCTCGATGCGCCGGTATCCGGCGGCCAGGCCGGTGCGGTCAATGGCGTGCTGACCGTGATGGTCGGTGGTGAGGCAGAGACCTATGCGGTGGCCGAGCCGGTCATCCAGAACTACGCGCGAATGATGCGTCTGATGGGCCCGGCGGGTAGTGGCCAACTGAGCAAGATGGTCAACCAGATCTGCATCGCCGGCCTGGTTCAGGGGCTGGCAGAGGCGCTGAACTTCGCCCAATGCGCGGGGCTCGATGGTCATGCAGTGGTCGATGTGATCAGCAAGGGCGCGGCGCAGTCCTGGCAGATGGAGAATCGCTACAAGACCATGCTGGCTGGCGAATTCGACTTCGGCTTCGCGGTCGACTGGATGCGCAAGGACCTGTCGATCCTGCTCGAGGAGTCGCGTCGCAACGGCGCGCAACTGCCGGTCACGGCGCTGGTCGATCAGTTCTACGCCGATGTTCAGGCCATGGGGGGCGGGCGCTGGGACACCTCCAGTCTGCTGGCTCGCTTGCAGCGTAACCGCTGATCGCAAAAGGCCTCGACGGATGGCGCGCGCCTCATTAGGATCGCCGCCGTTTGCTTCCAGTCGAGGTCGTTTCATGGAGTGTCGTGCCGGTTGCGGTGCCTGCTGCATCGCGCCTTCCATCAGTTCACCGATTCCGGGTATGCCTGAGGGCAAGCCCGCCGGTGTGCGCTGCATTCACCTCAATGCCGAGTTTCTCTGCGCCATCTTCGGTCGCCCGGAGAGGCCCGCAGTGTGCGCTGGGTTCAAGGCGGAAGAGCAGCTGTGCGCGGATGATCGCGAAAGCGCCATTCGTATGTTGGGTTGGCTGGAGCAGGCGACTGCCTGACGATGTGAACCGCTCGTGGCCCGTGCGGGTCGAAACGCAAACAGTCCCACCGGGAGTTGCTCGAAGATGATGCGTTATTCCGTTCTGGCCATGATGTTGTGTGCGACCGCTGTCCAGGCTGCCGAGAGGCAGTGGCAGCTGGAGCGCGAAGAAGACGGTGTGAGCGTTTACCTGGCCGACGTACCGGGGTCCAAGTACAAGGCCTATCGCGGTGTGGTGACGATCAACGCGAACCTGGCTGCGGTGCAGGCGGCGCAGGAGGATGTCACGGGGGCGTGCTCCTGGATCTTCAGCTGTCAGCAGCAGCGACTGCTCGAGACCGAGGGTGAGGTGAGCGAGCTGTACACCCGTTTCGACATGCCCTGGCCGGTGAAGGCGCGTGACTCGGTGATCCAGGTGACCACGCGCACTGATGCCGACGGCAGTGTCACACGCCTGCTCAAGGCGGTGCCGCAGCGATTGCCGGAGGAAAAGGGTTTCGTGCGGGTGCCGCGCGTCGAGGGTGAGTGGCATCTCAAGCCGCTGGATCAGGGCAGGGTGGAGGTGACCTACGAGGTGCATACCGAACCGGGTGGTAGCGTGCCCTCCTGGCTGGCCAACAGCTTCGTCGTCGATGCGCCGCTGCAGACGCTGCGGGGCTTGCGGGCGAAGGTGGAAGGGCGCTGAGCTCGGTGCGTCGGCAATAAAAAAAGGCTGCCAGATTGGCAGCCTTTTTTCGTCTCGCGGCGCTATCAGTCGCGGTTGCTCGGCAGATCGCGCTGCTCGTAACCGGTGTACAGCTGGCGCGGACGGCCAATCTTGTACGGACCCGAGAGCATTTCCTTCCAGTGCGAGATCCAGCCCACGGTGCGTGCCAGGGCGAAGATAACGGTGAACATCGAGGTCGGAATGCCGATGGCCTTGAGGATGATGCCCGAGTAGAAGTCCACGTTCGGGTACAGGTTGCGCTCTTTGAAGTAAGGATCGGTCAGGGCGATCTCTTCCAGGCGCATGGCCAGTTCCAGCTGCGGGTCATTGGTGATGCCCAGCTCGCCGAGGACTTCGTCGCAGGTCTGCTTCATCACGGTGGCGCGCGGGTCGCGGTTCTTGTAGACGCGGTGACCGAAGCCCATTAGCTTGAACGGGTCGTTCTTGTCCTTGGCCTTGGCGATGAACTTGTCGATGTTCGAAACGTCACCGATCTCGTCGAGCATGGCCAGCACGGCTTCGTTGGCGCCGCCGTGTGCCGGGCCCCACAGCGCGGCGATACCGGCTGCGATACAGGCGAACGGGTTGGCACCCGAGGAGCCCGCCAGGCGTACGGTAGAGGTGGAGGCGTTCTGCTCGTGGTCGGCGTGGAGGATGAAGATCTTGTCCATCGCCTTGGCCAGTACCGGGCTGATCGGTTTGATCTCGCACGGCGTGTTGAACATCATGTGCAGGAAGTTTTCCGCGTAATTCAGGTCATTGCGCGGGTACATCATGGGCTGACCCATGGAGTACTTGTAGGTCATGGCGGCGATGGTCGGCATCTTGGCCACCAGGCGCATGGCCGACACTTCGCGGTGCTGCGGGTTATTGATGTCCAGCGAGTCGTGATAGAAGGCGGACAGGGCACCAACCACGCCGCACATGATGGCCATCGGGTGGGCGTCGCGGCGGAAACCGTTGAAGAAGGTCTTCAGCTGCTCGTGAACCATGGTGTGGTTCTTGATGGTGCTGACGAACTTGGCCTTCTCTTCCTTGCTCGGCAGTTCGCCATTGAGCAGCAGGTAGCAGGTTTCCAGGTAGTCGGACTGCTCGGCAAGCTGCTCGATGGGGTAGCCGCGGTGCAGCAGAATCCCCTGGTCGCCGTCGATATAGGTGATCTTCGACTCGCAAGAGGCGGTCGACATGAAACCAGGATCAAAGGTGAACCGACCCGTGGCGGTCAGGCTCCGCACATCGATTACATCGGGACCAACAGTGCCGGTCAGAACGGGCAGTTCGACGGGGGCATTGCCCTCGATGATCAACTGCGCTTTTTTGTCAGCCATTTGTGGCCTCCTAGTTATGCTTGAAATCATCAGACAGCCCCCCACGCAGGGCCCGCACCACTATAGTGGGATAAATTCGAAAGTCAATTTGCGAGAACCCAGGCAGTAGAAGGGTTTGAACGGTATTTTCAACGAAAAAGGGGCGCTATTTACGCCATTTGTTTGCAGGCTGCAATGCGCTTTTTGGGGGAGGGCATTGCATTGTCATTAGTCTGCTAACTGTCTATACTCTGCGGCCGACCGCCACAGGCTTTAGGGCCGTGTCATGGCGGTTCTCACTCATTGGGTGATGGGTACCTGACCAGTGCACTTCCCAACAACTTTGCCCTGATAGTTAGGGGCTCTCAGTGTGATAAAAAAGCCGTGAATAGCCAACGACCTGTAAACCTAGACCTTCGGACTATCAAGCTTCCGATCACCGCTTACACGTCCATTCTTCACCGTATCTCCGGTGTCATCCTCTTTGTCGGTATCGCCATTCTGCTGTTTGGCCTCGACAAGTCGCTGACCTCCGAAGAGGGCTTCGCCCAGGTGAAAGAGTGCCTGACCAGCCCGCTGGCCAAGTTCGTGATCTGGGGTCTGTTGTCCGCTCTGCTGTACCACCTGGTGGCCGGTGTACGCCACCTGATCATGGACATGGGCATCGGTGAGACGCTGGAAGGCGGCAAACTGGGCTCGAAAATCGTCATCGCCGTTGCGGCGGTCGTGATCGTGCTGCTGGGGGTGTGGATATGGTAACCAATGTCACGAATTTCTCGCGTTCGGGCCTCTACGACTGGATGGCTCAGCGCGTTTCTGCGGTCGTTCTCGCGGCTTACACGCTGTTTCTGCTGGGCTATGTGATCTGTAATCCGGGTATGGGCTACGCCGAATGGCATGGTCTGTTCTCGCATACCGCAATGCGCATCTTCAGCCTGCTGGCCCTCGTTGCACTGAGCGTGCACGCCTGGGTTGGCATGTGGACCATTTCCACCGACTACCTGACGCCGATGGCGCTGGGCAAGTGGGCGACTGGTGTGCGTTTCCTGTTCCAGGCCGTGTGTGGCATCGCCATGTTTGCGATGTTCGTCTGGGGCGTGCAGATTCTGTGGGGTTTCTGATTCATGGCTAGCATCCGTACTCTTTCTTATGACGCCATCATCGTTGGTGGTGGCGGCGCCGGCATGCGTGCTGCGCTGCAACTGGCTCAGGGCGGTCACAAGACAGCCGTGGTCACCAAGGTGTTCCCGACTCGTTCGCACACCGTTTCCGCTCAGGGTGGCATCACCTGCGCCATCGCTTCGGCCGACCCGAACGATGATTGGCGCTGGCACATGTACGATACCGTCAAGGGTTCCGACTACATCGGTGACCAGGACGCGATCGAATACATGTGCTCCGTCGGCCCGGAAGCCGTGTTCGAACTCGAGCACATGGGTCTGCCGTTCTCCCGTACCGAGCAGGGCCGCATCTACCAGCGTCCGTTCGGTGGCCAGTCCAAGGGGCCGGACAATCCGACCCAGGCTGCCCGTACCTGTGCTGCTGCCGACCGTACCGGTCACGCGCTGCTGCACACCCTGTATCAGGCCAACCTGAAAGCTGGCACCTCGTTCCTCAACGAGTGGTACGCCGTTGACCTGGTGAAGAACCAGGACGGCGCCATCGTCGGCGTCATCGCCATCTGCATCGAGACTGGCGAAACCGTCTACATCCGCTCCAAGGCCGTGGTCCTGGCCACTGGCGGTGCGGGTCGTATCTACGCCTCCACCACCAATGCCCTGATCAACACCGGTGACGGCGTGGGCATGGCCCTGCGTGCCGGTGTGCCGGTGCAGGACATCGAAATGTGGCAGTTCCACCCGACCGGTATCGCCGGCGCTGGTGTGCTGGTCACCGAAGGTTGCCGTGGCGAGGGTGGTTACCTGATCAACGCCCATGGCGAGCGTTTCATGGAGCGTTATGCACCGAACGCCAAAGACCTGGCTGGTCGCGACGTGGTTGCGCGCTCGATGGTTAAGGAAGTCATCGCCGGCAACGGCTGTGGCCCGGACAAGGACCACGTGCTGCTCAAGCTCGATCACCTCGGCGAGGAAGTGCTGCACAGCCGCCTGCCGGGTATCTGCGAACTGTCCAAGACCTTCGCTCACGTCGACCCGGTCGTCGCTCCGGTTCCGGTCATCCCGACCTGCCACTACATGATGGGCGGCGTGCCGACCAACATTCATGGTCAGGCCATCACTCAGGATGCCAACGGCAACGACAAGATCATCGACGGTCTGTTCGCCGTAGGTGAAGTGGCGTGCGTATCGGTGCACGGCGCCAACCGTCTGGGCGGTAACTCGCTGCTCGACCTGGTGGTATTCGGTCGTGCGGCTGGCCTGCACCTGGAAAAAGCGCTGAAAGAAGGCGTGGAAGCTCGCGGTGCCAGCGAAACCGACATCGAGCAGTCGCTGTCGCGTCTGGCTGGCGTCAACGAGCGCAGCACCGGCGAAGATGTAGCGCCGCTGCGCAAAGAGCTGCAACAGTGCATGCAGAACTACTTCGGTGTATTCCGTACTGGCGAATACATGCAGAAGGGCATCCAACAACTGGCCGACCTGCGTGAGCGCATCGCGAAAGTCAAGATCGCGGACAAGAGCCAGGCGTTCAACACTGCGCGTATCGAGGCGCTGGAACTGCAAAACCTGCTCGAAGTCGCCGAAGCGACCGCTGTGGCTGCCGAGGCTCGTAAAGAGTCGCGCGGTGCGCACGCTCGTGAAGATTTCGAGGAGCGCGACGATCAGAACTGGCTGTGCCATTCGCTCTACTTCCCGGGCGAGAAGCGCGTAGCCAAGCGTGACGTGAACTTCGCGCCGAAGACCGTTCCGGCATTTGAACCCAAGGTTCGGACTTATTAAGGGTGACTGATATGTTGCAAGTCAGTGTTTATCGCTACAACCCGGAGAAGGACGCTGCTCCGTTCATGCAGGACTTCCAGGTCGACACCGGCGGCAAGGACATCATGGTCCTCGACGTGCTGGCGCTGATCAAGGAACAGGACGAAGGCTTCTCCTACCGTCGTTCCTGCCGTGAAGGCGTGTGTGGCTCCGACGGCATGAACATCAATGGCAAGAACGGCCTGGCCTGCATCACGCCGATCTCCGCTGCCGGCCTCAAGGGCGGCAAGCTGGTGATTCGTCCGTTGCCGGGTCTGCCGGTCATTCGTGACCTGGTCGTCGACATGAGCATCTTCTACAAGCAGTACGAGAAGGTGCAGCCGTTCCTGCAGAACGATACGCCGGCTCCGGCCATCGAGCGTCTGCAATCGCCGGAAGAGCGCGAGAAGCTCGACGGGCTGTACGAGTGCATCCTGTGCGCGTGCTGCTCGACCAGCTGCCCGTCGTTCTGGTGGAACCCCGACAAGTTCCTCGGTCCCGCTGCACTGCTGCAGGCCTATCGCTTCCTGGCCGACAGCCGTGACACCAAGACCGCTGAGCGTCTGGCTTCGCTGGACGATCCGTTCAGTGTGTTCCGTTGCCGCGGCATCATGAACTGCGTGAACGTCTGCCCCAAGGGTCTGAACCCGACCAAGGCGATCGGCCACGTGCGTAACATGCTGCTGCAGAGCGGTACCTGATTCGCAAGTTGCTATACCTGTAACACCTGCGAGTCCGGCTCAGGTCGGCCTCGCAGTAAAGCCAGAGCCGCAGCCCACAAAGCCGCGGCTCATACTCGAAAAACATGACGACCAGCAGGGGCATCCGGGCTGGTACCCGGACTATCTGCGGGAACCCAAGTGGCTTTATCCGAGTCGCAGCATCATGACTTTGATCAGGACCATGCGGTATTCACGCCGGTGGTGTCCCCTTACCGAGGGTGACCAAGCATGCAAGAAAGCGTGATGCAGCGCATGTGGGACAGTGCCCACCTATCCGGTGGCAACGCTGCCTACGTGGAAGAGCTCTACGAGCTCTACCTGCACGATCCCAACGCTGTGCCAGAAGAGTGGCGCACTTACTTCCAGAAGTTGCCGACCGACGGCAGCGCTGCAACGGACGTATCGCATTCGACCATTCGCGATCATTTCGTCCTGCTCGCCAAGAATTCGCGTCGTGCCCAGCCGGTTTCCGCCGGGGCCGTCAGCAGCGAGCACGAAAAGAAGCAGGTGGAAGTGCTGCGCTTGATCCAGGCCTACCGCATGCGTGGCCATCAGGCCGCCCAGCTCGACCCTCTGGGTCTGTGGGTGCGCACTGCGCCGTCTGACCTGTCGATCAATCACTATGGCCTGACCGACGCGGATCTGGACACCACATTCCGCACTGGTGAGCTGTACATCGGCAAGGAAGAGGCAACGCTACGCGAAATCCGCGATGCGCTGCAGCAGACATATTGTCGCACCATCGGTGCCGAGTTCACCCACATCGTCGACTCCGGACAGCGCAACTGGTTTGCCCAGCGCCTGGAAAGCGTGCGCGGTCGTCCGCAGTTTTCCGCCGAAGTTCAGGCGCATGTGCTCGAGCGCGTCACTGCTGCCGAAGGTCTGGAAAAGTACCTGGGTACCAAATACCCGGGCACCAAGCGTTTCGGCCTGGAAGGTGGCGAAAGCCTGATTCCGTTGCTGGACGAGATCATTCAGCGTTCCGGCTCCTACGGCACCAAGGAAATCGTCATCGGCATGGCCCACCGCGGCCGCCTCAACGTTCTGGTCAACACCTTCGGCAAGAATCCGCGCGACTTGTTCGACGAGTTCGAAGGCAAGAAGACCGAAGGTCTGTCGTCCGGTGACGTGAAGTACCACCAGGGTTTCTCCTCCAACGTCATGACTGCCGGTGGCGAAGTGCACCTGGCGCTGGCGTTCAACCCTTCGCACCTGGAAATCGTTTCCCCGGTGGTCGAGGGGTCGGTGCGTGCTCGTCAGGATCGTCGCAGCGATGCCAGCGGCGAGAAAGTGCTGCCGATCTCCATCCACGGTGATGCTGCCTTCGCCGGTCAGGGTGTGGTCATGGAAACCTTCCAGATGTCGCAGACCCGCGGCTACAAGACTGGCGGCACCATCCACATCGTGATCAACAACCAGGTCGGCTTCACCATCAGCAACCCGCTGGATGCGCGCTCCACCGAGTACGCGACCGACGTGGCGAAGATGATTCAGGCGCCAATCTTCCATGTGAATGGTGATGATCCGGAAGCCGTGCTGTTCGTGACTCAACTGGCTGTCGACTACCGCATGCAGTACAAGCGTGACGTGGTCATCGACCTGGTCTGCTACCGCCGTCGGGGTCACAACGAGGCCGACGAGCCGAACGGCACCCAGCCGCTGATGTACCAGCAGATCGCCAAGCAGCGCACCACCCGTGAGCTGTACGCCGATGCTCTGATTGCAGCCGGCGCGCAGAGCAGCGACGACGTGCAGGCCAAGATCGACGAGTACCGCACCGCGCTGGACAATGGTCAGCACGTGGTCAAGAGCCTGGTCAAGGAGCCGAACAAGGAACTGTTCGTCGATTGGCGTCCGTACCTGGGCCATGCCTGGACTGCGCGTCACGACACCCGCTTCGATCTGAAGACCCTGCAGGATCTCTCGGCCAAGCTGCTGGAAATCCCTGAAGGCTTCCTGGTTCAGCGCCAGGTGGCGAAGATCCTCGAAGACCGTCAGAAGATGGGCGCAGGCGGCTTGCCGATCAACTGGGGCTTCGCCGAGACCATGGCTTATGCCACGCTGCTGGTCGAAGGTCACCCGATCCGCATGACTGGTCAGGACATCGGCCGTGGCACCTTCTCGCACCGTCACGCGGTGCTGCACAACCAGAAGGACGCCTCGACCCACGTTCCGCTGAAGAACCTGTACGACGGTCAGCCGAAGTTCGAGCTGTACGACTCCTACCTCTCCGAGGAAGCGGTGCTGGCCTTCGAGTACGGCTATGCCACCACCACGCCGAACGCGCTGGTGATCTGGGAAGCTCAGTTCGGCGACTTCGCCAACGGCGCCCAGGTGGTATTCGACCAGTTCATCTCCAGTGGCGAAACCAAGTGGGGCCGTCTCTGCGGCCTGACCGTTCTGCTGCCGCATGGCTATGAAGGGCAGGGGCCTGAGCACAGCTCGGCGCGTCTGGAGCGTTACCTGCAGCTGTGCGCCGAGCACAACATGCAGGTCTGCGTACCGACCACCCCGGCACAGGTCTACCACATGCTGCGTCGCCAGGTGATCCGTCCGCTGCGCAAGCCGCTGGTGGTGCTGACGCCCAAATCGCTGCTGCGTCACAAGCTGGCCATCTCGACCCTGGAAGATCTGGCCGAAGGCTCCTTCCAGACCGTGATTGGCGAGATCGATTCGCTGGACCCGAAAAAGGTCGAGCGTATGGTCCTGTGCAGCGGCAAGGTCTACTACGACCTGCTGGAGAAGCGCCGTGCCGAGGGTCGTGAAGACATCGCCATCGTTCGTATCGAGCAGCTCTATCCGTTCCCGGAAGACGATCTGGCTGAAGTGCTGGCGCCATACAAGAACCTCAAGCACATCGTCTGGTGTCAGGAAGAGCCGATGAACCAGGGGGCCTGGTATTGCAGCCAGCACCACATGCGTCGCGTCGCTACTGCACACAAGAAGTCGCTGTTCCTGGAGTACGCCGGTCGTGATGCGTCGGCAGCGCCCGCTTGTGGTTATGCGTCGATGCACGCCGAGCAGCAGGAAAAACTGCTGCAGGACGCCTTTACTGTTTAACGCCTTCATCCGGCAGGTGGCGAGTGCCACCTGCCGGTAAACCGAATTTAAGGAAACGCATACAATGGCTATCGAGATCAAAGCCCCAACCTTCCCGGAATCGGTTGCCGACGGCACCGTGGCCACCTGGCACAAGAAGCCGGGCGAAGCGGTCAAGCGTGATGAGCTGATCGTCGACATCGAAACCGACAAGGTCGTGATCGAAGTACTGGCCGAGGCCGACGGCGTTCTGGCTGAAATCATCAAGAACGAAGGCGACACCGTTCTTTCCAACGAGCTGCTGGGCAAGTTGACCGAAGGTGGCGCTGCCGCCGCTGCTCCGGCTGCCGCACCGGCCGCTGCCGCCGCTCCGGCCCAGGCTGCTGCTCCGGCTGCCGCCGCTGGCGACGACGCCATCCTCTCGCCGGCCGCGCGCAAGCTGGCTGAAGAGAACGGCATCGACCCCAACAGCATCGCCGGCACCGGCAAAGGTGGCCGAGTGACCAAGGAAGACGTGGTCGCTGCCGTCGAAGCCAAGAAGAACGCCCCGGCTGCTGCCAAGCCTGCCGCTGCTCCGGCCGCTGCCGCTGTCGTCGCCACTGGCGACCGCACCGAGAAGCGTGTGCCGATGACCCGCCTGCGCGCCAAGATCGCCGAACGTCTGGTCGAGGCTCAGTCCTCCATGGCCATGCTGACCACCTTCAACGAAGTCGACATGACTGAAGTCATGGCCCTGCGTTCGAAGTACAAGGACCTGTTCGAGAAGTCCCACAATGGCGTGCGCCTGGGCTTCATGTCGTTCTTCGTCAAGGCCGCCACCGAAGCCTTGAAGCGCTTCCCGGCAGTCAACGCCTCGATCGACGGCAACGACATCGTTTACCACGGCTATGCCGACATCGGTGTTGCCGTGTCCAGCGACCGCGGTCTGGTCGTTCCGGTACTGCGTAATGCCGAGCAGATGAGCCTGGCTGAAATCGAGAGCGGCATCGCCACCTTCGGCAAGAAAGCCAAAGACGGCAAGCTGTCGATCGAAGAAATGACCGGCGGCACCTTCACCATCACCAACGGTGGTACCTTCGGTTCGATGATGTCGACGCCGATCGTCAACCCGCCGCAGGCAGCCATCCTGGGTATGCACAACATCATCCAGCGTCCGATGGCGATCAATGGTCAGGTGGTGATCCGTCCGATGATGTACCTGGCGCTGTCTTACGACCACCGCCTGATCGATGGTAAGGAAGCCGTGACCTTCCTGGTGACCATCAAGAACTTGCTTGAAGACCCGGCTCGCCTGCTGCTGGAAATCTAAAAGCCAGTCTCCTCCACGGCGGCCCTGTTATCAGGGCCGTCCGGTTTATTCGAGAAGGAATACGTTATGACCCAGAAATTCGACGTGGTAGTCATCGGTGCCGGCCCTGGTGGCTATGTAGCCGCCATCAAAGCAGCGCAACTCGGCCTGAAGACTGCCTGCATCGAGAAGTACCAGGGCAGCGACGGCAAGGTCGCGCTCGGCGGCACCTGCCTGAACGTCGGTTGCATTCCTTCCAAGGCGCTGCTGGACAGCTCCTGGAAGTACCACGAAGCGAAAGACGGCTTCGCCGTTCACGGTATCGAGGCCAAGGGCGTGACCATCGACGTCCCGGCCATGGTGGCGCGCAAGAACACCATCATCAAGAACCTCACCGGCGGTGTTGCCGGCCTGTTCAAGGCCAATGGCGTGACCCTGCTCGAAGGCCACGGCAAGCTGCTGGCCGGCAAGCAGGTCGAAGTCACCGGCACCGACGGCAAGACCCAGGTGGTCGAAGCGGCTCACGTGATCATCGCCTCCGGCTCCAAGCCGGTCGAGATCCCGCCGGCCCCGGTCGATCAGGACGTCATCGTCGACTCCACCGGTGCCCTGGAATTTTCGAGCGTACCGAAGAAGCTGGGCGTCATCGGCGCTGGCGTGATCGGTCTGGAGCTGGGCTCGGTATGGGCTCGCCTGGGTGCCGAAGTCACCGTCCTGGAAGCCATGGACAAGTTCCTCGCTGCTGCCGACGAGCAGATTGCCAAGGAAGCCCAGAAGACCCTCACCAAGCAGGGCCTGGACATCCGCCTGGGCGCTCGCGTAACCGGTTCGGAAGTTAAGAAGAAGCAGGTCATCGTCAGCTTCACTGACGCCAATGGCGAGCAGAAGATGACCTTCGACAAGCTGATCGTGGCTGTGGGTCGTCGCCCGGTGACCACCGATCTGCTGGCTTCCGACAGCGGTGTTGACCTGGACGAGCGCGGCTTCATCTTCGTCAACGACCAGTGCGAAACCAGCGTTCCGGGCGTATACGCCATCGGTGACGTGGTGCGTGGCGCCATGCTCGCGCACAAGGCCTCGGAAGAGGGCGTGATGGTGGCCGAGCGTATCGCGGGTCACAAGGCGCAGATGAACTATGACCTGATCCCGTCCGTGATCTACACCCACCCGGAAATTGCATGGGTCGGCAAGACCGAGCAGCAGCTGAAGGCCGAAGGTATTGCCGTCAACGTCGGCACCTTCCCGTTCGCTGCCAGCGGTCGCGCCATGGCGGCCAACGACACCGGCGGCTTCGTCAAGGTCATCGCTGACGCCAACACAGACCGCGTACTGGGCGTTCACGTGATCGGCCCAAGCGCTGCCGAGCTGGTACAGCAAGGCGCGATCGGCATGGAATTCGGCACCAGTGCCGAAGACCTGGGCATGATGGTCTTCTCCCACCCGACCCTGTCCGAGGCGCTGCACGAAGCGGCTCTGGCGGTCAACGGTGGCGCGATTCACATCGCCAACCGCAAGAAGCGTTAAGCGAAGCGGCCGGCAGTGTCCGGTCACTGCAGTAGTTGTTGCAAGCCGCCGTGGCAGGCGGGGCGTCGTGTAATCGCCTCATCGCTACGGTGGTGTTTGCAAGCAGAACCACGTCGGGTGGCCCGCGTCGAGTTCGACTCGCAGCGACAAAGCCCGGCGGACTGCTTCGGCAGTCACAGGTGGCGCGGTATCACAAGTACAGCGCCGAATGCGCAATACCTAAACGAAGACGGTAGACAAGCATGAATCTTCACGAGTATCAGGGTAAGCAGCTGTTCGCTGAATACGGCCTGCCCGTATCCAAGGGCTTCGCGGTAGACACCCCGGAAGAAGCCGCAGAAGCCTGCGAAAAAATCGGCGGCAGCGAGTGGGTCGTCAAGGCTCAGGTCCACGCTGGTGGCCGCGGTAAAGCCGGTGGCGTAAAGCTGGTCAAGAGCAAAGAAGACGCCAAGGCCTTCGCCGCCAACTGGCTGGGCAAGCGTCTGGTGACTTACCAGACTGACGCCAATGGTCAGCCGGTCAGCAAAATCCTGGTCGAATCCTGCACCGACATCGCCAAGGAACTGTACCTGGGCGCTGTAGTGGACCGCTCCAGCCGTCGCATCGTGTTCATGGCTTCCACCGAAGGTGGCGTGGACATCGAGAAAGTGGCCCACGATACCCCTGAGAAAATCCTCAAGGCCACCGTTGATCCGCTGGTTGGCGCTCAGCCGTTCCAGGGTCGCGAGCTGGCTTTCCAGCTGGGTCTGGAAGGCAAGCAAGTCGCTCAGTTCGCCAAGATCTTCGTAGGTCTGGCCAAGCTGTTCAAGGATCACGATCTGGCGCTGCTGGAAGTCAACCCGCTGGTCATCAAGGCCGACGGCGACCTGCACTGCCTGGACGCGAAGATCAACATCGACGCTAACGCCATGTACCGTCAGCCGAAGCTGAAGACCTTCCACGACCCGTCGCAAGACGATCCTCGTGAAGCCCACGCTGCCAGCTTCGAGCTGAACTACGTGGCCCTGGAAGGCAACATCGGCTGCATGGTCAACGGTGCCGGCCTGGCCATGGGTACCATGGACATCGTCAACCTGCACGGCGGCAAGCCAGCCAACTTCCTCGACGTAGGTGGCGGCGCAACCAAAGAGCGCGTGACCGAAGCCTTCAAGATCATCCTGTCCGACAGCAACGTCGCTGCCGTTCTGGTGAACATCTTCGGCGGCATCGTTCGTTGCGACATGATTGCCGAAGGCATCATCGGCGCCGTGAAAGAAGTCGGCGTGAAAATCCCGGTGGTCGTCCGCCTGGAAGGTAACAACGCTGAGCTGGGCGCCAAGGTCCTGGCTGAAAGCGGCCTGAACATCATCGCGGCAACCAGCCTGACCGACGCTGCTCAGCAAGTCGTCAAAGCTGCGGAGGGCAAGTAATGAGCGTCCTGATCAATAAAGACACCAAAGTCATCTGCCAGGGCTTCACCGGCTCGCAGGGTACTTTCCACTCCGAACAAGCCATCGCCTACGGCACCAAGATGGTTGGCGGCGTGACTCCGGGCAAAGGTGGCACTACCCACCTGGGCCTGCCAGTGTTCAACACTGTCAAAGAAGCTGTCGAAGCCACCGGCGCTGACGCTTCGGTCATCTACGTTCCGGCTCCGTTCTGCAAGGACTCGATCCTGGAAGCGGCATTCGGCGGCATCAAGCTGATCGTCTGCATCACCGAAGGCATTCCTACCCTGGACATGCTGGATGCCAAGGTCATCTGCGACGAGCTGGGCATTACCCTGATCGGCCCGAACTGCCCGGGCGTGATCACTCCCGGCGAGTGCAAGATCGGCATCATGCCGGGTCACATCCACCTGCCAGGCAAGGTAGGCATCGTGTCGCGTTCCGGCACCCTGACCTATGAAGCCGTCAAGCAGACCACCGACGCCGGTTTCGGCCAGTCCACCTGCGTGGGCATCGGCGGTGATCCCATCCCGGGCTCCAACTTCATCGATATCCTGAAGCTGTTCCAGGAAGACCCGAAGACCGAAGCGATCGTCATGATCGGTGAGATCGGCGGTTCGGCTGAAGAAGAAGCGGCTGCCTACATCAAGGCCAACGTCACCAAGCCTGTAGTTTCCTACATCGCTGGTGTGACCGCTCCTCCCGGCAAGCGCATGGGCCATGCTGGCGCCATCATCTCCGGCGGCAAGGGCACTGCAGACGAGAAATTCGCTGCACTGCAAGACGCTGGCGTGAAAACCGTGCGTTCCCTGGCTGATATCGGCAAGGCCCTGGCCGAGCTGACCGGTTGGGAAGTCAAGAAGGCCTAAGCCTTCGCTGACTGCTCAAAAAAAGGCCACCCTCGGGTGGCCTTTTTTGTTTTTGAACGCGTGCGTATCTGGCGATACGTATCCTCTGACGCCTTATCCCACAAGCGGGGCAGGGGGCTTCAGGCCGGGCATTGGATGCGCATATGCGCCGCGAGCCTCAATCGAACTGGTACTGCACGCCCGCGCCAACATACCAGGCGCGCTCGGGGCCAGGTTCGTAGTAGCGGCCGTTGCCGTCACCGACGATCACCGAGCCGATGTATTCGCGGTCAAACAAATTGTCGATACGCAGCACCTGGTTGAAGGTCAGCGCGCCGACCTTCTGCTCGAAACGTGCTTGCCCGTTGAACACTGCATGGCTGGGCGCGGCCTTGGCGGTATTGCTGTCCTCGACGTAGAGCTTGCTGCGATACAGGCCTTCGACGGCGGTGCTGAAGCCCTCGACCGGTTGCCAGGTCAGCTCGCCATGCAGCGTGCGCGCGGGAATGCCGGGCAGGTGGTTGCCCGAATCGATCAGGCGGCCGTTGCTGGTGAAATCCTTGCTGTAAGCGGCGTCGATCTCGGTGTAGGCGAGGTTGGCACGCAAGGTGTCGCTCAAGCGGCTTTGCAGTGCCAGCTCGACGCCCCGGCGGCGGGTCTGTGCGGCGTTCTGAAAACGTGAGCGGCCACCGCTGGCCGACTCCACCACCAGTTCGTCGTCGGTGTCGATCTGGAACAACGCCAGCTGCAGGCTGGTTGCTTGTGCGAGACGGGCCTTGAGGCCGAGTTCGATCTGTTCGCTGGTGGCCGGTTTCAGCTCGAAGCCGAAGCTGTTGTCGGGGCCGGAATAGGACAGCTCGTTGAGCGTCGGCGTCTCCAGCCCCTTGCCCCAGCTGGCATAGACATTCAGAGCCGGCAGCAGGGCATAACTGGCGCCAAGAGTGGGCGTCAGCTTGCGGTAGGTGACCGAGCCGCTGTCGTCGCCATTGCTCAGGAAGCGGTCATCCACGTCGAACTCCACCTGGCTGTGGCGCAGACCCGCCTGCAGGTCGAGCTTGCCCAGTTGCCAGGCGGCCTGGACGTAGGGCGACAGGCTGGTGACCTCGTTGCGCTCGTCGCGGCGCAGATCGCCCTTCACACCGAGGGTGTCGCCGACGAAGTTCTCGTAGCCCTGACGGTCATCGCGCGAATAGTCGTAGTCCAGGCCGGTGGTGACGGTCAACAGACTGCTGCCGAGATTGAACGACTGGATCCAGCGATTGCCGATGCCGTGGAAGCGCCGCTCGAAGTCGATCACGCCGCCTGACTGAGATGCCGGTGCCTGCACAAAGACCGGAATCGACTGGTACTGAATCACCCGCCGCGTGCCGCTGTACAGCGTGCTTTGCCAGGTGCCGGCGGTGAAGCTGCGTTCATAGTTGAGCGCCAGCTGACGATGATCCACCGTTTTGCGTGTATTGAACGCCAGAGCGCTGGGCGCGGCAGACCGTCGATCAGCCTGTACCTGATCCCAGGTCAGACCCTGCGGGTCTTGCGTGTCGTTCTGATCCAGCTCGCTGAAGCTCAGGCTGAGCTTGCTGAGGTCATCCGGGTACAGGGTCAGCTTGGCGAAGGTCTTGTCGAGGATGGCGCCGCTGTGGTCGCGGTAACCGTCGGTCTCGAAATGCGAGCGGTTGATGATGAAACCGGCTTTGTCGTTGCCGCCTTCGGCCGAGACACGGGTACGGCTGGTGCCGTAAGCGGCCTGGGATGTGTCGAGCGCCACCTTGGGGGCGCCTTCGCCATCGCGCGAGAACAGCTGGATGACCCCACCGGAGTTGCTGCCGTAGACGCTGGCGAACGGCCCGCGCAGCACTTCGATACGCTCCAGGGTGTCGAGGTCGAAGGTCGCCGCCTGGCCCTGGCCGTCCGGGTTGGACAGCGGCACACCATCGGCCAGCAGCTTGATGCCGCGAATGCCGAAGGCCGAGCGGGCGCCGAAGCCGCGTGAGGATATCTGCAGGTCCTGCGCGTAATTCTGCCGGTTCTGCACCACCAGCCCCGGCACGCTGCCGAGCGCCTCGGAGAGGTTGACGCCGGGTTTGCCTCGGGTGGCCTGTTCGGCATCGATGCGGTTGACCGAGAAGGGCAGTTGCCAGCCGCTGGCTTGATAGCGGCTGCCGGTGACCACCAGCGGGGTGGCCTGGTAGCTTGCGTTTTCGGCCTGTGCAGCCAGTGGCAGGAACAATGCGGGCAGCCAGAAGCTGGGGCTCAGCCGGTACATAAGCGAAATGTCTCCCGTGGGGCAGGTAGGCGATCTTGAACGTGTCAGCCAGCAGCGGGCCAGAGCTGGGTGACTGTCATTCGCGGAAAATGCTCTACGAAATGTTGCCGGAAGAGGGTTGTCGAACGATTTGGATAGCGCTAACATTCGGATCAAACAATGAGCGGCCCACCTCGATGGTGCCCATGGAGTTCCCATGCAACAGCAGCCTTGCGCATTGCCTGCCCGTACCACCCTGGTGGTCATGGGTGTCAGTGGCTCCGGCAAGAGCGAGATCAGCCAGGCGGTCGCCACCGCACTCGGTTGGCGCCATATCGAAGCCGATCATTTCCATCCTCCCGAGAACGTAGCGCGCATGCGCGCGGGCATCCCGTTGAGCGACGAAGACCGTCGCCACTGGCTGGACGCGCTGTGCGAGCAGATGCTGGCCGCGCAGGCCGCAGGTGAATGCTTCGTGCTGGCCTGCTCGGCGCTCAAGCGTGCTTACCGCGAGCGTCTGCGTCAGGCGGTTCCGGGGTTGCAGTTCGTGCATCTGGATATCGATCACGCCACCGCGGTGCAACGTGTCGGTGCTCGGCCTGGACATTTCATGCCGACTTCGCTGGTCGACAGCCAGTTCGCCACCCTCGAAAGCCCGGCAGGTGAGCCGTACGTACGAGTCGTCGATGCGCAGCAGTCGCGGCAAGCGTTGGTAACCGACATTCAGGCTTGGGTTCGTCGCGAAGCCACGGAGGCTGTGTCGAGCCAGGCTCAGGATATGCTCGATAGCGAAATTGATAGCGCTAACCAGGCTGCCCAGCTAGGCGCCGAGCCGATCTACGAAGGTCGCATCGCGCGCATGTTCGATCGCCTGACCGATGGCCTGATGGCGCTGCTGATGGCCTTCATGGTGGTGGCGGTGTTTACCAACGTGGTGCTGCGCTACGCCTTCGGCACCGGCTGGCCGGGCGCCGAGGAGCTTTCGCGGTTGGCGTTCGTCTGGCTGGTCTTCGTCGGTGTGGCCTCTGGTATGCGCCGCGGCGAGCTGATGACCTTCCGCATGATTCGCGACCGCTTCCCGCTGCTGGCGCAGCGACTGGTGGATTCGCTGAGCTGGATTCTCGTGGCAGGAGCGAGCCTGCTCTCGGCCTTGGGCGCCTGGAATCAGGTGCAGTTCGGCTGGGGCAACGTCAGTACCGTGGTTGGTTATCCGGTGGTGCTGGCGATGCTGCCGGTGCTGGCGAGCATGCTGGTGCTGGCGATTCTGGCGGTGGTGCAACTGGTCAACCTCTGGCGACGTACGCCGCAGGCGACACTGACCCAGGCGCACGTCGAATGATGCTCGCCCAATTCCAACAAAACGGGCACTGCCCAGCGAGGACCTGCCGATGACTGTCGCGGTATTTCTTTCTTCCCTGCTGGGGTTCATGGCATTCGGCATGCCCATCGCCTTCGCCCTGATCCTCACTGCGGCTGTACTGATGTGGTACCTGGATTTCTGGGACGTGCAGTTGCTGGCGCAGAACCTGCTCGCCGGCGCTGACAGCTTCCCGTTGCTGGCGGTGCCGTTCTTCATCCTGGCCGGCGAGCTGATGAACGCCGGCGGCATTTCCCGGCGCATCATTGCCATGGCGCAGGCCTACTTTGGCCATCTGCGCGGAGGCCTCGGCTACGTTGCCATTGCGGCCGCCGTGCTGCTGGCCAGCATGTCCGGCTCGGCATTGGCCGACACCGCTGCACTGGCTACCTTGCTGTTGCCGATGATGCGCCAGCGCGGTTATCCGGTGCATTCCTCGGCGGGCCTGGTGGCTGCCGGCGGCATCATCGCGCCGATCATTCCGCCGTCGATGCCGTTCGTGATTTACGGCGTGGTCACCAACACGTCTATCAGCCAGCTGTTCATGGCGGGTCTGGTGCCGGGGCTGATCATGGGCGCCGGCCTGATCGTCGCCTGGACGCTGATCGCCCGTGGCTTCACCGAACCGACGCCGCCCAAGGCCAGTGCTGCCGAGCGTCGCCGGGTGCTGATCGACGGTGCGGCGGCGCTGATGTTGCCGGTGATCATCGTTGGTGGTCTGCGCTTCGGCATCTTCACCCCCACCGAAGCGGCGGTGGTCGCTGCGGTCTACGCCCTGGCCGTTTCCACCTTGCTCTACCGCGAACTGAGCTGGAGCGATCTGATGGAAACCCTGACCCGCGCCAGCCGCATCACGGCGTCGGTGATGTTCCTCTGCGCCGCTGCCACGGTATCGGCCTACATGATCACCCTGGCGCAGTTGCCGGACGAGATTGGTGCCATGCTCGGGCCGCTGGCCAATCACCCTCGGCTGCTGGTGCTGGCGATCATGCTGCTGATGATCGCAGTAGGCATGGTGCTCGACCTGACGCCGACCATCCTGATTCTGGCGCCAGTACTGGCGCCCATCGCGATCAAGGCCGGCGTCGATCCGGTGTACTTCGGCGTGATGTTCGTGCTGATCGGCTCCATCGGCCTGATCACGCCGCCAGTCGGCACCGTGCTCAACGTCGTCGGCGGTATCGGCAAGTTGCGCATGGAGGTGCTGGTGCGCGGCGTCATGCCGTTCTTCCTGATTTACCTGATCATCGTCGCGATGCTGGTGGCGTTCCCGTCCATCGTCACCGTGCCGCTGGCCTGGCTGCGCTGAGTTGGCCTGACGGCGTTGGCGCGCCGACATCATTCACAACAATAAAAGGTAGACCCGATGAAACGTCCACTGCTCGCCATCCTCACCGCTGCCATGCTGTGCAGCCCGCTCGCCAGTGTCACCGCCCATGCCGATGACGTGCGCTCACGTATGATCCGCTTCGGTTACGGTCTCAACGAGAACAGCAACCAGGGCCGTGCGGCCAAGCTGTTCGCCGAGGAGGTCGCCAAGGCCTCCGACGGCAAGCTCAAGGTGCGCACCTTCGGTGCCGCCAGCCTGGGCTCGGACGATCAGATGCAGAGCGCGCTGATTGGCGGCGCGCAGGAAATGATGGTCGGCTCCACCGCGACCCTGGTGGGCATCACCAAGGAAATGGCCGTGTGGGACACGCCCTTCCTGTTCAGCAGTGCCGAGCAGGCCGATGTCGTGCTCGACGGCCCGGTTGGCCGCCAGGTGATGGACAAGCTGGAGGAGAAAGGTCTGGTCGGCCTGGTGTACTGGGAGAACGGCTTCCGCAACCTGACCAACAACACGCGGCCGATCAGCAAGCTGGAGGACTTCTCCGGCGTCAAACTGCGGGTCATGCCCAACCCGGTATTCCTCGAGACCTTCAAGCTGATGGGCGCCAATGCCGTGCCGCTGCCGTTCTCCGAGCTGTTCACCGCGCTGGAGACCAAGGCCGTCGACGGCCAGGAAAACCCCTTCAACACCATTCTTTCCTCGAAGTTCTACGAGGTGCAGAAGTACCTGACCGTGACCAACCACGTGTACAGCCCGTGGATCGTCACCGTATCCAAGCGCTGGTGGGATGGTCTGTCGCAGACCGAGCAGAACATCCTGCTGGAAGCGGCGAAGAAGGCGCGTGACTTCGAGCGCCAGGACACCCGCGAGGAAGCTGCGCGTGCCCTGGCCGAGCTGAAAGACAAGGGCATGCAGATCAACGAAGTGCAGCCGGCCGAAGTGCTGCGCATGCGTGAGCAGGCTGCGCCGGCGATCCAGAAGGTCGTCGACACGGTCGGTCAGCAACTGTTCGATCAGGTGCAGACTGAAGCCGAGAAGGCCGCCCTATAAGGGCTTGCCCAGGATCGGCTCGGCCAGTGCGCCGCTGATCCTGGGCAGGTTCGCAGTTTCGCGGGGCACGCAGGTGGTAACGCTCCTTGCATGGTGGCGTTACCCCGGGCGGCGTGTCCCGCGCTTTATTCCCCGGCGGGGCTGGTAGAATCGGCCGCTGAAATCATTGGAGGCGCTATGAGCCAACGCCGTCGCCGGTCCGCAGAACGTGTCACCTTGTCCGACGTGGCCAAGGCCGCGGGCTGCTCGTTGATGTCCGCTTCGCGCGCGCTGTCCCAGCCGGGGCGGGTGTCCGACGCGCTGCGCGAGCAGGTGATGCGTGCCGCTCAGGCGCTGGGTTACGTGCCCAACCCGGCAGCGCGGGCATTGGCCAGTTCACGCTCGAATCTGGTGGCTGTGGTGATCCCGTCACTGTCGAACTCGGTGTTCGTCGATACCGTGGAGGCCATCCAGCGGGTGCTGATGCCGGCTGGTTTCGAGATGATGATCGGTGTCAGTCACTACCGGGTCGAGGAGGATGAGCGTCTGCTGCGTTCCTACCTGGCGCACCAGCCAGCGGGTCTGCTGCTCACGGGGTTCGAGCGCAGCGACGCGGCGCGTGAAATCCTCGGTGCCAGCAGTTGCCCCTTGGTGACGTTGATGGAGCTGAGCGAGGAGCCGGAGGATTACTGCGTCGGCTTCTCTCAGGTCGAAGCCGGCGCCGCGATGACCCGTGCCCTGGTGCAGCGTGGTTACCGCCATATCGCCTTTGCCGCCGCGCAGCTTGATCCACGCACCTTGCAGCGTGCAGAAGGCTATCGTCAGGTGATGCGCTACCTCAATCGACATGATCCGGCACTGGAATTGCTGACGCCGGCGTTGTCATCCATCGGCTTGGGCGCCGAGTTGCTCGACCGCCTGCTGGCGCAGCAGCCGCAGATCGATGCGGTGTTCTTCAACAACGACGACCTGGCCATGGGCGCGCTGTTCCGCGCGCGTCAGCTGGGCCTGGACGTCCCGGGGCGCCTGGCCATCGCCGGCTTCAACGATTTGCCGGCCGCTGCCTGGATGCATCCGGCCCTGAGCACCGTGCGTACCACCCGTGGTCGTGTCGGCGAGCTGGCGGCGAACATGCTGCTGGCGCTGATGCGTGGCGAAACGCCGGAGCAGCACTGCATCGACGTCGGCTTCGAGCTGGTGATGCGCGACAGCGCCTGAGGCTACTGCTGCCTGTTGGCCGCCGCCAGTCGCTCGCTGGCCTCCAGACGCAGGCGCTCACGTTCATCGAAGCGCTCTGCAGCCAGCACCTCGATCGCCGCGCGCTTGTCGCCGCTGCTGAGCCCTTCATTGGCCTGAATCTTCGCCTTGGCCGTGATGTAGTCATCCAGACGTTTCTGCCAACTCTGCCGCTGGCTATCCAATGCCTCCAGGCGTGTGGTGGCTTCGGCGCCGACCAACTGCTGCCGCATCTGGCGAATCTGCGCCGCACTGGCGCCTTCGGCCTGCAGGCGAGCGGTGTGCTGCCGCAGTTCCTGCTGCAGTTGCGGCAGGACGGCGTCCTGCAGTTCTTCGGGCAGGGACGCGCGCAGGCGGTCGACGGCAGCACCTTTCTCTGCTGCGCTCATCCGGGCGTCGCGCTGGATGGCCAGGCGCTCCAGAGTGAAGCGGTTGTAGCCTTCCTCGCGAGCGAAGAAGGCCTGGTGGGTCTCGTTATCGAACAGACGCGCGCGCAGCGTCTGTACGGCGCTTTCGCGCTGGCGCATGGCATCCAGATCGGCCATTTGCGGCAGGTCGCGCTCCAGCAGCGCCAACTCGCGCTTGTAGCTCAGGTACTGGTCCAGCAGTGTCTGTGCGTGGGCTCGCGCAGGTTCCTGCAACTGGCTGTCGATGTAGCTGCGCAGGCGCGACACGCTGGCATCCAGGCTTTCTTCGCCGATGCTGGCGAGGAAGTAATCGAAGATACGGCGGATGTCTTCGCTGATGATCAGATTGCCGGCGGCGTCCACGCGAAAGCTGCCGTCGACTTCGGTGCCGACGAAGGAGCTGGGCAGGGCCAGCGCGGTGGCCTTCTTCGGCGTCTCGTCGATAGTCGGCGTTGCGGCCTCTGCGGCCGGCTCCGCTACAGGCTGCGCAGCCGTGGCGGCGGGAGGCGTGAATGGGGTCGGTGGGTGTCCGGGTTGCAGGTAAAGCATCAGCGCCAGGCCGGCGGCGATCAGTAGCGGCAGGACGAACAGGGTTTTCTTCACGGCAGGTTCCAGTAGGGCGTCGGATCGGGATCGCCCCCGATCCGAATCAGGGCTCGGAGCAATACCTGTAGGGTGCGCCGTGCGCACCGGATTGTCGGTAACGCTGGCATTTCGCTGCGCACGGCGCACCCTGCGAAACGTGGCAGTTCAGAGCCCGGCGTTCTTCAGGCGGTTGGCGTGCTGGCGGTAGACGGTAACCGGATCGGTCTCGAACAGACTGGTCAGACCTAGTGTCTGGTTGACCTCGTCGAGATGGTTCATCCGGTAGTTGTCACGAATCACCTGGCCCATGCGCGAGCTGCAGCGGCCGACCAGGCCGTCGTTGGCTTCGTTGCCGAAGGTCAGCGAGGAGGCGCCCATCAGCAGGTCGCTCGGGTCGAGCAGGTTGGTCAGCGGGCTGGTGCCGCTCCAGGAGTAGTAGCGCACGCCGCCTACGCTGTAGGCACCCTCGCCGCAGGCGCTGGTGGGAATGCCTTGTGGGAACTTGGCATTGAAGCGTGCAGCGCCCTCGCTGTTGAGCGATTCCAGTGAGCCCAGTGCATTCTGCGGCGTGGTGCTGGAACTGCCGGAGAGGAAGTTGATCAGCGTCCCCAGGCCGTTGACGATGCCCACCAGCAGCGGGGTGGCGACCGGGCCGGCCGGGCCGTCGCTGATGCCCTTGAGGAAGTCGGCGGTGGCCGAACCCTTGTGCGGTGCGCCGACGCTGGTGACCGATGCCACCAGATCCGGGCGCACGGCGGGGACGTAGCGGGTGGTCGGGCCGCCATGACTGTGGCCGATCAGGTTGACCTTGCCCTTGCCGCTGATGGCGACGATCTCCTCGACCTGCTGCAGCAATTGTTCGCCGCGCGCTTCGGAGGTGTCCAGCTGGCTGACTTCGGTGACGTAGACGCTGGCGCCGTCACGGCGCAGTGCCGCCGGGATGCCATACCAGTAGTCGACACCAAGGATGCTGTCGAAGCCGAGCATGCCGTGGCCGAGGACGATGGGGTATTTGGTCTGGGTATAGCCGGATGAACCGAACCAGAATGCCTGGGTCTGACCGCTGGCGAGCAGGCCGGTACCGAGGCAGAGGGCGAGCAGGGTTTTCTTGTTCTTCATGGGCGCTCTCGATGGGTGTGTTGAGGCAGTCAACTGCTTCCAGCAACATGGATCGCGCCCATCCCGTGGCGCGTACGGCGCCAGGACGATGGCAGGAAACATGCCATCGTCCTGGTGTTTCTGGCGAGCCCTCTATCCAGGCGCTTTCCAGGACTTTCGGGCGACTTGGCGTCGATATCGCCACGTGTTTTCTGTTACGTGGCGAAACGTCGGGTCGCGCCGAGGGCCGCAATCGATCTGGTCAGGCGGGGCGTCCATGGCCAGGAACGGGTCTTTTGAGCGGACGGAAATGCGCGGATCGAGTGTCGCCCAATCGAAGGTTGGGGTTGAAGCCGTGTGCGCCTTGACAGTTTGCCGTGGGCTTCTCTAGGATGCGCTCTGCGCCGATTTAAACAGCTACTTGCGGGGCGCCACAGGGTGTTGTCATCAACGCCTGAAATTCCGCTAAAGCGCTGGTTCGGTGTCGCCTCTCACCGCTGCCCAGCGGGATTCTCGAGGCGGAGACTCGACCATGATCTGTCCCCAACCCCTTATTCGTCTGGCGCCCATCACATCGGGCCTGCTGCTGCGCAATCCGCGCGTGCTGCTGGGCGGCAGCCATCAACCCACCTTGTTGCGCTATCTCGAAGGCTGGCCCAAGCGTTGGGCCGGGTCGCGTGCCTTTCGCATCCAGTTCGTGCAGAACGGCGAGTCGCTGAGCCGCTTCGCGCGCGACAGCTTCGACCTGGCGGTGATCCAGGCGCCCAGCGCCGAGGACGTGGCACAAACCGTCGATGAGTTGGTGCGAGTGGCGCGTCAGGGCCTGATCACCCGCCGCTAGGGTATCGCAGGGGCGTCTAGGCCGGGCGCCTCAAACATCCCGTGGTCGCTGGTGTGCAGCGAATGCCTGCTTACCAGCGGTGCGCACGGCGCCCCCTGCGCGCCAGGTCTCAGGGATACTCGATCTCGACGATATAGCAGGTCTTCTCACCGCTGGGGCTGTGCACCCGCACTTCGGCGTCGAGCGCCTTGCCGACCAGGGCGCGGGCCAGTGGCGAGTCGATGCTGATCAGGCCCTGCTTGAGGTCCAGCTCGTCGGGGCCGACGATGCGGTAGCGCGACTGTGCGCCGTCCTCGTCTTCGATGGTGACCCAGGCGCCGAAGTACACCTTGTTCGGATCGGATGGTTTGTCGCTGACGACCTTGAGCTTCTCCAGGCGCTTGGTGAGAAAGCGCACGCGGCTGTCGATCTCGCGCAGCATCTTCTTGCCGTAGGTGTATTCGGCATTCTCCGAGCGATCACCCTGGGCCGCTGCTTCGCTGACCGATTGCGTCACCTGCGGTCTGCGCACATGCCACAACTCGTGAAGCTCGGCGCGCAGGCGCGCTTCGCCTTCGGGTGTGATCAGTGGCGTACCGGCAGGGCGAGGGGGGCGATAGCGGCTCATGGTGTCTCTGCAAGATGAAAGGGGCGCCAGTCTAGCAAACCCCTCTCCAGCTTCTCAGCCTTCGCGCAATACGCTCAACGGGCTGGCATTCAGCGCGCGGCGAGTGCCGAGCACGCCGGCCAGACCGATCAGCAGCGCGCCGATCAGCGGCAGCAGGAGCAACCATGGGTGAGGTTGCCAGCTCATGTCGAATGCATAGCGATAGAGCAGAAAGCTCACCAGCTCGCAGCCCAGCGCGGCCAGCAGGCCGGCGGCCGCACCGAGCAGGCCGAACTCGGCGCGGCGAGCGCTGATCAGCAGCTTGCGTTCGGCGCCCAAGGCGCGCAGCAGCGCTCCCTGGCGGATGCGCTCGTCCAGTGTCGCCTGCAGCCCTGCAAGCAGCACGGTGATGCCGGCGGCGAGCACGAACAGCAGCACGTACTCGATGGCCAGGGTGACCTGAGCGAGGATGCTGCGCAGCTGCGCCAGCAGGGCGTCGACCTGCAGCAACGTCACGCTGGGGAAGGCGCGGCTGAGGGCTACCAGCTCCGCGTCCTGGCCGGGCGGCAGGTAGAAACTGGTCAGGTAGGTGGCAGGCAGGTCCTGCAGGGTCTGCGGCTCGAAGATCATGTAGAAGTTGGGCTGGAAACTGTCCCAATCCACCTGGCGCAGACTGGTGACCTGCGCTTCGCGCTCGATGCCGCCGACATTGAAACGCAGTTGGTCGCCGAGCTTCAGTTGCAGGCTTTCGGCCAGTTCGGATTCGACGGAAACGCCAGGCAGTTCGCTGGCGTGCGCAGCGCCCCACCAATTGCCAGCGGTGAGCAGGTTGTCCGATGGCAGAGCCTCGGCCCAGGTCAGGCTCAGGTCGCGCTGGATGGCGCGCTCGCCGCGGCTTTCCTTGGTTACCAGTTGGCGCACCGGCTCACCGTTGATCATGATCAGCCTACCCGGCACCACGGGATACAGCGGGGCTGGATGCGGCGACAGCTCGGCCAGGCGTGCGGCGAATGCATCGCGTTCGGCAGGCAGCACATTGAGGGCGAAGTGATTGGGCGCGTCCTCCGGCAACTGGTCCTGCCAGGTATCGAGCAATTCGCCACGCAGCAGGGCGATCAGCGCCATGGCCAGCAGGATAAGGCCGAACGCCAGCGCTTGCCCGGCTGCCGCCAGCGGGTGGCGCAGTAACTGGCCCAGGCCCAGGCGCCAGGGCAGGGCGGCGCGCTGCAGCAGGCGGCGCAGGCTCTGCAAGCCGAGCAGCAACAGACCGCCGAGCAGCAATGCGGCGAGCAGTCCGCCGCCCAGCAGTGCCAGCGTCAGGCGCAGATCCAGGCTCAGGCGCCACATGATCAAACCCAGCGCGATCAGCGCGGCACCGTAGACCAGCCAGGAGCTGGCCGGCACCGGCAGCATGTCGCGGCGTAGCACGCGCAGCGGTGGCACGCGGCCAAGCGCGGCCAGCGGCGGCAGGGCAAAACCGGCCAGCGCCACCAGGCCGGTGGCCATGCCGGCCAATGCGGGCCACAGATCGGCAGGCGGCAGATCATCCGGAATCAGCCCGCGCAGCAAATGGAAGAGAACGTGCTGGCCGGCCCAGCCGAGCAGTGCGCCGATTACGCAGGCGATCAGCCCCAGCAGTGCCAGTTGCAGGCCGAACAATGCCAGCGCTTCACGCCGTGACAGCCCGAGGCAGCGCAGCAGTGCACTGGCATCGAAGCGCCTTGCCGCGAAGCGCGCAGCCGACAAGGCCACGGCGACGCCAGCAAGCAATACTGCCGCCAGGCTGGCCAGGTTCAGGTAGCGCTCGGCGCGGCCGAGGGCGCCGCCGACCTGGCGATTGCCATCGCGCGCGTCGTCCAGACGCTGGTTGGGTGCCAGGCCGGCTTCAACTGCCTGACGGTAGGCCGCCAGGGCGTTGGCATCGCCGCGCCAGAGTTCCCGAAAGCGCACACGGCTGCCGGGTTGTACCACTTCAGTCGCGGCAAGGTCGTCCAGATGCATCAGCACGCGCGGCGTCAGGCTGTAAAAGTCGCCAGCCGTGTCGGGGTCATAGGTCAGAACACGGCTCAGGCGCAGGGTTTTGGCGCCTATTTCCAGTTCATCGCCAATCTTCAGGTTCAGCGCGACCATCAGGCGCGCTTCGGCCCAGACTTCTCCGGGGCGCGGGCCGGAACCCACTTCCTCTGGCGCGTAGGGTTCGGCAGCGCTTCTCAGCTCGCCGCGCAGCGGGTATTGATTGTCGGCGGCCTTGACGCTGGCCAGCTGAATGCCTTCCTGGGCGGCGACCACGCTGGAGAACTCTACCGCTCGTGCGTGATCGAGGCCCAGCTTGAGCCCCGCGTCTACCTGTTCCTGGCTGGCTGGCGAGCTGCCGCTCAGGCGCAGGTCAGCGGCGAGAAACTCGCTGGCACGCAGCAGCATGGCGTCATTCAGGCGCGCGCTGAAATAGCCGATGGCGCTGCTGGCGGCCACCGCGACCAGCAAGGCGAAGAACAGCACCCGCAACTCGCCGGCGCGGGCATCGCGCAGCAGTTGGCGGGCAGCGAGCGACAACAGACGAGTGAAGGGCACGCGTTTCATCAGGGCTCCACGCGGTCGATCAGGTGTCCGGCTTCCAGGCGGATCAGGCGCTGGCAGCGGTGCGCCAGGCGCTCGTCGTGGGTGACCAGCACCAGGGTGGTACCGCGTTCCTGGTTGAGCTGAAAGAGCAGGTCGCTGATGCGCTCACCGGTGTGGCTGTCGAGGTTGCCGGTGGGTTCATCGGCGAACAGCACGTCCGGTTCTGCAGCGAAGGCGCGGGCAATGGCCACACGCTGTTGCTCACCACCGGAGAGCTGGCGCGGGTAGTGCGTCAGACGTTGACCCAGGCCGACGCGTTCGAGCAGCGTACGAGCACGCTGGCGGGCATCGGCATGACCTTCCAGCTCCAGCGGCAGCATCACGTTCTCCAGTGCGTTGAGGCTGTCGAGCAATTGAAAGGACTGGAAGACGAAACCCACATGCTCGGCGCGCAGGCGGGCGCGCTGGTCTTCATCGAGTTCGCTGAGGTTCTTGCCGGCCAGCAGCACCGCACCGCCGCTGGGCAGATCCAGGCCGGCGAGCAGGCCGAGCAGGGTGGATTTGCCAGAACCTGAGGCGCCCACGATGGCCAGGCTGTCGCCTTTGCTCAGTTCGAGATCGAGATCATGGAGGATGGTCAGCTCGCCTTCCGCGCTGCTGACCACTTTGCTAAGGTTCCGCGCAGCGAGAATGCTCGAAGTCATGGAGATTCCAAATGCGTGCATGGTGGTTGAGTGGTGCCTTGACCCTGATGCTCTGGGCTCAGGGAGCGGTTGCAGGCACCCTGCTTGTGGTCGGCGATAGTATCAGCGCGGCTTTTGGCCTGGATAGCCGCCAGGGATGGGTCGCTTTGCTGGAAAAACGCCTCGATGAAGAGGGTTTCGAGCACTCGGTGGTCAATGCTTCGATCAGCGGCGATACCAGTGCAGGTGGCGCCGCACGGCTCTCTGCGCTCCTTGCAGAGCACAAGCCGGAGCTGGTCATCATCGAGTTGGGAGGCAACGATGGCCTGCGTGGCCAGCCCCCTGCGCAATTGCAACAGAATCTTGCGTCGATGATCGATAAATCGCAGTCCGCCGGTGCCGATGTGCTGCTTCTCGGTATGCGTTTGCCACCCAATTATGGCGCGCGTTACACCACATCGTTCGCCCAGGTTTTCGCCGATTTGGCGGAACAGAAGAAGGTGCCGCTGGTGCCGTTCTTTCTCGAGGGGGTCGGTGGCGTGCCGGGGATGATGCAGGCCGATGGCATTCATCCGACCGAGCCCGCGCAGGCAGTGTTGCTGGAGAATGTCTGGCCGACGCTCAAACCGCTGCTGTAAGTGTCTGTTTTCGAGGGAAAACAGACTAGGCACAGGCTTTTCCGCCTGCAGCCTTTCGGCTAATGTGGCCGACCTGTCACGGAGCTCCAGATGCCGCGTCCCGCCTGGTCCCTATATGCCTACCAACTGATCGAGCCGGATGAGCAGCTGGATCTGTTCGCCTGCCGTGAGGTGCGCGTGCACCTGGTGGCTCGCCAGCTGCGCCTGGGCGGGCATGCCGATCGCACGCTTTGCGGCGGCTTGTTGCCGGCACAACCGCGCTGGCGGACGCTGGAAAAGGTCTGGCTGCGTGACCGCCGCCTGTGTCCTGCTTGCCTGGCGACATTCGAGGCGCAGCGCCAGGGTTTGTGCTCGAATTGGGCGGATGGCTGACGTCTGCCCGGCTTGCGAATGGCGGTGTACAATCGCCGCAATATCATTCAACTCTTCAAGGGACATCCCGGATGTTGTCGCGCTTCTCTGCGGTCAACCGCTGCCTGACTCTGGTCGCGCTGTGCTCCAGCGCTGCGGTACAGGCACTCGAACTTCCACTGCCGCCGCCAGGCGACGATGTGGTGGGCCAGGTACAGGTGATCAAGGCCAAGTACGAGGACACCTTCGCCGATCTGGGAGCGGCAAACGATCTCGGTTATCTGGAAATGGTCGCCGCCAACCCGGGGGTCGACCCCTGGCTGCCGGGCGAGGGCAGCGAGGTCATCCTGCCGACCCGTTACGTGCTGCCTCCCGGGCCGCGTGAGGGCATCGTCATCAACCTGGCCGAATATCGTCTGTATTACTTCCCGAAAGGCCAGAACGTGGTGCACACCTTCCCGCTGGGCATCGGTCGTGAGGGCTGGGGGTCGCCGCTGGGCACTGGCCGCGTGACCGTGAAGACGCCGAACCCGGCCTGGTATCCGCCTCAGTCGATTCGTGAGGAGCATGCGGCCGAAGGCGATATCCTGCCTACCGTGGTACCGCCTGGCCCGGACAATCCGTTGGGCCCTTACAAGATGACGCTGTCGTTCCCTAGCTACCTGATCCATGGCTCGAACAAGAAGTTCGGTATTGGCATGCGCGTCAGCCACGGCTGCTTCCGCATGCTCAATCACAACGTGCTGGACCTGGCAGGCATGGTGCCGGTCGGCACGCCGGTACGCATCATCAACGAGCCCTACAAGTTTGGTGTGAGCAGCGGCAAGGTCTATCTGGAAGCGCATGCGCCACTGGATGACGAGGGCGATCCCTCTGTCGTCGACAAGCACACGGCGGTGATCAATGCGTTGCTCAAGCGTGACGAGCTCAGCGGCCTGCGCCTTGACTGGGAGATGGTCCGCGAGGTGGTTGCTGCCGAGGACGGTATACCGGTGCCGATCGCGGCGCAGACCGAGCATGTAGTCGCGAGCAGCGATAGTCCGTTCTGATCGAGCAACGTTGTAAAAACCCGCCTGCATTCGTGTACGCGGGTTTTTTATTGCCCGGCAATCGAGACGTTCCGAGAGTGCCAGGGCGCGAGCGGGCAATAAAAAAGCCGCACCAGTTGCCTGGGGCGGCTTTCGAAAAAACGAGTCGCAATTACTTGCGGCTGGCTTTTTCCAGCATACGCAGAGCGCGCTCGTTAGCTTCGTCAGCAGTCTGCTGAGCTTTCTGAGCAGCGGCCATAGCTTCATCGGCCTTGCGGTAGGCTTCGTCAGCACGGGCCTGAGCACGAGCAGCTGCGTCTTCGGTAGCAGTCAGACGAGCTTCGGTTTCTTTGGACATGCTGCTGCAACCGGTAGCCAGAACTGCGGCCAGAGCCAGAGCAGAGAATTTCAGAACGTTGTTCATCGTGTTCCCCTTGAGGTGGAGTTTTCCATAAAGAGCAATTCCCCAACTGCGGGAAATTAGCCGGCGTACATACTACCTATTACTTTTAGTAAGTAAACGGAGCCAAGGCAAGAGTTGCAGTTTTTTTTCTTTGGGCAGGGCGCTGAAGGATAGAATCTGCGTGGGCTGGCTAAAAAACAGTCAGTTACGCATTCGATACAGTGTAGCGGTCATACGAGCTGTTATAACTATCCCGGCTTGGAAACTAAAACAATAAAAGAGGGGATGCAGATGCTTGGGAATCTGGGGCTTTTGCTGGGCTTGGGGCTGCTTATCTTCATGGCGTTGCGCGGGGTGAACATATTCATCGCGGCATTGCTGTGTTCGATTCTGGTGGCCCTCACCAATGGCGTCGCCGTATCAGGTGCACTGCTCGAGCACTTTCCATTCGGCCCCTTGGGTGCATTCACCTTTGCGGGCAAGTTCTTCGTGCTGTTTCTCTGCGGTGCGATCTTCGGCAAGGTCATGGCTGCCAGCCAGGCGGCCAGCAGTATCGCTCAGGCCATTACCCGTGGCCTGGGTACGCAGCGCACGCTCTGGGTGGCGATGCTGGTGTGTGCGGTTCTCACCTATGGCGGGGTGGTGGTATTCGTGGTGATCTTCACCATGTATCCACTGGGTATTACCCTGATGCGCGAGGCCAACCTGCCCAAGCGATTGTTCTGCGCCGCCACCGCACTGGGGGCGGGAACCTTCACCATGACGGCCCTGCCTGGCTCACCTTCGATTCACAACGTGATCGCAGCCAGTGCACTGGGCACCGACCTGTTCGCAGGTGCCTGGATTGGTCTGTTCGCCTCGCTGGTGATGATTGGTCTGGGCATGGCCTATCTGCAGCGCGAATGGCGCCTGGCGCGCGAACGAGGCGAGGGGTTCGAGCCTAACGCGCAGGACGAGCGCATGCAGCAGTTGGCCGGTGCGCCGGGTAGCGGGCCACACTGGGGCATGGCGTTGGTGCCGATCATCGTGGTGTTGGGGATCATTCTTCTGCCGCGTCTGCTGGTTCTGTCTGGTGCAACTGAGCCAGGCGAAGGGGCGCTGGGCAGACTCTTGGCTTTCAGCCAGTCGCAGCCGATTCTCTGGCCCAGTCTGGCCCTGGTGATCGCGACCGGGGTGGCTGTGCTGATGTTTTCGGCGTTGCGCCGTAATACCGTCGCCTTGCTGGGGCAGGGGGCTGACGATGCGATCATGCCGCTGCTCAACACTGCTGCGGTGATCGGTTTTGGCGGTGTGGTTACCCAGACCGCAGGTTTCGCCCAGTTCGCCCAATGGATACTGGGAGTGGATCTGCCGCCGCTGTTGTCGGTGTTCGCCTCGGTTAGCGTGGTCTCGGGGATCGTCGGTTCGTCGTCTGGTGGCCTGCAGATTTTCATGCAGACCCTGGCGCCGCGTTATCTGGAGATGGGGGTGGACCCTGAGGTGCTGCACCGGATCGCCAACATCACCGCTGGCGGGCTCGATTCACTGCCGCATTGCGGGGCAGTGATCGCGATGCTGATGATCATGGGGCTGACTCACAAGCAGGCGTACAAGGACATATTCGTCATCACGGTACTGGTCCCCGTGATTGCGGCCTTGCTCTGCATCGCAGTCTTGAGCTTCTGATTGCTCGTGGCTGGGCAGCCCGGCGGCTGATAAGCTTGGCCAATCGCGTGGTCGGAAGTGGCAACGGAATTTGCGCTTTTGCCAAAGCACCGGTATGAAGTAAAAATTGATGCGCCGCTAACGGTTTGCGGCTAGAGGAGTGAAGATGAGCGAGGGGTTGTCCATTCACCACGACCAGGCGAGTCACCAGTTCGTGACGACCGTCGATGGTGATCGTGCCTATCTGGCCTATATGGATCTGGGCAAGCAGACGCTGGACATCTATCGCACCTTCGTACCCAACGGCCTGCGTGGTCGAGGCATCGCTGCGGCGTTGACCGAGCATGCCCTGCAGTACGCCGAAGGCAAGGGCTACACGGTGATTCCGTCCTGCTCGTATGTCGAGCGCTACATGGAGCGACGCTCGCGTCACCAGTAGGCATCGGTTCGGCGTGGCGGGCTGAAGCCCACCCTGCGTGTGAATGCGGATACAAAAACGCCGGGCAATGCCCGGCGTTTTCATTGCTGTTGCGTCCTTAGAGGGTGTTTACAAGATAGGCGAACGAAGGCAAGACAAGGAGAAAACGATCGAGAAAGCGGAGTTTACGTGCTGTAAATGAGCATTTCGAGATCGTTTTCAACGCAGTATTGCCAAGTGCAGCCATTTTGTAGACACCCTCTTAGCCGCGAGGGCGCTTGGGAAGTACGTCCTTGAGCTTGGCATGCATGCTGCGCAGGCTCTTCTCGGTGGTATCCCAGTCGATGCAGGCATCGGTGATGGATACGCCGTATTTGAGGTCGCACAGATTCTTCGGAATCGACTGGCTGCCCCAGCCCAGGTGACTCTCGACCATCAGGCCAACGATGGAGTTGTTGCCTTCGAGAATCTGGTTGGCCACGTTCTCCAGAACCAGCGGCTGCAGTGCCGGGTCCTTGTTGGAGTTGGCGTGGCTGCAGTCGACCATGATGTTCGGGCGAATGCCGGCTTTCGTCAGTTCCTGCTCACAAATGGCAACGCTGACCGAATCGTAGTTGGGTTTGCCATTGCCGCCGCGCAGTACCACGTGGCCGTAGGCGTTGCCCTTGGTGGTGACGATGGACACGCCGCCTTCCTGGTTTATGCCGAGGAAACGGTGCGGGCTGGAAACCGACTGCAGGGCGTTGATGGCCACCGTCAGACCGCCGTCGGTGCCGTTCTTGAAGCCAACTGCCGAGGACAGGCCCGAGGCCATTTCCCGGTGGGTCTGGGATTCGGTGGTGCGTGCGCCGATGGCCGACCAGCTGATCAGGTCCTGCAGGTACTGCGGGGAGATCGGGTCGAGCGCCTCGGTGGCGGTGGGCAGGCCCATTTCCGCGAGGTCGCGCAGCAGCTTGCGGCCGATGTGCAGACCGTCCTGGATCTTGAACGAGTCGTCCAGGTACGGGTCGTTGATCAGGCCTTTCCAGCCGACCGTGGTACGCGGCTTCTCGAAGTACACGCGCATGACCAAGAACAGACTGTCGGACAGCTCGGCAGCCAGCACCTTGAGGCGCTCGGCATACTCGTGAGCGGCCTTGATATCGTGGATGGAGCAGGGGCCGACGACCACGAACAGGCGATGATCCTTGCCGTCGAGAATGTCGCGTACCACCTGACGGCCATGGGCCACGGTCTTCAGTGCGGCATCTGTCAGGGGGATTTCGCGTTTGAGCTGATCGGGGGTGATCAGGGTTTCATTGGAGGCGACGTTGAGGTCGTCGATCGGTAAATCAGCCATCGTGCTATTCATCGGGTCAGGTCGTCAGGTCACGGGTGCCGGCCGCCAGCGATCCCCTATGGCGGTGCACAGCTAGTTGGTGCAGGGGGAGCCGAACCTTAGCGCGTACGGGGCGGCGCGACAATGGGCGTTAAGTTCAATAAGCCTCATAGAGTGGCATTATGAGGTGGGTTATTGCTCTCGTTGCCGGGGGCTGCGCCGTATTCAGGCGAGATAGGGAAATTCGGCGGCATGCTTGGCGATCCAGTCCTGAGCGCATTGTTCGATGGCCATGGGGTGGCCTGATGCCTGTTCCAGCTGTTGTCGGTAATGCTGGATCTGGCAGACCTGCTCGACCATGCGCGCGCGGAACAGGGTGTCTTCATCGAGAAAGGCGATGCCTACCAGGTAATCGCTATCCTGGCGCCGACACCAGGCCACCACGCCGGGGTAGCGTGCCTGTTCGCCCAGTAGCGGGATGCGCAGTTCAACCGAGGTGCCACGGCGAAAGCCGCGTGACGAGTTGCATGCGACCCCACCCAGGCTGATATTGTTCAGCCGCTGCCGGGGAATGCAGGCCTGTTTTCGCAGGACCAGTTCCACCGGCATATCGCTTGGATGACGCAGAAACTTACGCATGAACACCGACCTTGAATGCAGGCAAACTGATATCAATGAATTCAGTATAGCGACGCAATTGGAATTGACCGATCTGGATGCCGACCGCCGCCTGCTCGATCTTCCCGGTGCCTCGCTACTGGTGTTCACAAGCACGGGCTGTGCCAGCTGCCGCTGGGCACGTCAGGCCTTGCCGGAGATGCCGCTGCCCATCGAGCGCCTGTGCTGGGTCGATGCCGGGCATAACGCCGGATTGGTGACGCGCTACGAGGTATTCCACTTGCCCGCGCTGTTTCTGGTCAGGGACGGTCATTTCTTTGGCGCATTGCACACGCGTCTTACCCATTCCGATCTGGTTACCGCCATGGGCGAGGCCCTGCTTCGCCCGGCTGAGGAGCTTCCCTGATGACTCAATACCCTGCGCCGCGTATCGGCATCATCGGCACCGGTGCCATTGGCGGTTTCTACGGAATGCTGCTGGCTCGCGCTGGTCATGACGTGCACTTTCTGCTGCGCAGCGAGTACCGCGCGGTGGTCGAGCGAGGCCTGCAGTTGAACAGCGCGGTACATGGTGCCCTGAGCCTGGCGCCGGTACAGGCCTACCAGCATGTCGACGAGATGCCGCCGTGCGACTGGCTGTTGGTCGGTGCCAAGACCACGGCCAATGCCGAGCTGGCGCCGCTGATTGCCAAGGCTGCAGCGCCAGGCGCCAAGGTGGTGCTGTTGCAGAATGGCCTGGCGGTGGAGGACGAATTGCGTCCGCTGTTGAGCGCCGATCTGCATCTGTTGGGCGGGCTCTGCTACATCTGCGTTCACCGCAGTGCGCCGGGCGTGATCGAGCATCAGGCACTGGGGGCGATCAACCTGGCCTATCACTCCGGGCCTCTGGCCGACGATGAGGCACGGCTGGCGCTGGTCGAGGAGGGCGCGAGCCTGCTGCGCAGCACCGGCCTGGATTCGGCGGCGATGCGCGATCTGGCACAGACGCGCTGGCAGAAGCTGGTGTGGAACATCCCTTATAACGGCCTGTCGGTGCTGCTCGATGCCGATACGCGGCGCCTGATGGCCAATCCCGACAGCCGCGCGCTGATCGCTGACATGATGCAGGAGGTGGTGCAGGCCGCTCAGGCGCTGGGTTACGCCATGCCGGACGGCTATGCGGACAAATTGCTGGCCGCCACGCAGCGCATGCCGGATTACCTGCCGAGCATGTACCACGACTTTGCCCAAGGGCGACCGGCCGAGCTGCATGCCATTTACGAGGCTCCGCTGGCGGCTGCGCAGGCAGTGGGTTTGGCAATGCCCAAGGTGCGCGCCCTGTATCAGGCGCTTCGTTTCATTCAGGCTCGCCAGGAGGCCTAAGCATGGGTAAGGGGCTGGGGGACAAACTGGTGCTGGCGATCTCTTCGCGAGCGCTGTTCGATCTGAGCGAAAGCCACCAGATCTACGAAAGCGAAGGGGTGGAAGCCTACCGCCGCTATCAGATCGAGCATGAAGATGAAGTGCTGATGCCGGGCGACGCCTTTCCGCTGGTGGAGAAGCTGCTTGGACTGAACACGCGGCTCAGCGAACAGCGCGTGGAAGTCATTCTGGTGTCGCGCAACAGCGCCGATACCGGGCTGCGCGCGTTCAACTCGATCCAGCACTACGGGCTCGGCATATCCCGCGCTGCCTTCGTCGGCGGTCGTAGTCCCGACCCTTATCTGGCGGCCTTTGGCTGTCATCTGTTTCTGTCTACTCACGCCGACGATGTGCGCAACGCACTGAAAGCCGGTTTTGGTGCGGCCACGCTGCTTTCCGGTGGCGCGCGGCGAGCGAACAGCAACGAACTGCGTATCGCCTTCGACGGCGATGCCGTACTGTTCTCCGACGACTCCGAGCGCGTCTACCAGAGTGGCGGCCTCAATGCTTTCCAGGATCATGAGCGCGAAGCTGCTCGGCAAGCCTTGCCTGGCGGGCCTTTCAAGCCTTTTCTGGCCGCATTGCACAGCCTGCAGCAGGAGTTCCCCGAAGCAGACTGCCCGATCCGTACCGCGTTGGTCACTGCACGTTCGGCGCCCGCGCATGAGCGTGTGATTCGTACCCTGCGCGAATGGAATATCCGCCTGGATGAATCCTTCTTCCTCGGCGGGCTGGACAAGTCGGCGGTGCTCGAAGCCTTCGCTGCCGATGTGTTCTTCGATGACCAGACCGGGCACTGCGAAAAAGCCCGCCAGGTGGTGGCGACCGGTCATGTGCCCCATGGCGTCAGTAACGAGTTACTGCCCTGAGCCTGGGCCTGTGCAGGCGTCCAAGCGTCTGCATATAGCCATTCGTCCTAAATAACGCTTCCGATCTTGCTTTGTCTGATGCGCTGCTAAGCTCAATCAAGGGCCTGCGCCAGCAGTCGAGGAGGCCGCGTGATCCGCTCGATACTCTATGCCACCGATCTGGGACTTTATGCCTCCTACGTGCTGCAGCACGCCCTCGCTATGAGTCGCAGTTTCAAGGCCGATCTGTACGTGGTGCACGCGGTTGAACCCCTCGGGCTATTCGCCGAATCCGTGCTGCAGACCTATCTGGACGAGGACACCCTTGGGGAGCTGCGTCGTAATGGACTCAATACCGTCATGGCCAGTATCGAGCAGCGTGTGCTGGAAGGGTTTCGCGACGAGCTGGGTGATGGTCAGCAGGATCTCCAGTTGATTCGTGCGGTGCGGGTGCTGCAGGGGGATCCGCCAGCGGTGATTCTTGAGGAGGCGCAGAAACTTGGGGTGGATCTGTTGGTCGTAGGCAGTCATAGCCACGGCGCGGAATTGGCCGTGCCGCTGGGACGTACTGCAGCACGGATCGTGCAGTTGTCGGAGGTGCCGGTGTATCTGGTGCCCATGCTGCAACACCGTGGACACGGGGATCTGTAAAGAGGGCTAATAAAACGTTCTAGGATGTTCGATTAAACCAATAATATGGTTATATACGGCATTGGCAGTTGTTGGCCTGCCTTACTGCTCTGAGGGAAATTTATGAAGCTTCAGCAATTGCGCTACATCTGGGAAGTTGCGCACCACGACCTCAACGTATCGGCTACCGCTCAGAGCCTGTATACCTCGCAGCCAGGGATCAGCAAGCAGATTCGCTTGCTCGAGGATGAGCTGGGCGTGGAAGTCTTCGCCCGCAGCGGCAAGCACCTGACCCGCGTGACCCCAGCCGGGGAGCGCATCATCACCACGGCCGGCGAAATTCTGCGCAAGGTCGAAAGCATCAAGCAGATCGCCCAGGAGTTCTCCAACGAGAAGAAGGGCACGCTGTCCATCGCCACCACCCACACCCAGGCTCGCTACGCTCTGCCGCCGGTGATCAGCGCCTTCATCAAGCAGTACCCGGATGTCGCCTTGCACATGCACCAGGGCACGCCGACGCAGATCGCCGAGATGGCTGCCGATGGCAGTGTCGACTTCGCCATCGCCACCGAAGGTCTTGAGCTGTTCAACGACCTGATCATGATGCCCTGCTACCGCTGGAATCGCTGCGTGGTGGTGCCGCAAGGGCATCCCTTGACCAAGCTGCCGAAGCTGACCCTCGAAGCCCTGGCCGAGCATCCCATCGTTACTTACGTATTCGGTTTCACCGGGCGTTCGAAACTGGACGAAGCCTTCAGTCATCGCGGCTTGACACCCAAGGTGGTGTTCACCGCCGCCGACGCCGACGTGATCAAGACCTACGTGCGTCTGAACCTGGGGGTCGGCATCGTGGCCAAGATGGCGGTCGACGCCAAGCTCGATCCGGATCTGGTGGTGCTCGACGCCGATGACCTGTTCGAGCCCAGCGTGACCAAGATCGGTTTTCGTCGCGGCACCTTCCTGCGTGGCTTCATGTGCGATTTCATCGAGCGTTTCGCCCCGCACCTGACCCGCGAGATGCTGGCCAAGGCGGTGCAGTGCCACAACAAATCCGAACTCGAAGAGCTGTTCGCGGGCGTCGAGTTACCGATGCACTGAAGTAGAACCGGAATGAAAAATGGCGCCCAGGGGCGCCATTTTCGTTTCTGCACGGCAGCGATCAGTGACTCAGGTGCAGGCCGCACTCGCGATTGTCTTCGCCCTTGGTCGGGTCGAAGTAATCGAACTCGTTCGGCAGGTCGTGGGCGACCAGGTACTGATACAGGTCCTTCGAGGACCAGTGCAGCAGCGGGGCGACCTTGATCAGGCCGTCCGGGTTGATGCTGATCGGGTCCATTTGCGCGCGCACGGCGGTGTCGGTGGCACGCAGGGCAGTGAACCAGACGCTCGGTGCGGTCTCGCGCAGGGCACGGGCGAAGGGCTCGAGCTTCACTTCCTCGGTGAACGCGGCGTGGCGCGGATCATCCAGGCCTGGCACCGGGCCGTCGATGGCCTCGCGGTGCGCGCGCGAGCGCTTGGGCAGGTAGGTGATCAGGTTGAGGTTGAGCTTGCGCGCCACTTCATCGGCGAAGCGATAGGTGGCTTCGGTGTTGTAGCCGCTATCCATCCAGACCACCGGGATATCCGGTTTGACCTGGCTGACCATGTGCAGGATCACCGCTTCGAACGGGCGGAAGTTGGTGGTGCAGATGGCGGGTTTGCCCAGTCCGATGGCCCACTGCACCAGTTTTTCAGGCTGGTTGCCGAATTCGGCGTTGAGCGCGTCCAGGTCGAGTTCCATGCTGAGGACTCCAGGTCGTGTGCGTGAAGGCGCGATGGTAGCAAAGGCTGGTTATGCGGCTAAATAACTAAGACTGTTATTACCCTTTCTTATGGTTATAAGAAGGGCGCATTGCGCAGCTCATGCCCAGCGGCTAGAGTGCCGGCTCCTTTTTGGCTCAACCGAGGAGTGGCCTGTGGAAATCGCGTGTCTCGACCTGGAAGGTGTTCTGGTTCCGGAAATCTGGATCGCCTTTGCGGAAAAAACCGGCATCGAGTCGCTCAAGGCGACCACCCGCGACATCCCCGATTACGACGTATTGATGCAGCAGCGCCTGCGCATTCTCGATGAGCACGGCCTGAAGCTGAAGGACATCCAGGACGTGATCGCTACCCTGAAGCCGCTCGATGGCGCCGTGGAGTTCGTCGACTGGCTGCGTGAACGTTTCCAGGTGGTGATTCTCTCCGACACCTTCTACGAGTTCTCCCAGCCGCTGATGCGCCAGCTTGGTTTCCCGACCCTGCTGTGCCACCGATTGATCACCGACGAGAACGACCGTGTGGTCAGCTACCAACTGCGCCAGAAGGACCCCAAGCGTCAGTCGGTCATCGCCTTCAAGAGCCTCTACTACCGCGTGATCGCCGCTGGTGACTCGTACAACGACACCAGCATGCTCAGCGAGGCCCATGCCGGCATCCTGTTCCATGCGCCGGACAACGTGATCCGCGAATTCCCGCAATTCCCGGCCGTGCACACCTTCGAAGCGCTCAAACAAGAGTTCCTCAAGGCCTCGAACCGTAAGCTGAGCCTGTAAGGGCGATGCATGAAAACGCCGCGATTTCGCGGCGTTTTTCGTTTGCGGTGCTTATTCGGCCTTGGCTGGCAGGCGCTCCAGCGTTTCCAGCAGTACCCTCACCTTGGTGATGGACTCCTGGTACTCGGCCTGCCAGTTGGAGTCAGCGACGATACCGCCACCGCCCCAGCAACTGACCTTTCCGTCCTTGACCAGCAGGCTGCGAATGGCGATGGAACTGTCCATCTCGCCGCGCACGTCGAGATACAGCAAGGAGCCGCAATAGAGCCCGCGCCGTGTCGGCTCCAGCTCATCGATGATCTGCATGGCGCGGATCTTCGGTGCGCCGGTGATGGAGCCACCAGGGAAACTGCAGGCGATCAGGTCCAGCGCATCCCTGCCGGGCGCCAGCTCAGCGGTGACGCAACTGACCAGATGATGCACGTTGGGATAGCTCTCCAGGGCGAACAGCTCCGGTACTTTCACCGAACCGATGCGGCAGCTGCGGCCGAGATCGTTGCGCAGCAGGTCGACGATCATCAGGTTCTCGGCGCGATCCTTGCGGCTCGCCAGCAGCTCTTGCGCCTGTAGCTGGTCGTCATCGGCGTCATGGCCGCGGCGCCGGGTGCCCTTGATCGGGCGGGTTTCCACCTGACCGTTGCTGACCTTGAGAAAGCGCTCGGGTGACAGGCTGAGAATGGCGTCGCCATTGCCCAGGCTCTGGAAGCCCGAGAAAGGCGTGGGGCAGGCCTGGCGCAGTGCCAGGTAAGCGGCCCAGGGATCGCCCGCGCAGGGTGCCTGAAAGCGCTGGGCGAAGTTCACCTGATAGCAGTCGCCGGCGAGGATGTAACCCTGGATGCGTTCGATCGCCTGGTGATAGCGCTGCGGGTCGATGTCGGCCTGGAACGGCCGGGTCAGTCGGAAGGGCGCGAGTTCCTCGCTATGCGGTGCTTCGAACAGCGTCTGCAGGCGCTGGCGCTCTTCCTCCGGCAGCGCCGGGTGAAACAGCAGGGCGCTGGTACCGAGCTGGTGATCGCTGATCAGCGCCCAGGCGTAGAGACCGAAACGGGCATCCTCGAGATCGAGATCATCGACGCTCTGTTCGGGCAGCACTTCCAGGCGGCGGCCGAAGTCATAAGACAGGTAGCCGATCAAGCCACCGACGAATGGCAGCTCCTGCTGCGCTGGTGCCACGGCGGGCCCGAGGCTCTGCAATGCGTCTCGCAGGCGTTGCAGAAAGTCGTTGGCCGATTCGTCGGGCATGGGCGCCAGTTCTGCCAATGGCCAGGCGCTCATAAGGTCATAGCGTCCACGCGTGGCACTCGGTCGTCCGGCATCCAGCAATACGGCACCGGGGGCCTGGCGAATGCGCTGGAAGTAGTCGCTGGGGGCGGTGCGGTAGGGAAGAGGGTGCAGAGAGCAGCTGGGCATGCGTGGCAGTCGAATGGGGTGAAGGGGCGATTGTAGTCCGCTGCTGATATTCATCCTAGGGCTTCGACCAGGTTTGCTCCGGTTCGCTCGGCTGATTAGTATGGAGTTGTGCCAGGATGTTGAACTGCCGTACCAAAACAATAATGAATGAAGGAATCCAGGCCATGGATGTAGTGATCGGTCCAGCCGCTGGAAGCCTGCTGCGTTCAAAACTGTCGCCGCCCCAGGCATCTGCGGACTATCTGGCAAGACCCCAGGTGGAAGCCGCGCTTTCGGCCCACCCCCATGCCCGCCTCGTGCTGTTTTGCGCTCCTGCTGGCTTTGGCAAGACCACTGCGTTGGCGAGGCTGGTCGAGCAGCGTCGTCAGGCCGGCAGCGCTGTTGCCTGGCTATCGCTGGGCTCTGCTGATGATGAGCCGGTTCGTTTCTTCCAGCAGTTGATCGAAGCACTGGGGCGCGCGCTGCCCGGGCTGGGTGATTACGCACTGGGCTACCTGCGCAATACCATGCGCGTGCCGGTCGAGGCCGTGATGGAAAGCCTGCTGGTGGACCTGTCGCAGCGCTCGGAAGCGCTGCTGCTGGTGCTCGACGACCTGCATCTGATCCAGGATGGCGAACTGCTCGCCGCACTCAATCGCCTGGTCAAGATGGCGCCCCCGAGTTTCACCCTGGCCATCGGCAGCCGTTCGCAGCCTGCCCTGAGTCTGGCCACGTTGCGGGCCAAGGGACTGTTGCTGGAACTGGGTAGCGATGAGCTCAGGCTCAATGCCGAAGAGACGCGCGGTTATCTGGAGCGCAGCGGCCTGCAGCTCGATTCCGAGACGTTCGGCGCGCTTTATCGTCATACCGAGGGCTGGGTGGTGGGAGTGCATCTGGCCAGCCTGTGGCTGCGCAACCACCCGCAACCGACCGAGCGCCTGGCCGAGTTGGGCGCAGACAAGAATGTGGTAGGCGATTACTTGCTGCGCTCGGTGTTCGAGCAGTTGCCTGGCGAGCGCCAGGAACAGCTGTTGGCGCTGGGGGTGGCGCAGCAGCTCAGTGGCGAGCTGGTCAATGCCCTGACCGCACGCCAGGATGGCCAGCAATTGCTGGAAGAGCTGGAGTCCATGCAGCTGTTTCTCCTGCCCATGGATCGCGAGCGCCAGTGGTATCGCTTCCATAATCTGTTCGCCGAGTTTCTCCGCAGCCGTCTCAAGGACCGCGACCCGGAGCGCTTCAAGCAGCTGCATTTCAATGCCAGCCTGTGGTTCACCACCCACCACATGCAGAACCTGGCCATCGAGCACGCCAGCCTGGCCGAAGACGCCGAGATGCTGGCTGCGCTGCTCGACGGCTGCGGTCTGGAGCTGATCAATCGCGGCCAGCTCAACCTCATCTACAAATGGCGACAGCACGTGCCGGATGAAATTGCCGCGCGCTTTCCGGTGCTGGTGCTTGCCGATGTCTGGACCCGCGCGGCCGAGCTGGGCCTGAACGAGGCCAATGGCATGCTCGATGAGCTACTGGAGCGCTGGGCCGATTCGCGCACGAGCGGGCCGTTGAGTGACAAGGTGCTGGCAACTCTGGCGATCAAGGCGGTGATCGCCTTGCAGAAGGATGACCTGGATACCTGCGTCGATCTGGCGCGACGCATCGAGGCGCAGCTGGGGCAGCACACTGCGTTTCTCGAAGTGGCGATTCTCACCGTTGGCGCCCTGGCCAGCGTCATGCTTGGCCAGGCCGAGCATGCGCGCAAGTTGCTGGCGCTGGCGCAGCAGCGCAACCATTTCCTCGAAGGCCGTTATCTGGACATGCAACTGGCCAATGTGGACGTTCTCCTGTGTCTGGAGCAGGGACGGGTAAAGCAGGCGCAACTGCTGTTCGAGCAGTTGCGTGCGCGGATGATGCCCTGGTTCGGCGAGAAGTCCCGGGCCCTGGTTCTGCCAACCATCAGTGAGTCACTGATCGCCTATCACCAGGGCCGTCTGGACGGTCTGCAGGAGCGACTGCGCTGGGCCTTGGCCACGGTCGATGTGATCAACCCGATCGATCTGTATGCCCAGGCCATGCTTTGCCTGGCGCGGGTTCAGCGCCAGCAGGACGCGCCGAAAGAAGCGATCGCGACCCTGGTGCTGATGCAGAATCTGGCGGCGCGTCACCATTCCTGGCGTTTCTATGTGCAGGCCGTGGGCGAGGAGATTGCGCTGATTCTGCAGGAGCCGGTGGCCGACCGTAGCAAGCGCGCAGAGCAGCGTCTGAGATCGGTGGATTGGAGCAAGCTGGCGGGGTATTACACGCAGTGCAGTTTCAATCCGGTGCCGTGGGTGCTCGGCCTGACCCGTGTTCGTCTGCAGCAGGCGCGTGGCCATTTCAGCGAAGCGTTGCATGAGATCACCCAGTTGCGCGGCCAGTTGCAGGATGGCCGACATGGGCTGCATCAGCTGCGTCTGGATCTGCTCGCTGCGCTGAGCTACCAGCGCCTGGGCTACCGGGAGCGCGCGCAGAGTCTGCTGGTGCAGTGCCTGGTCGGCGCCGAGCGAGAAGAGGCGCGCAGCCTGTTCATCGAGGAAGGCGAGGCCATACGCCAGTTGCTGCAGCAGTTGGAATCGGTCGAACGCCAGCCGGCGTTGCAGGTTTTCATCCGCAGTCTGTTGAATGCCTGGCCCGGTCAGGAAGCGCCTCACAGCATGGTCGTTCTGGAGGAGGGGCTGACCGAGCGCGAGCGTGAGGTGGTCTGTCTGGCTGCCATGGGCATGTCCAATGAAGAGATCGGCCAGCAGTTGGCGCTGGCCCTGGGTACCGTCAAATGGCACCTGCACAACATCTACGAAAAGCTCAAGGTGCGTAATCGCACTCAAGCCATCCGCCGTGCCCGCGAACTGAGCCTGCTCGAATCATGAACAGCCAGAACTTGTCCTGCCAAGCCGCTGCGCCGCTGTTGCGTACCAAGCTGTATCCCGCCGAGGCCGAGGGCGCGCCGCTGCTGGAGCGCGCGGCCTTGCTCGAGCGTTTGCTGGACGCCAGCGAGCAGCGCCTGATCGTCCTCAGCGCACCCGCCGGTTTTGGCAAGAGCACCGTCCTCAGCCAGCTGCGCAGTCGTTTGCAGGGGCAGGGGGGGCGGGTCGCCTGGCTGTCGTGCGATGAGAGCGACAGCGAACCGGCGAGGTTTCTGCAGTACCTGGTCGCCGCGGTTGCCGCAGCCTGTCCCGGTTTCGGCAGCAGCGCCGCGGCGCTGCTGCAGGGCGAGATCAGTTGGCCGCTGCAGGCATTGATAGATGCGCTGCTAGACGACCTGAAAGGCCTGTCGGAAACGCTCTACCTGATGCTCGACGACTTTCACCGCATCCGCCATCCGGCCCTCGGTCAGGGGGTGCGCTATCTGATCGAACGCCTGCCCAAGCAGGTGCGCCTGGTGGTCAGCACGCGTTATCAACCGCGCTTTCTCGATGAGCCGCCATCGCTCGGCGCCTGGGCGTTCCGGATCAAGGCCGAGGACCTGCGTCTGACGCGTGCGGAAACGGCGGCGTATCTGCGCAACATCAAAGGTCTCGCGCTCGAGGAAAGTGAGCTCAACCAGCTGTATATGCGCACCGAAGGCTGGATCACCGCGTTGCACCTGGCGGCGCTGGCCTTGCCGCGCCAGCACAATCGCGCGGCCTTTCTCGCCGGGCTGTCAGGGAGCGAGCGCAACATCGCCGATTATCTGGCCGAGGATGTGGTGGCCAGCCTGCCGGAAACCATGCAGCTGTTTCTCGACCAGACCTCGGTGCTCGACGAATTCAACGCTGAGTTGTGCAATGCGCTGACCGGGCGCCAGGACGGCCGCGACATGCTCCGCCGGCTGCAGGCCGAGCAACTGTTCGTGATCGCGCTGGACGAGCAGGGCGAATGGTTCCGTTATCACCACCTGTTTGCCGACTTCCTTCAGGGGCGCCTGGCCAGGCGCGGCGACCCGGTTCATCTGTTGCACGCCGCTGCGCGCTGGTGCGAGAACCATGATCTGGCCGACAAGTCGATCAAGTACGCCCTGCGCGCTCGCGATTACGCTTTTGCCGCCGAGCTGTTGGAGCGTCAGGGCGCGCGTCTGATCGCCGGCAATCGGGTCTACGGCATCCTCGCCATTCTCAAGGATATTCCAGCGCTGGTGATCACCGAGCAGCCGGTGTTCCAGATCTTCTATGCCTGGCAGCTGGCCTTCGAACAGAAATTTGCCGAGTCCGAGGCATTGATCGAAGCGGTCAGCGCACGCCTGACGCAAGGGCGTGGCACGGGTATCCACTTCGGTCTGATCGAGCTGCTGGCTGCCGCTCAGGTACTCAAGGCGCTGGTGTTGCTCTATCAGGACAAGCTCGACGCCTGCCTCAAGGTTGCCGGTCACTGGCTGGCGCTGGTGCCCAAGAATCAGCCGGTATTTCGCGCCAGCCTGGCTTGCGTGCAGGCAGCGGCGTTCGCCCTGCTCGGTGAGTTCGGTGAGGCGGCCAAGGCGATTGCCGTGGCGCGCGAGAGCTTGCGTCAGTGCGAGAGTGAGTACCTGCACGTGATGGCCAGCCTGATCGAGGCGCTGATCTGCAAGGAGTACGGCGAACTGGAGCGTGGCCGTGCCCTGGCCGAGGCCGCACGGGCAAGGGTCGAACAGGTGTTTGGGCGACGCAGCCGGGTTGGCGGCCCGCTCGGGCTGGCCTACGCCGATCTGCTTTACGAACAGGATCGGCACGCAGCGATTCTCGCCGAGCTGCCGCTGGCCACCACCTGGCGTGATGTCGCCACGCCAGTGGAGTTGATCAGTCGCGGCAAGCTGGTCATGGCGCGTGCGCGCTTCTTTGCCGGTGCCGGTGAGCAGGGGCTGGAAGAGCTCGACGAGTGGTTGAGTGGTTTGCAGGGCCCGGGCTACGAGCGGGTATTTGCCATCGCCATGGGTTGCAAGGTGCAGTTCCTGCTGTGGCTGCGCAGGCCGAACGAGGCGCAGCGTACCTATCTGCAACTGGAACGCCATCTCGCTGTACTGCCCATCGAACGCTATGGCGATGCACATACGGCGCTAGCGCTGAGCCAGGCGCGCCTGGCGCTGAGCGAGCAATGGGTGGAAAGAGCCCAGGCCAGCCTGGAGGCGTGCCTGACCAAGCAGGGAGCGGACCACCAGCGTGATCGGCGCCTGCACCTGAGCCTGCTCCTGTCGGTGGCTTACTGGAGCAAAGGTAACGGCGAAAAAGCCTTCGCGCTGTTGCAGGCGACACTCGAAGAGGCCTGGCAATGCGGCTATCGCCGCTTGTTTCAGGACGACGCACTGTGGCTGCTGCCGCTCTGGAATGCCTGGAGCCGCGCCGAGCCCAAGCGCGCCGCTGTCTGGCAGGGCGTTGCCGAAATGCTTCGCGAGCAGTGCCGCAGGTTGGCTGTCGACCCTGAAAGCCTCGAGGAAAATCAGGGGGTCAGCCATCGCGAGCGGGAGATATTGCGGCTCGTGGCAGCGGGGCTGTCGAATCGCGATATCGCCGAGGCGGTGCACCTGTCCGAGGCCACGATCAAATGGCATCTGCACAACCTGTTTTCCAGGTTGGGCGTGCGTAGCCGCACGCAAGCCGTACTCAAGGGCAAGAGCCTTGGGTTGCTGAGCGAGGCATGAGAAGGCGTGCGAGGGAGGGGCGGCGAGCTGGCGACGCTGCATTGAGCGAGTCGTAAGGTGCGGCGGCACCTTACGACATTCGCGGGTCAGACTTCCTTGCTGACGATGTGTCCAAACAGCTCCTGGGAGAAGCGCACGCGTTCTTCGGCGTTTTCCTGAATGCCCTTGGCTTTCAGTTCTTCCAGGCGGGCTTCCACGGCATGGGCGCGGTGGGTCAGGCCACAATCGTTGGCGATCTGGATGTTCAGGCCGGGGCGGGCATTGAGCTCGAGAATCAGCGGACCCTTGTCCTGGTCCAGCACCATGTCCACGCCGATGTAACCCAGGCCACACAACTCGTAGCAGCCGGCAGCGAGCTTCATGAAGCCGTCCCAGTTCGGCAGTTGCACGCCGTCCACCGCGTTGGTGGTGTCCGGGTGCTTGCTGATCTTGTTGTTCAGCCAGGTGCCGCGCAGGGTGACGCCGGTGGCCAGGTCCACACCTACACCGATGGCGCCCTGGTGCAGGTTGGCCTTGCCGTTGGACTGACGCGTCGGCAGGCGCAGCATGGCCATCACCGGGTAGCCCATCAGCACGATGATGCGGATGTCCGGCACACCTTCGTAACTGATGCTCTTGAAGATGGTGTCCGGGGTGACGCGGTACTCGATCAGCGCACGGTCGCGGTGACCGCCGAGCGAGTACAGGCCGGAGAGAATGCTGGAAATCTGCTGTTCCAGCTCCTCGTGGCTGACGATCTTGCCGGATACCGTCTTGAAGCGGTCCTCGAAGCGGTCGGCGATCACCAGGATGCCGTCGCCACCGGCGCCCTGCGCCGGCTTGATGACGAAATCGGTGCGCCCGGCGATGATCTCGTCGAGCTTGTCGATTCCCTTCTCGGTTTCGATGATGCCGTACATCTCGGGCACATCGATGCCGGCCTCGATGGCCCGCTCCTTGGTGATGATCTTGTCGTCGACGATGGGGTACAGGTGCCGTTTGTTGTACTTCAGCACGTAGTCCGCATTGCGTCGGTTGATGCCCATGATGCCTTTGGCTTCAAGGGCCTTCCACGTCTTGATCAGGCCGAACATGGTCTTAGTCCTTGAGGAAGGCTTTGAAACGGAACAGTTCGGTCAGGCGGTAGCCGCGGTAACGACCCATCGCCAGCATGAAGCCCACCAGGATCAGCAGGATCGCCGGGAAGGTGAACACGAAGTACACCAGCTCCGGCACGCTCATCAGCAGATGGGCGATGGTGGCGGCGAACAGGGTGCCGATGGCGACCTTGAACGCATGACTGCCGCCGCGCTCTTCCCAGGTGATCGACAGACGCTCGATGGTCATGGTCAGAATCACCATCGGGAACAGTGCTACCGACAGGCCGCGCTCCAGGCCCAGCTTGTGACTGAACAGGCTGATGGTGGCGATCAGTACCACGACGAAGGTCAGCACGACCGACAGGCGCGGCAGCATCTGCAGCTTCAGGTGTTCCAGGTAGGAGCGTAGCGACAGCCCGAGCGCAGTGATCACGGTGAACAGGAAGATGCCGAAGCCCAGTTGGGTTTCACGGAAGGCGAGGGCGATCAGCACCGGGGTAAAGGTACCCAGGGTCTGCAGGCCGCCGAGGTTGCGCAGGATCAGGATGACCAGCACGCCGATCGGGATCATCACCATGATCATGAAGGTCTGCTGGGTCTGCAGCGGCAGGCCGTACAGCGAGTACTCAAGGAAGCTGGCGTCGGTGTTCTCGTCGGTCAGTTTGGCCAGGCGGATGGCGTTCATCTCGCTGTTGTTCAGGCTGAAGCTGACTTGCGCCTGGCGGCCGCCTTCGAGGCTGACCAGATCGCCATCGCCGATCCACCAGACCAGGCGGTCGTCCGGCAGGCCTTGCTCACCGGTTTCCGGGTTGAAGTACAGCCATTTCTGGCCATTGAAACTACGCAGCCACAGCTCCGGCGACTGAGCGACTTCGGCCTGCAGGCGAATGGTGTGTACACGCTCCATCGGCACGTGGGCGATGGACAGCAGTAGGTCGACGACATTGGCCTTGTTGGCGGTGGAGGCATCACCGCCGAGCAGCAGCTTCACGTTGTCATCGTTGACGTTGTTGGCGCGCTTGATGGTTTCGCTGATGAAGGTCTCGACATCCGCCGAGTGCTGGCGAATCGGTGCCAGCAGGGCTTCGGCTGCGATCTTCTCGGGGCCTTCGACCGGAATGCTGTCGCGGAAGATCGGGCCTTTTGCAGGTGCCTGCTCGCCGCTGTAACGCTTGGTCAGTACCAGGCGATAGTAGAGGGTCTGTTTGCCATTGGCACGGCGTGCCGACCAGGTGACACGGCGATTGCCCTCGACACGGTTGACGCTGACGCCGTAGTTGTTGGAGATGAAGCTCTCGTTGAGGCTTACGTAATCCTGGTTCAGTGGCGGCACGAACATCTGCAGCTTCACTGGCTCACGTGGCGTCGCCTGGAATTCGACCTTGGCATCGATGTTCCACAGGTCGTCGGTCTCGTCCTCGGTCACCGGAATGCCGAGAATGAAGATTTGGTATGCCGTAATCAGAACGCCCAGAGCCACCAGGAGGGTGATCAGGACTTTCAGATGCAGGTTCAGAGAGCGCATGGGAATTACTCGCCAGGGGTTGCGTCATTGGTGCAGTCGGGTTTGCCGGCTGCATATTTAAGGCTTGGATCGACCATGGCTTCGAAATGCTTGAGCGCTTCGGAGCCGATCAGAAGCGGGTATTGGAATGCGCTTCGGTCGGTCAAGTTCACTTCGATCGTGCGCAGGGTCTTGCCCATGCACAGTTCAAGGTCGATTACCGGGCGTGCCGTGTAGGTCTTGCCTTCATCGGGATCGTAGTCGCCGGCACGGCGTTTGATCTTGCTGATACGCGCCAGCGGACGCTCGATGGTGCGTTCATGCGTATCGTCGATGGCCAGCACGAAACGCACCCAGGTTTCTCCGTCACGCTTGAAGCGTTTGATATCGCGGGCGCTCAAGGACGCAGTTTTGGCACCGGTATCGAGTTTGGCGGCTACCTGCAGGTCCAGTTCTTCTACGTGGATATATTCGTTCAGACCATAGATTGACTTGCCCATGGCCAGAGTCGGGCAGGACAAGGTCAGGAGGCAGATCAGCAAAGAGAAGGATTTCAGTCTCATGTGTCCTTGAGAAGGTATTGCCAGGGGCGGGATGGAGGGCCGCATCTGGCGGCATCCTGCCATACAACTGATTGCCATGAAGTCTAGCAGGCATGGCAAGAGGCGATGGCTGGGCGTTAACGGGCGGATTCTAACATGGGGATTTTCCGTGCTGACAGACGCTTATGTAGCTTTCTGCAAGTAGGGTAGCGGTTTGTCTGATCGGGTGAGCTGGATGTATTGTCGACAATACTTTGGTCTGCTTTGACGTTTTCGGCTTTAAGGCGTAATTTTGTCGCTACTAAAGCTGTTGGTGTCGACAATTATGCTGCTTGAATCAGTTGTCTCTACACCGCCTCAGGTGGATTCGGAAACGCTTTCCGAACATGTCTTTCGCCTGATCCAGGCGGCCATCGTCAAGGGCGAGATCGCTCCGGGCAGCAAGATCTCCGAGCCCGAGCTGGCGCGCACTTACGGCATCAGTCGTGGTCCGCTACGCGAGGCGATCCATCGCCTGGAAGGGCAGAAGCTGCTGGTGCGGGTGCCGCATGTGGGCGCGCGCGTGGTGTCGCTCAGTCATGCCGAGTTGGTCGAGCTGTACGAGATTCGCGAGTCGCTCGAAGGCATGGCTTGCCGCCTGGCCGCCGAGCGCATGACCCAGCACGAGATCGACGAACTGCGCCGGGTGCTGGAGCTGCACGAGCAGGACGCCGCCTTCAAGGCCGGTGTCGGCTATTACCAGCAGGAAGGCGACTTCGACTTCCACTACCGGATCATCCAGGGCAGTGGCAATCGCACCCTGGCCAAGCTGCTGTGCGACGAGCTGTACCAACTGGTGCGCATGTACCGCCTGCAGTTCTCCACCACACCCAATCGACCGCATCAGGCCTTCGCCGAGCACCACCGCATTCTCGATGCCATCGAAGGCCGCGACGGCGAGCTGGCCGAACTGCTGATGCGCCGCCACATCGGCGCCTCCAAACGCAATATCGAGCGCCACTACGTCTCCCAAGGCGGACATCAAGCGCTCCCCCCTTCATCCAAGACTCGAGGTGATTCATGACCCAGTTCTCCGCCGGCCAGCGTTTCCGCCAGGCCCTTGCCGAAGAGAAACCGCTGCAGGTGATCGGCGCGATCAATGCCAACCATGCCCTGCTGGCCAAGCGCGCCGGTTTCCGCGCCATCTACCTGTCCGGTGGCGGTGTGGCGGCCGGCTCCCTGGGCCTGCCGGACCTGGGCATCAACACCCTGGATGACGTGCTCACCGACGTACGCCGCATCACCGATGTCTGCGACCTGCCACTGCTGGTGGACGTCGACACCGGCTTCGGTCCCAGCGCCTTCAATATCGAGCGCACCATCAAGAACCTGATCAAGGCCGGCGCCGCTGCCGCGCACATCGAGGACCAGGTCGGCGCCAAGCGCTGCGGCCATCGTCCGGGCAAGGAGATCGTCTCCTGCGAGGAGATGGTCGACCGCGTCAAGGCCGCCGCCGATGCCAAGACCGACCCGGACTTCTTCCTCATCGCCCGCACCGACGCCATCCAGGCCGAGGGCGTCGATGCCGCCATCGAACGCTGCCAGGCCTATGTCGAAGCCGGTGCCGACGGCATCTTCGCCGAGGCTGCCTACGACCTGCCGACCTACGCGCGTTTCGTCAAGGAGCTGAAGGTGCCGGTGCTGGCCAACATCACCGAATTCGGTGCCACGCCGCTGTTCACCCGTGACGAGCTGGCCTCGGTCGGCGTGGCCATCCAGCTCTACCCGCTGTCGGCCTTCCGCGCGGCGAACAAGGCAGCGGAAAGTGTCTACACCTCGATTCGCCAGAACGGCCACCAGAAGGACGTGATCGAGCTGATGCAGACGCGTGCCGAACTCTACGACCGCATCGGCTATCACGCCTTCGAGCAGAAGCTCGATGCGCTGTTCGCCGCGAGCAAGAAATAAGGCTGTAGCCAGGATGCAATCCGGGGCGGTTGGCAGGTTGCCTGACTGCCTCCGGCCCACGCGCGTAGCAAGTAGGGTGGGCCGGGCGGCGATCCGTTTCAGCCCACCACATCTGGGCTCAAGCGGATCGCCGCCCGGTCCACCCTACCCAGAGCACAGCAGAACAAAAAGAGTCGAGGAGATAGCGATGAGCACCACCGAAACCACCACCCCCGGCTTCAAGCCGAAGAAATCCGTTGCCCTGAGCGGTACCGCCGCCGGCAACACCGCCCTGTGCACCGTCGGCCGTACCGGCAACGACCTGCACTACCGTGGCTACGACGTGCTCGATTTCGCCAACCGCTGCGAGTTCGAGGAAATTGCCCACCTGCTGGTGCACGGCAAACTGCCCAACCAGGCAGAACTGGCTGGCTACAAGGCCAAGCTCAAGGCCCTGCGCGGTCTGCCGGCCGGGGTCAAGGCGGCGCTGGAACAACTGCCGCCCTCGGCGCACCCGATGGATGTGATGCGCACTGCCGTGTCCGTACTGGGCTGCCTGGCGCCGGAGAAGGACGACCACAACCATCCGGGCGCTCGCGATATCGCCGACAAGCTCATGGCCTCCCTCGGTTCGGCGCTGCTGTACTGGTATCACTACAGTCACAACGGCAAGCGCATCGACGTCGAAACCGACGACGACTCCATCGGTGGCCACTTCCTGCACCTGCTGCATGGCGAGAAGCCGCGCGAGTCCTGGGTGCGCGCCATGCACACCTCGCTGAACCTGTATGCCGAGCACGAATTCAATGCCTCCACTTTCACCTCGCGGGTGATCGCCGGCACTGGCTCCGACCTGTTCTCCTGCATCGCCGGCGCCATCGGCGCGCTACGCGGCCCCAAGCACGGCGGCGCCAACGAAGTGGCCTTCGAGGTGCAGAAACGCTACGACAGCCCGGATGAGGCCGAGGCCGACATTCGTGAGCGGGTAGGGCGCAAGGAGGTGGTGATCGGCTTCGGTCATCCGGTCTACACCGTCAGCGACCCGCGCAACAAGGTGATCAAGGACGTGGCCCGCGAGCTGTCCGTGGAACAGGGCAACACCAAGATGTACGACATCGCCGAGCGCCTGGAGAGCGTGATGTGGGACATCAAGAAGATGTTCCCCAACCTCGACTGGTTCAGTGCCGTGAGCTACCACATGATGGGCGTGCCCACCGCCATGTTCACTCCGCTGTTCGTCATCGCCCGCACGGCCGGCTGGTCGGCGCACGTCATCGAGCAACGCATCGACGGCAAGATCATCCGCCCGAGCGCCAACTACACAGGCCCCGAAGACCTGAAGTTCGTGCCGCTCGAGGAGCGCAAATAACCATGAATGACACCCTGAATAGCCAATACCGCAAGCGCCTGCCCGGCACCGCGCTGGATTACTTCGACGCCCGTGAGGCAGTCGAGGCGATCCAGGCCGGCGCCTGGAGCAAGTTGCCCTACACCTCACGCGTGCTGGCAGAGCAGCTGGTGCGCCGCTGCGCGCCGCAGGACCTGAGCGCTGCGCTGGAGCAACTGGTCCACCGCAAGCGCGACCTGGACTTTCCCTGGTACCCGGCGCGCGTGGTCTGCCATGACATCCTTGGCCAGACCGCGCTGGTCGACCTGGCCGGCCTGCGCGATGCCATCGCCGAGCAGGGCGGTGACCCGGCCAAGGTCAATCCGGTGGTGCCGACTCAGTTGATCGTCGACCACTCCCTGGCCGTCGAGGCGCCGGGCTTCGACCCGGACGCCTTCGACAAGAACCGCGACATCGAGGATCGCCGCAACGAGGACCGCTTCCACTTCATAGACTGGACCAAGACCGCGTTCAAGAACGTCGATGTGATCCCGGCTGGCAACGGCATCATGCACCAGATCAACCTGGAGAAAATGAGCCCGGTGATCCAGGCACGCGGTGGCGTGGCGTTCCCCGACACCTGCGTCGGCACCGACTCGCACACGCCGCACGTGGACGCGCTTGGCGTGATCGCCATCGGTGTCGGCGGCCTGGAAGCCGAGACCGTGATGCTCGGCCATCCGTCGATGATGCGCCTGCCCGATATCGTCGGCGTCGAGCTGACCGGCAAGCGCCAGCCCGGCATCACTGCCACCGACATCGTCCTGGCCATCACCGAGTTCCTGCGCAAGGAAAGGGTCGTGGGCGCCTGGGTCGAGTTCTTCGGCGACGGGGCGGACAGCCTGTCCATTGGCGATCGCGCGACCATCTCCAACATGTGCCCGGAATACGGCGCCACCGCCTCGATGTTCTACATCGACGGCCAGACCATCGACTACCTCAAGCTCACCGGTCGCGAGCCGGAGCAGGTGACGCTGGTGGAGCACTACGCCAAGACCCTGGGGCTGTGGAGCGACGCGCTGAAAACCGCCGAGTACGAGCGTGTGCTGCGCTTCGACCTGGGCAGCGTCGTGCGCAACATGGCCGGCCCGTCCAACCCGCATCGTCGCCTGCCCACTTCGGCGCTGGCCGAGCGCGGCATCGCCGACGAGGCCAAGTTGCAAGCCGGCAAAGGCGAAGAGGCCCAGGGGCTGATGCCCGATGGCGCGGTGATCATTGCCGCCATCACCAGTTGCACCAACACCTCCAACCCGCGCAACGTCATCGCCGCCGGCCTGGTGGCCAAGAAGGCCAACGCGCTGGGCCTGGTGCGCAAGCCGTGGGTGAAAACGTCGTTCGCGCCCGGTTCGAAGGTCGCCAAGCTGTACCTGCAAGAGGCTGGCCTGCTGCCTGAGCTGGAGAAGCTAGGCTTCGGCATCGTTGCCTACGCCTGCACCACCTGTAACGGCATGTCCGGCGCGCTCGACCCGGCGATTCAGAAAGAAATCATCGACCGCGATCTGTACGCCACTGCCGTACTCTCCGGTAACCGCAACTTCGACGGGCGCATCCATCCTTACGCCAAGCAGGCCTTCCTGGCTTCGCCGCCTCTGGTGGTGGCCTATGCGATTGCCGGCACCGTGCGTTTCGATATCGAGCAGGATGTGCTGGGCACCGACACTGCCGGCAACCCGGTCACACTCAAGGATCTGTGGCCCAGCGACGAGGAGATCGACGCCATCGTCGCTGCCTCGGTCAAGCCCGAGCAGTTCAAACAGATCTATATCCCCATGTTCGATCTGGGCAGTGTGCAGGAAGCGGAAAGCCCGCTGTACGACTGGCGGCCGATGTCCACCTACATCCGCCGCCCGCCGTACTGGGAAGGCGCGCTGGCTGGCGAGCGCACGCTCAAGGGCATGCGCCCGCTGGCGATCCTGCCGGACAACATCACCACCGACCACCTGTCGCCGTCCAACGCCATCCTGGCGGACTCGGCCGCCGGTGAGTACCTGGCGAAAATGGGCCTGCCGGAGGAAGACTTCAACTCCTACGCGACTCACCGGGGCGACCATCTGACCGCACAACGCGCCACCTTCGCCAACCCGCAGCTGGTCAACGAAATGGCCGTGGTCGACGGGCAGGTGAAGCAGGGCTCGCTGGCCCGCGTGGAACCTGAGGGCCAGGTGATGCGCATGTGGGAAGCCATCGAGACCTACATGAACCGCAAGCAGAACCTGATCATCGTCGCCGGCGCCGACTACGGCCAGGGTTCGTCGCGCGACTGGGCGGCCAAGGGCGTGCGCCTGGCAGGCGTGGAAGTGATCGTCGCCGAAGGCTTCGAGCGCATCCATCGCACCAACCTGGTGGGCATGGGCGTGCTGCCGGTGGAGTTCAAACCGGGCACCACGCGCCTGACCCTGGGCCTGGATGGCACCGAAACCTATGACGTCGAGGGCGAGATTTCGCCACGCTGCGACCTGACCCTGTTGGTCAATCGCCGTAACGGCGAGGTACTGCGCGTGCCGGTGACCTGTCGCCTGGATACCGCTGCCGATGTCAGCGTGTACAGGGCTGGCGGTGTGCTGCAGCGCTTCGCCAAGGACTTCCTCGAAGGCGCGGTGGCTTGATTGCGTAGGGTGGATCACGCTTCACCGATCCACCGCTGGCGTTGTCACGGTGGATGGAAAAAGCGCCAGCTACGCGCTCCGATCCACCCTACGACTCCTTTAGCGCGTAGCCCGGATGCAATCCGGGAAGAACCGAGCACCATCATTCCCTATCAGGACTGCACTCATGGCTCATCTGCCGCAAGTGAAAATTCCCGCCACCTATATCCGTGGCGGTACCAGCAAGGGCGTGTTCTTCCGCCTGCAGGATCTGCCCGAGCGCTGCCAGGTGCCGGGCGAGGCGCGCGACAAACTGTTCATGCGCGTGATCGGCAGCCCCGATCCGTACGCGGCGCAGATCGACGGCATGGGCGGCGCCACGTCGAGCACCTCCAAATGCGTGATCCTGTCCAGGAGCAGTCAGCCCGAACATGACGTCGACTACCTCTATGGCCAGGTATCCATCGACAAGGCCTTCGTCGACTGGAGCGGCAACTGCGGTAACCTGTCCACCGCGGCCGGTGCCTTCGCCATCCACGCCGGCCTGGTCGATTCCGCGCGGATTCCCGACAACGGCACCTGCGTGGTGCGCATCTGGCAGGCCAACATCCGGAAAACCATCATCGCCCATGTGCCGATCAGCAACGGCCAGGTGCAGGAAACCGGCGACTTCGAACTCGATGGCGTGACCTTCCCGGCAGCGGAGATCGTGTTGGAGTTCCTCGATCCGTCCGACGATGGCGAGGAGGGCGGTTCGATGTTCCCCACCGGCAATCTGGTCGATGACCTCGAAGTGCCGGCTGATGTTGTAGAGGGGGGCACCTTGAAGGCGACCATGATCACCGCCGGCATCCCGACGATCTTCGTCAATGCCGAAGACATCGGCTATCGGGGTACCGAGCTGCGCGAGGCCATCAATGGCGACCCGGCGCAACTGGCCCGCTTCGAACAGATCCGTATTGCCGGTGCGCTGCGCATGGGGCTGATCAAAACGGCGGAAGAAGCTGCGACACGTCAGCACACTCCGAAGATTGCCTTCGTCAGCCCGCCCAGGGATTACCGCACCTCCAGCGGCAAGGAGGTGAAGGCCGGCGACGTCGACCTGCTGGTGCGCGCGCTGTCGATGGGCAAGCTGCACCACGCGATGATGGGCACCTGCGCCGTGGCCATCGGCACGGCGGCGGCGATTCCGGGCACGCTGGTCAGCCTGGCCGCTGGCGGCGGCGCGCGTGAGGCCGTGCGTTTCGGCCATCCATCCGGCACCTTGCGTGTCGGTGCCCAGGCCAAACGGGTCGACGGTCAGTGGACGGTGACCAAGGCCGTGATGAGCCGCAGCGCGCGCATCCTGATGGAAGGCTGGGTGCGGGTGCCGGGCGAGAGCTTCTGATTCCCTAAGCTAGAAAAAGCTCGAAGTTGCGAGACTTTTCTCTTTTAAAACATATAGTTAAAAGGCTTATTTAAGGCGGCGTTCAACACCTTTTTCCACCAGGATCTTGGCCGAAATTTCCTCGACCGAGAAATGCGTGGAGTTGATGAAGGCAATGTTTTCGCGGCGGAACAGGCCTTCCACCTCGCGCACTTCGAACTCGCACTGGGCGAAGCTGGCGTAGCGGCTGTTGGGCTTGCGCTCGTGGCGGATGGCGGTAAGACGATCCGGGTCGATGGTCAGGCCGAATAGCTTGTCGCGGTACTTTTTCAGCGAGTCGGGGAGCTGCAGGCGCTCCATGTCGTCTTCGGTCAGCGGGTAGTTGGCGGCGCGGATGCCGTATTGCATGGCCATGTACAGGCACGTAGGCGTCTTGCCGCAGCGCGATACGCCAACCAGGATCAGGTCGGCCTTGTCGTAATAATGAGTGCGCGCGCCATCATCGTTGTCGAGGGCGAAGTTGACCGCCTCGATGCGCTCCATGTAGTTGGAATGCTGGCCGATGGAGTGCGACTTGCCGACCGAGTAGGAGGAGTGCGAGCTCAGCTCCTGCTCCAGTGGCGACAGGAAGGTCGAGAAAATGTCGATCATGAAACCATTGGCGGTATCGAGGATCGCACGAATATCGCGGTTGACGATGGTGTCGAAGATGATCGGACGGGCGCCGTCCCTTTCGGCGGCTGCATCGATTTGTTGTACCATGGCGCGCGCTTTTTCGATGCTGTCGATATAAGGGCGGGTCAGTTTGGTGAACTGAATGTTCTCGAACTGTGCGAGCAGGCTCTGGCCCAAGGTTTCGGCCGTGATGCCGGTGCCGTCGGAGATGAAGAAAGCGGTTCGTTTCATTTGCGCCAAAGGCCTTAAGCTGAGTTCGATTCTTGGCTATGATAGGCCGCGTTTTGCGCCGGGCCCACCGGGTTCGGCATTGTTACTTATACAAGGGCAAGGCCACAATCGCGCGACCTCGGTCGCTCGACATTGCGCAGCCCACTGAGCTTTTCCAATACAGTTAGTGGAGAGATCACCTTGGTAGAGTACGTAGTTTCCCTCGATAAGCTCGGCAATCACGATGTTGAGCATGTGGGGGGCAAGAACGCATCCCTCGGCGAGATGATCAGTAACCTGGCCGGCGCCGGTGTCTCGGTTCCCGGTGGTTTCGCCACTACGGCTCAGGCCTACCGCGATTTTCTCGAGCAAAGCGGCCTGAATGCGCAGATCCACGCAGCGCTTGACGCACTCGACGTCGATGACGTCAACGCCCTGGCCAAGACCGGCGCGCAGATTCGCCAGTGGGTAATGGACGCCGAGTTTCCGGCCGAGCTGGACAAGCAGATCCGCGCAGCCTTCGCCACCATGAGCGCCGGTAACGACAACATGGCCGTGGCCGTGCGTTCCTCCGCCACCGCCGAAGACCTGCCGGACGCCTCTTTTGCCGGCCAGCAGGAAACCTTCCTCAATATCCGCGGTGTGGACAACGTGATCCGCGCGGCCAAGGAAGTCTTCGCATCCCTCTTCAACGACCGTGCCATCGCTTACCGCGTGCACCAGGGCTTCGACCACAAGCTGGTTGCCCTGTCTGCCGGCGTGCAGCGCATGGTGCGTTCGGAAACCGGTACCGCCGGTGTGATGTTCACCCTGGACACCGAGTCCGGTTTCCGTGATGTCGTGTTCATCACCGGTGCCTACGGCCTCGGTGAAACCGTCGTGCAGGGCGCGGTGAACCCTGACGAGTTCTACGTACACAAGCCGACCCTGGAGGCGGGCCGTCCGGCGATCCTGCGCCGCAACCTGGGCAGCAAGGCGATCAAGATGATCTACGGCGACGAAGCCAAGGCGGGTCGCTCGGTGAAAACCGTGGAAGTCGACCGCGCCGAGCGCGCGCGTTTCTGCATCACTGACGCCGAGGTCAGCGAACTGGCCAGGCAGGCGCTGATCATCGAGAAACATTACGGCCGTCCGATGGACATCGAATGGGCCAAGGACGGTGACGACGGCAAGCTGTACATCGTGCAGGCCCGCCCGGAAACCGTCAAAAGCCGTGCCAGCGCCACCGTGATGGAGCGCTACCTGCTGAAAGAGAAGGGCACCGTGCTGGTCGAGGGTCGTGCCATCGGTCAGCGCATCGGCGCCGGCAAGGTGCGCGTGATTCATGACGTCTCCGAAATGGACAAGGTGCAGCCGGGCGATGTGCTGGTCTCCGACATGACCGATCCGGACTGGGAACCGGTGATGAAGCGCGCCAGCGCCATCGTCACCAACCGCGGCGGCCGCACCTGCCACGCGGCGATCATCGCCCGTGAGCTGGGCATTCCGGCCGTGGTCGGTTGCGGCAACGCCACCCAGGTGCTGAAGGATGGCCAGGGCGTCACCGTATCCTGCGCCGAAGGCGATACCGGTTTCATCTTCGAGGGCGAACTGGGCTTCGACATTCGCAAGAACTCGGTCGACGCCATGCCGGATCTGCCGTTCAAGATCATGATGAACGTCGGCAACCCGGATCGCGCTTTCGATTTCGCTCAACTGCCGAACGAAGGCGTAGGCCTGGCCCGCCTGGAATTCATCATCAACCGCATGATCGGCGTGCACCCGAAAGCGCTGCTGAACTTCTCCAGCCTGCCGCCGGAGATCAAGGACAGCGTCGAGAAGCGCATCGCCGGTTACGGTGATCCGGTCGATTTCTACGTCGAGAAGCTGGTCGAGGGTATCAGCACCCTGGCCGCAGCCTTCTGGCCGAAGAAAGTCATCGTGCGCCTGTCGGACTTCAAATCCAACGAATACGCCAACCTGATCGGCGGCAAGCTGTACGAGCCGGAAGAAGAGAACCCGATGCTGGGCTTCCGTGGTGCGTCGCGCTACATCAGCGAATCCTTCCGCGACTGCTTCGAGCTGGAATGCCGCGCGCTGAAGAAGGTGCGCAACGAGATGGGGCTGACCAACGTCGAGATCATGGTGCCGTTCGTGCGCACCCTGGGCGAGGCCTCGCAAGTGGTCGAGTTGCTGGCCAGCAATGGCCTGGCCCGTGGTCAGGATGGCCTTAAAGTCATCATGATGTGCGAGCTGCCGTCCAATGCCATCCTGGCTGAGGAGTTCCTCGAGTTCTTCGACGGCTTCTCCATCGGCTCCAACGACCTGACCCAGCTGACCCTGGGCCTGGACCGTGACTCCGGCATCGTCGCTCACCTGTTCGACGAGCGTAACCCTGCGGTGAAGAAGCTGCTGGCCAATGCCATCTCCGCCTGCAACAAGGCTGGCAAGTACATCGGCATCTGCGGTCAGGGTCCGTCGGACCACCCGGATCTGGCCAAGTGGCTGATGGAGCAGGGCATCGAGAGCGTGTCGCTGAACCCTGACTCGGTACTCGATACCTGGTTCTTCCTGGCTGAGACCCAGCCTGCCTGAGGCCTGTGATCGATCCAGAAAGGGCGGGTTGATCCCGCCCTTTTTGGTGTCCATCGCGTTTTGCCAGTCATTCCAAGCCGTCGCCAGCGATATGCAAGATCGCTCCCGGCGGTTTTTTATGCGTGTCGTTATTCATTTATGGCGTCTCGCCAGTGCGGTCATCTGATCCATGCAAAGCAGTAGTGAGCTTTTCCCCGTTTCCCTGATGAGTGCCGAACTGCGCGGCGACCTCAGCGAAGACGTCTATCTTCTCAAGCCCAACAACAGCCATGACTCCAGCGTCGAGCTGGCCTTGACCCGGCTCGGCCGCGCGGGTTCGGAAGGCCAGCGTGGCGTGCCCGTGGTATTGCTGCACGGCAGCTTTTCCAATCGACGCTTCTGGTATTCGCCCAAGGGCATTGGCCTGGGGCCTTACCTGGCGCGCGCTGGGTTCGATGTGTGGATCGCCGAAATGCGCGGCCACGGCCTGTCGCCGCGCAACGAAAGCTATCGAGACAACCACGTGGCGCAGTACGTGCGCCATGACCTGCCAGCCATTGCCGATTTCATCATCGAGCAGACCGGGCAAGCGGCGCACTGGATCGGCCATTCCCTCGGCGGCGTGACGCTGGCGGCAGCGCTGGGTGGCGGTTATCTCGAAGCGTCGCGTGCGCGTTCGGCGGCATTGTTCGGCAGTCAGGTCAGCCGCATCTACTGGCCGCTCAAGCTGCCGCCGGTGGAGTGGGGCGGTCGCCTGCTGCTGCGTGCCTTTCCCTACCTGTCCGGGCGCCGGCTCAAGCGCGGCCCCGAAGACGAGCCGACCGGCCTGGCATTGGAAACCCTGCGCTGGCTCAGGCTGTTCGGGCGTTTCGGCGATGCCGATCAGGACTGGTGGGCAGGCCTGGCTCAGGTGCGCGTGCCGATTCTGGCTGTAGGGGCCGCAGCCGATCATCAGGACCCTGCCTGGGCCTGTCGCAAGCTGCTGGAGCAGTGCAGTGCCGCGCCGTCGCAGTTCTTGCTGCTGGGGAAGGAGAACGGCTTCTCCAGCGACTTCGGGCATATCGAAATGCTGGTCAGCAAGGAGGCGCAGCGCGAGGTGTGGCCCTTGACCGAATATTGGTTGCAGCATCTGCAACTGCCTGCCGGTTTTGCCGAGCAGGCGTCTGCTATAGGTTCTTGAGTCGCTGCTTGGTTGTCCCGGCCGTTTCTTCGGCACGGGCTTGGCGGTAAGATGTGACGCATCATCTTTGGGTGGTCATTTCGGGCTCATCTTCGTGCTCGTCGTTCATTTCGGGCGATGGCTCGATGCTGAATTGTCCCGCCTCAAGCAGGTCCATGAAGGTGGCTGCCTTCTCATCCATTGTCGAAAGGAGTTCTGTCATGCACTACATCACCCCTGATCTGTGCGATGCCTATCCGGAGCTGGTTCAGGTCGTCGAGCCGATGTTCGCCAACTACGGCGGCCGCGATTCTTTCGGCGGTCAGATCGTCACCATCAAGTGTCATGAGGACAACTCGCTGGTGAAGGAGCAGGTCGACCTGCCTGGTCAGGGCAAGGTCCTGGTCGTGGATGGCGGCGGCTCCCTGCGACGTGCGCTGCTCGGTGACATGCTGGCCGAGAAGGCTGCCAAAAACGGCTGGGAAGGCATCGTGGTATATGGCTGCATCCGTGACGTCGACGTCATCGCGCAGACCGATCTGGGCGTGCAGGCGCTGGCCAGCCATCCGATGAAGACCGACAAGCGCGGCATCGGCGACCTGAACGTGCCCGTCAGCTTTGGCGGCGTGACGTTCAAGCCGGGCGATTACCTGTACGCCGACAACAACGGCGTCATCGTGTCCCCGCAAGCCCTGGCCATGCCGGAATAACCCGGGTGCTGGCTCAGGATTCGGCGTTGCTGCATGCCTTCGTGCTCGATGGCTCCGGCGGTGCGCGCAGCATCGCCGCCGAGGAACTGGACGGGCTGCAGCTGCGCGACCAGGAAAGCCTGTGGCTGCACTGGGATCGCGCCCAGGAGCAGTCGCAGCGCTGGTTGCGCGAGCACAGCGGGCTGGATGAATTCAGCTGCAACCTGCTGCTCGAGGAAAATACCCGACCGCGTCTGCTGCCCCTGCCCAACGACGAGCTGCTGTTGTTCTTGCGCGGGGTCAACCGCAATCCCGGCGCCGAGCCGGAGGACATGGTGTCGGTGCGTATCTTCGCTGATGCCCGGCGGGTGATCTCCCTGCGTCAGCGTCCGTTGCTCGCGACCGATGCACTGATTGCCGACCTGCTGGCGGGCAAGGGACCGAAGACGGCGTCCGAACTGCTCCTGGAGCTCGCCCGCCACCTCACCAGTCGCGTCGATGATCTGATCGCCGAATTGAGCGAGCTGCTTGACGGTGAGGAGGATGGCCTCGATGGCGATGAGCGTTATCGTCCCAATCACGGGCTGATGTTGCAGGTGCGTCGGCGTGCGGCCAGCTTGCGTCGTTTTCTCGCGCCGCAGCGCGATCTCTACGCGCAGCTGGTACGTAATCGGCAGCCCTGGTTCGTCGAGGACGACGGCGACTACTGGAACGAGCTGAACAACCGCCTGACCCGCTATCTGGAAGAGCTGGAACTGATTCGCGAACGCGTCGGCCTGGTCCTGGAGGCGGAAAGCCGTCGTCTCGGTGAGCGTATGAATCGCATCATGTATCGCTTCACCGTGATCACCGGCATGTTCCTGCCGTTGACCTTCCTCACGGGGCTTCTGGGCATCAACGTCGGCGGGATTCCGGGTTCTGAAAGCCCGATTGGTTTCTTCATCGCCTGCGGCCTCATGGTCCTTCTGGCACTGGGCCAACTACTGCTTTTTCGCCGCTGGCGTTGGCTGTGATGTGTGACTCATCCGCTGGCTACTGCGTCTAGCCGTGACATCCCGTGAGGTGCGCATGCACGATCCATTCGAAGAGTCTCTACGCGATTTGCTCAAGTCCTCGCCGTCCAGCCATGACGACGATGCTTGCCTGCACCGCGTTCTCAAGACCGCCAACCGCCAGGTCGGTGCTGGTGACCTGTTCAGCCTGATAGGCCACTGGGCGCAGGCCCTGATGATCGCCCTGAACAACGGTTCGGCGCATGTCGCGCCGGTTTCGCGCCGTACCCAATCCTCTGCTTCTGCTGATAAGGCCGACTGAAATGGAACTCGATCCCTGGACCCAAAGCCTGATTTCCGCGATGACCGCATTGTGGACCAAGGTTGCCGGATTCATTCCCAACCTGTTCGTTGCACTGGTGTTGGTACTGCTTGGTTTCGTCGTGGCCAAGTTGCTCGACACGCTGCTGTCCAAGCTGCTCGGCAAGGTCGGTCTGGATCGTCTGATGACGGGTACCGGCCTGACCAAGTTGCTGGCACGCGTTGGCATTCACGCACCGGTATCGACCCTGATCGGCAAGATCGTCTACTGGTTCGTGCTCCTGATCTTCCTGGTTTCGGCCGCTGAATCGCTTGGTCTGCAGAGGGTTTCCGCGACCCTCGACGTGCTGGCGCTGTACCTGCCCAAAGTCTTCGGCGCTGCCTTGGTGCTGCTTGCCGGTGTGTTGCTGGCGCAACTGGTCAGCAGCCTGGTGCGTGGCGCCGCCGAGGGCGTCGGTCTGGAGTATGCCAACGGGTTGGGGCGTGTCGCGCAAGGCCTGGTGATCATCATCAGCATCTCGGTGGCCATCGGCCAGCTCGAGATCAAGACCGACCTGCTCAACAACGTGATCGCCATCGTGCTGATCTCCGTTGGTCTGGCGGTCGCGCTGGCGCTGGGCCTGGGTAGCCGCGATATCGCCAGCCAGATTCTTGCCGGCATTTATGTGCGCGAGCTGTATCAGGTCGGGCAACAAGTGCAGGTTGGTGAGGTCGAAGGGCAGATCGAAGAGATCGGCACAGTGAAAACCACCCTGTTGACCGATACCGGTGAGCTGGTCTCGGTGGCAAATCGAGTGATGCTCGAGCAACGCGTGAACAGTCGCTGACGCCAATCTGTTATTTTATGCCGCTGCCCGGCAGGCGTGACCTGCCGGGCGCTTTTCGTCCTGACTGTCGGCCCGACTCGTTTTGAACAAAGCCCAGCCCTTGCCCACGCGCTACGACCCCCGCGAGCTCACTGATGAAGAGCTGGTGGCGCGCGCCCACGACGAGCTGTTTCATATAACTCGTGCTTATGAAGAGCTGATGAGGCGCTACCAGCGAACATTATTTAACGTGTGTGCGCGTTATTTAGGGAACGAAAGGGATGCTGATGATGTCTGTCAGGAGGTGATGCTAAAAGTTCTCTATGGTCTGAAGAACTTTGAAGGTAAATCCAAGTTCAAAACTTGGCTGTACAGCATTACCTACAACGAATGCATTACTCAGTATCGAAAAGAGCGGCGCAAGCGTCGATTAGTTGACGCCTTAAGTTTGGACCCGCTCGAAGAGGCTTCCGACGACAAGACACCCAAAGTCGAGGAGCGAGGCGGTCTGGATCGCTGGTTGGTTCACGTCAACCCGATCGATCGCGAGATTCTGGTGCTACGTTTTGTCGCAGAGCTCGAGTTTCAGGAGATTGCCGACATCATGCACATGGGCTTGAGCGCAACGAAGATGCGCTACAAGCGAGCATTGGATCGGTTGCGGGATAAATTTTCGGAAAATTCCGAAACTTAGTTCAGCTTTCCGACCACTAAGGGAATGGCGAAACCTGATAAAATCGCCGCCAAGTTGTCGACTGAAGTTAACGGCGACTTATTAACCACCAAGATGGGGATTTAACGGATGAAAGTAAAAAACACCTTGGGCGTAGTCATTGGCTCTCTCGTTGCCGCAACCTCCTTCGGCGCGCTGGCGCAAGGCCAAGGCGCTGTCGAGGTGGAGGGCTTCGTCAATCGCTACTTCACCGACGTTCAGCGTGATTACGCGCACAACGAAGGCAACCTGTTCGGTGGCAGCATCGGCTACTACCTGACTGACGACGTCGAGCTGGCGCTGTCCTATGGCGAATACCATGACCTGCGCGGTGAAGGTTCGCAAGGCAGCAAGAACATCAAGGGCAACCTGACCGACCTGAAGGCCATCTACCACTTCGGTCAGCCGGGTGTCGGTCTGCGTCCGTACGTCTCTGCCGGTTTCGGCCACCAGAGCATCGGCGACGCCAACAGCGGTGGTCGTGACCACTCCACCCTGGCCATCGCTGGCGCTGGTGCCAAGTACTACTTCACCGAAATGTTCTACGCCCGTGCTGGCGTCGACGCTCTGTACAACATCGACCAGGGCGACACCGAGTGGCAAGCTGGCGTGGGTGTTGGTCTGAACTTCGGTGGCGGCAGCAAGCCTGCTCCGGCCCCGGTCGTAGCTGCTGCGCCCGAGCCGATGCCTGAGCCCGCTCCGGAGCCGGTGATGGAAGCTGTTCGCGTTGAGTTGGACGTCAAGTTCGACTTCGACAAAGACCGCGTCAAAGAAGAAAGCTATGGCGACATCAAGAACCTGGCTGACTTCATGAACCAGTACCCGCAGACCACCACCACCGTTGAAGGTCACACCGACTCCGTTGGTAGCGACGCTTACAACCAGAAACTGTCCGAGCGTCGTGCCAACGCTGTTCGTGAAGTTCTGGTCAACCAGTACGGTGTTGACGGTAGCCGCGTGAACACTGCCGGTTACGGTGAAACCCGTCCGGTTGCTGACAACGCCACCGACTCCGGTCGCGCTATCAACCGTCGCGTTGAAGCTGAAGTAGAAGCCCAGATCCAGCAGTAACGCTTCTGGTGCTCCAAGAAAAACCCGGCCTCGGCCGGGTTTTTCTTTTCCGGAATAAAAAAGCCCGCCATGGGGCGGCGGGCAAGCAACGACTTCGCAGGAGCGCGAAGTGGTCAGGCATGCAGGCGCTGAGGCATGCCGATCTGTGTGCTGGTACGGGCGACTTCGCCGATCACCAGAATGGCCGGGCTCTTCAGAGCGAAGGCCATGGCGTCGTCCTGCATCGTCGCGAGGTGGCTGCGGCATTCGCGCTGCTCGGGCAGCGAGGCGTTCTCGATCATCGCTACCGGCATCTCGCCGCTCATGCCGCCAGCGAGCAGGCCGTCGCGAATGTCCGCCAGCTTGGCTACGCCCATATAGACGACCAATGTCGTGCCGCTTTGCGCCAGCGCGTGCCAGTTCAGTGAGCTGTCATCCTGAGTATGGGCGGTGACCAGAGTCACGCCACGGGCCACGCCGCGCAGGGTCAGTGGGATACCGCAGTGGGTGGCGCCGGCCAGCCCGGCGGTAATGCCGTTGACCAGCTCCACCTCGATGCCATGTGCGCCGAGCCAGTCGGCCTCCTCGCTGCCACGGCCGAAGATGCACGGGTCGCCGCCTTTCAGGCGCACCACGGACTTGCCCTGGCGTGCATAGCGCAGCATCAGGCGGTGGATGAAGGCCTGCGGCGTGGAGCGGCAGCCGCCGCGCTTGCCCACCGAGACGACACGAGCGTCGCGGCAGTGCTCGAGCACGGCCGGGTTGACCAGATCGTCGATCATCACGATTTCGGCCTGGTTCAACGCCTTGACCGCCTTGAGCGTGAGCAGCTCGGGATCACCAGGGCCCGCGCCTACCAGCCAGACTTTTGCGTTCATATCGGGTTCCTCGTGGGGTGCGTCGTGCGCACCAAGTCGTTTGCTGGTTCCCACGCTCCGGCGTGGGAACGGATTCGGGGACGCTCTGCGTCCCATGAGACGCGGAGCGTCTCGGCCTGCATACCCACGCAGAGCGTGGGTACGATCAATTCATGCGTTCACTGCAGTGGGCTGTTGGGCCAGCAGGCGTTTGATTTCAGGGACACAGGAGCCACAGCTGGTGCCGCACTTGAGCTCCTGCATGAGGCTCTTCAGATCCAGGCCGCGTGCAATGCCGGCGCACACCGCGCTTTCGCTGACGTTCAGGCAGTTGCACAGGGTTTTGCCGAGCGTGGTGACACCGGCGTTGCCTGGCGGTGCCGAGACCGGGGCGAGCAGCCAGCGGCGCAGATCGGCGTCGGCCTGGCCCTCCAGCCACAGGTTTCTGAGCCATTGGCTGGCGGCGGTTTCGCCGGCCAGGCGGATGCTGACGATGCGACCATCCTCGATGCGCACGCGCTTGCCCACCGCGCGACGTGGGTCGTCATAGGCCAGCACCGGGCCGTCGTTCAGGCGCAACAGGCGGTCGATCTGCGCCAGCAGCTCGGGTTGGGGGGGCACGGCGCTGGCAGCGCGAATCAGCAGGGCGGGACGTTCGCGGCCGGTGGGTGTGAGGCTGGCATAGGCGAATTCCTCGAACAACGGGCGCAGGGCCTCGAAGCGGCTCTGCACCTCGCCTTCGACCAGGGCGAACAGTTGCCAGGGCAGCTCGACCTTGTCCACCTCGACCCCCGCGTGCTTGAGCTCCGGCTGCTTGGACAGCGGGTCGAAGGCCGGCTGGGTCAGCACGTTGGTGCCCAGGCCCTTGAGGAAGCGGTCGCCCCAGTGCATCGGCAGCCAGGCCTGGCCTGGGCGCACCGACTCGTCGGCCTGTACCGGCAGGATCAGGCTGCCGCGGCGACTGCGCAGCTTGACAAGGTTGCCGTCCTGCAGGCGACGGCGGCGCAACTCGTCCGGGTGCAGGCCGAGCACGGCGGCCTCGACATGACCGAACAGGCGCGCGGCGGTGCCGGTGCGGCTCATGCCGTGCCACTGGTCGCGCAGGCGGCCGGTATTGAGCGTCAGCGAGTAGCGCGCCTCGCGCTTTTCCTTCGGCGCGCGGTACGGGTCGGCGTGGAATTGCGCGCGTCCGCTGGCGGTGGGGAAGCGGCCGTCGGCATAGAGTCGCGCGGTGCCCTGGTTGGCGCCGGTGGGGAACGGCCATTGCTGGGGGCCCTGGTCATCGAGCAGCGCGTAGCTCAGCCCCGAGAGGTCGAGGTCACGCTGGGCAGTCAGGTGCTTGTATTCCTCGAACAGCGCCTCGCTGCTGGCGAAGTCGAACAGGCTGGGCAGGCCGGGGCGCAGCAGTTGTTCCAGGCGCCGGGCGAAGTCGCAGGTGATCGACCAATCGGGCCGCGCCTCCACGGGCGCTGGCACGGCGCGGCGTACATGGCTGACGCGACGCTCGGAGTTGGTTACCGTGCCTTCCTTCTCGCCCCAACTGGCAGCGGGCAGCAGCAGGTCGGCGTAGCGGCAGGTCTCGGTGGTGAAGAAGGCTTCCTGCACCACGACGAAGGGGCAGGCGGCCAGGGCCTCGTGCACCTTGTTCTGGTTCGGCAGCGACTGCGCCGGGTTGGTGCAGGCGATCCACAGCGCCTTGATGCGCCCGTCGTGCACCGCATCGAACAGCTCGATGGCGGACAGCCCGGGCGTCTCCGGCAGGGCGTCGACGCCCCAGTAGGCGGCAACTTCGGCGCGGTGTTCGGCATTGCCGGCCTCGCGGTGGCCCGGCAGCAGGTTGCTCAGGCTGCCGGTCTCGCGGCCGCCCATGGCGTTGGGTTGGCCGGTCAGCGAGAAGGGGCCGGCGCCGGGCTTGCCGATCTGCCCGGTGGCCAGGTGCAGGTTGATCAGCGCGCTGTTCTTGGCGCTGCCTGCGCTGGACTGATTGAGCCCCATGCACCACAGCGAGAGGAAGGAGGGCGCGCGGCCGATCAGTTCGGCGCAGCGCTGCAGGGCGTCGAGGCTGATGCCGCAGATATCGGCGGTAGCCGCCGGGCTGTAGTCGCGCACCAGGTTCTTCAGCGCCTCGAAGCCCTCGGTATGGGCGTCGATATAGCGGCGGTCGACCCAGCCTTCCCACAGCAGGATATGCAGAATGCCGTGAAACAGCGCGACGTCGGTGCCGGGCAGAATCGCCAGGTGCAGGTCGGCCAGCTCGCAGGTGTCGGTGCGCCGCGGGTCGACGACGATGATCCGCATCTCCGGGCGACGGGCCTTGGCTTCTTCCAGGCGGCGGAACAGCACCGGATGGGCATGGGCCATGTTGGAGCCGGCGATCAGCACGCAGTCACTCTGCTCGATGTCCTCGTAACTGCAGGGCGGGGCGTCGGCGCCGAGGCTGCGCTTGTAGCCGACCACGGCGCTGGACATGCACAGTCGCGAGTTGGAGTCGATGTTGTGGGTGCCGACCAGGGCACGGGCCAGCTTGTTGAAGGCGTAGTAATCCTCGGTCAGCAGCTGGCCGGAGATATAGAAGGCCACGCTGTCCGGGCCGTGCTCGCGGATGGTCTCGGCGAACACCGCCGCGGCGTGGTCCAGGGCGCTGTCCCAGTCCGTGCGGGTGCGAGCCAGGCCTTTGCCCAGGCGCAGTTCGGGATGGAGGGCGCGGGCGTCGAGGTCGCCGGTCAGGTGCAGGGTCGAACCCTTGCTGCACAGCTTGCCGAAGTTGGCCGGGTGACTGGGATCGCCGGTGACGCCGAGGATCTTCTCGCCGTCGTGCTCGATCAGCACACCGCAGCCCACGCCGCAGTAGCAGCAGGTGGAGGCGGTGATTTGAGTGGGGCTGGCCATTTCGGGCTCCTACGGGCGTAGGGTGGACAACGCTGTGTTTGTCCACCAATACAAGGGTTTACCGGTGGAGAACGCTTCGCGGTTTTGCACCCTACGCGCACTTCGCAGCGGTGTTCAGGGCCAGCAACACGCGGCCGTTTTCGACCTTGGCCGCGTGCCGATGGGCGCAGCCCACGTCCGGCGCCACGGCCTCGCCCGACTCCAGCTCGATCTGCCAGTTGTGCAGCGGGCAGGCCACGCGCTTGCCGTAGATCAGACCCTGAGACAGCGGGCCGCCCTTGTGCGGGCAGCGGTCGTCGAGAGCGAAGACCTCGTCGCCGGCGGTACGAAAAATGGCGATATCGCCCTTGGGACCAGTGATGATGCGCGAGCCGAGCACGTTGATCTCTTCCAGGGCGCAGATATCCAGCCAGTTCATACGGTGGCCTCCTCGAGTTGCACGACCTTGATGGTGTCGAACTCTTTCTTCAGTTGCGGCGTCTCGATGCGCTCCTTCCACGGGTCCTGCTCGAACGACAGGGCGTAGTGCATGCGCGCGGCGAGGGCCTTGCGATTGGCTTCGTCTTCAAGCACCGCCTTCTTGATGTGCTCCATGCCGACGCGCTGCATGTAGTGCACGGTGCGTTCGAGGTAGAAGGCCTCCTCGCGGTACAGCTGGAGGAAGGCGGCGTTGTACTCGCGCACTTCTTCGGCGGTTTTCACCTTGACGAAGAACTCGGCCACCTCGGTCTTGATCCCGCCGTTGCCGCCGATGTAGATCTCGAAGCCCGAATCCACACCGATGATGCCGACGTCCTTGATGCCGGCCTCGGCGCAGTTGCGCGGACAGCCGGAGACCGCCAGCTTGACCTTGTGCGGCGACCACATGTTGAACAGGTCGTGCTCCAGGTCGATGCCGAGCTGGGTGGAGTTCTGCGTGCCGAAGCGGCAGAACTCGCTGCCGACGCAGGTCTTCACCGTGCGGATGGACTTGCCGTAGGCGTGGCCGGAGGGCATGTCCAGGTCCTTCCACACGGCCGGCAGGTCGTCCTTCTTGATGCCCAGCAGGTCGATACGCTGGCCGCCGGTGACCTTGACCATGGGCACGTTGTACTTGTCGGCCACATCGGCGATGCGGCGCAGCTCGGACGGATTGGTCACGCCGCCCCACATGCGTGGCACCACGGAGTAGGTGCCGTCCTTCTGGATATTGGCGTGGGCGCGCTCGTTGATCAGGCGCGACTGCGGGTCGTCCTTGGCCTCGCCCGGCCAGGTGGAGATCAGGTAGTAGTTCAGTGCCGGGCGGCAGGTGGCGCAGCCGTTGGGCGTGCTCCAGTTGAGGAATTCCATGGTCTGCGCCATGGACGTCAGGTGTTGTTCGCGTATCGCCTTGCGAATCTGCCCGTGATTGAGGTCGCTGCAGCCGCAGATGGCCTTCTCGCTCTTGGGCTTGACGTCGGCGGCGCCACCGACGGTGCTGATCAGGATCTGTTCGACCAGACCGGCGCAGGAGCCGCAGGAGCTGGCGGCCTTGGTGTGCTTCTTCACCTCGTCGACCGAGAACAGGCCGTTTTCCTGGATGGCCCGGACTATGGTGCCCTTGCACACGCCGTTGCAGCCGCAGATTTCCATGCTGTCGGGCATGTTGGCGGTTTTGCCTGCGCCCTGGTGGCCGACGTCGCCGATGGCGCCTTCTCCGAACATCAGGTGGTCGCGGATCTCGCTGACGTTGTGATTTTCGCGGATCTGGCGGAAGTACCAGCCGCCATCGGCGGTGTCGCCGTACAGGCAGGCGCCGACCAGCACGTCGTCCTTGATCACCAGCTTCTTGTACACACCGCCAATGGGATCGGAGAGGGTGATGGTCTCGGTGCCTTCACCGCCCATGAATTCACCGGCGGAGAACAGGTCGATGCCGGTGACCTTGAGCTTGGTCGAAGTCACCGAGCCCTGGTAGCGCGAATAGCCGAGCTGGGCCAGGTGGTTGGCGCAGACCTTGGCCTGCTCGAACAGCGGCGCCACCAGGCCGTAGGCGATGCCGCGATGGCTGGCGCATTCGCCGATGGCGTAGACGCGTGGGTCAAAGGTCTGCAGGGTGTCGTTCACCAGGATGCCGCGGTTGCAGGCGATGCCGGCGCTCTCGGCCAGCTCGCTGTTGGGGCGAATGCCGGCGGCCATCACCACCAGGTCGGCGGGAATCACTTCGCCATCCTTGAATTTCACCGCACAGACGCGGCCTTCGCCGTTGTCCAGCAGCTCGGCGGTGTGCTTGGGCAGGAGGAACTTCAGGCCACGGTCTTCCAGGGATTTTTGCAGTAGCTCGCCGGCGGTGCGGTCGAGCTGGCGTTCCAGCAGCCAGTCGCCGATATGCACCACGGTGACGTCCATGCCGCGCAGCTTGAGGCCGTTGGCCGCTTCCAGGCCGAGCAGGCCGCCGCCGATGACCACCGCGTGCTTATGGGTCTTGGCGGTGTCCATCATCATCTGGGTGTCGGCGATGTCGCGGTAGCCGATCACGCCGGCCAGGTCCTTGCCCGGAATCGGCAGGATAAAGGGGTTGGAGCCGGTGGCGATGAGCAGGCGGTCGTACTCGGCCTCGCTGCCATCGTCGGCGATGACCAGGCGCTTCTTGCGGTCGATCCTGACTACCTTGCGCCCCAGTAGCAGCTTGATGTCGTTATCGGCATACCAGTTGAGATCGTTGAGCACGATCTCCTCGAAGGTCTGCTCACCGGCCAGCACCGGCGAGAGCAGAATGCGGTTGTAGTTGGGGTGCGGCTCGGCGCCGAACACGGTGATGTCATAGAGGTCGGGGGCAAGCTTGAGCAGCTCTTCGAGGGTGCGCACACCCGCCATGCCGTTGCCGATCATCACCAGCTTGAGTTTTTGCATGCCGGCCATCTCCTGAAGAAAAATCACGGTCGAAAAAATTGTCGGGAGCAATTTTTAACGTCGCTCCGCGACGGCTCGAAGAGTGGCTGCCAAAAATGGCAGGCCATAAAAAACAAAAAAGGCGTCCCGCTAGTCACCTAGCGAGGACGCCTTTGTCCAGGTCCCGTTCTATCGGGAAGTGCAGCCTTCTTCGTTGAAGGTCGCACTTTATGTAGTTTGTGGCAGTGCGAATGCAGACCTTGTGCCAACTCGATCAGATCAGGGTTTTTCAGGCTTTTCAGCCATTTGGCTGGATCTGTGGAGTGGTTTTTTGCACCTTTGCGAGGCGGTTGGCGCCGCTTTGGTGCGCAGCCGGCTATTTGAGCAGCAGGAACGTCAGCAGCAGGTTGAGCAGCAGCGACACTAGCGCCACGCTGCGCCACACCAGCAGCGGCTCGCGCTCCAGCAGCGGTCGCGGGCGGTTGTTCAGAGACTGACGTTCGCCACTTTCCAGGGCCAGCAGCCATTCTTCGGCAGTCTCGAAGCGCTGCGCTGGGGTGGCGGCTACCGCGCGGTTCAAGACCTCGTCGAGCCAGGCAGGCAAGTCCGGGCGGTAGCGGCTGGCCGGCACCGGCTGACCGAAGCGCGGGTGCTGAAAGGCCTCGACTTCGCCGTGGGGATAGTGGCCGGTGAGCAGGTGATACAGCGTCACGCCCGCGGCGTAGAGATCCTGCTGCGCATTGGGCGGGCTGCCGGCGAAGGCTTCGGGGGCAATATAGCTGGGCGTGCCGGGCAGGCTGTGGGCCTCGTCGCGGGTCAGGCCGGGGCAGTACGCCAGGCCGAAGTCGAGCACGCGCAACTCGCCGTCGTCGCCGAGCAACAGGTTCTCCGGCTTGATGTCGCGGTGGAGGATATTGCGTCGGTGCAGCAGGCCGAGGGCCTTGATCAGGCGCGGCGCCAGGTCCAGCCAGTCCGCCAGGCTCAGTGGGCCGTGCTGCTGCACGCGCGCGGCGAGGGTCTGGCCGGCGTATTCACGTTGCACGTAATACAGGTGCTGGCGCTGCGGCAGGGCATGCAACTCGGGGAAGTGGCGACCGGCGACGCGGCGCAGGAACCATTCCTCCTGCAGCAGCCCCGGGCCGGCCTGCTCATCGCCGGCGCGGCTGGGCGGGAGGGTCTTGAGCAGCCAGGGCTGGTTGTCCGCGTCGTGCACTCGGTAGATCAGCGACTGGCGCGATTCACCGAGCATTCGCTCGACCTGCCAACCCTCGAACTCCTGGCCGTTGCGCAGACGTGGCGGTAGCGGCCAGTGCTCGAGCTGGGCCAGGGTGTCGGCCAGCGCCGCCTCTGGCAACCGGTCGATGTGCACCAGCAGGGCACTGGCGTTGTCCTGGCTGCCGGCGCGGTGCGCCTCGTCGACCAGCGTCTGGCAGATCGCTTCAGCGTCATCGTCTCGTTGCAGCAACTCGCCGATGCGCTTGTCGCTGAGGCAGGCCCAGACGCCGTCGCTGACCAGCAGGAAGCGGTCGCCGACCTGCAACTCGCCGTCGCGGTAGTCCACCACCAGGTGCTGATCCAGGCCCATGGCACGCTTGAGCACGTGCTGCATGCCCGGCTGTTCCCAGACGTGGTCCTCGGTCAGGCGCAGCAGTTGGCCGTCGCGCCACAGGTAGGCGCGACTGTCGCCAATATGCGCCAGGGTGTAGCGACGGCCGCGCAGCACCAGAGCGGTGAGGGTGGTCAGCAGCGGCTGGCCGCCACCATTGGCCTGCAACCAGCGGTTATGTGCGATCAGCAGGCGGTCCAGGCTGTGCTGTACCGGCCAGGTTTCCGGCGTTGAGTAGTAGTCCAGCGCCAGCGCCTGCAGGGTCGCGCGCGCGGCGAGGCCGCCGTCGGCGCATTGGCTGACGCCATCGGCCAGGCCCAGCAGATAGCCTTTGCTGGCGGCCAGGCCTGGCGCAGGGGTGACCACACGCAGAGCGTCCTGGTTCTCGCTGCGCGGGCCGGTGGCGCTGGTTTCGCCGATGCTCAGTTGCAGGGCCATGATGCGGTTTCCGTAGATCGTTGGAGCGTAGGGTACGTCGTGCGCCGTGCGCACCAGGCTCGACGCAAACCGGCGCACCCTACGGATACGGCGCAGCGTCGAGGTTCGAATCACACCCGTGCGGCTGTGACCGCAGCGCTACCCCAGGTGGTGCGCCAGCGTTGCTTGACTCCATGCAGGCCGATCCAGGCCAGTACACCGAGGCTGGCGAACAGCCAAAGACCCAGCTGGTAGTCGCCTGTGTGCTGCTTGATGGTGCCCAGGCCGGCAGCAAGGAAGAAGCCACCGATGCCGCCGGCCATGCCGATCAACCCGGTCATCACGCCGATTTCCCTGCGAAAACGCTGCGGTACCAGCTGGAACACCGCGCCATTGCCGGCGCCAAGGCCGAGCATGGCGGCGACGAAAAAGGCCAGGGCGGCGGCCGCGCTGGGCAGGTTGAAGCCCACCGCGGCAATGCACAGCGAGGCGATGCTGTACATCATCAGCAATGTACGAATGCCGCCGATGCGGTCGGCCAGAGCGCCGCCCAGCGGGCGCAGCAGGCTGCCGGCGCAGACGCAGGCGGCGGTGTAGTAACCGGCGGTCACCGGGCTCAGTCCGTACTGATCGCTGAAGTAGCCGGGCAGGGCGCTGGCCAGGCCGATGAAGCCGCCGAAGGTGACGCTGTAGAAGAACATGAACCACCAGCTGTCACGGTCGCCGAGGGCCTTGAGGTAGTCGCCTACGGCCTTGGGCTTGGGCCGCTCCGGTGCGTTTTGGGCCAGCAGGGCGAAGATCACCAGGGTTGCCAGCAGCGGGATCAGCGCCCAGCCGAAGACGTTCTGCCAGCCGGACAGCGCCGCCAGGCCAGGGGCGAACAACGCCGCAAGCACGGTGCCGGAGTTACCAGCGCCGGCGATGCCCATGGCCTTGCCCTGGTGCTGCGGCGGGTACCACTGCGAGGCCAGCGGCAGGGCGACGGCGAACGCCGCGCCGGCGAAGCCGAGGAACAGGCCGAGTAGCAGCGCCTGCTCGTAGCTGCCGATGCCGATCTGCCAGGCGCAGAACAGCGCGACGATCACCACCACCTGGCCGAGCAGGCCGGCGGTTTTCGGCGACAGGCGGTCGGCGAGAAAGCCCATCAGCAGACGCAGCACGGCGCCGGCGAGAATCGGCGTGGCCACCATCAGGCCGCGTTGCTGGGCGTTGAGGTCGAGGTCGGTAGCGATCTGCACCGCCAGTGGGCCGAGCAGGTACCAGACCATGAAGCTCAGGTCGAAATAGAGGAAGGCGGCAAACAGGGTGGGGGCGTGGCCGGCTTTCCAGAAACTTGTATTCATCGATCACCTCATCAGCGAGAAGGAGCCCGGCCAGGCGCGGCGAACCGTGGTCGTGGACACGGCGGCCGCGCCTGCCGGGAAGGCCGTGCACTTGTGGTGCAGAGCCCTGCGGCCGAAGCCACAGCAGGTTTGCGCGATTGCAGTGCAGGCTCGGATCGCGATGCCTGCGCCGGCCCCGGTCACTGGGGCGAACACGAAAAAAAAACGCCGCTTCACCACAGGCCATGAAGGCGAGGTGAGGCGACGTCTTTGTCGTGAGGGAGGTGGCCGCCGTTGGCTACCTGGTGCGGGGGAATAAGCAAGAGCCGAGCCAACCGAGCAGAGGCCCTGGGATCAGGCGTTACACCGCTTCAGCGCACGCAGTTCTGCCGTAAAACGAGGCGTTTGCGCGTTCTATGCTCCCGAATGGGGCGAGCGCTGCGGCGTGCTGAGCGTGGCCTGTGAGTGCACGCTGGAAAGCTGGGCAACGCTGGTTGCGTGAGTGGGTAGCGGCGCGGTCAGCAGGGCGAGTGCCAGCAGATTGCTGAGCAGCCCCGCCTGACGGGCACGGCGGTAGGTGTCGGTCATCCTCGATCCCCCCTTTTTTTTCTGATCTGACCTAGGCGTAGCAGACGAATGACAATGTGTCACGTTATTAGCAGCAATAACTGTGCAAGTTTTGCCAGACGCCTGTTTGCCCGGAGCCCTGAAGCATTGCAATCGCTGACTCAGTCGAGCCGATTGACCTTGGGGAACTTGGCGCTGAAGGCTTCCGGCATTGGCACCACCTTCGACTGACGATAATCGAAGAACACGAAGCCGGACTTGGCCATGGCCACCAGGGTGCCGTCGGCCGGACGGGTGATGCGGAAGGTGATGTCACCGCCATATCGGTTGAAATCCATCACGCCGACTTCGAACAGCAATTGGTCGCGCGCATGAGCTTCTGCGCGGTAGGTGGTGGCCAGGTCGGTGACGATGATACCGGTGCCGCTGCCATCGGTTTCACGGATGCCGAACTCGAAGAGAAAACGTGCGCGTGCCTCGGAAATCATCGAGATCATCGAGTCATTGCCCAGATGGTTGGCACCGTTGATGTCGGTAACGCGCACGGTCAGGTGGGTGCTGTAGCAGTACTGGTCTTCGGGAAAATCGAGGGTCAGGCGTGCCATGGTCGAGCCTTCGTCTAAGAGGGCGGCGATTGTAAACCGCCGCGTTCCTCAGCGGTGCAGGCTGTTGAGGTGATAGAACGTGACCCGGCCACCTTCGCTATCCGGTCCGGAATTGTCCTGGATGTAGGCGCCCGCCTTGAAGTACAGGTACTGCTTGCTCCAGCTGCTGCTCAACTGGCGGTAGAGCGAGCCCTTGTCGCCATCGGTGCTGGCCACGCTGATGCCGATGCGTCCGCTGGGCGTGACACGCAGGTCGTAGCCGAAGCGTTCGCCAAGCTGGATGTTCTCGGCCAGCAGGATGTTTTGCACGTCGCTGTCGCCTGGGCGAGCGCGCAGCAGCAGCTCCACGCGGCCAACGCCACGTCGATAGTGATATTGCAGCTTGAGCAGCGGGTCGTTCTGGCTGCCCGGCACGTCGGTACTGTGGATCTGGCCGATCACCACCTTGTTGCGGCTGGGCACCTGGTCGACCTGCAGCACGGCACTGAGATAGCTGTCCGAACTGGCATGGAGCCAGTTGTCGAGTCTGCCGTCGTGCTGGGTTCCGCGCAGCTCGCTGCGTGGATAGCGGGCGTCGGCGGTGGTCGAGCCGGTGACCGGCACCCAGAAGGTCACGCTGCCGTCGGCATTGCGCCGAAAGTAGCGACTTTCATAGCCATTATTCAGCCGTTCGGTGGTGATGGTGGTCGGCGCCGGTTCGGTGGGAATCGACAGATTCCAGGTGGTGAGGTCGAGCACGGGATTCTCTGCTTGTCGGTTTAGGGCCCTTGTTCGTCCCTGCACCGGGCCAGAGGTTCAACCGCCCCAGCCCTTGAGCCAGAGCGGTTTGATTCTCAGGCGGCCGGGCGTTGCTGGCGCTGGTAGAGAAACTCCAGCACGGCGCTGCGGTAGGCGTGGTACTGCTGGTCGTTGGCCAGCGCCAGACGATCACGCGGGCGCGGCAGATCGACGGCGAGGATTTCGCCGACGGTGGCGGCCGGGCCGTTGGTCATCATCACGATGCGATCGGACAGCAGCACGGCCTCGTCGACGTCATGAGTGACCATCACCACGGTGCTCTGGGTCTGCCCGACGATGCGCAGCAGCTCGTCCTGCAGGTGCGCGCGGGTCAGGGCATCGAGGGCGCCGAACGGCTCGTCCATCAGCAGCACCTTGGGCTCCATGGCCAGGGCGCGGGCGATGCCGACGCGCTGCTTCATGCCGCCGGAGATCTCGTTGGGGTGTTTGTGCATGGCATGGCCGAGGCCGACCATGTTCAGCGCCTGCTCGGTGCGGGCCTTGAGCTGGGCCTTGCTTTCCCGTGCGCCGAAGACTTTCTCAACGGCGAGGTGGACGTTGCCGAAGCAGGTCATCCAGGGCAGCAGGCTGTGATTCTGGAACACCACGGCGCGCTCAGGGCCGGGGCCGTCGATCTCGCGGCCATTGCAGATCAGTCCACCTTCGTTGGCGTCGAGCAAACCGGCGATCAGGTTGAGCACGGTGGATTTGCCGCAGCCGGAGTGGCCGATCAGCGCCACGAACTCGCCGCGGGCGATGCTCAGGTTGACGTCTGCCAGTGCCTGGAAGCGGCCTTTCTTGGTGTCGAAGTGCTTGCTGACAGCGGTCAGCTCCACGAATTTGTCCATCGGAGTTCTCCCGTTCTGGCGCAGTGCCCCGGATTGAATCAGAGACACGTTCATTTAAAACAAAGACTTGGCGTCTATTGTTGAATTGACTTGTAGGTTGCGTAGCCCGGATGCAATCCGGGGAAACGGAGATCGCATTCGCGGATTGCATGCGGGCTACGAGTTGGCCGAACGCGCCTCTTCAGCTTGCGTAGTCGAAGCGTTTGGCGATCAACAGCAGCATCTGCTCCAGCGCCAGGCCCACCAGGCCGACGATGATGATGGCGATGAGAATGTGCTCGACGTTGAGGTTGTTCCACTCGTCCCACACCCAGAAGCCCAGGCCGATGCCGCCGGTGAGCATCTCGGCGGCGACGATCACCAGCCAGGCCACGCCGATGGCCAGGCGGATGCCGGTCATCAGGTGCGGCAGTACGGCGGGAAACAGGATGCGCGTCAGCACCTTGAATTCAGACAGCTTGAGCACGCGGGCCACGTTGAGGTAGTCCTGTGGCACGCTGGCCACACCGGCGGCGGTGTTGAGGATGATCGGCCAGATCGAACTGATGAAGATCACCCAGATCGATGCCGGGCCGGCGGCCTCGAATACCAGCAGGCCGATCGGCAGCCAGGCCAGCGGCGATACCGGGCGCAGCAGGCTGATGATCGGCGCCAGCATGCCGGCGAGAAAGGCGAAGCGGCCGATGGCGAACCCCAGGGGAATACCCACCAGCGCCGCCAGGCCGAAGCCGACTCCAACTCGGCCGAGCGAGTTGAGGATGTTCCAGCCGATGCCCATGTCGTTGGGGCCGTTGTCGTAGAAAGGGTCGGCGAACAGCACCAGGGCGGCCTGCCAGGTGCTAAAGGGGCCCGGCAGGCCCTCGCTGTACTGCGCCAGCAGCGACCAGAAACCGATGAAGGCGATGATGCCCAGCAGCGGGGCGATGCCGGCCTTGAGCAGGCTGCCCAGTGCAGCGGCGCTGGGCAGCATGGCCCGCGCAGAGAGGCGCGGCTTGGCGATTGGCAGCAGCGGTGTTTTCAGGGGCGCATTCATGCTCACCTCCGGTCAGGCTTTGATGGTGAAGGAGTCGGCGTAGGCGGCTGGATTGCTGCCGTCCCAGACCACGCCGTCGATCAACGTGCTGCTGCGCAGCGGGCTGCCCGGCAGCGCCAGCTTGAGGGCGCCAGCGGCCTCGGCGTAAAGCGCGGTCTGGTTGATCTGCGCGGCCACGGCAGCGTAATCCGGCGCGTCCTTGAGCAGGCCCCAGCGCTTGAACTGGGTGAGAAACCACATGCCATCGGAGTGATAGGGGAAGTTGACGCTGCCGTTCTTGCAGAAGGCCATGGCGTGTTCGTCCTTCCAGCTGTTGCCGAGGCCGTCCTCGTACTGAGCGAGAAAGCGCGGCTCGATCACCTGCACCGGCGCGTTGACGTAGGCCTTGCCGGAAATCAGCTTGGCGGTGCTCTTGCGGTTCTCCTCGCTGGCCTCGATGAAGCGGCTGGCGTCGAGAATCGCCATGATCAGTGCGCGGGCGGCATTGGGGTACTGCTCGATGAAGGCGCGGGTGGTGCCGAGCACCTTCTCCGGGTGGTCCGGCCAGATCTGCTGCGTGGTAGTGGCGGTGAAGCCGATCTTGTCGAAGATCGCCCGCGCGCCCCAGGGTTCACCGACGCAGAAGCCATCCATGTTTCCGACGCGCATGTTGGCGACCATCTGCGGCGGCGGCACGACGATGGTCTTCACGTCGCTCATCGGGTTGATGCCCAGGCTGCCGAGCCAGTAGTACAGCCACATGGCGTGGGTGCCGGTGGGGAAGGTCTGGGCGAAGGTCAGCGGCGTGCCGCCTTTCTTCACATGCTCGGCCAGTTGCGCGCCGTTGCTCACGCCAGCCTCGCGCAGTTGCTTGGACAGGGTGATGCCCTGGCCATTCTGGTTCAGCCCCATCAGCACCGCCATGTCCCGCTGTGGTCCCGCCAGGCCGAGCTGGGCGCCATACATCATGCCGTAGAGCACATGGGCGGCATCCAGTTCGCCAGTGTTGAGCTTGTCGCGCACGCCAGCCCAGGAGGCTTCCTTGCTTGGATTGATGGTCAGGCCGTACTTCTCGCCGAAACCCTGGGTGGCGGCGACCACCACCGAGGCGCAATCGGTCAGGGGAATGAAGCCGACGGTCAGCGCGGCCTTTTCCGGCGCATCGGAGCCGGCCGCCCAGGCCGCGCTGCGCAGCGAAGCCGGCGCTGACAGGCCGAGTGCGGCGATGCCGCTCACGGCACCGGCCAGGGCGATGGATTGCTTGAGGAAGTGACGGCGGCTGGTGGCCAGGGGCTTGTTCGAATCACGATCGGTCATGGGTCTAGTCCTTGTCAGGCGCATAAACAAAAACGGCGTACGCCAGGCCACCTCCATGAAATGAAGGTGACCTGACGGACGCCGTTGTCCGTGATCCTCGGCCCGCCGCCGTTGGCGTGCTACGCAGGATGGTTGACAGGGACTTAGCAAGGGGCTTGCCAGCTTTCATGGCCAACGCCCGAGCAACGGCATACGGCGCCTGGCAGGCGCAAACCGAATGCCGCTCGATCAATGGTTGGTTTTGATAATCAAAGAGTTGCAGATGTTTTATGAGGTGATTTAGCAGCGAGCGGAGTCAGCGCACGCGGGGCTCGCTCTGCACGCGACTGAGCCAATGCCGTGCATGAGCGGACGCTGTTGAGCCTTTTTGGTTCGTCTCACCGGCTCAGGAAGCCGGTTGAACGCGAGCCTCCTCGACGAAGTCGCGCAGCCAGCGCAGCACTTCGACGGCTTCCCAGCGAGCCGGGTCGAACAGTGCATAGGCCAGCCCCTGATAGCCGACCACATCCAGCTGGCGGTGGTAGCCAGCACGCTGCAGCAGCGCCTCGATCTCGGCGAAGCAGGTATTGAAGTGCTGGCGATTGAAGGGGGTGCGGCTCTCGGTGACGATGCCTTCGAGTTGCAGTTCCTCGACCATCTCGCGCACCCGCTCCAGCGGCATGCGGTTCACTCGGTGTTTCAGCTGCAGTACGTCCAGCATGATGGCGCTCCTGTGCAATCGATCATTTGCCTGTGATCTAGCCTAATCGAAAAGTACTGTACAAATAAACAGTATTGAGTGATATTGGCCTCACTTAGGTGACAACAACCCGTCCACTGCCTGAAGGTGGGCGCCTTGCAAGGGGGTATTGGCAATGCAACAGATGCTGATGACGATTGTGCTATTGGCCCTGCTCAGCGGCTGCGCGCAACCGCAGATAGATCGGCCACAGGCCAACGGTGCGTACCTGGTGATCGAGGGCGAACAGGCCTGGGCCGTACTGGTTTCCGATGGTCAGCGCGTCGAGGAGGCGGGCAGGGTGCTCGACGTGATTCGACTGCCCAGCCATCACTCCAACATTGCCGCCAGCTACGTGATCGAAACGCCCAACTGCGGCAAGCTGCAGTGGCTGACCGAACGCCATGGCGCTGCAGAGGGTGAAACCACGCTGTTGCCGGCCGCCTTCAACGAGCAACTGAGCCAGCCCGGCTGCGTGCTCGCGCAGGGCCTGAGCCGAGCCTGGACGGCCCTGGATTATTCCGGTTGACCGTAGGGTGCGCCGCGCGCACCGATATTCACTGGCGGGTTAACTGGTGAGACGCGTAAAGAAAAAGCGCCGCAACCTCAACGGAAGCGGCGCTTTTCATTCATGCGTTAGCGCGTGCTTACAGCAGGTGCTGCTTGTCCATCTCGATGGCGGCATCAAGGGTTTCCAGCAGCGCCTTGCGCACCTTCAGCTTGGTGTTCCTGTGCGCCGTCATGTTGATCTTCTTCATCTGCTGCGCCACTGCCTGAGTGGTGGCCAGCAGTTGTTCGGCCGGCACCACCTTGTCCAGGAAGCCGGCATCCACCGCGCCAGCCGGGTCGAACATCTCGCCATTGATCACCGAACGGTGGAACGCCGACTTGCGCAGGCGATCACGGGCCAACTCGATGCCGACATGGTGCATGGTCATGCCGATTTGCACTTCGTTCAGGCCGATATTGAACGGACCTTCCACGCCGATACGGTAATCGGCCGACAGCAGGATGAAAGCACCCTTGGCCACGGCATGACCCGGACAGGCGACGATGATCGGGTAGGGGTGCGCGAGCATGCGCCGCGCCAGCGTAGAGCCAGCCGCTACCAGGTTGATTGCATTCTGCGGGCCGGAGGTCATCACCTTCAGGTCATAGCCGCCGGAAAGAATACCCGGTTGGCCGGTGATGACGACAATGGCGCGATCCTGCTCGGCGCGGTCGAGGGCAGCATTGAACGCAGCGATCACATCGGGCGAGATGGCATTGACCTTGCCATTGCTCAGGGTGAGGGTGGCGATGCCGTCTTCGAGTTGATAGCTGATCAGGTCGCTCATGGCGGTTTTCCTTGTTAGAGCCTTGGGGGCGAATGTGGGCAGAAGGTACTCAGCCGCAGCGCTCTGGTAAAGCGCCGTGGCTGACTGGCTGGTCAGTGTTTTTGCCTATCGCGACGATGGCGGATGGCAATTGGTCGCGCGCAAAGCCAGGCCTTTAAGGTGAGCAGCGAACCGCAGGAGCTGCCCATGAATACCCTTTGTTCCATCCTTTATATGGTCACCGTGATCGGCCTGCTACTGGCATCGGTCGTGCTCAGCGAAACCCTCTACCTGCGCAGCCCATCCGGCGTGCTGCTGCTATTCGGCTTGGGCCTGTTCATGTCCCTGGGTTTTCTGCTGTTCGGCCACATTCGCTTCGACGAGCAACCCGGCGAGGAGCACGACGAAAACTCGCTGCGCTCTTAAGCGCATGAATCCTTTAAAAAAAATTTGCCATCGGGAAAACATTCGACTACATTAGCGCACCTCGACGGGCTGCACAGCCAATCGAGATCCGGTGAAGTGTCCGAGCGGTTGAAGGAGCACGCCTGGAAAGTGTGTATACGGGAAACCGTATCAAGAGTTCGAATCTCTTCTTCACCGCCACTTTCGCAAAAGCCCTGCAGGGAAACCTGCAGGGCTTTTTGCTTTGTGGCTTTCGACAGCTTTCGAAAGCCCTTACCTGCGAGATCACCCGTCCAGTTCCTTGGCGCACTCGGCTACAGGTTCGGCCATGCCTTCCTTGATGGATTCGCGCATGCCAGGAATCGAGAGCAGGCACAGGGTTTCCTGAATGGCGTCCCAATCCTCTGCCGAGAGCAGGACGGCATTCGTCCGTTTGCCAGTGATCAGAATGGGCTGGTGAGATTCGGCTAATCGATCCATCAGCCGATAGAGGTGAGTGCGTGCTTCGCGTGCTGTAAGGGTGCGCATGAAGCCGTTCTCCTGAGTCATGTCGCAAGCGGGCGATAGGTTATTGCCCCTGCTCGGTAGTGGGTTGAGCCGTAATGCATCGCGCAGATGGTCCGGCGACAGGCGCGCATAACGCATGCTATGCCCCGAGATTTTCTGTGGCATAGGGATGTTCCCGCCCCGTATGACGAAGCGACTGGCGAAGGTGGCGGTGTTCGCGGGTCGGTGCATGATCCTCAACGGTTAGCCCGGCCGGGCTTGTCTCACTGAGCGCGGCGGTGCAGAGGGTGCGGACAAAAACCAGGGCCTGGCCTGCGCTCTCCCATACACCGTCGCACACCATGACATTCATGGCGCACCCTGTTAATCGTCCGGGCTGGGGTCGAGGAGGACTTCGGCCATGTCCTGGCAGTCCGGGCACAGGGTTACGTGGGGCGCCCTGGTCAGATCGGGCTGCAGGTCGGGTTGGGGAGCCGGCTGGTTGTAGAGCTGACCCATGGGTTGCCCGCAGCAGTCACACAGCACGCGATCAACGATCAGCACGGCGGCTTCCTCCGATCAGACCTGGGAGCGTCAACCGGCCAGGTTGAGGCAATGGCTTGTCGGCGTGAGCAGGCTTGGCCTGTTCGGCGGCGGTATCGTTGGGAGCTGCGACCGGGGCGGCAGTGCAGCGGTCAATCACGGCCTCGAATGAACGAAGAAACAGATCGTCGTTCGCTTCAAGAATCTCTATGTGTGCGTGGCTGATATAGAAGCCGCCGAGCGAAGCGCCGATCAGGAAGGGCAGAGACCACGACCAGAGCAGGGCGGCCAGATAGCGGCGTACGCGCAATGAAGTCGTCATTCAATAAGCCCACCAGTTCGAACGGTTCGCGCGGGGGCACGAAGGGCGTTGGTTTGCCGGTGTCGCTCACAACGTGCCAGCACTGCGGCGGACGGCGGCCGGGCTTGTGTTTCTCGCAGGTATAGGCCGGCGTAACCTGGGGCTGACCATTTACCCCGGACCATCGTACGGGGCGGCGTGGGGTGCTGGGTGTGTATGGGCAGGAAGGCGCCTTGGGCGGTATCCAGCCGCGGTTCAGCCAGCACACAGAGCAGTCGCAGTTCTCGGCGTGCGCTTGGCGCGGATACTGGTTCAGGCTTTTCTTTGGCCGACACCTCGGGGTGCGGGGTGGCCATAGACGCAGCGCGGTCAAGCTGGATAAGGCGCCTACATTCGTTGCCGGAAATGCATCCAGCCTCATGAAAGCCTTCGATGTAGCCCCGCAGGTAGAACCGCAGGTATTCACAAGCGCCAGGCCCGCAAGCCTTGGGGTGAGCAAGGTCACGCTCCATGCGCTCATGGACCGACTGATGATTGCGTTTCACGGGCTCACCCCCGCCAGCCGCGCCACGCAGGTTTTGCCTGGCTTCATGCAGTCGACGATGCCGTTGCTGACCCACTGCACGACCCGCTCAACGGGAACACCGGACAGGGCGGCGAAGGCGGCCTGCGCATGGAAAAGAGGCTTCATGCCGTCCACTTCTGCTGCAGCAGCCAGGAGCGGAACAGGGCGCTGTTGACCATGCGGCGCTTGCCCAGCTTGACGGTGGGCAGAACGCCTTTCATGGCCCAGGCACGCGCGGTGCCGTAGGTCAGGCCGTTACGGTCGGCCCAGGACTCGACGGTTTCCACGTCCTGTTGCGGGCCTATGAGCTTCGAAGGTTCCAGCTCTTCCAGTTCCATGCTCGTTCCGTCACTATTCGTTTCAATGCCAGTTATTCAGCACTGCGTTATCCAAAACGGATCTTGTCGAAACGGATAATGCCATTGTTGATCCATATTGGATATATCAACTATAGATCAAGCGGCTATGATTAAAGAGCGCGTTATAACTATTTTGAAAAGCTCGGGGATTCGGCTTCCCGAGCTGGAGGAGCGTACTGGCATCAGTCGCTACACTTGGAACAACCTGAAGAACACCGCCAGAAAGCGCGAAATCAAGGCAGAGGAGATCGAAGCTATCGTTAAGCTCTTTCCTCAATATGCTTTGTGGGTGGTCAGTGGCGAGGTAGCGCCAGAAGCAGGGCAGACAAGCCCAGAATACGATCAGGCCGATTCAAACTTGCCCAATCAAAACGCGGGATAGCAATTACAGCGGAAGTGGCTAGACGATGGTATACCCGTAATCACAGCAAGGGATAATGGCTATGTGGAGTCATCACCTAGAAGAGTATGAGCCTTCAGGAAGATCAGCATGCCTTTGCGGGTCTGGGGAGCGTTTCAAAAACTGCTGCAAAGAAGAATATCGCAAGAAAGATAATTTTAAGTATGTGCAGGATTTGAATGCGCCGGCAAAACAGCAGCTAAAGCATTTAAGAGCGCATATATGTTGGTACCGAATATGCCATAAGGCTCACACGGTAAAAATGTTGAGGTCAAATTCAGAGGGCGCTAATAGACTTCTGAGTATTGATATCGTCGCATTAAAGGATTTTGTATGGCACCTAGAGAGGTGCTACCAAGCTAATCAAATAGAAAGTAAATTTGAGTTTGCCCTGGATGAGCTGTCTCAGGCGATAGATGATGAGCGCTGGCAGTTAGAAATAGACATGATAAGAGCTCTGCATGTCTACTGCAGAGAGGGGACTAGGTCGCGTGCCAAGAAAATTATATCTAAGTACAATCCGAAGCAGGTGAAAAATCCTGAACTCATTGAGCTGTATTTGGATGTTTATTCAGATGAGCTGAATAGTATCGAAATAGTTGCTCTTTCTGATAGGGTGGCAGATTTATCTGAAAGTGATTCGAGTCGCCTGCAATATCGTTTCCTTTCGGCGATGCAATACTTTTTGTTGCGAGACATGGCTGAAGGAAAAAAAAGAGCTTTGCTTGCAATAAAAGAGTATGAAAAAGTTCCAGAAAGCAGTAAGACAATATACGGTAGAGTCCGTCTTGCTGGTGCATACAAAACGCTTGGGGAGCTGGTTGCGGATGATGAATTGATACTTCAAGCTATCAAAGAATACAGAGGTCTTATCGAAAGAAGTGAGTTAAATTCTTCGGGCCTTGCAGATGTGTGGGGGGAAATTGGCGATTGCCAGCGTCACTTAAAAGATTTTGATTCGTCTGAATATAGCTATCGTAAGTCTTTGGAATTGCATGACGAGCCTTTGACCAGAGTTTTTTAGTAAGAGTTCTTGTTGCGAAAAAAAGGATTGTTGATGCAAGAAAGTTGCTTTCGGAAATTGATTCGTCAAAATTTTCGGATGCAAATAATTTCGACTTGGCAATATCTCTGTGTGAGTTTGCTATCGCCAGTTGCGATGAAAATGATTTAGATGTGGCATTGGCAGCTATTAAGGCTGTGAGAAATAGTGAGCCATTGTTTGCAGACATGCAGAAAGATTTACTTGTTCAGTTGTATGAGCTCAAGTCAGGGAAGGGCAGTGCTGTGGCTGAGTCGCTTATAGAGAAAATTAATAGATATATAACAATTAAGCCTAATATCATGGGGGTTGGCGCGGATTTTAATGCAATGATTGATGATTTCATAAGGCGTAAAAAATAAATCACCTGTAAAACGTAGGGAAAAATAAGGCGAGGAGGGAGGTGATAGGTGTTATAAGGCTCTAACATGCCGACGTCAAAAGATGATAAGAGAAAGAATTCTATTAAGGTCGTGAATGTGGGTAAAGGTAAAGAAAAGTCGAGTAAGAAGTTTTTTGCCCAAGACGCTTATATGTTGATAGTGGGCGTTGCTTTTTTGGCGTTTATTGCTATTGCACTGCTTTACTTGTACAGATTTAACGGCGGGTTAAGTGATAAGCAAGAGGTTTGGGGTCAGTTTGGCGATTTTTTGGGGGGCAGCCTTAACCCCATGCTAGGCTTTTTGACAGTTATAATATTGGTAAGCACTCTGAAAACGCAGAGGAGGGAGTTGAGAGACACGAAAAAGGCACTAAAAATCAATAATAGACTTATCAAAGGTCAGCTGAAGTTTGTGGAGTTGCAGGCGCTGGAAAACACGTTCTTCAAGTTGCTGGAAGACTTTGATAAGGATCCTTTTGTAGTAAAATGCAGGGAGCCTGGTCAGAATATAAATATATACTGCGGCGTTTATAAAATAAAGGATGAAGTTGTTGACTCTCCAAAGGGGGTTGAAGTATTTGGTAGTTGCGTTGATGGTGTGTCGCTTGGGCAGTTTAGGTATATAGTAATTGATAAGTTTCTGTCCATGGTCTCTCTTGCCAGTAGGCTGGATAATAATCAGATCCATTTCAAGCTGATGCAGACTGCGGCTGGGATAAGATTGGTTTCTGCGATGGTTCACCATTCCAAAAAACTACCATCTGCTTATGAGTTGTTTAAAAAAGGCTCGGCCTTTGCTTAATGGGCTGCATCATGAGTTTGTTTTTGATCAAGATGTGGCAAAAGATTTTCTTTCTAAAGGTGAGTATAGCGATTTCTTGTTGAATGATGCGAGAAATCAAGCGCGTTTGGAGAGGACGTATCAAATAATAATTGATAAAAAAGACTCGTGAATTTGGTGGTTTGCATGGAGGCACTATGAAAGGCGACTGGGAAGACGCACCAGACTATCTCCGTAGCAAGAAAAAGCCCGGTCCATGGCGAATGGTGGCCATCCTGGGCGTGGGCTCCGCGATTACCTGGGGCATGATCGCGCTGTTTGCCAAGCCAATCGTGATCAATGTGGATCAGCTCAAGCAGGCGATCCACATAGACGGCAAACCCCTGTTCAGCCAGCAACCGGCGCCACAGCCCTATAGCGAGCCGGAAGAGCCTATAAGGCTGCCATCCATTCCCATCGATCCACCCGCGCAACGGGTTGCATACGAGCCGGCAAGCCAGCCTCAGCAACATGCGTCGATCCAGTGGACGGAGGAAGAAAAGGCGAGGGCGATTGCCAGCTCTCAGAACGTGTTCATTGACAAGAACTACACGCCCAAGCAGCCGGCCAGCACCTACACACCGCCCGCAACCCATCGCATAGCCCAGGCACCTCAGCAGACGCAGCAGCGCCAAGCCCAACAGGTAAGCCGCGAGCGTACAGCTAGATGGATCAAGAGCTGGAACGGCGGCACGAACTACCTGGCGGAATGGCTATCGGTGAACAACTACATCGACGGCACGAGCGTCTGCGCCAACCACCGACGCGGATCTATCGACTACCGCGAATGCCGCAAGGCAGCCAAGCAGCACTTTCACGAACAGTGCAGAACCTGGCGTGCCCGCTATGACAGTGACCGCAAGAAAAACAGTGATCGCATGAAGACACGCTATTGCTCTGCGGCGAGCAGTTTTAATCCGATGGGGTAGCAGAATTGAACGCTATTAAGATTTTCTCTTCAGTATTGATGCTGGTATGGGGTGGGGCGGTTATGGCTGATGAAATTTCAGATGATATGTATGGCGTGATTTCGCTGGCTGTTTATGGCTCAGAGTACACGGCGGTAGTCAAAGACGTTTCAAGCGTGGAAGTGACTGATTATAGACCTGTAAGTGAAGGATCGATGGATCGCTATGCTTTCAAACCGTATCGATTGACCGTGGAATTGGTTCAAGCGATTGATGGGCAGGTGCCTGATAATTTCGATCTTATAACAATTGCTCTGAAGTCGAAGCCGATGGAGCTGAAGCAAGAACCTTATGTCGTAAGCTTCTGTCGGACTGCAGGTGGTCAGTATTTTGTACCGGGGCCGCTCAGTCGGTTTGAGGCTACAGCAGGAGTGATTGATGCAGTAAAAGAAATGGCCGAAGACAAGAAACTGAATCCGCCTGAAGGTGGGTGTGTGGCCAATAACAAATTTTATATTCCGCTCGATTGAGTATGGGTTGACTAAATACAGGGCTGGAGGAATTTGTGGCGAAAAAGATTTTTGGAGCTATCGAGATCAAGCACGGCGTCACAAAGCGTAGCGTGATAATGTTCTGGGGAGTTGCTGTATCAGTTGTTTTGTACGTGATGTCAATGCCGATCAATGCAAAAGAAACAAATTTGTTCTTTAGTATGGTGAGCTTCGGAGTGGTGTTATTTGCTGGTGGAGCTGCATATCATATGATTTCACTTATGATTGAGTGTCCGCAGACTGATAAGAATTTCGACGACTGGATTAAACTGGTTGAGCTTTTGATAAAGGTTTATATGGGATTTGCTGTCGTCGTCATGAGCTTGGGAATAGGGCTCTACTTGAGAGGAGTGGCGGGGTTTTTCGTTTTGCTTTTGGGGTATGCGGCTGGCTTAGTTTGGGCGAGTCATAAGTTAATCGACTCGCACAAGTTTATTAAGGCTGTCATTGAAAACAGTTGATGCGCTGTGTTTATTGTGACCGTAGCCAAGCTGGTATGTCCTTGGCATCATGCAGCACGCGCCAAACGTCGATATGGGTGTCTTGCTCGACATAGAACACAAGGTAGGGATAGCGCTGGAGTGGCCAGGAGCGTAGGCCGGGCAGATCCAGTTCATGGGCGTAGCGAGCGGAGCCGGAAGCAGGGTGGCGGCTGATCTGCTTATACGCTCGCTCCAGGGCATCAATAAAGCCTAGTGCTGCTTTCTCGGCTTGTTCATCGAGGTAGTAGGCAAGGGCGCTGTCTACGTCTCTATTTGCTAGCTCACGCGGGATGATGGGCTTTTGCTTCATCCTTGAGCGTTCCGCACGCGGGCACGGAGCGATTCGAAGTAGTCCGCGTCAGCAGGGGCGGCGGGAGCAGATGCAGCACCGGCAAGCAGCAGGCCACGAAGGTGTTGGCGGTCTTGATCCTTGCGAATCAATTCGCGGACGTATTCGCTGCTGGTGCCGTATCCGCGCTGGTTTACTTGCTCATCAACGAAGCTTTTGAGGGCGTCCGGCAGGGAGATGTTCATGGTGCTCATTGGGCATGCCTCTTGCCAAATTTTGCCAAAGTCTACACCCGTTGGCGTGCTTCATGGAATGATGGCCGCTCACGTGCGGAGGTGCCTATGAAGTGTCCTGTTTGCGGTAGCGCGGATCTGGTGCGGGAAAAGCGAGACATGCCCTATACGTATCGGGAGCAGGCAACGGTTATCACCGAGGTCGAGGCTGACTGGTGCAACGCTTGCGGAGAGGCATTGACTGGCCCGGAGCAGAGCGAAAGGGTGATGGCTGCAATGAAGCGTTTACGGCTGCAGGTCGATGCAGGCTAGGGCGCTCAGGTGTCGAAATCATAGAGCCGAATAGCAACTAATCGATCAGGCGAGGGGAGCGTAAAGCCTGTATTGAGCGGGTTTGGCACATTCACCGCCACTTTCGCAAAGCCCTGCTGGGAAACCTGCAGGGCTTTTTTGCTTTCTGGCTGTCGACAGGTGTCGAAAGTCCGGTTAACTCCTAACGCGACCAGATGCGGGGCACTTTGACGGTCTGTTCATCCTGCAGCACCTGAAGGACCAGGCGATGCTGAATGTTGATACGTCTGGAGTCAGCTCGCCAATATCACTAAAAGCATGTGTTCCAGCGATAGGGGAGAGGTTGGACAAAGGGTCACTGAATGTTGACTGACAGGGCACGCTTGGTGGCGGGGTTGAAGACTTCGTCGCGCAGAATACGAAGGTCTACAGCGTCCTGATTCAGGCGGTGAATCAGTCGAAGCATGTGCTGGCGTAGGACCTCGTCTCGGGTGTTCTCAGCGGCGCGCATCAAGGCGAAGGCGGCGTCCTCGTTGTTGGCTGCGATGGAGTCCAGCGTCTTGCGTACATTGCGAATCAAGGTGAAACCCTCGTTTTAGAGGGCTGCAAGGTAACTGGCGAGTGTTTCTGAAATATTGCAATGCATCAGCGAGCGGACGGATGGATGCCGGGAAACCTGGCTGCCGTCATGAACCTGCAATGCAGCAGAGCGATAGTAAGCCTGCACTCCACGAAAGTTGGTGCAGCTCATACTTCTATTAGGCAAGGCCAACCTCCATGGTTGGTCTTTTTTTTGCCAGTTTTTTTGCAACCCAGCCCCGTACACCCACGCTCGCGCAGGCTGGCGAAGCATCGCTGGTTGGCGGGCTGCACTGGCCTGGATTCGGCAGCGGCAAGCCGTTTCCTTCAGGGAAATCTGAAGAAGCCGTCATTCCCGCGCAGGCGGGTGCTCGTTTTCTAGGCTCCCGCCTTCGCGGGCGTGACGATAAGTGGCTTTTTCGTCGTTAGCCTGAACGGTTGGCTGTCTGACACGGCCCCGTTTCAAGCCGGGGTGCTGAAGTGGGCTGTAGCCAGCAGCCCGCGAGGGGCACGAAAACGGCTGACGTGCCGGTGCTGCCCTTGGCCATGGCGGCGAAGCTACAGCCACATTGGCCAATACCTGCCGAAACGGTGGGGCGCTTGTCATCATTGTTTCGTCGTTCCGTCATATCGCTGCCACCGCGATTGGTTGCAATCGCAGCAAAGGCCGAGAGGATGCTGCGATGCAGATATGCGTGATTGGAGCAGGATACGTAGGTTTGGTGACGGCGACCTGTTTTGCCGAGATGGGCAATCAGGTGGTCTGCGTCGAGCGAGATCCGCAGCGCGTCGCGATGCTTTCGCGAGGAGAAGTGCCGATCTATGAACCTGGCCTGGAAGCGATGCTCAAGGCGCAGCTGGCCGGCGGGCAGCTCAGTTTCACCTCGCAGCTGAAGGCCGGCATTCGCCGTGCCGAGGTCATCTTCATCGCGGTGGGCACGCCCAGTGGCGAGGACGGTTCGGCCGACCTGAGTCATGTCCTGGCGGTTGCCGACGAGCTGGGTGAACGACTCGATCATGCCTGTCTGGTCGTGGACAAATCCACGGTGCCGGTGGGCACCGCCGAGCGTGTGGCGCAGCGCATCAACGCCGGCCTGGCGCGTCGGGAACAGCGGGCTCGGGTGACCGTGGCGAGCAATCCGGAGTTTCTCAAGGAAGGTTCGGCGGTCGAGGACTTCATGCGCCCCGACCGGGTCATCGTCGGCTGTGACGAGGAACGTGGGCGCGAGCTGCTGCGCCGGCTGTATGCGCCCTTTCTGCGCAATCACGACCGCCTGTTGTGCATGGGCGTGCGCGCCGCGGAGTTCAGCAAGTACGCGGCCAATGCCTTTCTGGCGACCAAGATTTCCTTCATCAACGAGATGGCGGGTATCTGCGCGCGGCTGGGTGTGGATATCGAGGAGGTGCGGCGTGGCATCGGCAGCGACCGGCGTATCGGTACGCACTTCATCTATGCCGGCTGCGGTTATGGCGGCTCGTGCTTTCCCAAGGACGTTAAGGCGCTGATCCGTACGGCCGAGCACGAGGGCATCGAACCTGGAATCCTGCGTGCAGTCGAGGCGCGCAATGCGCTGCAGAAGACTCTGCTGTTCCAGGCCTTGCGCGAGCATTTCAATGGCCACTTGCAGGGGCGGGTCGTCGCGCTCTGGGGGCTGGCATTCAAGCCTGGTACTGACGATCTGCGTGAAGCGCCCAGCTTGGTGCTGCTCGACGCACTGCTGACCGCCGGCGCCAAGGTGCAGGCTTGCGATCCGGCCGCCACGGCCGCTGTGGCTGCACGTTATCCATCGGCCATCGCGGCGGGGCAACTGGTGCTGAGTGAATCCCCCTATGCCGTCGCCCAGGGTGCCGATGCGCTGGTGCTGGTGACGGAGTGGAAGCAGTTCCGTCAGCCGGACTTCCCGCGTATTCGCGGTGCGATGCGCATGCCGGTGCTGTTCGACGGACGTAATATCTATGACGCCGATCAGCTGGCGGAGCTGGGTTTTCTCTATCGCGGCATCGGACGACCTGCAAGCGGCAGTTGTAAGGCCAGCGCGGCTTGATAGACTGGGCGCGCATTCCAACCGTCCCCACTAGGGAGTCCCATGATCAAGAAATGCCTGTTCCCCGCTGCCGGCTACGGCACGCGCTTCCTGCCTGCTACCAAGGCTATGCCCAAGGAAATGTTGCCGGTGGTGAACAAGCCACTGATTCAATACGGGGTTGAAGAGGCACTCGAGGCTGGCCTCAACCAGATCTCCATCGTCACGGGGCGCGGCAAGCGCGCGCTGGAAGACCACTTTGACGTGAGCTACGAGCTCGAACACCAGATCAAGGGCACCGATAAGGAGAAGTACCTGGTTGGCATTCGTCGTCTGATCGACGAGTGCAGCTTCTCCTACACCCGTCAGGTCGAGATGAAAGGCCTGGGCCACGCCATCCTCTGCGGTCAGCCGCTGATCGGTGACGAGCCGTTCGCCGTGGTACTGGCCGACGACCTGTGCCTGAACCTGGAAGGCGATAGCGTGCTGGCGCAGATGGTCAAGCTGTACAACCAGTTCCGCTGCTCCATCGTGGCGATTCAGGAAGTGCCGAAGGACGAAACATACAAATACGGCGTGATCGCTGGCGAGATGATCCGCGATGACATCTACCGCGTCAGCAACATGGTGGAGAAACCCAAGCCCGAAGACGCGCCGTCGAACCTGGCGATCATCGGCCGCTACATCCTCACCCCGGACATCTTCGACCTGATCCGCAGCACGCCGCCGGGCAAGGGTGGCGAGATCCAGATCACCGACGCGCTGATGCGCCAGGCCCAGCAGGGCTGCGTGATGGCGTACAAGTTCAAGGGCCAGCGTTTCGACTGCGGTAGCGCCGAGGGTTACATCGACGCGACCAATTTCTGCTTCGAGCACCTGTACAAGACCGGCAAGGCGTTCTGATACGCCCGTAGGTCAACGAAACGCCGCCTTCGGGTGGCGTTTTGCATTTCAGGGAATGGGCATTTTCTCCGATCCGGGGCCGAGCGGCTGGCCGTAGCTGAACTCCACGTAGTTGCCGGCCGGGTCGCGCAGGCCGCAGTAGTAACCGACCGGGTAGGGTTCGTCGCGTGGCGGCCAGATCAGGCAGCCGTCGCTTTCGGCCAGGGCGGCGATGCGGTCGACGTCCTCGCGGCTGCTCAGGGCAAAGCCGAAGTGGCTGTAGTCGTTGGCCGCCAGGTTCCTGTCCTGGCCGCCGGGCATGATCACGAAGATGAACTGGTGTTCCTTGCCCGGCTCGGCCATCCAGACGATGCGTGTGCCCTTGCCGGGGCGCTCGTGGATCACCTGCATGGCGCAGAAACGCTGGTAGAAGGCGATGCAGGCGTCGAGATCGGGGACGTGCAGGGCAAGATGGGTCAGGGTAGGGCGCATGTTCTTCACCTCCGACGTTCAGCTTAGCGCGGGCCTTTACGGTATGCTCCTCGTCTGCCAAGGAGATACCCCATGAGTCACGACTTCGACCTGTTCGTTATCGGCGCCGGTTCCGGCGGTGTGCGTGCGGCGCGCTTCGCCGCAGGTTTCGGTGCCCGCGTCGCGGTCGCCGAGAGCCGCTATCTGGGCGGTACCTGCGTCAACGTCGGCTGCGTACCGAAAAAGCTGCTGGTGTACGGCGCGCATTTCGCCGAAGACTTCGAGCAGGCCTCGGGTTTCGGCTGGTCGCTGGGTGAGGCGAACTTCGACTGGACGACGCTGATCGCCAACAAGAACCGCGAGATCGAGCGCCTCAATGGCATCTACCGCAATCTGTTGACCAACAGCGGCGTCAGTCTGTTCGAAGGCCACGCGCGCATCGTCGACGCTCATACCGTCGAAGTGAACGGCCAGCGTCACAGCGCCGAGCGCATCCTGATCGCCACCGGCGGCTGGCCGCAGATTCCCGATATTCCTGGCCGCGAACACGCCATCAGCTCCAACGAAGCCTTCTTCCTCAAGCAACTGCCCAAGCGCGTACTGGTGGTGGGCGGCGGCTATATCGCCGTGGAGTTCGCCTCGATCTTCCATGGCCTGGGCGCGCAGACTTCGCTGCTCTATCGCGGCGAGCTGTTCCTGCGTGGCTTCGACGGTGCGGTGCGCCAGCACCTGCGCGAGGAACTGAGCAAGAAGGGCCTGGACCTGCAGTTCAACGCCGATATCGCCAGCATCGAGCGCCAGGCCGATGGCAGCCTGGCCGCGACGCTCAAGGACGGCCGCGTGCTGGAGGCCGATTGTGTGTTCTATGCCACCGGTCGCCGGCCGATGCTCGACAACCTGGGCCTGGAAAACGTCGAGGTGAAGTTGGACAAGCGCGGCTACATCGAGGTGGACGATCTGTTCCAGACCTCCACGCCGTCGATTCTCGCCCTGGGTGACGTGATTGGCCGCGTGCAGCTGACGCCGGTGGCGCTGGCCGAGGGCATGGCCGTGGCGCGCCGGTTGTTCAAGCCCGAGGAATACCGGCGGCTGGATTACAGCATGATCCCCACCGCCGTATTCAGCCTGCCGAATATTGGCACCGTTGGCCTGAGTGAAGAGCAGGCCATCGAAGCCGGGCACCAGGTGAAGGTCTTCGAGAGCCGCTTCCGGCCGATGAAGCTGACGCTGACCGAAAACCCGGAGCGCACGCTGATGAAGCTGGTGGTCGATGCCGACAGCGACCGCGTGCTCGGTTGCCATATGGTCGGGCCGGAGGCGGGTGAGATCGTTCAGGGCCTGGCTGTCGCCCTGAAAGCAGGCGCGACCAAGCAGATCTTCGACGAGACCATCGGCGTGCATCCGAGCGCCGCCGAGGAGTTCGTCACCCTGCGTACGCCGGTCAGCCGCTGAGGGCAGCATGGAAACGCTTTTCTATGTCGCCGACCTGTTCGGCGTTGCGGTGTTCGCCATCACCGGTGCGCTGATGGCAGGGCGCAAGTCCATGGACCTGTTCGGCGTGCTGGTGATGGCCATCGTCACCGCGCTGGGGGGCGGTACGCTGCGTGACCTGATTCTGGACAACCATCCGGTCAGCTGGATTCGTGACGACACCTACATCCTGGTCGCCTCACTGGCGGCGCTGGGCACCGTGGCCTGGGTGCGCATGACCCGGCCGATTCACGAGAAAGGTCTGCTGATCGCCGATGCCTTCGGCCTGGCCGTGTTCACCGTGTATGGCACCGAGCTGGCGCTGCAGAGTGGTACGCCGATCAGCACGGCGGTGATCATGGGCGTGATGACCGGCGTGGTCGGCGGGGTGATTCGCGATGTGCTGTGCAACGAGATCCCGCTGATCTTCCAGAAGGAAATCTATGCCACGGCTTGCATCGCCGGCGCGCTCACCTTTATCGGCCTGCGCGCCCTGGGCACGCCGCACTGGCTCGATACCGCCGCGGCGATGTTCGTGGTGCTGGCCGCACGTCTGGCGGCGATCCACTGGCATCTCGGCTTGCCACGTTTTCATCTGCTGGACAGGCATTGAACATGATCGAGAGACTGGACCATCTGGTGCTGACGGTGGCGGACATCGACATCACCGTCGATTTCTATGAGCGCGTGCTGGGCATGCGCCACGAGCGCTTCGGCGCCGGGCGCAGCGCCTTGGTATTCGGCCAGCAGAAATTCAATCTGCATCAGGCCGGGCGTGAGTTCGAGCCCAAGGCGATCAAGCCGACCCCGGGCGCCATCGATCTGTGCCTGATCACCCTGTGGCCGCTGGAGCGAGTCATGGCTCATCTGGCCGAGCAGGGCGTGACGGTGGAAGAGGGGCCGGTGGCGCGTACCGGCGCCGTCGGGCCCATCGAGTCGGTGTATTTTCGCGACCCGGACGGCAATCTGATCGAAGTGAGTCGTTATCCCGCCTAGGGATGGCTTCTTGCTTGCAGCGGCACCTCGGCATCTGCGTGCTGAGGTGCCGAACTGCACAAGAAGTGCAGCAGCGAAACGCCGCCTGCTGAAATATCTTGAACCGCAACGGTTCTGAGCGGGTCAGGTTCTATTACCGAGTCACTCAATTGGTACAGAACCCATGATCAAGAAATGTTTGTTTCCCGCCGCCGGTTACGGCACCCGCTTTCTTCCCGCGACCAAGTCGATGCCCAAGGAAATGTTGCCGGTGGTCGACACCCCGTTGATCCAGTACGGTGTCGAAGAAGCCCTCCAGGCCGGGCTCAATGAAATCGCCATCGTCACCGGTCGCGGCAAGCGCTCGCTGGAGGATCACTTCGACATCAGCTACGAGCTGGAGCACGAGATCTCCAACACCGGCAAGGAAAAATCCCTGAGTGGCGTTCGTCACCTGATCGATCAATGCACCTTTTCCTACACCCGCCAGGTGGAGATGAAGGGCCTTGGCCACGCCATTCTGACCGGGCGCTCCCTGATCGGCGATGAGGCCTTCGCCGTGGTGCTGGCCGACGACCTGTGCCTGAACCTCGACGGCGACGGCGTGCTGAGCCAGATGGTCAAACTCTACGAACAGTTCCGCTGCTCCATCGTCGCCATCCAGGAAGTGCCGATGGAGGAGGTGTCACGCTATGGCGTGATCGCCGGTGAGGCGCTGCGCGACGATATCTTCCGCATCGACAGCATGGTGGAGAAACCCAACCCGGAAGACGCACCCTCGAACCTGGCGATCATCGGCCGCTACATCCTCACGCCCGACATCTTCTCGCTGATCGAACAGACCGAGCCGGGCAAGAGCGGCGAAATCCAGATCACCGATGCCCTGATGAAGCAGGCCCAGCAGGGCTGCGTGCTGGCCTACAAGTTCAAGGGTCGCCGCTTCGATTGTGGCTCGGCTGAAGGCTACGTGCAGGCCACCAACTTCTGCTTCGAGAATCGCCACAAGACCCATCCGGTTACTGCCAACCCGCGACTCAAGGCTGTCTGAGCGCTTGGCCAGACGCCGAAGGTGCTCAGTGATCAGAGATTGCGTGCCGAGGACGCCGCCCGCAGCGCTGTCGCCAACTCAACGGCTCGGGGCCGGGCCTGCCTGACTTCAGGTAGGGGCAACAACGCCTCGCGAGAACTGTCAGGAGGTACCAGCCCCCGGTGGGTGAAGGCCGCGCGGGCTTCCATGACGTTGGTTGTCCCGGTATCGATGGCAGGTCAATGCCGCTGGCAGCGATTGCACTGTCGTTCAATGGAGCGTGAGTCAGTGGCCGGCCTTCACATGTTTGAGCCGCAACGCTTGGCGGGTGGTCCGTCTCATATCCTCGCCGACGGCAGTTGTAGCCAGACCGAGAAGCCCCCCAGCACGACCCAGAAAATAATGAACAGCCAGGGCGAGCGAAGGGAAAACAGCAGGGATTTGCGGTTGCTGTTTCTGCTTGCCTCCTGTTCGCTGAATAGCGGCGAGTCGTCATAGGCCGGGCCGAACTCGGGATCACTGCGCAATAGCTGTTCCTGCTTGTACTGCCAATGCCCGACTATCATTGCCGATGCCTTGATGCCTGGCCAGGCATGCAGTGAGCTCATGACCCCCAGCAGGGCGAGAAGAGCAGGCACCACCAGAGTAAACAATGCACCCCAGTGCTCGTTCGCGTTGGCCATGGACGATGCGTAGGCGATGACCAGAAACGACTGAGCCGACAGATAGGCATTGGTGCGCCCTGCCAGCAGGCTCTTCTCGAACTGGATTTCCCGTCGATAGAAATCGAGCCGTTCCTTGGGACTGCCGAACAGCAGTGACTCGCAATGATCGCTCCGTTGCGCATAAGCTTCGGGGCTGATGATTCGTGAGGTTTTCATGGTGGATCAATTATCGATGGCTCGGGGGAATGATCGCCGGGGCGTTCTGCCGTTCGGCTCGGTGAGTAAACTGATCGCGTTACATCGCTCCTTTTGTCTCTGCTGCAACGGCCCCTCCACCAGCGGTCAACGAGCTGTCTTGCCCGTCAGCAGGGTGCTTGGCTCGGCCTGGATACCGATTTGCACGGCGCGTGCCTGACCTTCCCTGGGCAGGCATTCGGCATGCCGAACACGCCGTTGATCCCATCTCCGGAATAGCCCTGGATGCGTCGAACGCCCCACGGGTCGAGACGCTCAACGATAGAATCTGCAACTGTCCTGCTCAGGAAGGCTCGCCCGACCTACAGCGCCGAAGCGGGACGCCATGAATGGATTAGTCCGTTTCAGACGGGGGTGTGGCAACGCTTCACGGCAAAGGGTTTCCGCCGGTCACGCCGAATACTTCACCGGTGATGAAACTCGACTCCTGAGAAGCCAGAAGCACATACAGCGGTGCAGACTCGGCAGGTTGTCCCGGCCGCTTCATCGGCACCTGGGAGCCGAAGCTTGGGATCTTCTCGGCCGGTTGCCCGTCAGTGGGTTGCAGCACCGTCCAGATCGGTCCTGGCGCGACGGCGTTAACCCGGATTCCCATGCTTGATGACCTGGGAGGACAGCGCTTTGGTGAAGGCCACGATGGCCGCCTTGGTCGACGCATAATCAAGCAGCGTTGCAGACGGATCATAGGACTGGATCGACGCGGTGTTGATGATCGTCGCGCCTGGCGGCATATGCGGTACGGCCGCCTTGCACAGCCAGAACAGCGCGTAGACGTTGGTCTTGAATGTGTGGTCGAACTGCTCGCTGCTCAGCTCACTGATGTGCTGTTGGGCAATCTGCTTGCCTGCCACGTTGACCAGGATGTCCAGCCCATCCAGCGCCTGTACTGCATCCTTGACCAAGGAAACGCAGAACGCCTCGTCCTTGATGTCGCCGGGCAGGGCGATAGCACGACGGCCCTCGGCGGTGATCAGCGCCACGACCTCCTGGGCATCGGCTTCTTCCTCGGGCAGGTAATTGAGCACGATATCGGCGCCTTCGCGGGCAAAGGCAATGGCTGCGGCCCGGCCAATACCGGAGTCGGCGCCGGTGATCAAAGCCTTGCGTCCCTCGAGCCGGCCAAAGCCGACGTAGCTCGTCTCGCCATGGTCAGGCTCTGGCATCATTTTACGATCCAGACCCGGTTCAGGTTGGTGCTGGCCTGGGAATTCAGGCTGCGGATACTGCGTCAGCGGGTTCTGCATGCTGTACTGATTGCCCGTATTACGAGTCATGCTGATTCTCCTCTGTGAATGTCTTGAACCCCGCACGCACCAACAAGGCACTGCGCTCTGGCAACGGGATCGACTTGAGTCACTGGTTAGGAAGACCGATCTTGCTGTGAAGTTCACATCTTCAGAGCAGTGGTAGTGCCTGTGGGCAGCTACGAGGCGCTATGCGCGGGTATCTGGTATTCGAGGCGCTGGCATCTGCGATTCGAGTGAATCTCGCCTGAACCATGGGCCAGGGACGTGGCCACAACAGAAACATCCAATGTGGAGGAACCCCGACATGCTCGGCGAATTCACTTTTCTGTTTATTGCGCTTGGCGCCATCATCATCCTTCTCGACCTCTGGGCCATCGTCAGCCTGTACCGCAGCGACAAGGGCGTAGATTCCAAGGCTCTGTGGTCGTTGCTCATCGTCCTGTTGCCAGTGCTCGGCCTGGGCCTGTGGGGCGTGTTCGGGCCGCGCGGCATGGCTCATCCACCGTCCTCGCCGGAGCACAGCAAATAAAGTGCAGTCCTGGCCTCAGAACCGACGTACGGCGATCGCCCTCCGGCGTTTTTCCAGCCGTTGCTGCGTTCTTCGGCGACCGCGTTCAGGCGCGCGATCGATCTCCATCGACCACTGCGGTTCCAGTTCCTTGAGCCATACCGCCAGGGTGGAGCTCATGATGCCGCCGCCGATGAGCCGAACGTCCATGTGCCTGAACGGCCGGGCAGCTCTGTGCAAACAGGGACTGCCACGGCCGGTCGCCCAACCCGACGGACGGAGGGCGCCAGGCGCCCGTACTGAACGGCGTGGGATTTTTTTCTAAGGCACGTCTGACGCTCGATGACGTCATGGAGTCGGCGCGCGCGAGTGGGCTGGAGCGACTGGATCAGATTCGCTACGCGATCATCGAACGCAATGGCAAGATCTCCATTATCCAGAGACCTGATGAGAAAGGAGCATGACCGCTCGTCAGCGATTGCCGAGCGAGGCGGAGAAAAAGGCTGAACGTCCGAGCAGGGTGTTTTCTCCAAAACAGGGCAAGGGCAATTCTGCCCATCACTGAGGAGAAACGACATGAGCAACAAGAACCCCGGTAACTTCGCCAACGATCGTGAGAAAGCTTCCGAAGCGGGCAAGAAAGGCGGTCAGAACAGCGGTGGTAATTTCGCCAATGACCGTGAGAAAGCTTCCGAGGCCGGCCGTAAAGGTGGCCAGAACAGCCACGGTGGAGGCCGTGCTTGATTGACCGCGTAGCCTGGGGGAGGCCCGCCATGGGCCTCCTTTCTTTCTTGAGCAACGAAACGGCCGTCGCCTGATATGCACGTGTAGTGCTGGCCGACAACGCCGGCGAACAGCATCCCGAGCATAACCTCGAGGCACTCGACGAGGCTCGGCAGCAGCAGACCTTCCGCCCCCATATTTCCCCGCTGCCATCTGACCAACGCCACATCGGCGCACCTGCAGCCGCAGGCGAGCAGGATCCCCCCTCGGTCACGCTCTGGAAGGGCGACCCGATGCTGCCTGTAAACGGCGGTTGCCTGGTCAGTGACTGATCAAAAAAGCCTGAACGAGTCGGCGAAGCGCCTGCCTGAAATTATGCAGAGGCAATAACGCCTCGCGAATAACTATCAGGAGGTACCAGCAATGGCGACCAACAAAAATCCGGGTAACTTCGCAAACGATCGTGAAAAGGCATCCGAAGCCGGCCGCAAAGGTGGCAAGAACAGCGGCGGCAACTTCGCCAATGACCGCCAGAGAGCAATCGAGGCCGGGCGCAAGGGCGGCCAGAAAAGCCACGGCGCCCGCGACTCGTGATGCTCAGGCCTGGGCTCGCTGCTAGCAGGGCCCAGGTCTCGTTGATGATGAGATCGGTAGACCTGAGGAGAGCAACAGGATGAATGCCATCGAACTGCTGAAGAAGGATCACGAAACCGTCAAAGACCTGCTGAGCAAGCTCGAGGACACCACCGAGCGAGCGGTGCAGACGCGCAAGAAGCTGCTGCTCAAGATCGAGCAGGAACTGAAAATTCACACCGAGCTCGAAGAACAGATCTTTTATCCGGCCTTCAGGCGTGCCGGCAGCAAGGACGAGTCCGTGCTGGCGGTCGAGGCCAAGGAAGAGCACCGTGCCGTAGAAGCGCTGGTGCTGCCCGACATCAAGCAAACACCGCCGTCGACGGTCGAGTTCGCCGGCCGGGTCAAGGTGCTCAAGGAACTGCTCGAACACCATATCGAGGAAGAGGAGCGCGATATGTTCCCGCAGGCCCGCAAGCTGCTGAGCAGACAGCAACTGGAGCAACTGGGGGAGTCGATGGAAGTGCTGCGCAAGTCGCTCAAGAGCGATGCCCATGCCAAGGCGGCCTGAGCATCGCCGGGCCGGTGCTTGCGCGAGGCGGGCACCGGTCTAGCGCTGGCGCAGATTGGGCAGATAGGTCAGGCGCAACGCCACGCAAGCGATACGCTCGGCGTTCGCGTATTCGGGTTTCTGCAACTCCTCGCCGAACACATCCGGATCGATCTCCTGGTAGTTCCAGTCCCAGCCGACGTCGCGCAGCGACAGGCGAATGGCATTGAGCAAGGGGTCTTCGCCGTTGAAGATCGCCACGCCTGTATAAAGCAGCAGGGTGCCGCCAGGCGCCAGTCGCTCCATTGCCGTATCGAAGATCGCCAGGGACAATCCGGCGCCGTTCTTGCCGCCGCCATGGCGATAGGTGCGTTGTTGCGGATCGAGCATATAGGGCGGGTTGGCGATGATCAGATCGAACTGGCCAGGCACGTCCCGCAGCAGGTCGCTGCTCTGCACGCGCAGGTTGTAGATGCCCGCCAGGCGCGCATTCACTGCAGTCAGGGCCAAGGCGTTGGGATTGATGTCCAGCGCCATCACCTCGGCCCCTGGGCGCTGCTGCGCTGCGCTGATCGCACCTGGGCCGGCACCGCAACCGATATCGGCGATGCGCCGCAACGGTTGAGTGGCGTGCGCCAGGTAATCGCGCAGCAGACGGGTGAAGCGATAGGTATCGGGACCGAAGAACACTGCGTCGCTTTCCTCGGTAGGAAAGCGCGAGTGCACGTAGAGTTCGTCGCCCAGGCTGGAGAAACGCACCCGGCTGATCCAGCCTCGAGCATGGGGCTGCAGCACCTGTGCTTCACGCATAGCCGCGATGATTTCCTCATCCAGCGTCCCGTCGGCGAAGGGCTGGCTCCAGCCGAACACGTCACGCAAGTCCTTCGCTTGCGCATGGCCCGGGCGCTGATTGACCCGCTGGTGGGTGAGTGGAGTGGGGGTGACGAAATGGTAGCCACGCGCCCGTAGCAAGGTGCCCAGGCGCATCAGCGCAAGGGTTTGTGGGGCATCGAAGGTTTGTTCGAACATATGCGGGCTCCAGGGTCAGCGCGGCTGTCGCATCAGCGCCGTGAAGGTGCGGGTAGCGGCCAGGCCGGCACTGCTCCAGTGGTGCGCCGGCGATTGCAGTTCGATCAGGCGGCACTCGCGCCGGTAGGCATCCATGCCCTGCAGCTGGCGGAGCATGTGGCGGCGCTCGCGGTCCAGCTCGCCAGGTTGCGTACTAGCGCAGGACGGCATGGCGGCCTGGCTCATGCGACGCACGCGAAATGGCGAGCGCTGCTCGGGCTGTTGCCAGTCTCCGGCGATCCAGTCGTGCAGCAACTGGCGCTCGTAGGGGCTGAAGACACCGAACATGGCCGCGCCCTGACCTTGCACCAGACGCCAGAAACGACTGTCGGCCGGGTCTTTGTCGCGTCTTATCCAGCCGTTGCGCTGCATCGCCTCGAGAAAGCCCGCCACGTCACCGGCGCTGCCCAGCCACTGGTTCACCGTGCGCCCTTCGATGCGGCAGTAATCCGAATGCACCTGGCTGGCCACCTTGCGCTTGCGTTCGAGCATCTGCAGCACCTGATGCTCCAGCTCGAAGCTGTCGATCACGGCGGTGGACCCGGTACCCAGTTCGTTGAGCAGATAACCGCGCGTCACCCGCTCGTAGAAGGCCTGCGCGTCGCCGACCCGTGGCAGGTTGTCCAGCACGCTTCGTACGGCCTTGGCGGCGTGGCCGCTGGAGCCATTGTCGATGGTCACGTGCAGCTGGAAGTAATAGGGGTCGATGTCCAGCTCATTGAGCTCGAAGGCGCTGATCAGCAGGTGCAGCGGCAATTGTTCGTAGCCGAGGTTGTAACCGATGACTTCGGGCAGAAACTCGTCCACCAGCAAGCCCAGGGCCAGCTGGATCGCGCCCTGGCGATAGAGCGCGTCTTGCACTTCCAGCGCGTCGTCACAGCCCTGGCTGGCCAGCAGTTGGCGATACAGCAGCACATGATTCTGCGCCGGCACCCCGTCGCCCAGTTCTTCAAGGTAGGTCCGCACCAGGGGATACACGCGGTGATCACGCCAGTGGGGCAGGGTGCCGTAGAGCCAGGCGCCGTCCACCAGCTTGGTTGGCGCTAGCGCGCGGAGAAAATACAGCGCATGCGCCTTGCGCGGGAAGAAACGGCGCCCCTGACCCGAGCGGCGCCCTTCGAGATAGCTGGCGTAATCGGCGCTCACCCGTTGATGCTGGCGCAGCGACCAGGCTGCCAGTTCATAGGGGCTGGCCGGCAGTTCGCAGGGCAGTTGCGCGACCTCCTGCAGGCACTGCTGGATGAACTCCCGTGCTTGCGGATGACCCGGTTCGGGGGCGTCCAGCAACTGGCGATAGAGGCTTTGCCAGGGGCCGGCGGCATGAGCGAAGGAAATGCATTGCGCGGCAGGCGTGTCGATGAAACTGGCGATCGACATGGGGCAAGTCTCCTTGAGAACGGGGCCGTGTTCTGTTTAGGAGGGCCTCGTCTGAACAAAGATTCCACCTAAATTCGCCGCGCCCGGCGCTGCCGCAAACAGATTGAACCCAAGTCGCCGGCACGCCCTCAATTGCAGGAGTCCTGGGAGTAGGTGGGTCATGGCCACGAGCACGTTTGGCATCGAGGAAGAGTACTTTCTGACTGACCTGGCAAGCCGCTGCGTGGCGCAGCACGAGGTCGAGGCCTTCGCCATATCCAGCCGTCGTGCACTGGGCCAGCGGGTGACGCGCGAGATGTTCGCCGCGCAGTTCGAGGTGGTGACCCCGGTGTTGCACGGCCTCGACGAGGCGCGCGACTTTCTCGGGCAGGCGCGCCGCACCATGGCCGAACTGGCCAGCGAGTTCGGCTGCGGCATCCTCGCCGCCGGTACCCATCCGCTGGGGCAATGGCGCAGCGTGCAGGCGACCGACATGGCGCGCTACCGGGCGATCTTCGACGATTACCGCATCGTCGCCAGCCGCAGCGTGCTGGCCGGCCTGCATGTGCATGTCGGGGTGCCGGAACGCATCGACCGCATTCGCCTGATGAACCGGCTGACGCCCTGGCTGCCGCTGTTGCTGGGGCTGAGTGCGTCCTCGCCATTCTGGGACGGCCGGCCCAGTGGTCTGATGAGCTATCGCCAGGCCGTCTGTGATGAATGGCCGCGCATGGGCATTCCCGATCACTTTCGCGATGACGCCGAATACCAGCGTTACCTCAAGGTGATGACCGCTACCGACTGCATCGGCTCGGCTGTCAATCTGTGGTGGAACATTCGCCCGTCATTGCGCTTTCCCACTCTGGAGCTACGTATCGCCGATGCATGCCCGCACCTGGACGATGCCCTGTGCATCGCCGGGCTGTTCCGCGCCATGCTCGGCCACGCGCTGGATGCCCCGCACCATGACTGGTTCGACGACCCGCTGACCCGCATTCTCACCCTGGAGAATCGCTGGCGCGCCAAGCGCCGCGGCCTGCGCGGGCTGTTCATCGAACCGCGCGGCCAGAGCACCTTGCCGTTCGCGGCGTGGCTGGACCAGGTACTGGTCTGCATAGCCGAGCAGATTGCGCCCGAGGACCGCTGGATCATGACCCACGCGCGCAAGCTGGCGCGCATCGGCGGCAGCGCCGAAGCGCAGCTTGGCCTCTATCGGCGTGCCCGCAGCGGCGGCGCCAAGCAGTGCGCCGCCGTATGCGAAGTGGTCGATACGCTGATGCAGCAGACGGCCCTGCAGGACGTTCGGCAAATAGCCTGAACATCTGCCTGGCTGCGATTTCGGAACAGGGACATGCCTTGTCCCGGAGCAGCTTCATGCATGCCTTGAGCGATCACGGCAGCTACCTGCACGGCGGCGCGCCGAGCGTGTGTGCCGGCGACAAGGGGCTGACCTTCAGGACGGGCCAGACCCACGTCCATCCGCTGCTAGCCAGGCTGCTGGAACCTAGCCAGCGCGGCGACCTGAACCCGCAAATCATCATCAGTCATCGCATGCCGCTGGCCCGATTCTCTGAACCTTTGGCGCCTGCGAGGCTTTCTAAATCTCACGGGCGCCGCAATCGGCATTCGTCATGAACCATCAGGAGGAAACGCCATGCCACTGACCCAGAACGTCCATCGTGTTGAACGCGCTGTCTCGCTCGCCACGGGCGCCACTGCCATCGTCGCCGGCGTCTGCCAGGGCGGCACCTCGGGTGTGCTCAAGGCCCTTGGCGGCGCCGCGCTGCTGCAACGCGGGCTGAGCGGGCACTGCGTGCTCAAGGGGCTGGTCAGCGACCCCAAGACCGAACTGGAGTGCCTGCGCCAGCGCGTGGCCGAACTGCGTGCCGCACTGCCTCGCCTGCAGAAGGAAATGGACAGCTTGAAAGGGCGCCAGGAGAACAAGCTGGATCATGCCGTCGAGGAAACTTTCCCGGCCAGCGATCCGATCTCGCCTTGAGCCGAACGTAAGGGCGATGGCGCATGTGCGCCGTCGCCATGCGTGGCCCATATCGTTCGAAGGAGGCATAACATGAAAGACACAACTCCAGGTCCCACCCCGAAACCAATCGATGAGCAGGCGCTGGACTTCAGCAATGACGACCGTCCTGGTACGGGCGAGTCCTCGTTGCAGCATGCCGCGCGGCCGTCGTCCAGCCCCGAGGAGGAGATCGGCCTGACCGGCGCCGCGACGCTTGGCGAAAGCGAGCACGAGGACAACGTCAGCCTCGACGATCTGAGCCCGGACACCCTGATCGATGACCGTGGTGCACGCTCGCCGCTTGAACCTGGTGGCGAGGGTGCCAACGACGAGGAACTCAGCGTGGTCGACGAAACTCAGGTCGGTGGCGGCTTCGGCCTCGACGAAGCGGAGCTGGCGCGCTCGGCCCCCCTCGACGGCAAGCCCTGGACCGACGAGGTCGTACCCACCGACGAGGAGCGCGAGCCATGAACGCCAGAACCTGCGCCTGCCCGCATTGCGATTGCCCGGTCGAGTCCCGTGAGTGGGTGCACGAAGTCGCGGGCGACGATCTGCTGTATTGCTGCGAGGCCTGCATGCAGCGCCATCCCAAGGGCATGGTCCAGTGCCGGAGCGCCGGCTGCGATTGCGGCGAGCGCGCGGCACGTGAACGCGAACAGGCCACTTAGGATTGGCGCAGCGCCTGCAGTAACTCCTCCTTGCGCATGCGCGACCGTCCAGCGATATCCCGCTTGCGCGCCAGCTCCATCAGCTCGGTCTTGTTCATCGCGTCCAGGCGCTGACCGGGCCGCGGTGTCCCTTCGCGTGTAGCGGCTGCACGCCGCGCCGAGGACTCGCGTGCGGCCTGCTTGCTGGCCGCGCTGGTCTTCTGCCCGGAGCCGCCGGCCTTCTCGCCGCCGCCGGACTGCTTGTTGACGGTGGCCCAGGCACGCGCCTCGGCCTCGTCCTGGGGTACGCCGCGCTCCCTGTAGCTGTCTTCGATGTGCTCGGCCTTGCGCTTCTGCTTGGCGCTGTATTTGTCTTTGCTGCCACGGGGCATGAGCCTTCTCCCGATTGGTTGTGATGCCTAAAGGGAGTGAATGCACGGCGGGGCACAGGTTCCCTGTTTCGGATAACCGGCGGCGACGATGATCCGAACCTCTGCGCGCCGGCTTCGCTCAGATGCAAAGCATCCCTGGAGATTGAACGAAGATGGACATACTCGAGCGAATCCTCTCCACCCTGGTGCAGGAGTTTTCCGACCTTGGCCAGGTGGAGCACATCACCCGCGCGACGCTGCGCCTGGTTCTGGCCATGTTGCTCGGCGGCCTGCTTGGCTACGAGCGCGAGGTGATGGGCAAGGCCGCCGGGATGCGCACGCACATGCTGGTCTGCCTCGGCGCCGCGATCTTCGTCATGGCGCTGGAGCAGGACGGCGCCGAAGCCGATGCCATGAGCCGGGTAATCCAGGGCATCGCCGCGGGTGTCGGTTTTCTTGGCGCCGGCACCATCCTCAAGGGGCAGAACATTTCCGACGTCAAGGGCCTGACCACCGCCGCCGGACTGTGGGCCTCGGCCGCCATCGGCGTGGCGGTCGGGCTCGGTCGCGAGGCCAGCGCCGTGTTGTCCACGGTGATAGTGCTGGTGGTGCTGCACCTGATGCCGCTGCTGGTCGATCCAGGTACGAGAACCAAGCCCGATGACCAGAGCGCTGAAAAAAAGGACGACGATCGATAGTCCCTTGAACGGGAAAAACTGCCTGAACTTTTCCCGCCGCCTGAGCCTCGGAATTTCTGACAGGCACAGCGTCTTGAGCGTTGTCGCCGGTCTGCCCGCCACCCCTTCGAACACGTCTGCCAGGCGTAGAGGAGCCAGGAAAGATGCCGTCCCCGCAGCATGCCGACCAGACCCTGAGACACGCCATCGCCCAGCCTCGGCTTGCCATCGAAGCGCTACAGCCGATCATCGAGAACGGTCGCTTCGCCAGCAAATGCCTGTGTGGCCGGCCGTTGTCGGTCAGCGCCGTGATCTTCAGCGATGGTCACGAGCAACTGGCCGCCGACCTGTTGTGGCGCGCCAACGGCGAGGCCACCTGGCAGCGCGCACCCATGCAGGCGCTGGGCAATGACCACTGGAGCGCCACGTTGCGCATCGACCAGGAGGGCCGCGGCGAATTCGCCATCGAAGCCTGGCTGGACCTCTATGCCAGTTTCCGCCAGGAGCTGGTGAAGAAGCTCGGCGCGGGCATGGCGGTTGGGCTTGAACTGCAGGAAGGCGCGCAGCTGGTCAGGCGCATTGCCGCGCAGGCGCCAGAGGATTTGCACGCCGAGCTGACAGCGCTGATCGAGCGCATGGAGGCTTCACAATCGCAGGCCGAACGCGAGGCCGTGCTGATAGACCCCTCCGTCAACGAACTGATGCGCCGCGCCGAATATCGCCCGCATCTGCTGCGCACGCCGAACTACCCGTTGGACGTCGAGCGCGCCCTGGCCGAATTTGCCAGCTGGTACGAGCTGTTTCCCCGCTCACTGGGCGACGTGCAGCGCCACGGCACCTTCGCCGACGTGCATGCGCGCATCCCGGAGATCGCCCGGATGGGCTTCGACGTGCTGTATTTCCCACCCATACATCCCATCGGCCGGGCTCACCGCAAGGGGCCGAACAACAGCCTCACGGCCGGCCCGGACGACCCCGGCAGCCCCTATGCGATCGGCAGCGAGGAGGGCGGCCACGACGCCGTGCACCCGCAGCTGGGCAGCCCCGAGGATTTTCGCCAACTGGTGCGCGTCGCGCGCGAGCATGGCCTGGAAGTGGCGCTGGATTTTGCCGTGCAGTGCTCGCCCGATCACCCCTGGCTCAAGCAGCACCCCGGCTGGTTCAGCTGGCGCCCGGACGGCAGCATCCGCCACGCCGAGAACCCGCCGAAGAAGTACGAGGACATCGTCAACCTCGAGTTCTATGCCGAAGCGGCCATGCCCGACCTCTGGCTGGCGTTGCGCGACGTGGTGCTGGGCTGGGTGGAGCAGGGCGTGACGCTGTTTCGCGTCGATAATCCGCACACCAAGCCGATGCCTTTCTGGGAATGGCTGATTGCCGATGTACGTGAACGCCACCCCGAGGTGATCTTCCTTGCCGAGGCCTTCACCCGCCCGGCAATGATGGCGCGTCTGGGCAAGCTCGGCTTCAGCCAGAGCTACACCTACTTCACCTGGCGCAATACCAAGGCCGAGTTGCAGGCCTACCTGACCGAACTGAACCAGGCGCCCTGGCGCGACTGCTACCGGCCGAACTTCTTCGTCAACACCCCGGACATCAACCCCTACTTCCTGCAGCGCAGCGGCAGGCCCGGCTTTCTCATTCGCGCCGCGCTGGCGACCATGGGCTCCGGGCTCTGGGGCATGTATTCGGGCTTCGAGCTGTGTGAGGCCGAACCGGTGCCAGGCAAGGAGGAGTATTTCGATTCGGAAAAGTACCAGTTGCGCCCGCGCGACTACCAGGCGCCTGGCCATATCAACGCCGAGATCACCCGGCTCAACCAGATTCGCCGCGACAACCCGGCACTGCAGAGCCATCTGGGCTTCCAGGCCTACAGGGCGTGGAACGACACCATCCTCTACTTCGGCAAGCGCACCGCGGATCTGAGCAACTTCATCCTGGTCGCCGTCAGCCTCGATCCGCACCACGCCCAGGAAGCGCACTTCGAGCTGCCGCTGTGGGAGCTGGGCCTGCCCGACGATGCCGACCTGGCCGGTGAAGACCTGATGACCGGCCACCGCTGGACCTGGCACGGCAAGGTGCAGTGGATGCGCATCGAACCCTGGCACTTGCCATTCGGCATCTGGCGAATCCAGACCGTCCGCTGAACAACGGAGTAGCACCATGGCCAAGCGCAGCGCCGGCAAGACCTTCCTCAACGACCCGCAGTGGTACAAGGACGCGGTGATCTATCAGGTCCACGTGAAGTCGTTCTTCGACGCCAACAACGACGGCATCGGTGACTTCCAGGGCCTGATCGACAAGCTCGACTACATCGCCGAGCTCGGCGTGAACACCCTCTGGCTGCTGCCGTTCTACCCGTCGCCCCGGCGCGACGACGGCTATGACATTGCCAAGTACAACGACGTCCATCCCGACTACGGCAGCTTGGCCGACGCCCGGCGCTTCATTGCCGAGGCGCACCGGCGTGGCCTGCGCGTGATCACCGAGCTGGTGATCAACCACACCTCCGATCAGCACCCCTGGTTCCAGCGTGCGCGCCATGCGAAAAAGGGCTCCAGGGCGCGCGACTATTACGTGTGGTCCGACAGCGACGAGAAGTACGCCGGCACGCGGATCATCTTCATCGACAGCGAGAAGTCCAACTGGACCTGGGACGCCGTGGCCGCTCAGTACTTCTGGCACCGCTTCTACTCGCACCAGCCGGACCTCAACTTCGACAACCCCAAGGTGCTCGACGCCGTGCTCGGGGTGATGCGCTTCTGGCTCGACATGGGCGTCGACGGCCTGCGCCTGGACGCGATCCCATATCTGATCGAGCGCGACGGCACCAACAGCGAAAACCTGCCAGAGACCCACGCCGTGCTCAAGCGCATCCGCGCCGAACTGGATGCGCGCTACCCGGATCGTCTGCTGCTGGCCGAGGCCAACCAGTGGCCGGAGGATACCCGGCCGTACTTCGGTGAAGACGACGAATGCCACATGGCCTTCCACTTCCCGCTGATGCCGCGCATGTACATGGCCATCGCCCAGGAAGACCGCTTTCCGATTACCGACATCCTGCGCCAGACGCCGGAGATTCCGCCCAACTGCCAGTGGGCGATCTTCCTGCGCAACCACGATGAGCTGACCCTGGAAATGGTCACCGACGACGAGCGCGATTATCTGTGGAACTATTACGCCGCCGACAGCCGCGCTCGGATCAACCTCGGCATCCGCCGGCGCCTGGCGCCCCTGGTGGGGCGCGACCGCCGACGTATCGAGCTGCTCAACAGCCTGCTGCTGTCGATGCCCGGCACGCCGACCCTGTATTACGGCGATGAGATCGGCATGGGTGACAACATCTACCTCGGCGACCGCGACGGTGTGCGCACACCGATGCAGTGGTCGGTGGACCGCAACGGCGGCTTCTCCCGTGCCGACCCGGCCAGCCTGGTGCTGCCGCCGATCATGGATTCGCTGTACGGCTACCAGAGCATCAATGTCGAGGCACAGGCGCGCGACCCGCATTCGCTGCTCAACTGGACGCGGCGCATGCTCGCCATCCGCAACCAGCACAAGGCCTTCGGCCGTGGCGCGCTGACGATGCTGACGCCGAGCAACCGGCGCATCCTGGCCTACCTGCGTCTGCATCGAAGCGAGGATGGCGCCGAGCAGCAGATCCTCTGCGTGGCCAACCTGTCCAGCGCGGCCCAGGCCGTCGAGCTGGAACTGGCCGACTACCGCGACCGGGTGCCGGTGGAGATGATCGGTGGTGCCTCGTTCCCGCCCATTGGCCAGCTCACTTACCTGCTGACCTTGCCGCCTTACGGCTTCTACTGGTTCTACTTGGCCGACGCCTCGCAGATGCCCAGCTGGCACCTCAAGCCGGTGGAGCGCATGCCGGAGCTGCAGACCCTGGTGCTGAGCCGCGCCCTGGGCGAGGTGATGGACGGGCGCGCGCGGCAGACCCTGGAGCGCGAGTCGCTGCCGCTCTATCTGCCCAAGCGCCGCTGGTTCGCGGGCGAACAGCGAGCGGCCGGCAGCGTCAGCCTGCTGTACGTGGTGCCGCTTGCCGATGGTGCCAATGCGCCGCTGCTGGCCGAGGTAGAGGTGAGGAGTGCGGCAGGCGTCGAGCATTACCGCCTGCCGCTGGCTGCGGTGCCCGAGCGCGCCGAAGGCAACGATCTGCCGCAACAACTGGCGTTGGCCCGGCTGCGCCGGGGGCGTCATGTGGAGCTGTTGACCGATGCCTTCAGCCTGCCGCAGTTCAGCCAGCAGGTAGTGCGCCTGCTGCGCGAGCAGGCGCTGCTGCGCAGCGCTGGCGGCGAGTTGCAGTTTCGCGCCGAGGCGGCGCTGCTGGCACTCGACGCTATCGATCAGAACGACTTCAAGCTGCTTTCGGCCGAGCAGTCCAACAGCTCGGCGCTGATCGGCGAGCAACTGCTGCTCAAGCTGTTGCGCCGCGGTTTTCCCGGCATTCACCCGGAGGTGGAAATGGGTCGTTTCCTGACCGATCACGGTTACACCAACGTGGCGCCGTTTCTTGGCGAGGTGGTGCGGGTCGATGAGCAGGGCCAGCCCCATACCCTGATGGTGGTGCAGCGTTACCTGGACAACCAGGGCGACGCCTGGCAGTGGACGCTCAACACCCTCGACCGCGCCATCCGCGATGAACTGGCCGGTGGCACCGCCGATCCTGATGTCGATGCAACGGGCGAACTGCAACAGTTCGCTGGCGTGCTCGGCAAACGCATCGGCGAGATGCACGCGGTACTGGCGCGGCCGGTAGAGAATCCGGACTTTGGCTATCAGCTCAGCGCCGAGCGCGACAGTGCCCGTTGGGCCGAGTCAATCACTGCGCAGCTGCACGAAGCCTTGCAGGCTCTGACTCGCCAGCGTGACGCCCTGAGCCCGGCGACTGCCGAACAGGCCGACTGGCTGCTGGCCAGGGAAGGATCCCTGCTGGAAGCCATCACCCGCCTGGCAACGCAGGCCGCAGGTGGCCTGCGCATTCGCGTGCATGGCGACCTGCACCTGGGTCAGGTGCTGGTGGTGCAGGGCGATGCCTACATCATCGACTTCGAAGGCGAGCCCAACCGCTCGCTGCAGGAACGCCGTCAACGCCACAGCCCGCTCAAGGACGTCGCCGGCATGCTGCGCTCCTTCGACTACGCAGCCGCCGTGGCGCAGCGCAATGCCGGCGGCGTGGAAGGCGCGGTGAATGCCCAGCAGGTGGTGCGCGGCGTGCTGTCGCGCTATCGCGAGCAATCGTGCAGTGCCTTTCTCGATGCTTATCGTCTGGCCGCCAACGGCTTGCCCCACGAATGGCACGAACGTGACGGCGAGGGCGCAGCCGTCGACCTGTTCTGCCTGGAAAAGGCTGTCTATGAAATCGTCTACGAGAGCGGCCACCGCCCTGACTGGATCGATGTCCCGTTGCAGGGGCTGGTGGATCTCGCTCATCGATTGCCAGGAGTGCGAACGTGAACCCGACCCGATTGGAACGCCTGCGCCGTGCCGAGGATGGCGATCCGTTCAGTTTTCTCGGCCCGCATGCCCAGGGCGACGAGACGCTGGTGCGGGTCTGGCTGCCGGGTGCCGATGCCGTGGACCTGTTGGCCAGCGATGGTACGCCGCTGGGACGCATGCGCTGCAGCGACCCGGACGGCCTGTTCGAACTGCAGCTGCCCCAGGCGCAGCGCTACTGCCTGCGTATCCACTGGCCGGGCAGCGTGCAGGAGATGGAAGATCCCTATGCCTTCGGCCCGCTGCTGGGTGACACCGACCTCTATCTGTTCGCCGAAGGCAACCACCGCGAGCTGTGGCGCTGCCTGGGCTCCGCACCAGTGGAACATGAAGGCGTGCCTGGCGTGCGTTTCGCCGTATGGGCGCCCAATGCGCGGCGGGTTTCGGTGGTGGGCAACTTCAACAGCTGGGACGGCCGCCGTCACCCCATGCGCCTGCGCTACCCGGCGGGCGTGTGGGAGCTGTTCATCCCGCGTCTGCGCTCGGGCGAATGCTACAAGTATGAGCTTCTCGGCCCGCACGGCGTGTTGCCGCTGCGCGCAGACCCCATGGCGCAAGCCACCGAGACGCCGCCGGCTACCGCCTCAAAGGTGCCGCAGGGCGAGGCATTCGCCTGGAAGGACCAGCAGTGGCTGAGCGCGCGCGCGCAACGCCATGCATCGCAGGCGCCGCTGGCGATCTACGAACTGCACGCCGGCTCCTGGCAATGGCAGGACGATCGAGCATCTGACTGGGACGAACTGGCCGAAAGGCTGATTCCCTACGTACAGGACCTCGGGTTCACCCATATCGAGCTGATGCCGATCATGGAGCATCCGTTCGGCGGCTCCTGGGGCTACCAGCCGTTGTCGATGTTTGCGCCCACCGCACGCTTCGGCAGCCCGCAGCGCTTCGCTGCTTTCGTCGACCGCTGCCACCGCGCAGGCATCGGCGTGATCCTCGACTGGGTGCCGGGGCATTTCCCCAACGATGCCCACGGCCTGGCCGAGTTCGACGGTACCGCGCTGTACGAGTATGCGCACCCGTTCGAGGGCTTCCACCCGGACTGGAACACCTGCATCTACAACCTCGGCCGCACCGAAGTGCACGGCTTCATGCTGGCCAGCGCGCTGTACTGGCTGCGCGAGTTCCATATCGATGGCCTGCGCGTGGATGCAGTGGCGTCGATGCTCTACCGCGACTACTCGCGCGAAGCCGGGCAGTGGATCCCCAACCGCCACGGCGGGCGCGAGAACCTGGAGGCCATCGAATTTCTCCAGCACCTCAACGAGGTGGTGCGCAGCGAAGTGCCCGGCGCGCTGATGATCGCCGAGGAATCCACTGCCTGGCCTGGCGTCAGTCGCCCGGTGCAGCAGGGCGGCCTGGGCTTCAGCCACAAGTGGAACATGGGCTGGATGAACGACAGCCTGAGTTACATCCAGCAGGACCCTGTGTACCGCCTGCACCATCACCAGCAGATCACCTTCGGCCTGCATTACGCCTTTTCCGAGCGTTTCATCCTGCCGATCTCCCATGACGAGGTGGTGCACGGCAAACGCTCGCTGCTCGGGCGCATGCCCGGCGATCGCTGGCAGCAATTCGCCAACCTGCGCCTGTTCCTCGCCCTGATGTGGAGTCACCCGGGCAAGAAGCTGCTGTTCATGGGCTGTGAATTCGGCCAGTGGCGCGAGTGGAACCACGACCAGCAACTGGACTGGTACCTGCTGCAGTACCCCGAGCATGCCGCTGCCCAGGCGCTGGTACGCGAGCTGAATCGTCTGTACCGCGAAGAGCCGGCGTTGCACCGCCTCGATGACCAGGACAGCGGTTTCCAGTGGTTGGTAGGCGATGATGCGCGCAACAGCGTATTCGCCTGGCTGCGCAGGGGCGGCGAGGGCAGTGCGCCGTTGCTGGTGGTGCACAACTTCACCCCGCAGGTGCTCGACGGCTACCGGATCGGCGTGCCGCACGCGGGCGCGTGGCAGGTGCTGCTCAATACCGATGAGAGCCGCTGGAGCGGCTCGGACGCCGGCACGCAGGGGGAGTTGCACAGCGAGCAGATGGCCGCTCACGGCCAGTGCGCTTCGCTGAATCTGCAGTTGCCGCCGTTGGGCACGCTGATTCTGCGGCCTGTGCAATAGGCGTCGGCGCTGAAGCGCCAGTGGAAGAGATGGGAGGGTCTTGGCCGCCAGTCGCGGTCAAAGCCCCTCCCAGGAAGGTTTTCATCAGTGAGCGGAGGTCACCCCACGCAGCACGGTGTCGTTGGCCATCCGGCTGTGGCCGGAGGCGATATTGCCCAGCGAAACCACACCCACCAGGCGCTTCTCGCGGTTGAGCACCGGCAGCCGGCGTACCTGGATATCGGCCATGTTGGCAGCCACATGCTCGACGTCCTCGTCGTCGAAGCAATAGCGCACGTTGCTGCTCATCACCTGACGCACCGGGGTGCTGCCATCCAGGCCGGCGGCAACGGCACGCAGGGCAATGTCGCGGTCGGTGATCATGCCGATCAGGCGGTCGCCTTCGTTGATCAGCAGCGCACCGCTGTCGATATCGGCCATCAGCGTGGCGGCCTCGCGAATGCTGCGCTCGGGCTCGAGGGTGCGGACGTTGCGGGTCATAAGCTTGCTTATCTTCATCGATGTCTCCTGTTGCAGTTGTGAATGGGCGAATGCCCAGGGGGAACCGCGCCGCGAGCAGAGCACGGCGGTTCAGGAATAGCGCACCAGATGATGCGGGTAGTCGCCGACCCGTGCGCCCACCACCATCTCGCTGACCCAATCGATCAGGATGCGCGTATAGGCTTGCTGATGGCGGTCCTCACTGAGCCCGTGGTCGGCACCGGCCATGGTGCGATGGGTCAGTGAGTGCGCCTTGTCGAAGGCATTGCGGTAGCTCATCAGCGTGGTGTGCGGGACGAAGTCGTCATGCTCGGATTCCACCAGCAGCACGTCGCCGCGAAATTCGGCGCAGGCGCCCAGCGCCAGATTGTCCTGCGCGCGCAATGGCGTGCGGCGATAGGCACGCAGGCGTGTAACGTCCAGCTGGCGCTTGGGCAACTGCCATTGCTCGTCCCAGTAGAGTGCCGGTACCCGCAGGGCCAGCCAGCGTACCGGGCGCCGTACGCTGAGCAGGGTGGCGAGGTAGCCGCCATAGCTGGTGCCGATCACCGCGATGCATTCGGGGTCGACCGCTTCGTGCGCGGCCAGCAGGTCGTAGGCGACCAGAATGTCGGCCAGGTTGTCTTCGCGCGATACGCGTTCCTGCGCTTCGACGTTACGTTCGTGCCCACGCAGATCGAATGTCAGGCACACGCAGCCCAGCCCGGCGATACCACGCGCCCGCGCCAGGTCACGTTGCTGGCTGCCGCCCCAGCCGTGCACGAAAAGTACGCCGGGGACTTTGTGCGGTGGGGTCAGCAGAGTGCCGGCGATGTGCTGGTCACCCACCAGAATATCCAGACTCTGGCTGCTGGCGCTCATGACGGCCCCAGCTTGACGTATTTGGTCAGTGGGCCGTCTTCGCTGTCCTGGCCCTGGTACAGACAGATGGAGTCAGGTGGCGGGGGGACATCCCGATAGTATTCATGGGTCGAGGCCTGCAGCGTTTGCAGCTGCGGGTTCTTGATGAACGCTTCCAGGGCGAAGATTTCCGCCGCGCTGGCCCCGCCGACGCGCCAGGATTGCTCCAGCACGCCACTGCATGACTGCCCACGCGCATTCAGGCCCTGCGCCACGTCGTAGTTGCGACGCGACGCCTGGATGGAGGGGTAGACGTGCAGCGCCGCCAGTTCGAAGATGCGCGCCTGCTGTACGGCCAGGCGCACGGCGCGCGGCAGATCGAGGGTCATCAAGGCCAGATAGTCGCCGCGCACCAGGGTCAGTCGCGAGCCGCCATAGACCGGGTGGCCGTGGCTGTCGTCGGTAAGCTGTTGGGTACCGTGGTAACTCAGCGTGACGCCAGCCACCTGTATCTGGCCGACGCTGTAAGTGCTGGGCTGCTGCAGGTCTTCCTCGAGCACCAGGCCCTGCTGGCCAACGCCTTGCTCATCGAACGCCGCCAGCGCGTGCTCCAGCTCAGGATGAGAGCGCACCACCTGCTGGCCTCGGCCGCCGGTGCCATCCACTGGCTTCAGGCGTATCGGGCCGTCGCGCAGCAAGCGTTGTCCAGCCTCGGCGGCATCTTCCAGGTCAAAGACACTGAAACCTTGCAGGGTGACGCTATCTGTCTGCAGCGCGAAACCCTCTGACCATCCCGTCGGCACATGGCGCGGGGCATCGAGAGCGGGATGACTGATCGCCTTGGTGGCAAGAAAGGCGTGCTCGACCTGACCGCCGAAGAAATCTTCCGGCCCCTCGATGCCCAGGGCCGCGACATCACCGACCAAGGTGTCTTCGGGCAGGAAGTAGTGGCGGCCGGAGACTGAGGTACCGGGCTGGTAGGGGCCCAGGAATGGGCAGTCGAGCAATGTCGCCAGCTTCTCTCCGAGCAAACGCTGCACCGTGCGTTCGTGGGCCATGTGCTGCGCCGTGCCTGGCACAAGTAAGAGACCGTGGTATGTACTCATCACAGATCCCGCCAGGTGCCGCCAGCAGTTTCGCAGTCGATGCGTACCTGTTCGGCGTCGCCGGCCCGGTAATAGTGGGTGATCACCCTGGCGTCGTTAGGCACGGCGGGGCGGGGTTTGCCCCGATCATCATCGCCGGCGCGATAGTTGGTCAGGGTCGCCTGGGTCAGACCGGCTTCGCAGGTCCCGAGCCTGGCTTCGGCGCAATGGGCCACCTTGCGCTGCCGACTGTTGATCATGTCGCCGGTTTCGTTGTGGCAGGACCAGTCGATGGCGCCCTCGTCCATGCCGACGAACTCGTAGCAGAACTCCTGTTCGACTTCCTTGATGGCCTCGCTGGAGGCGCTGGCACTGACGTAACAGGCTTCAGCCTGCGCATCGCCGGCAGCCAGTGCGCCCAGCAGCAGGCTCGGAATAAAGGCTCGCATGGTGTTCTCCTCAACATTGGCACTCATCAGTTGTGAGGCAGGGCGCCAAGGTGAAGTTCAGGCTTTTTGATCAGTGGGGAAACGGGCAGAAAAACCCTGAACTCATCGCCGTTGCCAAGGCCACAAAAGAAACGCCGCACGCACAGGTGCGGCCTTGGTCATCGCAACGTGCGTGCGCGCGAGGAGCGGGATAGATGAGCGAAGCGCAAAACCAGAGCGAAAGCGCAGTCGCGCAGTTCAAGGCAACCATCCTGGCCAAGCTGCGTTACGCCGTAGGCAAGGACCCGGCCAAGGCCTTTGACCACGACTGGTTCGAGGCACTGGCGCTGACCACCCGCGATCACCTGATCGACCACTGGGAAGAGTCCTCCACCCAGGTCCAGCGACAGGGCAGCAAGCGCGTCTATTACCTGTCCCTGGAGTTTCTGATTGGCCGTTTGCTGGTGGACAACCTGAGCAATCTCGGTCTGCTCGACGTGGCGCGCCAGGCCATGGCCGAGCTCGGTGTCGAACTCGAGCACATTCGCATGGTGGAGCCGGATGCGGCACTGGGTAACGGCGGCCTCGGGCGTCTGGCGGCCTGCTTCATGGAAAGCATGGCGACCCTGCGCCTTGCCGCGCATGGCTACGGCATTCGCTACGAGCATGGTCTGTTCCGCCAGGCGATCATCGACGGCTGGCAGGCCGAGCAGACCGAAACCTGGCTGGACTTCGGCAACCCCTGGGAGTTCGAGCGTCCGGAGGTGGCCTACCGCATCGGGTTTGGTGGCGGCGTGACGACACTGGAAGACGGCACGGGCGCCACGCGCCAGCATTGGCAGCCGCAGGAGACGGTACGCGCCATCGCTTACGACACGCCGGTGGTGGGGTGGCGCGGTGCGTCGGTAAATACCCTGCGGCTATGGCGCGCGCGCGCCGAGGAGAACCTGCAGCTCGACCGCTTCAACGCCGGCGATCACTTCGGTGCAGTGGCCGGCGAGGTGCGTGCCGAAAGCATTTCGCGCGTGCTCTATCCGGCCGACGATACCGACGCCGGCCAGGAGCTGCGTCTGCGTCAGGAGTACTTCCTGGTTTCCGCCTCGCTGCAGGATCTGCTCGAGCGCCATCTGCGCCTGCACGACGACCTGCAAAGCCTGCCGCAGCAGGTGGCGATCCAGCTCAATGACACCCACCCGGCCATCGCCGTGGTCGAATTGATGCGCCTTCTGGTCGACCAGCACCAGATGGCCTGGGTACGCGCCTGGCAGCTCACGGTGGCCACTACCGCCTATACCAACCATACCCTGCTGCCCGAGGCGCTGGAGTCCTGGCCAGTAGCGCTGATGGAGCGCCTGCTGCCCCGGCACCTGCAGATCATCTACCTGATCAACGCCGAGCATATCGATGCGCTGCGCGCCAAGGATATCCATGACTTCCGTCTGCTGCGCGCGGTGTCGCTGATCGAGGAAGACCACGGCCGCCGCGTCCGCATGGGCAACCTGGCGTTCCTCGGTGCACACAGCATCAATGGGGTTTCCGCGCTGCACACGCAGCTGATGCGCGATACGGTATTCAGCGACCTGCATCGGCTGTATCCCGACCGGGTCAACAACAAGACCAATGGCGTCACCTTCCGCCGCTGGCTGTTTCAGGTCAATCCGCGCCTGACGCACCTGTTGGTCGATGCATTGGGCGAGCAGGTTCTGCACCGCCCCGAGGATCATCTGCAGGCGCTGCAACCCTTCGCCGAACGTCAGGATTTCCGCGACGAATATGCGCTGTGCCGCGAGCTCAACAAGGAGGCGCTAGCCGAGCGGGTTAGGCAATTGTTGGGGATCACTCTCGACACCGCGGCGATCTTCGACGTGCATGTCAAACGTATCCATGAATACAAACGCCAGTTGCTCAACCTGCTGCACACCGTGGCGTTGTATCAGGCCATTCGCAACGATCCGACCACCGACTGGGTGCCCCGGGTGAAGATCTTCGCCGGCAAGGCAGCGGCCAGTTATCGCCAGGCCAAACTGATCATCAAACTGGCCAACGACATCAGCCGCACCATCAATGACGATCCCACGGTGCGTGGGCTGCTCAAGGTGGTGTTCATTCCCAACTACAACGTCAGCCTGGCCGAAACCATCATTCCTGCAGCCGATCTTTCCGAACAGATTTCCACTGCCGGGCTGGAGGCCTCCGGCACCAGCAACATGAAGTTCGCCCTCAATGGTGCGTTGACCATCGGTACGCTGGACGGCGCCAATGTGGAAATGTGCGAACGGGTCGGTAAAGAGAACCTGTTCATTTTCGGCATGACGGCCAAACAGGTCGCCGCCCGGCAGCGCCTGGGCCTGGAGATGGGCAATGTGGTGGCGGGTTCGGAACGGCTGGAGGCCGCGCTCGGCGCCGTCCGCGCCGGGGTGTTCTCGCCGGACGATCCTGCGCGCTACGTGGCGCTGGTGGATTCGCTGCTGCACGAAGACCGCTTCATGGTCTGCGCCGACTTCGACGCCTACTGGACCGCGCAGCGCCAAGTCGATCAGCGCTGGCAGCGGCCTGAGCAATGGTGGCGCTCGGCGGTGCTCAATACCGCGCGGATGGGCTGGTTCTCATCCGATCGCACCATCGCCGAGTATGCGCGGGATATCTGGCAGGTGCCGCTGCCACGACGTGAAGGGGACTAATCTCTCGGACTGGCTCTCAGCGCTGCACGCGGTGCGCCGGCGTGCTGCCGCCTTTCTTCGGATGCAGGATGCGCGTGACCTGCACGTCGGTGAACTCGTTGGGCCACTCGAAGGTGTGCAGGGCGCTGAGGTAGAAGCGCGCCTGGTGGGGCGTGAGCTGTTCGCGGTCGGATTCGACCTCCACGCTGTGCGGCTGGTTGTGCAGGATATAGCTGATCAGATGCAATGGCTTGGCCATGGTATGCCTCCGGTTTTGCTGAATGATGTGAGATAGACCTGGGTAACGCGCTTGCGAGTTCCCGCCATCCGCCGGGCGGTTGGCTGCAGGGTGCGCCCGGCGCCCCCTGGGTCAGTGCGGTGCTTGCTCTCGCCAGCCGGGCTGAGTTTCTATCGGTGCCTGGCCACCCTTGCGCATTGCCCGCGCACGTTTTTCCAGCATCAGGTAGGTGGCGCTGGCCAGCAGTAGCGGCAGCAGGTAATAGAGCACGCGATAGGCGAGCAGGGCGGCGATCAGGCTGGCCTGGCCGTACTGGTGCTGCAGCAGGGCGAGAAACACCGCCTCCAGCACGCCCAATCCAGCGGGGATATGCGCCACCACCGCAGCCATGCAGCTGATCAGCAGCACGCCGAGCACCGAGGTGTAGGCGGCCCCCTCCGGTAACAACCAGAAGATCAGTGCCGCCATCAGTGCCCAGTTGCTTGCGCCCAGGCATAGCTGCAGCAGGGCCATGCGCAACGAGGGCAGGGTGACGGAGCGCTCCCGGAAATGCCAGACGCGTTGCCGGGAAAACGCGCAGATACCGACATAGGCGCTGACCAGCCCGAGCAGGGCGAAGCCCAGCAGCTGCAGACCGGTCACACCCAGCGCCCAGTTTTCCGGCAACTGCACCAGACGCAGGGAGAAGATCACCCCGGCCAGCGCCATGTAGCCGGTCCAGTTGGTCAGCAGGCCGAGGCTGAGGATGCGCGTCACCGTCGAAGCGCTCAGGCCGAGGCGCATGTACAGCCGGTAGCGCATCGCCACGCCGCCGATCCAGGTGGTGAAGTTCAGGTTGAAGGCGTAGCAGACCATCGCCACCGGCAGGACCTGGCGCGCCGGCAGCTGATGGCGACTGTAATGGCGGCCCAGCAAGTCGTAGCAGGCAAATACCAGGTAACTGGCGCCGCTCAGCAAAGCGCCCACCAGCAGGGTCCGGGCGCTGTAGTCAGCGAGCGCCTGACGCACTTCGCCCCAGTCCAGATTCCGCGCAAGCATGTACAGCAATGCCGGTACCGCCAGGAGGAAGAACAAGGTCAGTGCGCGTTTGCCCCAGCGCATCCAGGGGTTGTTCTGAGCACCATTCATCCAGTCTTTTCCTCCTCATAGCCACCGGCCTTGTCGGCTGGCTGCAACGGTTTCAGGTTCTTTCGGTGCGCTGGCAGCCAGCCGGCGATGGCCGGGAACCGGCGCAGAAAGTGAAAGCACAGGAACACCAGTGGCGCGCGCCACCAGTAGCCGCGAATCACCCGTTCCAGTTCGATGCGCTTGCAATGCTCGGCAGAAAGCGCGCGCAGGTGCTCATGCAGGTAGTGGTTGAAGGCCCGGTCACGGATCACCAGATTGGCCTCCAGATTCAACGCCAGGCTCAGTGGGTCGAGGTTGCTCGAGCCCACGGTGGACCATTCGTCATCCACCAGTGCCACCTTGCCGTGCAGCGGGCGCTGGCAGTATTCGTAGACCACCACACCGTGGCGCAGCAGGTAGTTGTAGAGCAGGCGGGAAAAGGCTTGGACCCAACGCATGTCCGGCTGGCCCTGCAGGATCAGGGTCACCTGTACGCCGCGTTCCGCCGCGTTGCGCAAGGCGCGCAGCACACGGTAGCCGGGGAAGAAATAGGCGTTGGCGATCACCAGGCGCTTGCGAGCCGATTCGAAGGCGCGCAGGTGTTCGTCTTCGATATCGGTGGTGTGGCGCTCGTTGTCGCGCTCCAGCAGCATCACCCGCGCCTCGCCCAGCGGTTCTCTGGAGGGCTGCGCCGGGCTCGGCTCGCTGAAGGTCGGACGTAGCAAGCGCAGCATGGCCACGTGCAGATCGCTGACGATCGGACCGCTCACCTCGACGGCATAGTCCTGTTTGGCCATCTCGCCAAAGTCGCTGAGGTGATCGGCCGAATAATTGATGCCGCCGACGAAGGCGCACTGGCCATCAATCACCACCAGTTTTCGATGCAGGCGGCGGAACAGGTTGGTGCGCATGCCAAAGCGCCTGGGACTGGGATCGAAGACATGGATCTTGACCCCTTCGCGAGTCAGCGCCGCGACGTACTCATGCTGCAGGTCGGCAGTGCCGTAGCCGTCCACGGCGATGACCACGCGTACACCGCGCCGCGCCGCTTCGATCAGCACCTGCTGCAGCTCAAGCCCGACCTTGTCCTCGTGGATGATGAAGGTTTCCAGCAGCACCTCGATGCGAGCGGCACGAATGCATTGGAATACCCTTGGGTAATAGCCCTCGCCATTGATCAGCAGGCGCACCTGGTTGCCGTCTCGCCATATGCCGCTCACAGGTGAATCTCCGCTGACAGTGGCGCGTGATCGGACAGGTGTGACCAGGGCCGGGTGGATAACACCTGCGGCTGATGCGCCGTGGCGTTGCGGGTGTAGATGCGATCCAGGCGCAGCAGCGGCATGCGCGCGGGGAAACTGCGTGCGGGCTTGCCGTGGCGATGTTCGAAGGCCTCGCGCAGGCCATGCGGCATCAACAGATCATCCGCGCGCAGGCGCCAGTCGTTGAAGTCACCGGCGACTATCACGGGCGCGCCGGGTTCGAAGGTGGCCAGCAAATCCAGCAACAGCACCATCTGCTGACGACGGTGTGCCTCACGCAAACCCAGGTGCACGCACACCGCATGCACGGCGTCCTGCCCCGGAACATCCAGACGGCAATGCAGCAGACCGCGCTGCTCGGTGCCGCTGACCGTCACGTCGAGGTTGTGATACTCGAGGATGGGAAAGCGCGAGAGCAGTGCGTTGCCGTGATCGCCCGCCGGATACACGGCGTTGCGCCCGTAGGCGAACTGCGGCCACATGCTGTCGGCAAGAAATTCGTACTGCGGCATGCTGGGCCAGTCGTGGAAGCGTCTGGCATGCAGGGCATGGCTGCCGAGCACTTCCTGCAGGAACACCAGGTCGGCCCCGGTAGCCTGCACGGCGCTGCGCAGTTCGGGCAGGATGAAGCGACGGTTGAGTGCGGTGAAGCCCTTGTGCGCGTTGATCGTCAGCACGCGCAGGCGCTTGACCGGCGTCACGCGGTCGATGATTACCTCCGGTTTGGCAAGGCTGTTGTTCATCTTCGGCGATGCTCGCTTACAGGCTGCCGGGCTTTTTCGAACGCGACTCGCCGAACGGGTCGGCCTCGGCGATGGCGCGGTCGAGCATGGCGTCGCCGTGCACCTGCTCTTCGCTGCCGTGGCGGGCGTCGTTCTTCGCCGGCTGCAACTGCACCTTGATCCAGCCGCTGTCACGCCGGTCGAAGGCCTTGAAGGCTTCGATGGCGTCGCTCATGGGTCTGACCTGGGTGAGGATCTTCGCGGGGTCGATGCGCCCGGCCTGGACCATCTCGATCAATCGCGGGATGTAGCGGCGATGATTGCAGTTGCCCATGTTGATGCTGAGGTTCTTGTTCATCGCCTGACCGATGGGGAACTCGCGCGTCTGCTGCGGATAGACGCCGATGATGGCCAGCGTCCCGGCCTTGGCCAATGCATCTACCGCCCATTGCAGGGCCTGCTCCGGGGCATCACCAGGCTGCCACTCATGACCTTCTGGCTGACGCGGGGAGTGACCATGGGCAGGGCACTGCGCATCGACGCCCACGGCATCGATGGCGCGATCCACACCGATGCCGTTGGTGAGGCGGCGCAGGGTGTCGACCGGGTCTTCGCGGTCGAAGTCGATTACCTCGGCGCCCTGACGACGCGCCATGTCCAGGCGATCAGCGAGGTGGTCGATGGCGAACACGCGCGAGGCGCCAAGCAGCTTGGCACTGGCGATCGCGAACTGGCCAACCGGGCCGGCACCGAATACGGCCACCGTGTCGCCACTGCCCACTTCAGCCAGCTTTGCGCCGAAATAACCGGTTGGGAAAATGTCGGAGAGCAGGATGGCCTGGTCGTCACTGATTTCACTGGGCAGTTTCACCAAGCCGATGTGGGCATAGGGAATACGCGCCATCTCGGCCTGCAGACCGTGGAATGCTCCGGTGATTTCCGGCCCGCCATAGAAGGCGGTGCCGGCCTCCTTGCCGTTGGGATTGGCCTCATCGCACTGGGCATAGTAGCCGGCTCGACAATAGGCACAGTTACCACAGGCGATGGTCGACGGCACCACGACGCGATCGCCGATGTTCAGGTTGCGCACATCGCTGCCCAGCGCCTCGACGATACCCACGGCTTCATGGCCGAGGATGGTGCCCTTGCGCATGCCTCCGACGGTGCCACGCACGAAGTGCAGATCGGTGCCGCAGATCGCCGCTGCGGTGATGCGGATGACGGCATCGGTGCTGGCCTGCACCTGGGGTTCTGGCACCTCGTCCAGGCGAATGTCGCCGATAGCATGGAAAACCACTGCTTTCATGAGTCTCTCCCGAGACCGGCCAGGGGGCCGGTATGGCTGATCTTTTGCCGGGGGCTGACGCGGACTTGCTGCGTGCGCCCAGCGCCGGCGCTACGCTCAAGCAGCGTCATGGGGTGTCCCAGCATCTGTATTTTTCGAGTTGGCAGGCGAAAGCAGGGTTCAGGCTTTTTTTTCGTGGCTGCTTTTAGCGCAGCAACTCCAGCAGTTGCAGGGAGCGCCCGGGCAGTTCCACGGCGTCCTGCTGCACGGGCCTTGGCAGCGTTTGCGCGGTATGCGTATCGACCAGGCACCGCCACTGGCGCCCGCCGTGCACTTCGGGCAGCTGGAACTCGCAGGGCTGGTGATCGGCGTTGAGCAGCAGGAGCAGGGTGGCATCGGCGCCGCTGCGCTTGACGCCCGATGGCTGCGCGCGGCCGTCCATGAGCATGCCCATGCACCGCGCTTCCTCGTCGTGCCAGTGGTCCTCGTTCATCTCGCCGCCTTCCGGGGCCAGCCAGGTGACGTCCTTGACGTCCAGCTCCTCGTTGTAATGCCCCACCAGAAAACGCTGGCGACGCAGGATCGGGTAACTTCGCCGCAGGGCGATCAGGTGCTGGCAGAAGGCGAGCAGCTCGCGGCCTTCGCCATCGAGCGTCCAGTCCACCCAGCTCAGCTCGTTGTCCTGGCAGTAGGCATTGTTGTTGCCGTGCTGGGTGCGGCCGAACTCGTCGCCCGCCACCAGCATGGGGGTGCCCTGGGCGAACAGCAGGGTGGCCAGCAGGTTGCGCATTTGCTGCACGCGCAAGCTGCGGATCGACGGGTCGTCGGTCGCACCTTCGCAGCCGTGGTTCCAGGAGATGTTGCGGTCGGTGCCGTCCTGATTGTTCTCGTCGTTGGCCTCGTTGTGCTTGTGGTCGTAGGACACCACGTCGCGCAGGGTGAAACCGTCATGCGCGGTGATGAAGTTGACCGAGGCGAAGGGCCGGCGCCCACGCTGGTTGTACAGATCGCCCGAGGCGGTGAGGCGCCTTGCCAGTTCGCCGAGCGCACCACGATCGCCCTTCCAGTAGGCGCGCACGTTGTCGCGAAACTTGTCGTTCCACTCCGCCCAGCCCGGCGCGAAGCCACCGACCTGATAGCCGCCGGGACCGCAGTCCCAGGGTTCGGCGATCAGCTTGACCTTGCTCAGCACCGGGTCCTGACGACAGGCGACGAGAAAGCTGTGACGCTCGTTGAAGCCATCGGCGTAGCGCCCGAGAATGGTCGCCAGGTCGAAGCGAAAGCCGTCCACGCGCATCTCGGTTGCCCAGTAGCGCAACGAGTCGGTGACCATCTGCAGCACGCAGGGATGGCTCAGGTCCAGGGTATTGCCGGTCCCGGAGTCGTTGATGTAGTAGCGGCGTTCATCCGGCAGCAGGCGGTAGTAGCTGGCGTTGTCGATACCGCGCATGGACAGCGTCGGGCCGCGCTCGTTGCCTTCGGCGGTGTGGTTGTAGACCACATCGAGAATCAGCTCCAGGCCGGCCTTGTGCAGGTGTGCGACCATCTCCTTGAATTCGCTGATGCGACCGCTGGCGAGGTACGCCGGGTGCGGGGCGAAGAAACCGATGCTGTTGTAACCCCAGTAGTTGTTCATGCCCTTTTCCAGCAGATGCTGGTCGTTGACGAAGGCGTGCACCGGCAGCAGCTCGACGCTGGAGACGCCCAGCTCGCGGATATGCCGCAACAGTTCGGGGTTGGTCAGCCCGGCGCAGGTACCGCGCTGATGTTCGGGCACCGCCGGATGACGCATGCTGATGCCACGCAGGTGCGTTTCGTAGATCACCGTGCGATCCCAGGGCGTGCGCAGGCTGGGTTGTTCGCTCCAGGTGAACGCGGGGTCGATGACCTTGCACTTGGGCACGAACGGCGCGCTGTCACGCTCATCGAAGCTCAGGTCGCCGGCCGGGTCGCCGATGGTGTAGCCGAACAGCGCCTCCGACCATTGCAGCTTGCCCACCAACTGCTTGGCGTAGGGGTCGATCAGCAGCTTGTTGGGGTTGAAGCGGTGCCCGGCCTCCGGCTCGTAGGGCCCGTACACGCGGTAGCCGTAGACCTGGCCCGGGCGTGCGTCAGGCAGGTAGCCGTGCCAGATCTCGTCGGTGTATTCGGGCAGTTCGATGCGTTCGATTTCGGTCTCGCCGCGCTCGTCGAACAGGCACAGTTCGACCCGTTTGGCATGCGCCGAGAACAGGGCGAAATTGACCCCGAGCCCATCCCAACTGGCGCCCAGCGGAAACGGCGTGCCTTCGGTAACGCGTGAGCGCTGTTGCTTGCGCATGGGGGTGTCCTCAGGCTTTCGGCGTCTTGGGCGTGCGCGGAGCACGGGGTTTCTTCAGCAGCGCCGGCTGTTCGGCCTCGCTCAGCGGCACGGTCTTGGGCTTGCCGATGCGCCGCGGCTTGGCTGTGGACTGGGCTTGCGCCTCGGCTTCGGCCAGCTTGGTGGCCATCTGCCAGTGGCGCTCGTCCTGGCCATGAGGGCGTCCTTCGGATTCCCAGATCTGAAAGGCAAACTCGCGTATGCGCTGCTCATCGATATTCATGGCGTGACTCCTGTGATCAAGGGGTAAGGCGAAGCAGGTTGACCGGCAACTCGGCCAGCGCGCCGGCAAGTGGCACGCCCTCGTGCGTTGCGACCTGGCCAGGGGTGAGCAGGCCGGTGACATGGTGGTCGCCCAGTTCGCCGGGCAGCACCACGGTGGTGTCGCCCCAGCGCCGTGCAGGCACACGTGGCTGGTCGTGCTCCGCGAGCAGGCCGGCAGCCAGGCGCGGCGCGATCACCAGCAAACGCTCGTCGCCGTGACTACGCAGGAAGGCGACGACCTGGGCGGCATGCGCGCCCGTTACCGGCAGAGGCTGATAAGCGCCCCGGCTGAACAGCACGGGATGCGCCGCACGAAGCGCCAGAACCTGCTGGATCAGCCATTGCTTGATGCGCCCGTCCTGCCAGGTGGCCAGCATGGCCGCTGGCTCGCGCTCGGCCTGCAAGGCGGCCTGTCGCGCGACGAAGTCCACCGGGCGGCGGTTGTCCGGGTCGACCAGGCTGAAATCCCAGAACTCGCAACCCTGGTACAGATCGGGCACACCCGGCGTGGTCATGCGCAGCAGGCATTGCACCAGGCTGTTGAGGGCACCGGCAGGGGCTATTGCGGCGACGGTAGCCGCCAGCTCGGTGCGCAAGGCCAAGCCGGCTGAGGTGCATAGCAGGCGCCGCAGAAAGTCGGCACAGGCCGTCTCGTGTGCGTCGTTCGGCGCACTCCAGGCGCTATTGAGCTTGGCCTCGCGCAGCGCCTTGCGCTGCCAGCCGAGCAGGCGCTGCAGGTAGGCCTCCAGGCCAACGTCATCATTCGCCTGCAGCCCCAGCGGCCAACTGCCGATCAGCGCCTGGTAGAGAATCGCCTCTTCGCCGCCATCCGGCGCCTGCTGCAGATGACGGCTGCGCAGCGGCTGCGCCAGTCGTTGCCAGCTGCGTACACGTTCGGCATACCAGGCAGCGCGCTCGCTGAGCACCGCCAGGCGCGCGCGGCAGTCCTCGCCGCGTTTGTGGTCATGGGTGGCGGTGGTCAGCAGATTGAGCGGGTGTTGCGCTGCACGTTGGCGGCAGGCCTGATGGAAACGCTCGACGCTGGCACTGAAATGCTCGGCATCGAAGCCCACGTCATAGCGCGACAGCAGCACGCCGGCGCGATACAGGGCGGTGTCTTCGACGGCCTTGGCGGCCACCGGCGAGGTCAGCTGCTGGAAGCGCGTCAACGCCTGAGCTCGCAGGCGCCGTGCACGGCCGGGCGGCAGTGCACGCAGAAAGGCGCCGCCGAGCCAGTCGTCGAGATGTGACAGCAAGGGCCAGTCGGCTTCGGCCAGGGTCTGTCGCGCACCGTCCAGCGCCTGCAGGAAGAAGCGCCGATCCTGCTGCGAACGGCCACAGGCCTGGGCATAGGTGCGATACACCGGGAAGTGCACGATCAACTCGCGCAGCGCGCGGCGGATCGCGCCGAGGGTCAGGTCGCGCGTGGCGATGTCATGCCGGGCGACGTGCAGCAGGCGCTGGGCGACTTCCTCCAGATCACCGGCCAGCGAGCCTTCCAGCACCAGGCGGCGCGCCTGCCGGATTTCTTCCTCGAACGCTGCCGGTCGGCCGCTTTGCGTTCGCCACAGCTCGCTCAGTGGCCGCTCGCCATGCGCATCGTGCTGCAGCAGCGACACCTGATTCATGAACTCGTAGCCGGTGCTGCCCTCCACCGGCCAGTCCTGCGGCAGTCGTTCACCGGCGCCGAGAATCTTCTCCACGAAAATCGGCAAGGGCGCGTCGCCGCGCAGTTGCCGGATACGTCGCCGCAGCCGGCTGCAATAGGCGCGCGGATTGGCCAGGCCGTCGATGTGGTCGATGCGCAGGCCGTCGATCAGACCGCGCTCGATCAGTTCGAAGACCTTCGCGTGCGTCTGCTCGAAGACCTGGCGGTGCTCGACGCGCAGCGCGCCGAGCTCGTTGATGTCGAAGAAACGCCGCCAGTTGATGTCGTCCGCCGCCGTGCGCCAGCTGGCCACACGGTAATGCTGGCATTCGAGCAGCGCGTGCAGACGCTGCTGCGCCGCATCGTCGCGGCCCTGAAAATGGCCCAGCAGGGGCGTCACCTTGTGCGCCTGAGCGGCCAGTTCGGCGCACAGCTGTTCGGCCTGTGTGCGGCGGTTTTCAGCGTGGTCCAGACGGGCGAAGCGCTGGCCCAGTTCACGCAGCGCGGCATCCTCACTGCTGCGCAGGATGGTGCCGTAGCTGGGCGGTGTCAGTGGCAGGCGATGCTCGAAATGCTGCGCGTGAAAGCGCCCGCGCCCGGCATCGAACACCAGCTCCAGCGTGCCGTCACGCAGCGCCTCGCCGTAGTCGCTGCGCAGAAAGGGCAGCAGCAGCTGGCCGCTGAGCAACGGGTCATGGGATTGCCACTGGATGTCGAAGAAGGCTGCGTAAGGGCTTGCTTGCCCCCATTCCAGCACGTCCAGCCACCAGGGATTGCCGTCGCCACCCACGGCCATGTGATTGGGCACGATATCCAGGATCAGCCCCATGTCATGGGCGCGCAGGGTTTGCACCAGTTGCACCAGCGCGGCTTCGCCACCCAGTTCGGGGTTGATCCGGCTGGGGTCGACCACGTCGTAACCGTGTTGCGAGCCGGGGCGAGCAGTGAGAATCGGCGAGGCATACAGGTGGCTGATACCCAGCTGGGCCAGGTACGGCACCCGGGCTGCCGCGTCATGCAGGGTGAAATCCTTGTGCAACTGCAGGCGCAGCGTGGCGCGCAACTCAGTCATTGCCTGCCTCCCGGCGTGCGCCATCGAGGCAGGCCAGACGCTCGCTGGTGTCTGGCTGTGCCAGCAGTTCGCCGGCCGCCAGCGGGTAGCGTCGCCGCCAGTTCGGGTGGATGTCGCCAGGGCCGGGCAGGTTGGGCTGCTGCTCCAGACCGCAGGCGTCCTCCAGCGGCAACAGGGTCAGTGGCGCCGGCGTGCGGCCAATGTGCTCGATGCAGGCCAGCAGGCTGGCGTCGTCATCCGTCCCTGTCACCATGTCCTGACGCTCGAACAGCTGGCGCAGCGCCACACGCTCGCCAGCACGCTCGGCGTGATCGCCTTCGAGCAGCCGCGCGTCGCGCTGCCCGACGCGCACCCGCCATTCCAGATCGCGGCCGGCGAGCCAGCCCTTGATCGTCGGCAGATCGTGGGTGGTGGTGGTCGCCAGGGCATTGCCGGGCCAGCCTTCGGCCGGCACGAAGCCGAGGTCGTCCTGCTCGAACAGCAGCACCCGCGTGCCGAGGATATTGCGTGCGGCGAGTTTGTCGCGCAGGCCCTCGGGCACGGTGCCGAGGTCTTCGCCGATCACCAGGGCACGATGGCGGTGCGATTCCAGCGCGAGAAGGCGTAGCAGATCATCCAGCGGGTAGCGCAGGTAGGCGCCGTGCTGCGACTGCGCGCCCTGCGGGATCACCCACAGCCTCTGCAGGCCCATCACATGGTCGATGCGGATGCCGCCGGCATGCGCCAGATTGGCCCGGAGCATCTCGATATAGGCGCGAAAACCGTGCTGACGCAGCCCCTGCGGCGAGAAGGCGGCGACGCCCCAGTTCTGCCCGTGACGATTGAGCACGTCCGGCGGGGCGCCGACGGTGACCTGCGGCAGCACTTCGTCCTGGCGCGACCAGGCCTGGCTGCCGGCGCAATCGGCGCCCACCGCCAGGTCGGCGATCAGCCCGATGCCCATGCCGGCTCCGCTGGCAGTGGCCTGCGCGGTCTCCAGACCATGGGCGATCAGCCATTGGCAGAAGGCGTGAAAACGCAGCTCATCGGTGTGTTCGATGGCAAAACGGGTCACGGCGCCCTGATTCGGGCTGCGTAGCGCTTCCGGCCAGGTGCGCCAGTCGCCGCTGCTTCCTTCGCGCAGGCGTTGCGCATGAATGGCCTCGAAGCAGCAATGCTGCTGCAGCGCATCGCCCCCGGCGGTGCGAAACGCCTCGAAGCGTTCCTGCAATTGGCCGGGGTTGTGGCAGAAATCCGCGTACAGCTGGCGCATCAGGCATTGGCGAGTAGCGGCCACGGCCGGCCAGTCGATCAGCTCCAGCGCCTCCAGGCGGGTCATTTCACTGTGCAGTCCGGCGGCCTGAATGGCGTGCTTGACGCGTTCCTCGCCGAGCAGGGTGACGGGGGCGGCGTACAGGGTGTTGAAGAACAGCCGGCTGGACGGTGAATAGGGACCGTAGCTGTGCAGATCGGCGCTGAACTGCGCGTGAACCGGACTCAGGCCGATGGCATCGGCGCCGTGATTGGCGGCATGCCGGGCTAGTTCCGCCACCGCCAGCGTATCGCCCAGGCCGCCATCACCGTTGCGACGTAGCCCGTAGAGCTGTGCAGTCAGCCCCCAGATGCGCGGCTTGCCGCACAGCTGTTGGACCGACATGCAGGCGGCCGGTGCCACCGCGAGCGCATGCCGGGTATCGCGAATCTCCAACTGGTAATAGCCAGGCTGTTGTTGCGCGGGCAACTGGCCGTCATGGTCGAGACGGCCCTCATCGACATTGCCGTGCTCGTCGGTCAGCCGATAGGGGCTTTTTGCCGGGTAGAGGGTCAGGGCCAGTGGTTGGTGCTGGTCCTGAAGCAGCAGGCTGGAATCTTCCGGCCCATGCGGGCGGTGCACCAACGAGCTGAGGCTTTCACGCATTTGCTCAGGGCTTTGCGCCGGATAACCAAGCGCCTCCAGCAGGTTGCGCTGCGCTTGCGGGGTCACGCTCTGTGGCTGCCCGTAGGCATCGATCCAGTCGATGCTCAGATCCGCTGCCTGCGCCAGTTCGGCCAGTAGTCGATCGCTCATCGTGCGGGCTCCAGGGTGACCAGGGCGCTGCGCGGCGGCAATTGCGCCTGACGCAGGTCGGCATCGTCGATGCGCAGGGTGTACAGGCGTTCGCCCTGTGTGGCAGGCGAGGGTAGGGACACGGCGCTGATGCCTAGATTGACGGCGATGCTCAGCGCCGGGCCGTTACCCAAACGCCAACGCGCCAGTACGGCGCCGTCGCCCAGCACTTGCGCGCCGAGACTGCGTGCCTGCTCCAGTCCAGGCAGCAGACGGCTGTGACGCACCTGCAAGAGGCCGCGATAGAAGGCCAGCCACTCGCGTTGCTGCGGCTCCAGTGCCGGCGCCAGATCCGGCTGTGAGCGCTGGAAACTGGCCTCGGCATTGGGATCGGCGATGGCTTCGCGGCTGTGCGCTGAGCTGAACTGGGAAAAATCGGTGAACTCGTTGCGCCGCCCTTCGCGCACGGCGTTGGCCAGCTCATCGTGATAATCGGTAAAGAACAGAAAAGGCCGTTTGCTGCCCCATTCCTCACCCATGAACAGCAGCGGCACCATCGGACACAGGAGCAGGAGCACGGTGGCGGCCTTCAGCGCGTCATGGTCGGAGAGCAGCGTCAGGCGCTCGCCGAAGGCGCGGTTGCCCACCTGGTCATGGTTCTGCAGAAACAGCACGAAGGCATGTGGCGGCAGATCGGCACTGGGTTCGCCGCGCGGCTGGCCATGGCGATTGGCCTGGCCCTGATAGACGAACCCCTGTTCCAGGCAGGTGGCCAGCTTGCGGGTCGGCGCCTGGGCGTAATCGGCGTAGTAGCTTTCGTTCTCGAAGGTGAGCAGGGCATGCAGGGTGTTGTGGCCATCATCGTTCCACTGTGCATCGAAACCCTCGCGCAGCAGCTGTGCGGCGTTGTGCTCGTTTTCCAGCACCAGATGCACGTGGCGCGGCTGCGGTAGCGCCGAGCGCACGCGCGCCGCCAGCTCCTTGAGAAATTCGTCATCATCGATGGCGTGCACGGCGTCCAGACGCAGGCCGTCGACGCGATAGTCCAGCAACCACATCAAGGCGTTCTCGCAGAAGAAGTCGCGCACCTGCGGGCGGCTGAAGTCGATGGCGGCGCCCCAGGGCGTGATGCGCTCCTGGTGGAAGAACTGCCGCGCATACAGGCCCAGATAATTGCCGTCCGGGCCGAAGTGGTTGTAGACGACATCGACGAATACCATCAGGTCACAGGCATGGGCGCTGTCGATCAGTTGCTTGAGTTCATCGGGTGTGCCGTAGGCGTTGGCCGGGGCGAACGGCAGAACGCCGTCATAACCCCAGTTGCGCATCCCAGAAAAGGTATTGAGCGGCATCAGCTGCAAGGCGGTGACCCCGAGGTCGGCCAGATGCGGCAGATGCTCGATGACCTGCTGAAAACCACCGAACAGGCCGACATGCAGCTCATACAGCACCGTCTCGTGCCAGGGCCGACCATTCCAGTCGCGGTGATGCCAGATATAGCTCGAGTGATCGATGACCTGGCTGAAACCATGCACGTCCTCGATCTGCCGACGTGAGGCCGGGTCCGGTACCGGCCACCGTCCGTCGATGCGGTAGCGATAAACGGTGTCGCTCGGGCAGTCGAGCAGCAACACGAACCAACCGTCATCCTGTGCCTGCATCGGGTGCAGCCGGCCATTTTGCAGTTCCACTTCCACCTGATGGCAACTGGGCGCCCACAGGGCGAAGCGCACGCGTCCATCGGCCATTGGTCGGGCTCCGTGGCTGTACATCAACGCAGCGCTCGGTGGGCATTGGTCTGGCTCAGCAGACGTTGAAAGAGGCGGTCATACGCCTGCGCCGACTGGCGCCAGTAGAGCGGGGCGCGCATGGCCTGGCAACGCATGGCTTCCAGCAGCTCGGGATGTTCGAAAACCTGCAGCGCACGGTCGATGGTCCGGCGATAGGCATCGGCCCTGGGCGCGTCGAAGAGAAAACCGCTGACGCCATCCTCGATGGTGTCGGCCAGACCGCCCGTGCAACGGGCGATGGGCAGCGAGGCGTAGCGCTGGGCGTACATCTGGCTGAGGCCGCAGGGCTCGAAACGCGAAGGCATGAGCAGGAAGTCGCTGCCGGCATACAGGCGCCTGGCATCGCTTTCATCGAAACCTATATGCACGCCAATGCGCCCCGGATGGCGTCGGCCCAGCTCCGCCATGGCGGCCTCCAGCGCCGGTTCACCCTGGCCGATCACGCCGATGCGGCCGCCTCGGGCGACGATGTGCTCGGCAACCTGCAGGGTCAGATCTATACCTTTCTGCTGCACCAGACGCGATACCACGGCGAACAGCGGCCCGTCGTCATCGAGGCCCAGCCATTGCTGAACATATTCGGCGTTGGCCTGTTTGCCCGCCCAGTCGCCAGCGCTGAAACCCTGCAGCAGGTGCGGGTCGCTCGCGGGGTGCCAGCTCTCGTCGATGCCATTGGCGATACCGCTGAGCTGGTCGATCTGCACCTTGGTTCGCAACAGGCCATCGAGACCGCAGCCTTGTTCCGGCGTGGTGATTTCACGGGCATAGCGGCGGCTCACGGTGGTGACATGCTGTGCATGGGCGATGCCGGCCTTGAGAAACGACAGCTGGCCGTAGAACTCCAGGCCATCGATGCCACAGGCCGACTCCGGTATCGCCAGCTCGCTGGCACAGCGCATGTCGCACAGGCCCTGGTAGGCCAGGTTGTGAATGGTCAGCAAGCAAGGCGTGCTGGCTTGGCGCCAGGCCATGTAGGCCGGTGCCATGGCCGCTGGCCAGTCGTTGGCGTGCACCAGTTCCGGGCGCCATTGGATGCTGGCATCGCCGCTGGCGATTTCCGCAGCAGCCAGGCCGAGGCGGGCGAAACGGATGTGGTTGTCAGCCCAGTCGCGGCCCTGGGCATCGACATAAGGCGAGCCATCGCGTTCGTACAGCGCGCGATTGAGCAGCACGTAGACGATCAGTCCATCGGCCAGATCCATGCGCCCGATCTGGCAAGGTGGCAACGCCGCCAGACCTGGCAACTGCCCGACGATGCGGATCGGTCGGCCGCTTTCAACGACCTGGCGATAACCGGGGATCAGCAGGCGAATGTCGTGCTGCGGCGACAACGCACGGGGCAACGCCGCAGAAACATCGCCGAGGCCGCCGCACTTGATCAGATCGGCGAATTCCGACGTGACGAACAGCACGCGCTTGCGCTGCGGGTGCTCGCTGTGCATCTGCAAGGGAGGCTTGGCTGCGGCGTAAGGTGTGGGTGTGGCGTGAATATGTACGGAGGCTGCAGCGCTTGCCATGTCTCTCTCCATAGGCTTGGACCTGAGAACGACTCGCCGTGCGGGCGAGGGCCTGGGGAGGAGCGCGATGGACGATGGTGCGATCTCCCCCCTTACCCTTGAGCTGACGGGGTGAGGCGAACAAAGGTTCGACCTTTTTTTCACCGGGCAAAGGCAACGTAAAAGTTGAACTTTGCCCATGCTGGCCGCTTCCACTGAGCACCCTGACAGCTCCAAGGAGAGCGGCAGATGCAAAGCGTCGAGCAGGTGGTGAATTTTCTCAGCCAGTACGAACTGCGCCTGGCCACCGCCGAGTCCTGTACGGCGGGGCTGATCAGCGCGCTGGTGGCGAATGTGCCCGGCAGCGGCAAGGTGCTCGATTGCGCGTTCGTCACCTATTCGCCGCAGGCCAAGCAGCGCTGCCTTGGCGTCAGCGCCGATACCATCGAGCGTTTCGGCCTGACCAGCGAAGAGGTAGCGCGGGAGATGGCACTGGGCGCATTGCAGCGCAGTGATGCCGATATCGTTCTGGCCAATACCGGCCTGGCGGAGGCTGAGGGAGAGATGGACGGCGTGCAGTGCATCGCCTGTGCGATTCGCCTGGAGCAGTATCCGAACATTCTCAGTGAAACGCTGAAGTTCAGCGGAGGCCGCAACCAGGTACGTGAGCAAGCGGCACGCTACGCCCTGATGCAGTTGCCTTACTACGTGCAACGACTGAGTCAAGGCTGATTGGCGAGGCGCTGCCGAGCTGCATCAGCAGCCCGGCAAGCGAGCGATCACTGTTCCGGCAACTGGCCGTTCAACTGCTCAGCGCGTTGCAGATGCTGCTCCAGCTTGGGCAGCGTCTCGCGAGCGAAGCCAGCGAGCTCCTGGTCATCGGCATTCACGGCGCGACGGAACAACTCGATGGTCTCGCGGTGAGCGACCACCTGATTGTTCATGTAGGCCTTGTCGAAGCTGTCTTCGCTGCGCAGTTTGAGCACCAGGGCCTTGGCCTGGTTGATCAGTTCGGCATCGTCGGAGACCTCCAGGTCCTTGCTCTTGGCCAGCTCGGCCAACTGCTGATTGGCCCGACGATGGTCGTCGATCATCATCTGCGCGAAGCCCTTGACCGCTTCGTTCTGCGATTTCTCCAGGGCCAGTTTGGCCGTTTCGATCTCGGCGACGCCTTTCGCCGATGCCTCTTCGACGAAGTCTTCGCTGCTGATCGATTCCGCCTGGCTGGCAGCCTGCAGACTGCTGACGGCGCAGATGACGAGGGCGGCAGCAGCCAGTAAGGCCAGTGGTTTCAACGGGTGGATGTTCGATCCTCCTGGGATGTGCGTTCACAGGGGTAGAAGGGCCAGGCAAGGACGAAGTTCAGGACAAATTTGCCGCAGCGAAGCCGCCCTAGGTCAAGCGCAGCGGCCCGCCATCACTGGCCCCTCGGGAAAAATTCAGGTCGAACGGAACAGCCGCAGCCCGTCTCAAAAACTACCCGGAGCGACTTTCCCGTCGCTGGCGTGGCCGCCATGCCCGACATGGCCACTGAATAACCGAGCGCGCGATATGCACGCCTCCAATAGCCAGGAGTAGCCCATGAGCAAGCAACCGAAAACCGCCGAAAACAGCCAGATGGCGGGCAGCGATACGCTCGACCGCAGCAACAGCAACGCCAAGCTCGAACAACTCGAGCGCTTTCGCGAGGACGCCACCGGGGAAGCGCTGACCACCAACACCGGCACGCGGATCGCCGACAACCAGAACAGCCTGCGCGGCGGCGAGCGTGGCCCGACGCTGATGGAAGATTTCATCATGCGCGAGAAGATCACCCACTTCGATCACGAGCGCATTCCCGAGCGCGTGGTGCATGCCCGCGGCGCGGCAGCGCATGGCTATTTCGAGGTGACCGATCCTGCCAGCGACCTGACCTGCGCTGCCTTTCTCGGCGAAGCCGGCAAGCGCACGCCGGTGTTCGTGCGCTTTTCCACCGTGCAGGGGCCGCGCGGCTCGGCCGATACCGTGCGCGACGTGCGTGGTTTCGCGGTGAAGTTTTATACCGAGGAGGGCAACTTCGACCTGGTCGGCAACAACATGCCGGTGTTCTTCATTCAGGATGCAATCAAGTTCCCCGACTTCGTCCATGCGGTCAAACCCGAGCCGCATAACGAGATTCCCACGGGCGCGTCGGCTCACGATACCTTCTGGGACTTCGTCTCGCTGACCCCGGAATCGGCCCATATGGTGCTGTGGACCATGTCCGACCGCGCCATTCCCATCGCCTATCGCTCGATGCAGGGCTTTGGCGTACACAGTTTTCGCCTGGTCAACGGCGAGGGCCGGAGCAAGCTGGTGAAGTTTCACTGGCGACCCAAGGCCGGGGTTTGCTCGCTGGTCTGGGACGAGGCGCAGAAACTCGCCGGCAAGGACCCGGACTTTCACCGACGCGGCCTGTGGGAGGACATCGAGCGCGGCCTCTATCCGCAATGGGAACTGGGCCTGCAGGTAATGGACGAGGAGGACGCGCTGGGCTTTGGTTTCGACCTGCTCGACCCGACCAAGCTGGTACCCGAAGAGCTGGTGCCGGTGCGCGTGGTCGGACGCATGGTGCTCAATCGCAACCCGGACAACTTCTTCGCCGAGACCGAGCAGGCGGCCTTCCATGTCGGGCATGTGGTGCCTGGCATCGATTTCAGCAATGACCCACTGCTGCAGGGGCGTCTGTTTTCCTACACCGACACCCAGTTGCTGCGCCTGGGCGGTCCCAATTTCAACGAAATCCCGATCAATCGGCCGCTTTGTCCGTTCCACAACAACCAGCGTGACGCGCCGCATCGCCAGCAGATCAATCGCGGTCGCGCCTCTTACGAACCCAACTCGATCGACGGCAACTGGCCGCGCGAGACACCACCAGCACCCAGCGGGGGAGGCTACAGCTCCTATCCTGAACCGCTGCAGGGGCACAAGGTGCGGGTTCGCTCAGCCAGCTTCGCCGATCACTTCTCCCAGGCCACGCTGTTCTGGCATAGCATGAGCGAGGCCGAGCAGCAGCATATCGTCGATGCCTACAGCTTCGAGCTGTCGAAGGTCGAGCGTCTGTTCATCCGCGAGCGCCAGGTCAAGGAAATCCTGGCACGCATCGACCCGCTGCTGGCCTTGCGTGTGGCAGAGAACCTGGGGATCGACCTGGACAGCACCTCGACCTCGCCGATGGAGGGCAAGCTCCAGGATTCTCCGGCGCTGAGCCAGATGAATCTGCTGCCTGGCGATATTCGCGGACGGCGCGTTGCGGTCCTGCTGACGCCCGGCTGCAAGGCCGACGAGGTCGGCAGTCTGAAGAAGATGCTCGAAGCAGCCGGTGCCGTGGCCAAGCTCCTGGCGCCTTCGGCAGCGGCGTTGAAGGACTCCGACGGCCAGCCCATGCAGCCCGATGGCAGCTTCGCTTCGGAGCCGTCGATTACGGTAGATGCGGTCTTCGTGCCGGGTGGCGAGTACGTGCTCAAGACCCTGCAGGACGATGGCGTGGCCAAGCATTACCTGCTGGAGGCCTACAAGCACCTCAAACCCGTGGCGCTCAGCGGTGATGCCGCTCAGCTCGCTGCGCTGCTGGGGCTGGAGGAAGACGATGGCATGCTTTGCGGCGACAGCTTCGATCCCCTGTACATGCGCTTCGAAACGGCACTGAAACAGCATCGTATCTGGGCCCGGGAAATGCGCGCCAGAAGCATTGCTGCCTGAGCCGACGCCCGGCCTAGCGCGGTTTTTCGGCGCTTGGCCGGGGTTTCTTCTTGCGCTGCGTCTGGGGCGATGGACGCAGCGGCACTGGCGCGTCGAGCTGCGAGCCAGGGTCCTCGTTGCCGGGATCGTCCAGCAGCGCCTCGCTGGAGCGCGCCACTGGCGTGCTCGCGGTTTTGTCCGATTTCATGCTGGCTCCAGCCGCGGTTCTTCTGCACACACCTGGCAGGTGCGTGCGCACTCCTGACAGTGCGCGCTGGCGTGCTGCACGCATTCCTCGGCGCAGGCCAGGCAGGCGATCCGGCACAGCTGGCTGGCCACTGCGACATAGGGGCTGTTGCGCAGCATCAGCGTTGCCGTCAGGCGGCACAGGTCGGCGCAATCACGGCATAGCGCGATGCAGCGATAATGCCCAGCATTGCCCTCGCTCAGGCAGGCCGAGGCACAGTGTTCGCAAGCATTGGCACAGCTGCTGTAAGCAGTAATGTGATCGAGATAGTTATACGCTTCTGACATGTCTATGCCTCGCTGTATAAGTGCTGTAGAAAATAATCCTGATCGTCAATAAATAGTAGTATCGCTATATGGGCGCTATCGCGCCGGATAACCTCCTGTGGCCATTAAAAAGATCATTGCGACCACTGGCTGTGCGCGAAAAAAGTTGGCCCATCATCCTAATCCCAGAGTCGCGTGGACCGGCAATTGTTCCGGCCACTCACCGGGAATATCCAGACAAGTAGAGTCCGCACGGTCTACTGGCGACAGGCTTGTCGTTACGAAATACATGGACCGTCGCTCACGGCTGTAGCAGAACGAGGAGGGCCGCCATTGCAATGGAACCGTAAATGACTGGGCCGGCATGACCCACCTCCTTTCAATAAGCCATGTGCATGTCGACAGCCATGCCGATCATTCGCTCGGATAATCGCGACGCGCGAAACAGTGAAGCCAGGAGAAGGACCGCAAGTAGCAGTCGAGGGCGTCAAGGCCAGCTAGAAGGAGTGATTGGACTTGATCACTTCGATCATCATGTTGTCAGGCCTGTCCGTGTCGCTGCAGGTCAGAATCGAGCGGCTGAGCTCGAACTCTGCGTCAGGTCGTGCAGCCGCGGCAGTGTCGTTGCTGCACTCTTCGCAGTGTGGATGGTTCAGGGCTTCGCTGTGAACCTGATAGCAGTTCGAGTCGATCTCCTGCAAGGAGCGCTGCATCGACTGGGCTCTGGGTTGCGGCTGGGACAGCATCACCGCCAGTGCGGACGGTTCAAAGGGCTGCCAGATCAGCAACGCCACCAGGCATGCAGAGCCGGCCATGTAGGGCCACTCGTCCAAGAACTGGTGACGATATGGCATATGCCTTGTGATGCGTCCGAGCAGATCTTCCGGCTTGTTTCGAGCCAACGTTGAATCGTTGCGTCTGGCCACTGGCGTATCTCCTCATTTCTTTTCGAGCTTTCTCATGGCCCATAAGCGAGAGGAGCGCGTACGGAAAATCGGCTCGCGCGAGTAGGTGGGCAATGTTGAGGTACAGCAGTGTTTGACCGCGTCATTGACCGACTCGGGATCTTCGCTCAGCGCCATGTCGAAATGAATCAGGCGAATGACTTCTTGCGTCGAACAACTTCCATCGAGAACGCGAACGAGTTGACGTTCTTCATGAGCAACGGTAAGCACAACACTGCCATCCGGTCTCGGTGTCATGTCAACTTGGTAAAGGGATAACGCTGATCTGATACTTTCCAGGTCGTGTTTCATGAGCTTCTCCTTAATTGCACTCTTCAAACATAACCATGTATTTAATGTCTACCAACCCTTGGGACGATTAGTAAAAGGAAAATTCAAAGTGACATCATCTACCGAAGTTATACAAAGCGGCCGTGGCGAAGTGGGGTATAAGGATATGTCCGTGAGTCGATTGCCGCACTCGAGACTTTATTGTTTGAGCACAGCCTCTTGCGTCCGTAAATAAGCCAACTGTTTCGCACCGACAGAAAAAATACGCTGAACCTAATCTGCAACAGGGTTTGAGCGAAGCGCTGACCGTTACCGAAAACCTGGATGGAAGTTGTACAAGATGTTGGCGCGCCTGAAAACTGCGCTATAGGGAATTCTCCGTACCTTCTCGCGCCTGACGACGCCAAATACGTGTCAGCCATCGCCAGCTGATCCAGCCGGCAGCAGCGAGGTAGACCAGGCTGCCAGGCACCCACATCAGCAGGCCAGCCAGTTGCTGGTCGGCCAGGTCGCGGGAGTCGCCATAGAAAGTCGAGTTGGCGAAGGTAAGCAGGGCGCCGAGCAGGCCGGTGTGCATCAGCGTCAGGAGGATGGCCATCAGCGCGAGTGGCACCTGCCGCGGATTGGCGCGCAGGCAGGACCACCAGAACAGCCAGGCGCTGAACAGGAAACAGGCATGTTCGATGGCGTGCCACCAGCTGTTGTCCAGCGCCAGCAGGTACAGGCTGGGGGTGTGCCAGACCCAGATCATCGCACCGTGCAGCATGGCCAGCGCCACGGGATAGCGGCCGCTGCGCAGAATTGCGTTGGACACCGGCGCCATCCAGCCACCGAGCTGCGCGCGCCACTGCGGCAGCGGCCGAGCCAGCGCCCAGAGCGGCGCGATGACGATCATGAACAGCATGTGCTGGACCATGTGCAGGCTGGTGCTGGTTTGCGCCCAGTCATCGATGGGCCCGAATACGGAGAGCAGGGTAAGGACCATGGCCAGGTGCATCCACCAGGCTTCGCGCCCATGCGGGCGAACCTTGCGGCAACCCAGGATGTACAACAGCCAGGCCGCGCCGAGCAGCAGGGCGCTGAGCAGCAGCGGTACGCGCTCGTTCAGATGCAGATGGCCATCGAGCAGACCATGGGCGCCGGCTGTGCCAGGCAAGAGGAGCAGGGCAAAGACGATCACAGGCATGGCGGCAGGCTCAGCGTGGGCAGGGCGACGAAAAGGGTGGCGATGGCGCCGATCAGGTTCACGCCGGCGGCGAGGCGGGCCACGAAGCGCGCGGGTTGGCCCTCGCGCTCGTCCCTGGCGGCGCGCTGAAACCGCCAGGCCAAACCCAGGAGGACCGCCGTGGTGATCAGACTCAGCAGCGCGAGCAGAGCGTTGAGCCAGGTCCATTGCCCCTGGGCGGGATCAGGAGGCGCCAGGGCGCAACCAACCGACAATCCGCCGTACAGCACGACGAACCAGATACTCCAGAGCAGCAGCCCGAGGGGAACGTGGAGCGGGTTGTAGGGGGAGCGTAACGGTTGCATCACACGCCTCCGAAGGTGGGCGGGAACAGCACCACGCTGCAGTAGGTGATCCACAGCACGGCCAGGTTGTATCGCCAGAGCTGTTCGACCACCAGCGGCTCGTAGGGCGTGCGCTTGCACACATAGCCATAGCGCACACGCAGCGCCTGCAACGCGCTGAGCATGCTGGCCAGCACCCCATGCACCAGGCTGTAGACGAGCATCACCACGATCACCGCATCATGCGCAGTAGCCCGCGGCGCCAGGTCTCCAGCCAGCAGGGCCCAGAGCAGCAGCCCGACGTGCAGCACGCCCAGCAGCGCCACCGCGACAAAGCAGGTGATCAACGCACCGGGTTCACCCTGACCCTGACGCAGACGGCGCAGGACTGGCCGCTGCCCGAGCACGGCAATGCTCAGCACTACGGCGCTGGCCAGCAGCAAGCGCGGGTCTATGACCGGATCGTCCGGCACCAGCCAGTTCGGCGAGACGGTCCACAGATAGAACCAGCCGAACAGCAGCGACAGGTACAAGGCGCCGTTGGCCAGCAGTGTCACGCCCATGCCCCACAGCCCCGGACCGTCGCAGGTGCGCGAGTGCAGCGGCGGCTCACCCGGTTGCACCCGGGCATCCGGCGCCGCCAACGGGTGCGCGCCGTTCTCCCAGCTCCAGCGCAGCAGCACCGCTGCCGCGACGATGCTGGCCGCCAGGGCGAGCCAGTAGAACTTGCTGAGCAGCCCCAGGCAGGTGATGGCGATGAGCGCGGCCGCCGCGAACGGCAGCCAGCTGTTGCCCGGCAGGTGGATGATTTCGCGCACCTTGCCGGTCAGCGGCTCGACCCCCCAGGTTTCCCGCCGGCCATGGTCGATCACGGTGAGGGCGAATTCGCCACGGTCGATGTGCTCCTCCAGATCGGGCAGCTCCCACATGGGGTGGCGCGTGCGCACCGGCGGCAGGCTGACGAAGTTGTATGGGCTGGGCGGCAGATGCGTGCTCCACTCCAGGGTGTCGGCGCTCCAGGGGTTCTTCGTGGCCTTCTGGCCGAAGCGAAAGTGCAGGACGATGTCCAGCAGCACCGTGGCGATGCCGATGGCCATGATGAAGCTGCCGATCGACGAGATCAGGTTGGGCAGGTCCCAGCCGAGGCCGGACTGGTAGGTGTAGATCCGCCGCGGCATGCCCATCAGGCCGGTCCAGTGCATGATCAGGAAGGTCAGGTTGAAACCGCTGAACACCAGCCAGAAGCCCCATTTGCCGAGGCGTACCGAGGGCATACGTCCGGAAAAATGCGGCAGCCAGTAATAGATGCCGGCCAGCAGCGGGAACAACATGCCGCCCACCAGCACGTAGTGCATGTGCGCCACCACGAAGTGGGTGTCATGCACTTGCCAGTCGAAGGGTACGAGCGCCAGCATCACGCCGGTCAGCCCGCCGCAGACGAAGATCACGAGAAAACCCACCAGCCACAGCATCGGCACGTGGTACAGCGGCCGGCCGACCCACAGCGTGGCGATCCAGGCGAACACCTGAATGCCGGTCGGGATCGCCACCAGCATGCTCGCGGCGGAGAAGAACGCCTGCGCCAGTTGCGGAATGCCCACCGTGAACATGTGATGCACCCACAGGCCGAAGCTGATGAAACCTGTGGTGAGGATCGCCAGCACCACCCAGCGATAGCCCACCAGTGGCCGTTGGCAGAATACCGGCAACAGGGTCGAGACGATGCCGGCCGCCGGCAGGAAGATGATGTACACCTCGGGATGGCCGAACAGCCAGAACAGGTGTTGCCAGAGAATCGGGTCCCCGCCGCGCGCCACCTCGAAGAACGGCAGGCCTACGGCGCGCTCCAGCTCAAGCAGGATGCTGCCGAGGATCAAGGGCGGAAAGCCGACCACGATCATCATCGCCATCACCAGGATGTACCAGGCATAGATCGGCATCTTGTTCAGCGACATGCCTTCGGCGCGGGTGCGCAGGATCGACACCACCAGTTCGACACCGGCCGACACGGCGGAGATCTCCACGAAGGTGATGCCGATCAGCCAGAAGTCCGAGTTCGGCCCCGGCGTATGCACGGCGCTGGACAGCGGCGTGTACATGAACCAGCCAGCCTTGGGCGCGATGCCCAGCAGCAGACTGGCGCACAGGATCAGCCCGCCGAACAGATAACACCAGTAACCCAGCGCCGACAGACGCGGAAACACCAGGTCGCGGGCGCCGAGCATTTTCGGAATCAGGTAGACCGCCAGGCCTTCCATCATCGGCACGGCGAAGAGGAACATCATCACCGTGCCGTGCATGGTGAAGACCTGGTTGTAGACGTCTGGTTCGAGAAAGTCGTAGCCCGGTATCGCCAGCTGCGTGCGTACCAGCATCGCCAGCAGGCCACCGAACAGGAAGAAGCCCAACCCGGTGAGCATGAAGCGAATGCCGACGGTGGTGTGATTGACGATGGTCAGCGACTTCCAGCCGCGCGGGTTACCCCATACGTCGTTGAACTGATCGTGCAGTTGTTCCTGGGCGGCAACCTGTTCGTTGCTTGACGTAGTCACGGGCGCAGGGTCTCCAGCCAGTCGGCGATGGTGCTGAGGTGGTCGGGGTCGAGATCGTCATGCAGCGGCATGGCGTTACCGGGTTTGAGTCGCTGATGTTCCTGCAGCCAGCGCAACAGCGCGCCCGGTTCATTGCTCAGCACGCCGGCACCGAGCATCGATCGCGAGCCGACATCGCTCAGATCCGGCGCGCGATTTCCTTCGCTGACGCCCGCCACGCGATGACACTGACCGCAACGCGCGGCGAACACGTCGCCAGCAGGGCCGGGCAGGGCGCTGACCTGTTGTTCGCGGCGTGCCTGTAGCCAGCGGGCGAAGTCTTCCTCCTGGTGAGCCTGCACATCGAGAATCATGTGGGTGTGCTGGGTGCCGCAGAACTCCGCGCACTGGCCGCGAAAGGTACCGGCCTGATCGGCCTGCAGGCGGATGCGATTGTCCCGACCGGGGATCATGTCGATCTTGCCGCCCAGGCGCGGCACCCAGAACGAGTGGATGACGTCGGCGCTGCTGACGTCGAGGTCCACCGGCCGTCCGGCCGGCAGATGCAGCTGATTGGCGGTGACCACGCCACTGTCCGGGTAGCGCACCTCCCACCACCACTGATGACCGATCACCTCGATACGCATGGACTGCTCGCCCGTCAGCGGCAAGGGCAGCATGCGATGGCCGATGGGAATGCCGAACAACAGCAGGAGCAGCACGCTCGAGGTCGGCAACAACAGCCCGCCACCGACCAGCCAGCGCAGCGTCAGCTGGCGAGCCCGGGCGGCGTCCATCTGTGGGCTTTTGCGGCGCATGGCATGCACCCACAGTGCCGTCACCACGATCAGCACCAGGACGGCGAAGGCGCACATCGCCCACCACAGCATTGCCACCTCACGCGCCATCGGCCCCGCCGGGTCGAGCGTCGATTGCGGCCCCTCGCAGGCAACGAGAAACGGAACTGCCAGCGTCAGCGTGGTCAACTTGAAACGGGAGGCCAGCCAACGGCGCCTCTGTTTCTGTTCATCGCTCATCTGCTCAGGGAGGCCCGGATGGCCGAAATAAAGGAAGTAATCGTCAGCCGCGCCGCCATCGCCGGGCATCCGCTGCACCCGATGATGATCCACTTTCCCGTTGCCGCGCTGCTGGGGCTGGTGGCGACCGATTTCGCCTATCTGCTGCTGGCCGATCCGTTCTGGGCGCGCGCCAGTCTGTGGCTGGCGGGTGTCGGCGCGTTCGGTGGCTGGGTGGCGAGCATGGCGGGGCTGGTCGATCTGCTCACGGTTGGCAGCATCCGGCGCAAGATCACCGCTTGGTGCCACGCCATCATCGCGGTGATGATGCTGTCGCTGGCATCGCTGAACTGGCTGCTGCGTTACGCCGGGCCGGACCAGGGCATGGAACGCTGGGGCCTGTATCTGTCGTTGCTGACCGCAGCGCTGATTGGCCTGGCTGCGTATCTGGGCGGGCGCCTGGTGTACGAGCACGGCGTGGGCGTCGATACACGCTGAACGAATCGGCTTCGGCTTGCCAGTTGCTGGACGGTAGAGAGAGCGGGGCAGGCCGGACATATTCTCGGGTACTCCGTGATCAGAAGGGTTTGGCCAGCACCAGCCAGAGCGTGGCGCCGATCAGCACGCTCAGCAGCAGAGCGATCAGCAGGCAGTCGCGGCGCAGCGCATGTTCAGCGGCACGTTCGCTGCGCAGAATCAGCACACCGCAGAGAGCGTGACAGACCACCATCCCCGCGACCGTGGTGAGCTTGACGATCAACCAGGGGGCGAAAATCGATTCACGCAGGAACAGCGCCGTGCCCGAGCCGATGGCCAGCAGAGCGGCTGGGGTCGCGATGAGGTTGAAGAGGGTGCGGGTGAGTTGGGTATGGTCGCGATAGAACAGCTCGCCGTTGCTGCGCGTGCCGGCCGCGATCATCGCTGGCAGGTACAGCAGCGCGCCGCACCAGCAGATCAGCGCCATGAAGTGCAGCAGTTTGAGCAGTGGCATCGATGCTCTCCATGCGTCCGTTCGTTGCGAGCACGTGGCCCAGGTGGGGCAGGCCACGACGTCGTGACTGCCTGATGGTTTGCGTGTCCGGCCACTCTCCGGAGCGGGCCAGGATCGTCTCCGATCAAAAAAGAAGGAACCGCCGCAAGGAGAAGGAGGAGACGGAGCGGCGGCCCTGGGGAAGCAAGATGCTCGTTCGACTTGGCGCAATTGCGCTTGCCAGGTCACGAACCGGCCCCTGACAACGCCTCCCTTGACATAGACAGACTTCCACTGGCTGGCTTGCGTTCAAGCTTTTTGCCGGGCTGCGCTGACCAGCACAGCCATCGAGGGGCAGAAATTGAAACCCACTCGTGCATTTTCACTCACTGCAAGGGAGACCCGCGCAAAGGCGCTTCACTGCACAGGAGACCAGCATGAGAACCCACGTCGTACATTTCACCGCACCGATCAACTCCTACACCTGCGGTCAGTTGATCGACAAATGCAGCCAGGCCATCCATCAGGGTGCCGATGAGCTGGTTCTGAAGATCGCCACCATGGGCGGGGAGTGCAGCTACGGCTTCTCCCTCTACAACTTCCTCATCTCGCTGCCGGTACCCGTGAAGACGCACAACCTCGGCACCGTCGAGTCCATGGGCAACATCATTTTTCTTGCCGGCGAAACGCGCACGGCCTGCCCCCACAGCAAGTTCCTGTTTCATCCCTTTCACTGGACGGTCAACGGCGCCGTGGACCACGCGCGCATGTCCGAATACGCGATGAGCCTGGACCACGATCTGCAGCTTTATGCCAGCATCGTCGCCGAGTGCACCGCCGGCGCCGAATCGCCCCTCAACATACTCGAATGCCTGATGTCTGCACCGCGCATTCTCAACGTCGAACAAGCACTGGCAGCCGGTGTGATTCACCGTGAAGACTGCCTCGGCATGCCGGCCGAGGCAGTCAACTGGTGCGTGCATAGCTGAAGCCGGCTCAGCTTGCCGCTTGGAAAATTCCCTGAACGATCAGCGCAGCCTGCACGTCGGAATTCATGTAGGCCCCAAGACGGGACATACCAACCAGCAATGGCCGTTTAGCCGGCCCGGAGACGACTCATGGATCTCACCGACGATCGCAAAGACCTGGTACGCACCCTCAACAAGCTGATCGAAACCTGCAAGGATGGCGAGGCCGGCTTCAAGGTCTGCGCCGAAGACGTCAAACGACCCGACATGAAACAACTCTTCTCGCAACGCTCGCGGCAATGTGCAGAAGCGTCCGAAGAACTGCAACGGGCCGTCCTGGAACTGGGCGGCGAGCCCGAGGACAGCACCAGCGTGGGTGCAGACCTGCACCGCCGCTGGGTCGACCTGAAATCACTGGTCACCGGCAAGGACGAAGAGGCCATTCTCAACGAAGCCGAGCGCGGTGAAGACGTGGCCAAGGAGCGCTACAGCGAAGCGCTGAGCAGGAATCTGCCAGCAGCAATCCGCAGCATGGTAGAGCGTCAGTATCAGGGCGTGCTGCGCAATCACGATGAAGTCAGAGCGATGCGTGATGTGGCTCGCGCCAAGAGCTGAGCCGTCTAGCGGGTGCCGCGAAACCGCGCGCACCCGATGTCGTTTATTTGCATCCCAGCGCGCAGGGGAGGCATAGCGCATGCCGACGCTGGACAAAACCATCGCCCAGCTCAACCACCTGCTGATGGCGTGCCACGACGCCAGCCTGAGCTATAGACGTCTTGCCGGCAGCGCGCGTACATCCGGGCAGCAGCGGCTATTTTGCGAGCGCGAACAGCAGTGCTCGGCGCTGATGGCCTGCCTGCACAATCAGATCGCTACCTATGGCGGCAGACCGGCGCTGCATCGGAGCCTGTTCGGCATGCTTCGATATGCGCGAAACAGCTTGAGCGCCTCGCTACAGCCCAGGCGCAGCCGCGCCCATTTGCGCGCGGCACTGCGCACCGAACAGCACATTCGCCACGGTTTCGAGCAAGTGCTCGCGGAGCAGATGTCGCCGCAGTTTCGCCAGCAGTTGCAGGAGCACAGCAGCTCAAGTGTTGAATTCGAAAGAATCATACGCGCGCAGTTGTAGCGAAAACTGCAGGAGAGGGCGGCTCAGCCGTGGTGGGGCGCTTCGCCAGCGGTTCAGCTGTCGACGAGGAAAAGGGCACAGGCGGTTCGGCATTACTCGCGCTATGGCTTAAAGTAGCAGGTTGCCGAAAGAACCGTCATGGCCATAGCCATGAAGGGCTTTCATTCTTTACATATAAGTGTGTGGTGAAGATGAACAAGCCTTTCATTTCGCTGTGCCCAGAAATTACTCGGGCACATGCGCTGACACTGATGGATTGGTTGGAGGATGAGCGCGTGACTCGCTATCTGAGCGATTCGCGCGATGTCTGCCGGTCCATCGAGCAAGCCATCGATCGGACGCAATTGCCGATCCTGACCCATCTGTTCAACCGGGGCGGCCGATTTTTCATGGCCTACGACCGGTATGACGCCCCTGTTGGCTTTGTTCGCCTGATCAAGACCGGCTCAGATTGCGAGATAGTCCTGGCCATTGGAGACAGCGACAAATGGGGGCGAAACCTTGGCGCAGGCACGATCCGCGAAGGCATGAAACTGGCCTTCCTCGACATGCGGGCCGGGAAACTCATCGCCAAGATCCACCCGGACAACACGCGCTCGCTGAAAGCCTTTCAACGTAGCGGTTTTCTGCTTGAGAGCGAAACGCCGACACTGAAGTCATTTTCCATGACGGCGGGGCGCTATTTCCAGTTGCTGCGCGCAGGTGCCGTTGACGACTCCACGGGGATCTATATCACTGAAATCGACAAGGCCAGACTCGAATGCCTGATCGCGCTCGAGGAAGGTCCGGCCGTTGTTGAGCTCGAGCATGAGCTTGAGCGAGCCATAGTCGTCAAGCCGCATCAGGTGGCGTGCAATGTCGTCACGATGAACTCCAGGGCCTTGTTGCAACTGGATGACGAAGAGATCGAAGTGGCCTTGGTCTATCCTGAAGACGCGGACAGCAGCGCCGGCAAGCATTCCGTGTGCTCCGACATCGGCGCCGCCATCCTGGGTTATCAGGAGGGAGACGTCATCGACTGGCGAGTGTCTGATCGGACTCGCCGGATCGAGATCAGAAAAGTGCTGTATCAACCGGAGGCCGCGGGCGATTTCCACCTGTAGTTGCGCCTTTAGCCAGGATTCGTGCACGGGCATGAGGATCTCCCAAGGAGCGGGGGATCGCTTTACGTGCCCGATGCGAACCATCTGTCACAGTAGTTCAGCGCATACTCAAGCCAACATTTTATTTAACATAATATACATTATGCGAACCTACGACTTATCCAATGTAGGTCTCTTTGCGCTCGATTTGGCCAGACTGAATCACCCACTTTGGCTCCCAGGCACCTGAAACACCGGGCTTCATCGCTCCCATGATCCATGTACTCCCATGGGGATCGAGACCTTCACGCTTGGTCACTCTCAACCGCATCTGCATCTCCGCTTTGCGGTCGACAGTCCGAGATGCGCGCAGCGATAAGTTTCCGCGACATCCCATGGGTTCAGCGTCTGCGCAACACAACACGATGGATCGTATGGGTTGGTTGTACGTAGTAGATCGCGATTCCCCGGATCGACACGATTGTCCGGTTGATTGACTCGACTGACTCGGCCGCGTCTCGGTAACCAGGCTGAGCACCTTGTCGAGAGCCTCTTGACCCATGGGATGGCTCGCATAATACTGTATCTATATACAGTATTCGGTCATTACCCATGTCATCCGTGGTCGCGCTCGACCGGTTGATCGACGCTCGTCGTGTATGGCGAGGCCAGGTCGTCCCATCGTCTTCGGGCGCCAATTTCTCAACTGGACATCGTTTTCTCGATGCCGTGCTGCCCGGTAGCGGTTGGCCCAAGGCTGCGCTCAGTGAAATTCTCACGGCTGCGCCAGGCATCGGCGAGCTGAGCCTGCTGTGGCCAACCATCGCCAAGCTTACGGCTGCGGGCGAGCGGGTCGTGCTGGTCTCCCCTCCTCATCTGCCCTACCCCAAGGCCTGGATTCAGGCCAGCATCGATCTGCGTCAGCTAAGCCTCATCCAGGCCAGTGGACGCGATGTCCTGTGGGCTGCCGAGCAATGCTTGCGTTCGGGAAGCTGTGGTGCGGTGCTGTGCTGGTTGCGTCAGGCGGATGATCGCTCGCTGAGACGCCTGCAGGTGGCTGCCGGCACCGGGCAGACCCTGGCTTTTGCCTATCGGCCTCTGGCAGAAGCGGCCAATCCTTCGCCGGCGGCGCTGCGCCTGGTACTCGAAAGCCAGCCGACACAGCTGCGGGTGATCAAGTGCCGGGGTGGTTTGCCGCCGGCGCAGCCGCTCGCGTTTGCCTGGCATTGAGCCTGTCATGCTCTGGGCTTGCATCCTGTTTCCGCAACTGGCCATGGACGGCGTGCAACGTCACCGAACCCATCCCGATGATCCATTGGTGCTGCTCACCGGCTCGTCACAACGGCGCGTTCTGCAGGCCGTCAATCCGGCAGCCCGAGCCCTGGGGTTGAAGCCCGGCCAGTCACTGGCAGCAGCACAGGCGCTGACACGCGGCTTTGCCACGGCAGAATACGACCTTGCGGCCATCGAACGCTGGCAGCAGTTTTTGGCTGCCTGGGCCTATGGTTTCAGTGCTCAGGTCAGTCTTCACTATCCGCGCTGCCTGTTGCTGGAAGTGCAATCCAGCCTGGGCTTGTTTGGCCCCTGGCCGCGTTTTGAAGCGCGTCTGCGCGCCGAGCTTTCGGCGCTGGCCTTCCAGCACCGCATTGCCGTCGCGCCGAACCCGGCAGCGGCCCGCGTGCTGGCCAATGTCGGTGATGGGCTGATGGCGAGCGATGGCGGGACACTCAAGCAGATGCTCGATCCCATGCCAGTGGATCGGCTCGGGCTTTGCGCCACGGTAACCACGGCCTTCCAGCGCATGGGGCTCAGGCAGTTGCGGCAGCTGTTGGCAGTGCCGCGTGACAGCCTGGCCAAGCGTTTTTCTGACGAAGTGCTGCGCCACCTCGACACCCTGTCTGGCCAGCGTCCGTTAGCGCTGGATTTCTTCAGGCCTGCGGATGTTTTCGATACCCGTATCGAGCTTAATTTCGAGGTCGAATCGCATCAGGCACTGCTGTTCCCGTTGCGCCGGCTGACAGCCGATCTGGCTGCCTACCTGGCAGGTCGTGACAGTGGCGTGCAGCGGTTCACCCTGCATCTGGAACACAGAGCGAATGCCGATACGCAGGTGCAGGTGGGGCTGCTCGGTGCAGAGCGTGATCCAGGCATGCTGTTCGAGCTGACGCGTGGCCGTCTGGAGCACCAGCAGTTGCCGGCGCCGGTGCTGGCCGTGCGGCTGGTGGCTCGTGAATTACCGGTCTTCGCGCCGCAACATCGGCAGCTGTTCGATGAGCGTCCGCAGCAGAACCAGCCCTGGGAGCAGTTGCGTGAGCGGCTGCGTGCACGGCTGGGTGATGACGCCCTGCATGGCCTTGCAGCCAGGGCGGATCATCGCCCCGAACGCGCCTGGATGAACGAGCCGACAAGTACACTGCTGCCACCAAGCGGCCTGCGCCCCGGCTGGTTGCTGAGAGAGCCTCAGCCTCTGCGCGAGGCCTCGTTGCGCATTCTTTCCGGCCCGGAACGTATCGAGTCCGGCTGGTGGGATGGCGAGGATGTCCGCCGCGACTACTACGTGGTGGAAACCCTCGCTGGGCAACGTGGCTGGGCGTTTCGCCTGGTCGGCAGTGACGGCCCCTTGCTGCTGCACGGCTGGTTCGCATGAGCGATTACGCCGAGCTGCATTGCCTGTCGAACTTCAGCTTCCAGCGCGGCGCATCCAGTGCGCAGGAGCTGTTCGAGCGTGCGGCAAGATTGGGCTATCGTGCCCTGGCAATCACCGATGAATGCACCCTGGCGGGTATCGTGCGCGCCTGGGAAGCCTCGAAAAAGAGCGGCGTCAAGCTGATCGTGGGCAGTGAGGTGCGGATCGAAGGCGGCCCGAAACTGGTGCTGCTGGCCGAGAACCTGATGGGCTATCAGGCGCTATGTGGTCTGATTACTCGAGCTCGACGCAGAGCGGCAAAAGGCTCCTACCGATTGCTGTACGCCGATTTCACGGCGCCGCCCGATGGCCTGCTGGCCATCTGGCTCAGCGACGGTGACGCCAGCGTCCTGCCCTGGCTTCGCTCGCTGTTTCCCGAGCGCCTGTGGCTGGGAGTGGAGTTGCATCGCGGCGCGAACGATGCCGCGCACCTGCAGCGCCTGCTCGAGCTGGCAGGCGATCATGACCTGCCAGCCGTGGCCTGTGGCGACGTGCACATGCATGCCCGCGGCCGCCGCGCCTTGCAGGATTGCATGACCGCCATCCGTCATCATCTGCCCGTGGCCGAGGCCGGCGCCTATCTGTTCGCCAACGGCGAGCGGCATCTGCGTCGGTGCGAAGAGCTGGCCGAGCTGTATCCGCCCGATCTGCTCGCACAGAGCCTGCGTATCGCCGAGCGTTGCAACTTCGATTTCGAGCAGCTGGATTATCACTACCCACACGAGCTGGTGCCGGCAGGTCATGACGCCACGTCCTGGCTGCGTGTCCTGGTGGGGCGTGGCGCCGGCGAGCGCTGGCCCGAGGGTGTACCGGCTGGCGCTCATGCCCAGATCGAACACGAGCTGGCACTGATCGCCGAGCTGGAATACGAAAGCTACTTCCTGACCGTACATGACATCGTCCGCTTTGCCCGTGAGCAACACATTCTCTGCCAGGGCCGGGGTTCGGCGGCCAATTCGAGCGTCTGTTTTGCGCTCGGCATTACCGAGCTCGATCCCACGCACAGCCGGCTGTTGTTCGAGCGTTTTCTCTCGCGCGAGCGCAACGAGCCGCCGGACATCGACGTCGATTTCGAGCATGAGCGACGCGAAGAGGTGATCCAGTACGTGTTTCGCCGTTATGGCCGAACGCGTGCGGCGCTTACGGCCGTGGTCAACACCTATCACGGTGCAGGCGCGATACGTGACGTCGCCAAGGCTCTTGGTCTACCGCCTGATCAGGTCAATGCGCTGGCTGATTGCTGTGGTCGCTGGAGCAGCGGCCCGCCATCACCCGAGCGCCTGCTGGAGGCAGGGTTCGATCCGCAGAACCCACTGCTCAGGCGCGTGCTGATACTGACTGGCGAGTTGATCGGCTTTCCCCGCCACCTGTCGCAGCATCCGGGCGGCTTCGTCATTTCCGAGGACGCCCTCGATACCCTGGTGCCGGTGGAGAACGCGACAATGGCCGAACGCACCGTCATTCAGTGGGACAAGGACGATCTGGACAGAGTCGGCCTGCTCAAGGTCGATGTGCTCGCCCTTGGCATGCTGAGCGCGCTGCGCCGTTGTTTCGGCCTGATCGAGCGCTATCGTGGCAAGCAATGGACCTTGGCCAGCCTGCCCAAGGAAGACCCGGCCACCTACGCCATGATCAGCCGCGCGGATACCATTGGCGCGTTCCAGATAGAGTCCCGTGCGCAGATGGCGATGCTGCCACGACTGCGCCCGAACACCTTCTACGACCTGGTGATCCAGGTGGCCATCGTCCGTCCGGGACCGATCCAGGGTGACATGGTGCATCCCTACCTGCGTCGGCGAAACGGCGAAGAACCGATCGACTATCCCTCTGATGAACTCAAGCCGGTCTTCGAGCGCACGCTCGGCGTGCCGCTGTTTCAGGAGCAGGTCATGGAGTTGGCCATAGTCGCAGCCGAATACACACCCGGCGAGGCGGATGAACTGCGCCGCAGCATGGCCGCCTGGAAACGTCATGGCGGGCTCGAACCGCATCGTCAGCGGCTGACCTCGCGCATGCTGGAAAAGGGTTACACGCAGGCATTCACCGAGCGGATCTTCCGCCAGATCGAGGGCTTCGGTAGTTACGGTTTTCCCGAGTCGCACGCGGCCAGCTTCGCCCTGCTCGCCTATGCCAGTTGCTGGCTGAAATGCCATGAGCCCGCTGCCTATGCCTGCGCGCTGGTCAACAGTTGGCCGATGGGCTTCTACAGTCCGGATCAGGTGCTGCAGGATGCACGGCGGCATGATGTCGAGGTGCGTCCCGTGGACGTGCGCTACAGCGACTGGGATTGCAGCCTGGAGCCCGATGAACAGGGCGAGCCGACCATCCGCCTGGGGCTGCGGATGATTCGTGGCATGCGCGAAGACGATGCGCACCGTATCGAACAGGCGCGCCAGTGCGGCGCATTCCGCGATGTCGAAGACCTCAGCATACGTGCATGCCTGGATGCATCGGCGCGCGAGCGATTGGCCGATGCAGGCGCGCTTTCCGGCCTGGTTGGCCATCGCTATCAGGCGCGCTGGGCGGTTGCTGGCGTCGAGCAACAGCTGCCGCTGTTCGCAGGCGTGTCTGCGCCGAGTGAAGAAATCCTGAGTTTGCCTGCACCATCGCAAGGAGAAGACCTGCTGACCGACTATGTCACGCTTGGCACCACGCTCGGTCCGCATCCTCTGGCCCTGCTGCGCCAGGCGCTGCGCGCGATACGCTGCAAGAGCTCGCGGGAGCTGCAGGCAGTCGAGCACGGCCGGCCCGTCAGCATTGCCGGTCTGGTGATCGGCCGGCAAAGGCCGCAAACCGCCAGTGGCGTGATTTTCGTCACCCTCGAAGATGAGTTCGGTCTGGTCAATGTGGTCGTCTGGCACGATCTGGCCGAGCGGCAGAGGGGTGTCCTCGTACAGTCGCAGATGCTGCGTATCGATGGCCATCTGGAGACCGTCGAAGGCGTACGCCACGTGATCGCCGGGCGGCTGACGGACATGACGACAATGTTGACAGGGCTGGATATACGCAGCCGCGATTTTCACTGACCCGTGACTTCAATCGCCGCGCACGGCAGACCAAGAAAGATGAACAAAAAAAGCCGCACTGGATCACCAGGCGGCTACAAGTCGTCTTAACCAAAGGAGATGAAGTGGAGCCAGAGCGTCAGCTTCCGGGAGAGATGCAAAAGCCGCCACCCCTGGAATCTTCATCGAGGAGAAGCCTATCGCCGTTCGTTGCCAAGACCTCATCGAAGAAGTCGATAGTGACCATCGACCACCTTCAGTAGTGCCTGCGCCGTCTCGGTGGTATCTATGAGCGGTCCGTCTGGACTGGGCTTTGTCTCGATGCGAAGCCTGACAAGAAAACATACCAACACCGGAGCACTCATGCACAAGAAGCACTGTCTCGCGCTGGCTTGCGGCCTCGCGCTTGGCGGGCAGTTGGCCCATGCCAGCAGCCAGTCCGAAGCCAATGGTTTCGTCGAGGACGCCAGCCTCGATCTGTTGCTGCGCAATGCCTACTTCAACCGTGATTTCAAAGACAACACCAACGATGCCAAGACCTGGGGTCAGGGTTTTATCGCCACCTTCGAGTCCGGTTTTACCCAGGGCACCGTCGGCTTCGGCGTCGATGCCTTCGGCCTGCTCGGGGTCAAACTCGACAGTGGCCGCGGCCGCCACTATCGCCCCTTCTTCGATACCGACAGCGAAGGTCGCCCACTGGACGACCTGTCCCAGGCTGGCGGTGCGGTGAAGCTGCGCGTCTCCAATACCGTGATCAAGTACGGCAACCAGTTCCCTTCCCTGCCGGTTCTGGCCCATGACGATACGCGTCTGCTGCCGCAGTCTTTCACCGGCACGCTGGTCACCAGCAACGAAATCGAAGGTCTGGAGCTGAACGCGGGCCGCTTCACCGCCGACAGCCCGATGGGCGATGCGGCACGCGACCCCAATCGCCTCAAGAGCATCGACGTGCTCGGCGGCAGTTATGCCGTCAGCGACGATCTGAGCCTGGCGGTCTATCACGCCGATCTCGAGGACATGTACAAGCGCTACTACGCCAACGTCAATTACAACCTGGCGCTGGCGGCGGATCAGGCGCTCAATTTCGACTTCAACATCTATCGCACCAAATACGACACCGACTCGGTAGCCGCCCTGGATTACGGCGGCGACGGCAAAGGTGACCGCAACACCATCTGGAGCCTGGCGGCCAAGTACAGCATTGGCGCCCATGCCTTCATCGTCGCTCACCAGCGCAACAGCGGCGATGCCGGATTTGCCAAGGATTATGGCGACGGCGGCGGAACCATCTATGTGGCCAACTCCTACTACTCGGACTTCAACCTGAAGGACGAGCGCTCCTGGCAGGCCAGCTACGAGCTGAATTTCGCCGAGTACGGCGTGCCGGGTCTGCGTTACAAGTTCGCCTACGTACGCGGTGACAACATCGATACCGGCAGTGACAACAACGGCACCGAGCGCGAGATCTTCAACCAGATCGGCTATACCTTCCAGAGCGGCGCGGCCAAGGATCTGCACCTGCGCCTGCGCAACTCCATCTACCGCTCCAGCACCGACGTAGGCCCGGATCTCAACGAGATTCGTGCCTTTGTCGAATACCCGCTGAGCATCCTCTGATGGTCGCTGCCCCGGCCTTGGCCGGGGCAGTTTTCAGCCGCGCAGGACATGCGCAACGGCCCTGGCGGCATCCTCGATGGCTCGCTCCTCGTAGGGCGCAAAGCCCATGACCAGTCCCGGCCCCCGCGGATTGACGCAGTAACGTGACAGCGGTATCGCATCGATACCCGCAGCCTGCAAACGTGCGAAAGTTTCCGGCTCTTTCTCCACCTGCAAACGGCAGGCGATATCCATCCCTGCGCGAATTTCCGGCACCTCGATCAGCCCTTGCCAATGCTTGTGCGCAGCTTCGGCGAAGGCGTCGGCACGTGATGCGTAGACCTTGCGCATGCGCCGCACGTGGCGGTCGAAATGCCCCTCATGGATGAAGTCGGCCAGCACGGCCTGCGCCAGGCTGTTGGCATGGCGCGACATCAGTGCCGATGCGCGGGTGAAACTTTCCCTAAGGTGCTCAGGCAGCACCAGATAAGCCAGACGAATCGAGGGGAACAGCAACTTGCTGAAAGTCCCGGCCATGATGACCGAGTGCTCCGCACCTGGCATGGAGCGCAATGCCGGAATGGGCTTGGCGATGAAGCGGTACTCGCTGTCGTAGTCGTCTTCGAAGATGTAACTGCCCTGCTCCGCCGCCCACTGCAGCAAGGCCAGGCGGCGTGCAGGCGACAGCTCGCCGCCCAGTGGCGCCTGACGTGAGGGGGTGACGTAGGCCAGTCGTGCGCCAGGCGCCAAACGAATGCCCTCTTCTACTCGCAAGCCTGCTTGATCCACTGGCACATCCACGCGGCGGATGCCCGAGATATCCATCAACTGCCGCGCGCCGGGATAACCCGGATCTTCCATCCACACCTGGGAGTCGCCTGGTGCCAGCAAACGCAGGCAGATATCCAGGCCTTGTTGCACGCTGCCGAGCACCAGGATGCGCTCCGGCGCAACCTGTACCCCGCGAGCGATGGCCAGGTAGCCGGCGATGGCTTCACGCAGCTCAGGCAAGCCTGCCGGGTCGGCGTCGAGCAGCATCGTCAGGCGCGAGCTGCGCAACTGTTGCGTGTGCAGCTTGCGCCACAGGTCGATGGGAAAGGCGCTGATATCGCCACGATGAGGAAAGAAAGGACGCACACCGGTTGGCAGCGTTCGCCGCGAGAAGATGGGCTCGATCTCGGCCAGACGCTTCAACCAGGGCGTGTCAGGTGCTGTGCGCTGCTCTTCCACCTCAGCCACCACCTTGCGCCGAACGTATCCGGCGTTCAGCGTTGGGTCCGGCAATACCTCGCTGACGCGCGTACCGCTGCCGGTTCGAGCTTGCAGATAGCCTTCGGAAAGCAATTGCTGATAGGCAGCCTGTACCGTCCCGCGCGCCAGGCCGTAGTACTCGGCCATGGAGCGAGTACTGGGTAGTTTGCTGCCAGCGGGCAGGCGCCCGCCCAGAATCGCGCGGCGCAGCGATTCGTATAGCCATGCCTGCAGGCTGACTCCCTCCTCCGGCGTGCCCAGCGGCAGAAAGACCACTTGCGGTGGGGTTTTATCGAGTGGCATAGGGTCCTCGAAGTGGACTAGTTATTTTTGTAGATACTGGATCAATACCCTGATCCAAAACAACCACACAATCGATCCCGTAGCCAGCCAACACTTCTTTTCTTCAACGACTATGGGAATTCACGATATGAAACAGCAGATCCTGATCATCGGTGCCGGCTTCGGCGGTATGTGGAGTGCGCTGAGCGCCGTTCGCCTACTGGACCAGCACAAGCGTCTGGACGTCGCCGTTACCCTCCTCGCTCCGCAAGCGGAACTGCGCGTACGTCCGCGTTTCTATGAAAGCGACCTGGCCACCACCGTTGCCCCGCTCGGCCCGCTGTTCGATGCGGTCGGTGTGCGATTCGTGCAAGGCAGCGCTACGCGCATCGATGCCGCAGGCAAGCAAGTGATCTACCGCGACGCAAGTGGCGCGCAAGCCGAGCTGAGTTTCGACCGCTTGATTCTGGCCTCCGGTAGCCAGGTCGCCCGGCCTCCACTGGCCGGCATCGACCGCTTCGCCTTCGATGTCGACAGACTGGAGTCGGCGCAGAAACTTGAAGCCCATCTGCACAGCCTACGCGACAAACCGTCCAGCCAGGCCCGGAACACCGTGGTGGTGGTCGGCGGTGGTTTCACCGGTATCGAAACGGCCACGGAAATGCCGGCGCGGCTGCGAGCCATTCTGGGAAAGGAGGTCGATGTGCGGGTGATCGTGGTCGACATGGGCAAGCAGGTCGGCAGCGTCATGGGCGAGCAGATCGCCTCGGTGATCGCAGAAGCCAGCGACATGCTGGGCGTGTCCTGGAAGCTCGGCAGCCCGGTGTCGATGGTGGATGAGCATGGCGTCCAACTCGACAACGGCGAACGTATCGAAGCCAGCACCGTGGTCTGGACCGTGGGCGTGAAAGCCTCGCCACTGACGCAGCAGATCGATGGCGAGCGCGATGCCTTCGGCCGCCTGCACGTCGACCGTGACCTGAAAGTACTCGGTCAGGACGCCATCTACGCCACCGGTGATACCGCCTATGCCGCGGTGGATGATCGTGGTAACCACGCGCTAATGACCTGCCAGCACGCCATCGCTCTCGGCCGCTCCTCCGGCAATAACGCTGCAGCCGATCTGCTGGGTGTCGAGCCGATTCCCTACAGCCAGCCCAAGTACGTCACCTGCCTGGACCTGGGCGCCTGGGGCGCGGTGTTCACCGAGGGCTGGGAGCGCAAGGTGGTGCTGACCGGCAAGGAAGGCAAAGAGCTGAAAACGCAGATCAACACCCAGTGGATCTACCCGCCCGAGGCCAATCGCGAGATAGCCCTGGCTGCTGCCGACCCGATGATCCCGGTAGTCGCCTGACCGGTGAAAAATGCCCAGGGCGCCGACAGCCCTGGGCTTGGCCAGACTCAATCGCGGTAAATCTGCACCTGCAGCTTCGCCGGCGGGTCCTCTCCTTCAGCCCGTAGCCATTCGCCTGGTGGTTGCCCGACCTGCTGGGCAAAGGTACGCGAGAACGACGCCTGCGATGCGTAGCCCACAGCATCGGCGATCACCTTGATCGGCATCCCCTCACGCAGCAGATCCTGCGCCACCTTCATGCGCCAGGCGGTTACATAGGCCATGGGCGTCATGCTCATGACCTCGGAGAACAGCGCTGCGAACTTGGTACGCGACATCTTCGCCAACGCGGCCAGGCGCTCGACGCTCCAGGCCAGCTGGGGTTCCTGATGAATGCAGATCAGCGCGGGCCCCAGTTGACTGTCCTGCAGCGCATACAGCAGGCCACTGGTTATGCGCCCTTCGTTCACCGCGCGGCGTACCAGCAGGACGAACACGTATTCGAACAGCAGGTTCAGCGCCTTGCTACGACCAGGTGCCGGCGTACGGAACTCGTTGACCAGTGAGCCGATCACCGGCCCGAGCTGCTCGAGGGCGCTCAGCGGAAACACCAGGGTTTCCAGGAGCCCCAGTGGAAATGGCTGCTGCCCTGAACGCCCGAACTGGAATGAGGCGCAGATCAGATCCACGCCGCCGGGCTGGTGTGCACGCAGCTTGTAGCAGCAGGTGCTGGGACAGAACAAAACGCTGGGTTCACTGATCGCGATGCGAGGCTTGTCGGCGTGCACCATATCCAGTGCACCTCGCTCGATCACGTGGATGAATGCCATGCCTGCTGGCTTGTCCAGCACCAGGGTACCGTCTACCGGGCCGGCGAATAGCAGTCGCCCTTGCAGGCTCGTGCGCTCGAAGAACTCGGAAAGAACATCCATATTGGTAACGACCTGATAAAGATTCTCTAGGTTGGTGAAAGCTCAACCAGTCAGAGCCCATGGGTTGAACCGTCGTCGATTGATAGACAGTTCAACCCATGAAAATTCCAACGGCGAATCACCAGGATGGAGAATCTTCCGTGACTTGCATCACGCTTTTACAGGTCCAACCCCGAAGTGCCCCTCCACCAGGGCGCACACCGATCAGATCAGCCCATAAGAATGACCATCGCCTTCTGACTGGGCCTGCATCTTGGCTCGCTCTTCCATGCGCCGGGCAATTTCTTCTTCGACCGCCTTCTGCTGCTCAGGTGGCAGCGCCTCGATCTCCTCTTCGCTCATGCCTATTTCCTTGAGAATGCTGTCGCGCATCTTCTCGGCCGGAGTCATCGCCATGTAGGCCTTGAAAGCCTCCAGCGCGGCGTTACCACCCTTATCGCCCAGTGGTTTTTCCACGCGGCCTGAACTGACCGATGTCTCGACCTTGCCGTCCGAGGCGGTCTGCAGGGCGACGCGCAAACGAGCAAAGCCCTCCTGCGTAGCCTGCCTGGCGCGGAACTCGCGTTCGGACTCGGCGTTCGCCGTGCGCGTGGTCTTCTCGACATTGCGCGCCAATTGGGCCAGCTCGCCCTGCTCTTCACTCTGTTTGTTGCGAAATCCCGTGAGGGATATGCCGCCGTAATTGCCAATACCTCCAATCGTGCTCATGCCGTGCTCCTTGACTGAGTTGCAATTGCCAGGCGCACTGATTCAAAGCGCATGCCAGCTCATGAGGCGCGCTTAACCAATTGAAAGTATTGAGTTTTAAATCGCCTGGAAGGGCAGCGAGGCAAGCCCCTGCCGCTTGACGGCAAGGGCTTGCAGTGGCGGGCTCAGTGCTGCCCGCTCATTTGCCGGAAGGCATCGAGCAGTGCCTGACTGAGATCGACCGAGGAAAACTTGGTCAGTACTGCGTTGGCGCCGACCGAACGTGCCTTCTCGGTATTCATGGTGCTGTCCAGCGAGGTGTGCAGCAGCACGTAGGTGTCGGCAATATCGGGACTGCGACGGATTTCCTGAACCAGGCTGTAGCCATCCAGTTCAGGCATCTCGATGTCCGAGACCAAAAGCTCGAATGGCATCTCGGCCTGATGGTATTCGTGCAGTTGCTGCAGAGCAGCCTGGGCACTGCGCACTGCCGTGCAATCGAGCCCCAGCTGGCGCAGCACGTTGAGGGTCTGTTGCAGCGCGACTTGCGAATCGTCGACCAGCAGCACGCGGCGACCTTGCAGCAAGCGGGCATCCTGGCCGTCGAGCAGCTGCCCGACGGGGGCTTCCTCCAGCGCAGGTGCAATGTCGTGCAGTACCTTCTCGATATCGAGAACCTGCACGATGGCGCCATCGATCTGGGTCACACCCGTAATGAAGGCACGATTACCGGCTCCGGCGGGTGGCGGACGCACGTCGCGGGTGGAGCACTGCACGATACGCTCGACGCTTTTCACGTGCAGCCCCTGACGCGAGCGGCTCAACTCGGTGACGATCAGGCAGCCGTCGTCTTCGTCAGCCGCACCGCGTTCGCCAATGGCGCGCGCCAGGTCGATCACCGTCATCGCAGCGCCACGCAAGGTGGCGATGCCGCGCACGTTGGGGTGACGATTGGGCAGCTTGGTCAAGGCTGGACAGGGAATGATCTCGTTGACCTTGAGCAGGTTGATCCCCAGCAGGCGGCCGCTATGCAAACGAAACAACAACAGCGATAGCGCGTCGCCGGTAACCAGACTCATGTACCTATCCTTAGAACGAACGTAGACCTAGGTTATAGCGACCGCATGGCCAAGGACTTTAATCCGTGGCCAGTTTCAGGGCCACTCGCCCGCGGTTCGGGCAGGTTTCCATGTAGCGGTGCGCTTCGACGAAATTCTCGAAGTCGAACACCTTGTCGATCACCGGCGTCAGCAGACGGTCCGCAGTCATCTGGTTGATGTGCGTGAGCGCGCGTTGCACGGCATCATTGTTCGGCTCGATACCCAGTTCCGGGCAACCGGTGAAATCCAGCACGCAGTGACGGAAGAACTGCAGGTGCTTCTTGAATGCGGCGCAAGCCGGGAACGCCGTGTCGTTGCCGCCATTGATTCCGTACAGGATCAGCTTGCCGCGCGGCGCGGCAATATCACCCAGCAGTTTCATCTGCGGACCGGCGCACTGGTCGAGAATCACCTCGACGCCTTTGCCTTCGGTGTAGCGCTCGACCTCCAGGACCAGGTCCTGTTCCTCGGTGGCGATCACCTTGTCGGCACCCAGGGCCCGCAGAAACTCGCGATCCTCCGAAGAACCGGTGGAAACGATGACCTTGGCACCCAGCGCCTTGGCCAGTTGCACGGTCTGTGGTGCCATGCAGTGGCTGGCCTCGGTGATCAGCACATGCTGACCGGGCTTGAGGTGAGCGAGATCGTTCAGCGCCAGGTAGCCGAACAGCAGGCTGGTGTAATGAACGCTGGCCTCGACCGGGCTGAGCACCTCGGGGTAACGGGTCAGGGCATGGCTGGGCATCAGCACCAGATCGCCCCAGGTCGGGTAACGGTTCGGCGTGCTCGCCGGGAAACCTGCAACGGCAGTGCCGACTTCGAAGTCGTTCACGCCCTCGCCCAGCACCGCAACGGTGCCGGCCAGTTCGAAACCGGTACCGGCCGGAAGCTTGGCCTGCTCGGCCGCGAGGTTCTGACGCCACAGCACGTCCTTCCAGCCCAGGCCGACGGCCTGAACGCGCACCAAGACTTCGCCAGGGCCGGGCACAGGCGTCGGAACGTCTTCGTACTGGAGCACATCGGCATCGCCGAACTTATGAAAACGGATCATGCGGGACATCGCTTACCTCGAGCTTGATCGCGGATTAACACTTCAATGACTGTGGACTCTATCCGCTGTGCGGCGGCGACACTATCAGACTCTATCGATAGTCTTCATGCCTGTCAGTGATTCAGCGACTTTCCATCCGCTGCACACTACCCGTACTATTGCCTGGGCAAAGGCTCTCATTTGCAGCGCCGTGCTGACAAGGCCCGTATCCCTCGAATGGTACCCGGATGAACCGCAACGACCTGCGTCGCCTCGATCTGAACCTGTTGATTGTCTTCGAGACCTTGATGCACGAGCGCAGCGTCACGCGAGCCGCAGAGAAGCTGTTTCTCGGCCAGCCCGCCATCAGTGCGGCGCTCGCCCGTCTGCGTACCCTGTTCGATGACCCGCTGTTCGTGCGTACCGGTCGCAGCATGGAACCGACACCGCGCGCGCAGGAGATTTTCGCCCTGCTCTCGCCGGCGCTTGACTCGATCTCCACCGCTGTCAGCCGCGCCGCCGATTTCGATCCCGCGACCAGCAAAGCTATATTTCGCATCGGCCTCTCCGACGACGTCGAGTTCGCCCTGCTGCCGGCTATGCTCCGACGCCTGCGCGCAGAAGCGCCGGGCGTGGTGCTGGTGATTCGCCGCACCAACTATCTGATGATGCCCGGCCTGCTGGCATCTGGTGAGATTTCGGTGGGCGTGGCCTACACCGAAGAGCTGCCGGCCAACGCCAAGCGCAAGGTGCTGCGTCGCACAAAGGCCAAGCTGCTGCGCGCCGACACCGTACCCGGCGCGCTCAGTCTTGACGATTTCTGTGCACGTCCCCATGCGCTGGTCTCCTTCGCCGGAGACCTAACCGGTTTCATCGATGACGAACTGGCCAAGCTTGGACGCGAGCGCCACATCGTATTGGCCGTTCCGCAGTTCAACGGCCTGGCGACTCTGCTGGCGGAAACCGATATCGTCGCCAGCGTGCCGGACTACACTGCAGCCGCCTTGACCGCAGCCGGCGGCCTGCGCGCCGAGGATCTGCCGCTAGAGGCGCAAACCTACGAACTGCATATGGCTTGGCGTGGCGCCCAGGATAACGACCCAGCCGAGCGCTGGCTGCGCTCGCGCATCCAGATGTTCTGCGGCGATCCAGACAGCCTCTGACAAACATCCGGAAACGCACCATCCAGGTGCCGCCAGGAACCTTGGCGCACCTTCGTAGATCGAAATTGATATAAGTGCGTCGTTTATCATTCCCGATGATATTCAAATTCATGGCATTCGATTCGTAGCCCTTCAAGACTCGTCGCAGACTCCGCCAATCCACAAATCCGACTGGCGGAGTCAACCATGGAACAGCAGCACAAGAACATCTGGATATTCCCCCTGGCCCTCGCCGGCGTCCTCGCGCTCAGCGGTTGCGAACAGGCCGCGCAGACTCAGGCGCAAATGCCCGCACCCAAGGTCAGCGTCGCCGAAGTCATCGAACAGCCGATCAACGAATGGGACGAGTTCACCGGGCGTCTCGAAGCCCCGCAGTCCGTCGAAATCCGCCCGCGTGTCTCCGGTTATATCGACAAGGTCGCTTTCGACGAAGGCACCCTGGTGAAGAAAGGCGATCTGCTGTTCCAGATCGACCCGCGTCCGTTCCAGGCTGAAGTCAAACGCCTCGAAGCCCAGCTGCAACAGGCCCGCGCCAGCCAGGCCCGCGCCGCCAACGAAGCGCGCCGTGGCGAGCGACTGCGTCAGAGCAACGCCATCTCCGCCGAACTCGCCGACGCTCGTGCCAGCGCCGCCACCGAAGCCAAGGCCCAGGTCGCCGCGATCGCCGCCGAGCTGGAAAATGCCCGCCTCAACCTCAGTTTCACCCGTATCACCGCGCCCATCGACGGTCGCGTCAGCCGCGCCGAAATCACCAAAGGCAACCTGGTCGGTGCCGGCGAGAGCCTGCTGACCTCGGTGGTCTCCACCGACAAGGTCTACGCCTACTTCGATGCCGATGAACGTGCCTTCCTCAAGTACGTCGAGCTGGCCCGTGAATCCGGCTCCGACGCCCGTGGCGCCAGCCCGGTGTACCTCGGCCTGTCCGATGAGACCGACCACCCACACCTGGGCCAGCTGGACTTTCTCGACAACCAGGTCAACCCGCGCACCGGCACCATCCGTGGCCGCGCCGTGTTCGACAACCAGGATGGTCGCTTTACCCCGGGGCTGTACGCACGTCTGAAGCTGGTAGGCAGCAAGCCCTACGCCGCCACCCTGATCAAGGACGAAGCAGTCGGCACCGATCTGGGCAAGAAGTACGTGCTGGTGCTGGGTGACGACAATGCCGTGGCCTATCGCTCCATCGAGCTGGGGCCGAAGCTCGAAGGTCTGCGCATCGTCCGCAGCGGCCTGAGCAAGGGCGAGAAGATCGTGGTCAACGGTCTGCAGCGCGCCATGCCTGGCTCCACCGTCGATCCGCAACCGGTGTCCATGGCCGATGACAGCACCCTCGAACAACTGGCCCGTATGCGCCAGGCCGTCGATGGTAGCCAGGCCCCGCGCATCGCCGCCGACAAAATCGAAGCTCGCTCGCCGCGCGGCTGATCAAGCCCGCGCGACCAGAGGAAAGACTCATGAATTTCTCGCAATTCTTCATCCAGCGGCCGATCTTCGCCGCGGTGCTGTCGCTGCTGATCCTGATCGGCGGCGCCATCTCGCTGTTCCAGCTGCCGATCAGCGAATACCCGGAAGTGGTGCCGCCCACCGTCGTGGTGCGTGCCGACTTCCCGGGTGCCAACCCCAAGGTGATCGGTGAAACCGTCGCCTCGCCGCTGGAACAGGCCATCGTCGGCGTCGAGGGCATGCTCTACATGTCGTCGCAGTCGACCATCGACGGCCGCCTGACGCTGACCGTGACCTTCGCCCTCGGCACCGACCTGGACAATGCCCAGGTACAGGTGCAAAACCGCGTCACCCGCACCATGCCGACACTGCCCACCGAGGTGCAGCGTCTCGGTGTGACCGTGGACAAGGCCTCCCCGGACCTGACCATGGTGGTGCACCTGACCTCGCCGGATCAGCGCTACGACATGCTCTACCTGTCCAACTACGCCGCGCTAAACGTCAAGGACGAGCTGGCGCGCCTGGACGGTGTCGGCGACGTGCAGCTGTTCGGCATGGGCAACTACTCGCTGCGCGTGTGGCTCGACCCGAACAAGGTAGCCTCGCGCGGGTTGACCGCCACCGATGTGGTCACCGCCATTCGTGAGCAGAATCGTCAGGTGGCCGCCGGTGCCCTCGGCGCGCCGCCCTCCGATGCCGGCAACAGCTTCCAGCTGTCGATCAATGCCCAGGGTCGCCTGGTTACCGAGGAAGAGTTCGAGAACATCATCATCCGCGTCGGCGACAACGGCGAGATCACGCGTCTTCGCGATATTGCCCGCATCGAGCTGGGCTCCAACCAGTACGCCCTGCGCTCGCTGCTGAACAACCAGCCGGCCGTGGCCATTCCGGTGTTCCAGCGCCCGGGCTCCAATGCCATCGAGATTTCCGATTCGGTGCGCGAGCGCATGGCCGAGCTGAAGAAGAGCTTCCCGCAAGGCATGGACTACGAAGTGGTGTATGACCCGACCATCTTCGTCCGCGGCTCCATCGAAGCAGTGGTGCACACCCTGCTCGAAGCCGTCGTGCTGGTGGTGCTGGTGGTCGTGCTGTTCCTGCAGACCTGGCGCGCCTCGATCATCCCCCTGGCGGCCGTGCCGGTGTCCTTGATCGGCACCTTCGCGGTCATGCACATGTTCGGTTTCTCGCTCAACGCGCTGTCGCTGTTCGGCCTGGTACTGGCCATCGGTATCGTGGTGGACGACGCCATCGTCGTGGTGGAGAACGTCGAGCGCAACATTGCCCTGGGCAAATCGCCGGTCGAGGCCACCCGCCAGGCCATGAAGGAGGTGACCGGCCCTATCGTCGCCACGGCCCTGGTACTGTGCGCCGTGTTCGTGCCGACTGCTTTCATCTCGGGGCTCTCGGGCCAGTTCTATCAGCAGTTCGCACTGACCATCGCGATTTCCACGGTGATCTCGGCGATCAACTCGTTGACCCTGTCGCCGGCCCTGGCCGCCATCCTGCTCAAGGACCATCACGCGCCGAAGGATGCCTTCTCACGCGGGCTCGACAAGCTGTTCGGTGGCTGGCTGTTCGCTCCGTTCAACCGCATGTTCGAGCGCGCCAGCAACCGCTACGTCGGCACCGTGCGTCGGGTGCTGCGTGGCAGCAGCATCGCCATGCTGATCTACGGTGGCCTGCTGGTGCTCGGTTATCTGGGCTTCGCCAGCACGCCGACCGGCTTCGTGCCGCAGCAGGACAAGCAGTACCTGGTGGCCTTCGCCCAGTTGCCGGACGCCGCGACGCTCGATCGCACCGAAGCGGTGATCAAGCGCATGAGCGAAATCGCCGGTAAGCATCCGGGTGTGGAAAACACCATCGCCTTTCCCGGCCTGTCGATCAACGGCTTCACCAACAGCCCGAACAGCGGCATCGTCTTCGTCGCGCTCAAGGACTTCGGCCTGCGCAAGGACGAAAGCATGTCTGCCGGCGCGATTGCCGCCGAGCTCAATGGCCAGTTCGGAGAGATTCAGGAGGCCTACCTCGCCATCTTCCCGCCACCGCCGGTACAGGGCCTGGGCACCATTGGCGGCTTCCGCCTGCAGATCCAGGACCGTGGCAACCTGGGTTATGAAGAGCTGTACGCGCAGACCCAGAACATCCTCAACAAGGCCCGGCAGTTGCCGGAGCTGAACCCGATGTCGGTGTTCACCAGCTACCAGGTCAACGTGCCGCAGGTCGATGCCGCCATCGACCGCGAAAAGGCCAAGACCCACGGCGTGGCCATCAGCGATATCTTCGACACCCTGCAGGTGTACCTGGGCTCGCTGTATGCCAACGACTTCAACCGCTTTGGCCGCACCTATCAGGTCAACGTCCAGGCCGACCAGCAATTTCGCCTGGAGCCGGAGCAGATCGGTCAGCTCAAGGTGCGTAACAACCGTGGTGAGATGGTACCGCTGTCGACCTTCGTCAAGGTCGATGACAGTTCTGGTCCCGATCGGGTGATGCACTACAACGGCTTCCTCACCGCCGAGATCAACGGTGCCGCCGCGCCGGGTTACAGCTCGGGCCAGGCTGAAGCAGCCATCGCCAAACTGCTGAACGAGGAACTGCCGATCGGCATGACCTTCGAGTGGACCGATCTGACCTACCAGCAGATCCTCGCCGGCAATACCGCGATCTTCATCTTCCCGCTCTGCGTGCTGCTGGCCTTCCTCGTGCTGGCCGCCCAGTACGAAAGCTGGAGCCTGCCAATGGCGGTGATCCTGATCGTGCCGATCGTGCTCTTCACCGCCATCGCCGGGGTGATCATCGCGGGTATCGACAACAACATCTTCACCCAGATCGGCCTGATAGTGCTGGTGGGCCTGGCGTGCAAGAACGCCATTCTGATCGTCGAGTTCGCCAAGGAGAAACAGGAAGAGGGGCTCGATCGTGTCGCGGCCGTGCTTGAGGCCTGCCGCCTGCGTCTGCGGCCGATCCTGATGACTTCGATCGCCTTCATCATGGCCGTGGTGCCGCTGGTGCTGTCCAGCGGTGCGGGCGCCGAGATGCGCCATGCCATGGGTGTGGCGGTGTTCTCCGGGATGATCGGCGTGACCTTCTTCGGTCTGCTGCTGACGCCGGTGTTCTATGTCCTGATCCGCGGCTTCGTGGAAAAACGCGAAGCCCGCAAAGCCGCCCGTCTGCAGGAGTCGCATGCATGAAAGCCTTTGCCCCCGCTCTCCTGACCCTGGCGCTGTCGGCCTGCGCCGTCGGCCCGGATTATCGAGCGCCCGTGACCGACCCAGCGCGCATTGCCGCGCTGGAGGCGGCCGATTACGACCGCAGCCGTTTCGAAGCCGCCTGGTGGCAGCAATTCGACGACCCGACGCTGAACCAGCTGGTGCAGCGTTCGCTACAGGACAACCGCGAGCTGCGCGTGGCCTTCAACCGCCTGCGTGCGGCACGGGCGATCCGCGATGACGTGGCCAACGACCGCTTCCCCACCGTCACCAGCCGCGCCAGTGGCGAGTTCGGCAAGGCCCAGCAGCCGCCGACCACGGACGAGCGCATCCGCCAGGAACGCTATGACCTGGGGCTGGACATGGCCTGGGAAGTGGACCTGTTCGGCCGTATCCAGCGCCAATTGCAAGCCAGTGAAGCGCGCATCGAAGTGGCCGAAGCTGATTACTACCAGTTGCAGGTCAGCCTGATCGCCGAACTGGTCGATGCCTACGGAACCCTGCGTGGCGCACAACTGCGCGAAAGCATCGCCCGCGAGAACCTGAGGAATCAGCAGGATTCGCGTGCCATCACCGAGCAGTTGCGCGATGCCGGTGTTGGCAACGAGCTGGACGTACTGCGCGCCGATGCACGTCTGGCCGCCACCGAAGCCAGCCTGCCGCAACTGCAGGCGCAACAGGTGCGTGCACAGAATCGCATCGCTACCCTGCTTGGCCAGCGCCCGGAGCAGTTGCAGATCGATCTGTCGCCCAAACCCCTGCCGGTGATTGCCAAGGCGCTGCCCATCGGCAATCCGGCCGAGCTGCTGCGTCGCCGCCCGGATATCCAGGCTGCCGAGCGACAGCTGGCGGCGGCCACGGCACAGGTCGGCGTAGCGACTGCCGACCTGTTCCCGCGCGTCAGCCTCTCCGGCTTTCTCGGCTTTACCGCCGGGCGCGGCTCGCAGCTGGGGTCGTCTGCGGCTCGCGCCTGGGGTGTAGCGCCAAGTATCAGCTGGGCGGCCTTCGATCTCGGTAGCGTGCGGGCGCGCCTGCGCGGCGCCGAAGCCGAGGCCGATGGCGCGCTGTCGCAGTACGAGCAGCAGGTGTTGCTGGCGTTGGAAGAATCGGAAAACGCCTTCAGCGACTACGCCAAGCGCCAGCAGCGCCTGGTTTCCCTGGTGCGCCAGGCCGAAGCCAGCCGCGCGGCGGCGGTTCAGGCGGCGATTCGCTATCGCGAAGGCACGGTGGATTTCCTCGTGCTGCTGGACGCTGAACGTGAGCGCCTGGCCGCCGAAGATGCCCAGGCCTCGGCGGAGGTCGAGCTGTACAGCGGTATCGTCGCGATCTACAAGGCACTCGGTGGCGGTTGGCAACCACAGGCCTGAACCCACTCTCCCCGGTCGGCGCCATGCCGACCCTCCTCAGCCCCAGGGTTCGATGCTCTGGGGCTTTTTTATGAATCGCTCGCTACCCGGTTACGGCCCTGCGCCTTGGCCCGATACAACGCGGCATCGGCCCGTTGCAGGAGGCTTTGTGGCGAGCTTGCGGCAGTGCTTCGCATCGAGGCGACGCCGACACTGATGCTGATATGGCCCAACGGCGAGTGTTCGTGCGGCAGCGCCAAGGCCGCCACGGCTTCCACCAGCTTCTCTGCCATGCCTTGCGCGCCATCGAGGCCGGTAGAGGGTGCGAGAAAGACGAATTCCTCACCCCCATAGCGCGCTACCAGGTCGGTGGAGCGATTGATGGTCGCAGCCAGGGTATGTGCAATCTGCTGCAGGCAGCTGTCGCCAGCCAGATGGCCGTAGTGGTCGTTATAGGCCTTGAACCAGTCGACATCCACCAGAGCCAACGCCAGAGGGTAGCCAACACGCTGGGCACGCTGCCATTCCTTGATCAAGACCTCGTCGAAGTGTCGACGATTGGCGATACCGGTCAAGGCATCGGTCAGGCTCAGCGTCTGCAGGCGGCTGTTGAGCACTCGCAGCTCTTCGGTACGCTCGGTGACGCGGTGCTCCAGCTCGCGCTCCGAACGTTGCAGGGTTTCGACCAGTTGCTCCTGAGTTTGCAAAAGTCGTGCTTGCGCCTGGAGCTTTTCCTGGCGCATGACGTTGATGCGGTCGGCCAGGGCGAAGGCCAGTAGCAGCATCTCCAGCGATGAGCCGATCTGCAGGCCATCCACGGTAAAGGCATTGGTCGGCAAGATGCCCATGGCACGCAGGGTGGTGGTTGCGCCACCCAGAATCAGCAGGCCAAAGGCGGCCAGGAAGAAGTAGGCGCTGCGCTGACGCTTGAGGGCGCAGGCCAAGGCCACGCCCGTCATCACGACAGCCGTCAGCAGATTGATCACGATGGCTATGCGCGATACCTGCGCCAGGGCGGTGGCGTAGATCAGCGGGGAAATCAGATACAAGGCTACCAACGCCAGCAACCAGCGGTCGACCCACGGCAGAAGACGTGCGGTCTGCAACATGCTGCGCATGAACAGCAGCATGCCGCTCAGCGCCAGTGATGCGCCCGAGTAATAGGCCACGTTGGAGTTGAGCGGCAGGCCGAACAGCGTCCAGTCCGGCGCCATGCCGTTCTTTATGGTCAGGGCGCAGACGGCGCACAGCACGAAGGCCACGTAGAGCAGGTAAATACGCTCACGCAGGGCGATGAACAGCATCAGGTTGAACAGGATCATCGCGACGGCGATGCCCATGTAGCCGGCGCGCGCCATGTAGTCCTCACGCGCATAGGCCTGAAAACCTTCGACGGTCCAGAGCTGCAGAGGTACCAGCAGGCCAATGCTCGACTCGACCCGAAGGTAGATCTCCTGCTGCGAGTTCGCGGCCAGTTGCAGCGCGAAGACGAAGTTGCGGTTGTCGTAGGCCTTGGCAGTCGGCGGTCGGTCAGCACCTGTGCGCCAGACACGATAGCCGCCCTGCCCGTCCGGCACGTAGGCGTCGACCTGGGAAATGCGCGGGTTGTCCACCACCAGCAAACGGGTCAGTGCCTGGTTGCTGGTGTTGCCGATGGCCAGGCGGAACCAGTAGGCCGACCGAGTGAAACCCAGAGCAAAGGACGCGCTTGCGATGCGCTCATGATGGAAGCGCTCGGCCATTTCGGCCGAGCGAGCGGTCTCGATCGTCAGTGTACGAGTAGAATCTTCCAGGAGCCCTACCCATGTCGTCAGTGACAAAGGCTCCTCTTTCAGCTGTGCACTATCGAGTACGCGCTCTTCTGCCCACGCGCCAAGCGAGCAGATCATCGAACTCAACAACAACCAGCGGATTAACCGAAGACGATGGCGGCGATTCATGAGCACATTTCGAGGACAGCGCGGACGAGGTCGGGTCGGCGCATGATCAGAGACTTGATGTCTCCAAGACAAGCCCAAGTGATGCCAATTAGCCAGATGCCTTTACTGGCCAACCCAAACTGTCACCCTGAACGCTCAAAACAGGCAAGGAGCCCCACCATGACGCCGGATCAGATCGCCGCCTTCTGCCTCGCCCTGCCCGGCGCCCGCGAAGACCTCAAGTGGGGTAGCAACCGGGTGTTTTCGGTGGCGGGCAACAAGATGTTCGCCATTCTCGATTTTCTTGGCGAGGATCTGGCCTTCAAGGTCGATAACGACCTGTTTCTCGGTCATGTAGACCGACCTGGCATCCGCCCTGCCCCATACCTGGCTCGCGCCTACTGGATCAGCATGAGCGCCCACCGGCCGCCGCTGGGCGACGATGAGCTGCGCCAATTACTGACTCGCTCGCATCAACTGGTGGTGCGCCGCCTGCCCAAGCGCCTGCAACCCGGCCTGCTACTGGACGAATAAGGGTATGTGGCGGCCGATGTAGGTGCCGTCGAGCAACAGCAGATCGATCCAGAACAGCTGATGAACTGCGACGATCAGCCAGAAAACGGCCTGATAGGACGCCTTGCGCGTCTTGTGTCGGAACGCTTGCTGAGCGATCAGCGCACCTGGCCAGCCACCCGCCAGCTCGACCAGATGCAGCGTATTTTCCGCCGTGCGTCGGCCGCCAGTCTGGGCACTGCGCTTATCCAGCCAGTACTGCAGGAAACTCAGCAGGCTGGCCAGCAGATATAGCGGCAATAGCCACCAAAAACCCTTGCCGAACAGTGTCACGGCGCCGAGCAGTGGCAGGAGGCACAGCAAGGCGAGCATCACGACTTTGCTGGAGAAGTTGTGGATGGCGCCTTGAGTCGCTGACCGGTGTGCGACCTTGGCAGCAGCCTTGCGCGCTGCAGGAGCTGCCTTGCCAGGCGCTTTCGGTTTGCGCCGGATCGCCTGACGATCGAGGCTGAGCTCGCCTGCCAGGCGCAAGTGCTCGGCGCGTGGCCGCCCTCGCTCGTCACGCCCTTCGATGAACAGCACCTGGTCGCCCGGCTGCGGACGGCGATCACCGCGCATCACCGAGATGTGCGCGAAGACCTCAGCGCCACCATTGAGCGGCTGTATGAAACCAAAACCCTTGGCATCATCCCAGCTTTTCAGGCGCCCCTTGCGCTCGTTGCCAATCACGGCTGCGCCGTGCTCCAGTCGATCAGGTGCAACTGCCAGGTGGCGAGAATCACCAGGCCGAAGGCGATGCGGTACCAGGCGAACACCGCATAGCTGTGGCTGGTGATGAACCTGAGCAGCGCGCGTACGGTGATCATCGCAACGATGAAGGTGCTGATGAAACCGATGGCGAAGATCGGCAAGTCGCTCATCTGCAGGATGTCGCGGTACTTGACCAGCGAATAGACCGTGGCCGCGACCATGGTCGGCATGGCCAGGAAGAAGGAGAACTCGGTCGCCGCCTTGCGTGACAGACCAAATACCAGGCCGCCGATGATGGTGGCACCCGAACGGGACGTACCCGGAATCAGCGCCAGGCATTGCGCAAAGCCAACCTTCAGTGCCAGCTTCCAGGTCATGTCGTCGACCGTTTCGGCCTTGATCGCGTGTTCGCGCTTCTCTGCCCAGAGCATGATGAGGCCACCAATGATCAGCGCCATGGCGACCGTGATCGGATTGAACAACCAATGTTCGATCAGATCGGCGAAGGCCAGGCCGAAAATCACCGCAGGAATGAACGCCAGCAGCAGGTTGAAGGTGAAACGCTGCGCGTTCGGGTCGCTGGGCAAACCGACTACGACGCCGAGCACCTTGGCTCGAAACTCCCAGATGACAGCCAGGATGGCGCCAAGCTGGATGATGATCTTGAACGCCGTCGCCTTCTCGCCGTTGAACCCCAGCAAATCACCGACCACGATCAGGTGCCCGGTGCTGGAAATCGGCAAGAACTCGGTCAGGCCTTCCACTATGCCCAGAATCAGGGCCTGAAAGGCCACCCATAAATCCATCAAATCCCCCAAAGCGCGGCAACTACCTGCGCGTAAAACTCAGAACGTGGAGCATGGCCCCGGCCCTGGGACACAAAACCGTCATGGAGGTTCCTTGCAACGGTCTAGCCCGGTACTCATTCAGGTTCTGCGCCGGGCTGCCGAAATGCTATCAGACAACTAGAGTGAATAATGCTTCGATGTGACAGTATTGCTCCGCGCCCTTCGAGGCAGCCCTGAAGCCGACAATGACAACAATCAGGAATTCGTCCATGAACAGCTTACGTAGTCTTCCCATCAGCCGCCGTCTATGGCTGATCCTGGCGCTGGCCATTCTGACGCTGATCTTGCAGGGCGCTTACATGCTGCGCCAGATCCACCTTGATCTTTACGCCGGCAAATCGGAAAAGACCGAGCATGTGGTGCAGAGCGCGGCCGGTATTCTCAAGCATTTCCACAGCCTGGAAAGCGCCGGCAGCCTGAGCCGCGAAGAAGCGCAGAAGCAGGCCATGGAAACGGTGCGCGGTTTGCGCTACGACGGCCAGGAGTACTTCTGGATCAACGACCAGACCCCGGTCATGCTCATGCATCCGATGAATGCCAAGCTCGAGGGCCAGAATCTTTCCGGCTTCAAGGATCCGGACGGCAAGGCGCTGTTCAACGAGATGGTCGCCATCACCCGTAGCCAGGGGGCCGGCCAAGTCGACTACCGCTGGCCGAAACCCGGCGCCACTGACCCGGTACCGAAAATCTCCTACGTCGAACTGTTCCAGCCCTGGGGCTGGATCATCGGCTCCGGCGTCTATGTCGATGACGTGCAGGTGGAGTTCAGGGCCCAGGCGGTGAAAGCCATGAGCATCGGCCTGCTGATCGCCCTGCTCCTGACTGGACTGGTGGTGCTGATCACTCGCAGCATCGTGCAGCCTCTGCAGGCAGCCGTGGACGCCATGGCCAGCATTTCCAGCGGCGAAGGCGACCTGACCCGCAACCTCGACACCCACGGGCGTGACGAATTGACCGCCCTGGCGACCTATTTCAATGCCTTCACCGCGAAGCTGCGCCATGTAATCCAGCAGATGCTCGATTCGGCGGGTTCGCTCGATCAGGCCGCCCGCTCGCTTGGCGACATTTCCAGCGAGGCGCAGCGCCACAGCCAGCAGCAGGCGCAGCAGATGGAGCTGGTGGCAACCGCTGTCAACGAGGTGACCTACGGCGTGCAGGACGTGGCGAAGAACGCCGAGCACGCCTCCAGCGAGATGCACACTGCCGAGGACCAGGCCAGCCAGGGCCAGCAGAACATCGAGGCGAGCCTGCGCCAGATCGATCAGTTGTCGGGTACCATCGACAAGGCTGTCGAGGTGATTCAATCACTGGCCAGCGAGAGCACGCAGATCGGCAGCGTGCTCGAGGTGATCCGCTCCATCGCCGAGCAAACCAACCTGCTCGCCCTCAACGCCGCCATCGAGGCTGCCCGCGCCGGTGAGCAGGGCCGTGGTTTCGCCGTGGTCGCGGACGAAGTGAGGCTCCTGGCGCAGCGGACGCAAACCTCCACCGCCGAAATTCAGGGCATGATCGAGCGCCTGCAAGGCAACTCCGAAGCCGCCGTCAAGGTGATCAACGAAAGCAGCCGCGCTTCCCAGCTGACCGTGGAACAGGCCAGCCAGGCTGGCGAGAGCCTCGCCCAGATCGCCCAATCGCTGCGCAACCTGACCGGGCTCAATGCCTCGATCGCCAGTGCCACCCTGCAACAATCTCACGTGGTGGAAGACATCAATCAGAACGTCACGCAGACGGCAGCGCTGGCCCACAACACCGCCGAGGCTGCCGAGCAGTCGAATGCGGCCAGCCAGCACCTGAAACAGCTGGCCGACCAGCTCAATCGTCTGCTTGGGCAATTTCGCGTATGAGTCGAGCATGAGCAGCATGCAACATCAGGAGGTCGATTTCAGTCGGCCGCAGAACCAGGACCTGATCTGGGACCTGGACAGCATGGCCCGTCGCGAGCTGGCCGAGCGTTTCATCAAGCTGTTCGAGAATCGCCTGTGCGTCTATTCCGAATCGGTAGGGCAGCTATACACCAACTACAGCCTGCACTTCCCCACCGATCTCGGGCGCAAGATGGTGGTGCTGCCCAACCCCTACGCCTTCCACGACACCCTGCACGGCATCGACAGCCAGGCCATCCGCAAGACCGGCCTGTGCGTGTTGCCGGGCAAGGTCATGGGCAAGCCGGGGCTCTTGCTCAGCACCCAGATCAAGGATGGCGGGCCGGCGCCCAAGACCATGCCCTTCAAACCGGCACTGGCGCAGATCATCAGCAACCAGAAGAAAATTGGTGATCTGTTCTTGCCGGTATTGATGAAAGGCGACCTGCGCGAATTCGACCAGCAGATGCCCTATATCCACTTGCATCGCTTGCAACTGGCACGCCTGGAACGACTGTCCAGCTTCGAGCGCGACGACATCCAGCAAACCATCACCCGCAAGCTGCTGATGCTCTATCGACAAGCCGACAGCCTGGTGTGCTGAGTCGCCTGCATCAGTACAATCGCCACCCTTTCCTGATTCGAGGACGCCGGATGTCCTGGCTCGAACTCGTTGCCGCCGGACTCGGCATCGTCGCCGTCTGGCTGACCGTCAGACAGAACCCCTGGTGCTGGCCCATCGGCCTGATCATGGTGTTGCTCTACGCCTGGCTGTTCCATGACTGGCGGCTGTATTCCAACCTGCTCCTGCAACTGTTGTTCGCTGCGCTGCAGCTCTACGGCTGGTGGCAGTGGACCCGTGGCGGCGAACGCCACGATGGGCGCAACGTCAGCCGCCTGAGCGCGGTCGCAGTCCTGACTGGGCTACTGATCGGCGCGCTCGGTACCGGGCTGCTCGGCTATCTCATGGCGACCTACACCGACGCCAGCTCGCCCTGGCTGGATTCGGCGCTGACCGCATTCAGCCTGGTCGCGCAGTTGTGGATGGCGCAGAAACGCCTGCAATGCTGGGTACTTTGGGTAATCGTCGACCTCTGCTACGTGGCCTTCTTCCTCTATAGCGAGCTGTATCTGACTGCGGGTCTCTACGCCGCCTTCACCGCGTTGGCCGTCAGTGGTTGGCTGAGCTGGCGCCGCGACCCGGCGTTGCAGTGCGCGCCATGAAGGTGCTGGTGCTGACCGGGCCGGAGTCCAGCGGCAAAAGCTGGCTGGCGGCGCACATACAGGCGCGTTTTGGGGGCATTGTGGTGGGCGAGTACGTGCGCCACTTCATCGACGAGCAGCAGCGCGATACCTGCTACGCAGACATCGACGAGATCGCTCGCGGTCAACTGGCCTGGGAGGATGCTGCGCGGGCAGCCAGGCCGCCGCTGCTGATCCTCGACACGCACCTGCTGAGCAACATGCTCTGGAGCCGGTGCCTGTTCGGCGCCTGTCCGCAGTGGCTGGAGGCCGAGTTGCGCGCGCGCCACTACGACCAGCATCTGTTGCTCGACCCCGCTGGCGTGCCGTGGATCGAAGATGGCCAGCGTTGCCAGCCACAGCTGGCAGAGCGGCAGGCCTTTCATCAGGCCTGCCGCGGCTGGCTGCAGGGTAACGGGCAGCGTTTCTGCGAACTTTCAGGTGGCTGGGACGAACGACGCCAGGCAGCGCTGAAGCAGGTCGCGATGCTGCTCGGCTCAGCGGATCAGGACGCTGGCCCAGGCCACTAACAGGCTCAGGCACACCACCAGCGTCAGTGGCGTACGTAGTGCCGGATACCATTGCGGCGCCAGTTCGACGCGTACGGCGTGCATGTCCGCCAGATACAGACCGATAAAGGCAAAAAGGAAAATCGGCAGCGACAAGCCCATCGGCAGTCCGCCAGCCAGTGCAGCCCAGCCCAGCAAGGGTGGAATCACCGAAAGCCCCAGCTGCAACTTGGCCTTCTCGTCGGTTTCCTCCGCACGCATCGCCAGCCCCCAGTGAATGGCGCCCATGAAGGCCAGGATCACGGCAGCGAAATCCAGCAATGCATCCAGCACGAAAGGCCGCCAGCCGATGGGAATCACCCAGATGCCCAGCGCACCGCCAACGAATGGCACCAGCCCGGCATAACCCAGCAACACGGCCAGTTGCGGCGGCTTCTTGGCGTCGAACGGGTGCATGACGATCTCCTTGGCGATAGGTGTGCCGAGCACCTTAGCAGTGTTTCTCGAGCGTTACAGCCATGAGCCTCAGCGCAGGCGATGCTTGTGCAGCAAGCGATAGAAGGTTGGTCGCGACACCCCGAGCGTCCGCGCTGCCTGGCTCATGTTGTTGGTGTAGCGGCCTAGGACGTCGTTCAGCGCCTGCCGTTCGGCGCGCAGTATGTAGTCCTCCAGCGTCACCGGGGCGTCGATGCTGGCCTGTGCCGGGCGCAAGCCAAGGTCGGCTGCAAGAATCTGTCGTCCTTGAGCCAGCACCAGTGCGCGGACCACGCGATTGTGCAGCTCGCGCACATTGCCTGGCCAGGGATGGCTGATCATGGCGTCTATCGCTTCTTCGCTGAAACGCCGATGATGCCGCCCGATCATTGCCCCGTGCTGTTTGGCGAAATGCTCGGCCAGCAGCGACAGATCACCGGGATGCTCACGCAGATTCGGCGTTTGCAGCTGTTGCGCCGCCAATCGATGAAACAGATCCCGTCTGAAACGTCCCTGCTGCATGGCCTGCACCAACTCGCCTCGGTCCAGGGTCAACAGATGCGCTCGAGGATGGCGCTGCAGGTAGTCCAGCAACCTTTGCTGGTCCACCTCGGAAAGCCGAGAGGCGTTTTCGAGCAGCACGCTGGTGACGCTGGATGCGGCGAGAGCCACGCCGTCGAAAGGCTCGGCGCAGTCGATAACGCGCATGGCCTGGGCTGCAAAAGATGAACGCTGGTGGAGCAAGCGTGCCAGAAGATGCTTGCCGCTGCCGCGCTCCCCGCTGACAAGCAGCGGCCCATCGATACGACTCAGGCTATCCAGCTGTCGACGCAGACTGCGCGCTGCAGCGCAATTGCCCAAAAACTGCGGCGCCTGTCGTCCGTCGTTTTTTAATCTGCGCAAGCGAGTGGTTGCCTGCGCCTGTTGCAAGGTTTCCAGCAACCGGGGCATTTCCACTGGCAATGTCAGCGCGGCGAAACACCATTCACCGACCAACTCATCAGCCCCGGCCTGCATCAATCGCTCGGCATCCGCCAGCACGATGCAACCCAGCTCTGTCAGCTGCAGTTGCTTGAGCAATGCATGACCAGGCTGCTGATCGAGGTGAAGCAGGAGTGCATCGCCTGCATGGCCATTGAGCATTTCTGGCGTGCAGCGCTGCACGCTCCAGCCAGCGGCCTGCAGCGGCTGAAACAGCGCTTCGCATGCCTCGAACGGATCGAGCACGAGTAATTGCCGGGATGCGACGGAAACAGCCTCCAACATACTCCATCCTTGGCGCCATTATTTTGTAATTCCAATAAAAACAACAATTTGGCGCTCGCAAACGTAAAGCTAGCAAGAACTTTGACGCTTCATGGATCATTTCTCTATATGCGTTGTTCCTGCTGGTTATTGAAGAGTTTTCATGATCACGGCGATGGCACCTTGCCAATAGCCTGCAGTATTGGCATAACAGGCCGATTAATAAGAACGCTACAAGGAAGTCTCTGATGCGTCTGCTGCGCCGCACCCTGAAATTCGTCATTTTGCTGGCACTGATCGGCCTGGCGGTGGCGTTGTATTACGTGGCCAACCCCAACCTCCCGACCTATCAGCAGCCCAGTGAGCTGCACTATCTGGACCAGTGGAGCGAGGAGCAGCGCCAGACCTATTACTACACGCCACAGGGCACCACGGTTAAAGGCCTGCGCTATGACTGGTTCAGCGCGCTGGAAATGCCGTTCGGCACCGAGAAATTCGCCCGCCTCGATTATCTGGCCCGCTTCGGTTTTCTCACCGATCCCGGGCAGCGGCCAAGCGATCTGAATCCCGGCAATCTGCCAGTCGGCTTTACCCGTCACCAGGACAGCGAAAGCGGCGAACACTTCCTCGATATCAGCTGCGCCGCCTGCCATACCGGCGAGCTGCGCTACAAAGGCCAGGCCGTACGTATCGACGGCGGTGCAGCCCTGCACTCGCTGGCCTCCACCGTGCCGACCCTGCGTGGCGGCGGCTTTGGCCAGGCGCTGGGTATGAGCATGGCCTTCACCTATTACAATCCACTGAAATTCCGTCGTTTCGCCCAGCAAGTCCTGGGCGATCAGTACCCACAGGGCCGTGATCAACTGCGCGAAGATTTCAAGCAAGTGCTCGACCGGCTGCTGGCGACCGCCTTCAACGACTGGCACCGCGACCTGTATCCGACCGAAGAAGGTTTTGGCCGTACCGATGCATTCGGTCGTATCGCCAATACCGTGTTTGGTGATGTTCTGGATGACGCCAACTACCGCGTCTCGAATGCCCCGGTCAGCTACCCGCAACTCTGGGATATCTGGAAATTCGACTGGGTGCAATGGAATGGCTCGGCCATGCAGCCGATGGCGCGCAACGTTGGCGAAGCCCTGGGCGTCGGCGCCAGCCTGCATCTGCTCGACGAACATGGCAAAGGCGTCGCCGAGGCTGATCGCTACGCCTCCAGCGTGCGCCTGCATGACCTTTACACCCTGGAGGAAACCTTGAAACGGCTGCAGCCACCCAAGTGGCCAGAGGCTGTATTCGGCAAGGTGGATCTGCCGCTGGCCAGTCGTGGCAAAGCGCTCTACACCGAGAATTGCGCCTATTGCCATGCCCCCGATCCCAAGCCGCGCGAGCAGCGCCTGGCACCGTCGCGCGACCCCGAGTGGAAGATGCGTGTCGTACCGACCAGCATCGTCGGCACCGATCCAACTACCGCCGACAACATCGCTGACCATCGTTTCGACATCAGCCGTCTGGGCTGGACCAAGGCTGAACTGTCGCGCCTGGATGTGAAGCTGTTCGGCTCCAGCCTCGATGAGGTCGATTTCAAGAGCATTTCCAGCGCCAAGGGCCTGGCCTATATCACCGCCTACGTGGAAAACCGCGCCTATCAGGACGCCGGTATCGGACCACAACAGCGCAAGGAAATGGATGGCTATGGCCTGCCCATCGGCGTACAGGAAAAGCGCGGCTACAAGGCCCGCCCACTCGACGGCATCTGGGCGACCCCGCCCTTCCTGCACAACGGCTCGGTACCCAACCTGTTCGAACTGCTCTCTCCCGTATACGAGCGGCAGGCTCAGTTCTGGGTCGGCGACTTCGAATTCGACCCGGTACGCGTGGGCTATCGCAGCGACAAGTTTCCAGGTGGTTTCCTGCTCGATACCCGCGTTACCGGCAACGGCAATGGTGGCCATGAGTTCCGCGATGGCTGCCGCCAGGAAGGCGTCATCGGGCGCGCCTTGTCGCCGGACGAGCGCCTGGCGCTGATCGAATACCTCAAGGTGCTCGGTAACGCTGACCTGGAAACCCGGCTCAGTGACGTGCCGGTACAAGCCTGGACGCCCGGTCCGAGCTGCGAAGGCTGATTTCAACCAACAGGTTCGAGAACAAGGATTGCAACGATGTTGAAACGCTTCTGGCTCTGGCTCGGCCGTCTGCTCGGCAAACTGCTGCTCACCGTCGCCCTGGTCGGCCTGGTTGGCTGGGGATTGGGCGAAGCCTATTACGCCTGGAAATTCTCCGGCCCGGTCTCCACGCAAGAGCAGATCGCGCCGGATGAAGCGGCATTGAGCAGACTGATCATCGAAGATGCTGTACGCATCGTCGAGCAGCACCGCGACAACACCCGCGTGCTGCGCGATGCCCATGCCAAGGCCCACGGCTGTGTCAAAGCCGAGGTGCAAGTGCTCGATACACTGGATGAGTCACTGCGCCAGGGTGTGTTCAGTGAGCCGGGGCACACCTGGCAGGCCTGGATGCGCCTCTCCAACGGCAATGCCTACCCGCAGTTCGACCGTGCCCGCGATGCGCGCGGCATGGCCATCAAGTTGCTCGATGTGCCTGGCGAGAAGCTCATGAAGAGCCCGGCGCATGCTGGCGAGCAGGATTTCGTGATGTTCAACCATCCGGCCTTCTTCGTTCGCGACGTGGCTGAATACCGCACCAACTTCGCCGCCCAGGCCGATGGCAAGAAGGCCCTGGCGTTCTTCCCCAGCTGGGACCCACGCACCTGGGAAGCGCGCCACCTGATCATCGCCCTGAAGACCCTGGCTCCTGCACCAGAGAGCCCGGTGGCTACTACCTACAACTCCATTGCGCCGTTCAAGCTCGGTGAGTTGAACATCAAGTATCGCGTGGTGCCGGCCCCGCAGAATTGCCCCCCCTACGCGCTGCCGGAACAAAACACTGACTTGCCCAACTTCCTGCGCAATGCGCTCTACCAGCAGTTGTCACTGGACCGCGCACCGGCCTGTTTTGAACTTCAGGTGCAAAAACAGAACGCGCAGTACTACATGCCCATCGAAGATCCGACAGTCGAATGGAGTGAAAAGATATCGCCCTTCGAGAGCGTTGCGCGTATTACCGTACACCCTCAGGACTTCGATAGCCGCGAACAAAACCTGTTCTGCGACAATTTGTCCTTCAACCCCTGGCATGCACTTCCCGAACACCGTCCTATCGGTGGCATAAACCGTTTGCGCAAGTCGGTATATGAGGCGGTAAGCGCCTATCGTCATCAGCGCAACGCCCCAGCCCCTGCCAGCGCTGCGCCGCAGCCACTTACGCAAGAAACAGAGGTGGAACTTTCGCAGTAGAAAGTTGTAGCCGGCGAGACGCCAGAAGTTTTTATCAAGGCACACTACGCCGGTCATAAAACTTTTTTCAGGCATGTGTGACTTATGGGGCGACTGAGTTCATCAACCACATTGAAAGGCCAACATCAATAACCGGTTGGCCGCCATTGAATGTTGGGATCAACTCGGAGAAACCGACCCCATGAACACACCGCTGCGTTTCAACGAAGCCCTGCTGATTGCCGATCGCGCCTTCCGCCCGTTCCAGTGCGTGGCCTGGGCTCCGCAGGACGGCACCGGCGTCGTCAGCATCAGCGTCATCGACCGCACCAACACCCGCCTGCTCGGCCGCACCCAGCTCTCCAGCGCTACTTACAGCGACCCGCAACAGCTGGAAGACGCACTGCAGCGCTCGCGCGATGAGTTGAGCCGCCAGGGTTTCGACCTGGCACCTTGGAGCATGCCGGAGTAAAGCCTGTCGGGGCGCCTTGCGCGCCCCCAGATTTGCTCGTTGCGCTTAGCTCTCGGCGACTGCAGACTGCTGCAATCACCCACCGTGCCGAGCCTTGCGCCATGCTTGAACTGCGCCCCAATTGCGAGAACTGCGACTGCGATCTGCCGGCAGCCAGTGTTGACGCCTTGATCTGCTCCTTCGAGTGCACCTTCTGCCGCTCCTGTGCAGAATCCGTGCTGGCGCTACGCTGCCCGAACTGCGGCGGCGAACTGGTAAAGCGCCCGATTCGCCCTGCCGAAAAGCTCGAGCGTTTCCCCGCCTCCAGCAAACGTGTGCTCAAAGCCTGAAATGAAAAAGGGGCGACCTTGGTCGCCCCTTTTTCATGTGCATGCGCTTATCAGTAATAAGCGTTCTCGCGATTGCTGTGGTCGGTCACGTCACGCACACCCTTGAGCTCCGGAATGCGTTCGAGCAGGGTTTTCTCGATGCCTTCCTTGAGGGTGTAGTCGGCCTGACCACAACCTTGGCAACCGCCTCCGAACTGCAGGACGGCGATGCCCTCCTCGACCACGTCAATCAGCGTCACCTGGCCGCCGTGGCTGGCCAGGCCAGGGTTGATCTCGGTCTGCAGGTAGTAGTTGATTCGTTCGTTGAGCGGGCTGTCTTCGTTGACCATCGGCACCTTGGCGTTCGGCGCCTTGATGGTCAGCTGGCCGCCCATACGATCAGTGGCGTAGTCGACGACTGCGTCTTCCAGGAAAGGCTCGCTGACACCATCGATCCAGGCGGTGAAACTGGCCAGGCCGACGGCGTTGTCTTCAGGCTTCTGCTCACCCGGCTTGCAGTAGGCAATGCAGGTTTCCGCGTAAGGCGTACCTGGCTGGGTGATGAAAACTCGGATGCCGATACCCGGGGTGTCCTGCTTGCTCAGCAGCTCGGCCAGGTAATCTTCGGCAGCTTGGGTAATGATGATGGCGCTCATGGCAACTCCTCGCGAACATGGGCGCAGTGTACGCCAGAGCGCCGCCCGGTTAAAGCCCAACTAAATTAGTAGGAATTGATCGCAGCCATGGCCGCCATGTGACAAGTAATCCGGAGCGCACTTCACATGCGCTCCGGTGATGCGCTCAGAGGTTCTGGTAGCGGTTCATGTCCAGCACGCCCGCCTCCAACGGTTGGGTTTCGCGAATATGCTCGGCGATATCATGGAAATAGCGCCAAAACTCGGGATGACTACGCCGTACGCCCCAGCGCTCGACGAGACGCTCGAAGGATCTTGCGTCGCTGACGCCCTCCATCTGCTTGACGAAGGCATCCACCTCGCCCGCTTTGACCGTGAACAGGAAATTCGGATAACTGCTCAGCACTTCCGGGTAGATGGTCAGGGTGTCCAGGCGCGGCTGATAGCGCAGCTCCTCGCCCAGCATGAACGCCACATTGCTGTGTGCGCGGTTGCGCAGCAGGCTGTAGATCTCACGCGAACCATCGCTCAGCTCCACCCGCAGCATCGTCGCTTCTGGCAGTTGATCGATCACCCGCAAGCCGCCCGCCGGACGACTGGCCAGGCGCGCCAACGTCTGCTCGACATGTTGCAGCTCCCTGGGCAAACCGTCGCGATAACACTGTGCGCCCGTGCAGCGGTTGATCGGATCAGGACGCGCGTTGAGTTTGCCGTAGCGTTGCAGCAGTTGCTCGGCGAACTGCTTCTTCGGATCGTCACCGGTCAGGCCAATGGCGCTTGGCGAGCGATGATCGACCGAGCTGTAGTCCAGCAGCATCTTCAACTTGCCGCTGTTCTGATACCAGTCATCCAGGTAAGCCTCACGAGAACGTGCTGGCAGCAGGCGCAGGAAGTTCACCTCGGCACCATTGCGGATCAGATCGAAATACAACCGCGTCTGCGCCTGGTGCGAGACGTTGCCGAACACGTCGAAGTTGACCACCAGTTGGTAGTAGGTGCGCTCCAGCAGCGGGTAATCCAGCCACCAGAGGGTCTGCGGAATCTCGCCGAGCAGGCCTTTGCGCACCGAGGCACTGTCGTGCTGGCGGAAGATCGACAGCAGCGCGTTGTCGTTGCCGCTCCAGATATGCGCCCAGTCTGCAGGAGGGGCGTCGGCGTAAGCGTCCTTGCGCAGGTTCTCGTAATCGTTGCGCTTGTCGCGATAGTTGCGCCACAGACCCAGCAGATCGCCGATATCGTCGAACTGGCCGGGCATGGCCAGCAGCGGCGTGGCCTCGCGCTGGTAATTGACATCGGTGATGTAGAGATCGTGCTCCGGCGCCTGGAACACGGCCCAGAAGTTGTCGCGAATCACGTCAGTGGCGATCTGCCCGCGACACACCGGGCCACGGATAAAGGTGCGCACGAAGTATTCGGCGTTATCCAGCATGAACTGATAACGCGCACGCGCCGGAATCGCGGCGAAGGTTTCGAAGGGGTTGGCGCGACGTTGTGCTCCGTAACCGGGCACAGCGTCCAGCGCCCAATCTTCGCCGAAGAACAGCTCCTTGACCCGCGCCAGCTTGGCGTCACCCAACGGATAGGTGATGTGCGTCTTGTGCACGATCACGCCCTGGATCGGCCACAGCCGGTAGTAGAACTCGGTGCCTGGATCCTCGTTGGGGCGGCGCGTGGCGATAGGATCGATGGGTTCGCCGCTGGGGGTGCGCGAACGGACCATCTGGAAGAAGTGCCCAAACTCACCGCCCTCGAAGTGCAGATGCGCGAGGAACAAATGCTCGTACAACCAGCGCGACACCAGATTCTGCCGCGCACCGGGCGCATTCATGAAGTTTTCCCACTCCGCCACCTGGCGCAACTCGACCGCGCTGGGCGTGAGCGCCAGCTCGGCGACCGGCGCGCCCTGCGCCAGCCACTGTTCCAGGGTGGCGTACTCGTCATCGTTCAGACCCGTCACGGCGAACGGCATACCGCCATGGGGATTCTTCTGTGCGTAGGCGGCGAACTCAGCCGGCAATGAACAGCTGTTGCTGCGGGTGATGGCAATATCGAGAGTGTCCGGGAGCTTGGCATTGGGCTCCAATGGCTGACTGCGACCCAGCTCCAACATGCGCTTGATCAGCGCAGCCTGGCCGTTCTCGCCATCGAGCACCGAATGAAAGTCGCGCTGGCGCCAGGCGGCCTCGCCCTGTGCATCCAGATACAGCCGAGTGGTCGCTTGCGCCTGGCTGCGTGTGCCGTCGTACACCGGCTGCTTGCTGGCGCCGCGCGCGATGCCTTCGCCACTGCCCAGATTGAGCTGACACGGCGCGTCATAGCAGGTATGGCAGGCCACACATTTGTGGGTAAGGATCGGTTGGACGTCGTCGATATAGGAAATCGCTTCCGCTCGGGCCAGACCGGCTGCGAAAGAAAGAAGAAACAGAGCAGCGGGCTTGAGCATGACCACGTCCTTGATTGCGATGCTGGCAATTCTAACGAGACGCCGCCCTCGGCAACATGAATGAAATTCATGGAAAGTCCTCTGACGCTCCAGAACCCTGCAGCTTTGCTATCATCGCGCCCCTCTGTTTTCGCTTTGCTCAGGTAGTTCTCATGTCCGATCGCAGCGCCCGCCTCCACGCCCTCCAGCAAGCCCTGAAGGAGCGCATCCTGATCCTCGATGGCGGCATGGGCACCATGATCCAGAGCTACAAGCTGGAAGAGGCCGACTACCGTGGTGAGCGCTTTGCCGACTGGCCGAGCGACGTGAAGGGCAACAACGACCTGCTGCTGCTCAGCCAGCCACAGATCATCGCTGCCATCGAGAAGGCCTATCTGGATGCCGGCGCCGACATCCTGGAAACCAACACTTTCAATGCCACCCAGGTGTCCCAGGCCGACTACGGCATGGAAAGCCTGGCCTATGAGCTGAACCTGGCCGGTGCCCGCGTAGCCCGTGAAGTGGCCGATGCCAAGACGTTGGAAACCCCGGATCGCCCGCGCTTCGTCGCCGGTGTGCTGGGCCCGACCAGTCGGACCTGTTCGATCTCCCCGGACGTCAACGATCCCGGCTACCGCAACGTCACCTTCGACGAACTGGTCGACAACTACACCGAGGCTACCCGTGGCCTGATCGCCGGCGGCGCCGACCTGATCCTGATCGAGACCATCTTCGACACCTTGAACGCCAAGGCAGCGATCTTCGCCGTGCAGCAGGTCTTCGACGAAGACAGCGTCGAGCTGCCGATCATGATTTCCGGCACCATCACCGATGCCTCCGGCCGTACGCTGTCCGGCCAGACCACCGAGGCATTCTGGAACTCGGTGCGACACGCCAAGCCAATCTCCGTCGGTCTGAACTGCGCCCTTGGCGCCAAGGACCTGCGCCCCTACCTGGAAGAATTGTCGACCAAGGCCGACACCCATGTGTCCGCCCACCCCAACGCCGGCCTGCCCAATGCCTTCGGTGAGTACGACGAATCGCCCGCCGAGATGGCTGCGGTGGTCGAAGAGTTCGCCGCCAGCGGTTTTCTGAATATCATCGGCGGTTGCTGCGGCACTACGCCGGGGCATATCCAGGCCATCGCCGAGGCCGTGGCCAAGTACCCGCCACGCGTGATCCCGGACATACCCAAGGCCTGCCGCCTGTCCGGCCTCGAGCCCTTCACCATCGACCGCAACTCGCTGTTCGTCAACGTCGGCGAGCGCACCAACATCACCGGTTCGGCCAAGTTCGCCCGCCTGATCCGCGAGGAAAACTACACCGAGGCGCTGGAAGTCGCCCTGCAGCAGGTGGAAGCCGGTGCCCAGGTGATCGACATCAACATGGACGAGGGCATGCTCGACTCGAAAGCCGCCATGGTCAGGTTCCTCAACCTGATTGCCGGCGAGCCGGACATCTCCCGCGTGCCGATCATGATCGACTCCTCGAAGTGGGAGGTGATCGAAGCCGGCCTCAAGTGCATCCAGGGCAAGGGCATCGTCAACTCCATCTCGATGAAGGAAGGCGTGGAGCAGTTCAAGCACCACGCCAAGCTGTGCAAGCGCTACGGCGCCGCCGTGGTGGTGATGGCCTTCGATGAAGCCGGACAGGCCGACACCGCTGCACGCAAGAAGGAAATCTGCCAGCGCAGCTATGACATTCTGGTCAATGAAGTGGGCTTCCCGCCGGAAGACATCATCTTCGACCCGAACATCTTCGCCGTCGCCACCGGCATCGAGGAACACAACAACTACGCGGTCGATTTCATCGAGGCCTGCGCCTTCATTCGCGACAACCTGCCCTATGCACTGAGCTCGGGCGGCGTGTCCAACGTGTCGTTCTCGTTCCGCGGCAACAACCCGGTGCGCGAGGCGATCCACTCGGTGTTCCTCTACTACGCGATCCAGAATGGCCTGACCATGGGCATCGTCAACGCCGGCCAGCTGGAAATCTACGACGAGATTCCCAAGGAGCTGCGCGACAGGGTCGAGGACGTGGTGCTCAACCGCACACCCGGCGGCACCGACGCCCTGCTGGCCATCGCCGACCAATACAAGGGTGACGGCGCCGCCAAGGAAGTCGAAAACGAAGAGTGGCGTTCGCTGTCGGTCGTCAAGCGCCTGGAACACGCGCTGGTCAAGGGCATCACTGCCTTCATCGTCGAAGACACCGAAGAGTGCCGCCAGCAGTGCGCGCGTCCCATCGAAGTCATCGAAGGCCCGCTGATGAGCGGCATGAACATCGTTGGCGACCTGTTCGGCTCGGGCAAGATGTTCCTGCCCCAGGTGGTCAAATCCGCCCGCGTGATGAAGCAGGCCGTGGCGCACCTGATTCCCTTCATCGAAGCAGAGAAAGGTGACAAGCCGGAAGCCAAGGGCAAGATCCTCATGGCCACGGTCAAGGGTGACGTGCACGACATCGGCAAGAACATCGTCGGCGTGGTACTGGGCTGCAACGGCTACGACATCGTCGACCTGGGCGTGATGGTGCCGGCGGAGAAGATCCTGCAGACCGCCATCGCCGAAAAATGCGACATCATCGGCCTGTCCGGCCTGATCACCCCGTCGCTGGACGAGATGGTCCACGTTGCCAAGGAAATGCAGCGCCAGGGCTTCACCCTGCCGCTGATGATCGGCGGCGCCACCACCTCCAAGGCGCACACGGCGGTGAAGATCGACCCGCAGTACAGCAACGACGCGGTGGTTTACGTCACCGACGCTTCGCGCGCCGTCGGCGTGGCCACCCAGCTGCTGTCCAAGGAACTCAAACCCGACTTCGTGCAGCGTACCCGCGACGAATACGTGGTCGTGCGTGAGCGTACCTCCGCGCGCGCCTCGCGCACCGAGCGCCTGAGTTACGACAACGCCATCGCCAACAAGCCGAAGTTCGACTGGCCGAGCTATAGCGCACCGAAGCCGAGCTTCACCGGCGTCAAGGTGCTGGATGATATCGACCTCAACGTGCTGGCCGAGTACATCGACTGGACGCCCTTCTTCATCTCCTGGGACCTGGCCGGCAAATACCCGCGTATCCTCACCGATGAAGTCGTCGGCGAAGCGGCCACCGCCTTGTTTGCCGATGCCCGGCAACTGCTGAAAAAACTCATCGACGAGAAGCTGATCAAGGCGCGCGCGGTGCTGGGTTTCTGGCCGGCCAATCAGGTGCGCGACGACGATATCGAGGTGTATGGGAACGATGGCGAGCAGTTGGCCACCCTGCACCACCTGCGTCAGCAAACCATCAAGCCCGATGGCAAGCCGAACCTGTCGCTGGCCGACTTCGTCGCGCCCAAGGACAGCGGCGTGACCGACTACGTCGGCGGTTTCATCACCACTGCCGGCATCGGCGCCGAGGAAGTGGCCAAGGCTTACGAGGCCAAGGGCGACGATTACAACGCGATCATGGTCAAGGCCCTGGCCGACCGCCTTGCCGAAGCTTGCGCCGAATGGCTGCACGAGCGCGTGCGCAAGGAATACTGGGGGTATGCCAGGGACGAGCAGCTGGACAACGAAGCGCTGATCCGCGAGCAGTACAAGGGCATCCGCCCCGCCCCCGGCTACCCGGCCTGCCCGGATCACACCGAGAAGGCCACGCTGTTCAAGCTGCTCGACCCCGAGGCCGACTACCACAAGGCCGGCAAGAGCGGCGTGTTCCTCACCGAGCACTACGCCATGTTCCCGGCGGCGGCGGTGTCAGGTTGGTACTTCGCCCACCCCGAAGCGCAGTATTTTGCCGTGGGCAAGGTCGACAAGGATCAGATCGAGCAGTACAGCAAGCGCAAAGGTCAGGACGTCGCCGTCAGTGAACGCTGGCTGATGCCGAACCTCGGCTACGACGACTGATTGAAAAGAGCCCGCATTCGCGGGCTCTTTTCATGCGCGAAGCGACGACCGCGAGGCGAGTCGCGCCGATCATCGAAATACTCGAACTCTCCTGCATGAGCGCAGCTCCAAAACATGTCGAGCCATTTCGGCTCAATCGACGGAGCGATGACATGTACAAGCACAGCCTTGCAGTACTGGCCGTAGCGACCGCGGTGAGCGGTTGCTCGACCTTCGAGAACCCGGCCGATTACCTGACCTTTCGCAACGAGCCACTGGTCAAGCAGGTCGACGATGGCATGACTCAGGAGCAGGTGCGCACCCTCGGTGGCCCCCCCTCTTCGGACGTGCGTAACAGCGTCACAGGCGGCACCTGCAACAACTATGTGCTCAATGTCGACGGCCTGGAACAGCCCTATTACGTGGATTTCGACGTCGATGGTCGGGTCGACAGCAAGGGCTTCATGACGTGCGAACAACACCAGGGCAACCAGCGCGAGAGGCTCTGAATGCGATCGGCCCCGCTGCAGGCAGCGGGGCTGTTGATTGCCTAGAAGATCAGTGACAGCAAGCCAATCACCACGATCAGGCCGATGATGAAAATGACACCGACGGTTCCTCCGAGAAACTTCAGCATACTGACTCTCCTTTTTCTGGGTTCATCGGTTCTGACTTCGTCCGGCATGACCTCGTTTAGTCTTTTTCTTCAGCGCCGTGCGACGTACGGCATGGGTCTCGCCATCAAGCGCCCGGGCGACGGACGATCTTGATGCTGTATTCCATCTGCGGCTTGCGCGTCACGCTCACCGCTTTACGGCTCACGGTATCCAGCGTGATGTTCCAGAAACCGCTGGAGGGCACGCGGATCTTCGCCGGGAACTTGATGAAGGCGCCGCCGTGATAGCTGTGACGACCACGATTCCTGAACGCGCGGAAGTTGGCATCGTTCATCAGGCGGATGTTGCAGGGCTGCGAACATTGGATGACCACCAGATCGCCCTCTTCCAGATGCTCGCGTTGATGGATGAATTTCATCGTTTTCGGACTCGGTGGTGAAACGGGGGCGCAATATTGCCGCAAGCGGCCCGGCACCGCCAGCACAGCTGACGACTCGCTTGCAGCCAAGGCTCGCGCTACCTAGGATGCGCGCCCAACACTGCCATTTGCCGCTGCCATGAAAGTCGTGCTCGACCGCATCCCCACGCTGATCGCCCTGCTGCGCCGTTACCCGGGCCTGGTCGCCCTGTTCGGCTTCTGCTCGGGCGTGGCCAGTTTTCTCCTGGTCGACCGCCAGGCGCATCTGGCCAAGGTGCTGGGCGTGGTGTTGCTGGTCAGCTGGGTCTGGTTGATCCTGGAGAACCTGCTGCGCGAACGCATTGCCCGGCGCTTCGGCTTCGAGTTGCCGCTGCCGCTGCTGCGCTATGGCACGCAGATGATCCACCAGGAAAGCCTGTTCTTCGTCCTGCCCTTCTTCTTCATCACCACCACCTGGAACAGCGGGCAGTTACTGTTCAGCGGCCTGCTGGCGATCGCCGCCCTGGCCTCGATCACCGACCCGATCTACTACCGCTGGCTGGCGCCGCGCCGCTGGCTGCTGCTGATCTTTCACAGCCTGGCGCTGTTCGCGGTGATGCTCACCGCGCTGCCGATCATCTTTCACCTCAGCACGCCGCAGAGCTACCGCATCGCCCTGCTGGTCGCCACGGTGCTGGCGCTGCCGAGCCTGCCCGGCCTGATCGGCTTCGCTGGCTGGCGACGCATCGTGCTGCTGGCCGCTCTGCCGCTGGCGATGGCCAGCGCCGGCTGGATGGCGCGGAGCTGGGTGCCACCGGCAACGCTGTGGCTGACCGAGGTGGCGATCAGCGACCATTTCGACGGCGCGCAACGTACGCCTGGCGAGAGCCTGCAACAGATCAGCCCGGAACGACTACGCGCCGACGGACTCTACGCCTACACCTCGATCAACGCGCCACGCGGCCTCAACGAGCGCATCTACCACGTCTGGCAGCACAACGGCCAGGAAGTCGAGCGCATTGCGCTGGACATCAGCGGGGGACGCAAGGAGGGCTATCGCGCCTGGACGCACAAACTCAACTTCCCGGCCTCGCCCGAAGGCCGCTGGCAGGTGCGGGTCGTTACCGAAGCCGGGCAGATGATCGGCGTGCTGCGCTTCGACGTGGTCGCTCCCAAGGCCAAGTGATAGCATGCGCGCCCCATGCAGCTCACCGAACTCAACCAACGCCTCGCCGACCTTGGCGCCAAACCCCAGCATATCGGGCGCATCACCCGTGCCTGGCTGCAGGGCAAGGCGTTGGATACCGGCACCAAGCACCAGAAGACCGAGAACTTCCTGCCACTGACGGTACGCGAAGGGTTGCCGGCCATCGCCAGCGAACTGGATGCACTGGCCCGGCTGCGTTCCGAACACCCTGGCGCCGATGGCTCGGCACGCCTGCTGGTGGAGTTGGCCGACAAACAGATGGTGGAAAGCGTACTGCTGCCGCGCGATGGCCTGTGCATCTCCAGCCAGGTGGGCTGCGCCGTGGCCTGCGTGTTCTGCATGACCGGCAAGAGCGGCCTGCTGCGCCAGCTCAGCAGCGCCGAAATGGTCGCCCAGGTCGCCCTGGGCAGGCGCTTTCGTCCGGTGAAGAAAGTGGTGTTCATGGGCATGGGCGAGCCGGCGCACAACCTCGACAACGTGCTTGATGCCATCGACCTGCTCGGCACCGAGGGCGGCATCGGTCAGCGCAACCTGGTGTTCTCCACCGTTGGCGACCCACGGGTGTTCGAGCGCCTGCCCAAGCAGCGCGTGCGCCCTGCACTGGCGCTGTCACTGCATACCACCAACGCCGAACTGCGCCAGCGCCTGCTGCCCAAGGCGCCGCGCATCGATCCCGAAGAGCTGGTGGAACTGGGCGAGGCCTACGCGCGCACCATCGACTACCCGATCCAGTACCAGTGGACCCTGCTCAAGGGCATCAACGACAGCCAGGAAGAGATGGACAATATCCTGCGCCTGTTCAAGGGCAAGTTCGCCGTGCTCAACCTGATCCCCTACAACAGCCTGGAAGCCGACGACTACCAGCGTCCCGACGGCGAGCGCATCGTCGAGATGGTGCGCTATCTGCACAGCCGTGGCGTGCTGACCAAGGTGCGCAACTCGGCCGGCCAGGATGTCGACGGCGGTTGCGGCCAATTGCGCGCCCGCGCGGTGGATGTGGTCAATACCAGTCGCCTGCACAGAAAGCGCGACTGACAACGCGCGAAATTCTACGGCTCAAGAACGGCGCCTGCGAACCGATACAGAAGCGTACAGAGAGACCACACGTCCAGCAGGCAAAACGCCAGCACTGTACTAGGTTTGCAAAGAACCGCATTGCATGGATGCAGCCCCGTCGTCTTGGCGCCCAGGAGCCCATTCATGAAAATCGCCCACAAGGTCGGTATCGCCGCCGCTACCGTGCTGTTCCTCACCACCAGCTTGCTGTCGCTGTCCCAGGTCAGCCAGGTTCGCGACACCCTGCGCAGTCAGGTCGAGTCGAGCATTGCCGAATCGAGCAATGCCCTGGCCAGGCAGATCGAGAACTGGCTCAACGCCAAGTTGCGTCTTGTCGATTTGCTGTCGCAGACCATCGACAGCAACTACAGCCCGGAGGAAAACCAGCGCGTATTCAACGCACCGCTGCTCAAAAGCGAGTTCATTCTGGTTTTCGGTGCACTGGAAGCCGACGGCAAACCGATCAAGAACAGCGACGACTGGAAACCCAGTGCCGACTGGGACGGACGCAAGCGCCCCTGGTACGCGACCGGCAAGGCTGGCAACCAGGCAGTGCTGACCGAACCCTACGTCGACTCCACCACCAATGAAATCCTCATTTCCGCCGTGGCCCGGATCAGCGACGCCGGCCAGTTCCTCGGCGTGTTCGGAGGCGATATCCGCCTGCAATCGGTCGCCGATGCAGTCAACACCCTGGACTTCAATGGGGCCGGCTACGCCTTCCTGCTCAGTCGTTCGGGCAATGTCATTTCCCACCCCAATGCCGAGTACAACGGCAAGTCCTACAGCGACCTGTTCGACGGCCAGACTCCGGCGCTGGGCAAGGAACTGCGCGAAGTCGAAGCCGGTGGCAAGAACCTGCTGGTCTCCTTCACCCCGCTACCCAACCTGCGCGGCATGGACTGGTACATCGGCGTGGTGCTGGACGAGAGCGTGGTGATGGCCGAAGCCAACCGCCTGACCTGGCTGGCCGTGGTCGGTACCCTGGTCGGCGTGGCCATCAGCCTGGTGGTGCTGGGCCTGCTGATGAACAGCCTGCTCAAGCCGCTGAGCCTGCTCAGCACCTCGTTGCGTGAGATCAACAGCGGCGAAGGTGACCTGACGCGCCGCCTGGCGATCACCAGCAACGACGAGATCGGCGAGCTGTCGCAGGAGTTCAACCGCTTCCTGCAGACCCTGCAGACGTTGATTGGCGACGTCATGGGCAGCTCGCACCAGGTCCGCGAAAGCACGGCCCTGACTTCGAACGAGTCGGAGCAGGCCGCCCGCCGCCTGCAGGAACAGCTGCAGGAGCTGGATCAGCTGGCCACCGCCATGCAGGAAATGGCCTCCACCGCCGAAGAGGTGGCACGCAATGCCCAGGCCGCAGCCCAGGCTGCCGTTGCCGCCAACGAAGAAACCGAGAATGGCGTGCGCGTGGTGTCGCAATCGAGTTCGGCGATTCGCCACCTGGCCAACGAAATGGACGAAACCAGCCACGCGATCAACGAACTGGCCAAGCTCAGCCACAACATCGAGTCGATCCTGCAGGTGATCACCAGCATCGCCGAACAGACCAATCTGCTGGCACTGAACGCCGCCATCGAAGCAGCGCGCGCCGGCGAGTCCGGCCGTGGCTTTGCCGTGGTGGCCGATGAAGTGCGCTCGCTGGCTTCACGCACGCAGCAGGCGACTCAGGAAATCCGCCAGATGATCGATCAGCTGCAAGGCGGTGTACGCCAGGCCGAAAGCCGTATGCAGCAGAGCCGCGACACGGCCAGCAAGACCGCCGAGGACGCCGGCGCGGCCAACGACATGCTCGGCCGTATCCGTGAGGCGATCACCCGCATCAACGACATGAACCTGCAGATCGCCACGGCGGCCGAAGAACAGAGCGCGACCACCGAGGAGATCAACCGCAACACCACCAACATTCGCGACATCAGCCACGAACTGGCCGGCGGCGCCGAGCAGCAGGTGCGCCAGTGCGCCTCGATGGTGGAGCAGGTCGGGCAGCAGGATCGCCTGCTTGGTCGTTTCAAGGTCTGAACCATGAGCGATTGAATGACGCACAGGAAAAGCCCCGGCATGCCGGGGCTTTTTTCATCGAGTAGACGCTCAGACGCCGCTCTTCACCTTGCTCCAGATACGCGTGCGCACCCGATCGATCTTCAGCGGCATGGCCTCCAGGGTGTACAGCTTGTCCATCACCGACTCCGGCGGATACACGGTCGGGTCCGCCTTCAGCGCCGGGTCGACCAGAGCGTCGGCCTTGGCATTACCGTTGGCGTACTTCACGTGATTGCTGATGGCCGCCATCACTTCGGGCTGCAGCAGGTCGTTCATGAAGGCGTAAGCACCCTCCTCGTTGCCGGCATCGACCGGCATGGCCACCATGTCGAACCAGATCGGCGCGCCTTCCTTGGGAATCTCGTACTGGATCTTCACGCCGTTGCCCGCTTCCGTAGCGCGCGCACCGGCCTGCATGATGTCGCCGGAGAAGCCCACGGCCATGCAGATCTCGCCGTTGGCCAGATCGCCGACGTACTTGGAGGAATGGAAATAACGCACGTTCTTGCGCATCTCCATCAGCAGCGCCTCGGCACGCTGGTAGTCCTCGGGGTTCTTGCTGTGGTGTGGCAGGCCCAGGTGATGCAGGGCGATTGGCAGCATTTCCGGGCCGTTGTCGAGGATCGCCACGCCACACTCGTTGAGTTTGGCCAGCTTGGCCGGGTCGAACAGTACGTCCCAGCTGTCCATCTTCGCGTCATCGCCCAGCACTGCGCGCACCTTGTCGACGTTGTAGCCGATACCGGTGCTGCCCCACAGATAGGGGAAGCCGTGCTCGTTGCCCGGATCGTTCACCTCCAGCGTCTTCATCAGCACCGGGTTGAGGTTGTTCCAGTTCGGCAGCTTGCTGCGGTCGAGCTTCTTCAACGCACCGCCCTGAATCTGCCGGGCCATGAAGTGGTTGGAAGGAAAGACCACGTCGTAACCTGAACGGCCGGCCATCAGCTTGGCGTCCAGGGTCTCGTTGCTGTCGTAGACGTCGTAATGGGTACCCAGGCCGCTGCTCTTTTCGAACTGCTTGAGGGTGCCCGGGGCGATGTAGTCGGTCCAGTTGTAGATGCGCACGCTATCGGCGGCATGAGCGGTGCCGGCCAGGATCAGGCACGGCAGGAGTTTCTTCAGCATGGGATACCTCGTGAGTTGTTGTTCTAGGCAGTACTGAAAAATGCTGACTCAGAAGATCAGCACATAGGTCTTGCGCACCGTTTCTTGTATGTCCCAGATGCCGAGGGTATTGGCCGGCATCATCAGCGCGTCGCCGGCGCGAATCTCGATGGGCTCGCCGCCGTCAGGGGTGAAGGTGCAACGCCCCGCCACGAAGTGGCAGAACTCCTGCTGGACGATCTGCCGGCGCCAGCGCCCCGGCGTGCATTCCCAGATACCGGTCTCTACGCCGTCACTGCGCTCGACGCTGGTGGTCGAGGTAACTGCCACCGGCTTGCTCAGGGGCACGGCGACCGGGTTGGACGCGTCCAGGGCGACGTTGGGGGTGTCACGAAAATGGGTGATGTTCATGTGGACTCCGGATCAAAGGACGGCTGGCACTCGCTCAGCCCATCAGGCCTTCCATGCGCGCCGCCACCGCTTGCGCCAGACGCCGGCGCCAGGCCGGGCTGCGCGGGTTGGCGAGCACCTCGTCCTCATGGACGAAGCTGCGGATGATGGCGTTGTAGCCAAGCCAGCGGCAGGGTTCGGGCTCCCAGCGCCGCAGGCTGGAAATCGGGCTGTCACTCAATACCCAAGGCTGGCGCAGCAGCTCGCTGTCGCGGCCAAGAATCAGATCGGCCAGGGTGCGCCCGCCCAGGTTGGTGGCACCGACCCCCTCGCCGCCATAACCGCCAGACAGCGCGATGCGGTTGCGGGTGTCGCGCAGCATGTGCGGCTGGAAGCGCCGCGCCATGCCCAGGTTGCCGCCCCAGGAATGGGTCAAACGCACATTGCGCAACTGCGGGAAGATTTCTCCCATCAGGTAGCGGCGCAGGCCCAACTCGCCCTCGGTAAGGTTGAAGTCGCTGCGCAGGCGTCCGCCAAAGCGATAACCACCGCGCGCACCGAAGATCAGCCGATCATCGAGGCTGCGCTGGCCATAGGTGACCTGACGGCTGAATTCGCTGAACGCCTGTCCTCGCTCCAGGCCGATACCGGCCCAGACGTCCGCCGGCAGCGGTTCGGTGGCGACGATCAGGCTCTGCACCGGCAACTGGTGATTGCCCAGCGGCGGCAAGCTGGCAGCGTAACCTTCGATGGCCGGCACCACCCAATCAGCCGTGACGCGCCCATGAGCCGTGCGCACCAGGCCGGGCTGCCAGTCGATCACCGGGCTGCGCTCGTAGAGTTCGACACCCAGGCCCTCGACGCAGCGCGCCAGCCCCCGCACCAGCTTGGCCGGCTGGATCGTCGCGCAATGCGGGCTGTACAGCGCGCCGTAGGCATTGGCCAGGCGCAACTGTGCGGCCAGTTCGCTGGGCGCCATCCAGCGGTAATCCTCTTCGCTCAGGCCCAACGCACGCAGTTCGTCGAGATATTCACGCAGGCGCACTTCCTGCTCGGGATAGCGCGCGGCGCAATACAGCACGCCGCCCTTGCGCAGGTCGCAGTCGATACCTTCCCGGGCAACCACCGAGGCCACTTCATCGGGAATGCCGTGCAGCAGATCGAAGGACGCCTTGCGCTCGGTCGCTGGCAGACCGGCCAGCAGGCGATCTTCGCCGAGCAGATTGCCCATCAGCCAGCCGCCGTTGCGCCCGGAGGCGCCAAAGCCGGCGGTCTCGGCCTCCAGAATCACCACACGCAGCTGCGGCGCCTGGCGCTTGAGGTAATAGGCGGTCCACAGGCCAGTGTAACCCGCTCCGATGATCGCCACGTCGGCGTGCAGTTCGCTTTGCAGGCTGGGCCGCGCCTGCAGCGGATCATCGAGCTGATCCATCCACAGACTGATGTTGCGCCAGGGATTCATCCACGCCTCCGTCATCAATCGATGACACAAGGCTAGTAGTGACGATCAGTCGCTGTCTTGCGTGCGTGCCCGCGAGGAAATCTGCTTGAGATAGGCCTTGGGCGACAGCCCGGTGTGGCGTTTGAAGCAGCTGTAGAAGGCCGACAGGGAATTGAAGCCGGCGGCAAAAGCCAGCTCATCGATGCGCTTGAGGTCGCTCCCTGCCTGCAAGCCATCGAGCAGGTACTGCAGGCGCGCACGATTGACGTAGCGGTAGAAGCTCTCGCCCAGCACCTGATTGAGCAGGTGGGAAATCTGGTTGCGGCTGTAACCCGTCGCCGCCGCTACCTGCTGCAGATCCAGTTCGGGGTCGAGAAAGGGCTGGCTGCGCTGGAAATAGTCCTGCAGGTCCTGCGCCAGTTGACCGAGCTGGCGGGTCGACAGCCCCAGGCGGCTGATGGCCGGGCGCGAACTGGCCGCTTCGCCAGGGCCACGGGCCTCACGCACCAGGGTGGCATATTCGTTGATCCGCCAGATCAGCCCGTCGCGCACGGTAATGGCTTCGCCGGTGCGAAACGACACCAGCCCTTCCCCACCCTGCAGGCTGGTGCAGTACTGGATGAAGGCGGTATGGCCGTCGATGCGGATGCGGTCGACGTGCTCCAGCAGTTCGCCCGGGCGGCGCGGCAGGTTGTTCTCGACGTACTCGCGCAGATCGCCCAGGCGCATGCAGCGCTGCTGGTAGAAATCGTTGTACTCGATCTCGGGGTGGTACAGCGCCATCACCGCGTCGAGGTCGCGATGCTTCCAGCTCAGGTGGTAGCGCAGGATGGTCTCGCGAGTGCGCTCGGTCTGCGCGGCGTCGTCGGGGAAGGGATCGTCAGACATGGTCAAGGCCGGTGATCAGCGACCAGGCAGATTGCCTGATTCGCCGCCACCAGCCTAGCCCCTTCGTGGCGACTTCGCGGCTGCAGACTATGCTTGCAGGACTGACGTAGAGGCCAATCATGAGCAATCAGGACAAAGACCCCGAACAGAGCCCGCTGACCCTGCGCGAGATGTTGCAGAGCGTGCTGGCGGCAGCGCTCGGTGTGCAGAGCGGGAAGAACCGCAGCCGCGACTTCAGTCGCGGCAAGCCCAGCCATTTCATTCTGCTCGGTGTGTTGTTCACCGCGCTGTTCGTGATCGTGCTGCTGGTCACGGTGAAATTGATCCTGCACCTTGCAACTGGCTGATCAGTCCAGCAGGGATGCTATCGAGCAGTCGTAGCGCGGCTGTTGGGGCTGCGCCAGTGCGCTGAACCGGCGAAAGTCCATGTCGATGTCCGGCTGGCCAAGGCGTGCCAGCAGTTTCCGCGATTGCGCCCTGTCGACCAGACGCAACAGGGATGCCACCTGGTCCTGGCCACCGCGCGCGATGAAATCCAGATCACGGGCATGGTCACTGAGCATCACCAGGGCACAGGCACCCAGAATGAAGTGGCCGCTCGCCAGAACATCGATGCGTCCATCGATATGCGCCTGCAGCACTCGAGCCGAGTTGTTCAGAGTGGCATAGCGCAGCTCTCTGCCCTGCTCGCCCGCTGCACGCATCACGCCAAAGGCCATTGCATCGTTCGCGGACCAGACCAGGTTCACATCCGGATAGCGCGGCAACAGGCTCACCGCCTGCTCATAGGCGCGCTGCTCCTGCCACTCACCATGCACCGCCTGTACCAGACGCACATGCGGCGCCTCGTTCAGCGCACGTTGCAAACCGGCCAGACGCAAGATCGATGACGGCGTTTGCTTGACCCCGGAAAACGCCAGCAACTCGGCCGGCTGTCCCTTGGCGAGCGCGATCAGCTCGCGTCCCATCAGGTAACCCGCCTCTTCATCATTGGGAACCAGGCTACCGAGCCAGTTGCGGTGACGTTCGCGACTGCCACCGATCAGCGCCTGCTGCTCGTCGGTGAGCGTGCTGTGCAAGGCGAAAAGACCAACCTGGCTGGCCTCGAACAGGCGCAGAAGCGAAGGCCCCAGGAACTGCTCGTTGGTGAAGATCAGGTAATCAGGGTGCTCAGCGTCCAGCACCTGCCGGGCGTTGCTTAGCATGCGCGCTGGATCACGCTCGCCGTAGAGTACTTTCAGCTCGATGCCGAGATCGCCTGCGGCGTCCTGCATGTAGCGGGTGTAATCGGTCCAGAACGGCTCGTCGGAATAGCCGGGATTGAGGAAGACCACAGACGGCGCACGGGATTGTGCTGACGCCAATGCGCAGCACAGTAATAACCACAAGCCCAACACCCACCGGATCACGGCACCCCTCCCCAATCAACGGGGCGCAGTATAGGGCGCAAATGACAAAAGGCCGACCGCTAATGCGTGTCGGCCTTCGCTCTCACTGACCGCTGACCCAGAAGACCGCCGTACCTACCGCAATCAGGATCAGGCAAAAGATCGCCCAGGCATCGATAACGCTGTCGGCATTTTCCACTTCGGTGTGTTCGCTCATGGTTCCCCCCTCTTCTTGTGCTTTTGGGTGATGCACACTGCATTTAAGACCAGCCTTGGCCATCGCTCAAACCCTATGGTTATGTTCCAGAGCAGTCTTATTCCTTAAACCTAGGTTTATATATTCAAACATCACTTTTACGCATAAACCTGAGCTGGTATCGTGCCCCGGCTCCTCGGGGAGTGCGCGGCCGTGCGCGCTGATTGGCAGTAAGCAGCCTGAAAACAGGACCCTTCATGTACGTATATGACCAGTACGATCAAAAGATCGTCGAGGATCGCGTCAAGCAGTTCCGCGATCAAACCCGCCGCTACCTCGCCGGAGAGCTGAGCGGCGAGGAATTCCGTCCGCTGCGCCTGCAGAACGGTCTGTATATCCAGCGTTTCGCGCCCATGCTGCGCGTCGCCGTGCCTTACGGCCTGCTGTCGTCCGCCCAGGTTCGCGTACTCGCGCGCATCGCCCGCGACTACGACAAGGGTTATGCCCATATCAGCACCCGGCAGAACGTCCAGTACAACTGGCCGGAGCTCGAAGACGTGCCGGAGATTCTTGCCGAGCTGGCCACCGTGCAGATGCACGCCATCCAGACCAGCGGCAACTGCATCCGCAACACCACCACCGACCAGTTCGCCGGCGTGGCCAAGGACGAGATCGTCGATCCGCGCCCCTGGTGCGAAATCATCCGTCAGTGGTCGACCTTCCACCCCGAATTTTCGCACCTGCCGCGCAAGTTCAAGATCGCCGTCAACGGTGCCGTGAGCGACCGCGCCGCTATCGAAGTGCATGACATCGGCCTGGAAGCGGTGAAGAACGAAGCCGGCGAGCTGGGCTTCCGCGTTTCCGTCGGCGGCGGCCTGGGCCGTACCCCGATCGTCGGCAGCTTCATCAACGAATTTCTGCCCTGGCAGCACCTGATCAGCTATCTCGACGCCATCCTGCGCGTGTACAACCGCTATGGCCGTCGCGATAACAAGTACAAGGCGCGCATCAAGATTCTGGTCAAGGCACTGACTCCCGAGGTGTTCGCCCAGCGTGTGGACGCCGAGTGGGCGCACCTCAAGGATGGCCCTAGCACCCTGACCGAAGCCGAAGTCGCCCGCGTTGCCGCGCACTTCGTCGATCCGGCCTATCTGCCCCTGCAGGACGAAGACGCCCTGCTCGCCCAGCAGAACGCCGAACATCCCGGTTTCGCCCGCTGGCGCGAGCGCAACACCTTCGCCCACAAGAAGCCTGGCTACGTCGCCGTGACCCTGTCGCTCAAGCCCACCGGCGTAGCGCCGGGCGACGTCACCGACAAGCAGCTGGACGCCATCGCCGACCTGGCCGATCGTTATTCCTTCGGCGAAGTGCGCAATAGCCATAACCAGAACATCATCCTCGCCGACGTCGAGCAGCGTCAGTTGCTGGCCCTGTGGGGCGAGCTGCGCGAGCAAGGCTTCGCCACGCCGAACGTCGGCCTGCTGACCGACATCATCTGCTGCCCGGGCGGCGATTTCTGCTCGCTGGCCAACGCCAAGTCGATCCCCATTGCCGAAGCCATTCAGCGCCGCTTCGACGATCTCGACTACCTGTTCGACATCGGCAATATCGACCTGAACATCTCCGGCTGCATGAACGCCTGTGGTCACCACCACGTCGGCCATATCGGCATTCTCGGCGTCGACAAGAAAGGCCAGGAGTTCTATCAGGTATCGCTCGGCGGCAGCGCCGGCCGTGACGCCAGCCTGGCGCAGATCCTCGGCCCATCCTTCGCCGAAGCGGACATGGCCGACGTGATCGACAAGATCATCAAGGTCTACGTCGAGCAACGCACAGAAGAAGAAAGCTTCCTCGATACCTACCGCCGCGTCGGTATCGACCCGTTCAAGGAGCGCGTCTATGCAACGAATCATTAAGAACGGTCAGGTGGTCGACGAGACCTGGCACCTGCTGGCCAAGGACGTGACCCTGGACGTCATTCCCAACTGCGACGACATCATCGTCCCGCTGGCCCTGTGGCGCGAGCATGCGCACGCCCTCAAGGCCCGTGACGGTGGCCTCGGCGTATGGCTGGAAGCCGGTGACGAGATCGAGGAGATCGCCGATGACCTGGCGCATTTCCAGGTCATCGCCCTGGAGTTCCCGGCCTTCACCGACGGCCGTCACTCCTCCACCGCGTACCTGCTGCGCACCCGCTACGGCTACAAGGGCGAAGTTCGCGCCATCGGCGACGTGCTGCGCGACCAGCTGTTCGCCCTCAAGCGTGTCGGTTTCGATGCCTTCGCCGTGCGCGCGGACAAGGACCCGTACGATGCGCTGAAAGCCTTCGAGGACTACAGCGAGGTTTACCAGGCTTCGGCCGATCAGCCACAACCGCTGTTCCGTCGTCGCGCCTGATCACGGCAGCTGCCCCCCCCAAAAACGCCCCGACTGGTTCGGGGCGTTTTGCTTTGTGTGCCCCGCTCGCGGAATTCAGGTCGAACCGTAGTGCGTTGCTGAAGTCGGACTTCATAAGCCCATTGCATAGGGAGAGACAGCCATGAAGCATGACTGGGACCTGATCGAGCGTCTGTTGCACGAGGCGCAGAACTCCGCCGGCAAGCCGTTCGCCCCACGTCGCTATGCCGAAGACCTGGCAGCGGAACAGGAAAACGCCGGAGCCCCCGTGGACGATCTCGATCATCTACGCGCCGAGGCCACTCGCTACGAAGCGCGCCTGCTGCAAAACGGCTTTATCGAACCACGCCCGGAAGACGAAGGCGGCAACGGCGAAAATTTCGTGCTCACCGCGCGCGGCGCGCAGCTGCTGAGCATGCTCGACAGCAGCATCCCCGGCAGTGAGCGACCACGCGATGTGCTCGACGAAGCGGGTGAAGCAGCGTTGACCCCCGAAGTGTTCGACCGCCTGGCGCCCAAGGCCAATCTCAGCGAAACTCGCTGAGTAGGTAGCGCATAAACAAAAACGCCGCGCCCTTACAAGGGGCGCGGCGTTTCGTTGATCCTGCCATTAGCCATCAGCCCGGCGGATCAATCCTCGCGGTAGCGACGCAGCTTCAGTGCCTTGCCGGCCACGCGGGTGTCTTTCAGCTTGCCCAGCAGACGGTCCAGGCCGTCTTCCGGCAGCTCGACCAGGCTGAAGGTTTCGCGGATCTGGATACGACCGATCGCTTCGCGAGCCAGACCACCCTCGTTGAGGATAGCGCCAAGCAGATTCTTCGCGGCGATACCGTCGCGCGTCCCCAGTGCAGTGCGGCAGCGCACGCGACCTTCGGTCAGCGGTACCGGCGCACGGCGCTCGCGGTATTCGCCGCGCTCACCACCACGATCAGCACCACGGTCGCCGTCGCGCTCACGACGCTCACGCGGAGCACCGCCAGCGCCTGGCACCAGCGGCTGCTCACGCTCGACAGTGGCCAGATCCAGGGCCTGACCGTTGGTGGCCTTTTTCAGCAGCGCAGCCGCCAGGGCACGCGGGCTGCAGCCGATATCGGCGGTCAGGCGGGCGAGCAGATCGCCATGACTGGCTTCGGCATCGGCCACCAGCGGCGCCAGACTGTTGGTCAGCTTCTTGATGCGGGCATCGAGAACCTGCTGGGCGTTCGGCAGTTTGACCTCACCGACCTTCTGCCCGGTGACGCGCTCGATCACCTGCAGCATGCGCCGCTCACGCGGCGTCACCAGCAGCAGCGCGCGGCCATCGCGACCGGCACGGCCGGTACGGCCGATACGGTGTACGTAGGATTCCGGGTCGTACGGCATGTCGACGTTGAATACGTGGGTGATGCGTGGTACGTCGATACCACGAGCAGCCACGTCGGTCGCCACGACGATGTCCAGGCGGCCATCCTTGAGCGATTCGATGACGCGCTCACGCTGGTTCTGGGCGATGTCGCCGTTCAGCGCAGCGGCCTTGTAGCCTTTGGCTTCCAGGGCACTGGCCAGATCCAGGGTGGCTTGTTTGGTACGCACGAAGGCGATCAGCGCGTCGAAATCCTCGACTTCCAGCAGACGCAACACGGCGTTGGTCTTCTGGTCGGCGTGGATCATCAGATGCGCCTGCTCGATGCGCGAGACGGTCTGAGTCTTGGCAGCGATCTTGATGTGTTGCGGCTCACGCAGGTGCTTCTCGGCAATGGCGCGAATCGAGTGCGGCAGCGTGGCGGAGAACAGCACGCTCTGGCGGCTTTCCGGCATGGCTTCGAAGATCACTTCGAGGTCATCCATGAAGCCCAGCTTGAGCATTTCGTCGGCTTCGTCGAGTACCAGGTACTGGATGCTCGACAGTACTTTCTCGTCGCGACGCAGGTGGTCGACCAGGCGACCAGGCGTGGCGACGATGACCTGAGCGCCCTGGCGAATGGCCTTGAGCTGCGGGCCCATGGGTGCGCCGCCGTATACGGCGACCACATTGAGGCCAGGCATCTGCTTGGAATAGGTTTCGAAGGCGGTGGCGACCTGCAGGGCCAGCTCGCGGGTCGGCGCCAGAATCAGTGCCTGTGGCTCACGCTTGGCCGGGTCGATTTTCGACAGGATCGGCAACGCGAAGGCTGCGGTCTTGCCGGTGCCGGTCTGGGCCTGGCCGATCATGTCCTGGCCGGCGAGGATCACCGGAATGGCCTGCGACTGGATCGGAGACGGCTCTTCGTAACCAACGGCGGTCAGAGCGGCGAGAATATTGGAGTGAAGTCCGAGCGCGGCGAAGCCGCCGATTTCCTGGGTCATGGGTCTGCCTCAAGTGCATCCGCAAAGACCCATGTTCCAAAGCTGCGCATGCCGTGTAAGACCTTGTGGGTCACCCTGGCAGCCTGGTCGGCGGGGATTTGCGAAAACGTGATGAAAGTGAATCGTCAAGGATAGTCCGCTGGGGACTGGCTGCCGGGTGTTAATTTCCCGGGCGAGTTGCACTACCTGAACGTGGCCAGAAAATTGGCCGGCGCGAACTATACCGGAAAATCCTGACTCGGGTGCTGGTTTTTATCGATTGGCACGCATCCAACCGCTCAACGGCGCATCAAGTGGCCGGGCGCAGCGCTTCGATCAGCGGTTGTAGCGAGTACCCCAGGCGCGGCGCCAGCTCGCCAGCACGCATCTGCAGGCGCCCCATGTTCAGGCGCTGCTCGAGGTCGGCCGGGATCAGCAGCACCACGTTGCCCTCCTTCACCGGGCACTCCCAATAGTGCCGGTGATAGAGGCCGCGCAGCAGTGCCGCGCCGAGCGGCTTGCCGTCGTTGCCTGCCCATTGGTTGATGATCAGCCAACCACCCGGGTTGAGTTTCTCGCGGCAGCGCTCGAGAAAGCGCCAGGCCAGATGCCCGACGCCCGGCCCCTGGTCGGTGTACAGATCGAGAAAGATCAGGTCGGCGGTTTCCGCGCTGTCCAGCAGTTCGGTGGCATCACCGATACGAATGGTCAGCCTTGGGTCATCGTCCAGGCCGAGAAACTCCATGGCCAGGCGCGGTACGTCCGGGCGCAGTTCGATGGCCTCGACGTCCTCCAGCGGCAGGAACTTCAGGCAGGCCTGGGTCAGGTTGCCGGCGCCAAGCCCCAGGAACAGCGCCGTTTCCGGCGCGTCGTGGCACAGCGCGCCCAGCAGCATGGCGCGCGTGTAGTCGTATTCCAGCCAACTGGGATCGCCCTGGAACACACAACTCTGCTCGATGGCATCACCGAACTCGAGAAAGCGGTAGGCGCCGATCTGCACCACACGGATCACCCCGAAGGCGTCGCGCACCTCGGCCAGCAGAACCTCTTCCTGCTGCTGCAACTCGTCGTCTGGCGGCAACCCTGGCATCGATACCTCTCCCACAGTGACATCCCGTACCACAAGAGCCGGGTCAAAGGCGCCGATTGTCATTGAAGCGGCCGCCCCCGGTCACGCAATAATTCCATCACTTGCGCTGCTACTCATAACAATAACGAGGTTCGCCATGTACGCCATCATAGGTGCCGGCCCCATGGGCCTGTGCACGGCCCGGCAATTGAAAAAACACGGCATCGATTTCATTGGCTTCGAGCTGCACAGCGACGTCGGTGGTCTGTGGGATATCGATAACCCGCACAGCAGCATGTACCACTCGGCGCACCTGATTTCCTCCAAGGGCACCACCGAGTTTCGCGAATTCCCCATGCGCGCCGAGGTGGCGCCCTACCCGCACCACAGCGAGATGCGCCGCTACTTTCGCGACTACGCCAGGCAGTTTCGTCTCTACGAGCATTACCAGTTCGACACCCGCGTGCTGCATGTGCAGCGCGGGCAACACGGCTGGAAGCTGATCAGCGAGCGCAACGGCGAGCAGCGCGAGTGGCATTTCAAGGGCGTACTGATCGCCAATGGCACCCTGCATACGCCCAATCTGCCGCGCCTGCCCGGTGATTTCTCCGGCGAGTTGCTGCATTCCAATGCCTACAAGAACGCGGAAATCTTCGCCGGCAAACGGGTGCTGGTGGTCGGCTGCGGCAACTCGGCCTGCGATATCGCCGTCGATGCCGTGCATCGCGCCGCCTCGGTCGACCTCTCGGTGCGCCGTGGCTATCACTTCCTGCCCAAGTTCATCCTCGGTAAACCCACCGACACCTTCGGCGGCGCGATCAGGCTGCCGCGCCGTCTCAAACAGCTGGTCGACGGTCTGCTGGTACGCGCGCTGGTCGGCAAACCTTCGCAGTACGGTCTGCCCGACCCGGACTACCGCCTGTACGAGTCGCATCCGGTGATGAATTCGCTGGTGCTGCACCATATCGGCCATGGCGACATCCGTCCTCGGGGCGATATCACAGCGGTGAACGGGCAAAGCCTGACCTTTGCCAATGGCGAACAGGCCGAGTACGACCTGATCCTCATGGCCACCGGCTACAGGCTCGACTACCCCTTCATCGCCCGCGACGAGTTGAACTGGCCGCAAGATGCCGGTGCACCACAGCTGTATCTCAACGTCTTCCACCCCGAGCACGATGACCTGTTCATGCTCGGCATGGTCGAGGCCTCCGGCCTGGGCTGGCAGGGTCGTGACGAGCAGGCGGAGCTGGTGGCGCTGTATATCCGCCAGTCGCAGGCTGGCAGCCCCGCTGCTCAGGCCCTGCGCCAGACCATTCGCGCTCAGGCCAGTCAGCGCCTGGATGGCGGCTATCGCTACCTGCAACTGGAGCGCATGGCCTATTACGTGCACAAGGACAGCTATCGTAGACGCATGGCCGAACACAGCGCCGCGCTGCGCCGTGAGCTGGCCAGCGACGGCGCACTCGCTGCACAGGGGGCATGAGCATGGAACAGGTGAATATCGCCTTCGATCCCAGCAGCCTGGTGCTGATCAACCTGATCGTCGCGTTGATGATGTTCGGCGTTTCACTGGACCTGCGCGCCGACGACTTCCGGCGCATCGTCCGCGCGCCCAAGGCCCCGGTGATTGGCATGCTGGCGCAGTTCGTGCTGCTGCCGGCGCTGACCTGCCTGGCCTGCTGGGCTCTGGCCATCGAGCCGCAACTGGCGCTGGGCATGACCCTGATCGCCGCCTGCCCGGGCGGGAGCTTCTCCAACATCATGACCTGGATGGCGCGCGGCAACGTCGCGCTGTCGGTGAGCATGACCGCCGTTTCCAGCGTCGTCGCCAGCGTGCTGACACCGCTCAACTTCGCCCTGTACGCCTGGCTCAATCCCCACACCCGGCCCTTGCTGACGCAGATCGAGCTGGACCCGCTGAGCCTGCTGCTGCTCGTGCTGCTGGTACTCGGCCTGCCTCTGCTGGCTGGCATGTGGATCGGCCGGCGCTTCCCGCAACTGACGCTGAACGTGGAAAAGCCCCTGCGTCTGTTCGCCCTGCTGGTAATGCTCGGTTTCGTCGCGCTGGCGTTCAGCCGCAACCTCGAGCAGTTCACCCGACATTTCCATCTGTTCTTCTGGCTGGTGGTGGCACACAACGCCCTGGCATTGAGCATTGGTTACCTCAGCGCCCGCCTGAGCGGGCTGCCGGTGGCCGACCGCCGCGCCCTGACGCTGGAAGTGGGCATCCAGAATTCGGCGCTGGGCCTGGTGATCATCTTCACCTTCTTCCCGCAGGCCAGCGGCATGTTGCTGATCGCGGCGTTCTGGGGTTGCTGGCACCTGGTATCCGGTCTGAGCCTGGCCTGGCTGTGGTCACGCAGACCGCCTGCAGTCGACGCGTTGCTGACGCCCTTGCCCAACGCAGGAGAGCGATGATGCGCGTGGTGCTGATTACCGGCGCCGCCAGCGGCCTCGGCTGGCAACTGGCACGCGCCTGTCACGCCCGTGGCGATGCACTGCTGCTCACCGACATCGACGCCAGTGCCCTCACGGCTCGCGCCAATGAACTGGGCAGCGAACGCGTATTGGCCCTTGCTGGCGATATCACCGAACCCGAGCTGCATGAGCGTCTGCTCGATGGCTGCCGGCAGCGCTTCGGCCGGCTGGACGTGCTGATCAACAACGCCGGCATCACTCACCGCTCGCCTACGCTGCGCACCGACCCAGCGGTGTTTCGCAAGGTCATGGCGGTGGATTATCACGCGCCGCTGGAACTGACCCTGACCGCCCTGCCGCTGCTGCGTGAAGGCCGCGGCCAGGTGGTCGCCATTGGCTCCATGGCCGGCTGGATGCCGGTGCTCGGCCGCGCCGGTTACTGCGCCGCGAAAAGCGCTCTGGGCCAGGCCTTCGAGGTGCTGCGCGCCGAGATCGCCCGTGACGGTATCGGCCTGCTGATGGTCTATCCGAGCTTTCTCGATACGCCCATCGACCGCAACGCTCTGGGCGGCGACGGCAAACCGGCCGGGCATGCCCGCTCGACCATTGGCAAGATTCGCGGCGCCGACTGGATGGCCAGTCTGATTCTCGATGCGCTGCAGCAGCGCCGCGAGCGCCTGTTCCCGGACCGCGGCAGCTGGCTGGCGAGCCTGCTCTGGCGCCTGGCACCGGCGCTGTACCAGCGCAAGATGACCCAGCGCTTCGCCGGGGAGATCAGCTGATGGCCCTGGCGCCCTACGCCCTCGGCGGCTTCATTCTGCTGGCCTATACCCTGGAAGCCGTCACCGGCTTCGGCAGCGTGGTCATCGCCCTGTCGCTCGGCGCATTGCTGCTGCCCATCGATCAGCTGTTGCCGATCCTGGTGCCGCTGAACATCTGCATGACCGGCTATCTGGTGCATCGCCACTGGCAGCAGATCGACCGCCGCCTGCTGCTTGGCACCCTGCTGCCCGGCATGCTCATCGGCACGTTACTCGGCTATTGGCTGCTGCCCTATCTGGACACCCAGGCGCTGAAGGTCGGCTTCGGTGTGCTGATAATCTGGTTCGCCGGCCGCGAGCTGTGGCGCCTGCGCCGGGCGAGCGCACTGCCGCAACGCCCGGTTTGGCTGACTCGCGTCATTACCCTGGGCGCCGGCCTCAGCCACGGCCTGTTCGCCTCGGGTGGCCCGCTGCTGGTCTACGGCCTGGCCGGCACCCAGCTGGACAAGGCGCGACTGCGTGCCACCCTGGTCACTGTCTGGTTCACCCTCAACAGCCTGCTCACCCTCGCCTTTCTGCTCGACGGCCGCCTGCTGCCGGCGCTGCCCCAGGTGCTCACCTACATGCCGCTGCTACTGCTCGGGGTGTGGTTGGGCGAACGCCTGCACCGGCGCTTCGACGAGCGTCATTTCCGCCTCGCCATCTACATCCTGCTGTTGGTCACCGGCATCCTGCTGCTGGCGCCCTGGAGACTGCCATGAGCTACGACATCATCATCAACAACGGCCTGTACTTCGACGGCACCGGCGCGCCGGGTGCAGTCCGTCATATCGGCATCCGTGACGGCAAGGTCGAGGTGCTCAGCCTCAGCCCGCTGGACGCCACCGACTGCCCCGAGGTGATCGACGCCCAAGGCCAATGGGTCACCCCCGGCTTCCTGGAGATCCACTCGCATTACGACGCCGAAGTGATCGCCGCACCAGCGCTGAAGGAGTCGGTGCGCCATGGCGTCACCAGCGTGACCGTCGGCTCCTGCTCCATCAGCATGGTGCTGGCCGACGCCGAGGACTGCTCCGACCTGTTCACCCGTGTCGAAGCGGTGCCACGCAAATACGTGCTGCCGATCCTCAAGGAAAAGAAAACCTGGCGCGACGCCGCCGGTTATCGCGCCTTCTATGACCAGTTGCCGCTGGGGCCGAACGTCAACTCCTTCCTCGGCCATTCCGAGCTGCGCGTGGCGGTGATGGGCCTGCAGCGCGCCACCAGCCGGGTGACACCCAGCGAAGCTGAACTCGCGCGCATGGAGCAGTTGCTCGAAGAGGCACTGGACGCCGGGTGCATTGGCCTGTCGGTGATGACCACGCGCCTGGACAAGATGGACGGCGACCGCGCCTGGTCCAGCCCGTTGCCGTCGACCTTCGCCAGCTGGAAGGAGTTTTCACGGCTGTTCGCCGTACTGCGGCGGCGCGGCGCCGTGCTGCAGGGCGCACCGAACGCAGTAACCAAGGTCAACGTGTTCGCCTTTCTCTGGCAGGCCCACGGCTGGTTCAGGAAACCGCTGAAATGCACCATGCTCACGGCGCTGGACCTCAAATCGCAGCCGCTGCTGCACCGCTTCACCCGGCTCTCCGGCTGGCTGGCGAACCGGGTGCTGCGCGGCCATTTCCGCTGGCAGACCCTGCCGGCGCCCTTCACCCTGCGCCTGGAAGGGCTCAACGTGAATGCCTTCGAGGAGTTCGGTGCCGGCGAGATCCTGCGCAACATCAAGGACCCGGATGAGCTCTACGCCAAGGTCAGGGAGCCGGCGTTCCGCGCCCTGTTCAAGAAGCAAGTCAAGGCCGTACTGACCAAGGGCCTTTGGCACCGCGACTTCTCCGACTGCTGGGTGACCGAATGCCCGGACGCCAGCCTGGTCGGCAAGAACTTCAAGCAATTGGGGCAGGCACGCGGCCTCGATGCGGTAGACGCCTACTTCGAGCTGGCCTGCCAGTACCGCGAGGCGCTGAAGTGGACGACCTGCTACGGCAACCAGCGTGAGGCGATCATGCGCAAGCTGCTGGCCAGCCCCTGGACGCACCCTGGCTTCGCCGACTCCGGCGCGCACCTGCGCTCCATCGCTCAGTACAACTTCCCGCTGCGTTTTCTCAAGTACGTGCGCGATGCCGAGCTGGCCGGCGAATCCTTCATGGAACTGGGCAAGGCGGTGCGCCGCTGCAGTGGCGAGCTGGCCGACTTCATCGGTGTCGATGCCGGCTACCTGCGCGTCGGCGATCGTGCCGACCTGGTCGTCATCAACCCGCAAGGCCTCGACGACAGGTTGGACGAACTGCATGAAGCACCGATGGAGGTGCTCGGCCTGGTGCGGGTGGTCAAACGCAACGATGCAGCAGTCGCCCTGACGGTGATCAACGGCCGCATCGCCTATCGCCGAGGCCTGGAATACCCGGATGATCTCGGCAAGGCGCAGCGCTACGGACGCTTCCTGCCGGCGCGTGATATATCGCCGCGACAACTGCCGGTGCGCGACCTCGAGCCAACCACTGCATCATGAGCCGCAGCAACGCTGATACACGTACGGGCCCTGTGGCTTATCGGTTACCATGCGCCTTCGCCTGATCAACCGCTAGAGACGCCGCATGTCGAACCCCTGGAGCCCCGAAAGCTGGAGGGCCAGACCCATCCAGCAGCAGCCTGAATACCCTGACGCCGCGCACCTGAGCCGCGTCGAGCAAACCCTGGCCGGCTACCCGCCGCTGGTGTTCGCCGGCGAGGCGCGCGAGCTGCGTCGCCAGTTCGCCGAGGTCACCCAGGGCCGCGCCTTTCTGCTGCAGGGCGGCGACTGCGCCGAGAGCTTCGCCGAGTTTTCCGCCGCGAAGATTCGCGACACCTTCAAGGTGCTGCTGCAGATGGCCATCGTCATGACCTTCGCTGCCGGCTGCCCGGTGGTCAAGGTCGGGCGCATGGCCGGCCAGTTCGCCAAGCCGCGCTCGTCCGGCAGTGAAACCATCGATGGCGTCACCCTGCCCGCCTATCGGGGCGACATTGTCAACGGCATCGGTTTCGACGCCACCAGCCGCGTACCCGACCCGGAGCGTCTGCTGCAGGCCTACCACCAGGCCACCGCCAGCCTCAACCTGCTGCGTGCCTTCGCCCAGGGTGGCTTCGCCGACCTGCACCAGGTGCACCAGTGGAACCTCGACTTCATCGCCAACTCGGCGCTGGCCGAGAAGTACCAGCAGCTCGCCGGCCGCATCGACGAAACCCTGGCCTTCATGCGCGCCGTGGGCATGGACAGCGCACCGCAACTGCGCGAGACCAGCTTCTTTACCGCCCACGAGGCGCTGCTGCTGAACTACGAAGAAGCCTTCGTGCGTCGCGACAGCCTCACCGGCCGCTGGTACGACTGCTCCGCGCACATGCTGTGGATCGGCGACCGCACCCGCCAGCTGGACGGCGCGCACATCGAATTCATGCGCGGCATCGAGAACCCCATCGGCGTCAAGGTCGGCCCGAGCATGGACCCCGACGAGCTGATCCGCCTGATCGACACGCTCAACCCGGACAACGATCCGGGGCGCCTCAACCTGATCGTGCGCATGGGCGCGGACAAGGTCGAAGCGCACTTTCCGCGTCTGCTGCGCAAGGTCAAGGCAGAAGGTCGCCAGGTGCTGTGGAGTTCCGACCCCATGCACGGCAACACCATCAAGGCCAGCAGCGGCTACAAGACCCGCGATTTCGCGCAGATTCTCAGCGAAGTCCGACAGTTCTTCGCCGTGCATCAGGCCGAGGGCACCTATGCCGGCGGCATCCATATCGAAATGACCGGGCAGAACGTCACCGAGTGCATCGGCGGCTCGCGCCCGATCACCGAGGACGGCCTGTCCGACCGCTACCACACCCACTGCGACCCACGCATGAATGCCGACCAGTCCCTGGAACTGGCCTTCATGATCGCCGAAACGCTGAAACAGGTACGCCGCTGAGAACGTGAGCCCTGGCCATTGGCCAGGGCGCGAACCGGCTCGCACTCTTTTTGTGCGTTATCCGGCATAATGCCGCACCCAACGCGAGCACCGGCCAGGTGCCCAAGCTGCACCAGCCGGAAAGGACTCGCGGCCAACACCTCCAACAAGGACGATGAACCATGCAACTGCGCACCACCCTCTCCGCTTTCGCCCTGTCCAGCGCTGTATTGCTGACCGGCTGCCAGAACATGTCTCCCGACGCCATGCTGCAATCGGGCCTGATGGCCGTGCAGGCCGCGACCCTCAGCGACGCCGAAGTACGCAGCATGTCCGACCAGGCCTGCGCCGAAATGGATGCCGAAGCCAATATCGCCGGCCCGAACAGTCCGTACAGCAAGCGTCTGGACAAGATCGCCAACAACCTCGGCCATCAGATCAACGGCACGCCGATCACCTACAAGGTGTATCAGGCCGATGAGGTCAACGCCTGGGCCATGGCCAACGGCTGCGTGCGCGTCTACAGCGGCCTGATGGACCTGATGAGCGACAACGAAGTGGAAGGCGTACTCGGCCACGAGATCGGCCACGTAGCCCTCGGCCACAGCAAGAAGGCCATGCAGACCGCTTACGCCACCACCGCCGCGCGCAATGCCGCAGCTGCTTCGGGCAACGGCACCCTCGCGGCACTGTCCACCTCGCAGCTCGGCGCTCTGGGTGAGCAACTGGTCAATGCCCAGTTCTCGCAAAGCCAGGAAAACGCCGCCGACAACTTCTCCTTCGACCTGCTGACCCAGCGCAACATCCCGCGCGATGGCCTGGTCACCGCGTTCGAGAAGCTGGCCAAACTGGGCGGCGGCGAAAGCAGCATGTTCTCCTCGCACCCGGGCTCCAGCGACCGCGCCGCCAACATGCGCACCCGCCTGGCTACCAAGTAAGCATCAGGTTCAGGGGCTGCAGCGCAGCCCCTGTTTCGTTGGGGGATTGTCATGTCGATACTGCGCAACGCCCTGCTGCCGCTCATTGGGCTGCTGCCACTCGCTGCCTGGGCCGATTACGACCAGCAGTACCAGGCCTGTCTGGATGCCAGCGCGATGATCAACAACACCAGCGTCGCCGGCTGCGCCGAAGGCGTATCGGAAACGGTGAAGAAGGAGATGAACCGCGTTTACCAGCAGTTGTTCCTGAAGCTGCAGGAAGGCGCGCCGCAGGACGCCGAACAGCTGGAAACCGCGCAAAAGGCCTGGCTGGTCTACCGCAACGGCCAGTGCGACCTGCAGGGCAAGCATGTCGGCTCGCCGATGTACTACACCTGCCCGATGCAGATGAATATCCAGCGCGTCGAGGAACTGAAGTTGCTGCTGGAAAACGGCGGTTAACCGAGTAGCCCACGCAGGCTGACGCTCGGCGCCAGCCACAGCTCATCCAGGCCCAGCCAGTGCGCCAGCGCGCGCAGCGAATCGCCCAGCGCCAGGCGCGCCTCCTCGCTCAACACTGCTTCCTCCAGATGCATGGCATGCACCGCCAGGCGCCCGGTCGCGCGCTCGCTGCGCAGGTCCACCCGTGCCAGCAAGCGCTCGTGATGCAGAAACGGCAGCACGTAGTAGCCATACACGCGCTTGGCCTGCGGGGTGTAGATCTCCAGGCGATAGCGAAAGCCGAACAGCCGCTCGGTGCGCTCGCGCTCCCAGATCAGTGAATCGAATGGCGACAACAGCGCGCTGTGACGAATACGTCGGGGTATGCGCGGCTCGCCCCGGCAGTAGGCCGCCTGCCGCCAGCCCTGTACCGTGACGGGCATCAGCTCGCCCGCCTCCACCAATTCGGCGATACGCCGTTTGCTGTCACTGACGTCCAACCTGTAGTAGTCGCGCAAATCGCGCTCGGTCGCCACGCCCAGGGCATCGGCCGAACGCAGCAACAGGCGGCGCTGCGCTTCGGCCTCATGCAGATCCGGGTGATTCAGTACATCAGCAGGAATGACCCGCTCCGGCAGGTCGTACAGACGTTCGAAGCCACGTCGTCCGGCCACAGTGACCTCGCCTGCGGCGAACAGCCACTCCAGCGCCGTCTTTTCCGCGCTCCAGTCCCACCAGGGGCCAGCCTTCTCGGTTCGCTTGGAAAGACTGCCGGCGCCCAGCGCACCGCGCTCGCGCACGGCCTGCAGTACGCTATCCAAAACGTCGCGACGCTCGACACCGAACTTCGCCAGCTGGCTGTAGATGCCCTGCCCATGCGCAGCTCGGTGCATTCGCCAGCGCAGCAACGGATACAGCTCGAGCGGCAACAGCGAGGCTTCGTGCCCCCAGTATTCGAACAGGCGCCTGTGCCGCGCCCGGCCCCAGGCCAGCTCGTCGAGATGCTCGGCCTGGTAATGGCCGAGGCGGGAAAAAGCCGGCAGGTAGTGCGAGCGCACCAGGGCGTTGACCGAATCGATCTGCACCACGCCAAGGCGCTCGATCTGCGCCTGCAGCTGCCTGTGGGCGATGGCGCCACGTGGCGTACGCCCGAAGCCCTGGGCAGCCAGGGCCAGGCGGCGAGCTTCGGCGAGAGAAAGTGAGAGCGTCATGGCGACTTAGCCTATCAGGCTGGCGCCGCGAACGCGTGGCGGAAGGTAAAGGCCTGCGCCGTCGCGCCATGCTCGCGCAGGTGAGCCAGGCGTTCGGCGGCCTCGACCACGCTCGGTCGATGCCCGGCCGGTACCCACCACAGCACCTGGTGTGCCTGCTCGACGCGCGCGAACCATTCGCGGCGGCGCTTGAGCATCTCGGTATGCGCCGATTTATAGACGTAGTCGCTGAGCGACTGCACGTCCTGCCAGACCGACATGTTCACCAGCACCTCGTCACCGAACGGACGAATCGCCGTGGCATCGCCCGCCTCGTCCTGCAGACGCCAGACATAGCCCTGCGAACCTTCCGCCAGCGCATTGATACGCTCCAGATTGGCGACGAAGTCAGCCATCTCCGGCGCTTCCAGCGGTGCCTTCATCCAGGCGATGTTCAGTTGAGCCAGGTGATAAGCAGACAATTTCCAGCCTCCTTGCGTCAGGGTTGCTGCGGCAAGCCTCGCCAGCCGGCCAGACGGCGACGCAACCAGGCCTCGCTGCTGACCAGGGTAATGCCCGACAGCACCAGCGCTGCGCCAATGATGAAGTTCAGGGTCAACGGCTCGTCCAGCACCAGCACGCCGAAGGTGACGCCAAACAGCGGCGTCATGAAGGAAAACACCGCCATGTTCGAGGCCAGGTAGCGGCGCAGCAGCCAGAACCAAGTCAGGTAGGTGAAGAACGACACCACCGCGCCCTGCAGCAGGATGCTGGCGATGGCAATCGGGGTCCAGCGCAGTTGGGACAGGTCGACTACCGCCAACGCATAGGCGAGCAGCAGCACGAACGCCACCGCCAGTTGATAGAACAAGGTCAGCCCGGCCGGCGCTTCGGACAATCGCGAGCCTCGCACGACGACCGTGGTCGCGCCCCAGGCCATGCCGGCGCACAGCCCCAGCGCATCGCCGAGCAGCATGCCGCGATCGATCTCGGCCCAGCTACCGCCCACACCGAAGGCCATCACCACACCGCCGAAACACAGCGCGATGCCCAACCACTGCAGGCGACGCAAGCGCTCGCTGGGTAACAGCAGATGCAGGCCAAGCGCCGAAAAAATCGGGGCCGTATACAGAAATACCGCCATGTGCGAGGCCGTGGTGTAGCGCAGGCCCAGCGCGATGAAAAAGAACTCCAGCGCGAACAATACGCCGGCCAGGGCCCCGGCCAGCCAGGTGGAACTGACCCACTCGCGCCAACCGCGCTGCCACAGCAACAGCAGGCCGACCAGCAGCGCGGCAACGCCCGAGCGCAACGCGACTTGCAGCATGGGCGCGATATCGTCCGCAGCCAGCTTGATCGCCACCTGCTGGCTGCCCCAGATGGCACACAGCAGCAGCATCAGTTGGAACAGGAAAAAATCGGCGCCCTTGCGTACCACGGTCATTCGGCAACTCCTGTCATGTACCACTCACTTTTTCAACGGGTCATCCCAGAACGGCCGTTCGGCCTCCTGCAACGCATCGGCCCGAGACAGTCCCAGATCCTTCAGTGCGGCACCATCCAGACGCGCCAGCTGTGCGCGCTCGCGAGCCAGTTGACGCCAGCGCCGCAGCATACGCCACATACCGACCAGTGATGGCAGACGTTCGAAGTGGATGGCCTGAGCCAACGCGTAACCTTTCTGACCTTTCATCTTTTCGCCCTCCTTGTGGGGTTGGCGTCAGTGTCGGGTCGCGCTTAAGATCAATCCAACGAATGTTTCTTATGGAATCCATCTCGAGGATTGATGAATGGCCTTCCACCCCAGTATTGATACCGAATTGCTGCGCAGCTTCGTTGCCATCGCCGACACCGGTGGTTTCACCCGCGCCGCAGAAACGGTCAACCGCACACAGTCGGCCGTGAGCATGCAGATGAAGCGGCTGGAGGAAGACGTGATACAGCGCCCGCTGTTCGAGCGCGACGGCCGCCACGTGCGGCTGACCCCCGAGGGCCAGGTGCTGCTGGGCTACGCGCGGCGCATTCTCAAGCTGCATGGCGAGGTGCTCAACACCCTGCGTGAACCGCACATGGTCGGCGCCGTGCGCATCGGCACACCAGACGACTACGTGATGCGCTTTCTGCCGGAGATTCTCTCGCGCTTCGCCCAGGCCTACCCGCTGGTGCAGGTGGAGGTGCATTGCGAACCCTCCGGGCAGTTGCTGCTGCGCCAGGATCTGGACCTGACCATCGTCACCCGCCAGCCCGGCAAGGAGATCGGCCAACTGCTGCGCCAGGAGCGCTTCGCCTGGGCCGTGGCTCAGGGCTTCTGCCCGCACGAGCAGAATCCGATGCCGCTGGCCATGTTCAACGCCGACTGCTTCTGCCGCGAATGGGCCTGCAACGCGCTGGATGCGATGAGTCGCCCCTACCGCATCGCCTACACCAGCCCCAGCCTGTCAGCGATCTTCGCGGTGGTGCGCGCGGGCCTCGCGGTCACCGCGCAGCTGCAAAGCCTGATCACTCCCGACCTGCGCATCCTCGGTGAAGCAGAAGGCCTGCCCCTGCTGCCGCTGACCAGCATCGTGCTGCTGCGCAACGAAAGCAGCCAGTCACCGGTTACCGAGTGCCTGGCCGAGCATATCGTCGAAGGTTTTCGCCTATAGACCGCCGGACTCCAGCGCCAACATCAGCGCACAGAGCAGCAGAAAGCCGCAGAACAGGCTGCGCAGCAGAGGCTCCGGCAGCGAATGCGCCAGGCGCACGCCCCAGCTGATGCTGAGCAGGCCACCCACGGCCAACGGCACGCCCATCCACCAGTTGACGTGATCATGCAGCGCGTAAGTGAACAGCGTCACCCCGGTGCTGGGCAGTGCCAGCGACAACGACAATCCCTGCGCCACCACCTGGGTGGTGCCGAACACGCTGGTCAGCACCGGCGTCGCCACCACCGCGCCGCCCACGCCAAACAGCCCGCCCATCGCACCGGACACCCCGCCCAGCACGCCAAACCAGCCCCAGTGATGACGCAGCTCGCCGCTGGCTGGCGTCTGAGCCATCAGCATGCGCAGCAGGTTGTAGGCCGCCAGGGCCAGCAGAAAACCGACGAAGGCCCAGCGCATGGTGCGCGAATCCACCTCCACCGCATACAGCGAGGCCAGCCAGGCGCAGAAGAAGCTGGTAACGCCAAGTAGCAGGGCATAGCGCAGATCGATGCGATTGCGTTGATGGTAGCGCCAGATGGCCAGCATCACATTCGGCACCACCATGACCAGTGCAGTCCCCTGAGCGAGCTGCTGATCCAGCCCGAAGACAATGCCCAGCACCGGAATGGCAATCAGCCCACCGCCGATGCCGAACAAGCCGCCCAATGTTCCCAGGCCCAGGCCCAGCAACAGATTCAGCAACAGGTCGAACAGATTCATGACACCTCCAGACAGTGGGCGCATGTTAATCAGTCGCGGCTAGCGCGGAAACGCATAGCAACGCACAATGGCTTTGCTTACCCCGCACAAGCAGGCTGCCATGAATCCCGATGCACTGACCGACCAACTGGAACTCTTTCTCGACGTACTGGACACCGGCAGCTTCTCCGCAGCGGCCAGACGCCATCCACTCACGCCTTCGGCAGTGGCGCGGCGCATCGACGCCCTGGAGCGCGCCATGGGCAGCAGCCTGTTCAACCGCACGACCCACGCGGTGCGCGTTACTCCGGCCGGCCTGGCATTCGCCGAGCGCGCCAGGCGCATCCTCGCCGAGCTGCACCTGGCGCGTGCCGAAGCGGTGTCACTGAGCAGCGCACCCGAAGGCCTGATCCGTATCGACGCCCCCTCGCCTTTCGGCAGGCGCCACCTGGCCCCGGCGATTGCCGAGTTCCTGCGCGCCAATCCTGGCCTGGACGTGCAACTGCGCCTGATCGACAGCTTCATCGACCTGCAGGGCGAGCACCTCGGCGAGGTGGATATCGTCGTGCGTATCGGCCCGCTGCCGGATAGTCGCCTGGTGGCCACGCCCCTGGCCTCCATGACCCGCATCGTCTGTGCCAGCCCGGACTACCTGCGCCGACGCGGTATCCCACGCAGCCCGCTGGAGCTGGAACAACACGACGGCCTCGACTGGGACAGCCTGGCGCCACCCTACGCCTGGCGCTTCGAAGTCGATGGCAAGCTGCAGCTGTGCAAGCCCAAGCGCCTGCGGCAGACCAGCAACAACGCCGAAACCCTGCTGTTCAGCGCCCTCGCTGGTCTTGGCATCGCCCACCTGCCCACCTGGATGAGCAGCGAGCACCTGCAGCGCGGCGAGCTGATCCCTCTGTTCTGCGAACAGGGCCTTCCGGCCATCGAGCCGGTGAGCATCTACGCCCTGCGCCTGGAGCGCGAAGCCAGCCCGCGCACGCGGTTGCTGCTGAGCTTCCTGAAGCAGCGCTTCGGCTTTCCGCCGCCCTGGGACCAGGCACTGCAGACAAGCCTGGCCATCGCGCAGCAGTAAGATCATGACCCGTGGGTGCGCCACGCGCAGCACGAAAACCGCCGCGTGACGGCCATAAAAAAACCCGGCGCCTAGGCCGGGTTTTTCATGCAGCTCAAGCTCAGGCTGGCGCCTGGGTGCGGCCCTTGTAGGAACCGTCACGGGTATCGATCTCGATCCAGTCGTCGATGTCGACGAACTCGGCAACCTTGATCTCGGTACCGTTGCGCAGCTTGGCAGGCTTCATCACCTTGCCGGAGGTGTCGCCACGAGCAGCGTTCTCGGTGTAGACAACCTGACGCACGATGGTGGTCGGCAGGTCGACGGAGATCACCTTGCCTTCGAAGAACACGGCTTCGCAGACATCGCTCATGCCTTCTTCGATGAACGGCAGAACGCTTTCCAGATCTTCGGAACGCAGCTCATAGGAGTTGTACTCCGGGTCCATGAACACGTAGTCCTCACCGCTGATGTAGGACAGGTTCACTTCCTTGCGCTCGAGAATCACCGGCTCCATCTTGTCGTCGGCCTTGTAGACGGTCTCGGTCTTGGAACCGTTGAGCAGGTTCTTCAGCTTCATCTTGACGATGGCGCTGTTACGACCGGACTTGGTGAACTCGGCCTTCTGGATCAGCCACGGCTGGCCATCGATCAGGGCCACGCTGTTGACTCTCATTTCTTGTGCAGTTTTCATGCGGATATCCGAAATATGCGGGAGGTACAGAAATCTAGGCCGCGTATGATAGCCAATTTAGGTAAAACTGTTCCAGCGTCGTGGCAAGATCTGCCCTGGCAGCCTGCTGATCGCACCATTGCTCGGCATGTCGCTGCAGTAATGGCCAAGCCTTGAGAAGCGCAGCCCAGGCCGTTTCCATCTCTTCACCGCTATTCCATGCCCGCCAGCATTCAGCCTGAACGGCAGCGGCTTCAGGCATCAGATCGGCGTTATAAATCGCCAGAAACGCCTCGAGCTTGTCCCAGTGCGCCCGCTCCTCCTGCGGGTAGATATGCCAGAGCAGCGGCCGCTCCGCCCATTGCGCGCGAACGAAGGAATCCTCACCGCGCACCGCATTGAAGTCGCAGCACCACAGCAGGCGGTCGTAGTCATCCTGGGCAACGAAGGGCAGCACATGGATCAGCAGATTACCGCGCCGGCGGTGATCACCCGGCGCCAGGTGCGCCCCGCCAAGCCAGACCTGCAGGTCAGCGACAATCTTGCCCTGCGGCACCAGCAGTTGCGTCGGCTGCGGATCGGCAGCCAGTGCATCCAGCCATCCCGCCAGAGCTGCGTTCTCGTAGGCGAACAGCGATATCAACCGTGCCCCCGCTTCACGTGCCACGCCGAGTGACTGCAGAAAAGCCTGCTGCGCCTGCGCGTCAGCCTGAAAGGCGCGCCGCCGCGCCAGCAGATCGGCCTCGCGCAGCAAACCGCCCGTGCCCCCCACGAAGCCAGGAAAGAAGAAGAATTTCTGCAAGCCTCCAGGCTGCGGCGATGGCAGGCCATGACAACCTGCGACCCAATCCTCGGCACTGAGGTATTCCAGGTTCAGCCACAAACGGCGCGTACCGCTGGCTGCCATCGCCTCGATATAGGCAGACGGCAACTGACAGGCGAAGGCCTCGATCACCACCTCGGCGGGTTCCACCAGGGGGAACGGCTCCGCCCACCGGCGTACCTCGACACCGCTCCAGCGTTGGCATTCGGCATCGACACTGGCTTCCGGGCACAAGCGTACGAAGGCGCCCAGTTCGTCGACCCACAGACGCACCGCACGCCCCTGCTCGGCCGCCAATTGCCGGGCCAGTCGCCAGGTCACGCCGATATCACCGTAGTTGTCCACCACGCTGCAGAAGATGTCCCACCTGGCCACACTGCACCCCTCAAGAAAATGATCGCCATTGTAACCAGCGAGCAAGAAAAAGCCCGCCAGAGGCGGGCCAAGGGGAGCGCTGGAGCGAGCGCGGGGTAAAACAGTGAATCAGGCCAGCAGCGAGTCGCCCTCACGACGAATGGCGCTGCTGAGCAGCCAGACCGCCTGGCAAGCCAGCGCAGCCTCACGGGAAGCGAAGGGACCGGCTTTTGGCTGGCCGTCTACCATCACCAGCCAGCACGCCATATGACCGTCGGACCTGAGCTCAGCCGGTACGGCACTACCCACCAGGGAAACCACATCGATACGGGACATCATGACCTCCAAGGCAACTCAATCTCTGTTGGGCTCAACATTAGGCCGATGCTTCGCCAGACAGAAATCAGTGCTCTCGATAGTGACCATGGATATTGCCAATGACAGCAGCACAGGCACCCGCGCAGACTGCGCCCGTGCGCTTGGCTGGTGGCAAAAAGAAGCCCTCAAGGCCGTAAAGCCTTGAGGGCCCGGAAGTACATGCAGATACATTGAGCGGCCAATGGTCGCCGCACGAATTCGATCATGCATGTGCCACGCCGCCACCATTTGCCCACGGTCTGGATCAAGAACAACCAGAGAGCCTGAAGCTGGCCTTCACCTGCCCGGCCGGCCTGAAGGCCGACCTCGAGCGCTATGCGACAGCGAAGAGATCGACGCCCTGACACTCATCCTGCACATGCTGGAAGCCCTCATGGCGAGGGATCGGGCGTTCAGGAGATACAACCTTGAGCCCACCTCCTGAAATTGGGCGCCTTGTCGCAAGACAAAGATTCCGGACAGGCTTGGCAGTCGCAAGCCGACCCAAGGAATAGGCACTAAAGTGCCTTTAAGGTCTGGCCCCAAGGCAGTTAAAGGCATTTTATTGCCTTTATCAGTCAGACAAACTAGTCTTAACGGCATTATAGTGCCGGAGTCTATATGCACTCGCTCACCCTGCAACTGTACAGCGGTCATGCCTGGCACGACGCCATGCACCTCAGCTTTGAGCAGCCCGAAGCTGGTCTAGCTGGAGCCTGTTCTTTTGGCTATGAGCAAACATATCTGCTTGAGACGCTGGATCACATCGGCAGCCGCCTTGAGCATGCAGTTAGCGTCACGGTGCCGCTGGACTGGGAATCTCATCGAGCAAGCGGGGCACCCGCCTTCCTTCACGACATACTGCCCGCTGGAGCAGCAAGACGCTTCCTCCTCCAACGCCTGGGTGAGCAAAAACCCGAGCATCTTGGACTGGATCTTTTTTTGCTAAGTCGCTGCGCGCCCGCGCCGGTGGGAAACCTGCGCATCAAGGAGGCGGCAACAGCGCTTCAGGGAAACCCGCTGCTAGGCTTCTCTCGCGAGGATGTCATCAATCGCGATGCCCGCTTTCTGGAATACGCCTACGAGCAGGGTGCGGCTATCGGCGGCGCCACAGGTGCAGGTGGCGAGGCGCCCAAATTGTTGCTGACTGAAGATCGAGAAGGCGTCCTGCACCCAGATGCGGTTCTGCCGGATGACTCTGCAACCCGCCACTGGTTCGTAAAGTTCGCGCGGAACCAGGCCAGGCAGACCGACCAAGACATACTGCGGAGCGAATTCTGCTACTACAGAGCCGTTCAGCGGCTTGGACTGGATACCGTACCAGCAGAAGGTTTGGCGTTAGAGGAAGGCCGCAAGCCTAGCCTGTGGATGCATCGTTTCGATCGTCATCTTAGCGCCGCAGGCTTAGAGCGCAGCGCCATGGAGTCGCTGTACTCACTCGCCGGAGTAACCGTGCCAGGCAGCTACCTACTGCATACCGACGCCCTGAGCCACTTGGTAAGGCTGTGGCAGCAAACGGGGCAAGGAGCACAAGTTGACGACATGATCCTTGAATATCTACAGCGAGACTTGCTCAACCAGATCCTTGGCAATTCGGACAACCATGGCCGCAATACTTCAGTCTTGCGCAACAGCACAGGCCTGAAACTAGCCCCTATCTACGACCTTGCCCCAATGGTGATGGATGATGAAGGTATCACTCGCACTACAAAATGGCCTCAACCTATAGAGGTTGCCGGCGAGGTCAACTGGCGCCAAGCCTGTGCCTCACTGGCGCAATGGACCAACGCAGAAGTTCTTTATGAAAGGCTCAGAGGCGCAGCACAAAACCTCCTGGCCCTTCCCGATCTACTGAGCGATCAGGGGTTGCCAAGCGCCACGATGAATCACCCGCGTATTGCGCTGCGAAACCTCCGGCAACGACTCGGCCGATGGGAGCTCGTCTGAATGGACATCATCGAACGCAACCGTATTCTGAGCGAAATACAGACCCAGCTGGCGTCGGGCGAGTTGAGCATCGGCCAGGCTGTGCGCAAGTTACGGAAGGAAATCACCGGATTGCAGCAGGCTCGCTTCGCACAGATGTGCAAGCTCTCCCTGCGCGCCCTTCGCCAGCTGGAACATGATGAGTCAAATCCAACCGTGCAGACCCTCAATAGCGTGTTCAATCCATTTGGAATGCAAGTTGGCATTGTGCCGAAGAACCGAATTTCATAGAAACCACCTGCCCAAGGAGATTCGGCCCACTATTAAGATCATGATGTAAAGAACTCAAACTACATGACCTACGGGCCATAGCAGGCACCGTCACAACTGAATCGAGTGGAGACATTCTGAAGGCTAGAGAGCAGCTTGGCCACGGCATGGTTGTCATGACGGAGTCATTACATCAGGGAGCGGCGAGGAAATAAGTTTCGCCAGCAAGGTAATTGCGGAAAAGACGGGAATTGCGGAAAGAGCGCCTACATCTGTAAGTGCTTGATTTTAAATGGTGCCCGAAGCCGGACTCGAACCGGCACGCCATTGCTGGCGAGAGATTTTAAGTCTCAGAATAATGCTCATAGAAACAGCTACTTAGCGTCAATTATGTTCCGCAAAAGGCACAGCTGAGATTCGCTGCAGCCTGCGGATTTTAAGGGGGCTCTATCGAATTGCGGAACGTTTGGTCGCCGGATTGAGTGCTTTCGGTTTCTACTCAGAGTTGAACCGATAGAGGATTGGAGTAAGCGAACGGAAATCATATTTTTCCGATAAGCATGTGATCCGGGATCTCTGAATCTGGGCTGCTAGCCATTACTTAGATACGCCCGTGCTGACGGGTAAAATCCTCCACCAGTGCTTCGGCGAACATACCGGTCTGATACTGCCTTACTTAAGCACCCCGAGCAGCCTCCATAGCCGCCTGGATTCGGCATCGGCGCTGATCAACTCGTCCAGCAACTCGCCAAGCGGCTGGTTACCCCACTCCACGGCACGACGAATGACATAGGGCACCGGGCTATGTGGCTCGGTTCTGGCGAGGTAGTCGGCGATCTGCGCAAGCTGGCGATAAGCCTGCTCACGACTGCTGGGCATACCAGCCATAGGCAGCGAAGGTGTAGAGGGCTCGGCAGTCGGTCCGTCCGTTACGGCAACGATTTCTGGCTCGCTTGAAGGGATGTGTTCTGACATCGGAACGAACTCCTCGATCTGAGCACGTAGGCTGGTCAGTGTCTGACGCAGGGCACCAAAGCTGGGGGCCAACTCAGCCAGCCAGCCGTCGCTCCAGTTTTCCAGCCGTTCAAGAGCTGCGAGAGCGGCCTGCAGGTCAAGATCAGCATTGATGAAATGACTCTTCGGCGTCTGCCTGAGCCTTTCATGTAGCTTGCGATATTCCAGTCGGGCCGTTTCTGCCGCGATCTTGTCCTGTTTGCTGTCACTCATTTGAACCTGACGCTGCTGCAACTGCAGCCAGTCGTGAAGGTTCACGTGCGCGAACTCTTGCGCATCGATGCCAAAGAGTGGCGTCTGGATCAGCAAGGTGGCGCTGTATTGGCGAACCATCCACTCCAGGGGAAAGACACGCCAGCTGCGGTCACCCTCCTCTGGCTGCGGATGCAGAGTATCCGGATAGCGTTCGCATAACCCAGTCAGCAAAGCCAGTGCCGCGTTTACACCGGCGAGTCCATGGCGATGTATCCAGGCTTCGCCCAGCCAAACGGCAATCATCAGATCCTTGCTGCGCCCTCGCAGTAGATCACCTGCCAACTCCTCCAATGCGGCCCAGTCTCCGCGCTTGAGGTCGCTTTGCCAGACACCAGTTGGCAGGCTCGCATCATCCTCACGCCGTAGTTCTCGCAGGCGATCCCAAGCGCCCTCGTAACGCAGACTGGGGCCGCAAACGGCATCACCGGGAATGGGTTCCAGATACTCTTCGATAGACGCTGATGTCATGGTTCCACCACCTCACTTCGCGAAGCCTGGAGCTGGAAGCTGGAGAATGGCGAACTGGGTGCGACGACAGGTAGAGGCTGGATTGACAGGGGTAGCTTGCTGCCCTGACCGAGCAGTGACAGGCGAATGAACATTTGAGCCTGCGGGCTGGCATCCAGCGCTCCCCGAATCGGGACCTGCAAGGTGAGAGGAAAGTCCGTGTAGTCCATGTTCGGCAGACGTTGGGGCACCACGTGCGAGCGCATCATGCGCAGCAAAGCCCAGGGGCCACGATACTCCCAACCCGCTTCAAGGCCATTTACGGCCATGCTTGGTTGCAACGGATCTATCACCGGCCGTTGGCTGCTGTCGCGCGCCCAGCGCAACACGAGCTGCAGCGGATCACCAACGTTCCAGTGCAGGCGCTGGCCAGACTCGCCAGGATGACTGATCTGGTGCCCCGCTCCATTCAAGGTCCAAGCGATTACCTGATCGGCGCCCCGCTCGTCTTCGCGGTCCGTTCGCCAACGCACTTCAAGCTCCACGCCAATTGTCCCGGACTTGTCGCGTATGAACATTGGGCCAAGCCAACTTCTGGCCTGTTTCATCCGAGAGAGGAAATCTTCAGCCGCCAGACGGTTACCTGGAGGCGCTAACACAAGCCCCTTCTCAGCGACCTCCAGATGAGTATCGATCAACTCCAGCAGGTGTTTGACGCGAGCAGGGTCAGCATCGCCATTTTCCAGGCTATATGAGAACGGAAAACGTCCAGCCAAATACTGGTTGAAATAATCCGCCAGTGCGCTCCAGGCCTGTGCTGCGCCCTGTATCTGCAACTGACTGCAGCGCTTGTGCACTTGATCAGTAATACCACGGGTATATCGGGCCAGATCGCCATCTCCCTGTGGCAGACTGGCTGTTGATAGCACCTGCAGGCAGTTGTCGACGTCCACATCCACCAGGTCCCTGGTCACCAGTTGCTCGAATAAAGCAGGAGCGCTAGTGGGGTTCTGCGTTTTGTACTTCTGCATTTCATCCATTATCGAGCCAAGCCTCGACACCTTGTCTTGCAGGGACAGGGGCAAATCTGTCTGTGTTCTCAGCCACGTAAGTTCGGGCCTGACCCTGTCGATGCTGGTACTGATCTCCGCGAACTGTCGAGATAGTGATGCCTTCAGATCCTGCACGTCGGTGGCCCGGAACAACTTGAGTCCCAGATTGGGCTTACCGTCCCAATCGGACACCGGGTAGCGTTCGGTGAACAGTGGCAAGCTGTCGATGTCAGCGAGCACGGCATCTACATCCGCCATGGCACGCAAGGTCAATTGGGATTGAAGAGTATTCGCCAAATCGGCACGTCCGAGAGCCGCCAGGGCTTGGATGACCTCCATGGCCTTTTCGACAGAGACATTGAACCGGCTCTCTGAAGAACCGTAGACATATCGTCCACCAGATGAGGTCAGCTCTGACCACATGGCGAGAGCGGCGGCTTGTTCAGCAGCCTTGAGCATACCGGGACGATAAACCGGCGAGATCTGTGCCAACTCCTGAGCCACGAAGCTCTGGTAGCTTTGCTGGTAAACAAGTGCCTGAGCCATTTGCTGTTCGGTCAAGTTGATCACCGCACGCGTATCAGCGGCGCTGTCAGTGCGGCGCATTGCGCTTACCGCAAAATCTCGCTTGAGCAGATCATCGATACTCCTCGACAGCTTGCTGATGTGCTCCTGCAAAACCAGCGTTCCGCCAGCCTGCCGCTGTAGCAGGTTGTCGCGGCTAGCGCCCCCCTCGATCCATTGACTGTGGAAACCTTTGCGCAGTTGCTCAGCCTCGAGCGTAACGGAGGCTTCAACGCTTGGTCCCAGAAGTCGGCTCTGCTTCACATCGTTCATCAGGTCGCGGTAACCCGGCACCAACTCCTCACCGCTACCATGACTCCATGCGGAGTTAGTAAGAATGATCAGATCCTCGAGATGCCCGATAAGGCCGTTGATTTCCTCAAGCTTGTTCAGCGAGGTATCCCTGCCATATTCCAGATCGTTCAGGTTCCTTTTGAGATAACCGGCAGGCGTGACGAAGTTTCCTGCCAGGAAGTACTGCGCCAGCCAAAACTTCATCAGCGTTTGGAACTGTCCAGAGAGTTGCCTGCGATTCGGTTCCAGATCCACAGGGCGCAGTCCAGGTGCAGCAAGGTTGCGCAAGGTCTGGTCGTAAAAGGATCTCCGGGCCAAGCTAGAGGGGTCGAGGCTAAGCCCCAGTGCATCGTTGCTCAGTTGAGTCAGTGACTCGATAAAGCCCTCCTGGCCGCTTAGGGCATCGTTGAGCAGACGATTGTGCCGCTCCAGGCTTACAACGCCCTCAGCCAAGGTGCGAGCCTTCACGTAGTTCGGCCACTGATCCGGCTGGGCACTTTCGACATCGGGGCGACGTTGCTCATTGCGGATATCCAGCAACGTCTTGAGTTGGTACTCCTGCAGTTGCTGCAGCGGCACCAGCGCCTCGCGGCGAGCCATACCACGCAATAGCAGGTCCATCTGGGTATCCAGTGAAGATCCCCAGGAGGTGGGGTAGACCAACGATGAAAAATGCCAGCGGGGGGCTCGCTGCAGCAACGCCCAGAACCCCTGAACATTGAGCCGGGCTTGCTCCTGGCTACGCTCGGGGGCTCGCAAGCTCGCATGGCCGGCATGCACCTCCTCCAATAGGCGACTCAACTCACGTGCATCCTGCTGTCTTGCCTGCCATACCCACAGCATGCCCACCAGCCAGCAGAGAGCCAGTACCGCGGCAACACCACCCACCGTTCTCTGCCAACGCTGACGTAAGCGCAGCACGCGCGGAAGAGCCTGTGCCAACCCCTGTTCGGCTAGCAGCCGCTGCCGCCAGAGCAACTGAGTGAATGCCCCTTGCATCGAAGGCAGCTCACCAGGATAGAGCTGCTCAACATTCGATTCTTCACGTGCCTGTGAGGCCCCCAGGTAGAGGCCGCGCAATCTGGGGGCCTCGCCTTGGGTACTGCCCTGAAAAACGGGTTCCAGCAAGTTACGCAGGTTGCCCTTGAGAGCCAGCAACAGATCAGGCAGGCGATATAGATCCTCAGCCAACTCGCCTTTCAAAGCACCGACCTCAATGATGGCCGCCTGCATGCTTTGCACTACAGATTCCAGCGCATCATCGAGCCAATAGCTCTGCCAGCCGGCATCCAGCCCGTAGGATGATGACCACCCCAACAGACGCTCACGGCCTTCTTCAGGAAGTGCGGCTACCAGCTCCTGAAAACCCGGCATTTCCTCGAAGCCCGTAATCAGGACATACACCGGAAGCCCCAGGCCAAGACGCTGAAGCAACTCACCGAAACGACGACGCAGAATAACCACGTCGGTTGCACTCTGGGCTCCGTCCTGCAACTGGCCAAGTGGGATGTTCCAGATCACGCCATCCAAAGGACGCTGGCCACGCAGCCTCAGCAGCATACTGAGCAGACGACGCCAGACGAAGGTGGAGGCAGTACTGCCATCGCTGGGCAGGAATACGCCTTGAGGCACCACCAGTACGGCGCCATCCTGGTCGGCCCACCACCGGCCGAACCAGGCTGGACGTCCAACAGGCGTGAGCTGCCAATCGCTACAAAGCTGGCTACCCTCACGCGGATCGCCGAGCAGCATCAGCCAAGGAACCTGATAGCGCGACTCGATCCCCTGTTCCTGTTCCATCCTGCGTACCGCGGCATAGAAGCTACGAATCGCCATACCGGATTGAGTACGCAACCACCAGAACAAAGCAGCCAGGGCTGCAATCACCAGGAGAATGCCTACCACGCTGAGAACGATCGCGAGGGTGCTCATTCAACCGGGCTCCCACCTTCGTCCATGGTGATCAGGTGCATCAAGGGAGTCAGCTCCGACTGAATATCACTCCACATCCAGTGTCCGACCGTGCTCAGAACCAGCAGCAATCCGCAGATAGCCAGCCCCAGGCGCATACCATCTGGCAGCACTCGCCTCATGGGTAGACGTAAAGGCGCAGCACGGCTCGGCCGCGCCAGGCTGCTCATCGCGCCATTCACCACTGGCTCACGTTGCCAGGCGAAGGTGAAAAGTGCATGCCGCCAGCGCGCATGCAGCGCCCGACCACGGTCGCTACGCAAGCCGCCATAGAAGCCAAGAATCAAGCACTGGAGGTAGACGTTAGCCAGATCACGAGAGGCCGGAGCACGCTCCTTGAGTAGCTTGTGAATAGCGCGTGGCAGTCGCTCACCTGCATTGCGCGAACCATACAAACGAGTTTCAAGCGGACGTGGCTGCCATGCTGTCCGGCCTGGCCAGTCATCGAACAAGAGACGTTCATCTACCAGGGCGACGAATGCATAGACCATAGCCTTGACCTGGCTCGAGGAGGATGCTCCGACACTGGCGAATGCGCTGCGCCAGAGACGACGAACCACGAGGATCGTGGCCTCTGCCATGCGTTCGATCTGTTCGTTGCCAGGATTGCTCAGTCCTGCCACACCATCCCAAACCTCTCGCCATTCGATCCAGGCTTCCCGAAAAGCCTGGCTCAGAGGTGCCTCTCCGAACTCTGGGGGGTAAAGAGAAACGCTCCTTTCCGACATCTATGCATCCTTGGCTTGGGAAGGCTGATTTCAGTGGCTATCGGTCGTAAATAGAAGAACTTGCCAGGGACTTGAATTCACTCTCTGAGAGGTAACCGCCAGGCAAAGCGGTTGCTCCGGGTCGAACCAATCACCGGAAGCCTGAATCAGAAAAAGGTGAGTTTCCTCACCCACACCGTACGCGGCCCGTTCGTGACGGTTCATGGGCTGGTGAGGCAGACCGCTCATGCGCTGCTGTATGAGCGTAGGTACGTGTTGTCGCGAGGCAATCACTGCCTGCCCCAGCCATGACTGCGCAGCTTCCTGTCCAGTGCCCGCCGGCATGCGCAGCCCCACGACAAGGCGCTGACGACCTGCCTGGGTATCTGGCAAATCAATCGAAAACCCTTGCTCGGAATGCTCGAACACCAAGCAACGGTAACCGACGCGGATGCTGTCCAGATTCCGGTGCAGCCACTCGATTACTTCGTCGAAGCCTCGCTTGAGCTCAAGAAAGTCAAGGGGTGCAAACGCAGGTACGCCGTTCAATGGATTCAATGCACTCCAAGCCCCCGCCAGCCCGGCCAGTAAGCCATGCAGATTCGCTGGAGTAACCGCTCGACTGTTCAAAGCGACTTCAACTTCCGGGAGACGGGCCCACAGTGCCGTCAGTTGCCGTCTGAGCTCCTGCGCGTCATCACGATTTCCCGCTTGCTCGGCTTGACGCAACCGCCCGGCGAGGAACAGGCATTTTTCTCGCCCTCTTGCACATAGCGCAGAGACCATCTGACCCAAGTCAGACTCGGGCAGGATCAATCCCATAGGTGGCACGTAGGGTTGCCTGACGAATCCACCACCCTCGTTGGAGATCCGCAACAGAGGTAGACAAATAGAATCAGCCCTGTCGCTATCAGTCACCAAACGTAGATTGGGGCGCCAGACGAGAATCGGCTCTGGATGCTCGCCGCTGGCCAGATCAGGCACCGCCTCTGCGAGATGTGATTGCAATCGTCCGTTGAGGGGCAGTACCTGGCCGCTGCGGCCAAGAGGGTTGACGGCCAGGTAGACGGTCACGCTGGCATTGGCTGAAGCTGCCACAGCAGGTCCCACATCCAACTCCAGAACCTTGCCGCCGCCAGGTTGCACACTAACGGGCAAGCCATCTGGCAGGATTGCCTCAAGGGCCTGGATACGTACCAGGCCGGTACTCAGTGCGGCAGGGTCGACCTCCAATTCGGCCACCCCCCAGAACCAAGGATTGCCGGCTCTGGCACAGAGCGCAGCGATAACCTCAGCGCGTATCCCCTGCAGTTGGAAATGCTGAGGCAACAGTTGCATGCCCTCGTGCCAGCAGACTGCATCCGGCAACACCTTCATACCACTCCCCTTCGACATCCGCTGTTTGGCATGCACGCAGCGTGCGCAACTGGCTAGCGATCCCGATCCGTCAGCAGACGCATTTCCCTGCTATCGAAGCGAAGCCACACACGACCTGATTCGCTCAGGCGCAAACGGTGCGCACCAGGAGTGTTATAGCCGGCGAATACCAAAAGTCCAGCAGCCTGGTCACCAGAGAAAGGGAAGTCGCGAACGTCGCGAAATTGGCCGGGCACCAGCTCCAGGCTCCACACCGAAAACAGTTGCCGATAGTCACGGCGGTACTGATCTCGCTCGGTGAACCACTGTTTGGAAGGAATCTCCGACAGCAGCTTGAGCAGGTCTGGATCGTGCACTGCAACGAAGTCCACAGCGATAGGCGTGTCGTCATTGGCGCGTTCTGCTACATCGAGCGTCAGGCTATCCAGTCCGATCCTCTCGCCCCGAAAACCACATCCGGTCAGCATGAGAATCAGGAGCAGCAGAGCAGGAAAGCAGGAAATCGGACGTCCCTGTGTCATGAAGACTTCACCTTGAATTTCACATTTGCAAATTTATAGACCTGATCTAGCGTCTATGAAAGTTCGTCTTCATGACGGATGTGGATGGATCGTCAAGGACGGGCTCGGTGTTCGGCTACCCCGTTGCAGTAGCGGTCCAGCAAGGGAGTGCGAGCATAGGATCCTTCCGCTGCATTGCGCTCCAGGTACTGCCCCGGAGCCCAACCAACATGGCTGAGAGCACGCAACACAAGCTGGACCGGATCCGTCCGCCACGGGTCCAGATCACCTACGACGTCGAAATCGGTAACGCGATCGAAAAAAAGGAACTGCCTCTCGTGGTCGGTATCCTCGCTGACCTCTCCGGCAAACCGGAAACACCGTTACCCAAGCTGATCGACCGCCGCTTCACCGAGATCGACCGCGACAATTTCAACGAAGTACTCGCCTCCATCGAGCCGCGCAGCACTTTGCAGGTGGAAAACACCATCAGCGGCGACGGCAGCAAGCTCAACGTTGAACTGCGCTTCCGCCACTTCGACGACTTCGACCCAGTCAACATCGTCAATCAAATCACACCACTGCGCCGTTTGTATGAGGCGCGCCAGCGCTTGCGTGACTTGCTGACCAAACTCGACGGCAACGATGACCTCGACAAACTGTTGCAGGACGTAGTGAGCAATACCGAAGGCCTGCAGGAGATCAAGTCCTCACGCCCAGAGAGCGAATCTCCAGCCCAAGCCGCAGTCAACGCCGACGTCGAAGCACCAGTCGATACCCCTGCTTCCGACGACGGTGAAGCACCGACCGAACCCCAGGCCTGAGCGCCCCTTGAACATCCGGAGATGACGCAATGGCCACCAAAGCCGGTGCTTCCAGCGAGAGCACGACCCAGACCCTGACGCTGCTCGACCGAATCATTGCCGAGGGCCGAATGGCCCACGACGAAAGCCAGCAGGACTACGCCCGCGACATGCTCGCGGAATTCGCCACTCAGGTGCTTGACGAAGGCATGGCCATCGACAAGGACACCGTGGCCATGATCAACGACCGCATCAGCCAAATCGACAAGCTGATCAGCGACCAACTCAACGAGGTTCTGCACCATCCTGACATGCAGAAGCTGGAGGCCTCCTGGCGAGGCTTGCACATGCTGGTGGACCAGACGGAGACCAGCAGCCGCCTGAAGCTGCGCCTGCTCAACGTCACTCAGAAGGAATTGCAGAACGATCTGGAGAAAGCCGTCGAGTTCGACCAGAGCTCGCTGTTCAAGAAGATCTATGAAGAGGAATACGGCACCTTTGGTGGACACCCATTCAGCCTGCTAGTGGGCGACTATGCATTCGGCCGCCATCCGCAAGACGTCGCCCTGCTGGAAAAACTCTCCAACGTCGCGGCCGCTGCCCACGCGCCATTCATCGCCGCCGCCAACCCCAAATTGTTCGACATGAACAGCTTCACCGAGCTGGCCGTGCCTCGCGACCTCAGCAAGATCTTCGAGAGCCTGGAGCTGATCAAGTGGCGTAGCTTCCGCGAGAGCGAGGATTCGCGCTATGTCTCACTCGTGCTGCCGAATTTCCTCCTGCGCCTGCCCTATGGTCCGGACACCAATCCGGTGGAGGGCATGGACTACGTCGAGGACGTCAACGGCACCGACCACTCCAAGTACCTCTGGGGTAATGCCGCCTGGTTGCTGGCACAGCGCATCACCAACGCCTTCGCCAAGTATGGCTGGTGCGCGGCTATCCGCGGCGCCGAAGGCGGTGGAGCGGTGGAGGGCCTGCCGGCACACACCTTCCGCACCCTGTCCGGCGACCTGTCGCTGAAGTGCCCGACCGAAGTAGCGATCACCGATCGCCGCGAGAAGGAACTCAACGACCTCGGTTTCATCTCTCTGTGTCACAAGAAGAACACCGACATGGCGGTGTTCTTCGGCGGTCAGACTACCAACAAGGCCAGGCTCTACAACACCAACGAAGCCAACGCCAACGCCCGCATCTCGGCCATGCTGCCGTATGTGCTGGCAGCATCGCGCTTCGCCCACTACCTGAAGGTGATCATGCGCGACAAGGTGGGCAGCTTCATGACTCGCGACAACGTGCAGACCTACCTCAACAACTGGATCGCGGACTACGTGCTGATCAACGACAACGCGCCCCAGGAGATCAAGGCCCAGTACCCCCTACGTGAAGCACGCGTGGACGTCTCGGAAGTCGCCGGCAAGCCGGGCGTCTACCGCGCCACGGTGTTCCTGCGCCCGCATTTCCAGCTGGAGGAGCTGACCGCGTCGATCCGTCTGGTGGCCAGCCTACCGCCGCCGGTAGCGGCCTGACCCGACGCCCCCGCCGGCCGTTCCGACGGGGGCTCGCCCATATCACGATCCACCCTGTTTCCAGACCCAGGAGTTATCCGCGATGGATGCCATCATTCTCGACCTCGGCGACGACATCAAAGGCGACAGCCTGCTCGAGGGCTACACCGACAAGATCGAGTTGATGTCCTACAGCCACAACGTGGCAATGCAGGTCACCAACGATGTCAGCAACTCGGAGCGCACCTCCGGTAAACCGCACATCGGCGAGTTCACCGTTACCAAGTTCGTCGACACCGCCACCCCCTCGCTCAACGAATACTGCTGTGCCGGCAAACCCATCACCACAGCCAAGATCACCATCGGCCGCAACGCCGCCGAAGGCGACGGCAAGCTGCTGCCGTTCATCATCTACACCCTCGATAACGTGGTGCTTTCCAACGTCAGCGTCAGTGGTGGTGCGGGCGGTAAGCCGGTGGAAACCCTGTCGCTGAACTTTACCAAGATTAAATGGGAACTCACCGCACAGAAGGACGACGGCACCAAGGAAGGCACCGCCGCCTCCACCTGGGACCTGGCCGCCAACAAACTCGTCAAGTCCAGCTAAGTTAAGGACACCACCGCTCAATGCCGCACAGCGGACTGCTACCCCCACTGTTCGAGCGCCTCTCCACCCAGTTGGACGAGGCACCGGACTTCGACCGCAACGCCCTGGCCGAGTCCGTCCGCCTGGAGTTGGCGCGCCTGCTCAACACTCGTCGCCCGCGACGAGCGCCCGGCCGGCCGCTCACGCTGCTCGACTATGGCATCGCCGACTGGACTGCCCTGCAAGCCCTGCGGGTCGATGACCGCCGTCTTCTGCTGCGAGAACTACGCGCTGCCATTCAGTACTTTGAACCACGCCTGCAGTTGAGCGAGATCGATGTCGAGGCGCTGCCCGACCAACCCCAGCGCCTCGGCATCCGCCTGGCCGGGCGCCTACGCGGTGGTCGCCGCTCCTGGCCTGTGTTGTTCCTCCTCGCCCCCGGCGACGACGGTCTAGAGGTACGCCATGAGCGACTCGATTGATGCCGATCTGCTGGACTACTACCAACGCGAACTCACGTGGCTACGCCACGCCGGTGCCGGTTTTGCCCAGCGCTACCCTAAAGTGGCGCGACGTCTGGAGCTGGCCCCGGACGAATGCCCGGACCCCCACGTCGAACGGCTGCTGGAGGGCTTCGCGCTTCTTAGCGCACGGCTCCACCGGCGTCTCGACGATGACTACGCCGAATTTAGCGACGCCCTGCTGGAGCAACTCTATCCACTGGCCCTGAGACCCATTCCCTCCTGCAGCATCGTACAGTTCGAGCCGGACCCGACTCAGGGCAACCTCGCCGAGGGTTATACCCTGCCTCGTGACACACCACTTTTCGTCACCACCCGAGACGGTGCCAGCGTGCACCTGCGAACCAGCGCCGAGGCGGTGCTCTGGCCGCTGCGCATCCGCGAGGCAACCCTGCTGGATGGCGACGCCGCCGTGGCCTTCTCCGGCCACCCGCGCGCGCGCTCGGCACTGCGCCTGACGCTGGAATGCCTGGGCGAATTCGACTGGGCGGAGCTAGCGGTGAGCCGTCTGCGGATTCACCTCGCCGCTGCACCGATGACAAACGCCACCCTATACGACCTAATGGCTGCCCACGGCCTCGGGGTCTGGAGCGGCGCGCCACAAGCCCCGCTGCAAGCAGTGTCTGGCGATGTAGTCCCGGTGGGCTTCGGCGACCACCAGACGCTGCTGCCTGACGAAGACGGCCAACACCCCGGTCTGCGCCTGCTGGCAGAGTACTTCGCCTTCCCCGACAAGTTCTCGTTCTTCGATCTGCCGCTGCTGCCACCGATCAACGGCGGGCGTGACTGCCAGGTGCTGATCGCCTTCGATCGCGCCCCGCTGGGCAGGCCGCACCTGCAGGCCAGCGAACTGCGCCTGGGCTGCGCGCCAGCAATCAACCTGTTCCCGCGCACCTCTGAGCCCTTGCGCCCGGACGGCACCCGCAGCGAGTATCGACTGGTGGCCGACGCCCACCGCGAGAACAGCGTGGAGATCCACAGCATCCGTAACCTGCGTGCCGCCACCCCGCAGGGCACGCGCCGTGTGCCGGCCTACTACGGCCACAGCCACATCGGCGAAGGTCTGTACTGGCATGCCCGTCGCGTCCAGGGCCTGAATCCGGCTCGGCCCGGTAGCGACCTGCTGCTCAGCCTGGTGGACACCGCTTTCGACCCGTTGCAAGACGCCCCCGAATACAGCCTCACCGCCGAGCTGCTTTGTACCAACCGGCACCTTGCCGAGAATCTACCCGCCGGCACCCGCCTGGGCTTCGAGCGCCCCGGCCCGGTGGCGCTGGCCAGCCTGCTGACCCCGCCGACACCGCAGAGCCTGCCGCGTCTATCCGGGCCCTCGCGCTGGCGACTGGTGTCCCAGTTGAGCCTCAATCACCTGTCTCTGGTGGAAGGCCCGGAGGCCCTCGACGCACTGCGCGAACTGCTGCACCTGCACAACCTGCGGGACGAGGCAGGGCCAAGACGACAGGTGGAAGGCCTAATGGAACTGACCTGCGAGCGGGTGGTGGCGCGAGTCGGCGACGACGCGTGGCGTGGTTGGCGCAACGGCCTGGAGGTGCGCATCCGCCTGGACCCGCAGCATTTCGCCGGCACCAGCTCTGTACTGTTCTCCGCCGTACTGGCGCAGTTCTTCTCCCTCTACGCCACGCCCAACCGCTTCGTGCGCACGGTGCTGGTAGACGCCGACAAGGAGATCCGGACATGGCAGCCCCAGGCCGGCAAGCCCCTCAGCCTCTGAGCCGGCTCCTGCGCGAAAAGCCCCAGGCCTTCGAATTCCTCCAGGCCCTGTTGCTGCTGGAGCGCGAACGCCCCGATGCCACACCGCTGGGTCAGGGCAGCAGCCCGGACGACGAGGCCCTGCGCCTGCGCGGGCCGCTCACACCGACCTTCGCCGCCAGTCAGGTGGAACGCCTGGAGGAACAGCCTGGGCAGCCGCCGGTGCTGAGCACCGCCGTGTTCGGCCTCGGTGGCCCGGACGGCCCCCTGCCCTATGCCTACCAGGAATGGCTGCAGCAGCGCGCGCGCCACAAGGACCACGCCCCGGCGGAATTCCTCGACCTGTTCCACAACCGACTGCTCGCTCAGCTCTATCGGGTGCTGAGTCGTCATCGCCTGGCCCTCGGCTTCCAGCCACCCGAGCGGGCCCCCGTCCACCAACCCCTCCTGGCTCTGGCCGGTCTGCTGCCGCGAAGCCTGCAGCAACGCATGGACCTGCCAGACGCAGCCCTGACCGCCCGCGCGACGCTGTTCAACGGCCCGCGCCGCTCAATGGCCGGCTTTGCCGTGCTGGTGCGCCACCAGTTCGGCGTGGCAGTGGACTACGAGGCCTATCAGGGCGCCTGGCGGGAGATCCCGCCAGCCAGCCGCAGTCGTCTACAACGCGGCGGGCGCAACCTCGGCCTGGGCCGCGACGCCATCGCCGGCACCCGGGTCTGGGATGAGCACGCCGGCATCCGTCTCACCCTCGGCCCGCTAAATACCGAGCAGGCCAACACCTACCTACCCGGCGGCGCGCAGCACCAGCAGCTTGCCGACCTCGCCGGGCTCTACCTCGGCCCCGACATGGACTGCCACCTGCGCCTGTTGGTGCGCCCCGGCGCGCCACTGCGCCTGGATCGCCGCCAACCGCCGCGTCTACGCTGGAGCGGCGGGCTGCACCTGGCCGCCGGCAGTTCCCTGCAACGCATCGACACCCGCCTGCGGTTCAAGGAGATGCCCTGATGGAACTCGCCGCGCTGATCGGTCGCCTCAACGCCGAGAGCCGCCGTGCGCTCGAGCACGCCGCGCAGCGCTGCCTGCAACGCACTCACCATTACGTGGAGATCGAGCACCTGCTGCTGGAACTGCTCGACATCGAAGGCGGCGATTTCGCCTGGCTGTTGCCCCGCTTCGGCCTGGAACGCGACAACCTGGCCACCGAAATTAACCGCGCCCTGGAGCTGTTCAAGGCCGGCAGCACCCGCACCCCCGCCCTCTCCGCCCAGACCATCGGTCTGCTCGAAGACGCCGTGGTGCAGGCCAGCGTGCTGGGCCAGGCGAGCATCCGCTCCGGCCTCTTGCTGCTCGCCCTGCTCGACCGCGACGAGCGCCGTAGCCTGCTGCTCAACAGCGCCTCCTCGCTGCTGCGCATCCCCCGCGAGGCCCTGCGCGCCAACCTGCTGGAATGGACACAAGCCTCCCGCGAATACAGTGGTGGCCCAGGCCCGGCAGGCAAGGCTCGCCCCGCCCAGGAAGCGTCTCAGGACAGCGTGCTCGACCAATACACCCAGGATCTCACCGCCGACGCCCGCGCCGGGCGCATCGACCCCATCGTCGGGCGCGACGGCGAAATCCGCCAGAGCATCGACATCCTCCTGCGCCGCCGGCAGAACAACCCGATCCTGGTCGGTGCCCCCGGCGTCGGCAAGACCGCCGTGGTCGAAGGCCTGGCCCTGCGCATCGCCGCTGGCGACGTGCCGCCGCCCTTGCAGAACGTCATCCTGCGCGTGCTCGACCTCGGCCTATTGCAGGCCGGCGCCGGGGTCAAGGGCGAGTTCGAGCAGCGCCTCAAGGGCGTGATCGACGCGGTGCGCAACAGCGAGCAGCCGATCATCCTGTTCATCGACGAGGCCCATACCCTGATTGGCGCCGGAGGCAGCGAAGGCGGCAGCGACGCCGCCAACCTGCTCAAGCCTGCCCTGGCTCGTGGCGAACTGCGCACCCTCGCCGCCACCACCTGGCTGGAATACAAGAAGTACTTCGAAAAGGACCCGGCCCTGGCCCGCCGCTTCCAACTGGTGCAGGTGGAAGAACCTGACGAAGCCACCGCCGTGGAAATGCTGCGTGGCGTCGCTGCCAAACTGGAACAGCACCATGGCGTGCAGGTGCTCGACAGCGCCATTCAGGACGCGGTCAAGCTCTCCCATCGCTACATTTCCGGCCGCCAGTTGCCGGACAAAGCCATCAGCGTGCTCGACACCGCCTGCGCCCGCGTCTCCCTCGGCCAACACGACGTGCCGCCACCGCTGGAAAGCCTGCGCCACCGCGAAGTGGCGGTGAGCGAAGAACTGCAACGCCTGCGCCGCGAACAGACCACCGGCCTCGACCACCGCGAACGCATCACCACCCTGGAGCAGGAGTCCATCAGCAACCGCAGCGCCATTCGCGAACTGGAAACCCGCTGGGGCGAAGAACGCGAAGCCGTGCGCGAATTGCTGGAGACCCGCCGCGAACTGCTGGCCTTGAGCGAAAGCGCCGATACCAGCCAGCCCGACGAAACCCTGGATGAACGCAGCGACTACCTGGCTGCCGAACTGGCGCGACTCGAGGCCGGCCTCGACGCCATCCGCCAGGATGACCCTCTGGTGCCCGAACAAGTGGATTCACGCACCGTAGCGGCGGTGATCGCCGGCTGGACCGGCATCCCCATCGGCAAGATGCTCGCCGACGAAGCCTACGCCGTGCGCACCCTCGGCCAGCGCCTGGGCCAGCGGGTCATGGGTCAAGACACCGCCTTGGGCACCATCGCCCAGCGCATCCAGGCCTACCGCGCCGGCCTCACCGACCCGGCCAAGCCGGTGGGCGTGTTCCTGCTGGTCGGCCCCACCGGCGTCGGCAAGACCGAAACCGCCTACGCCCTGGCCGACGCCCTCTACGGTGGCGAACGCAACCTCATCAGCATCAACCTCTCCGAGTACCAGGAGGCCCACACCGTCAGCCAGCTCAAGGGCGCCCCGCCCGGCTACGTCGGTTATGGCAGCGGCGGCGTGCTTACCGAAGCGGTGCGCCGCCGCCCTTACTCCGTGGTGCTGCTGGACGAAATCGAAAAGGCCCACCCCGACGTGTTGGAAGCCTTCTACAACGTCTTCGACAAGGGCGTGATGGAAGACGGCACCGGCCTGGTGGTGGACTTCAAGAACACCGTGATGCTCGCCACCAGCAACGTCGGCGCCGAACTGGTGCTGGACACCCCCACCGACCAACTCGGCAGCGACGCCTTCACCGAACGTCTGCGCAAGGTGCTGCTACAGGCCTTCCGCCCCGCCTTCCTCGCCCGCATGACCGTCGTGCCCTACCGCCCGCTGGACGAGGCGACCCTGGAAAGCATCGTCTTGGCCAAGCTGGAAAAACTGCGGGAGCGCTACAAGGCAGCGACTGGCAAGCAGTTCGACTTCGACCCCGCCATCGTCAAGGCCGTACTTGCCAAATGCAGCGCAGCGGGCGCGCGGGATATCGAGAATGTGCTGATGGCGGAAGTGACGGGGAAATTGGCGGAGTGGGTGTTGGAATGATGCGGGCGACAAAAGCAAAGTGAAACACGTGAGGAACTTTTATGGCATACAACAAAGTCACGACCGCCATTGATGCAGCGATAAAATCACTAAAATATATACACACAAAAAATTCGATGACTCAAGTATTTGGCTGGATTGACACATGGCAAGGAATTTCCGGGAAGATTCACAATACCTCCAGTGCTTCACTTCCATTTGACCAGAACGGGATAAAGATACTTGTCGGCGGTGTTGCGTCGCACATCAATGCCCTCACCTATACCGATGCAAAATCCCTGGCCAAAAGCATCGATGCGCTTGCGATCGGCTCGGACCATCTTGAAGTAAAAAACAATGTAGTATGGCGCTCCTTATATCAGATGGAGGATCGCGACTATCCGTTCATGGATATCAACGGCCAGATTGCCGATTGGCTACTCTCCACCATTCCCTGCCACAATTGTGGAATGGTAGTTCCAGAAAGCCAGATTCAGATCGACCATCACATGCCTCAAAAGGATGGCGAGGATCTTTACACGCTTAAAATGGCACGTGCGCAAGGACTCACGACAGCTGCTCCGTCAGGAAGTAAAGGACAGGCCGCCGCGAACCTTGCCGGCCTGATTATTCATCCTATTGCACGCAATATTGGGGATTATGATCATCTAGCCAACGCAACCGCTTCTGCGAAGTGGACGACCAATGACAAAGGGACTGCGTTTCTGAGCATGCTTGCCAGCATCGGCGCATTGGGCGACTTGCAGAGGATATGCAAAAATACCTTGTTGAACCTCGTTCCTCTCTGCGGAGAATGCAATAGAGTCAAGTCAGACTGGGTAAAGCCCATCATCTGAAACCGAGCCCAGAAGAACCTGCCTGATCCAGAGCGAAAAAGAGCGAAAAGGGGACAGATTTATTTATTGGCGTCCCCACTGATCCAAAATAAATCTGTCCCCTTTTGCTGAAATGCAGCGCGACAGGCGCGCGGGATATCGAGAATGCGCTGATGGCGCAGGTGACGGGGAAGTTGGCGGAGTGGGTGCTGGAGTAGGAATAGCAACACATCCACAACAAAAAGCAAATGTTATGACTCGCCAAATAATGAATCAAAATGCGTGACCTCTTTATAAAAGAGCACAACTATTGCCCCACCAAGTCAGAAGGAGTTTTTTGAGCATGATCAACATCAAAGAAAACCTAAAAGACATAAATGCAAAAAATCTTTTAAATTCTTTAATCTGTTCCGCAAAGATAAAAAAACGAAACAGTAGAGAGCCTGCCTAGGAGCAACGCCTTTGTTCTTATTCGATTACCAGAAGAGCGCTCACCAACTGCCATGGAGACTATAAATACTTCAGAAAAACCAAATGGAAAAGGGGTGACGGTCGAATATCTTATGAGGAATGCAATTTCCATTAAAATCAATGGCTCTGCCGACAGCACTCCCTGGTACGTCTTTCATTATAATAACGGCAACTCGTATGATACGCCAGGCACCACAGGCACTGGATCCTGTCTAGTTCCTTTCAAGGCCGTGCTCGCCAAATGCAGCGCAGCGGGCGCGCGGGATATCGAGAATGAGCTGATGGCGCAGGTGACGGGCAAGTTGGCGGAATGGGTGTTGGAGTGAGCATTCTGCGAAAGCAACAATTTACCAATACATCTTAAATTGAATTTAATCCAACGTATAAGGAAAGACCAAGTCATGCCCATCCCAATCCCCGAGTATTTAATGTATGGAGCGTATTGCCTGAACCAGCAACTCGGGCATGACATTGCCATTGCCGCACGTGGAAACGGCACAATAATTTCAATCGCCCGAGATACACGCGCAGGCCCTAACGACATCTCCACCCCAATAGTCAATCTACTTCAGAACAACCCCAACCTCGGCGGACAATACGACCTATTCACGACCTATGCACCTACCGAAGCCTGCCAAGGAATGGCAAAGATACGAAGAGTTCGATACATATACGAAATGACTGGCGCGGGCCTCCAACGCCGAGGGCTTAACGGTGCTCCCCCATGGGCATTAACACCTCTTCCCGGCGTACTTCCCAGCACCCCCGGAAATGTCATTCCAGGATTTGCAGGTATGAATGCTGCGCAAATGAGAATCGCCGCCTCGGCAAGGTTGAGTACAATCCGGGCAGCCACCGCCCCAGACCCAATAGCAACGATGAATATCCGTCAGTCCATCCTGACCACTAGGGTTCACGACAGAGTGACACCTCCTCCTGCTATTCCAATCCCACCGGCTGGTGGCGCTATTGGCGGAGTGATAACGCCACTTCGCAGGCGACTGTTCCTTATCACGGCATACGCGCTAGTCGCGGCGAGAGACTTTGCTGGCAATGCTAACAATGGGCACGCAATAGGCTGCGTTTTGGTCGATACCAATAGCGCAATTCTAGGCTGTTCGTTGAACAGTGTCTCGACAAATAGCACATACCACGCCGAAACCCTGGCAGTCATGCAATATCTGGCCTCCAATGGATTTGCTGGACTACCGCTAAATTGCAACATCTTCACCACTCTACAGTGTTGCCATATGTGCGCAGGACTAATCGTCACAGCGGGGAATGGCGCTACTGCGCATTACGGACAACCGGATATCGCGATGAACAACAATGCTCTCGCTCGCGGTGTATCCGGAAGCAGTGAAATTGAAAGAAACTATGTCAACTTTACCCACCAGCTCGACACAGCACTCGGCGGCTGGAACAACACCATAACCGCATTGAACAGTGATACAGCAAAACTTTTTTCCGCCGAGGCTATACATCAATTCAGGCGACTCAAATATGAAATCACGACCCCTCAAGACACATTACTCTGGGCACAGTGCCAAACCATCATAAATTCAATCCATCCAAATCTCGTGTGAGCGGAATATTCTATTACGGGAAAAATGATCCCTGCATATCGGTTACCACAGAGAGGCTTCAATGCCCCGCCCCACCGACACCACCGCCAGCCTCTCCCTCAGCGCCTCCGCCCTGACGGATCTTTACCCCCAGACGCTTTCCGGGGACGAAGCGTTGAATGAGTTGGGCAGCCTGACCCTCCACGGCGACAGCGCCACTGCGCTGACGTTGAGCAGTGCCGTGGCCACACATATCACCGCCACTCTGCACAACGACGCCAACCAGCGCCCTCTCGATGCGCTGGTCGCGGAGATCCGCCAGCTCCCCGCCGATGCTACGGCAGACCGCTATCAAGTGGTGCTGCGCCCCTGGCTCTGGTGGCTGACGCTGGCCAGCAACAACCGGGTGTTCCAGAACCTGTCCACCAGCGATATCGTCACCACCATTTTCAAGGCCCACGGCTTTACCGACTTCAAGCTGTCACTCTCCGGCAGCTACGAGCCGCGCGAGTATTGCGTGCAGTACGGCGAAACCGACTTCGCCTTCGTTTCGCGGCTGCTGGAGGAAGAAGGCATCTTCTGGTTCTTCACCCACGAAGACGGCAAGCACACGCTGGTGCTGGGCGACAGCAGCGATGCCTTCGTGCATATCCCCAACGGGCCGAAGGTGCCCTACCTGGGCCAGGGCATCGGTGTGCGCGAGCTGCATGGCATCCGCTCGGCGCAGTACAGCGTGCAGGCGGTGAGCGGGGTGTACAGCGCCACGGACTACGCCTTCACCACCCCCACCACCTCGCTCTACAGCCAGGCCGAGGCGGTGGCAGGGCCGCTGTCGACGTACGAGCACCCGGGCGGCTATATCGCCAAGGCGCGCGGCGATGCGTTGACCAAGCAGCGCGTAGACGGGCTGCGCAGCCAGGAGAAGCGCCTGATCGGCGAGAGCGACTGCCGCTGTCTGGTGCCCGGCCACTGGTTCACCCTCACCGGACACGACGACACCAGCCTCAATATCGACTGGGTGCTGACCTCGGTCACCCATGATGCCAGCCACGAGCACTACCGCAATCGCTTCGAGGCCATCCCCAAAGCCACCGCCTACCGTCCGCCACGGCTCACACCCAAGCCGCGTATGCACACCCAGACCGCGCAAGTGGTGGGCAAATCCGGCGAGGAGATCTGGACCGACCAGTACGGCCGCATCAAGATCCAGTTCCCCTGGGATCGCGACGGCAAGAACGACGAAACCTCGTCCTGCTGGGTGCGCGTGGTGCTGCCCTGGAGCGGCAAGGGCTTCGGCATGCAGTTCATCCCACGCATTGGCCAGGAAGTGATCGTCACCTTCATCGACGGTGACCCGGATCGCCCGCTGGTCACCGGCTGCGTCTACAACGGCGACAACACCCTGCCCTACGCCCTGCCGGACAACCAGACCCAATCCGGTATCAAGACCAACTCCTCCAAGGGCGGTGGCGGCTTCAACGAGCTACGCTTCGAGGACAAGAAGGACGCCGAGGAAGTCTTCCTCCAGGCGCAGAAGGACATGAAGGTCAACGTACTCAACGACAGCACCGCCACCATCGGCCACGACGAAACTCTCACGGTGCAGAACGCCCGCACCCGTACGGTGAAGGAAGGCGACGAGACCATCACCCTGGAGAAAGGCAAGCGCACCGTGACCATCCAGACCGGCAGCGACACCCTCGATGTGAAGGACAGTCGCACCGTCAGCGTCGGTGCCGACCAGACCCACAGCACCGGCGGCGACTACAGCCACACCGTCAGCGGCAACTACGAGCTGACCGTGGACGGCAACCTCACCATCAAGGTGACCGGCACCCTCACCCTGCAAAGCAGCGGCGACCTCACCGCCAAGAGCGACAAGAACCTCACCACCCAGGCCGGCATGGCCCTCACCGACAAGGCCGGCACCTCGCTCACCAACCAGGCGGGCACGTCTCTAGACAACAAGGCCGGCACCACCCTGACCAACGACGCCGGCGTCAGCCTCACCAACAAGGCCGCTGCCGAACAGACCGTGGATGGCGGCGGCATGCTGACCATCAAGGGCGGCCTGGTGAAGGTCAACTGAGGCGCCCATGTCCAACGGCAATCTCGACCTCACCCGTGGCGACAGCCGCCTCCAGGGCACACTGCAGGACGGCGCCCTCAACGGCCCGGTACGCATCCAGGAAGCCGGTCGCCCGCAGGCCCGGCTCGGCTACACCAACGGCGTGCTGCACGGCCCCAGCGTCCTCTACCACCCCAACGGCCAGGTGTCGGCACAACTGCCCTACGCCGACGGGCGCCTGCATGGCGTGGCCCAGTACTTCGCCGCAGAAGGCTGGCTACAGCGCAAGGTCGCCTACCGCCAAGGCTTGATGCACGGCGAAGCGAGCAGCTACTACCCGGACGGCAGCCTGGCCGAACTGGAGCTGTATCGCGATGGCGTGCGCGACGGTCTCTACCAACGCTTCCATGTCAACGGCCAGGTATCGCATCGCAGCCGCTACCTCAACGGCAAGCCGCTGGACGAAGGCCAAGGCTTCGCCGAAGACGGCCGCCCACTGAACGTCGAAGGCAAACCCATCTCGCGGCTACGCTGGTGGTGGCGGCGCTGGCAGGAATCGGCCGAGGCCTGATCAGGGAATCAGCATCTGCACCTGGCCGGGCATAACGACCTTGATCACGCCGGCCCAATTGCACATCAGGGTGCTGTTGGAATCGAGCGACGGCATGTTACCGAGCAACATGGTCGGTGGTCCGCCCGGGATCCAAGGTGTCGCGGTTGCCGGTATACAAGGCATGGGCGTCAACACACCCAAGGCTGATGCAGTCGCGGCAGCGACCATGGGGTTGGCAAGGCTCTGGCACATGCCGAAAGGCAGGATATTCACCAGCGGGATGTGATCCATGATGTTCGCCGCAGGCATACCCGCCGTGAGCGTACGGTTCTGCGGCAACACGTTCAACATGCTAGGGGCGATACCAAAACTGCACTGCAGTGTGGCACCGCTGCATACCTGTGGACAGCCCATTGATACCCTTCCTGGTACGGCTCTATTTCGGCTAGTTGAAACTCACATCAACGATTCGAAGTCTCCGCTTCCCGATGCACTCGAACCGAAGAGATATCCAACTCCTCCACAAGCGCTTCTTGGTCCCGCTGGCCGGTTAGTTGACCTACCAGCTCCCACTGCTGATCCAGCTCTTCATTGATAGCCTGCATGCGCTCAATCATGCGCTTGGCTGAATTCTGCAGTGCTGCATCCTGGCTTCGCAGCTGTTCGAAGGCCATTGCGGTTACGGATGCGGTGATGTGGGTCATGCTGCGAGCCATGAGGCCCAGCAACTGTATCAACTGCTCTTCCTTGGCAGACATGGCTTACTCCTACAACGGCTGATTACCAGCGTAGCTGATAGACACGCTGAATACGGAGGTAAGGCTGTAAGCCAATAGCCATAGATGGAGTACGACCTCAGCCCTACCTGCAACGAGAATGACTGTCCCCTCCCGATCAACTACGCCACAGTAGGTTGCCATCCTGAAACCCTCGGGCTAGAGTGCGCCCGTCGTGGTAAATCCCACGGCCGGGTGTAGCAACCTAGGAAACCAAGATGCGGCAGCGTCATAGCGCATAGCCAGTGCCTCGGCACTGCGTTATCGCGTCTCTATGGCGGGCCGTACGGGGCAGGCTTTTGCCTGGCCGGTTCCCTTGGTTCCCGGTTTGCTACCCCCGTGCGGTCCGCCTCCATATTGTGTAGCAACGATTGGTGGCGGCTCCTTAATCGAACCAAGGAGCATAAGGAAAATGCGCTACCCCTTTTTTACTCGAGAGCTCCGCCTTGGGCTTCAGGTCTTGCTGTCCACCTCTGATCCGGAGGTGCGCCATGGCTGAGTTCGAATCCTGCGTTGTACCTTTCCCATTGCAGCGAAGCCCGCTACATGAGTCCGAACGCTCTCCCCTACCCTCTGAAGCCGCAGCCGAACTGCGTGGTGTCATGCTCGGCAATCTGCTCGATCAACTGGCTGAACCTGAAGGTTTGCAGCCTGCGGATCTGCGCGTACGTATCGCTGCTTATTCAGCGCTGGCTCTGCTCGATGAAATGGTCGTGCTCTATCGCCGCGCCCTCTCTGATGCTCGAGGAGGTGCCAGATGAGCAAGGGTGTGATGACCTACCTTCCACCTCAAGATGGCCATCCAGGTATGGAGATCACCTGGGCTGGCGATTGCAGAGAGGCATTCGACCAAGGCGTGAAGCTGGCACAGACTTGGCTCGATAACGCCCGCACTGGATGGCTATGGGCAGTGATGATCGCGGAGCGCGATCTGCTGCCCTGCGCTATTGAAAGGCGAGCTTTTGAGGTGGGTTTCCTGAGTCGTATCCACCAGCGTATGTGCTCGCATCTTCGCTGCGGTGAGCAGGCCGAGATCTATACCGCGGGTGATTGTTTTGGCCACAGAAAGACCCTGACTCTCGCCGAGGCGAGGTGTCAGGGCTGACCTGAGCCATGGCAAATGCCAATGAAGTGGCCTGTTAAAACAGACCGGAAGGAAGGTTCTGAGCTAACGGAGTGCATGGGGTCAGCATCCTGCCTGTTCGCACTTCGTTAGCCCAGAGACCGGAGAATATTTTGGTAGCGGCCATCTGCCAACCCCGCAGGATGGGCCATTGGTCACATAGCGCGATATTTCTCCTGTCTCTCAGACTGGCTGTTGTACGCCATGGCCGCCTTTCTGCTGCTCGCTCACAACGCCTCTGGACGTTTATGCCGGTCGATAGAGCCTGCGCGCTGCGCTTGCTGGTGGCGCCTGAGAGATCGTTGGAATGGCGGTCTTGCTGTTTCCTATCAACCTATCACGGCGTTCTCGCCGTCAAAGGCTGCATGCGCTTCGCGCATTTGCGGCAAGGCCGGCTATCGCCCCCTGACTGCTGCGCTGCGCCGTGCTGGGCCGGTTCCGGGCAATTCCGCCCGAGCAACTGGAGCATGATCATCTCGCAGCCTTCTCTCGTCTTTGACGCTTCTCTGATGATTCGCGACGAGCAAGGTCGCTATCTGCCTGCCACTGCAGACCAAATCCTGGACGCTGCTCGCAAGGTGATCGATCAGAAGGTTCAGCGAGGTGCAGCCTTCACGTCTTCGGAGCTGGTCAAGGAGTACCTGATCGCGAAGCTGGGTGGCTTTGAGCACGAGGTTTTCTCAGCACTGTTTCTGGATGCCGAGCATCGCCTGATCCAGTACGTCGAGATGTTCCGCGGCACCATCGACAGTGCATCTGTGTACCCGCGTGAGGTGGTGAAGGAAGCACTGCGTCTGAATGCAGCTGCAGTGATCTTCGCGCACAACCATCCAAGCGGAAATCCAGAGCCAAGCCAGGCTGACAAGGTTCTCACACAACGCTTGAAAGAAGCCTTGGCGCTGGTAGATGTCCGCTCGCTGGATCACATCATCGTGGCAGGCCAACGCACCGTATCTTTCGCCGAGCTTGGATTACTATGAACCCAGGGGGCTGAGCCCCCTTTTTGCTGCGCCCTTTCAGACATGCGTAGCGTGTTGTCGCCATGCTCCGTAACCGGGTCCTAAAAGTACTACTCACGGCACCACTTAAAGAACTGGTCGCTGGCACTGCGCAGTGCATCGGGTGTCTTGGTTTCGATGCAGGCGGAAGCGCCGCGCTCTTTCGGCCTGCGACACAGGTAGGCGAAAGCGCTGGCTCAAAATCTCGGCGCATAACCCAAGCCGGCACGGCAGGTAACGGCTGGAAAACTCCAAGCGCACCAAGGGTGCCCAAGCCATAACGCTGCATGGCTGTTAAGCCTATGGCAAGCGCAGCACCTCAAGCGACTTTGAACCGGCCAACCAGCTGCTGTTGGTATTCAGCTAGGCGCGCCAGCTCCAAGCTAGTCATCGCCGTCTGTTCTGCACCGGCGCTCACCTGAATCGCCACGTCGCTGATTTCGACGATGTTGCGGTTGATATCTTCGGCCACTGCACTCTGCTCCTCAGCTGCCGTCGCAATCTGAAGGTTGCGATCACTGATCGCCGAGACTCCTTCAGCAATTTCGATCAACAACTCACCCGCTCGCCCGATATTGCTGGCCCCGGCCTGCGCCTTCGACAACGTCTCCTGCATTGATCGCGCAGCTCTGTCGGCACCTCCTTGTAAAGTAGCGATCATTTCCTGAATGCTGCCCGTCGATTCCTGGGTTTTCTGGGCAAGCACTCGCACCTCGGACGCAACCACGGCAAAGCCTCGTCCATGCTCACCGGCACGTGCTGCCTCAATCGCAGCATTGAGGGCGAGCAGGTTCGTCTGATCGGCGATGCCCCGAATCACATCCAGTACGGAGGAGATCGAATCACTCTCTCTCTTGAGGTCGGCGATAATGTCGGCGGTTTCATCCGCCTGGGTGGACAACTGACGAATGAGGCCGATGGTACTTTCTATCTCGGCACGTCCTTGCACGGTGTTAGCATTGAGTTGCTGCGACAGCTCGGCGGCATCGTTGGTGCTTCTCGCGACATCCCTTACGGTCGCGCTCATCTCGTTGATGGCCGTCACGACCAATTCTGTTCCCTGGCGCTGTTTGTCGATGCTCTGACTCGTCTGCACCGTCACGGCTGACGACTCCTCGGCAGCTGTGGCTACTTGCGCGGTGGCATTGCTGATCTCTCCTATGACATGTCGCAGTTCAACTGCCATCGCATTCAAGTTGCGCGATATCTCTCCAAATTCGTCGCTGCCTTCGTACAGCGCTTTAGAGGTCAGATCTCGTGTTGAAAGTGCTACCAGCGCATGATTGACGTCCCGCACGGCCAGCTTGATGTTCCGAATGATGAGGTAGGAAAGGCCCGCTACTACCGAGAGCGCAATGACCACCGCCGCCAGTGTGAGCCACAACGCCTCGTAAGCCCCATCGCGAGCACGCCCGGCCAACCGCCCCACATCCTGCGCCAGCTCCTGCTCCAACTCCCCCATCAAGTCGATCCGCTTGGTCGCCGTCTCGAACCAACTCTCGCTGTTGACATCCAGGCGTTGCCCAATCGGTACGTCAAAGGCAAGGCGCTGGAGTCTTTCTACCTCTAGCGCGCTCGGATCTTGTAACTTCTTGTCTAGCGCGCGGACGAATTGTGCGTCAGCAGTGCGACGGAAGCCGTCCATATATGCCGAAAACTCACCCAGGTTCCGGCTGAAGGATGCAAGCATCGGAGCATCGAAGTGCCCCTGATTAAAGACGACCCCAAGCATTGCGCGCTCACGACCGGCCCGTTCCTTCATTTCGATGAACTGGTTCAATCCACCTAGAGCTCGCGCAAGCCCCACGTCTTCAACGCTACGCTCCACCGCATGGGTAAAACCGATCAACGCCTTGATATATCCGGTAAAGCGAGCTCCGGACTCAACATTGCTGATTGCTAATTTATCTACCTGCGCACGCAGGGGCTGAAGCTCATCGAGTGCTGTCAAAGCGGCACCGATCAGAGCGCCGTTGCGTACGGATAATGCTCGTGCGTCATCTAACGCCTTGTTAGTAGCTTGCCGCATCTCCGGCAACCGACGACCCATGATCCGCCCTTGGCTCCCCAGATAGACGCCGCTCGCACCTCGCTCGCGCTGCAGAGCGGTGATCAGATGGCTGACGGTCTGCGCCGCCTCACTTGCCTCCACTGTCTTTTCCATCTGCCTTACGGTGTTATAGCTATCACTTGTGAATGAGCCCGCCAGCCAGAGAAAACCAATCATGGGACAGGCGAGTATCAAGATGAGCTTCAGGCTCAAGCGAATATTTCTAAGCATGTGGACCTCAATGCTCCGCTCTGCGGAGCTGGAAGTTGCAGAAGGCAAGTACATCTCACGTTCGGCGTCGCCGATAGGAAAGCGCGCCGGGGCGTTTAATATGTTTGTTTCGAGCCGCTAGACTTCTGGTATGTGGGCTGGGGCATTGCCGGCAAACACCCGCTCCGTAGAGTTTCGGCCACAGTCTTGGCAGGTGGGGATTCTTGGTGCTTTCTGGTGCCGCTCACCTGACCTAAGTCAACAAAATACCGCCGACTCAACGCCGCTCATCGGACGAGATGCAGCGGCATAAATTGGCGTGAAGCGGACAAATAATCGGTCCCAACCAGATGCCACCAGTCTCTCGCCATCTAGCGCGATCGCGCAGTACGCCTTGACGCATACGAATTTCGACGCGTCATTTTCAATAGCCGCTAAGCCGGTAGATTCCGGCATAACGCAGGAGCCTATGAACCGACGCTGAAACGCCGACCGATGTCATTCTTGGCGGTGAGCAAGCTTAATCGCCACGGATTTCGTGGAGGCCTCAACCCTTGAGAAGATGAGGCCATGAGAAAGACTACGACCTACTCCCCCTGAAATCCGTCTTAGCGCACCGCCGCCCCCATCTCTCGTACCAGTTGCCAGAACCGAGGTGGCAACTGATCGGGGTCAAGACCGTCAAGCAGGTTTTTTACACCCAGGCCCAAGTCAGTGTCGCCCTCAATCACCAGACGCCGGCGGAAGAACAGAGTGTCAGGATCTTCCTGACGGCTGGCCAGCAGCAAGAAGTCGCGCCACTGCCCTCGGATGCACACGTCCACTGCATGGCGCCGGGTCACGCGCAACTGCGTGTCCTCGTAACTAAGGCACCAAGTCAGACCCAGGTCGATGATCTCCAGGCGCAACCAACGATTATGCAGAAGGTCGAAGGCGCCCTCGGCCAGCGGCGCAGCGAACAGCCGCCTAGCCGCCTGCTCGATGACCAGGCGCTGCACGACGAAAGGAACGTGCCGTCCATACGGCAACAACGGCTCACCGAATTTCACCAGCCACCGCGCCATGCTCATAGGCCCACAGCCTCGATCGTCACCATGCCAGGTCGGTCATGCCAGTAGCCGTTGCAGCCACTGACCGCCAGTGGTGGCAGCGCCCCGTCGCGCACCGCGGCGAAGTCGTCGATCACCTGCCCCATGCCCTCGCTGCGCGGGCTCAGGCGCAGCACATCCACGCCACACGCGGCAATGGCCTGATAGTCGGCCAGCAGGTTTCCGACCTCGGCGGACATAGTCTGGATGCCGTTGAGAGTGAACAGGGCCTGCCCCTCCTGGCTGAGAAGCGGAATGCCCTCGGGGTAGTTCTGGCAGCAGAACTGGCAGTCGTCCTTTGGCCGGTTCTCCGCCCGCGCGGTGAAGCAGCGCGCCGAGTAGGCCAGCGGGAGATGGCCGTAGGCGAACAGCTCCACTTTAGGCCGACCAACCTGCAGTGCATCGAGTTGCTGCAGGCAGTCCTGCAGCAGGCGACCGGAACACTCCACCGGCGGCACCCAGCGTTCCAGACCGCACTCCAGCAACTCGCGCAGGGCATGGGCGTTGTACAGGTTAAGCGACGGCCCGGCGACAAAAGGCCGGCCGCGCTCGACGAGCAGTTGCACCGCGCCCATGTCGTTAGCTTCCACCAGCAAATCGCCGTTGTCACACAGGCGGCGTAGGCTGGACAGCTCGGAAGCCGCCTCGACCAGCGCCAACCCGGACAGCACCAGCTCGGCGCGAGTGCACTCTCGCAGCTCTCGGGCCAGACCGAGCCAGTCGTCCAGCGACAGGGCACGCCGCTTGGAACAAACGGTTTCGCCCAGGTAGATGATGTCAAGCGGTTGGGCGGCCATCTCGGCGTAGAAATCCAGCAGTTTGCTGCGGCTCCAGTAGAACAACACGGGTCCCAGGCTCAGTTTCATAGGTTCCTCACTGCCAGGATCGGTGATATGCACCGAGGGTCGTCTGGCTGCCTTCAGACAGTCCCGCCAGGTCCTTGCGCCAGCGCTCTTGCACGACGAAGCGACCGCTAGCATGGGCATCCAGCGCTTCGCGCCAGACCCGCGTGACCTGCTCGACATAGGCTGGGCTGCGCTGGCGCCCCTCAATCTTCACCGCAGCGATGCCCATCTCGGCCAGCTGCGGAACCAGGTCGATGGTGTTGAGGCTTGTCGGCTCCTCCAGCGCGTGGAAGCGCTGGCCGTCGACCAGGAAGCGGCCCTTGCACAGGGTCGGATAGCCGGCCGGCTCCTCGCGCGCGTAGCGGTCGATCAGTACGCCGCCCAGGCGCGAACTAAGCCCTTGGGCATCCTCCTGCCAGCGCACAGCCTTGGCCGGCGAGCACACGCCGCAGAGGTTGGGCGACTCGCCGGTAACATAGGACGACAGATGACAACGGCCCTCGGCCATGATGCACAGACTGCCAAAAGCGAATACCTCCAGCGGCACAGTGCTTTTCTCAGCCACCTGGCGCACCTGAGCCAGCGACAGCACCCTTGGCAACACGGCGCGACGGATGTTGTAACGCTGCTGGTAGAACGCCAGGGCGGAGATGTTGGTGGCCGAGCCCTGCACCGAGAGGTGCAGGTTGAGATCGGGATACCGCCGACTGGCGTAGGCCAGTACGCCAGGATCGGCAGCGATCAGAGCATCCACCCCAAGGGCGGCGGCTTGATCCACTGCGCGCTGCCAGCGCGCCCAGCCCTGAGGCTGGGCATAGGTATTGACGGCGACATAGAGCTGTCGGCCACGCTGGCGGATCAGGTGTAGTCCCGTCTCCAACTGACGTTCGTCCAAGTTGAGCCCGGCGAAATGACGGGCATTGGTGTCATCGCGAAAGCCCACGTAGATGGCATCCGCGCCTTGCTGCAGGGCAGCCTTGAGGGCGGGTAGACTGCCTGCCGGACAGACAAGATGCATGAGTCGACTCCTACTTCAACGACGATGCGCCACTCTAGGCATCGTGAAACTAAACGCCTTGATTGTGGTCAAGCCACTCATGCCAACAAACTATCCAACAATAGAAAACCCACCGTTTCACCGGCAACCAGAGTTCTCCCCGCTTCAACCACCGCAAGGCCTTCCGCCCAGCACATCCCTGTCAGCATGGCCGAGCCTTGGTGAGCGTGCGGAACCACAAGCAGCCCATCATCTGAACCTTCTAAACGTGCACGCAGGTACTGGCGCCGAGTGTTAGCCTTGGGCCAATCGAACCCGGCCGCTACAGGCAGTGCGCGTGGTAATACCTCACGTCGCCCCTGCGCCGCTAGGAGGAATGGACGGGCTATAACCAAAAGAGTGAGTAATGCCGCCACCGGGTTTCCTGGCAGCCCAATCCACGGAGTGCCGCAGACATGTCCAAAAGCGAACGGTTTGCCTGGCTGGATGGCTAGGCGCCAGAGGTGCAGTTCGCCGAGATCGCGCACAGCTTGTTTAAGGTGATCTTCCTCACCAACCGAGACGCCCCCAGAGGTAATCAAAACATCCCACTCAGATGCCGCCAGGCTTAACGCGTCACGACTTGCGCTCAACTCGTCGACCAATACGCCGCAATCACCCACCTCGACCCCCCAAGCGCGCAGGGCACCGAACAGGCTGTAGCAGTTGGCGTTATAGATCTGTCCCGGGCGTAACGATTCACCAGGTTCGCGCAGCTCGTTACCGCTGCTCAGCAGGCCAACTCGCAGACGCCGGCGCACCGCGACCTCGGGAATCCCAAGACTGGCCAGCAAGCCCAGTTCCGGTGCACGTAAATGTTGCCCGGCTTCCAGCACACGGGCCCCTCGCTCGTACTCCTCACCCCGCCGACGGACGTGATCGCCGAGGTGGCATGGAGCCAGCCAGACTCCCTCCCCCTCCAGCCGAGCCAGCTCTTGAGGAACAACGCTGTCGGCACCATCCGGCAATGGTGCGCCAGTAAAAATGCGGACTGCATGCCCGTGCGGCAAGACCTCAGAGGCCACATCGCCAGCGGCAATCCGCCCAGCCAGCGGCAAACACCCACCCTCCGCCGGCAGATCACTCGCACGCAAGGCGTAGCCATCCATCGCACTATTGTCCCAGGCCGGCATCGGCCGCAGGGCATGCACGGGCTCGGCCAGGGTCTTACCCAACGCCATGCCCAGAGGCACCCACTCAGCCAGGGGCGGACTTGGTACTTGTGCTAAAAGGTCGGCAATGGCTTCGTCGGCCGGGCGCAGTCCGGCTTGGTCGCAGCCGCAGGCGTTCATGAACGTGCTCCGCACAATGCCGGCGCCTGCTCGGGCAAACGCTTGAGATGAGGTACGAAATTGCAGGGTTTGGTACGGCTGTCCAACTGCTCAAGGAGGATGCCATTCCAGGCTGTGCGACAGGCACTTGGGGAGCCGGGTAAGCAGCACACCAAAGTGCTGTTACTAAAACCGGCCAATGCGCGCGATTGCACGGTAGAGGTGCCGATTTCACTCAGGGAAATTTGCCGGAACAGCTCGCCAAATCCATCCACGGTTTTATCTAGCAACGGAGTCACTGCCTGTGGTGTGTTGTCGCGCGCAGTAAATCCGGTACCACCGGTGATCAGCACTACTTGCACCAGCGGATCAGCGATCCAGATGCTTAGGCAAGCACGGATCTGCCAAATATCGTCGGGCACCAGGGCCCGCTCGTACAGGGCATGCCCGGCCTCCTCCAGTGCGCCTATCAGCGCTTGACCGGAGCCATCAGTAGTTAGGTTTCGGGTATCGCTGACGGTCATTACCGCGATACGCAATGACTGAAACTCTGGATTGGACAGGTGAGCCATGCTGGCGCCTCCATGGTGTGAATGGATGCAGCCTGAGCCTGACGGCCAGCTAAGCCCATTCCCCAATGGAGGTACCACCAGGCGTCAATGCAACTGATCTTGACCCCGGTCAAGGCTGATACGTATTACAGCGCTAGCCTGATACAAACTGATAGCGAGACGGGAAGCGCAGACATGGCCAAAAAATTCCCCCTGCACCCCAGCCACCCAGAACGCATCTGCTGGGGGTGTGACCGCTATTGCCCGACAAACTCGCTAGCCTGCGGCAATGGCGCCGATCGCACCATGCACCCTGCTGAGATGATCGGCGATGACTGGTACCTGCATGGCGACTGGGGTATCGAGGTGCCAGAACCAACGACAGAAGATGAGCAGCCAGTTCGCTTGGTGAGTTAACGCTACCAGCGTTGTGCTGCCTGCTGATCGCTGCTGCGCGCCACTACCCATTGCCCACCCTGCCCGTCCATTTCCTTCTTCCAGAATGGTGCGCGAGTCTTGAGCTGATCCATAAGGTAGGCACAAGCCTCGAATGCTGCCTGGCGGTGGGCGCTGCCGACGCCAACGAAGACGATGGGCTCGGCTGCTTGCAGCAGCCCATGGCGATGCACGATCAACACATCCTCCAGCGGCCAGCGGGCTCGCGCCTCGACCTCAATGACGGCCAGGGATTTCTCCGTCATACCGGGATAGTGCTCGAGAAATAGCGCTCGCACTTCGCCTTCGTCGCTATAGTCGCGAACCAAGCCGACAAAGCTGGCTACCGCACCAGCGCCGGCGCAGCGACGCTGCAGCTGGTCGAGTAGCTGCGCTGCGGAAAAGCTCTGCGCCTGTACCTGCACGCTCATCTCAACCTCCTGTCACGGGCGGAAAGAAGGCAACCTCATCGCCATCCGCAAGGGGCTCATGCACGCCACAGAGCTCTTGGTTGCGCGCACACATCAGGTTCTGCGCGGCCAGCGCCGACCAGGCGCCACCGCGCGCCACCAAGCTCTGGCGCAACTGCTCGACACTGGCCAGCTGCGGCTGCCAGTCCAGGCGCTCACGGTCCAGCCCCAGACGCTCGCGGTAACCGGCAAAATAGTGAACCTCCAGCATGATTGCTCTCTCCTTCGTATTCAGGGGGCCAAACGTTCGCGGCACCAGCCCTTGGAGTCACGCCTGTAGCGCAATCGGTCATGCAGACGATCCGGTCTGCCCTGCCAGAACTCCAGGCTGGCAGGTACGACCCTGAAGCCGCCCCAGCCTGCCGGGCGAGATGGTTCTACCTCCATGAAACGTTTCTGCGCGATCTCCAGGCGTGCTTCAAGCTCCTCCCGCCCACCTATGACCTGGCTTTGCTCACTGGCCCAGCAGGCCAGACGACTGGGCAATGGGCGGTTGGCGAAGTATATGTCAGCCTCCTGCGCCACAACCCGCTCAACTTCACCCTCGATGCGCAACTGACGCTCCAATGTGGGCCAGTGGAAAAGCAAGGCTGCTCGCGGATTGCTGGCCAGCTCCTGACCCTTGCCGCTGCCATAGTGGCTATAGAACAGCAGGCCACGCTCATCGATGCCCTTGAGCAAAACCACACGGCAATGCGGCTGCCCCTTAGCATCGACCGTTGCCAGGGTCATGGCATTGGCCTCGATTGGCGGGGCCTCGCTAGCAATCGCCTGATCGAGCCACTCATGCAATAACTGCAAGGCTGACTCGGGAGCCTGGCGTTCCAGCAACTCACTAACCTGATACTGGCGGCGCATGCCGCTCAAATGAAAACGCTCGTGCATGGCGAGTGCTCCTCGATGAAACTCCGCCAGTCTGGCGCTCCGGTATTGGCCACACCTTGCGTTTGGTCAAGGCGCCCTGTATATCCCCGAAACACCGCCGCTCTTCTCCAGCAGGCGTACCAGCTCGATGGTCATACCGCGATCCACCGCCTTACACATGTCGTAAATGGTCAGCGCGGCGACACTGGCGGCAGTCAGCGCCTCCATCTCCACACCGGTCTGCCCGGCCAACTTGCAGCGCGCAACTATGTGCACGCAGTCTTCGCCTTCGGCCTCCAGCTCGACCTTGATGGTGGTCAGCAGCAGCGGGTGGCAAAGCGGGATCAGCTCATGAGTCTTCTTTGCAGCCTGGATGCCGGCGATGCGTGCCACAGCGAAAACGTCGCCCTTGGGGTGATGCCCATCGGCGATCATCGCCAGTGTCGCCGGCAGCATGCGCACGCGGGCTTCGGCTACGGCCTCGCGGCAGGTCACCGTCTTGTCGGTGACATCCACCATGCTGGCACGGCCGTGGGCATCGAGATGGGTCAGCATAGGTTTCTCCATAGTCAGATTAAGTTGAGCCGCCGTGCCAGCTTACGCAGATTGCTCGGGTCGATTGCCAGCGCCCGTGCGGCGGTGGCCCATTTGCCGGCATGCTGCGCCAGAGTGTTCTGGATTAGTTCGCGCTGATAGCGCTCCATAGCCTGGTGCAGGCTTTCGCTAGGTACCAGCGGCACAGCCGACGGGACGCTGCTCGGCGCTGGTACTAGGCCGTCCAGCCCAAGCCAAGTTGCCTCGATACTGAGCAGTGCGGTGCGTGACTCGGCCTGGCTGAGTACCTTGAGCGCGGCGCGGCTGATCACATGTTCCAGCTCACGCACGTTGCCCGGCCAGGAGTAGGCCAACAGGGCGCGCTCAGCATCGGCGGACAGGCGCAGGCAGCGCAAACCCAGGCGGGCGCGGTTGAGTTCGAGAAAATGCCCGGCCAGCACCAGCACGTCCCGGCCGCGCTCGCGCAACGGAGGTATGTGCACCGGGTAGACAGAAAGGCGGTGGTAGAGGTCGGCGCGGAAACGCCCTTCACGCACTTCCTCGTGTAAGCGCCGGTTGGTCGCAGTGATCACTCGTACGTCGACATGCCTTGGGCGATCAGCGCCCAAGCGCTGAATCTCGCCATTCTGCAGGGCGCGCAACAGCTTGGCCTGGATCGACAGCGGCAGCTCACCGATCTCGTCGAGGAATAACGTGCCACCATTGGCCGCCTCAAAGCGGCCGGGGCGCTCATGCGCGGCACCAGAAAACGCACCCTTTACGTGGCCGAACAGTTCACTCTCAGCCAAAGTCTCCGGGAGTGCGGCGCAGTTGACGTAAACCAGCGGTTTGCGCGCGCGCGGCGAGTGGGCATGCAGCCAGCGGGCAAACAGCTCCTTGCCTACGCCTGTCTCACCTTGCAGCAGTACCGGCAGCTCGGAGTCCGCTACGACGCCCAGCTCGTCGAGTAAATGGCATAACACCGAGCTGTCGCCGAGGATGGTGCCGCCAGTCTGGTCACCAACCTCGCCTTCCTCCCGTCGGGCCAGGCGCAGGCTGCGAATTTCGTTTTCCAGACGACACATCCGCAGCGCTGCCTCTATTAGCAGGGCATAACGCTGCAGGCGCTGGGTGGCGGTGCGGTCAAAGGTACCGCGGCGTAGGGCATCCAAGGTCACAGCCCCCCATAGGCGGCCGTCGAGAAACAGACTCATGCCCATGCAATCGTGCACAGGTAACGGCTCATCAGGACTGTCCTGCAACAGGCCGTCGTAAGGGTCGGGCAACTCGCTGTTGGCGGCGAATTGCAATGGCTCACGCTGTGCCAAGATCTGCGCCAAGCGCGGATGCCGGGCGATTACGAAGCTGCGCCCCAGCGCTTCGTGGGCCAAGCCGACTGCCGCCTGCGGTCGTAGGCTTTCGCCATCCAGGCGTAACAGCACCACCGCGCTGCAAGCGAATATTTCGCGCAGGCTGACAACCAGACGCTGAAGGCGTACGGCGGATGGTAGCTCGCTGACCAGATCGGCGAGCAAGGTGTTCTGCAGAGGGGTGAAATCTACCATTTCGGGTATCCGCTACCTGATTTCTTCGGGGTAGATTAGACCCTGTCAGCGCGCAAGTCCTTGATTTCCGTCAAGTTGGAAAGCGGCACAGGGCTTGCGATGGAGCATGCAGACCAATATGTCTGATAGGAGACCTCCATGGCCAGCCAACTGCTTGACAGCACCCTAGGCAATATTGCCTGCAGCATCCCCGGTGCGACCCGGGTGTTCCACGAATTCCACCTCGACTTCTGCTGCGGCGGTCAGAAGAGCCTACGCCAGGCCGCGCAGGAGCACGGCATCGATGCCAGCCAGATACAGGAACGCTTGCTCTCACTCAGCGGCGAAGCCCAAGACGCGGAGGATTGGCGTACGCTCCCGGACGAGCAGTTGATTGAACACATCCTGCAGCGCTACCACGACGTGCACCGTCAGCAACTGCCGGAGTTGATTCGTCTCGCGGCGAGAGTCGAGCAGGTGCATGGCGGCCGCGAGCACTGCCCAGTGGGACTGACAGATCTGCTGATCGACATGCAGCAGGAGCTGGAAAGCCACATGCAGAAGGAAGAGCAGATTCTCTTCCCGATGATCCTGCGTGGTGGCGGCACGATGGCTGGTGGTCCGATCTCGGTGATGCGGTACGAGCACGACCAGCACGGCGATGCGCTGGAGCGTGTCGTCGAAATGACCGACGACATGCAACCGCCGGCCAATGCCTGCAACACCTGGCGCGCGCTGTACCGCGGACTGGATGAGATGCGTCGCGACCTGATGCAGCACATCCATCTGGAAAACAATCTGCTGTTCCCACGCGCCCTCGGCGAGGCGGTGCAGCATGGGTGAGTATCGCAAACTCTGGTGGGCATTGATCGCCGTACTCGGCGTGACTTTCTGTGTGCTCGGCTGGTTTGGGCGCGAGGTCTATCGCCAGGCACCACCGATCCCACAACAGGTGCAGAGCGCCGACGGCAGCCTGCTATTTACCGATGAAGACATCCTCGACGGCCAGACCGCCTGGCAGAGTGTGGGCGGCATGCAGCTCGGCTCGATCTGGGGCCACGGTGCCTACCAGGCGCCGGACTGGACCGCCGACTGGCTGCACCGTGAACTGACGGCTTGGCTCGACCTGGCCGCACAGCAAACCTACGGTGTGCCCTATGCTGAGGTGGACGAAGACCATCAGGCCCTGCTGCGCCAGCAACTCAAGCGCGAATACCGCGGCAACCAGGTGCATGGCGAGGTGCTGGTGCTCAGCGAACGCCGCGTCGCCGCTGTCGAACTGACTGCGGCTTACTACAAGGCGCTGTTCGGCAACGACCCGGTCCTGCAGGGCAGCCGCAAGAGCTTCGCCATGAAGGAGAACACCCTACCCGACGCCGCACGGCGCGGGCAGTTGACCCAGTTCTTCTTCTGGACTGCCTGGGTGGCCGCCACCGAGCGTCCGGGACATGATGCCACCTACACCAACAACTGGCCGCACGAGCCGCTGATCGACAACAAACCGACCGCAGAGAACCTGATCTGGTCCATCACCAGCGTGATCCTGCTGATTGCCGGCATCGGCTTCCTGGTCTGGGCTTGGGCCTTCCTGCGCGATAACGAGGAGGACGAACCGGTCGCGCCGGCCCACGACCCGCTCAGCCTGGTAGGCCTGACACCGTCGCAGAAGGCGCTGGGCAAGTACCTGCTGCTGGTGGTCGGGCTGTTCGCCTTTCAGGTCATGCTCGGCGGCGCCACCGCCCACTACACGGTGGAGGGCCAGGATTTCTATGGCTTCCCGTTGTCGCAGTGGTTCCCCTACTCGCTGCTGCGTACCTGGCACATCCAGAGTGCGCTGTTCTGGATCGCCACCGGTTTCCTCGCAGCGGGACTGTTCCTCGCGCCCATCATCAATGGCGGCAAGGACCCGAAATTCCAGAAGCTCGGCGTCGATGTGCTGTTCTGGGCGCTGATGGTGGTGGTACTCGGCTCCTTCGTCGGCAACTACCTGGCTATCGCCCAGATCATGCCGGCGGAGTGGAGCTTCTGGCTCGGCCATCAGGGCTACGAGTACGTCGACCTCGGTCGCCTGTGGCAGATCGGCAAGTTCACCGGCGTGGCCTTCTGGCTGCTGCTGATGCTGCGCGGCATCCTGCCGGCCTTCCGCCAGCCAGGGGACAAGAACCTGCTAGCCCTGCTGTCGGCCTCGGTGATCGCCATCGGCCTGTTCTACGGTGCCGGCTTCGCCTACGGCGAGCGCACCCACCTGTCGGTGATGGAGTACTGGCGCTGGTGGGTGGTGCACCTGTGGGTGGAGGGCTTCTTCGAGGTGTTCGCCACCACGGCGCTGGCCTTCATCTTCTCCAGCATGGGGCTGGTCTCCAAGCGCATGGCTACCACCGCCAGCCTGGCCTCGGCCTCGCTGTTCATGCTTGGCGGCGTGCCCGGTACCTTTCACCACCTGTACTTCTCCGGCACCACCACCCCGGTGATGGCGGTGGGTGCCACCTTCAGCGCCCTGGAAGTGGTGCCGCTGATCGTGCTCGGCTACGAGGCCTGGGAAAACTGGCGTCTGAAAAGCCGCGCGGCCTGGATGGAAAGAGTCAAGTGGCCGCTGATGTGCTTCGTCGCCGTGGCCTTCTGGAACATGCTCGGTGCCGGGGTGTTCGGTTTCATGATCAATCCGCCAATCTCGCTGTACTACGTGCAGGGCCTCAACACCACTCCGGTACATGCTCATGCCGCGCTATTCGGGGTCTACGGCTTCCTCGCCCTGGGCTTCACGCTGCTGGTGCTGCGCTATATCCGCCCGCAGATGCAGTTCAACCAGGGACTGATGAAGGTCGCCTTCTGGTGGCTCAACGCAGGCCTGGTGCTGATGATTGCCACCAGTCTGCTGCCCATCGGCATCATCCAGTTCCACGCCAGCGTCAGCGAGGGCCTGTGGTACGCCCGCAGCGAGGCCTTCATGCAACAGGATCTGCTGCAGACCCTGCGCTGGGTGCGTACTTTCGGCGACGTGGTGTTCATCGTCGGCGCCCTGGCCATGGCCTGGCAGGTGGTCATTGGCTTCTTCTCACCTGTCCCCAGGAGCGTGCCGCTGCGCGCGCAAGGAGGTGCCCGAACGATTAATTAAATACGTTGGATGTGTATTGGCTAGGCTCGGCCCGCGATACGCGGGTCGAGTCGTTGTTGACCTCGCCTAGACTGAAGCATGAAGTTTCCCGAACGGAGTCGCACCATGCATACACACAAGATTCTCACGTGCCTCGACACTCCCGGCAGTCGCCCGCTATGGCAAGTGTTCTGGCTGCGGGGCGTGCTGCTCAGCCACCTGCTGTTTGGCGCCATCCTGCTGCTCTACCGGCAAGTCGACAGCGTAACGCTGGCCCTGCTGCTGGCGGCTTTCGTCGGCTACACCGCCTGGGTGCTGAACGCGGTCTGGCGCAACGCCGGCAACGTGCGCGAGCCCATCTACGGCGAGATCGCCCGCTTCCTGACCGTGGCCTGGTCGATCAATGCCGTGCTGGCCTCGTTCTTCCTGTTGCTTGCCCACCTGCAGCCGTTCGGCCACGGCCTGCCGTTCTGAGGCTCAACCCGGCGGCGTGAGATAGGCCGCCGTCTGCCCGCGCTGCTGGGCGCTGGCCTCCAGCTCCCAGCTCGCCAGGCTGCGCAGATGTACCTCATCGGGACCGTCGGCGAAGCGCAGCGCGCGACCCTGGGTGTAGAAGTCCGCCAGCGGCGTATCCGGACTCAGGCCCATGGCACCGAACACCTGCATGGCGCGGTCGACCACCCGGCTGAGCATACGCGGTACTTGCGCCTTGATCATGGCGATCTCCCGGCGCGCCGCCCTGGCGCCTACTTCATCCAGCATCCAGGCGGTCTTCAGCACCAGCAGACGCGCCTGCTCGATATCCAGCCTCGACTCGCCGATCCAGTCGCCGATATTGGCATACTGCGCCAGATAGCGGCCGAATGTGCGGCGCTCCTGGCAGCGCTCCAGCAGCAGCTGCAGGGCCAGTTCGGCCATGCCGATGGCGCGCATGCAGTGGTGCACTCGTCCCGGTCCCAGGCGCGCCTGGGCCATCATGAAGCCGTCGCCCTCCTGGCCGAGCAGGTGATCGCACGGCACCCGCACCTCGCGCAACAAAATCTCCGCATGACCTTCTGCCGAAACATGGTGGAGCACCGGAATATTGCGCAGTACCTGCACCCCCGGCGTGTCGAAAGGCACCAAAACCATGCTCTGCTGACGATGTGGTGAGGCCTCGGGATCAGTCTTGCCCATCACGATCAGCAGACGACACTGCGGGTGACAAGCATTGGTGATGAACCATTTGCGCCCGTTGAGGACGTAATGCTCGCCGTCACGATGGATCAGCGTCTGCACGTTGCCGGCGTCCGAGCTAGCCACATCCGGCTCGCTCATGGCGAAGGCCGAGCGGATCTCGCCCGCCAACAGCGGCTGCAGCCAGCGCTGGTGCTGCGCGGGGCTGGCGAACAGATGCAGCAACTCCATGTTGCCAGTATCCGGCGCGCTGCAGTTGAACACCTCGCTGGCCCAGGGAATGCGCCCCATGATCTCCGCCAGCGGTGCGTACTCGAGGTTGCTCAGGCGCGTGCCCGGCTCATCGTCACGCAGACCGGGCAGGAACAAGTTCCACAGCCCTTCGCTGCGCGCCAGGGCCTTGAGGTCGGCCATGAAAGATACCGGCACGCACCCGGCCTGCACCTCCGCCAGCCACTGCGTATGGCCCGGCACCACATGGGCATCCATGAAATCCTGCAACTGCCGTCGCAGCGCTTCCACTCTAGGGCTGAAGGCAAAATCCATTGGAGCATCCTCATGTCAGGTAATTAGCCATAGGCTAGGCGCGATGGCCGCGTATCAGAACCAAGCTGGATGGCGCGGATGGCCCTGCATCAGGCCCGCCACTTCTTGACCATGATCATCGACAGCACTCACCAACTGAGCAGGAACATCGCCTTGGCCAGAAACAGGATGGCGAGCATCTGCACCAGCACGCTGAGGTGGATCAGCCGCGAGCGCGGGGGCGTCATGCGTCCGGTGCGCATCAGGAAAACCACGAAGAGGAAGTGCCCGAGAATGCTCAGCGCCAGGCAGATCTTCAGCGTCAGCAGGGTGCCGAAGCTGCTGGCGAAAGGTTGCGCGAGCGCGGCGCGGTAATGCCAGGCCAGGCCGATGCCCGCGCCATAGAGCGCCAACACCACCCAGTGCATGACCTGCCGTGCGCGCCGTCCGAGCGCCTTGGATAACTGCGCGCGCGGCGCCTCGTCCAGTTGCCTGGCGGCGCCACTGAGGATCATCACCTCGAAGAACACCCCACCAATGAAGAAGGCTGCGGCGCTCAGGTGCACGAACTTGAACAACAGGTAGAGCATCTTGCCTCCCTAGCCTGGATGACCATCGGCACGCGTGCGACAGAGCATGGGGCCGTAGCAGAAGAGAAACTGCGCGAAGGCCAACACCCAAGCCAGCGCGGCCAACCACAGGGCGGGCTGATAGGCGAAGGAAACGCCCAGCACCCGCAGCAGCGCCGCCAGGTTGAGCAACGCGAAAGCGACGGCAAAGCCTCGCGGCAACTGCAGCGGCCGGCCGGTATGGCCCAGCGAGACCCGCGCCAGCATGGCCAGAATCAGCCCAGCCATGGCCCCTACCGTCAGCGCGTGCAGCACCTGGCTGAAGGGTACTGCCACGCCGGCATGCCAGAGCGCCAGGCCCAGGCAGGCCAGCACCATCCAGGCATAGGCCAGGTGCAGCGACCACAACAACGGTACTCGCAACAGCCCACGATCGAACCAGCGCCCCAGGCGGATGCCGTGCCCCAGCCCCAGGGCCAGCAACAGAACCGCGCCGCCCCAGTGCGGCTGCAGCAGCAGGCCTGAACCCATCAGCAGCGCCAGAAGAAGCGTACCGACCAGCAGCGCCAGATCCAGCCAGGCCCGGGGCTGCACCATCTCCAGCCGACCGAGGCTACGCTGTGTAAAGAAGGGAATCACTCGCCCGCCGATCAGCGTCATCATCGCCGCCACCAGCCAGATCGCCGCCTGGCTACCCTGGCGCTGCCAGGCGTCGTACTGCAGCAGCACGCCGAGCAGGCTCAGCAGGTCGACCGCGGCCAGTAGCATGAGCACCAGCACAATGGGATAGTTGCGCCGCTGCCGCACAGCCCACAGCAGCCGTGCCATGACACCAGCCACCGCGAGCAGAAACGCCAGATTGAACAGCAGCAAGAGCCAGGCCGAGGGTATCCACCAGCTCAGCCGCCCCAGCAGCCAGAGCCCGACCAGCAGGGCCAGCGGCCGTCCGGAAAGACTCGGCCGGCCGGTCCAGGTCTGCACCGCTGTGAGCAGAAAGCCGGCGATGATGGCACCGGCAAAGCCGAACACCAGTTCATGCCGGTGCCAGGCTAGCCAGCCTCCCACCGGCGCCGGTAACGCCCAGCCCTGCAACGCGGCGATCCACACCGGAATGGCCAGCACGGCCAGCACTGCTCCGAGCAGAAAAAAGGGCCGGAAACCCAGGCGCAGAATCGGCGCAACGGCCATGGCCTTGCGCTTATCGATGATCAACATAGCTTCCCCATTCACCGTGTGCCGACTGGCAGGCCGCCAGCAGCACCTCGGGACAATTGAAGTTGAGCAGACGCGGATCGTCTTCCCGACAGGCCAGCTCGCAGATACCCAGGCGCTGCCACAAGCGGCTCGGGCTGCGCTCGCCAGCTGCCCACGCGGAGTCGACCGCAGCCAGCAGGGTACGGGGGAGCACGCAGAGTAGCGGCTGCAGCCTTTCACCCTGACGCACCACGGCGATCCGCCCGGGATGCGCAAGTGCGAGCTGCTGCAGTTCGCGCAGCAGCTCCTGCTCGATGGCGGGCAGGTCACAGGGGGCGACCAGCAGATGCGTACCGCACAGGGAGCGCAGCCCGGCTAGGATACCGGCCAGGGGCCCCGGATAGCCGGCGTGAGCATCGCTCAGCGTACGGTCACAGAACGCGGCATGGCTCGCCACGTTGCGATTGCAGGAAATGGCCAGTTCACCAACCAAGGGGCGCATCTGCCGGCAGACCCACTCGACCATAGGCCTGCCGCACCACGGCATCAGCCCCTTGTCCGCCCCGCCCATGCGCGTACCCTGACCACCGCTCAGAACCAGCCCGGAACACCCATCTCGCATCTGCGCCTCTCCAGCGAACTCTCGAATACATGCTGTCTTGTGCAGCATGGGACTGCATGATCCAGGTCAGGAGAGAAGCCTCTGCTGCGTATTCAGTCGCCCTGACATCAGCGAAGACCGGCATCGATCAGATGCAACTGCTGTAAGCCTGCACAAGCAGAGGCCATAAGGTCCTGAAGGCTGCTGGATCAAAAACGGTCGTCTATTCAAGCTCTTCAAGCAGTTGGTTGATATGCAGTGAATTACTTACCACCTGCTCCATGTGCACCTGCAGCTCCTCGGTCATGGTAGGCAGCCCGTTCTGCTGGAACCAGCGGGAGATCAGTTGCACCGACTCTGCCAGAGCAACCTGGTTGCGGTGGGTAAGCAAAACTGCCGTCAGCAATGCATCCTGGTCCGTCACGGGGCGGGCTCCGCGCTATTGGGTGGTTCGGCAAGATCACCCATCCCGCCGCACAGAGCCATACCTCCATCTGGGTATCACTTATGCGCCGGGCAAAAAATTGACGAGAATCATTATCTATTAGTTTCGTAAGCCCTAAGGTGCCGCCAACATTCCCCGCTAAGGAAGTCCGCAGCATGAAAGCACTCGCCCTGTTCCCGCTCTTCGCCCTGTTCGCCATCCCACTCGCCTCGGCCCGCGAGTACCCCATCGGCGAACCCCAGCAGTGCGCCGGCATGGAGGTTGGCGCGGTGTACCTGCAGCCGATCGAGATGGACCCGCCCGGCATGATGCGCCCGGCCGCAGAGTCCGACGTGCACATGGAGGCGGACATCAGCGCCCTAGAGAACAACCGCCACGGCTTCCAGGAAGGCAGCTTCGTGCCCTATCTGTCGATCTCCTACAGCCTGCAACGGGTGGGCAGCGAAAAGACGATCCAGGGCGATTTCCACGCCATGGTCGCCAGCGACGGCCCGCACTACGGCGACAACGTCAAGCTGGACGGCCCCGGACAGTACCAATTGACTTACCGCGTGGCGCCGCCCGGCGGCCATCACCAGCACGCCTTCGGCCGCCACATCGACAAGGAGACCGGTGTAGCGGCCTGGTTCGAGCCCTGCGAACTGACCTACAGCTTCACCTACGCCGGCATCGGCAAGAAAGGCGGCTACTGACGCCGCCGGCGCGCCTTCGCAGGAGACCGACCATGAGAACCCTCCCCGCCCTCCTCCTAGCGCTGGCCCTGCCGGCTTCGGGAGCGTCGCTGCCCAGCTACCAGCTGGAGATACGCGACGGCCACTTCACCCCACCCAGCCTGCTGGTGCCCGCCGGCCAGCGCTTCAAGGTCATCGTGCACAACCGCGGCCAGGGGCCGGTGGAGTTCGAGAGCCTGCCCCTGCGGGTGGAAAAGGTGCTAGGCCCCGGCGTCAGCTCCTTCGTGGTGATCCACCCGCTCAAGCCGGGGCGCTATGACTTCTTCGACGAATTCCACCTCGATCTGCCCGGCGGTTTCATCGAGGCGCATTAAGGAACAGTTATGGAACAGGCTCTTCTGATCGTCTGGCGCGAGAGCGTCGAGGCCCTGCTGGTCATCGGCCTGCTGTATGCCTGGCTGAGTCGCCAGCCGGAGCGGCGCCGGCATCTGCGCCTGCTCTGGGCCGGCGTGGCTGGCGGCGCAGCCCTCGCGGCTCTGCTGGCGACCCTGATGGTGGTGGCCGGTAGCTGGATGAGCGGCCCGACCGGCGAATGGTTCCAGGCGGCCATGAGCGCCCTGGCCAGCCTGCTGGTGCTGCAGATGGTGGTGTGGATGGCGCGCAACGGCCACCAGCTGCGCCACGATTTGGAAAGCCGCGCCGAACAGGCCATGAGCCAGGGCCGGCATGCCGCCCTGGCACTGCTGGCGGCCCTGGCCGTGGCCCGCGAAGGCAGCGAGATCACCCTCTTCCTCTATGGTGCGAGCGGCTCCGCCAGCGCCTCGCAGATGCTTGGCGGTGCCCTGCTCGGTGGACTGCTCGGTGCGGCCAGCTTCGCCCTGCTACAGGCCGGCAGCCGCTTGCTCGACTGGCGACGCTTCTTCGTCATCAGCGAGACCCTGTTGCTCCTGCTCGGCGGCGCCATGCTGATGAACGCCCTGGACCGCGCCAGCGGCCAGTTGATGGACATGGATCTGCCCGAGCAACTGTATGCCTGGCTGGGCGACCCGCTGTGGGACAGCTCGGCCTGGCTCGACGATGGCTCGCGCCTGGGCGGGCTGATCGCCGGCCTGACCGGCTACCGGGCCATGCCCTCGGCCGCCGCCGCACTGCTGCTGGGCGGCTTCTGGCTACTCGCCTGGTGTTGGCGACGCGCGCCCCGGCAGGCTGAGGGCGAACGGAGCGTGGCATGAAAGCCGCGCTGGATCGTTGCCTCGACGCCTTCGGCGCGGCGCTGCGGCGCCATGCTGGCCTGATCCGCCGCCTGCAATGGGCCGTGGTGCTGCTGTACGCCGTGCTGCTGGTGATTCCCGCCTGTCTGCCGCTGCCGGATGGTCAGGCGCGCCTGCTGGACGACCTGACCCTGCTGGCGCAGTTCGTCTTCTGGGGGCTCTGGTGGCCCTTCGTACTGCTCTCGGTGGTGCTGTTCGGCCGCCTGTGGTGCGGCCTGCTGTGCCCCGAGGGGGCGCTCAGCGAGTGGGCCAGTCGCCACGGCCGCGGCGGCGGTGTGCCGCGCTGGATGCGCTGGGGCGGCTGGCCGACCCTGGGTTTTCTGCTCACCACGCTCTACGGCCAGCTGATCAGCGTGTACGACTACGCCCAGGCCGCGCTGCTGATCCTCGGCGGCTCCACCCTGGCGGCCATGCTGGTCGGCTGGCTGTATGGCCGCGGCAAGCGCGTGTGGTGCCGCTACCTGTGTCCGGTCAGTGGCGTGTTCGCCCTGCTGGCCAAGCTCACGCCCATGCACTTCCGGGTGGATGAACAACGCTGGCAGGCCAACCCGCCGCCGCACCTGCCGCCGCCCAACTGCGCGCCGTTGCTGGACATCCGCCGCATGCGCGGCGCCTCAGCCTGCCATGCCTGCGGGCGCTGCAGCGGCCAGCGCGACGCGGTGCGCCTGATCGCGCGCTCCGGCAGCGAGGAGATCGTGCGTTTCGGCAATACCCCGGACAACCACTGGGAAGTCATCCTGCTGCTGTACGGGGTGATCGGCCTGGCCATGGGCGCCTTCCAGTGGACGCTCAGCCCCTGGTTCATCGCCCTCAAGCAGACGCTGGCCGAATGGCTGGTAGAACACGGGCAGCTGTGGCTGCTGCAGGCCAATGCGCCCTGGTGGCTGCTGACCCATTACCCGCAACTCAATGATTCCTTCACCTGGCTCGACGGCCTGGGTATCTGCCTGTATCTGGGTGGCAGCGCCCTGCTGCTGGGCGGCAGCCTGCACCTGCTGCTGTATGCCGGCGCACGCCTGGCCGGACGCTCGCTGCAGTTCACCCGCCATCTGGCGCTGTGCCTGGTACCGACCGGCGCCGCCGGGCTGTTTCTCGGCCTCTCGGCGACCACGGTGAAACTGCTGCGCTACGAAGGACTGGAACTGCTCTGGGTCGGCCCGGCGCGGGGGGGCCTGCTGGTCCTAGCCATGGCCTGGAGCCTGTGGCTGGGCTGGCGGGTGAGCGCCGCCCTGCCCGGCTGGTCCCGTACCTTACCGGTCGGCGCGCTGCTGCTGGGCAACGCCCTGATCGGCTATGGCTGGTGGCTGCAGTTCTGGGGCTGGTGAGTCAGGCCGCGCGTAGCTCGAAACGCTCGAACAGCTGGGCGAAGTAAGGCCAGAGTTCGGCGGCCTGAGCCGGTGTGGCAACGGCGCCCAGTTCGCCATCGAGCATCTGCTGCGGACGCGCCAGCTGCACGGCGAAGCGCCGCACGCCAAGGGCCGCCAGACGCTCGCCCAGGCGCTGCAGGCGCCGGCAGTCGAACAGATCCCAGTGCACCGTGGTGCGGCATTCGTAGTCCACGCCGCTGTCCAGCAGCAGCTCCAGGCTGGTCCAGTTGGCCTGGCCGCTGCCGCTGACGCCGGTGATCAGCGCCGCGTCCTCCTCCAGCGCCTTGACGTCGAAACCGAGCCAGTCGCAGTGCGCCAGCGCCCGGCCGAAGGTGGCCGGCTTGATCCCGGCGCTGTGCAGGCCGACCTTGAAGCCCAGCTCACGCACCCGGCGCATGGCGGATGGCAGCGCCGGCTGCAGGGTCGCCTCACCACCGGAAAACACCACTGCCTGCAGCAATCCCTGACGCTGCCGCAGGAAGCCCAGCACCTTGTTCCAGCTCCATTCGGTGGGGCCGCCGCAGCGGATCAGCTCCGGGTTGTGGCAGTAGCGGCAACGCCAGGCGCAGCCCTGGCAGAACAGTACGCAGGCCAGATGATCGGGGTAGTCGAGGGTGGTCATGGCTTGCAGCCCGCCGATGCGCAGCGGGCGAAAGGCATGACGCGAAGGCACTGAAGGCATGCTCGTGGCTCCAATGGCGGACATGGCGAAGCCCGGGCCATCACCGATGGCCCGGGCTCCGGGCTGACTCAGCGTGGCTCGGCGAAATGCTGGCGCTCGCGATGCTCGGACTGCTTGCCGAGATTGAAGGCCGCCACCGGACGGTGGTAACCCATCACGCGGGTCCAGACCTCGCAGCGCTGGCGCTGGGCTTCGGGAAGTTGCATGGGTGCATTCATGGTGTTGCTCCTTGCTGTGGATGGAATAGTGGTTCAGCCACCGCAGTCGCCGCAGCACTGCTGCTTCTGCAGCAGCGCCTCGTCGCACTTCGGACAGAACTCGTGCTCACCAGCCAGGTAGCCATGCACCGGGCAGATGGAGAAGGTCGGGGTGATGGTCAGGTACGGCAGGCGGAAGCGCGACAGCGCGGTACGCACCAGCTGCTTGCAGGCCTGCGCCGAGGAGATCCGCTCGGCCATGTACAGGTGCAGCACGGTACCGCCGGTGTACTTGCACTGCAGCTCGTCCTGCAGCGCCAGCGCCTCGAAGGGGTCATCGGTGAAGCCCACCGGAAGCTGCGAGGAGTTGGTGTAGTACGGTGCCTCGGGCGTTCCGGCCTGGAGGATGTCGGGGAAGCGCTTGCGGTCTTCCTTGGCGAAGCGGTAGGTGGTGCCCTCGGCCGGGGTGGCCTCCAGGTTGTACAGGTGGCCGCTCTGCTCCTGGAACTGCACCAGGCGCGCGCGCACATGATCCAGCACCTGCAGCGCCAACTGGCGGCCGCCTTCGGTGTGCATGCCCTCGCGGTCGCCGCTGAAGTTGCGCAGCATCTCGTGCAGGCCGTTGACACCGATGGTGGAGAAGTGATTGCGCAGGGTGCCCAGGTAGCGTCGGGTGTAGGGATAGAGGCCGGCATCCATGTGGTGCTGGATCACCTTGCGCTTCACCTCCAGGCTCTCGAAGGCCATGTCCAGCAGCTCGTCGAGGCGCCGCAGCAGGCCCGGCAGATCCTGCCGGTGGCGATAGCCCAGGCGCGCACAGTTGATGGTCACCACACCCAGCGAGCCGGTCTGCTCGGCCGAGCCGAACAGGCCGTTGCCGCGTTTGAGCAGCTCGCGCACGTCCAGCTGCAGGCGGCAACACATGGAGCGCACCTGATTGGGCTGCATGTCGGAGTTAAGGAAGTTCTGGAAGTACGGCAGGCCGTAGCGCGCGGTCATGTCGAACAGGCGCGTGGCGTTGTCGCTGTCCCAGGGGAAGTCGTGAGTGATGTTGTAGGTCGGGATCGGGAAGGTGAACACCCGGCCCTTGGCGTCGCCGGCCATCATCACCTCGATGTAGGCGCGGTTGATCAGCTCCATCTCGGCCTGCAGCTCGCCGTAGCAGAACGGCATCTCCTGCCCGCCGATCACCGGCACCTGCTCGCGCAGGTCTTCCGGGCAGACCCAGTCGAAGGTCAGGTTGGTGAATGGCGTCTGGGTGCCCCAGCGCGACGGCACGTTGAGATTGTAGATGAACTCCTGTAGCGACTGACGCACCTGCTCGAAACTCAGGTTGTCCTTGCGCACGTAGGGCGCCAGGTAGGTGTCGAAGGAGCTGAAGGCCTGGGCCCCTGCCCACTCGTTCTGCAGGGTCCCGAGGAAGTTGACCATCTGTCCGAGGGCACTGGACAGGTGCTTGGGCGGCCCGGCCTCGACCCGCCCGGGGATGCCGTTGAGTCCTTCGTGCAGCAGGGTGCGCAGCGACCAGCCGGCGCAGTAGCCGGCGAGCATGTCGAGGTCGTGGATATGCAGGTCGGCCTCGCGGTGCGCCCAGCCGATGCCGCTGCTGTACACCTCGTCCAGCCAGTAGTTGGCGGTGACCTTGCCGGACACGTTGAGGATCAGCCCGCCCAGCGAGTAACCCTGGTTGGCGTTGGCCTGTACCCGCCAGTCCTCGCGCGACAGGTACTCGTTCATCGAGGCGGCAACGTCGATCAGTTGCTTACGCTCACGGCGCAGGCGCCCGTGGCGCTCGCGGTAGACGATGTAGGCGCGGGCAGTTGCATAGTAACCGGCCTCCATCAGCACCAGCTCGACCTTGTCCTGTACCTGCTCCACCTCCAGGCTACGGAACTCCAGCAGGCGGGCAAGCACCGCCTCGGTCAGGTCTCTGGCCTCACGGGCTCCGAACTGGTTGCTGGCCCGGCCGGCGGCGGCAATCGCGCACTCTATCTTGGACGCCTCGAAAGGCACTTCATTGCCATCTCGTTTGAACAGGGAACGCGGTCGGTGCGGCGATTGACCGAGATACATCGAAAACCTCCTTAACACATCATATAGTTATGCTTATTAGAAATACACACAACATGGTGTGCAATCTACGTCAGGAGGCCGGATGCAACTTGACCATGATCAAGTTTGCCCCCGAAAGTACGCAGATCCCTCGCGGCCGTTCGCACCAGCCGTCGCCAGGGGGTATCCTGCTGTGTATCAGGCTCCTGAGGAATTGCTTGCCATGGCCAGTCCACTGCGCTTCGACCGCTCGCTGGTAGAGAAATACGACCGCCCAGGGCCGCGCTACACCTCCTACCCCACCGCGCCCCAGTTTCGCCAGGCCTTCGCCGAGGACGACTACCGGCACGCCATCGACAGGAGCAACCAGGCGCCCGCCAAGCCGTTGTCGGCCTACATCCACATCCCCTTCTGCAAGAGCCTCTGCTACTACTGCGCCTGCAACAAGATCATCACCCAGAAGACCCACCGCGCCGTCGAGTATCTGGATTACCTCAAGCGCGAAATCGCCCTGCAGGCGGCGCTGTTCAGCCCGTCGCGACGCCTGACCCAGCTGCACCTCGGCGGCGGCACGCCGACCTACCTGAGCAGCGCGCAGCTCGCCGAACTGATGGACTGCCTGCGCCAGCACTTCAGCTTCGATGAAAGCGACAATCACGAGTTTTCCATCGAGGTCGACCCGCGCACCATCAGCCGCGAACGCATCGCCGAGCTGCGTGCGCTGGGCTTCAACCGTCTGAGCTTCGGCGTGCAGGACTTCGACCAGCAGGTGCAGGCCGCCGTCAATCGCCTGCAGAGCGAAGAGCAGACCTACGAGCTGGTCGCCGCCGCCCGCGAGGCAGCCTTCAAATCGGTCTCGGTGGATCTGATCTATGGCCTGCCGCTGCAGACCGTCACCAGCTTTGACACCACCCTGGACAAGATTATCGCCCTGCGCCCGGATCGCATCGCCGCGTACAGCTATGCGCACCTGCCAGAAATGGTGCGCGCCCAGCGGCTGATTCGCCGCGAGGACATGCCGCCACCGGAGCGCAAGCTGGAACTGCTGGAGCTGACCATCCAGCGTCTGACCACAGCCGGCTACGTCTATATCGGTATGGATCACTTCGCCCTGCCCGACGACGAGCTGTGCCTGGCCCGCGAGGCAGGTACGCTGCAGCGCAACTTCCAAGGCTACTCCACCCATGCCGACTGCGACCTGATCGGTTTCGGGGTGTCGTCGATCGGCAAGGTGAGCGACAGCTACAGCCAGAACGTCAAGGAGCTTTCTCAGTACTACGCGCGCATCGATCAGGGCCTGCTGCCAGTGCACCGTGGCTACCACCTGAACGCCGACGACTTGCTGCGGCGTGAGGTGATCACCGCATTGATGTGCCGTGGCCGGGTCGAGTTCGCGGGAATTGAGGCGCGCCACGGCATCCGCTTCCTCGACTACTTCGCCGAGGCGCTGGCCAAGCTAGAGGAACACCTGGCCGACGATCTGCTGCAGATCCATGACGATGCGCTGGTGTTGCTGCCCTGCGGGCAACTAATGCTGCGCAGCGTGGCGATGGCATTCGATGCCTATCTTGGTGAGGGCCAGAGCGGGCGTTTCTCACGCACCGTTTAGTAAAAAACCACCCGCCACGGCAGGAGTCTCCTGTCGGGCAAGTGGTGAAGGCCCAGGATACGGGCCAGAGGGAGTTATTCAGCCGCCGGTGGCGTTCATGAAGCGCAGGATCTGCACCTCGCCGGTATCGAACTCGTGGCGCAACGGTTTGCGTAACAAGCCTTGACGAACGGCCGCCAGCACCGGCTCGTTGTCGCATGGGTGGCGACGCAGTAGGCCGCGCAAATCGAGGGAATGTTCGTGGCCCAGGCACAGCAACAGGCGCCCCTCGACCGTGACCCGCACACGGTTGCAGGTCGCGCAGAAGTTGTGGCTGTGCGGCGAGATGAAGCCGATGCGGCTGTCGGGGAAATCCTTGACACGCACGTAGCGTGCCGGCCCGCCACTGTGCTCGGCGCTGTCGAGCACAGTGGCGCTCAGCGATGCGCTCGCGAACCCAGTCGCTGGAGCAGTAACTCTCGCCGCGCTCACGCCCCACCTGCCCCAGCGGCATCTCCTCGATAAAGCTGATATCCAGCCCACGGCTCAGCGCGAAGTCGACCAGGTCCGTCACTTCGTCGGCATTGCGCCCGTGCATCACCACCACGTTCAGCTTGAGGTTGGCGAAGCCGACCGCCTGCGCAGCCTCGATACCGGACAGCACCTGGTTTAGTTCACCAGTGCGGGTGATAGCGCGGAAGCGCTCGGGGCGCAGGCTGTCCAGGCTGATATTGAGGCGTTTGACCCCCGCCTCGGCCAGCGGCCTGGCCAGCTTGTGCAGCTGTGAGCCGTTGGTGGTCATCACCAGCTCGCGCAGGCCCGGCAGCGCAGCGATGCGCTGGCACAGGCCGACCACGCCGGGGCGCACCAGCGGCTCGCCGCCGGTGAGACGGATCTTGCGTACGCCCTGGGCGACGAAGATCCGCGCGATGCGCTCCAGTTCCTCCAGCGTCAGCACCTGCTGGCGCGGCAGGAAGGTCATGTCCTCGGCCATGCAGTAGACGCAGCGGAAATCGCAACGGTCGGTGATCGACAGGCGCAGGTAATCGATGCTGCGGCCAAAGCCGTCCTGCAGCAGGCTGCTCATGGTACTCTCCAGGCACTTGGCCGGTTTACTGCAACAGCGGGCTGTCGGCGCCTTCGAGCAGGATGCCCTGAATGTCCGCCTCGCCGATCAGGTTCTTCAGATACTGCGCCACGGCCACCTGCCAGACACGCTGATCCAGTTCGGCACAGATGCTTTTCTCCACCGTTTCGAAAGGCAGCGGCTGCCCCTCGATGCGCTGTTCCACCTGCGCCACATGGAAACCGTAGCGGCTCTCCAGCGGCTGTCCGGCCAAACCGATCGGCAGACGGAACAGCTGGCGCTCGAACTCGGGCACCGTCTGGCCCTGGCTAATCTGCCCCAGCGCCCCGCCCTGTTCCTTGGAGGGGCAGACCGAGTGCGCCATGGCCAGCTCGGCGAAACGCTCGGGCTGCGCCTGCAGCTCGGCGATCAGCGCCTGGGCCTGGTCACGCACGCGGCTGCGCTCCTCGGCATCGTCGGCCGGACAGGCCAGCAGGATGTGCCGGGCCGCCAGCAGCGGCGCGCTGGCATAGCGCGAGCGATTGCGCTCGAAGTAGGCGCGACAGGTCGTCTCGTCGGCATGCGGCAGCGCCACCTCGCGCTCTATCAGGGTGCGGGTGGCGGCCTCCTCCTCGCTCTCGCCCGGGGCCGCGCGCACCCGGATATCCAGCGCGTTGATCCGCTGCTGCAGCAGCTCGCGGAGCACCAGCGCCTGGCTGGCCAGGAAGATGGCTTCCTGGCGGGTGTTCGCCGGGTGGTACTGCAGCTCCTGGGCGATCGCCTCGGGCGCGATGCCGACGCCATTGACCTTGATCCGCGGCCACTCCTGCTCGCTGCTGGCGATCAGTTCCAGTGAAGGCTCATCCTCGCCTTCGTCGTCCGCGGCCGGAGCCTGCTCGACGACCGGTTCGAACGCCTGCACACCGGCCTGTGCCGGCTCGGGCACCACCACCTGGCTGGCGCCACCGGCGCAGCCGCCGCTTCCGTTGCCGTTACCACCGCATCCACAACCCATGTCACACCTCCACCCATTCGTTTGGCGGTGGGTACGCCGCTGACGGCGCCACCCACCCAGCTCTTCATGCTGTCCGCTCCCGTATGGCGCTGGCGCCTATCCGGGCTACGCAATCAAACACTCGACAATCTTCAAGTCTGGATCGACCGGCCGACGCGCAGCTAATCCAAAAGCTCCCTCAGGCCTTCTGACGCACGATCTGGTAGCGCCGTCCCAGATACCAAACCGGTGCGCTGACGATGTGCACCAGGCGGGTGAAGGGGAACAGCACGAACAGGCTCAAGCCGAGGAACACGTGCAGCTTGTACACCAGGCTCACCGGCGCGATGGCCTCGGCGGCCAACTGCGGCTGCAGGGTGACGGTGTACTGCGCCCAGTCGGCCAGCATCACCATCACCGAACCGTCCATGTGGTGGGTCGATGCATAGATGGTGCCCAGGCCCAGCAGCAGTTGCACCAGCAGCAGCACCAGCACCAGAATGTCCGAGCAGCTGGAGCTGGCGCGGACCCGTGCGTCGCTCAGGCGGCGCTTGAGCAGCATCAGCAGGCCGATCAGGCACAGGCCGCCGAAGAAGCCGCCGGAGACCATCGCCAGCAACTGCTTGTGCTCTGTGCTGATCACATGGTGATAGACCGAGGCCGGGGTCAGCAGGCCGACGAAGTGGCCGGCCAGCACGAACAGCACGCCGACATGGAACAGGTTGCTGGCAATGCGCATGTAGCGGTGTTCGGCCGGGGTACGGTTGAAGATCTGGCTGGAACCAGCCTTCCAGCTGTACTGCGACAGATCGAAACGCGCCCAGCTGCCGATCAGGCAGATCGCCAGGGCGATATAGGGATACACGCCGAAGGCGAGGAAGTTCAGATTAGCCATTGTGCACCTCCTGGGCCGGCGCGCTGGCCGCCCCGTCCTGCTTGAAATCGATCCAGTGCAGCGGCACCGGCACCTCTTCGCGAGCCTTGCCCGGCAGCGTGGTCTGGCTCGGGCAGCGGTCCTGCTGCTCTGCCTTGAGGAAATCCACGGCCTCCTCCTCCCACAGCTTGTCCAGCGCTTCCAGGCTGTCGTCGCGCACCTCGCCGGCCACCTGCTCGCGCACCTCGGCCACCGCCACCGCCGGTTGTTCGCCGGCGATCTGCAGCAGCGCGCGGAAGCATGCGGCGTAAGGGCTCTCGCGTTCCTCCAGGCGCGCCGCCAGCAGGGCCAGCAGGTGCGCCACGTCGGCCAGGCCCTCTCGGGCCTCGAGGTCCTCGCGGCTGGCCAGGTATTCCAGGTAAAGCGGGATGTAGTCGGGCAGCTCGCGCACGCCGATGGCGAACCCGGCGGCTTCGTACTGCGCCATCAGGTCGACCATGGCCTGGCCGCGATCGCGCGACTCGCCATGCACGTGCTCAAACAGCAGCAGCGACAGGGCGCGGCCACGGTCAAAAAGCTCGGTGTAGCGCTCCTGCACATCCATCAGCTCGTCACTGGCCAGCTCGTCGAGCAGGCGCAGCAGCGAGCCGCGCTGGTCCGGGCTAATCTCGCGAGCATTGCAGATGGCCTCATCCAGCTCCTTGTGGGCACTACGCAGCGCCTCCTCGGGGTAGTCGAGCAACAGGGAAATCACCTTGAGAATCTGCATGGTCATTCCTCCCAGATCTGCACGGTCTTGAGGATGTCGCGCTTGTTGGCCTTCTTGGCGCCGAACATGTTGGTGTCCGACGAGCCACTGCAGCCGCTGCCGAAGCTGAAGCCACAGCCGGAACGCTCGGCGAAGGCATCGCTCATGGCCTCCTCGCGGTGCGCCGACGGAATCACGTAGCGATCCTCGTAGTTGGCGATGGCCAGGTAGCGGTACATGTCCTCGCACTGCGCCACGGAGAGGCCGACCGACTCCAGCACCTTGAGGTCCTGCACGCCGTCGACCTGCTCGGCGCGCTTGTAGGCACGCATCGCCAGCAGGCGCTTGAGGGCCAGCTTGACCGGCTGCTCGTCACCGGCGGTGAGCAGGTTGGCCAGGTAGCGCACCGGAATGCGCAGGCTGTCTACGTCCGGCAGCACACCGTCCATGCTCACGCTGCCCTTGGCGGCGGCGTTCTGGATCGGCGACAGCGGCGGCACGTACCAGACCATCGGCAGGGTGCGGTATTCCGGGTGCAGCGGCAGGGCCAGCTGCCAGTCCACCGCCAGCTTGTACACAGGTGACTTCTGCGCGGCCTCGATCACCGACAGCGGTACGCCGTCCTTCAGCGCCTGCTCGATCACCTTGGGATCGTTCGGGTCGAGGAAGATCTCCAACTGCTTCTGGTACAAATCCTGCTCGCTCGGGGTGCTGGCAACCTCGTGGATGCGGTCGGCGTCATACAGCAGCACGCCAAGGTAGCGAATTCGGCCCACGCAGGTTTCCGAGCACACGGTGGGCATGCCGGCCTCGATGCGCGGGTAGCAGAAGATGCATTTCTCGGATTTACCGCTCTTCCAGTTGAAGTAAATCTTCTTGTACGGGCAGCCGCTGATGCACATACGCCAGCCGCGGCACTTCTCTTGATCGATCAGGACGATGCCATCCTCTTCGCGCTTGTAGATCGCGCCGCTCGGGCAGGAGGCCGCGCACGCCGGGTTGAGGCAGTGCTCGCACAGGCGCGGCAGGTACATCATGAAGGTGTTCTCGTACTCGCCGTAGATATCGGCCTGCACCTTGTCGAAGTTCTTGTCCTTGCGCCGCTTGGCGAACTCGGTGCCTAAAATCTCCTCCCAGTTCGGGCCCCACTCGATCTTCTCCATGCGCTGGCCGGAGATCAACGAACGAGGGCGGGCCACAGGCTGGTGGTTACCCAGGGGCGCGGTGTGCAGGTGCTGGTAGTCGAAGTCGAACGGCTCGTAGTAGTCGTCAATCGAGGGCAGGTCCGGGTTGGAGAAGATATTCGCCAACACACGGAACTTGCCGCCGATCTTGGGGTTGATCGAACCATCCTTGTTGCGTACCCACCCGCCTTTCCATTTCTCCTGGTTCTCCCACTCCTTGGGGTAGCCGATACCGGGTTTGGTCTCGACGTTGTTGAACCAGGCGTATTCCATGCCTTCACGGCTAGTCCAGACGTTCTTGCATGTGATCGAGCAGGTGTGGCAGCCGATGCATTTGTCCAGGTTCAGGACCATGCCCACTTGTGAACGAATCTTCATGGCCTTATTCCTCAGATATCTTGCGGCAGGGGTTGCGGAAGGTCGTTACCATTCGGGCCATCGAGCCAGTCGACCTTGGCCATCTTGCGCACCACGACGAATTCGTCACGGTTGCAACCCACGGTGCCGTAGTAGTTGAAGCCGTACGCCTGCTGGGCGTAGCCGCCAATCATATGGGTGGGTTTGAGCACCACGCGGGTCACCGAGTTGTGGTGGCCGCCGCGGTTCTTGGTGCTCTCTGCGCCGGGCACGTTCACGATGCGCTCTTGGGCGTGGTACATCATCACCATGCCTTCCATCACGCGCTGGCTGACCACCGCTCGAGCGGTCAGAGCGCCGTTGGCGTTGAAGCACTCGATCCAGTCGTTGTCTTCAATACCGGCCTTCTTGGCATCGACTTCGGACATCCACACGATCGGGCCGCCACGGCTCAGGGTGAGCATGATCAGGTTGTCCGAGTAGGTGCTGTGAATGCCCCACTTCTGGTGCGGGGTGATCCAGTTGAGGACGATCTCGGGGTTGCCGTTGCTCCTCTTACCCTTCACGTAATCGATGGTGCGGGTGTTGATCGGCGGCCGATAGCTCATCAGTTGCTCGCCGAAAGCCTGCATCCACGGATGGTCCTGGAAGAACTGCTGACGACCGGTGATGGTGCGCCATGGGATGAACTCGTGGACGTTGGTGTAGCCGGCGTTGTACGACACATGCTCGTCTTCCAGGCCTGACCAAGTCGGACTGGAGATGATCTTGCGCGGCTGCGCCTGGATGTCACGAAAGCGAATTGCCTCGTGCTCCTTGGGCAGCGCCAGGTGGCTGTGGTCGCGGCCGGTGAATTCCGACAGCGCGGCCCAGGCCTTCACCGCTACGTGGCCGTTGGTTTCCGGCGCCAGGCTGAGGATGACCTCGGCGGCGTCTATGGCCGACTCGATCTGCGGACGCCCTTTGCTCACGCCCTCGTCGCGCACCTTGTAGTTCAGCTCGCCAAGGAAATCGACTTCATCCTGGGTATTCCAGTTGATGCCCTTACCACCGTTACCAAGCTTGTCGAGCAGCGGGCCAAGGGAGGTGAACTTCTTGTAGGTGGCCGGATAGTCGCGCTCGACCACAGTCATGTTCGGGCAGTTCTTGCCCGGCTGCGGATCGACACCGGCAGTTTTCCAGTCGGTGCCGCCAAACGGCTGGGCCAGCTCGCCGGGGCTGTCGTGCAAGAGCGGCATAGTGACCAGATCCTTCTCCACACCCAGCTGCCCTTCGGACATCTTCGAGAAGGCTTTGGCGATGCCTTTATAGATCTCCCAGTCCGAACGTGCTTCCCAGGCCGGGTCGATGGCTGCCGACAGCGGGTGGATGAAGGGGTGCATGTCCGAGGTATTCATGTCGTCCTTCTCGTACCAGGTCGCGGTCGGCAGAACGATGTCGGAATACACGCAGGTCGAGGACATGCGAAAGTCGAGGGTAGTGACCAGGTCGAGCTTGCCGATGGCGCCGTCGTCCTGCCATTCGGCTTCGAGCGGCTTGAAGCCATCGCGCTTGCCGAGGTCCTCGTTCATCACGCCGTTCTTGGTACCCAACAGGTACTTGAGCATGTACTCGTGGCCCTTGCCCGAGCTGCCGAGCAGGTTGGAGCGCCAGATGAACATGTTGCGAGGGAAGTTATCCGGGTTGTCCGGCTGCTCGCAGGCAAACTTCAGCGAACCGTCCTTGAGCGACTGGGTGACGTAGTCAACCGTCGACATGCCCGCCGCCTCTGCATCGCGGCAGACTTGCAGCGGGTTACGGTTGAGCTGCGGCGCGCTCGGTAGCCAGCCAGCACGTTCGGCGCGGATGTTGTAGTCGAGCATGTGCTCGGGGAACTGCGACTTGTCGGCCAGCGGCGAGAGCACTTCGTGAATGCTCATCTTCTCGTGGCGCCACTGCGAGCTGTGGTTGTAGAAGAAGCTGGTGCCGTTCATCTGGCGTGGCGGACGGTGCCAGTCGAGGCCGAAGGCCAGCG
>NZ_JBLWTV010000002.1:0-399417 GCF_048269965.1 Pseudomonas sp. | reverse complement strand
ACCACGATGACGCGCAGCTCGCCTGAGGACAGGTCCTGCTGCGGCAGGTAGGCGCGCGAGGTGACGTAGCCCCGGTCGATGTAGAACTGGGTGATGGCCTTGAGTAGCTCGTTGAGCTGGCCAGCGCCCAGACACTCGCCAGCGAAACGCTGCAGAATGGCCTGCTGGTCGTCCTCAGCGAGAAGAGTGGCGCCTTCCAGACGAATCTGCTCGATCGCGAAGCAACGCTCGTCTTCGACCGGGGCGGTTTGCAGTTTTGGGGCTTCACCTGGGAGTTGCTGCAGCTCCTCGAGGCGCCGCTGCTGCTCCTGCAGCAGGCGCTCCTGGCGCTCGCGGATCAGCTCACGGTCGCCCGGCGTCTGCGCCAGCGCGATAGCGGGAAGGGAAAAGAACAGCCATACGGCCCAAAAAAGGCCGGGAGCCACTTTTAACGTCGCGCAGCGACGGCCCGTAGGGTGGCCGCCAGGGATGGCAGGCGATAAAGGGCTAATACGAAGAGGCATGCCTTCAGTCCTTTGAATAGCAGAAAAACAGCGGCGGAAAATCGGCGGCGATTAGAACATATGGCCCCCTGCCATCAAACGCCTAAAAAATGAACAACTTCACGTTTGGGGACATCGATCCGAACGGATCGACAAGCGCTGCCTGAAAGTGAGACTTACCGCCCCTTTGCGCAGCGGTGCCTCGCCGCGAACAAGGGAAGCACGAATTCGAAAACATGCCGGAAGCATTTTTTGACTTCGTCCAGTTGCTGCCAAGAGAGCGAGCAACGAAAGCTTCGCCCTGGGGTGGGGCTCCTACGAAAGGCGGCTTTGGCATACATGCAGTCAGATATCGCTCGAATACGGTCGGCCCCCTCAGCCCTCTCCCCCAGCCCCTCTCCCGCAAGCGGGAGAGGGGAGCCAAGCGCGTACGGCCTAACTGACTGGCGTCAGACGTTGGCAACCTTATCTGATCGCCATTGACCCTTAACGCGGCGCGTAGGCGAATACGTCGGCGCGCATCTGGTGCGCGTCCATCCCCGCTTCGACCAGCGCATCGAGCGTGGCGTAGACCATCGCCGGTGAACCGCTGGCGTAGACGTGCAAGGCCTTGAGATCCGGGAAGTCCTCGCGCACCGCTTCGTGCAGCAGACCGCAACGACCCTGCCAGCCGCACTGGTCGCTGACTACCTGGTGCAGGAACAGATTGTCCAGCTGTTGCCACTCGTCCCAATGTGGCAGTTCGTAGAAATCCTCGGGCCGACGCGCGCCCCAGTACATGTGCACCGGATGGGTGAAACCCGCCGCGCGGCAATGCTCGATCAGGCTGTGCATCTGGCCCATGCCGGTGCCGGCGGCGATCAGCACCAGCGGGCCATCGGGCAGGTCGGCGAGGTGGGTATCACCGTAGGGCATCTGCACGCGAGCCATGCCGGTGCTGCGCAGGTGCTCCAGCAGGGCAATGCTGCTGTCTTCGCGGGCGAGGATGTGCAGCTCCAACTCACGCCCGGCGTGCGGCGCCGAAGCCAGGGAGAACGCCGCCATCTCGCCATCCGGGCGCTGTAGCAGCAGGTACTGCCCGGCGTGATAGCGCGGCGCCTTGCCGGCTGGAGTGCGCAGGCGCACGCGGAACACGTCGCCCCCCACTTCCTGGCATTCGATCACCTGGCAGCTCAGTTCGCGCACGGGCAACTCACCCGGTGCCAGTACGCCATCCCAATGCAGCACACAGTCTTCCAGCGGTTCGGCCAGGCAGGTGAACAGCTCACCATGATCCAACTCGGCGCCGTTCTGCCGCACGCGCCCTTCTACCAGCAGCGCGGCGCAGATATGGCAGTTGCCGTTGCGGCAGCTCTGCGGGCAGTCGTAGCCCAGGCGCCGGGCACCATCGAGGATGCGCTCACCCGGCTGCAGCGCGAGAGTGATACCGGAAGGTTGCAGGGTGACGTTCATCAATCGATTCCCAGCTCGCTCCAGAGCGCGTCGACGCGTGCCACCACGGCAGGATCCTTCTCGATGGCGCGGCCCCATTCGCGGGTGGTCTCACCCGGCCACTTGTGGGTGGCGTCCAGCCCCATCTTCGAGCCCAGGCCGGAGATCGGCGAGGCGAAGTCGAGATAGTCGATCGGTGTGTTGTCGATCATCACCGTGTCGCGCTTGGGGTCCATGCGCGTGGTAATCGCCCAGATCACGTCATTCCAGTCCCGTGCGTTGATATCGTCGTCGGTGACGATAACGAACTTGGTGTACATGAACTGCCTGAGGAACGACCAGACACCGAGCATTACGCGCTTGGCGTGGCCTGGGTACTGCTTCTTCATGGTCACCACCGCCATGCGGTAGGAACAGCCTTCCGGCGGCAGGTAGAAGTCGGTGATCTCGGGGAACTGCTTCTGCAGGATCGGCACGAACACCTCGTTCAGCGCCACGCCGAGGATCGCCGGCTCATCTGGCGGCCGGCCGGTGTAGGTGCTGTGATAGATCGGATCGCGGCGACGGGTGATGCGCTCGACGGTGAACACCGGGAAGGTGTCGACCTCGTTGTAGTAGCCGGTGTGATCGCCATAGGGGCCTTCCGGCGCGGTCTCGCCCGGATGGATCACACCCTCCAGCACGATCTCGGCGCTGGCCGGCACCTGCAGGTCGCTGCCGACAGCCTTGATCAGCTCGGTGCGATGACCGCGCAAGAGACCGGCGAAGGCGTATTCGGAGAGGGTATCGGGCACTGGCGTGACGGCGCCGAGAATGGTCGCCGGGTCGGCACCGAGGGCCACGCACACCGGGTAGGGTTTGTCAGGATGAGCCTTGCACCAGTCGCGGAAGTCGAGCGCGCCGCCACGGTGGCTGAGCCAGCGCATGATCACCTTGTTACGACCGATCACTTGCTGGCGGTAGATGCCGAGGTTCTGGCGCTCCTTGTTCGGGCCCTTGGTGATGGTCAGGCCCCAAGTGATCAGCGGTGCCACGTCACCCGGCCAGCAGTGCTGGATCGGCAGTTTGCCCAGGTCGACGTCGTCGCCCTCCTCGATCACTTCATGGCACGGCGCATCCTTGACCACCTTGGGCGCCATGGAAATGACCTTCTTGAAGATCGGCAGCTTGCTCCAGGCATCCTTGAGGCCCTTGGGCGGCTCGGGCTCCTTGAGAAAGGCCAGCAGCTTGCCGATCTCGCGCAGTTCGGACACCTCTTCGGCGCCCATGCCCAGCGCCACGCGCTTGGGCGTGCCGAACAGATTGCCGAGCACCGGCACGTCGAAGCCGGTGGGCTTTTCGAACAGCAGCGCCGGGCCGCCCTTGCGCAGGGTGCGGTCGCAGATTTCGGTCATTTCCAGAACGGGCGATACCGGCGTCTGGATGCGCTTGAGTTCGCCGCGCTTTTCCAGTTCACGGATGAAGTCGCGCAGGTCGCGATACTGCATGCAGGAGCCTCGTGTCGGACAGGCAGGAGTCGGCCGCAAAGTTTAGCGCCGAAGTCGGGCTTTCAGAAGGCTTGAAAGCTTCCAGATACGACAAGGCCGGGTTTCCCCGGCCTTGTGGCGGTGCAATGGATCGTAGCGAGCAAAGGTCAGGCAAGGCTCAACGACCAACGGGAGTAACAGCCAAAGGCTGGCCCGAAGGGTGAGCGCCAGCGAATCAAACAGGCGAGGAAGCGGAGTGTACTTTTGTACATGAGCTTTCCGAGTCGGCTTTTAACGCAGCATCACCTTCGCGCAGTAGATCCTCTTACTTGCGCTTCATCGACAGGAAGAACTCATCGTTCGTCTTGGTCGCTTTCAGCTTGTCGATGAGGAACTCGATGGCCGCGATCTCATCCATCGGGTGCAGCAGTTTGCGCAGAATCCACATGCGCGACAGCTCTTCTTCACCGGTCAGCAGTTCTTCGCGGCGGGTGCCCGACTTGTTGATGTTGATCGCCGGGAACACGCGTTTCTCGGAAACACGGCGATCGAGGATCAGCTCCATGTTGCCGGTGCCCTTGAATTCCTCGTAGATCACTTCGTCCATCTTCGAGCCGGTTTCCACCAGCGCAGTAGCGATGATGGTCAGCGAGCCGCCTTCTTCGATGTTACGGGCAGCGCCGAAGAAGCGCTTGGGCTTCTCCAGGGCATGGGCGTCGACACCACCAGTCAGGACCTTGCCGGAGCTCGGGATCACGGTGTTGTAGGCACGCGCCAGACGGGTGATGGAGTCGAGCAGGATGACCACATCCTTCTTGTGCTCGACCAGGCGCTTGGCCTTCTCGATCACCATTTCGGCAACCTGTACGTGACGGGTCGGCGGCTCGTCGAAGGTCGAGGCGACCACTTCGCCGCGCACGGTGCGCTGCATTTCGGTCACTTCTTCCGGGCGCTCGTCGATCAGCAGAACGATCAGGTGGCACTCGGGGTTGTTGCGGGTGATGTTCGAGGCGATGTTCTGCAGCATGATGGTCTTGCCCGCTTTCGGCGGGGCGACGATCAGGCCGCGCTGGCCCTTGCCAATCGGCGCGCAGAGGTCGATCACACGGCCGGTGATGTCCTCGGTGGAGCCGTTACCGGCTTCCATGGTCAGGCGCTTGTTGGGGAACAGCGGCGTCAGGTTCTCGAACAGGATCTTGTTCTTGGCGTTTTCCGGACGGTCGAAATTGATGCTGTCGACCTTGAGCAGGGCGAAGTAACGCTCGCCTTCCTTCGGCGGACGGATCTTGCCGACGATGGTGTCACCGGTACGCAGGTTGAAACGGCGGATCTGGCTGGGCGAGACGTAGATATCGTCCGGGCCGGCCAGGTAGGAGGAGTCAGCGCTACGCAGGAAGCCGAAACCGTCCTGGAGGATCTCCAGCACGCCGTCACCGGAAATTTCCTCGCCGCTTTTGGCATGCTTTTTCAGCAGGGCGAAGATGATGTCCTGCTTGCGCGAACGAGCCATGTTTTCCAGGCCCATCTGTTCGGCCATGTCCAGCAGTTCGGCAATCGGCTTTTGCTTGAGTTCGGTCAGATTCATAGGAATGACGTGATCATCGAGAGGAGAAGAAAGCTGTTAGCTTGAGAGGCCGCGCCGCAGAGAAGGCGACAGGATCGCGAACGAGTTCGTATAGGAATGAATCGGCGACGGCGTGCAGAGAGCTGCATGGAGGATGCAGCGGGGTCGAATTTAACACCGTGAAAAAACAGCGTCTAGCCCCGAAAACGAAAAACCCCGCAAATTGCGGGGCCTTCAAAAGGCTACGTAGGGTGGATGACGCTTTTTTCATCCACCACTTGCGACGCCATGGTGGATCGATGAAGCGTGATCCACCCTACAGCTTGCTTGGTGGGCTAAAGCCCACCCTACTTCTTAAATGTTGCTGTCGAGGAAGGCAGCCAGCTGCGACTTGGACAGCGCGCCGACCTTGGTCGCTTCGACGTTGCCGTTCTTGAACAGCATCAGGGTCGGGATACCACGCACGCCGTACTTCGGCGGGGTTTCCTGGTTCTCGTCGATGTTCAGTTTGCAGATCTTCAGCTTGCCCTGGTATTCCTTGGCGATCTCGTCGAGCACCGGTGCAATCATCTTGCACGGGCCGCACCACTCAGCCCAATAGTCGACCAGAACCGGACCCTCAGCCTGGATGACGTCCTGGTCGAAGCTGGCGTCGCTGACGTTGGTGATGAATTCGCTCATGAGGAGTCTCCGTGATTCGGAAGCAAAAAAGTGGCGCCATCATAGCCCGGCTTGAGTGACACCGAAAGGCACTGACGATTGAGCCTTTCAATAGCGCCGCATGGACACCTCAATCGCCCAGCGTGGTGAAGGCGATGCCTGTGCGCAGCGCGGCGGCGCGGATGTGCTGCTGCATGGCCTTTTGCGCCGGGCCGGCGGCATGCCGCGCCAGGGCCTTGAGGATCTTGCGGTGCTCCTGCCAGGTTTCCATCGCTCGCTCCGGGCGGATGAACGGCAGCTTCTGGCTCTCCAGAAAGATATCGGCGCTGGAGGTGACCAGGGCAAACATCGCCTGGTTGCCACTGGCGGCGAGGATGCGCTGGTGGAACTCGAAATCCAGCCGCGTCGCCTGCTCGAAGTCGCCCGCGCGCAGCTCACGACGCATCTGTTCGACGTTGTCTTCGAGGATATCCAGCTCCCCGGCGGTCATCACGCCGGCCGCCAGGCCACAGGCAAAGCCCTCCAGCGCGAAGCGCAGCTGGAAGGTATCGGCCGCCGACACCTGCGCGGCGAAAGGCCAGACAAATCCACCGGAGGCCTCGCCCCTGCTTGCCTCCTGAACGAACACACCCTTGCCGGCCTGCACGCTGACCAGGCCCAGCGCGCTGAGCGAGGACAGCGCCTCACGCAAGGATGCCCGGCTCACGCCCAGGCGCTCGGCCAGATCACGCTGCGACGGCAGCGCATCGCCGGGGCGATAGCCCTCTTCCTCGATCAGGCGGCGGATCGCCTGCAGGGCATATTCGGGTACCGCGCGGGGAGCAGAAGCATTCATGACTGTTCGGGCCGGTCAGTCCAGTGAAGTCGCCTTTGTACGGCCAGAACACTGCTCCAGGCAAGCGACGCCCCTTTGTGGAACAGGCCACCAGGCGGACGCACCGAGATTGCTCAGAAAGGCTTCTGACCAATTGGTCAGCTACGTCAACTGTTCAGACCAGTAAGACCTTGTTTCCACTCGCCTGGAACGATGAAAGCCCTTATTTCATTGAACTTGGCACAGCCGATGCACTGCACGAGCCAGGCAAAACGCTTCAGTTTTCGTTCATTCATCGGGAGTTCGACATGCGCACATTTCACCGCACCCTGCTGGGTACCCTGTTCGCCGCCCTGGCCTTCGGCGCCAGCACCGCTCACGCCGATACGCTCGAAGACATCAGCAAGGCGGGCGTGCTGAAAGTCGCTGTGCCGCAGGATTTCCCGCCGTTCGGCTCGGTCGGCCCGGACATGAAACCGCGCGGGCTGGATATCGACACCGCGCAGCTGCTGGCCAACAAGCTGGCGGTGAAGCTGGAGCTGACCCCGGTCAACAGCACCAACCGCATCCCCTTCCTCACCACCGGCAAGGTCGATCTGGTGATCTCCAGCCTCGGCAAGAACCCCGAGCGTGAAGCGGTGATCGACTTCTCCGCCGCCTACGCGCCTTTCTACCTCGGCGTGTTCGGCCCGGAAGACGCCGCCATCGCCGGCCTCGACGACCTGGCCGGCAAAACCATCAGCGTCACCCGGGGCTCCATCGAGGACATCGAGCTGAGCAACGTCGCCCCGAAAGGCGCCACCATCAAGCGCTTCGAGGACAACAACTCGACCATCGCCGCCTACCTCTCCGGCCAGGTGGAGCTGATCGCCAGCGGCAACGTGGTGATGGTGGCCATCTCCGAGCGCAACCCCAAGCGCGTGCCGAGCATGAAGCTCAAGCTCAAGGATTCGCCGGTGTACGTCGGCGTGAACAAGAACCAGAGCGCGCTGCTGGACAAGGTCAACACCATCATCACCGCCGCCAAGGCCGATGGCAGCCTCGATGCGCTCAGCCAGAAGTGGCTGAAGCAGCCGCTGCCGGCCGGCCTCTGAGCCCGGAGAGCTGAGCCATGGCGTACCAGTTCGACTTCGCCGCCGTCCTGCAGCACAGCGATCTGCTGCTGCAGGGCGCGGCCTTCACCCTCGGCCTGACGGCGATCGGCACCCTGCTGGGGGTCGGTCTCGGCATCGTCGGGGCGATACTGCGCGCCTGGCGCATCCGCCCGTTCGACCGGATTTTCGGCGTCTACGTGGAGCTGATCCGCAACACGCCGTTCATCGTCCAGCTGTTCTTCATCTTCTTCGGCCTGCCCTCGCTCGGCGTGCGCCTGAGCGAGTGGGAGGCCGCCATCCTGGCGATGGTGATCAACCTTGGCGCCTACTCCACGGAGATCATCCGTGCCGGTATTCAGGCCATCCCGCATGGCCAGCTCGAAGCCGCCGGCGCACTGGCCATGAGCCGCTTCGAGACGTTCCGTCATGTGGTGCTGCGTCCGGCGCTGGGCAAGGTGTGGCCGGCGCTGTCGAGCCAGATCATCATCGTCATGCTGGGTTCGGCGGTGTGCTCGCAGATCTCCACCGAGGAGCTGTCATTCGCCGCCAACTTCATCCAGTCGCGCAACTTCCGCGCCTTCGAAACCTACCTGCTGACCACCGCGCTGTACCTGCTCATGGCCATCCTGATTCGCCAACTGCTGGCCTGGCTCGGCCGCCGCTTCATCATGGGAGAGCGCTGATGGACTTCACCCTCTGGGACATCCTGCGCAATCTGCTGGTGGGCCTGCAGTGGACGCTGCTGCTGTCGCTGGTGGCCTTCGTCTGCGGCGGTATCGCCGGCCTGCTGGTACTGCTGGCGCGGCTGTCGCCGCTTTCTGCACCGCGCATCCTTGCCCGTGGTTACATCGAACTGTTCCAGGGCACGCCGCTTTTGATGCAGCTGTTTCTGGTGTTCTTCGGCATCGCCCTGCTGGGCATCGACGTGTCGCCCTGGCTGGCGGCAGCCACCGCACTGACGCTGTTCACCAGCGCCTTTCTCGCCGAGATCTGGCGCGGCTGCGTCGAGTCGATCACCCGCGGCCAATGGGAGGCCGCCGAAAGCCTGGCCATGAGCCGTCTGGAAACCCTGCGCCATGTGGTGCTGCCGCAGGCCCTGCGCATCGCCGTGGCGCCTACCGTCGGTTTCTCGGTGCAGGTGGTCAAGGGCACTGCGGTGACTTCGATCATCGGTTTCACCGAGCTGACCAAGACCGGCAGCATGCTGGCCAACGCCACCTTCGAGCCGTTCATGGTCTACGGCTTCGTCGCCCTCGGTTACTTCCTGCTCTGCTACCCGCTCTCGCTCGCTGCATACCGCCTGGAAAGGAGGCTGAATGTCACTGCTTAACGTCACCGCCCTGCACAAGTATTACGGCGACAACCACGTGCTCAAGGGCATCGACCTCAAGGTCGAGGAAGGCGAAGTGGTCGCCATCATCGGCCGCAGCGGCTCGGGCAAGAGCACCTTCCTGCGCACGCTCAACGGCCTGGAGTCGATCAACGACGGCGTGATCGAAGTCGATGGCGAGTACATCGACGCCGCCCGCGCCGACCTGCGCAGTCTGCGGCAGAAGGTCGGCATGGTGTTCCAGCAGTTCAACCTGTTCCCGCACCTGACCGTCGGCGAGAACGTCATGCTGGCACCACAGGTGGTGAAGAAGACCTCGCGCGCCGAAGCCGAGAAGATCGCCCGGCAGATGCTCGAACGTGTCGGCCTGGCGGAGAAGTTCGACGCCTACCCCGAGCGCCTGTCCGGCGGCCAGCAGCAACGCGTGGCCATCGCCCGCGCCCTGGCCATGTCGCCCAAGGTGCTGCTGTGTGACGAGATCACCTCGGCGCTCGACCCCGAGTTGGTCAACGAGGTGCTGGCGGTGGTCAAGCAACTGGCCAGCGAGGGCATGACCCTGATCATGGTTACCCACGAGATGCGCTTTGCCCGCGAGGTTGGCGACAAACTGGTATTCATGCATCACGGCAAGGTGCACGAGATCGGCGACCCGAAGGCCCTGTTCGCCGCCCCGCAGACCGAAGAGCTGCGCAACTTCATCGGCTCGGTGAACCTGTGAACGCGCCGGCACACCTGCCGCTGCGCATCGAGCCGCTGACCCGCGAAGCCTTCGCGCCTTTCGGTGACGTGATCGAAACAGCCGGCGCCACATCCTTCCCGATCAACGCCGGCACCACCACGCGCTACCACGACCTGGCGCAGGTGGAGCTGGCCGGCGAGTCGCCGCGCACGCTGGTCAACCTGTTCGAGGGCAAGGCCTGGCACGCGCCCATCGCCATCGGCATGCTCGAGCGCCACCCGCTGGGCAGCCAGGCGTTCTACCCGGTGGATGGCGGGCGTATGCTGATCGTCGTGGCCCCGCCTGGCGAGCTGGACGAGTCACAGATCCGCGCCTTCATCAGCGCGCCGGACCAGGGCGTGAACTATGCCCGTGGCACCTGGCACCACCCGCTGCTGTGCCTGCAACACCCCGGCCGATTCATCGTGGTGGACCGCGGCGGCGAGGGTCACAACTGCGACGAGCAGGTGTTGAAACAGCCACTGAGCGTGCTGAACCTGCAGCAATCACAGGTCTAGACCAGTTTCATGCGACATCCGTATGCGTTGGCTCATGCGCTCAGTCGTGGCACGATGGCGCGGAAATCGAACGAGATGCCGTAATCATGCCCAAAGCCCCTGCCGAGAGTTTTCCCCTGATCGCTGCCATCGACCTGGGTTCGAACAGCTTTCACATGGTGCTGGCCAAGGCCGACAATCACGAGATTCGCATCCTCGAGCGCCTCGGCGACAAGGTGCAGCTGGCCGCCGGCCTGGACGACGAGCGTCAGCTCAGCGAAGAAGCGATGCAGCGCGGGCTCGACTGTCTGCGCCGCTTCGCCCAGTTCACCACCACGCTGCCGGAAGGCGCCGTCCGTATCGTCGGCACCAACGCCCTGCGTGAAGCACGCAACCGCGCCGTATTCATCCGCCGCGCCGAGGAGATTCTCAACCACCAGGTCGAGGTGATTTCCGGCCGCGAGGAAGCACGCCTGATCTACCTGGGCGTCTCCCACAGCATTGCCGACACCCCCGGCAAACGCCTGGTCGCCGACATCGGCGGCGGCAGCACCGAGTTCATCATCGGCCAGCGCTTCGAGCCGCTGCTGCGCGAAAGCCTGCAGATGGGCTGCGTGAGCTTCACCCAGCGTTACTTCAAGGACGGCAAGATCACCCCGGCGCGCTACGCCCAGGCCTACACCGCCGCTCGTCTGGAGCTGATGGGTATCGAACAGGGCCTGCGCCGCCTCGGCTGGGAAGATGCCGTCGGTGCATCCGGCACCATCAAGGCCATCGGCCTGACGACCAAGGCGGCAGGTCTGAGCAATGGCGAAATCACCGTCGAAGGGCTGGCCTGGCTCAAGCGCAAACTGTTCAAGCTCGGCGAGGTGGACAAGATCGACCTCGACGGCATCAAACCGGACCGCCGCGGCATCTTCCCCGCCGGCCTGGCGATTCTCGAAGCCATCTTCGATGCCTGCGACATCCAGCGCATGAGCCACTCCGAAGGTGCCCTGCGCGAAGGCGTGCTGTATGACCTGCTCGGCCGTCATCAGCACGAGGACGTGCGCGAACGCACGCTGGCAGCCTTCATGGAGCGCTACCACGTCGATGTCGACCAGGCCGCACGGGTCGAAGCCAAGGCACTGTCGGCGCTGGACAAGGTGTCCGCCGATTGGGGCCTGACCGACGACTGGCATCGCGAACTGCTGAGCTGGGGCGCCAAGGTGCACGAGGTGGGTCTGGATATCGCCCACTACCAGTACCACAAGCATGGCGCCTACCTGATCGAGCACTCGGACCTGGCCGGTTTCTCCCGTCAGGACCAGCAGATGCTGGCCCTGCTGGTGCGCGGCCACCGCCGCAACATCCCCAGGGACAAGTTCGCCGACTTCGGCGAGGAAGGCGTGAAGCTGATGCGCCTGTGCGTGCTGCTGCGCTTCGCCATCCTCTTCCACCATATTCGCGGCACGCAGAGCATGCCCGAGGTGCAGTTCAAGGTTGCAGAGAACAGCCTGGAAATCGTCTTTCCCGAAGGCTGGCTGGCCGCCAACCCGCTGACCCTGGCGGACTTCGAAGCCGAAGCAGCGTGGCTCAGCCGTATCGATCTGACCTTGAGCGTGCGCTGATACCCCGGTGCGCATGGCGCACCCTACGGGCGCGGCTCGACCTGTAGGGCGGGTGAAACCCGCCAGGACTCAAAAGCCCCCTCTCCCGCCCTTCGGGCACCCTCGGCTTTGGCCTCCTGCGTCGCCCTACCTCCTGCATCCATGCAGTCGTCTCCCGCAAGCGGGAGAGGGTCATCGGATGGCTGCACGCAGCCGCTTTTTATCGTGCGACGACGACCGGTGCGGTGAGCTTTTCCAGCAGTCCGGCCTGGGCGTTGCGCGGGTTCTGGTTGCCGGTGGGCTGCAGGCGCTGGTAGCGGCCATCGGACTGCAGCACCCAGGCCTGGGTGTTGTCGGTCAGGTAGCTTTCCAGTTCCTTCTTGACCCGGGTGATGAGCTTCTTGCCCTCCACCGGGAAACAGGTCTCCACACGCTTGTCGAGGTTGCGCTCCATCCAGTCGGCACTGGACAGGTAGACCAGCTCGTCACCGCCATTGAGGAAGTAGTAGACGCGCGTGTGTTCGAGGAAGCGGCCGATGATCGAGCGCACCTGAATATTGTGGGAAACCCCCGGCACGCCAGGGCGCAGGCAGCACATGCCGCGCACCACCAGGTCGATTTTCACCCCGGTCTGGCTGGCCTTGTACAGCGCACGGATGATCTTCGGATCGGTCAGCGAGTTGAACTTGGCGATGATCTGCGCCGGCTTGCCCTCGGCAGCGGCCGCGGTTTCCTTGGCGATCAGTTCGAGCAAGGTCTTCTTCAGGGTGAAGGGCGCGTGCAGCAGCTTCTTCATGCGCAGGGTCTTGCCCATGCCGATCAACTGGCTGAACAGCTTGGACACGTCCTCGCCCAGCGCCACGTCGGCGGTCAGCAGGCTGTAGTCGGTGTACAGCCGCGCATTGCCGGCATGGTAGTTACCGGTGCCCAGGTGCGCGTAACGGCGAATCTCGCCATTCTCGCGGCGCAGGATCAGCATCATCTTGGAGTGCGTCTTGAAGCCGACCACGCCGTAGATCACTACCGCGCCAGCAGCCTGCAGGCGGCTGGCCAGAGCCAGGTTGGATTCTTCGTCGAAACGCGCACGCAACTCGATCACCGCAGTGACTTCCTTGCCGTTACGCGCCGCTTCCACCAGCGCATCGACGATCTCCGAGTTGGCGCCGGAGCGATACAGGGTCTGCTTGATCGCCAGCACGTGCGGGTCCTTCGCTGCCTGACGCAGCAGATCGACCACCGGCGTGAAGGACTCGAAGGGGTGCAGCAGGAGAATGTCCTGCTTGCTGACCACGCTGAAGATGTTCTCGGCGTTCTGCAGCAGCTTGGGGATCACTGGCGTGAACGGCGCGTGCTGCAGCTCCGGATGGTTGTCCAGACCGGTGATGCTGAACAGGCGGGTCAGGTTGACCGGGCCGTTGACCTGGTACAGCTCGCCCTCGGTCAGGCCGAACTGCTTGAGCAGGTGGTCGCGCAGGTGTTTCGGGCAGCTGTCGACCACCTCCAGGCGCACCGCATCGCCGTAGCGACGACTGAACAGCTCGCCGCGCAGGGCGCGCGCCAGGTCCTCGACGTCTTCGGTGTCCACCGAGAGGTCAGCGTTACGGGTCAGGCGGAACTGGTAGCAGCCCTTGACCTTCATGCCCTGGAACAGGTCATCGGCGTGGGCATGGATCATCGACGACAGGAACACGTAGTTGTCGCCAGGGCCGCCAACATCTTCCGGCACCTTGATGATGCGCGGCAGCAGACGCGGCGCCGGGATGATGGCCAGACCGGAATCGCGACCGAAGGCATCGACGCCTTCCAGTTCGACGATGAAGTTCAGGCTCTTGTTCACCAGCAGCGGGAAGGGGTGCGTCGGGTCGAGACCGATGGGGGTGATGATCGGCGCGATCTCGTCGCGGAAATAGCGACGCACCCAGGCCTTGAGCTTGGTGGTCCAGTAGCGGCGGCGGATGAAGTTGATGTTGTGATTGGCCAGCGCCGGGAACAGGGTGTCGTTGAGGATCGCGTACTGGCGGTCGACCTGCTCGTGCACCAGTTCGCTGATTCGCGCCAGCGCCTGGTGCGGCTGCAGGCCATCGGCGCCGGCCTGTTCGCGGGCGAAGTTGATCTGCTTCTTCAGGCCGGCGACGCGAATCTCGAAGAACTCGTCGAGGTTGCTGGAGAAGATCAGCAGGAACTTCAGGCGTTCGAGCAACGGATAGGACTCGTCCAGCGCCTGCTCCAGCACCCGGATATTGAACTGCAGCTGCGACAGTTCACGGTGGATGTACAGGCTGCTGTCATCCAGGCTGGGAATCGGAGCCGGCGGCGGGGTTTCCACCACGGGCGTCTCGGCGACCACCTCGACCTGAGGCGGGTTGTTGTCGAGCACTTCGCTGTTGAGTCCTTCGCTGTTCATCGCTGGGTTCCTGAGGGCGTCATCGCCCTTGTTTTAGCAGTTCAGCCGCCCGTACGGCGAAATAGGTGAGGATGCCATCGGCACCGGCACGTTTGAAGGCGGTGAGTGATTCCAGTATGACCGCCTCACTGAGCCAGCCGTTCTGGATCGCCGCCATGTGCATGGCGTACTCGCCGCTGACCTGGTAGACGAAGGTCGGCACCTTGTAGGCATCCTTCACCCGCCAGAGGATGTCCAGGTAGGGCATGCCGGGTTTGACCATGACCATGTCGGCACCTTCGGCCAGATCGGCGGCCACTTCATGCAGCGCCTCGTTGCCGTTGGCCGGGTCCATCTGGTAGCCGAGCTTGTTGCCCTTGCCGAGATTGGCGGCCGAGCCCACGGCATCACGGAACGGGCCGTAATAGGCGCTGGCATACTTGGCCGAGTAGGCCATGATGCGCACATTGACGTGGTCAGCCAGTTCCAGCGCCTCGCGGATCGCCTGCACGCGGCCGTCCATCATGTCCGACGGTGCCACCACCTGGGCACCGGCCTCGGCATGCGACAGCGCCTGCTTGACCAGGGCATCGACGGTAATGTCGTTCTGCACGTAGCCGGACTCGTCGAGAATGCCGTCCTGACCATGAGTGGTGAAGGGGTCGAGCGCCACATCGCTGATCACCCCCAGTTCGGGGAATTTCGCACGCAGGGCACGAATCGCGCGCTGGGCGATGCCGTCCGGGTTCCAGGCCTCGGCACCGTCGAGCGACTTCTTCTCCAGCGGCGTGACCGGAAACAGCGCCAGCGCCGGAATGCCCAACTCGACCCAATGCTCGGCTTCCTTGAGCAGCAGGTCGATGGACAGGCGCTCGACGCCCGGCATCGACGGCACGGCTTCGCGACGGTTTTCGCCGTCGAGGACGAACACCGGCAGAATCAGATCATCGACGCTCAGGCGATTTTCGCGCACCAGACGGCGGGAGAAATCATCGCGGCGATTGCGACGCAGGCGAGTGGCAGGGAACAGACGATTGGCGGGGGTAACGCTCACGGCAGACTCCAGAGCCCGCACGGGCGGGCCAGTGTGACAGGTTATAGAACCTGTGCACGATTTCGCGAGCTAGAGCTGTGCCAGGCAAAAACAGGCGAGGAGGCGGAGTGTGCCCCAGCACATGAGCAGTCTGAGCCTGTTTTTAACGCAGCAGAGCCGACGCGCAGCAGATCGTGGATAGGTTCTACGAACATTATGACCAAATGATGACGACCAGATGACCACGTGCGACGGCACGTCGCACAGCCAGTCGCGCATTGTGGCATGACGCGCCACCTTCCGGGTTTGCCATGGTCAGAGTAGTCTTCAGCACCTGCATCGTTGAGCTCACGGCATGCTCCAAGACCTGATCCGCCAGTTTGGCTATCCGGCACTGGTACTCGGTACCTTTCTCGAAGGCGAAGTGTCGCTGCTGCTGGCGGCCTACCTGGCCGTGCGCAACGTGCTGGAGATCGAATGGGTGGCGCTGTGCGCCTTTCTCGGCACCTTCGCCAGCGACCAGCTGTGGTACTACCTCGGCCGCCGTCACGGCCGTGCCCTGCTGGCACGCAAACCGCGCTGGCAACCGCTGGGCGAACGCGCCAGCGCGCTGATCCAGCGCTACCCGGACCTGTGGGTGCTGTGCTTTCGCTTCCTCTACGGCCTGCGCACGGTGATGCCGCTGACCATCGGCCTGTCCGGCTATTCGTGGCGCCGCTATCTGCTGCTCGATGCCATCGGTGCCGGCGTCTGGGCCGGCGGCATCAGCCTGCTGGCCTACAGCCTGGGCAATGCCATGGGTGGGCTACTCGAAGAACTGCGCCACTATCAGGTCATCCTGCTCGCGGCCGTGGTGCTGCTGCTCGCCCTCGCCTGGCTACACCGCTGGCGTCAGCGCCGGCGCGGATGAGCCACGCAGCAGGGCGTACCGGGCGGCGAACTGTTCGCTTCGCTACGAGCGGCCGGCGTTCCGGTCCGCCCTCCGCGCTGCACCAGCCATAATCCGAGCAGGCTGATCAGGCTGTAGCCAGCCAGGCAACTCCAGACAGCTGCATTCATGACCAGCATGTCCAGATCACCGGCCAGCCACAGCAGGGGCAGATTGGCCGCCAGGCGCAATAACTCGAATCTCGACGCCCAGGCACGATTCTCCAGCCACATGCCAATGCTGCAAAGGCCCAGGGCCATCCACAGGCACGCCAGCAGCACAGCGCCGATTGCAAGCGAGTCTCCGTGCGCCAGCAGCCACACGCCGGCCAGCAGGTAGCAGACGAACTGCAGCGACGCGTAGACCTGCGCGCCACGCGCCAAAGGCACCTCGAATTTGCGGAAATTGCGCAGATCCGCCTTGGTCTGCGGATAGCGTGCCGCCACGTCGGCAGGACGCCAGCCGGTGGGCATGAACCAGATGCGCAGCCGGTCCCACCAGGAGCTGGCGCGTTTGGCATCGTGCCACAGACCGACATACACCTGCAGGTTGGCCCACAAGGGGTTCCAACTGGCCAGCGGCACGGTCACACCGAAGATCACCGGCTCTTCGTCGAGCTCCTCCTGGAAGGTGCCGAAAATTCGATCCCAGACAATGAACACACCGCCGTAATTGCGATCCATGTAGATAGGGTTCTGTGCATGGTGCACACGGTGGTTGGACGGGGTGATGAACAGCCACTCGAACCAGCCCAGCTTGGGAATATGCCGGGTATGCACCCAGAACTGATAAAGCAGGTTCAGCGCCGCGACGCTGAAGAACACCAGCGGCGGCACACCGACCAGCGCCATCGGCAGGTAGAAGATCCAGCCGAAGATGAAACCGGTGCTGGTTTGCCGCAACGCAGTGGAAAGGTTGTAGTCCTCGCTCTGGTGATGCACCGCATGGGCGGCCCAGAGCACGTTGCGCTCATGGCCCAGACGGTGGTTCCAGTAGTAGCAGAAATCGTAGAAGACGAAGGCGAAGAGCCACACCCAGAGGCTGCCTTCGGACAGTTCGAACAGCGCCAGATGCTCCCAGGCGAAGGCGTAGGTGAGCAGCCCGACCACCTTGGTCAACACGCCGGTCGCCTGTGACAGCACGCCGGCACTGAGGCTGTTAAGGGCATCGGCCAGACGATAGGTGCGCATACCGCGCCAGCGGTCAGCGAGCAATTCCAGGCCGATCAGCAGGAAGAAGAAGGGCACTGCGTAGAGAACGAACGCCATATCGTTGTACTTGTGTCGGGAATGAGCTGTTATTCATCCTATGCGCAGCTTCGCCAGTCTTCGCGGCGGCAAATGACAGCCCGAGTGGCATTTGGCGACATCCCACGAATTGGTAATACCCGCGACCGCTTCACGGTCGCGTTTTTCCTCACCAGGAGTCGAGCATGAGCAAGAAAGTGGCAGTGATTCTGTCCGGCTGTGGCGTCTACGATGGCGCCGAGATCCATGAAAGCGTGATCACCCTGCTGCGCCTCGACCAGCGTGGCGCCGACGTGCAGTGTTTCGCCCCCAACGTGCCGCAGCTGCACGTGGTCGACCACTACAGCGGCGACGAGATGGACGAGACGCGCAACGTCCTGGTGGAGTCGGCGCGCATCGCCCGCGGCCAGATCAAGGACGTCAAGGAGCTGCACGTCGAGGCCTTCGATGCGCTGATCCTGCCCGGTGGTTTCGGTGTGGCGAAGAACCTTTCCGACTTCGCCACCTGTGGCGCCGGCTGCACCGTGCAGCCTGACGTGCTGGCAGCCTGCAAGGCCTTCGTCGATGCCGGCAAGCCGGTCGGCCTGATGTGCATCGCCCCGGCCCTGGCGGCGAAGATCTTCGGCGCCGGCGTGGTCTGCACCATCGGCAGCGACCACGACACCGCCGCCGCCCTGACCCAGATGGGCGCCGAGCACCATGAGTGCGAGGTCAGTGAAATCATCGAAGACAGCCAGCGCAAGCTGGTGACCACGCCGGCCTACATGCTCGCCCAGTCCATCGCCGAAGCAGCGTCCGGCATCAACAAACTGGTCGACCGCGTGCTGGAACTGACGCACCACTGACTGACGGCATACAGGGACTTTGTAGGGTGGGCAGGAAGGCGTTCCGCTTAAGCTTCAGTATCGATCAGCGTGGGCTGAAGCCCACCCTACAAAGTTCAAGGTTCCAGCCTACCGGCCAGCGCCCATTACAGGGCGCATCGGTCATTGGTCAGGGCAGTCCGGCCGCGCCGCTGGTCAAGCCGTTCCGGCTGCGGCAGCGTGGCGGCAGGATTTCCCGGAGCCCCTGCCATGTCCCAGCCCTTCGTCCTCAGCGCCGACCTGCAACAGGCGGTGGCCAGTTTCTTCCAGCGCATCCCGTTCAATCAGGTGCTCGGCATCGAGCTCGATGAGCTGAGCCCCGAGCGGGTGACCATGCACCTGCCGATGAAGCCCGAACTGATCGGCAACTTCGTCCACGGCATTCTGCATGGCGGGGTGATTTCCTCACTGCTCGACGTCTGCGGCGGCGCCATGGCGCTGATCGGCGCCTTCGCCAACCACCAGCACCTGCCGCCTGCCGAACGCATGAGCAAGCTGTCCAAGCTCGGCACCATCGACCTGCGCATCGATTACCTGCGCCCCGGTCGGGGGCAGCGCTTCAGCGCCACGGCCACGCCCCTGCGTGCCGGCAACAAGGTGGCGGTGATTCGCATGGAACTGCACGACGACGAGGGCGTGCTGGTCGCGGTGGGCACTGGTACCTATCTGTGTGGCTGACCGAGCCCGCCATTCCCGGATTGCATCCGGGCTACAACGCTGAAAATGGGTTTGCCATACGCCCCAAGCCCGGATGCAATCCGGGGCAGCTATCGACTCAGCCGCGTGAGAATCCGGTCCAGCGCATTGGCGAACGCCTGCCGGTCCTTTTCCGAGTACGGCGCCTGACCACCGCCCACCTGGCCCTGCTCGCGCAGGTCGGTGAACAGGTTACGCACCGCCAGGCGCTCGCCCATGTTGCGCTCGTCGAACTCGCGACCACGCGGGTCGAGCGCGGCAACGCCCTTCTTCACCAGGCGGTCGGCCAGCGGCACGTCGCTGCAGATCACCAGCTCGCCGGGCAGCGCATGCTCCACCAGATGATCATCGGCGGCATCCGGCCCGCTGGGCACCACGATCAGTTTCACGCAGGCGAAATTCGGCCGGGCGACGGCCTGGCCGGCGACCAGCACCACCTCGAAACCCCGCTTGAGGGCGAACTTGACCACCTGATCCCGCGCCGCCCGTGGGCAGGCGTCGGCGTCGATCCATACGCGCATGCAGCAACTTCCGCAGAGAAACCAGCGCCCAGTATGCCAGCAGGCGCTGGCTCAGGCCTGGTAGAACGGCTCGCAGCGCTCACGCACGGCGCGCGACAGATTGTCCTCGGCCAATTCGATCAGATCCAGCTCCACCTCGTCCGGCAGCAGCTCGGCGACCAATGCCGCCAGGCGACGCTGGCCACTCATGTCGGCGCCGGAAATTGCCAACAGCAGTCGCGGCTGCGGGCCGATGGCCGGATCGCGCAACGCAGCGAGAAAGGCCTCACGTACAGCAAGTTGGGCACAGGCCGCTGAAAGTGCCTGCTCCAGGGCGGGGTGACGCAATACAGCCAGCGCCAGATCGGGGCTGTCGGCGTAATGAGTGGAGTGGATCGAGGAAGACATGCGCGCACTCGGCAAAGGGATTGGAAGCAGCCTAGGTGCACTGAGACCCGCTGTCGTAGCGGCGGTTCACGCTATGACGCAACGAGGGCGGGCAAAGCTCACCCTCGTGCATGCCTGATTCGGTTGCCTAGGCCTGCTCGGCCATGCGCCGACGCTCCCCCAGCAGGCTACGCCCATACAGCAACGCGATGCCGGCCAGCGCCAGGCCCTGAGCCGACAGGCTCCAGGCGTCGGCATGAATGCCCAGCCAGTCGAACTCGAAGAAGGCCACCGGCCTCGTGCCGAGCACGCCAGCCTCCTGCAGCGCAGCCACGCCATGGCCGGCGAAGACCACGGAGAGCACGCACAGCAGCAGCGCATTGACGCCGAAGAAGGTCGCCAACGGCAGTTGGCGCGAGCCACGCAGAATCACCCAGGCCAGGCCGATCAACAGCACCAGTGCGGCGGCGGCGCCAGCCAGCACCGCGCCATGCCCAGCAGGGCCGGCCTGCAGCCAGAGGGTTTCGTAGAACAGGATGACTTCGAACAGTTCGCGATACACCGAGAAGAACGCCAGCACAGCGAAGCCAAAACGACCACCGCCACCGACCAGGCTGCTTTTGATGTAGTCCTGCCAGGCGGCGGCGTGGCGACGGTCATGCATCCACACACCGACCCACAGCAGCACCACACTGGCGAACAGCGCCGTGGCGCCTTCGAGCAGCTCGCGCTGAGCACCGCTGATGTCGATCAGGTAGGCCGCCACCGCCCAGGTCGCGACACCGGCGAGCAGTGCCAGGCCCCAGCCGATGTGCACACTGCGTACCGCCTGCTGCTGTCCGGTATTGCGCAGGAAGGCGAGAATCGCTGCCAGCACCAGAATCGCCTCGAGCCCCTCGCGCAGCAGAATCAGCAGGCTGGCGAAGAAGCTCAGACTGTCGTCCATCGCGCCATCGGCCAGCAGCGCAGCGGCCTTGTCCAGCTCGACCTTGGCCTGCTCCAGTACCTGGGCAGCCTGCGCAACGCTCGCGCCATCCTGCAGCGCCTGCCGATAGGCCATCAGGGCGCGCTCGGTGGTCTTGCGCTGCAGGGCATCGAGGTTGTCGAGGGCGCCTTCGACCAGCTCGAAGCCCTCCAGGTAGGCACCGACGGAAAGGTCATAGGCCTGCTCGTGATCACCCTCGCGATAGGCCTGCAGGCTGCGCTCCAGGGTTTCACGGGTGTAACCGATCAGTTGCTGCGGGCCGCGCTGCTCCAGCAGCGGATGCGCGCGCAGCGCGCGGAACGCGGCGACATCGCCACCGTCAGCAGCGATTTCGGCAGGCGTGCGGCCGGCCAGCTCGCTCATGGCGAAGCGTGTCTGGCCCTGCGCCGGCGCTGCAGTGAAACCGGCGATGTAGACGGCCAGGTCCCAGCGTTGACGCTCGTCGAGCTGATCGGCGAAGGCCGGCATATCGGTACCGTCGACGCCCAGGCCGAGGGTGTTGTAGAGATCAAAGAGGCTCAGTCGATCCAGACGTGCGGCATCACGCAGATTCGCTGGCGCTGGCTCCAGGCCGATGCCGGCAGGCCCGTCACCCAGGCCGATATCGCCATGGCACACCGAGCAGTGCTGAGCGTAGAGCGGCGCACCACGTTCCGGGTCCGGTGTCAGCACCGGGCTCTGCGCCACCTGATAAAGCTCGGCCAGGCGTGAGCCCAGCTTGCGCGCGGCGCCAGCAACCTCCTCGCCCGGCTGGCGCTGGGCAATCGCCTGACGCAGATTGGCAGCGCCCTGCTCCAGCTCGGCGCGGCCGGCCTGAGCGGGCAAGGCGACGATCAGGCCCTGCAGCACATCGAGAAATTCCAGTTGTTCCTGGTATTCGCCAGCATCGACGACCTGGCCGCCCGCGACGGTGGCCGGGTAATCAGCGCCGATGTATCCGATCAGGTGCAGTGCCTGTACGGCACCCTCGAGAGGCTCGCCAACGGCGAGAAAGCTGAGGCAGGCCAGCAACGGCAGCATCAGCCAGGAAAGGGGGAAACGAAAGCGGATCATCAATGCATCCCAAACGAGAATGGGTGACATTAAATTGTTGCCGGCCTAACGATCAAGCACAAGGAGAATATGAAATATTTGGTAACAATCAGCTGAACAGCACCTCAAAGACCACCCTGCCCGCACGGACGGACATCCAGAACCTGCGAAGCACCCGGACTCCCGCCTTTGCGGGAGTGACGATGAATGACTGTTTCACGACATCCCTGGCAAAGGCCATCGGCCAGCGTTCAACGATAGCGAACGAGACTCAGACTGCCGCGCGCTTGACGGTCGCCAGCAAGCCCGCAGCGGCGGCGAACAGCGCGGCAAAACTGCGATTCATCACCCGCTGCTGGCGGGGAGTGCGCAGCAGGCGCAGGACGCGCGAGGCGAGGCCCGTGTAGCCGGCCATGACGATCAGATCCACGATGATCATGGTCACGCCCATCACCAGATACTGCGCCACCAGCGGCGCATGCGGATCGATGAACTGCGGCAGCACCGCGAGCATGAAGACGATGGCCTTGGGGTTGCTGAAGTTGACCAGAAAGCCGCGCAACACCAGAGCCAGCGGGCGGCCGATAGGACGCTCGGCCGTGCCAGTATCCAGGTCGCTGGGCAACGCGACCCACTGCTTGTAAGCGAGGAACACCAGATAGGCCACGCCGAACCACTTGATCAGGCTGAAGGCCAGGGCCGAGGTGGCAAGAATGGCGCCCACGCCCGCAGCGACGATGGCGATCTGCAACGCCAGACCGAGCTGCAAGCCGAGCGCGTTCCAGTAACCGCGCAAGAAGCCGTACTGCATACCGGCAGACATCGAGGCCACGGCACCGGCACCCGGCGACAGGCTGATCACCCAGCAGGCGACGAAGAAAGCGAGCCAGGTTTCCAATGCCATGATGCGTACCTCGAGAAGCTGAATTCAGGGGAATAGCAGCACAGCCTACTCCTGCTCCAGCGCCTCGACCAGCCGGTCAGCGCCAGCGGCGCACCGACTTCTGGAAGAACAGGCTGTTGGGCACCTGCAACACGGCGCCGACAGCCTCCTCACTGAGATCCTGCAGGGTGGTGTAGAACAGGTTGATGGAGATCACCTTCCCTTTCACGCCCGGCTTGTCGGCGCTTTCGATGACCTCGACGGTATCCCCCAGGCGAAACGGCCCCATGGTGAAAATCAGCAGCGCGCAGAACATGTTCGACAGCACGCTCCAGATGGCGAAGAACGCCACCGCGGCGACAGCGGTGAAACCGGTCAGCGCCGTCCACAACACCGTCGCCGAAACCCCCAGGCGCTCCAGCACCATGAGCAGCGCGCTGCCCATGATCAGCCAGCGCACCAGACCCCGCAGCGGCTGCAGCACTTCGGCCGGCAACAGGCTGTAGCGCGCCCCAAGGCGACTGATGGCGCGGGTAAGAATGCGCTGGGCGAGCCAGGCCAGCAGGATGATCAGCAACACCTGGCCGCTACGAATCAGCGGGTCGCGCCAGGCCGCCAACAGTTCAAGCTGTTCCATTACTCGGCTTCCTCCAGTTGCTGCTGCAATGCCTCCAGGGTTTCCAGCGCCACCAGCCAGGCCTCCTCCAGTTCGGCCTCGCGGGCCTTGAGCTGCGCCTGTTCAGCCAGACGCTGGCGCAGTTCGTCCTTGCGCGCGGACTCGTACAGACCGCTGTCGCCCAGTTGGGCTTCCACGGCGGCGAGCTTTTCCTGCACCTTGCCCAGCTCCTGTTCGAGCTTGTCGGCCTGCTTCCTGTGCGGCGCCAGTTGCTGGCGCAGCGTGGCGGCAGCCTGGCGCTGGGCGCGCTTGTCGGTCTTGTCCGCCGCGCCTTCGGCCGGTGCGCTGGGCGTTGCCTGGCGCTGACGGTAGTCGACCAGCCAGCGCGCATAGTCATCGAGGTCGCCGTCGAACGGCACCACGCGCCCTTCAGCAACCAGCAGGAACTCGTCGGTGGTGCTCTTGAGCAGATGGCGATCGTGCGAGACCACCACTACGGCGCCCGCGAACTCCTGAAGGGCCATGGTCAGCGCCAGGCGCATCTCCAGATCCAGGTGGTTGGTCGGTTCGTCGAGCAGCAGCAGATTGGGCTTGCCCCAGGCGATCAGCGCCAGGGCCAGACGCGCCTTCTCGCCACCGGAGAAATTCACCACCGGCTCGTCGCAACGCGGGCCACGGAAGTCGAAGCCACCAAGGAAGTCGCGCAAGGTCTGCTCGCGCTCGCTCGGTGCCAGACGCTGCAGGTGCAGCAGCGGGCTGGCCTTGTCGTCCAGCGCATCGAGTTGATGCTGGGCGAAATAGCCGATCACCAGGTTCTCGCCACGGGTCAGGCTGCCGCTCAGCGGCTGCAGTTCGGCCGAGAGGTTCTTGATCAGCGTCGACTTGCCCGCGCCGTTGGGGCCGAGCAGGCCGATGCGCGCGCCCGGCACCAGGCTCAGCTTGACCTGCTGCAATACGGTCTTGTCGCCATAACCGAGGCGACCTTCGCTGAGGCTGAGCAGTGGCGTGGAGATCTTCTCGGCCTCGCGGAAGACGAAGTCGAACGGCGAGTCGACATGCGCCGCGCTCAGCTCCTCCATGCGTTCCAGGGCCTTGATCCGGCTCTGTGCCTGACGCGCCTTGGTGGCCTGGGCCTTGAAGCGGGCGATGTATTTTTCCATGTGGGCGCGTTGCGCCTGCTGCTTCTCGTAGGCCTGTTGCTGCTGGGCCAGACGCTCGGCACGGGTACGCTCGAAGGCCGTATAGCCACCACGGTACAGCGTCAGCTTGCGCTGCTCGACATGGGCGACGTGATCGACCACGGCATCGAGAAAATCGCGGTCGTGGGAGATCAGCAACAGGGTGCCGGGGTAGCTTTGCAGCCAACCTTCCAGCCAGAGAATCGCATCCAGATCCAGGTGGTTGGTCGGTTCATCCAGCAGCAACAGGTCGGACGGGCACATCAGCGCCTGGGCCAGGTTCAGGCGCATGCGCCAACCGCCGGAGAAGTCGCCGACACGGCGGTCCATCTGCGCATTCTCGAAACCCAGGCCGGCCAGCAGCTTGCGCGCGCGGGCATCGGCGGTATAGCCATCGGCGCTGTCCAGCTCGCTGTGCAGGCGGGCGATGGCGGCGCCATCATGCGCCTGCTCGGCGGCAGCCAGTTCGGTCTGCACGCGGCGCAGGTTGTGATCGCCGTCGAGCACGTAATCCACCGCCAGCCGATCGAGGGTATCGACCTCCTGGCGCATATGGGCGATGCGCCAGTCACCGGGCAGCAGGCAATCGCCGGCATCAGGTGTCAGCTCTCCGCGCAACAGGGCGAATAGGCTGGATTTGCCGGCGCCATTGGCACCGATCAGGCCGGCCTTGTGGCCGGCGTGCAGGGTCAGCTCGGCGCCGTCGAGAAGACGCTGCGGGCCACGCTGTAGAGTGAGGTTCTGGAGTCGGATCATAATGGCGGCGGAGTCTACCAAATCGCCCCGGAGGCCGCGTGCAGGATCTGTGGAATTTCGCCCTCGAACTCTACGCCAGAGCAGGCGTGGAACAGGCCTGCCTGGAGTTGCAGGAAGCGGGTAACGACGTTTGCCTGCTGCTGACCGGCGCCTGGTTGCAGCGGCGTGGCGTGCGCTGCCTGGATGAACGCCTGCAAGCACTGCAGGCATTGGCCGGCCCCTGGCAACGCGAGGTGGTCGCGCCCTTGCGTCAGACACGCCGCAACTGGCGTGCGGCCGCAAGCCAGGATGCGGAACTCGCAGCCTTGCGCGAGCAGATCAAGAAACTGGAGCTGCAGGCCGAGCGGGTATTGCTCGAACGCTTGCAGGCGCTGGCCGAAAACTGGCCAGACGAGGCAGGCGACAAGGATTGGCTGGTGCGCCTGGCTGGAGGGAACAGCGCCGCGCTGCAGGTGCTGCGCGGCGCCGTTGAGCACCCTTAGGACGCGCTCGGAGTACCCGGGGCGGTGGCGCCATTGGTCGTCGCAGCAGCAGGGGCTGCCGGAGCAACCGCTGCGGCGGCCGGCTTGGCCGCTGCCGGCTTGGTCGGAGCCTTCTTCGCCGGCGCCTTCGCAGCGGCTGGCTTCTTCACTACAGCCGGCTTGCTCGCAGGTTTGCTCGCGGGTTTCGCAGGCGCAGCCTTGGCAGCTGGCTTAACAGCGGGCTTGGCCGCAGGTTTACTGGCCGCTGCGGGCTTGGCCGGTGCTTTTGCCGCAGCAGGCTTGGCTGCCGGTTTGGCGGCGGGCTTGGCTGCTGCGGGTTTGGCAGCAGCTTTCGGCGCAGCGGGTTTTGCCGCAACGGCCTTGCTGGCAGCTGGTTTGGCCGCAGGTTTGCTGGTTGCCACAGGCTTCGCTACTGGCTTGGCGACGGTTTTGCTCGCCGGTTTGGCGGCAGCCGGCTTGGCCGGGGCTTGCTTCACTGGTGCCTTGGCAGCAGCAGGCTTCTTCGCCGCGACCGGTTTGCTGGTCGGTTTGACGGCTGGAGCAGCGGCTTTCGCTTCACGCACATCCAGCGCCTTGCCGGCCGCTTCCTTCACTTTGCCAACACCCTGCGCCAGCTTCAGGCTTTCCTGAGCGTCGCGCTTGAGCTGGGCGATGTAGGTGCGGGTTTCGCTCTGACGGGCCTTGAGCGCATCGAGCAGCTCCTCCAGCTCGGCGACAGCATCCTTGGCCTTGGCCTGCGCCTTGGCCTTGCCGGCAACAGCGGCGTCCTGCAGTTTGCTGCGAGCCTTGTGCAGTTTTTCCTGAGCCTTGCCGCGCTGTTTCTCCAGCTTGGCGAGCAGCTTCTCGGCGTCGATCAGTGCTTGCGAGCAGGCATTTTCCAGGTGATCGAGCAGGCTGGCAGACAGTTGGTGCAACAGGTGCAACGGGGTAGTGATGGACTTCTTCTTGGCCGACATGGCGCGCCTCCAGGCGGATGTGAACGCGACCATACTAGACGCAGCCGCGAGGGCTCGCCATAGGCCTTTTGGCCATGACAGCAAAGGCACTGCTCGCCTGGCATAATCGGCAGCATCTTGATCGGGAGACATCGTCATGAGCCGCGCCGTACTAGCCGCCCTCGCCATCTGTTGCAGCCTGGGCGTGCAGGCCGACCAGCACCAGCAGGATCTGGCCTACAGTCTCGGCGTGCGCCTTGGCGAGCGCCTGCACGACGAGGTGCCAGATCTGCCGCTGAGCGACTTGCTCGAAGGCTTGCGCCAGGCCTACGAGGGCAAGCCCCTGCGACTCGACGCCAGCCGGATCGAGCAACTGCTCGACGAGCACGAAGCGCGTATCGAAGCCTCACCACAGCGCCACAGCAAGGCCATCGAGGCGCAGCAGCGTTTTCTCGCCGAGCAAGGTCGCCGCCCTGACGTGCGGGCACTGGCCAACGGCGTGCTGGTGACCGAGCTCAGCCCTGGCAGCGGTCCCACACCCACCGCTCGCAGCCGCGTGCAGGTGAGCTACCGAGGCGAACTGGCGGACGGCAGCGTCTTCGACGAGAGCAGCACACCGCAGTGGTTTCGTCTGGACAGTCTGATCGGCGGCTGGCGCAGCGCGCTGCTGCAAATGCCCAAAGGCGCTCACTGGCGCCTGGTGATCCCATCGGATCAGGCTTACGGGGAGGAAGGCGCGGGTGACCTGATACCACCCTATGCGCCACTGGTGTTCGACCTGCGCCTGCTCGACGTGGCCGACTGAAGACCAGCCTGCTGGCCTGAGGCCGATCCGACAAAACGCGGCCCTGCACAGGAGCCCCGCCTCGGGGCGAAGCTTTTCAAGTGCGTGCCGCACTGATTGGCAGCGCGGCGCCGCTCCTGCAAACTTGATGCGTCGACGCTTAGCCGACTGGCATCAACCTGACGGCCCGCAGTGCTCCGGGCCATTGCCAACACGGGCTCAGAGCGCTTCGGCGGCCTGTTCCTGATGCGCGTTGTGCAGCACTTCGATCAGGCAGTCTTCCAGTTCGAAGCGCTCGTGCAGCAACTGCCCCAGATGATTGAGCTCCGCCACCAGCGACGTACTGTCGCGGCAATCGCCATTGTCGCAGTGATCGTTGAAGGCCAGCGCGACCGCCGTAATGGCTTCGATGCGCGGGTAGATCTGCTTGGCCAGTTCCAGACCACGCTGATCATTGAAGGCCTTGGCCTCGTTGGTCAGTTGCTCGTAGACCTCGAAGTGACCAGCAGACACGTAGTCCACCAGCAACTCGCAGAACCCCTGCAGAGACTCACCGTTGATGGCTGGCGCCTGCGGCGCCTTGGTAAGGGCGCTGTAAGCCAGCACAAGTTCGCGGCGTTCACCCAGCCAACGGTCGATCAACTGGTGAACCCCACCCCAACGTTCCTGTGCGTTCTGGCAACTCTCAAGCATGATGAACCTCGCTTCCCTTATCGATAATGCCTGTTATACGTCCGCTCCCGAGACGTTTTTCTGTCAATGGGTGCTTGGCCTTGGGAAGGCAACCGCGAAATGGCATTTTTCCGGCGGTGCGTGCGAGCCAGATTATGCCCGTGGGCACCCACCATCAAGGCATCGCTGCGAGAAAGTTTCATACGAGCGTTTAATCTCGAAGCCACGACCCACGTGGCTTCGTGCAATTCGCATTCTCAATTGCGACGCAGTAGCTGGAACAGGCAGAAACCGAGCATGCCGATGAAACCGAGCAGGCTCCACTCAGGGATGCTCATGCCGAACAGCGTCCAGTTGACCTCGGCACAGTCAGCGCTACCCTGGAACACCAGACGCACAATGTCCTGCATCGGTAGGGCTTCCATCATGAACTCGAGGCTGGGCAGGCAAGCTTCGAGCTGATCGGCCGGCACGCTTTGCAGCCAGATCTGCCGGCCGGCGGTAGCGGCGCCAGCACCGGCGAACAGCAGGGCCAGCACGGCGTAGATGCGGCGGCCGAGACTACCGGGACCATGGATCGCAGCGATCAGGCAGACCACGCCGAACAGAATGACGCAGATGCGCTGCAACACGCACATCGGGCAGGGCTCCAGCCCGACGACATGTTCCAGGTAAAGGGCAACCGCCATCAGCAGTACGCAGCCGATGAATGCCAGGAAAAACAAGGGACGCGGGCTGGCCAAGTGCATGGTGGCTCCGGGAGGGAAATCGAGGGCAGTACGGTAGAGTAAAGCGAGGGCGCCTTTCAAGGCGCCCCATGGCTCAGAGCAAGCTGTTCATCATGCCCGAACGCCCCTCCGTCCGCACGGCGAGCCCGCTGCGGCAATCAGCCGCATCCATTCAGGCTGTCACGCCCTGCGGTTGCGGCAGCGACGGCAAGCCCTGATGCAACAGGCCGAGACTCTCCAGCAACAGCTGATTGCTGCGTTCCAACTCGCCCAGTTGCGCCAGCAGACGCGCCAGCTCTGCGCAGGTCTCCGGGTGGCGCTCGATTTTCAGACTGGTCTCGAAATAATCACGCGCCTTGCCCCACAACTGGTTCTGCAGGCACAGGCGGCCCAGGCTCAGCAACAAGGCTGGGTCCTGCGGATGCTGCTTGAGCCAGAGTTCGGCCGTTTGCAGCTGGCGCGCCGGGTCGGCGCCACGCAGCACACCGTAAAAGCGCGCCAGACGGCTGTCGTAACCGCGCTTGAGCGCGCTACGCAGAACCTCCTCGGCTTCTTCCTGCGCACCCAGTCGACGCAGTTGCTCGACATAGGTGGCGATCAGCTCAGGCTCCTGACGCAGCGGCGCGGAAAGTTGCTGCCAGGCTTGCGTCAGCGGCTGCAGCGCGGTTTCGCCATGGCCCTGGCCAGCCAGGCCGGCAGCGGCCAGGCGGCCACGCCAGGTCTCGCGCTCCAACTCATCGAGCTCTGCCGCGGGCAGCGCCTTTTCCTTGCGCAACTCGGGCAGCAAGCCAAGCAGCGCCGACCAGTCCTGGCGCTGCAGATACAGGCGCTGCAGCTGACGCAGCACCAGATGATGCCCCGGGTGACGCTCACGCATGACCTGCAGGGTCTGCAGCGCCGCATCCGTGTCGCCACGCTTGCGTTGCAGCTCGGCGTGGGTCAGGGCAATCGCCAGCTCGGCCTGGGGTTGCTTGTTCAGTGCGCGCTCGAGCAATGCGTCGCTCTGCTCGTGATCGCCAAGCTTGCTGGCGGCACGAGCAGCGCCAAGGTAGTACATCAACGGCCGACTGTCGGCTTCGGCGGCACGGGTCAGCTGGCGCTGGGCACGCGCCCAGCGACCTTCGGCCAGATCGAGCATGCCCTGCTCGGAAGCCAGGCGCACACGACGGTTGCGATGCAGCCGCGACCAGGGGTTGGCCAGCCGTGTCGAGCTGAGCAACAGACGCAGTGTCCACTTGATCAGGTAGTACAGCAGCACCACGACCACCAGCAAGCCAAGGAAGGCCCACAGGCCGGACTGGTAGCGAAAGCTCCTGTAGGCGAACAGCACATAACCGCGATCAGCCTCGATGGCCAGACTGAGCAGATACAGCCCGGCGGCGACGGCCAGCAGTAACAGAAGCCAGATCAGGCGTCTCATTGCGCCTCCTCGGCCGCCGCGGCCCCCTGCCGGCGTTGCGCCTGTTTGCGTTGCAGGTAGGCCTGCAGCGCATCGAGCGACTCGCTCAGATCTGGCACCTTGACCTCGATGCTGGCGTCGGCCAGCTCGCCGAAGCGCTGGCGCAGCGCACGGCTGTCAGGGTTGTCCAGGTTGAAGTGGGCGTCGAGGATTTCCTCGGCCTGCTTCAGCGACTGCTTGTACACACCGGTCTGACCATGCAGCGCAGCCCATTGCGCCTGTTCCAGCGCCAGCGACAGACTCAGGCGCACCTGCGACAGGCTTTGCCCGGACAGCAACGGACGCACGTTGCGATCGGCGTCGAACTCGATACGGAAGTAGTCGGAAAGCTTCTTGGCCCACTCGCTCCACCAGGCACTGCCGTCGCCTTCGGCTGCCAGATCGGAGAGCACGTCGCCCTGCCCTTCGAAGGTCGGCGCCAGGGGATTGAGCGTTGCCGCCTGCTCACGCAGGGCACCCAGCTGCAGGAACAGACCGACGCGATCCGGGCGCGCCGTGGTGCGCAGGGCCTCGAGACTGCGACTGAGCTGCTCGCGCGCGGCGAAGGCAGCAGGATCGTCCTGCTCGCGGAGAATTTCATCGGCGGCCAGCACCAGCGCTTCGGCGCTGGCGACATCCTGCAGCGCGGACAATCGCAAGGTGGCCAATCGCAGCAGGTGTTCAGCCTCATCCAGGCGCCAATCCTGGCGACTGCCATCGAGGACGCTTTCCAGGCGCTGACTCATGCGCTGCTGATCGCTCTGCAGGTTGGCCAGCAGGCGGCGACGCTCGTCCAGTTCAGCCGCACTGGGCAGGGCGGACAGGCGCGAATCGAGGCGCTGAGCCAATTCGTCCACTTTCTTCGCGCTGTCGTCGCGGGTGCGCTGCAGGTCTTCGGCCTGCTGCTGGTCCCGGCTCTGCATCTCATGCAATTGCCAGAGGCTCCAGCCACCTGCCCCGGCACCTGCCAGACCGATCAGCAGGGCGAACGCGGCAAGGCCGCTGCCACCGCCACTGCGTGGTGCCTTCACCGGTGGCGGTGTCGGTGTGGGTTTCACGGCTTCGTTGGCCGGTTTTTCTTCTGGCGTGTTCGGGGTGGATGCTTCGCTCACGTATCCGTCCTTTTAGAGGGCGGCAGCCGGAAACTGCTCCAAAGCTGCCTGCAAGGCCGCGGCACTGGCGCCGCGACAGTCCACAACGATCTGTGCACCCGCAGCGCGAGCCTGTTCGGCAACACGCGGGCTGGGTACGAACAAGGGTAGCCGAGCCAACGCCGGCCAGTCATCGCCGGCCAGCTGCAGCAGATGCTCGAACCCCTGCCCACTGCTGACAACCAGGCCGTTCAGGCGTTCCGCTTGCACCTGTCGGCTCAGCTCGCCCGGCGCGTACTGCGGCAGCACGCGGCGATACAGTGGCAGATAGTCGACCGTCACGCCTTGGCCGCGCAAGCATTCGGCGAGTAATTCTCGGCCACCCTCGCCACGCAGGATCAGCACGCGCGGCGCAGAAGCCGCAATGGCCTGCTGCAGCGCAGGCAGAGCGAGCAACGCTTCGCTGTCATCGCCCGAGTCTGGAAAATGCACGCACAAGCCTTGCTCGGCGAGCACGGCGGCGGTGGCGGCGCCGACACTGAACCAGGGCAGATCAGGCGTCGGCGCCCCATGCCGGGCCAGGAGCTGCAGGCCAATCCGGGCTGCCGGCTTGCTGACCACGATCACCGCGCAGTAGCGTTGCAGCTCGGCAAAGGCGTTGCGTTGTTCGGGTGTCTCGTCCAGCGTCTCGATGGCCAGCAGCGGCATGCAGTGGCTTGCGATCCCCTGCGCGGCCAGGGTCTGCGCCAGCGCCGCACAGTCCTCGGCAGGACGGGTCAGCAACAGGCGCCATGCGCTCAAGGGTGACCGGCCTCACCGTAGACGGCCTGGAGAATGGCATCGGCCCCTTGCGCCAGCAGCGCCTCGGCGACACGCACACCCAGGGCTTCGGCATCGCTACTGGCGGCGCGGTCTTCGGCGCGCAGCAACAGGCCCCCGTCAGGCTGGCCGACCAGGCCGCGCAGCCACAGCTGGTCATCTTCGAGCAGGGCGTAGCAGGCGATGGGGACCTGGCAGCCGCCGTTGAGATGCTTGTTCAGCGCACGCTCGGCGGTCACCCGCAGTGCGGTTTCACGGTGGTGCAACGGCGCCAGCAAGGCATGCACGTCGCTGTCGGCACTGCGGCACTCGATGCCCACGGCGCCCTGGCCACCGGCAGGCAGGCTGTCCTCGGCGCTGATCGAGCTGCGGATACGCTCCTCGAACCCCAGACGGATCAGGCCGGCAGCGGCGAGGATGATCGCGTCGTACTCGCCGGCATCGAGCTTGGCCAGGCGGGTATTGACGTTGCCACGCAGGAAGCGGATTTTCAGGTCAGGCCGGCGCGCCAACAATTGAGCCTGACGGCGCAGACTGGAAGTACCGACCACGCTGCCGGGCGGCAACGCATCGAGGCTGGCATAGGTGTTGGAGACGAAGGCGTCGCGCGGGTCTTCACGCTCGCAGATGCAGTACAGACCCAGCCCTTCGGGAAAGTCCATCGGCACGTCCTTCATCGAGTGCACGGCAATGTCGGCCTCGTTTTCCAGCAGTGCGGTTTCCAGCTCCTTGACGAACAGCCCCTTGCCGCCGATCTTCGCCAGCGGCGCGTCGAGCAGCTTGTCGCCGCGGCTGACCATGGGCACCAGACTGACCTTCAGGCCTGGGTGAGCCTGCTCCAGACGGGCTTTGACATGCTCGGCCTGCCACAGGGCCAGGGCGCTCTTACGGGTGGCGATGCGAATTTCGCGGGACATGAGGCAATTCCAGAAAACCGATTGCCGCGAATCATAACAGGCTCGCCCGACGCCGGCTGAAGGAGGCGGCCATAGGCCGCAGCCGGCGCCCTGTTATAGAGCCTGCATCAGTTTACGCACACCAGCCACATGGCGGCGGCTGACCACCAGCGAATCGCCGTCCAGACCTTTGAGGAAGAGTTGAAAGTGTCCGAGCGGGGTGCGCTGCAGGCGCTCGATGCGCTCGCGCGCCACCAGCGCATTGCGGTGGATGCGTACGAAGCGGTCACCGAACTCGTCTTCCAGCGCCTTCAACGGCTCATCCAGCAGCACTTCGCCGCCTTCGTGACGCAGGGTGACGTATTTGTGGTCGGCGATGAAGTAGACCACGTGATCCAGTGGAATCAGCTCGATGCCCTTGCGAGTACGCGCGCTGATATGGGTACGCGGGCCGCCGCCAGTCTCCGCTGCGGGACGAGTCAGAGCGGCCAGTTGCACACGATTGGGTCGCTCGGCCTTTTTCAGCGCTTCGCTCAGGCTCTCGGGGCGCACGGGCTTGACCAGATAGCCCACCGCGCTGACCTGGAAGGCTTCCACGGCGAATTCATCATGGGCCGTGCAAAAGATCACCGCGGGCGGCGCTTCGCGCTCGCACAATTTGGCAGCGACCTGCAGGCCGTCGAGACCGGGCATGCGGATATCCAGCAAGACCACATCCGGCTTGAGGCTATCGATCAGGGTCAGGGCTTCCTCGCCATTGCTGGCGGCGGGTTCCAGGACCCGGTAACCCTCGAGCTCACCGACCATGCGGCTCAGGCGCTCGCGGGCAAGGGGTTCGTCATCGACGATCAGGACATTCATATTGCTCTGGCTTCCTGCGTGAGTCTCGCACAAGGATAGCGTAGACAGCTGTAATGACGGCCGTCACGGCGCTCCACGCTGAGACTCGCGCGCGGCCCAAAAAGTGCCGCCAGGCGCGCATCGATATTACTCAGCGCTTGGTGCGTTCCCCGTGACGGGTGCTGCTCGCCCCGCTCTTCATACGGATTGCTGACACACAAGCTGAACACACCTTCCTGGTAATCCGCTTCGACCCGCACCAGGCCACCTTCGATACGCGGCGCGATGCCATAGATCAGCGCATTCTCCAACAGAGGCTGCAGGGTCAGCTGGGGAATCGGCAGATCCTCCGGCACACCTTCTACCTCCCACTGCAACTGTAGTCGCTCGCCGAGCCGATAGTGCTCGATCGACAGATATCGTTTCGCCAGTTCCAGTTCCTCCTTCCACGGCACCAGCGTGCCAGGTTTGGCCAGGCTGGCGCGAAACAGATCTGACAGGTCCAGCACCGCCTGCTCGGCCTTGTAAGGATCGAGCGTGACCAGGCTGGCGATGCTGTTGAGGCTGTTGAACAAAAAGTGCGGTCGAATCCGCGCCTGCAACGATTCGATCCGCGCACGCAGCTCGGCCTGTTCCTGCCGACGCCATTGGCTCTGCAGATAGAAATAGCGTAGCAGCAGTGCGGACATGATCAGGCTGATCAACGCATGACGCAGATAAAGATTCACTTCACCATTGCGCGGTAGCGGCCCGCCCAGCTCGTAATAGTCGGCCACGGCCGTACAACTCAGGGTCAGCAGCACCACCAGCGCACAGCACAGACCGCCAGCCAGCGCCGGCCGCAGGCGCGCCAGCAAGGGCCGCAATCGACACAGCACAGCAGCCGACAGCAGCACGATCCACTGCACGAACAGTGAAGTCAGGGCCAGGCGTACCCAGTCGAAACCCGGGGTCATCGGCTCGGCGAGCACCAGCACCAGTACCAGCAACTCGGCCAGCAACACCATGCTCAGCAGCGCTTCTGGCTGGCACAGTTCCGGGACGAAGAAGTCGTCGATAGCGGCGTTGTATCTTTTCTTGGCAGAGGATTGTGTGTGCATCGACGCAGTTTCCTTGTCGCCTTGCAAGCCGGCAAGCCAGACGGCTCCAGCCGGACAAAATAAAGCACTGAAATGCCACCTTCAGGGCAAAATTGTGAAGCAACCGACAACGCCATCCTACGCCCAACGGCGAACGCGGCCCGGTGAAACGCCTGCCGACCCTGTTATTATCGACGCACTTTGTCCGCCATGCTGGCCGCCGATGCGGCTTGCCCGATCCAGAGCCCAAATCATGAGCAGCGAAAAAACCAACCAATCCTGGGGCGGCCGCTTCAGCGAGCCTGTCGACGCCTTCGTCGCCCGCTTCACCGCCTCGGTCGAATTCGACAAGCGCCTGTATCGCCACGACATCATGGGTTCCATCGCCCACGCCAGCATGCTGGCCAAGGTCGGCGTGCTCACCGATGCCGAGCGTGACGCCATCATCGATGGGCTCAAGCAGATTCAGGGCGAGATCGAAGCCGGCCAGTTCGACTGGCGCGTCGACCTGGAAGACGTGCACATGAACATCGAGGCACGCCTGACCGACCGCATCGGCGTCACGGGCAAGAAACTGCACACCGGCCGCTCGCGCAACGACCAGGTGGCCACCGATATCCGCCTGTGGCTGCGTGACGAAATCGACGTCATCCTCGCCGAAATCACCCGCCTGCAGCAGGGCCTGCTGGGCCTGGCCGAAGCCGAAGCGGACACCATCATGCCGGGTTTCACCCACCTGCAGACTGCGCAGCCGGTGACCTTCGGCCATCACCTGCTGGCCTGGTTCGAGATGCTTTCGCGCGATTACGAGCGCCTGGTCGACTGCCGCAAGCGCACCAACCGCATGCCACTGGGCTCGGCGGCGCTGGCCGGCACCACCTACCCGATCCAGCGTGAAATCACTGCTGAGTTGCTGGGTTTCGATGCGGTTGGCGGCAACTCGCTGGACGGCGTATCGGATCGCGACTTCGCCATCGAATTCTGCGCCGCCGCTTCGCTGGCGATGATGCACCTGTCGCGCTTCTCCGAAGAGCTGGTGCTGTGGACCAGCGCCCAGTTCCAGTTCATCGACCTGCCGGATCGTTTCTGCACCGGCAGCTCGATCATGCCGCAGAAGAAGAACCCCGACGTGCCCGAACTGGTGCGCGGCAAGACCGGCCGCGTGTTCGGCGCCCTGACCGGCCTGCTGACCCTGATGAAAGGCCAGCCGCTGGCCTACAACAAGGACAACCAGGAAGACAAGGAACCGCTGTTCGACGCCGCCGACACCCTGCGCGACAGCCTGCGCGCCTTCGCCGACATGGTCCCGGCGATCAAGCCCAAGCGCGAAATCATGCGTGAAGCCGCGCTGCGCGGCTTCTCCACCGCCACTGACCTGGCCGACTACCTGGTGCGCAAGGGCCTGCCCTTCCGCGACTGCCACGAGATCGTTGGCCATGCCGTGAAGTACGGCGTCGACAGCGGCAAGGACCTGGCCGAAATGAGCCTGGACGAGCTGCGCCAATTCAGCGACCAGATCGGTGACGACGTATTCGCCGTGCTGACCCTGGAAGGCTCGGTCGGCGCTCGCGACCATATCGGTGGCACCGCGCCGAATCAGGTGCGTGCCGCCGTGGTGCGTGGTCGGGGATTGCTGGCCGCGCGCTGAGCGACTCCTCAGGAACCAGCAGGGAAAAGGAATTCCCATGTTCGAATTGTTGCTGCACGGTTTGGCGATATTCCTCGAGATCGTAGTCAACTACGTCCTTTACCTCACCGGCTGGCTGGTACTGCGACTGCTGACGCTGGGCCGCTACCCAAACCTGCCACTGCGCGTGGGCGACCCCATGGGCTCACGCACTGCCTGGGTCGCAGCGTTCGGTTTCTTTTGCCTGGTGGGATTACCGCTGGCATGGCTGACCGCGACCTACAGCTGAACCTTTGACACGAGAGAAGCACATGCCCCTCACCATCCGCCCCGCCACCCCTGACGACGCCGAGCTGATCCTGCGCTTCATCACCGAGCTGGCCATCTACGAAAAGGCCGAGCACGAGGTGAAGACCGACGCGGCCGGCATCCGCGACAGCCTGTTCGCCGAAGGCAGCACCGCCCACGGCCTGATCTGCGAGAACGACGGCCAGCCCATCGGCTATGCCGTGTACTTCTTCAATTACTCCACCTGGCTGGGCAAGCACGGTCTGTACCTGGAAGACCTCTACGTCAGCCCGGAGGCTCGCGGACTGGGCGCCGGCAAGGCGCTGCTGCGCCACCTGGCACAACGGGCCGTGGAAAGAGGCTGTGGCCGCTTCGAGTGGTCGGTGCTGGACTGGAACACTCCGGCCATCGACTTCTACGAGTCCTTCGGCGCCCGCCCGCAGAGTGAATGGACGACCTATCGCCTGGCCGGCCAGGCCTTGCTGGACTTCGCCGCAGGCTGAGCAAGCCAGCGTCTGGCTGGGGCCACACCTCTGGCCTAAGGTAATTACACCTCCACCTGCCCTGGACCATCATGCGCACTCTCCTTGCACTGCTCAGCGTTATCGCCCCGGCACTGACGGCAGCGACACCGGTCACCATTCCCGTCAATGCATCCTGGCACATGCAGCTCGATGGCAAACTGCAAACACCCAATCGCCTGGTCTATGACATCGACCTGTACGACACGCCCAGGCAAACCATCACCAACCTCAAGGCGGGCGGCCGTATCGTCATCTGCTATTTCAGCGCGGGCACCTGGGAGGATTGGCGCAGCGACGCTCAGGCCTACCCCACGGCGGCGCTGGGCAAAGCATTGCCTGACTGGCCTGGCGAGCGCTGGCTCGACTATCGCCGTGACGATGTACGCCAACTGCTCGGCAAACGTCTGGACCTGGCCGTCGACAAGGGCTGCGACGCTGTCGATCCGGACAACGTGGATGGCTACAGCAATGACAATGGCCTGGGTCTGACGCAAGCCGAGCAGATAGACTTCAATCGTTGGCTGGCCAGCGAGGCGCACAACCGCGACCTGAGCATCGGCCTGAAGAATGCCGTGGAACTGCTGCCGGAGCTCGGCGAGCACTTCGACTTTGCCATCAACGAGAGCTGCTATCGCTACAACGAATGCGAGGGTTACAGTCACATGCGCAGCCAGGGCAAACCGATCTTCATCGCCGAATACCGCACCCTCAATACGAATCTTTGCAGTCGAGCCGCGAACTCCGGCTTTCGCCTGCAATTCTTCAAAGTCAGCCTCAAGGGCGTCGGTGTACCCTGCGACTGAGCCTGCTGCAAAGCACGAGAGAAACCATGAGCCAAAACAACGAGCAAGAAGACGAAGACTTCGCCGAAGCCACCCTGATTCAGGCCATCGAAAACCAGTTGGAAAGCGGCGAGCCCGCTGCCGCCAAGGCGGTTTACAACAAGCTGACGCTGGTCGGTTACGAGCGCGAGGAGATCCTCGAGCTGATGGCGCTGGTCCTGGCTCATGAAGTCGACGCCATGCTGCGCGAAGACCGCCCCTTCGATGGCGCCTGGTATGAGCAGGCTTTGCGCGCACTGCCGGAGCTGCCGAATCTGCCGGAAGAAAACTGAGCAAGGATTGATCCAGGCCAATAGCCGGACTGGCAAGCAGATTGCTACTGTCAGTGCCAACTCCGACCAGGAAGGTACCGTCTTCGATGGCCTGTCAGTCGACTCGAGCTCTGCTTGTCTTCACGCTCTGCCTGGGCGGCGCGTGCATTGCTCGGGCCGAAACGCCGCGCATTGGTGCCGAGGATGACTGGTACCCCTACACCGCTCTGCGCGATGACAGGATCGAGGGCATGTCGGCAGACATCGTCCGCGCGGCGTTCAGTGCCAGCGAAACGTCCGTCGAGCTGGCGCCCTACCCCTATTCGCGCTGCATGGAACTGGCGCGCTCAGGCAGCCTGGCAGGCTGCTTCAACACAACGCCTGACGCGCACATCCGCGCGGAGTTCCTGCTGCCGCAGGAGATGCTGTTCAGCGACGACATTCTGCTCTGGGGCCGTGCGGAGGATGCGCCAGTGGATGATCTGGACGCCATCCGCGGCAAACGTGTGGCAGTCACCATCGGTTATACCTACGGCGAGTACTTCGACAGCTATGCGGATATCCAGCGCATTGCGGTGCGACGCGATATCAATGGTTTTCGCATGCTGCAGCGCGACCGCGTGGACTACGTCATCGCCTTTCGCGGCACCACCGACGCACTGCTGCGCGACAACCCGGAACTGGCCGGCCAATTCAAGGCGCTGACCAGAGTGCATCGCCCGCAACTCTATTTGACCTTCTCCCGCCACCACCCAAAGGCTGCCGCCTTGCTGCGAGACTTCGATGCCGGCATGCGGCGCATCAGGCAGGATGGCACCTACCACCGCATTCTCGCCCACTGGCAGCTCAGCGATGGGCAGAGCTCGGTACATGGCTCTACACTGCAAGAGCGCCATAACAACAAGACGGAGTCACCATGAAGTCATTCACCGCTGACCTGATCGACGAGCTGGAAATCCTCGCCCTGTACAACCTGGACAATCATCAGGAGGGGCTAAAGGTGCACAACAACGCCTCATTCAAGGCGCAAGGCGCCATCACCCGCCTTCACGAAAAAGGCCTGGTGAGCCAGGCCGACGGCGGCTACCTGACCAGCCTGGGCATCGATGCCGCCGAGCATGCGCAAGCCCTGTTGACCATTCTCTCGGCCCGTCAGACCACCTCCGCTTGATCCGAACCGCCCGCTGGCCGCCCTTCAGGGAAAGGCGCAGCGGGCGATATAGCGTCAAATGCACTGCACTGGTGAGCCTACCGCTGATAGGCTTGCCGCATCTGCAGTAGAGTTCGAGCATGACGCGCACCCTGGAAATACGCCCCGATATCGATGACGGCATCGACCGCAAGGTGCTGGCGCAACTGCGCGCGCGCTTTCTGCAGATCAATCAGGGCCGTTTGCAGCGGGCCATGGAGGCGCTGTCCACGCGCCAGCAACTGGTCCTCAAGCTGTTGCCGCTGCTGCTGCACGTCAATCATCCACTGCTGCCCGGCTATGTTTCGGCCAGCACGCCGGCCGGCCTCAGCGGCTTCGAGCCGGATGATGCCAGCCTCGCTGAAGTCCAGCGTCTGACCCGCTCCTTCGTTTATAAACCGCGCCGTGGCCAGGGCGCAGCGCCGCTGCATGGACTGTTCCTGATGGGCAGCCTGGGTACCGTGGCGCAGGCCGAACAGAGCGATATGGACCTGTGGCTGTGCCATTCGCCCGACCTCACGGCGCAGGAACTGCAGGACCTGCGCAAGAAGTGCGATCAGCTGGAGAGCTGGGCTGCCACCCAGGGCGCCGAGGTGCATGTCTTTCTGGTCGACCCGCAGCGCTTCACCCAGGGCGCGCGCGAGGCGCAACTGACCTCCGACGACTGCGGCACCACCCAGCATTATCTGCTGCTCGACGAGTTCTACCGCACGGCCATCTGGCTCGGCGGTCGTACCCCACTCTGGTGGCTGGTGCCGGTCTACGAGGAAGCGCGCTACCACGACTACTGCCGCACCCTGCTGAGCAAACGCTTCGTACGTGCCGAGGACGTGCTCGACCTCGGCAACCTGGCGCATATTCCACCGGAAGAGTTCATCGGCGCCGGCATGTGGCAGCTGTACAAGGGCATCGAGTCGCCCTACAAGTCGGTACTCAAACTCTTGCTCACCGAGGTCTACGCCAGCGAGCATCCCAAGGTCGAGTGCCTGGCGCTGCGCTTCAAGCGGGCGGTGTTCGAAGGCCGCCTGGACCTCGACGAACTCGACCCCTACGTCGTCGTCTACCGTCGCCTGGAAGAGTATCTGAGCGCGCGCGGCGATCAGGAACGGCTGGAGCTGATTCGTCGCTGCCTGTACCTGAAGGTCAACAAGAAGATCAGCCGTCCACCGACGCGCGGCCGCGCCAAGAGCTGGCAGCGCCTGCTGCTCGAGCGCCTGACGGCAGAATGGGGCTGGCAGAGCCGCCAGCTCAACGTGCTCGACAGTCGCAGCCAGTGGAAGGTGCGCCAGGTCGCCGCCGAGCGCCGCGTGCTGGTCAACGAGCTGACCTACAGCTACCGCTTTCTCTCGCAGTTCGCCCGCAGTGCCGAGACCGGCAGCTCGCTGAACAACCGTGACCTCAACGTGCTGGGCCGGCGCCTGTATGCCGCCTTCGAACGCAAGGCCGGCAAGGTGGAGTACATCAACCCCGGCATCGCCCCGGACCTGGCCGAAGACACCCTGACCCTGGTCCAGCATCCTAGCCCCGAAGCACCCAACGAATACCAGTGGGCGCTGTTCAACGGCAGCCTGGGCGCTCAGGAGTGGAGCGACTTCGCCCCGCTCAAGCGTTCGCGCGAACTGATCGAACTGCTCGCCTGGTGCCATCGCAATGGCGTCATCGACAGCAGCACGCGCCTGTCGCTGCATCCGGGCAGCAGCGACCTGACCGATTTCGAACTGTCCAACCTGATCGGCAGCCTGCAACAAAGCTTCCCCTTGCCGCAGCCCAGTGTCGAAGAAGCCGCCCTGCTGCGCGCCAGCATCCCCAGCCAGGTGCTGTTGCTGGTCAATGTCGGGGTCGACCCGCTCAGGCAGCACAGCCAGATGAACGTACACATGACCACCGGGCGCACCGATGCGCTGGGCTATTCAGGGGTACGCGAGAACCTGGTACTGACCCTCGATCAGGTGGTGCTCAACAGCTGGAACGAACTGCAGGTCAGCCGCCATGACGGCACCGATGCTCTGCTCGACTGCCTGCGCGACCTGCTCAACAGCTTGCCGATCAACGGCCCGCAACCTCAGGTACAGGTGCGCTGCTACTGCCGTAATCGTGCGCAACCGATCGCAGAACGCGTCGACGAGCTGCTGCGCGACCTGCTCGACACCTATGCCGAAGGTCGCCAGTCACGCTATCTGGTGCAGGTACGCCAGCATTACCACGTGTTGCAGCTGACACCCGGCCAGGTCAGTCACGCGGCGCTGGGTGATCTGCCGGCACTGCTGGAGCACCTCGGCGCCGAGCAGGAGCTTTACAGCCCCCTGCATCTGGACCGCCATGCCCTCGATGGCGATGACCTCGCGCTGATCCTGCCCATGGGCCGCCCGCAGTGCATCCAGGCGTTCTACCGCCTGCACGAAACCAGCGGCGAAGCGGAGCTGACCCTGCTCGATGAACGCAATGCGCTCTGGCGTCGGCGCCTGCCATTTCGTGATGAGCAGAGTCTGCTGACACCGATCCATCGCTTCCTGCAGTCATTGCTGTATCGGCGCAATGCCATGCTGCCGCTCGATGGCGCCGACAACGAGCCGCCCCTGGAAATTCTCTACTACCAACTGCTGCCAGCGGCGCCATTGCGCGCTCAGCGCCTCGAGCGCAGACCGGCGCCCGAGGCGCAGGTCAGCCATCCGTTCTACGACGTGCAGGCCATCGTCGAGCCAGGCGACGGTCGTCAGCGCCATGTCACGCTGTACTGCAACCATCGAGAGTTCTCCGAGCTGGAGTACGGCCGCGAGCTGTATCGCGCCGTGGCGCAGCACATCCTTGCCCAGCGTGCCGGCGGCGAGCGCTATCCCTGCTACATCACCGACCTGGATCTGTCCGCCCTGCTGGCCGGACAACAGGCGCAGACCGTGCACTACCTGCGCTACAAGGGCGAGCTGGAGAATGCGCTGAACGCGGCGTTGCAGCAGGCCTAGTCTCGCGACATGAATGTTCTGCAGTTGCCCGCGAGGCAGCACCGCAGGACCGGTCAACCCACCATTGGTGCCCTGGCGGGTTGCACCCGCCCTACAGCAGGTTCCCGTGAAAACGCCTGCTAGCGGTCGTATTCGCCCGCTGCTTCCGGCTGGTACTCGACGGCCAGCAGGGTCAGCTTGAGCTGCTTGCCGCCTGGCGCCGGCCAATCGATATGCTGACCGACGGACAGACCGAGCAAGGCGCTGCCGACTGGCGCGAGGATGCTGACCTTGCCTTCGCCGCCGGCATCCTGCGGGTAGACCAGGGTCAGGTGATAGTCCTTGCCGCTGCTCTCCTCGCGGCAGTGCACGCGCGAGTTCATGGTCACCACACCGGCCGGCACCTCGTCGTGCCCCACCACTTCGGCACGATCCAGCTCGGCCTGCAGCGCTGCCGCGCCAGGGCCGAACTCGTCCAGGCTGTCGAGCAGGCGCTCCAGACGCTGCAGATCGAGGCGAGTAATGGTGATGGTCGTTGTGCTGTTCATGATGCCGGGCGGACTCCTTGCGTAAACCGTAAAAAAGCAAAACCCCGCCCGAAACAGGCCGAGTGAAAGCGTAGCGAGCGAAGGTCAGGCAAGGCGAAAAATGGCGAAAAAGCGCAGTTTACTTGGGGTAAATGAGCATTTTGAGCCGTTTTTTAACGCCGCATGGCCGAGCGCAGTAGCTTTCACGCGGTCTGGAAGGCGGGGTTGAGCTGGATGTTCTGTCGACCCTAACACAGCCGGACAAATAAACAAGACTGCGTGGTCAGTGCCTCTGCTGGCGTTCGCGCAACCGCTGCTCGGCGGCCTGGCAGATCAGGCGCCGCCGCGCGTTATCGGCTGCGCCCCAGTCGAGAATCTCCTGCAGGGTACGACCGCAACCGAGGCACTGCTCATGCTCGTCGAGGCAACACTGGCGCCGACACGGCGAATCCAGCGGCTTGAGCGCGGGGTCAGAGCTCATCGAACTCCAGCTCGGCGCCCGATTGCTCGAGGGTGATGCGCACCAGCATTTCACCCAGCTGCTCGTCGCTGGTATCGCAGATCCAGCGGCCGTCGGCCTCGTCGTAGTCGAAGTGGAAGCCACCGGAACGCGCCGCCAGCCACAGCTGGCGAATCGGCTCCTGACGGCTGAAGATCAGCTGGCTGCCATTGTCGAAACGCACCGTGAGCACACCGGCGCTGTTTTCCAGATCGACGTCCAGACCGCTGTCGTCGAAGATGTCCTCCACCGCCTGCTGGGTGGCATCGACCAGGTCGTGAAAGCGGGCTTCGCTCAGGCTCATCGGGGTGTCCTCAGAAGATGCAGCGACTGCAGAAAAATTAGGCGAAAACGCAAGACCAGAGTAGCGGCCTAGGCGTAAAGGTGGCGACGGTACTCGCCCGGACTCGTTCCCGTCCAGCGACGAAATGCACGCGCCAACGAACCCGACTCGCTGAAGCCGACCAGAAAGGCGATTTCTGCCAGCTCCAGCGCGGGGTCACGCAGGTAGTGCAACACCAGTTGCTGGCGGGTTTCATCGACCAACTGGCTGAACGACAGCCCACCCTCGCGCAAGCGCCGCTGCAGGGTCCTGGGGCTCAGCGCCAGGGTAGCGGCAATGGCCTCCAGATCAGGCCCCTGTTCCGGCAACTGGCGCGCCAGTTCCAGGCGCGCGCGATCGAGCACGCTGTTGCCCTGGTTGAGTTCGGCCAGCAGGCGATCAGCATAGGCATCGAGCATGCCACGCACCTGAGCGTCGGCCTGGTTCAGTGGCGCCGCGAGCAAACGCCTGGGAAAGATCAGGGCATTGTCGGGCTGCTCGAACAGCACCGGACAGCGAAAGACGCGCGCATGCTCCGACGTGTCCGCTGGCGCCGGATGCTGGAAGCGCACCTCGCTCGGCGCGATATCCAACCCACTGATCCAGCGCCCGAAACTGACCCAACCGGCCAGGGTTTCTTCACTCAGTTGCCTCTGCTGCTGTGCCAGCAAGGGCTGCCAGCTGTGGGCGACCAGCGGCTCGCTGCCGGGCCGAGCGGGCTCATCATCGAGCACGACCCGCCCCAGATTGCCGACCAGCGAGGCATAGCGTGCCTGGCGGTGCAGCGCGTCGGCCAGAGTCGCACAGCTCATGATCAGGTAGCCGAGCACGCCGTAGTAACCCGGTCGCACCGACTCCCCCAGATGCAGGCCCAGACACTGATCGCCGGTCAGGCGCACGCCTTCGCCCAGCAGCGCCAGGTAAGCACTCGCCGCGATGCGCTGATCGCGCTGGCTCAGGACTTCAGGGCCGAGCTGGGCATGGGCAAGCAAGGCCTCGGGGGCGAACCCCTGGCGCTGCAGGTGTTCGACCAGGCCTTGCAGGTAGGCCACAGAGACCGAGCCGGCCAGAATAGCGGGATTGTCCATCGGGGCTCCTCGTTGCTCGCCGCATGCTAACCCAAGCCGCCACGAATGCCTTCGGCAGGCGCAGGCAAATCGAGCCAGCGCCCCGCCAGGCGGGCGCCGGGCGCATAGGCAAGGGGGCAGGGGGTCGGTATACTCCGGCGCAATTCACGCTTATTTCAAGGACTGCCCCATGAAGCGACTGACCCTCGCGCTCCTCGCCGCCGTTTGCCTGCTGGCCGGCTGCGGTCAGAAAGGCCCGCTGTACCTGCCGGGCGACGACAACGCCGGCAACAGCCGAGACCGTTTCGAACTCTGACAGGAGCTGCACCATGGAAGCCTTCAACTACCGCGACGGCGAGCTGTTCGCGGAAGGTGTTGCCTTGTCTGCGCTGGCCCAGCGCTTCGGCACGCCCACCTATGTCTATTCCCGCGCCCATATCGAGGGGCAGTACCGGGCCTACGCCGATGCTCTGGCTGGCATGCCGCACCTGGTCTGCTTCGCGGTCAAGGCCAACTCCAACATCGGCGTATTGAACGTGCTGGCACGCCTCGGCGCCGGCTTCGACATCGTCTCCAGCGGTGAGCTGGAGCGCGTGCTGGCCGCCGGTGGCGAGCCGAGCCGCATCGTCTTCTCCGGCGTCGGCAAGAGCCGCGACGACATGCGTCGTGCCCTGGAAGTCGGCGTGCACTGTTTCAACGTCGAATCCAGCGTCGAGCTGGAGCGCCTGCAGAAGGTCGCCGCCGAGCTGGGCGTCAAGGCGCCCGTCTCGCTGCGCGTCAACCCGGACGTGGACGCCGGCACCCATCCGTACATCTCCACCGGTCTCAAGGAAAACAAGTTCGGCATCGACATCGAGCAGGCCGAAGCGGTCTACGCCCGCGCCGCCGAACTGCCGAACCTGGAAGTGATCGGCGTCGATTGCCATATCGGCTCGCAGCTGACCACCCTCGAGCCCTTCCTCGATGCCCTGGATCGCCTGTTGCTGCTGGTCGACAAGCTGGCCGCGCGCGGCATCACCATCAAGCACCTGGATCTCGGCGGCGGCCTCGGCGTGCAGTACCGCGACGAGCAACCGCCGCTGGCCGGCGACTACATCAGCGCCGTGCGCAAGCGCCTGCAAGGCCGTGACCTGGGCCTGGTGTTCGAGCCGGGCCGCTTCATCGTCGCCAACGCCGGCGTGCTGCTGACTCAGGTGGAATACCTCAAGCACACCGAGCACAAGGACTTCGCCATCGTCGATGCGGCGATGAACGACCTGATCCGCCCCGCCCTGTATCAGGCGTGGATGGAGGTGTCGCCGGTGCAGCCGCGTGAAGGCGAGGCACGCAACTACGACCTGGTCGGGCCGATCTGCGAGACTGGCGACTTCCTGGCCAAGGATCGCCAACTGCTGCTGGCCGAAGGCGATCTGCTTGCCGTGCGCTCGGCCGGGGCCTACGGCTTCGTCATGAGCTCCAACTACAACACCCGCGGCCGCGCCGCCGAGGTGCTGGTGGATGGCGAGCAGGCTTACGAGGTGCGTCGTCGCGAGACCGTCCAAGAGCTCTATGCCGGCGAAAGCCTGCTGCCGGCCTGAGGGCGACGTCATGCTATTGCGCTTTACCAAGATGCACGGCCTGGGCAATGACTTCATGGTCCTCGACCTGATCAGTCAGCACGCCCACGTGCAACCCAAACATGCCAAGCAATGGGGCGACCGCCACATCGGTGTCGGCTTCGACCAACTGCTGATCGTCGAGCCGCCGAGCCACCCGGATGTCGACTTCCGTTACCGCATCTTCAATTCCGACGGTTCGGAAGTGGAGCAGTGCGGCAACGGCGCACGCTGCTTCGCCCGCTTCGTGCTGGACAAGCGCCTGACCACCAAGAAGGTCATTCGCGTCGAGACCAAGAGCGGCATCATCGAGCTGCGCGTGCAGAACGACGGCCAGGTCTGCGTCAACATGGGCGCGCCGCGCCTGGAGCCGGCGCAGGTGCCGTTCCAGGCCGAGCAGGCGGCGCTGACCTATCGCGTCGACGTCGAGGGCCAGAGCGTCGAGCTGGCCGCGTTGTCGATGGGCAACCCGCATGCCGTGCTGCGCGTCGACGACGTCGACAGCGCGCCCGTGCATGAGCTGGGACCGAAGCTGGAACACCATGCGCGCTTCCCGCAGCGGGTCAACGTCGGCTTCCTGCAGATACAGGATCGCAAGCGTGCACGCCTGCGCGTGTGGGAGCGTGGCGCCGGCGAAACCCTGGCCTGCGGCACCGGCGCCTGCGCGGCGGCCGTCACGGCAATCCGTCAGGGCTGGATGGATTCGCCCGTGCAACTGGAACTGCCAGGCGGCAAACTGTCCATCGAATGGGCAGGCGAAGGTCAGCCGGTTATGATGACCGGGCCCGCTGCCCGCGTATACGAAGGACAGGTTCGCCTATGACCGACCAGCAGGATTCGCCCAAACCGCTCGATTCGGAAACGGTCGCGGCCTATTTGCGCCTGCACCCGGAGTTCTTCATCGACCATGAAGAACTGATTCCCGAGTTGCGCATTCCGCACCAGCCCGGCAACGCCGTGTCGCTGGTCGAACGCCAGGTCAAGCTGCTGCGCGAGCGCAACATCGAGATGCGCCATCGCCTCGGCCAACTGATGGACGTGGCGCGCGACAACGACCGCCTGTTCGACAAGACCCGTCGCCTGGTGCTCGACCTGCTCGATGCCGGCAGCCTGGAAGAAGTGGTCGGCGTAGTCGAAGACAGCCTGCGCCACGAGTTCCAGGTGCCCTTCGTCGGCCTGATCCTGTTCAGCGACAACAAGCTGCCGGTCGGTCGCTCGGTCAGCTCGGCCGAAGCGCATCAGCAGGTCGGCGGCCTGCTCAGCGGCGGCAAGACCATCTGCGGCGTATTGCGCCCGCACGAGCTGGAATTTCTTTTCGGCAAGGAAGACGCGGCGCAAGTCGGCTCCGCCGCCGTGGTCAGTCTCAATCATCAGGGCCTGCATGGCATTCTCGCCATCGGCAGCGCCGATCCGCAGCACTACAAGAGTTCGCTCGGCACCCTGTTCCTCGGCTATATCGCCGAAGTACTGGCACGCGTCGTGCCCGGTTTCTCCACACCGCTGCGTTCGGTACGCTAGGTCGTGTAGGGTGGATGACGCGAAGCTCATCCACCATCGGCCCGTTCGGAACCCGACACGTGACACTTGAAGCCCACCTCGACGCCTACCTCGAACACCTGCGCCGCGAACGCCAGGTATCACCGCATACCCTCGACGGCTATCGCCGCGACCTGGCCAAACTGGTGGCGCTCTGCGAAGCGCAGGGCCTGAAAGACTGGGCCGAGCTGGATACGCGCACCCTGCGCCGCCTGGTCGCCCGCCTGCATCAGCAGGGTCTGGCAAGCCGCAGCCTGGCCCGCCTGCTCTCGGCCACCCGCGGCCTCTATCAATATCTGTTGCGTGAAGGTCTGTGCCGTCACGATCCGGCGACCGGCCTGAGCCCTCCGAAGCGTGAGCGCCGCCTGCCGCGCACGCTGGATGCCGACCGCAGCGCGCAATTGCTCGACGGCGCAGTCGAGGACGACTTCATCGCCCGCCGCGATCAGGCCATGCTCGAGCTGTTCTATTCCTCCGGGCTGCGCCTGTCCGAGCTGGTCGGGCTCGATCTCGACGGCCTGGACCTGCCAGCCGGCCTGGTGCGTGTACGCGGCAAGGGCAACAAGGTGCGCGAGCTGCCGGTCGGCAGCATGGCGCGACAAGCGCTGGAGCAGTGGTTGCCGCTGCGCAAGCAGGCCAACCCCTGCGATGGCGCGGTGTTCATCAGCCAACAGGGCCGCCGCCTGGGACCACGGGCCGTGCAACTGCGCGTGCGCCAGGCCGGCGTGCGCGAGCTGGGCCAACACCTGCATCCACACATGCTGCGCCACAGTTTCGCCAGTCATATGCTGGAGTCTTCGCAGGATCTGCGTGCGGTGCAGGAGCTGCTCGGCCACGCCGATATCGCCACCACGCAGATCTACACCCACCTGGACTTCCAGCACCTGGCCAACGTCTACGACCAGGCCCATCCACGTGCCAAGCGCAAAGGCGATTCCGAATGAGCATTGAACTGATCACCTTCGACCTCGACGACACCCTGTGGGACGTCACCCCGGTGATGCAGGATGCCGAAGCCGCCCTGCGCAATTGGCTGGCCCTGCATGCGCCGCGCCTGGGCGCGGTGCCGGTCGAGCATCTATGGGCGGTGCGTAGCCGTCTGCTCGACGCCGAGCCGATGCTCAAGCATCGCCTAAGCGAGCTGCGCCGGCGCATTCTGTTTCACGCCCTGGAGGACGCCGGCTACCCGCACAGCGAGGCGCAGACGCTGGCTGAAGCGGGATTCCAGGTCTTTCTCAGCGCCCGCCATCAGGTCGAACTGTTCACCGAGGTACACCCGACGCTGGAAGCCTTGGCCGAGCGCTTCATGCTCGGCGTAATCACCAACGGCAATGCTGATGTGCGTCGCCTGGGCCTGTCGGACTACTTCCAGTTCGCCTTGTGCGCAGAAGAACTGGGCATCGGCAAACCCGACCCGAAGCCCTTCCGTGAAGCCCTCAGCCGCGCAGGTGGCGTGGCGGCCGAGCGCGCCGTGCACATCGGCGATCATCCCAGCGACGACATTGCCGGTGCCCAGGCCGCCGGCATGCGCGCGATCTGGTTCAACCCGCAAGGGCGCACCTGGGAAGGCGAAACCACGCCGGACGCGCAGATCACCAGCCTGGCCGAGTTGCCAGCGCTACTTTCCAGCTGGACGCGCTAAACGCCGTAGGGTGCGCTGCGCGCACCGCCTGATATACGACAAGATCGGTGCGCGCGGCGCACCCTACGCGACACCCCCCCCTGAGAGAGCAATTCCCGAAGGCTGGCAACCCGGGATGGCAGGCAACAAAAAACCCGCCACAGGGGCGGGTTCCTTGCAGCGAGCCGTCCTCAGATGGGGCGGCTGCCGTATTTGCTGTCGGGCTTCTTGGGTGGGTCGGCGACCACGTTGGGCTCCACCTCCTGCACCTTGCCACCACGGGAGAGAAATTCTTCCATGGCACGCGCCAGGGCATCACGCTCCTTCTGCTTGGCTTCGATGCTGGGCAGCTCATCGACTTCAACGGCTTTGGCCTTGCTCTTCTTGCCGCTGGCTACGACCGCACCATCGCCTTCATCGTCGCCGCTGTCGCCGTCGTCGGCAGCAGCCAGCTCCTCACCATCGTCCTCGTCAGCCCCTTCCAGGTCGTCTTGTTCCAGGTCTTCGTCGCTCATGTTCAACCTCATGACTTGCGAAAAGCAGGTTAGTTATAGCCCAGTCGCGCGATGTACACCGCTCGACCGGAAAAAATTCAAATAGCCTCGCCATGCAAGGTCGCCACCACTCGCCGAGCACCGCCATGATCGCGATGCTCACCGAGGTAGATCCCCTTCCAGGTACCAAGCGCCAGCTGTCCCTGCTGTATCGGCAGCTGTAGCTGAAAGCCCAGCAGGCTGCCCTTGAAGTGCGCCGGCAAATCATCCGGCCCTTCGTAATCGTGCTCGTAGCCCGCCTCACCCTGCGGCACCAGACGATTGAAGAAACGCTCGAAATCGCGGCGTACCGCGGGGTCGGCGTTCTCGTTGACCGTCAGCGATGCCGAGGTGTGCTGCAGCCACAGATGCAACAGACCGACACGTACCTGCGCCAGTTCCGGCAATGCTGCCAGCACCTCTTCGGTCACCAGATGAAAACCGCGCTTACGCGGACGCAGGCTGATGATGCGTTGCTGCCACATGCCGTTCTCACTCTCGATGGCTCCAGCGCGCGCATTCTAGCGTGCTGCCAGAAAAAACAAAGGGCGCCCGAAGGCGCCCTTTGCGATTTACCGGAGGATCACTTGTTGGTGAATTCCGGGTAGGCCTCCATACCGCACTCGGCGATATCGACACCTTCGTATTCTTCTTCTTCGCTGACGCGCAGACCGATCACCGCCTTGATGATGCTCCACACGATCAGGCTGGCGATGAAGACCCAGGCGAAGATGCTGCCGATACCCAGCAACTGAGCACCCGGCGAAGCATCGCTGTTGGTCAGGCAGACAGCCAGCAGACCCCAGATACCGACCACACCGTGCACGGAGATGGCACCAACCGGATCGTCGATCTTCAGCTTGTCCAGACCGAGGATGGCGAACACCACCAGCACACCACCCACGCCACCAATCAGAGTTGCCTGCAGGCCGCTCGGGGTCAGCGGTTCGGCAGTGATGGCCACCAGGCCAGCCAGGGCACCGTTGAGCGCCATGGTCAGGTCAGCCTTGCCGAACAGGATGCGGGCAACGATCAGCGCGGCAATCAGGCCACCGGCTGCCGCCATGTTGGTGTTGACGAACACCTGAGCGACGGCGTTGGCATCTTCGATGGTGCTCATCTTCAGCTGCGAGCCGCCGTTGAAGCCGAACCAGCCCATCCACAGGATGAAGGTGCCGAGCGTCGCCAGCGGCAGGTTGGCACCCGGGATGGCGTTGACCTGGCCATTGGCGCCGTACTTGCCTTTGCGTGCACCGAGCAGCAGGACACCCGCCAGAGCAGCGGTGGCACCGGCCATGTGAACCACGCCGGAACCTGCGAAGTCGAGGAAGCCCGCTTCGTTGAGGAAGCCCGAGCCCCATTTCCAGAAGCCCTGAACCGGGTAGATGAAGCCGGTCATGACCACGGCGAACGCCAGGAATGCCCACAGTTTCATGCGCTCGGCAACGGCACCGGAAACGATCGACATGCAGGTCGCGGCGAACACCACCTGGAAGAAGAAGTCCGAACGGGCCGAGTAGTAAGGTGCATCGTCGCCACCGGCAAGTACCGAGTCGACGCTGTTTTCGTCACCGATCAGGAAGCCCAGGCTCGGCAGGATGCCGCCTTCCGGGCTGGAGTACATGATGTGGTAGCCGATCACCAGGTACATGACGCTGGCAACGGCGTAGAGCGCCACGTTCTTGGTCAGGATCTCGGTGGTGTTCTTGGCACGCACCAGGCCGGATTCGAGCATGGCAAAACCCGCTGCCATCCACATCACCAGGGCACCACAGATCAGAAAGTAGAAGGTATCGAAGCCGTACTGCAATGCAGTCAATGCTGTGTTATCCATTTTTCACCTCTTGCCGGCGCTTTTGTTGTGCGCTGTTCGGTTGAAACGTCCAGGTTGGCTCAGGACGCGTTCCGCATGCTTTACAGGTCGTTGCCACGCTCGTACTGGATCACCGGAACCCCTGCGCCATGAGGCGACCAGGCATTCCCATCACTAGGCCAAGCGCAAGACCTCAAGAGGGTCTGGCACAGCAGAGCGGCGAAGGCATCGCCAGCTCCGGCTTTGGCCCTCGAAAACAGCCCATGGCCGAAATTCGAGGACAAAAGGGCTCCTAGCCCTGCGAAAGTTCGCAGAGTCATGGGTTTACTCCTGGGGCGTGGGGTTCGGAGGCTTGTTAGATCGCGTCGGTATCGGTTTCGCCGGTACGGATACGAATCGCCTGTTCCAGGTTGACTACGAAAATTTTGCCGTCGCCGATCTTGCCGGTGTTGGCAGCCTTGGTGATGGCCTCGATCACGCGATCGAGCTGATCGTCAGCAATGGCCACGTCGATCTTCACCTTGGGCAGGAAATCGACCACATACTCGGCACCGCGATACAGCTCGGTATGGCCTTTCTGGCGGCCGAAGCCCTTGACTTCGGTGACGGTAATGCCCTGCACGCCGATCTCCGACAGCGACTCGCGCACGTCGTCCAGCTTGAACGGCTTGATGATGGCAGTGACTAGCTTCATGAAACTTTCTCCCGTGTAAGGTGGACTTGCCCCAGGAATTGCGAACCCGGCTCAAGTCTAAGCGCAGTGTCTGGCTTTTGTAATGCACCGACCGCTCCAGCCTGGCGTGGTCGATACCCACCAACCGCTCCTGACGAAACACTCCCCCGCTTCGCCTGCAGCACCAGAACTGCATCGGTGCGTGCGTCGCTGGGGTCTAAGCAGAAAGCTTGCCAGCTCACGCAAAAGCGCTATCTATCAGGCCTTTAACAGCTTCCAGCCAGAGTGACCGGTCATTCACGCCGAATGCGGCGCACGAATTTGGTGCATCGATACATTGCGCAATGCTCAAAATCGTGCAGCCGCCGCTCAGCCGCCCTGCACCTACCTGCGTGCTACACTGCCGGCCGTCTGTTTACGGAACCTGATCATGCTGCCGCCGAAAGCCTTGCTCGACACTCTCAGTAGCCACGCCTCGCGTCTTTTCAGCGGCGACAGCCCGCTGCCGCGCGCCGAACTGGAGGCGCAGTTCAAAGCCTTGCTGCAGAGCGGTTTTGGCAAGCTCGATCTGGTCAGCCGTGACGAATTCGACAGCCAGATGGTGGTCCTGGCGCGCACCCGCGCTCGCCTCGAAGCGCTGGAAGCCAAGGTCGCCGAACTGGAAGCCAAGCTCACTGCCGCAGACTAAGGTTTTGTTGTAGGAGCGGCTTCAGCCGCGAACAGGCTTCGCGGCTGAAGCCGCTCCTACAGGCACTGCACCCCACTTGATCAAGGAGTGATCATGTCCCTGGCCATCGTCCACAGCCGCGCCCAGGTCGGCGTCGAAGCACCGGCCGTCACCGTGGAAGCGCACCTGGCCAATGGCCTGCCCTCCCTGACGCTGGTGGGTCTGCCGGAAACGGCGGTCAAGGAGAGCAAGGATCGCGTACGCAGCGCCATTCTCAACGCCGCCTTCGAGTTTCCCAATAAACGCATCACCTTGAATCTGGCGCCCGCCGACCTGCCCAAGGATGGCGGCCGCTTCGATCTCGCCATCGCCCTGGGGATTCTCGCGGCCAGCGGCCAGGTACCGGCTCACTCTCTGGATGAATGCGAATGCCTGGGCGAACTGGCGCTGTCAGGCGCAGTGCGTCCCGTGCAGGGCGTATTGCCGGCCGCCCTCGCCGCGCGCGCAGCCGGGCGCACCCTCTTGGTGCCACAGGCCAATGCCGAAGAGGCCAGCCTGGCATCGGGGCTGAAGGTCATTGCCGTCGAACATCTGCTGCAGATCGCCGCGCACCTCAACGGCAGCGCACCACTCGAACCCTACGCCGCCCAGGGGCTGCTCAGGCAGAGCCTGCCCTACCCGGATCTGGCCGAAGTGCAGGGCCAGTTGGCCGCCAAGCGTGCATTGCTGGTGGCCGCAGCCGGCTCGCATAACTTGCTGCTCAGCGGTCCACCCGGTACCGGCAAGACGCTGCTGGCCAGCCGCCTGCCCGGTTTGCTGCCGCCGCTGGACGAGAGCGAGGCGCTGCAGGTCGCCGCAATCCATTCGGTAGCCAGCCATCTGCCGTTGCAGCACTGGCCGCAGCGCCCCTTTCGCACGCCGCACCACAGCGCCTCCGGACCGGCATTGGTGGGCGGTGGCAGTCGCCCGCAGCCTGGCGAAATAACCTTGGCCCATATGGGAATCCTGTTCCTCGATGAGCTGCCGGAATTCGATAGAAAAGTGCTGGAGGTGCTGCGCGAACCGCTGGAAAGCGGCCACATCGTCATTGCCCGAGCGCGGGACAAGGTGCGTTTTCCTGCGCGTTTTCAGCTCGTTGCCTGTACACAAGGTTGCGAAAAGATTCGTTCCTGGCATGAAGATGTCTAGCCTTATGGCTCATGCACCAAGCCTGTTATCCAGGAACGTTCCCAGCATTTCCTATGGCATTACTCAAAGCCTTGGTCGGCAGCGTGAAGCAAATGCTTGCGTCAATGAAGAAACGAACTGATATAGAACGTGATCTAAACTCTTAGAGTGGTTAATCGAAGGAAACTCGGCGAGGAGTGTTTAGGTCAACCTCGTCCTGAACCGCGTACGCTTTCAATTGCTTTTGCAGATGTGCAATCTCAGCTTCGTAGTCAGCCAGTTGAGCGGAAAATGTCTTTGTGCGCTTAGAGATGTAACGTTGCATAGCCCGCTCAATGTACGGTCTTTGGCTCTGAATGCTCTCGTGCCCCATTCGAGCCGCCAGATCGAGAGCTAGAGCGTCATGACTTGTATCCAACCCGAGCCGCCGCCTGTCCTCAATATTCTTTTCATTGAAATCCTGTGCAAATTTACGCCGCCAAGAGTGCAGACCGCTATTATTCGGCCATTTTAATTGCCGACTTAGCCTAGAGAACAGACTAGACGTACCCGCCTGAGTCAATGGTTTACCCGTATGATAATTTAGAAAAATTTTGTCAGATGAGTTATTAAACCTTATGACTAAGTCGCGTCTTTCCCCCTCAATGAAAGCGACAATTCTTAGATAGAGTTCAACCAAAAATGGAAATGGTTTGCTATATCCGAATTTCTGACTCGACGGCGTGATATAGATGAATTCCTTTTCAAGATCAGACTCGTTTAGGGGTGGAAACTGATCAGTTGTAAGCGAAAGAATTGACCCACACCTCAAACCTACCTCATCAGCGATTTCGACAAGCAGGCGATTACGCCTGGAAATATATTCATTACCTACAGTCAGCGCGAAAAAAAGTTCACATTTATGCGATTGATCTGGCGTCCACCTGACGCCGTGTCGACTAGACCTACCAATTCGCCTATAGCAGTAAGGATAAAGATAATTAAACGATTGATCCTCATGAGAAGTGATTGAGCTTGTTATGTTGCAGCCAGACGGCCCGATCAAGTTAAATATATCTCGCCTAACGCTGCTAAAGTAATGATAAAATTTATAGACAGCCATTAATTTTCTGCTGGCTTTAATTTTTGCCGACCGGCTTACACCATGCTTCCACTCTAGATATTCTTTATATTTCAACAAGCACTCATCACTAGCCTCCGCGACCTGTAGAGATGCTTCATCCAAAAACACAAACCAAGGCGCAAGATTGTAAGCATAGCCTTCAATTGTTTTCTCGGAGTAGTCCGCATTTAGCGTCAGCATGTAATTTACAAATTCATAGCATGTTCTCCCTCGACAAGAGAGGTGCCAATAGATACGACCCGCTCCTTTTAGCTTGGTTAGTTTTACATTACCAGAGGAGATTTTCATTAGAGTTCAAGGCTTAACTTGACAAGTGGCAATCCCTAACAGCCTCTTAAATTCGGATCTCTCGTTATTGAGGGCCCTTAAGAGCCTATCGACTTCTTTGCGAAGGCTACTTATTTCCTCATGCGCACTGCATACCTCCAAGCTACGGATATCGATAATTTTCCTTAGAAGATCAATCTCTTTCTTTAGCTTAGGAAGGTCATCACCCTCCGTAGCCATGAGCCTTTCCTGACATGCTAATTTTATTGCTTTAATAAGTTCCCGTGCGCGGCCCGCGTGCGCAGGATAGTTAGCCAGAGTATCATTTCCGGTCCTATTAAACAGCCCAAACTTAAACCTAATTGCTTCAGAATTCTCAACAAGCGTCCACGCCTTAAACTGTCGAAGGGATGTTGGAAAATATTCATATTTGGAATCCGTGCCTTCTAGGCCTTGGATCAATGGAACTCCTTCCACCGCCCACTCGTTTAACAGTTCTAGCTTCGCAAGTATGTTACGCTCCGCCGCCTCCTTCAATGCCACGGCATTCTTCACTAACTTTTGCATCAGCGCACCTATCAACTATAAAAATTTTAATTTGAGCCTATCCAATATGCGTGATGCATTATCTATTTCTGCATGAAGGTGAGCTCTTTCGATTGGCGACAGCCACTTCTCCAATAGTTTCTCTCGCATACTATCAATTGCCTCACTTATATTGCCAATATGCGGACTAAATTGAAACTGATAAAGACAACCGTCGCAAGTTGTTATCGACGCTTCACACCGATTCAACTTTCCGGCTTTATAACAACGCGCCATCGGATTGACTCTTTCCTGTGGGGCATTGCATTGACCATGACTAAAAGGTTCAGGCTTGTGCTTGTTTTTTTGCAGGAGATTGACGACCTCAGCAGTTTGCGACTCGGGTTCTTTAGAAGCAAATGATGCCCCCAGAGTCAACTTTCGATATATTTTTCGCACCAGCTTCACAAAACCACCACTGCAGGGTTTGTTTGAAAGTATTGCCTTAACGGTTTCTTCAAATTTCTGCCTAGCAACAGAATCAAGTATTTCTTGGACATCCGCTACAGCCGTATCAAACTTTTGATCCATTGACTCTGATCGCCCGCCAATTTTCACTTGTATAGACTCACTAAGGTCCCTCGATGGCGGATCAGTTATGTAAATCTTTGTTGCAATGATATCACTATGAAAATAGTGCTTTTGCAGCGCTCGAAGCATCGGATGCTCAAACCTATAGTAATAGATCAGTCCGAACATCCTACGAAGCATATGCGGATTAAAAGCCGGTGCATCACCCTTAAAAGCGATAGCTAAGAAAGCAGTTAAAGATCTCGAGTGAGTGTGACTTTCGTTTGTAAAACGTAAATGAACAGTCTTTTCCCTCGTCCTAGCGCGCATACCTAATGAATGGCTTGAGAATATACTGGCATCCACAGGTATGGTAAAATCGAACCAGTTAGTTGCATTAGAGATATCTATTAGATTTTGAATTAAGCATCCTGTAAAACCAGTGATATTCATAGGAACTCTTTCACGAACGGTCTTCTCTATATAGAAATTGCATATAGCATAGACTTCGTTAACAGCTATATAATCGCATCTACGAATTCCTCTCTCGCGGTCACACACTTCTCTTTGTCGCCTCGCCGACAGTGATGCAATTATTACGGCGACTGCACCTTGGACGGCCGCGATGACTTCAGTTACTGAATATTCATCCGGCGCAGGAGCTCTATGACGGCTTGGACACCAAGCGGTTAATCTTATCCCTAAAGCCTTTTCTAGTTCGGCATTTGCGGGAATACTTTGCAGGAGCTGGGAGCGCTTCTTTATAGGCCTTATTTCGCGCCCATCGTTCAGAAGCCGGATAAGGGGCTTTGATGCCTTATCTACAAACTTTAGTGCAGTCCCCATAAGTAGCGCTGCATCATCAACTGATATATTCGCATTTCTCGAATTCTCAGCCTTGGCAACCTTTCGAGCCATTGCGGTCCTGGTGCACTTGGGTAACAACTGAATGCGATCAACCGCTGCTGGCAAACAGTTCAGCGATTTAATCCATGAGCCGAACCTTATAAGCATATTTACAGTTGGACATTTTGATTCCAGCGGAATCGAATCCGACCACGACTTTGCCTTCGGAATACGCTTGGTTAACTCAGATAACCTCTTGCGGACAGAATCTGTCATTGCAAGCTGCAAGCCCCACCCAATCCGGGAGGTCCAATAATCTTGTTTTAGGCACTTGATCTTACCCTTTTGAATATCAAATGCGCAGTCAACGTCGACTTCACAAAACTCATCGATACAAACGTGCCAGCGCTCATTTAGGCTTAAGCAGCCAACCCAGTTTCCATCGGCATACTCCTTAAACAACTGATTCCAATCATCCTCAACTGTATCCTCAAGCGAGAATATTGACTGCCTTCTAAACCAATCAATTGTATTTCTATACAACCTGAGGCTATTGCGAATAGTATGGGGATCAGGCTGATGCTTGTTGGAAGAAAATACAGCAAGGTCACATAGCGCCAGTGCCGTATTCTCATATCGTCTTTCACTTATCAGCCTTGATGCCTTTGGTGATAGCTCTGTTGGACCAAGCCACAGGTCGCCTAGGGGGATTTCTTCATCCTCATAGCCTTCCCTTGAATAAACGACAATACCATTAGCATACTTAAGGCATTGATTTTTTAACTCGTAGGCTATCTCCTTAATCTGACCGTCAGGCATTTTATCCACGCCGGTCCTCCTCCCTGATAATCGACTCTGCCTCCGCGTATAGATCTGGACGGGAGTCTTTTGTGAAAGCCAAGAGGGCCGTGATAAAAATTATCCTAGGGAGGTCTAACTTGAGAAACATGTCTTTGTTTAAATTATAGCGTTCCATCCATGTGTAACGATAAAATTGCCGAGTCCTCTGTGCAATTATTACCCCCTCCACATCAATCATGAGACGATGATTGATACAACCTTCGCCCACAAGGCAGTGCATTCCATCGCAAGGTCTGCCGGTTCTCAAATGTGGCGGTGATTTTGGATCAATGCATTTCGTACCTATCCCTGTGGCGACCAACAAGGCTGAGTTGACTTTGCTTTGATCGATTCCTTTCTGCGTCAGCCCCTCACGCCCCATACATTGAAAGACAGCTGTGGCCTCGAGTCGGCGTATGAACTCAAAGATCAAGGCACGATCTAGGTGATCCAGGATATTGGCTTCCAAGTACACCAAGCTAGTAACCACATCCTTGTGACCGAGCAAAACTCTTATGTCCTCAATATTTTCAGTCGTCAAGTAAAGATTTACTGCCCCCAGGCTCCTAATGTCTGTAAGTGGAAAATTATCAATACCATGGAAGTCAATAAATCTTTTTCTAGCCCCATCAACATTAATTACGGTTGAACCGCAATTATCATAATTCCACCCATGCCAGAGCCCGAGTACACCGCCACCTATAATTCCGTATCTTATTAATTGAGCCCTATTCCAGACCAGAAGATTGATCGCACGGAGGCCAATTGCATCCGAGGGAGCTATTTCATATATAGGTGTTTGATCATCTGTTTTGGATTTGAAGCCTTGAATTTCACGTCCCCGCCCTACATCTGATCCAATCCCGTCAATGGTCATCCTGGCCAGGCTACTGTAGTTCCATAAGGTCCTAACTAAGAAATATAAAAATATTGCAAAAACCACAATATTGGGGAGCCGATACTGCGCAAACAGCCAAGGTCGGTAATTACCTATCCCTAGACTGTAGCGTTTCGGAGATAAGTATTTAACCCCTGCACGTTTATCAATCCAGATGGACGATGCCATCAGCACTCGACGCTCAACGTCATCTGCCTTTTCAATTTTGATCAGCATATTCTTGACCGAATCTAAATTTACAGCCCTCCCAGAGGCAAGAGACTCCAAATCACCAATCATACCTGGCGGCAAACTTACTAACTCGTCTTGCTGAATCTTTAGTAATTCATACGCCTCGATTTCATCTACACACGCCTTAATCAATTCATTCTTATATTTATCTGTGGCATCTCTGCATTTCTCGACCAGCTCCGCTGGAGAGGCATGACTTATTGTATCGACGTAAATTTTCTCGAATATTTTCTTGATGCCTCTTTTTCTACTGTATTTACTCATTGAACGATGCGTTTCAATGGAAAGATCAATCTGCGCCCTTGCACTCGTTGTCGCCCCCAGCCTTAAAAGTGAGCGAAACGCCGTCATCAAACCTGATCTCCTACATCCCGAAAGCTTTGAGTCTTGTGAGAGAGCACGTTCAAAGTCTGTTAGCGCTTCTCTAATCTCCTCCACGCCAAGCATTTCTACCGGAGACTCTAAGACATCTTTAGCGATGCCAGTTAATCGTCTTGCAACATTGAACATATTGTATATATTTGAAGGACTTTCTATTTGTTTTTTTGAGCGATCTTGCAAGGCCATTAACGCGCGCTGCAGTAACGACCCAGGCGGCGCATCCGATTCTATGACTATGGCCCTACGACGCTCTTGCCCCATTACGTACTCTTGAAGTTCGCTCTTATAGATATCTGCCACGAAGGTAGCCTCGATAGGAGATTGGCATAAGAGTTAACGCCACGCCTCTGATTATTGAAATAGTCTTTATATATCAGAAAAGAGTCACTATTAGGCTTCGCCATGTTTGACGTGCTAGAGGGGTGGTATTATTAACCTATGACCGCTATTAACAGATCCGCTTAACTTATTGGCAGATAAAGAAGATATAAGACAGCTCGCCGAAATTTTATAACGGGGCCGTTTATTCCCAATAATTATTATGAGGTCGCGAACTATACGATCCTATCAGATGTTTTCCTGATGAACGGTAGGCTGAGCTCCCGCAGGACGCTTAATTCCATTACTGATTGCGAGTTGAGACCTACCAATACAACTCCTGCAAGGGCACAGGGATGGACGCTAACCTGCGTCAGTGATGAAGGCGAATCCGGCCATGCGGCGCTTGCTCTGCACAGCCAATCTTCGGCGCTATGGCTTCAATGGCGGCCCACTCGAAGGGTAGTAGTTCAAATGCTCCAGACCATGCGCACGATACGTCCATGGACTTCAGAGTAGGACTACTTCGCCTTTGCTTAGATAGTGGCGTAGCAATTGTCCGGCTGCTCTCTGCCCATCCTCAGTCTGTAACGGGCCTCGTTCGAGGCACTTTAGAAGACACACGCATCTGGACGGCTGCACGGGCACGCTCATGAGGCGGAGTCATTGGGCTTTCCTCGAGTTGATTCCCTGGAATCGCTGCTCACAAGACGGCGCACTCAATCATCCACAACTGGACTGAAAACGGACCGCCAACGCTCACGTGGAAGGGCCTTCGCCGCTTCATGTTCGAAGTAAGTCGCTCCGGAGCTGAGCAGATAGGCATAGCTGGTTCCACGAGCCAGTTCTATCCCTTCAATCTCCCTCAGCTTTTCCATCTGCCAACCACCGGTCCCGTTCATGCGCCCAGGACTGACTAGCTGCACTTGCTGAATCTTCCAACCTTGACGGCCAGCGATAGCCAGATCCACAAGATCCTCCACGCTATAGATGAGCAGCGCGGTTGGACGGGCGCAGCCCTCACTCAGATCGAATGCGGAGACGTGGAAGTACGGAAAGGACGCCAGATACTCAACATACCGCCATGAGTGACCGCCCTTCAGCAGAGCCCCTACTGGGGCCTCAGCGTGGTCAAAAGTAAAGAACATTTCATCAGCTTCTCTTCAAAACGCACACTATAACTTGTAGCGTTATAGTGTTCGACATCGCTTTATAGTTCCTTTTGTCGGTAAAGCAAAATGGAACTGAATCAAGCCTTCGGGCAAGCCCTCAAACGTTCGAGAACAGCAGCAGGACGAACACAAGAGGACTTCGCCACCATCAGTAGTCGAACCTATCTCAGCGCTCTCGAGCGAGGGCTTCAATCACCCACTCTTGAAAAGCTCGCGGACCTCTGTGAGCTGTTAGGAATGCATCCAGTAACGCTCATGGCGGCAGCGTACTTGGTCAAGGACGAATCGAGTGTGGACGCGTTGCTACAGACGGTGCTTGACGAGCTAAAGCGCTTGGGATTTGAAGCCCCATAACCTCCAGATCAATCCCACACCGCTCCCCTGGCAAAGGGATTTCGTAGGTATCCACAGAGCGGCTGGTCCGACCGGGCGCAATGACGGCCCTGGTCGTCAATTTGCGTGTCCGCAGACCATAACCCCTAAGCCTCAGGGGGTTGTTGTCTCTGCCTCCCCGAATGGCTTTTTGTGGTCCTTCTAGGATACATGTGGTGGCCTTGCGCCCGAGATCGCAGAAGAGCGTCCCGGATAGAATGAGGTGCCATACTGCAAAGTGCTCGCATGCTCCAGCCGGAGCAAATTCAGGTCGTAATTTTGGCTTCATGCATACTGTCGATTCCGTAAATGGGGGGGCCATGGACTATTGGGCATTGCAAAAGCAGGTCGTCAACAAGGTACTTTGTGCGGGAGATCTGCTAGCCGCGGAATGGAGCCGTCCTGGAGGCCCTCGTGGCCATGGCGACAAGGCTGATATAGACCGGGAGATTGAGGAGCAACTACGTGCCGACTTGCTTGGTCTTTTGAGTTGCGATTTTTGGGGTGAAGAAACTGGCCATCAACTGAGCGGAGACGAGTTCTGCTGGGTCGTCGACCCGAACGATGGCACTAGCGACTTTCTCCGAGGACACTGCGGTTCAGCGTTGTCGGTTGGGCTGTTGCACAATGCGGTCCCGGTGTTAGGGGTGGTTTACGCCCCGGTCACAGATGGTGGACCAGATTGCATCTCTTGGGCGAAGGGGCAAGGAAGCTTGCTGCGCAACGGTAAAGCGGTTCGTTTTCGACTGGACCATCTGGATCTCGAGCCTGGCACCAAAGTGCTGGTGAGTATGGCGGCAAGAAGCAAGCCGGAGCTGAACACAGAGCTCTGTGCGCCTGCTGACTTCAGCCCGATGCCAAGCATTGCGTACCGATTGGCTCGAGTGGCCGTCGGTGACGCCATTGCTTGTGCGTCTCTGGTCCCAGTGTCTGCGCATGATATCGCTGCAGGCCATGCTCTCTTGATCGGTGCGGGGGGCGTGATACTCAATGAGGATGGCGAGCCAATCAGCTACGAATCGGAGACATGCCTATTGAGAGCCTCTCTAAGGTGCTTCGGCGGGGCATCGCGTGCTTGCCTGAAGCTGGTTCAAAGAGACTGGGAGCGCCTATTCTACTCGGGTGACCCGCTTCAGCATGGACTTTGAAGGCGCCTCAGATGAGCCTCTTACACGCCAGTGCAGTCAAATGGCTGAACAAATGTATGCTTATGGCCGGAAGCTGCCTATGTTAACTCTCACTTGCCACTGTCAATTGATTCTAGCTTGGGTTGCAGGCTTGTCTTACGTAATATCTTGCCATCAGATGCACGTATTTTATAAAGCGCAGCATCCCTTAGCAGGAAGGTTAAATCAGGGGTGGCCAGGACGATACTGCCGGTCATAAAGCCACTGTCCGTACTGACCTCTTGCTCGACCTCTAGTCCTAACAGTTGACTCTCCTCGATACCCAATGACTTCGCAGCCATCTTAAGAGCCGCTTGCTTCCCAGGGTTATAAGCTACCCAATAGGGACCTGTTATCACAAAAAAGAAACTAATCGAGATTATCCATACCAGTATGAGCTGGGGGAGCGAATGCATATTTCGCTTAAGACGAATTACAATCACCATTACTGGCAGCGTAATGATGGAGCACACGGCAGATACAGCAACTTGACCTGAAAGCGTCATGTTCAAGAAGCCTATGTATCCAAAAGAGAGCATGTCGGACAGTGAAAAGCTGACCTCTGTTCTGCTGACACCAAATTGCTGCAGCATGCCGACATAACGCATGTACCCCAGCACTACCAATGCTGTATTGACCACCGCCACCATCACAGCTGCAATCTTGAGAAATTGATCGAGGGTGATCATGAAGCTGTCAGCCGTCTTCCCCCCGTCAGAGCTCGTCAGTGACACCGATGCACCCGCGGGCAATACTATCGGTGGACTGACCAGTTCCACGCGGATGGTCTTATCCTTGGTCCAAAACATTTTCATTGTCCTTTGAAGCTAGTAGATTTTCCCCAAGAACAGAGAGCACGCAAGGCTCCGTTGCCCCAAAAACCACCTGCGATAACGACCCTGTCTCACATTCTCTCGCTTAGCGGCAGTTGCCGGCCTTGCGAAAGCCCGCCGCTACAGCCTCCGTCGCTGATCCAAACGAAACCTGGTTCTTTGCTGAAACCTGCCCATAACTCGGGCAGCCGCTAGGCAGGTGATAAACCCCGCTTCGCTGATTGCCTATCACTTCGCCGCTGGTTACTGCTGCAGGAGTGACGGGGGCAGGCTCCTTGGAATTAGCCACCTGCCGCGTTGCTGCCGCAGTAGTATTACGTGACTCTATGCCCTCGCCTGTTGGCTTGTGTCCAAGTGCCCATGAACGCTCGCCAGTCACAAACCTATTCGGGTAGCCGACGATCTTGGCAATGCGGGCGTTACGCTCACGCTCCCAAGCGGTCACCGGATACTGCTTACTCCAGGCCATCAGCAGTTGTTGCTGCTGACGCGACATGCTCAGGTTATAGCGATCAAACATGTAGAAGGTCGTTCTTGCGACAAGCCCTTTGACCTTGTCACGAGGCTCAGCGGTCTTCGCTCCAAAATCGACACGCGTTGAACACTGGCCGTATTGAGGAGCAGCGTTTGAAGCCATGCCGTAATTGAAGTTAGCGCGGTCACCGTTCACTTCGCCGACCGAGGGATACAAGTTAAAGAGATCGGCTTCCATCGCTCGAAAGACAGGATCGGTCGCAACACAATTCTTGCGCCCGCCGTTCTGCCAGCACTGCCGCTGGTGTCCAAACGTCCAGGCAGGAACGATGTGCTCCCACTCTGTTCGCTCCGCGCGGCTAGCCTGCTTTCTGGCTTCATAGCCACAGGATTCGGCGTCTATTCGGCCGCCTGACTTCCCGACCCACTGCCACTTACACCCGCAGTACAATTCACCTTCGGGGCCATCAGGCTGGTCAAAAAAGATTTCGCGCTTGGCAATGACTTTGGCTTCAGTAAATGTGCTAGGCGCGCTGGCAAATGAGGGCGTAACAATACAGAACAGCAGAGCGACGAGACATAAAACCTGTTTCATTCGAAGCCTAATATTTGAAAGATGGCAGCATTATACCTAGCCATCTGAGAAATAGATTCCAAGTAGTGATACCAGAAAAAACAATTTACGTTCAAACTAGATAATTAGTCGAAAACAACGCTGCATTCGGAGGTTTGTCCGCTGCAGTGCTTTCTTGGGGCTATACACCAAACTCAGCTTTGCATTCATTGATTCTGTTCTCCAGATCTTCAATCAATGGCTCTAAATAATCCATTAAATCTTTCATGTCTATAAATTCACTCGGCATTTCTTGGCCCACGAGTCCTTTAGAGACCATTTGGTGCATCTCGTCTGGAGTTACGGGAAATTCACCTCGAAACGCTTTTGAAATAAGGTTCTCTCCTACTTTTGTTGCCCAGTCTCCGGAGTATCCGACAGCCCCTCCTGTCTCTGGGCGTAGCCCTGACTTAATTCTGATATATTTAGGTATTTCCCAATACTCAGCTTTACACCAAATTAGACGATCAAATAGGTCTCTCAGCTTCATAGCGTTGATGGCCGTGCTGGCTGAAGTCTCTACATGCTTCAAAGACGTAACCTGAACGTTCGTAAGGTTTGCAGCTTCAATTGCGCCACTCTGGAAACCTTCTTCAGCAAGTAAAATCCCTCGATCAGCCCCTGTATCACTTACAATCTCACGAAGTGCAAGAACATGGAGCTTAGACACCTTTGATTTCCAATGCTTGCATTCGACAATCCATGTAACATCAAATCCCACATGGTGAGATTTTACTAAGACATCAATATCATGCTTTGTCCGTACTCCTTGGATTGTCACATCTGTCTCTGCGTCTAGACCAAGGGATCGAAAAAATTCAGCTGCCTTTTCTTGATAATCTTTCCAGTTCAAGTAACACCCTCTAGTCTTGATCGCATAACGCCGCCTTCAGCGGCTCATCCGCCGTAATGATTTATTACAAGCAAGTAAGTTTTAGTCTCAACTCATCCATTTTCACGACTCTAACGGGTAAGCCTAGTGATCTAGCCACGAACTTTGACTTTTTATATGTCGCATCATCTTCAGTGATATAGTACTTGGCATCAGACGCGAAGAATAAATTCTTCAAGTCTCTATCCATATTGCTAGGTCGATTTTTCTTGTTGACCTTGTCTCTGAATAATGGGCTAAAATCTAGTAATGAATATGCATTTTGGATTTTTTGTCCTTTTGTCAAACTATCTAAGCTTCTTCCGTCAATTGCTAAAAACGACGATTGAATTTCCTCAAATTTTTCTTCTAACTCTTCAGGGTCGTTGATTTTTCCTATATAAAAAAACTTCTCAATACTTTTAAAGTAAGGGCTTTCTTGGTTTATGATTGTATCTTGACCGGGAATGATTTTATGTAAGGCCTCAACCTCTTTCCTTAGCAACTTATAAAAATCTGGGTCATCTATTGAGTCCCACATCTTTTTTAGGAGACTATCCATAACAGATACATCCAATACTCCATTGTTTTTCTCCAAAAAAGGGCGAAACAAACTTCCCTGCGACAATCTCTCCATGTCTACCTGATGACTACCGCCTTTGATAGAAAACTCTAGCTCAGCTTCTCGTTCATTTATAATTTTTTTAAACTCATCCTCAATATTAGCTTTTACTGGCATCAATGACTCATCTGGAAGAACTCCCAGCATCAATCCTTCGGATATCTCATTAAGGAATGAAAGATCCTTTTCGATGTGTGGCCAATTCTCTTCTTTAAATGTTGCTGCCAAATCCTTAAGATGTCCTTCTGACGCAGGAAATACGTACTTACCTTTAAGATCCTGAATAAATGACTTAAATTTTATCGCATCAAATTTCCCCTCTACAACCTGTTCGTGCTTCATGTATTGGATAACATTCCAGTCTAAATAAATATATCTCTTCAACTTTGACCCCAGTAAAATTTTTATAGCGGTAATTACGTGGAATTTCTTTTAATCCAACAGGCGGGAAGGCGGTCTAACCCCGCTCGCAACGCCATTACATTCTGCCAGAAGCCTCGACAAATCAACTGCCTGCATCCAGTGGGACTGGCCATACGTATTCGCGTGACTTTCTATTTTGGCGCGTCCATTGTTATTAGTTGAGTAAACAATTTTTAGGTGCTGGTCAGACCTGACTCGCGGAGGGGAAAGGGCGAGTTCCCGTAGCGCTTCTTCGCGAGGCGCGAAAGGCATCAAACCTGCGCCTGGCTGAGAGATTTATTTACTGGGTACAGGTCTGCTTCTGGCCGCTTTCTGCCTGATGTGACAGGCTCAAAGCGGCCAGTCACCTCTAGCCAGTGCCAGCCAGACTCTCCCGCTTGGCGATAACGCCTTACCTAGAACTCGCCAAGCCGTTCACTTAGTAAGCAAAAAATCTCCATATGCAGTCATGCCAAGCGAATATTGCGGACGCTCGCCGAGCCTACGAGCGACCTCCTCGTTAGCCCTTTTTGTCGCCATGAGAACTGTCGAGCCTGCTTCCCACTCTCGAAGGAAAGGCTCAAGCCAGTTGTAGGTCACTTTTACGTCCAGCGGCCATGGCGAAGCGATAACCACTCTGCACCCTTTGTCCAAAAGTAGCTTGGGCAGACCTACAGTTGTATTTCCCCATGGATGTTTGTCAATTCGGCCTCCGCTGCATACGAAAAGAATCACCACCTCAACCCCTGCAAGTGCAGCGGCGAGTGCTGTAGGTGCCTCGAAGAGGCTATCTTCATCCCGAATACTATGGATGTACCGTCCCTCTGCAGTCAGCCCACCATGCGCTGTAACCACTGCAAGCCCAGCATCAGACAAGTCAGGTGGAAGTCGTCGCCCATTGTCGACTGTGAATCCGAAGTCTTCGAAGGTGCCACCAAGTCTTTCAAGCGCCTTGCCCAGCGTACCATTTGCCTCAGGGCCTTCTTGAGAAGAGATCCAAGCTCTATAGGCTGTTTTGCCGCTACGCAAATGGGTCCTAGTCATTGAGAGCCAGGTAAGCGAAGGCATTATCCCTACCGCTGTTTTTGTGCCCAAGAAATATGGGAATTCCTCATCCCCAGGCGTCACTAGCCCGATGTTCACGGTCAATTGCTGCAACATCGGCTCTGCTATCACCACAAGCGATGCGGGTGCAGGAAGCCGCACATCTAACCGCTCCATCGTGATAAAGAACTCGTCGTCTCCATCCGCCGCATCAACATAGCCATATTGGCGCGGATAGTCCTCCAGCCACGCCAACATCCGCAAACGGAAGGAACGGTCATGCCGAGGTTGCTCGATCGACTGAACGTGTCCGTTGGAAACGTGAGTTACGACCAGCTCGCCGGCACTGTCCAGCCCCAGGAAAACCACATCTAGTCCTGCGCTGTTAAGCGACTTCGCGTAGTGGACCGGCCAACCGACTTGCATAGCGTGCGGGTGCGCTGGCAATGCAACAGCGTGATCCGCGAGAAGCTCGACGGCCAGCGCTTTATCCTCCGCAGAGGCTGATCGTCCTATTTGGTCGTTCAATAGACGACGAGCAGCCACTCCAACAAGTTCAAAATCACCGGCGGCATCTGCTGCATAGAGCGCTCGCTGCACTTGATTGAACATTGCGGTAACGTCCGCCGCAGATGGCGCATCAGATGAGACAGTTTCCACAAATTGAGAAGCCTGCCGTCCTAATAACGCGAGCCCGGCCTTCAGCAGGTCGAGAACGCTTTCGTCTACCTGTACTGCTGCTGCTTTGGCTTTCTGAACCGCCTGCCCCAACATGACTACCAACGGGAGTAGCAAGCTTCGGTCAGTCATCGCGCGTTCACAACCCTTAGCCAACTCACTCACAATCGCTGCGATTTCTTCATTCTGGTTGCTGGCGATCTCCATTAGCCGGAGGCTCATTTCAGTTGCGATGATTCGAGGATCGCTCTCCGCATCGAGCCCTAGATCGCCCGCTAGCTTTTTCAGTGTTGGCAGAAAACTACGTGCCATTTGGAATAGCCCAAGGTCACGCAGAACGCGGATTGCCGCATGAACCTCTTGCCATAGGTCGGCCTTACTCACCGGAGAATTGGTTGCCAAGGCACATGCGAGCCCGACTAATGCCTCAGCCATATTGCGGCAGCGGTGATAGGTATCTGCGAAGCCCAGCCAGGCCAGCCTCTGGCGGAGCGCATTTCCCTGCCCCATCACTAGAATTTGCTCGGCTAGATCTCGAGCTCGTTGAAACTGCCCAGCTAAAGCACAATTTCCTGCCACCAGTCGCATGGCACGCAGATCTTCATTTCGCTCACTGGTTGCGTACGGACTAATTGCGCAAACCAGCATGGCTAGTTGCTCCAAGAATCTAAGATCGACGTCCTCTCCCTTCGGCGCACTCATGAGAATCATTCGGACAAGAAAGCGGATCGTTTCGTCGGGATAGGGCACCAACTCTGCCGGCAGGACGGTAACCCCGTACTCTGCAGCACCAAGCGCGCCCAACCACTTCAGTCCTGCCTCAATAGTCGCTTTAATTTCGTGTTCGTCCGGCTCGCCGCAGCTCCCCTCATCTCGGTTCGGCGTATGCGCCTCTCCATCAAATGTGGCAAGCCTCACACCCTCCTCGGCAATACCCAACATCGTGGTGGCAATCATGGGAATACCGATGTCACCGCAGGAGTCCACAGAGAGCAACCGTGAAAGCTGAGATCTAATGCTTCCGTCCCCTGGATGGAGCGCCAGGAAACGTATCGCCGCCTGGAGCGGGGCACGATAATAATCTCGCTCCTCCCGACGGACCTGTTCCTTCAGCATCAAGGAACGTACTGACCACAGCACAACCTGAGTGGCCTGGCGACCGTACAGTTCAGAAGTCGCAATTTCGCTCGCAATATCAGCTGCATACCGAGACTGACCGATGCTCCAAGCGTGCATGGAACAACAGATTGCAGCGAGCTCCAACCAATCCGCGCCCCATTCCCTCGCCTGCTCTATGATCCGCTCGTAGTCTGGTTCCTGAGACACTACGGAGTTCAGTATTCCCAGGTGATTTTCAGCGAAGCCAGCCGTAGTAAAGACATGCCCCTCTTCATGTGTTCTAGAGGAGCAGCTCCACAGCAACCTGCGATCACGGTTCTCTCGTAAACGATCCGAACTTGGATACATCTGGGCGAGACGGGCGTCGTAACGCTCGATCAGATGGTTCTCCTCAATAGCCGTCGCCAATTCGAGTCCTTGCTCTATCCAACTGACGCTGGATACGAGTTCAGCATCCGCAGGTAAGAAGCCCCGTGCGAGCGAGTCGTCCCCGCACTTGTGAGCCAACCACGCCAACTGGACCAGGCTCGATGGATCCAGCGCAGAAATATGTGGCAGTAGCTGCGTCATTGTGGCGATGGCGTCGTCATGCATTGCCGCTCGAGAAAACAGCTGAGCTAGCACGTGGTACCTGTTTACCTCAGGCAACTGAAGGCTATCAATCTCAGCGATAGCTACCGCAATATCCCCGCCCAGCGCGAGGGCAAGCCACCTGTGTGCACGACGATCGACCTCTTCCTTCTCATCTCGCTCAAGTACTAAGCCAGCGACGTAGCAATCATCAACCCCAACTAGCTGCTCGGTGTTGTGCGGCTGAGTGGCAGGGGACTCCTCGACATGAATTACGGCATATCCGTCCCCTCCCTTCACCGCAGACACACACCGCCGACATAGGGATGCCACATGAGGTACCCAAAGGTCCTCTGACGTCAGGACAGCCGAGACACCAAACGCATTAGGTGATTCGATGTCCTGGTCTCGATAAATGCTCGCTGAGGCAATAGCCACTAGTCGTCGCGGCCCCTCCTTCAGGACGGACGCTTCAAGGTCGGCCGTATCAAGAGTGGGGCAATTCACGATGCGTATTCCCCGCCTCAAGTACTCGAGCTCTTTCGCACTTGGTGCAGTTCCACGCAACGCCCCAGTACCAGCAGCCATAGCATCAAAGACAGCTTCGTCATTCAAGCTGGTCGCCGAGGCGGGTGGCAAAATGACGGAGACACCAGAAAACGGTCTTTTGCCGTTTTCATCGGTCAGGCCCATCAAGAGCGCAATGACTGTTCGCCCAATCACCTCTGAAAACGAGCCCCCCTGTATCAGGTCTGCAGTCCCGAGGTTAAAGCCTTTGGCAAATAGTACTCTTGGGTCGTATCCCTGAACGTTTGTTGCCTGTGACATGTCCGAATCATTCATAACCTGCTTCCTTGAATACGACGACGCAGAGCATTAATGCTGATCACTGTTAGTACAATCAACCACCTGAGTTCGAGAAATTTAATGACTGCTTTGGGTCGTAATGCCCCGAACGCGACTGGCCGCTTCTGGCCGGTTAGCGCCCCATGCACTGGTTAATCATCCCTGCCCTCCCGTACGCGGAGGACAAATCCATGAACACCATTGCTACCTAACCCAGAAACAACAAGGGCCGCAGTCGCGGCCCTATCGTGCAGCTTTAAGCTTACTGCAGCCAGCTCTCAACAGTCTCGGCGCCGTACTGTTCTTTCCAAGCTTTCAGTACCTTGTGGTTGCCGCCTTTAGTTTCTACAACTTCACCGTTATTTGGGTTCTTGTAACGCTTCAGAGCACGCTCACGACGAGCACCTTTCACCGGCGCTGCGGCGGTCCTGGCGGCATTCGGATCGAGGAGGGCGATAACGTTGCGCAGGGAGTAGTTGTAGTCGGCCAGCAGGGCGCGCAGTTTGGTTTCAAACTCGATTTCACGCTTGAGTTTCTCGTCGCCTTTCAGGGCTTCGAGGCGCTTTTGCTGCTCGGCGATTTGGGCTTCCAGAGCTTTGTATTCGGCAATGATTGACATTGATATTTCCCTAGTTTTTTGGGGTGTGTCGAAGAGATATTAAGTAGCTACAGGGTATTAGAAACGACAGGTCGAAAGAAGCTTCCATTGTGCCTGAATCAAACGCACAAATACGATGAAGCGCGCCGACTTTCCTAGACACTCGATGACTGTTTTTGGCCGATATGCGATCTATATAGCTACGACCGATCAAGCAGCCCCCTGCTCCAATTCGGTGATGGCACGAAGCTTAACCCCTGCGCCGGCGGATCTCTTGAAACAGTGTGTGGACGGCTTCAATGTCCTGCAGGAATTCGGCTGGCTGCGTTACAGGACGCTGCTGGCCGGCCGCATGTGAATGCGCACGTACGTTGCGGCAGCATTTGTCATGCAAGCGCTGCACTTCTTGATACTCAGCCTCCTGCACGATCATCACGCCATTTAGCCGGCCGACCGAGATGCCGTCGCGGAACCGCACCACGGTTTCATTGAGTACTGTGTCCTCGATACCTACTTCTATCGTGACGCGGAGATCATCGTAAGCATTGCGCATCGCAAGCCGCTCATCCTCCCCAGGCGGGTTATTGAAGTTGGCGGCAATTCGCTGATGGTCAGCACGATGGTATGCAATGCGCTCACGGTGTCTGCGCATGTCATAGGGCAAACCGGCATCAATGTAGCCAGGCCCTTCAGCCCGGTAGGTGATCGACCTTACTTCAGGAATCAACTGGGCATCTTGGCAAAGAGTGACCAGCTCTCCGAAGAACACTGCATCGTGAGTAAACACAATGACCTGTCGTTGGGCGGACTCCTGAACAATCCGTCGCGCGACTGCGGTTCGATGGCTGTGATCAAGGCTGGAAACCGGATCGTCGAACACGATCCCAGAAGAGGAACCCGACTGTTGGAGCTCCGCGAAGAAGTATGCGAGCGCACACATGCGCTGCTCCGCCTCGCTTAGGACTAGATGAGGGTCAAGCTGGCATTCCTGAAGTTGGATTCCCAGCCGCACCGCCCCTGCATCTCCGTTTGAACTGACGCCGGCTCGAACGTGATATAGATCCAGTCTGTTGAGTTCATCGTTCATCGTGCCAGCCAACGCCTCACTGACGTATGTCTTGGCCAACTGGCCCGCGAGCATACTGATAGCGCGCGTGTTACCGATATCATCCTGGCAGCGCTGGAGCTTTGCCTTGTGAATGAGGTTCTCAGTCACTCTCGCGATGGTTTCGATATTCTCGGAAAGTATCCGTCGTGCCTCCAGCTCCTTCAGGCGCAGCTTCTTGGCCGCCAAAGCTGCCGCGTCAAGGTTGGCGCGCAATCGAGCCGCTTCGGCGCGGAGGGCTTCGGCGATTTGGTGGAGTGAAGCCGTTGGGTTTGCACCACGATACGCTGGGCGATCCTGCCATTCACCGCTGAGAACGGCAGCTCTGAGCCACTGAAGTCGAGTGGTCAGGTCTTCCTGGAAGAACCGGATCTCGTCCGGCAGCGTTGCTACGCGCGCGCCTAAGCTTTCCAACATGTTCGGAGGAGCAGCAAAGGCAACGTTCGCTTGGCCGACACTACGTACGATCTGCTTCCAAGCATTACGCGCAATCTGGGCGGCTTCTGCCGCCTTGTCCCGAATGTAGCGATCAAACCGCTCCAGTCGATCCTTCGCTTCCGGTGTCAGATCCTGCTGGCAAAGCACGCAGACAGCTCCTTCACCGGTAACCGGGAAGGTCTGCCCAGGATATGCCGTGCTGGTCGAATACTCGCGCGCGGCGTTGAACAGCGACGCCCAGGGGCCTTGCCCCGTTCCGGCGAGCAGCTGCGTGGCATCTTCCGCCTGCAGCAGTTCAGCGGCCGCGCGCTCCGCAGCTTCTGCTTCTACCAGATTTCGATGCGCCGACTGCCTGGCATCCAGCGCATCATCAGACACGATGTCGGCGGCTGCGGTGATATTGTTGGCCAGCTCATCGACTCTCGTTGCCGCGTTGTCGAGGTTTGCTGCCTTGGCAGTGGGGTCTGCCTCGCTGATCTCCTGCGGCAGTCGTGCGAGTTCAGCTTGCTCCTCCAGAGTGAGCGTGGCTAATGCACGTGCCCGCGTCAGATCAGTGGTTGGGCCAATCGGATGTACCGCCTGGCCAGCCTCGGTATCGGTAGGTATTACATTGAACGGCGTAATGTCTGTAGCGAGACCCGCGATTTCTGCCTGAAGCCGCGGACGCAGAGCCTGGTTAAGGCCATTAGCTAGCTGCTGGAGATAGGTCAGAGCGGACGGCTGAAAGGTAGCGGTCTCTCTCGACTGGAGGTAGTGGCGGGCGCAATCGCCATCGAACACGGAGATGCCCCTGAGTTCGGGCCGCGAAACATGGCCACGCTGACCACTCCAGATTGTCTGCTCGGGGGCGCCGTTCAACGCGAAGTCGATAGTGCCGCTTGGTGTGAGTTGCTGATAGTCCGCTGCATAGGCATTGGCGTAGACAGTTCCCGGACTCCTTGCTCTGCACGCCTGCTTCAACACTCGCGCATAGCCGGACTTTCCGGTGCCGTTGCCCCCGTACACGATGGTGAGGCCTTGGGCCTGAAACTCCAGAGCTTGGTCGCTCGGGATTTTCCCCACATTGACCAGGGTATGTAGAGACCTGAGAACAACGGCCTGGTCCTGATCAGCTTCTGCGGGAAAGTGTTCTGCTGCGAACCTGATTGGCTGTAGCGCAGGTTCAAATGCACTGGCAATGCCATGGTGCTGCTTGGCGAGATCAAGAATTTCTCCAAGATCATCCTCGCTCCAGCCGCCCTGAACGCATAAGCGACGCAAGGCATCGTGGCGCCACGGCGGAAGCCTATCCGCCCACGCCAATACTTCCTCGTAAATGGCCATATCCATGCTCCGTATCCCCCAAGGGGATTAGCACAGGAAGTGTCACCGCGCCATCAGTGGTCTCCTGCAAGTGGCGGCCAAGATTTGAGGGAAGTGAAGGAGCGAATGCACGGTAGCTGCGTTTGACGTAGGCCAAATAAAAAAGCCCGCCATAGCGAGGCGGGCTTTCAGATGTCTCCAAGGGGAGGCTAAACGCCAACGAATTCTCGGAGCAAGCAACTGGAGGATACACGGCGCTCCATGCATGCGGCTACTGGCTAGGATGCCGTTGGGGATGGGCTATAAGCAACCAGCAAATGCTGCCGCGACCACTGAAGATATGAGGGTCGACTAGAAAATGATCAATTATCTATGTCGAGATAATTGCAGATAATTCCCTCGATCTATGGCCGGGCCGGTGGTTCAGCGCTGAAATGCTGTCCCAGAAATGACAAAGGCGGCCTCAACGAGACCGCCTCAAACCAAGTTTCATCACCGGTATACACACCCGGGAGAGGAAGCTCTTGGGCAGGGTCCAAGAATAACATCGATCAAGGCTTCACCGCGAAGACGATGCCGCCACGTCGAGCCGCCTTCAGGTAGACCGCAGATTCGCAACCTCAGCGTGGATACCGCTGAGAATCTGATCTCCCTCGCCCTCCGGGGCCTGTTTTAGATAGGAAGAGCCGCAAGGCTGTTGAGATGGCGACCCTTGAAATGGGTGCATTGGTACAACCACCAGCGCCTGTTGAGCTAATCGGCTATATCCCGCCTGCGGAGGCTGAGGCAAACTTCCACCGGCTACAAGCAGCTCAGGCCATGGCGGCCTGACTTAAACGAAACGGCCTCCACAAAAGCCGGGGCGATTCATACCCATCTAACGCAAACAAATCTTGGGGTTATGGCCAGAATCGAACCACTCATTCGAGCTTCATAGCGCACTGCTTACCTCGAACCGCCTGGGCTATTCGCCTAGACTCGAATCCGTGCCTGTTTGTTAGAAGGTGGGCCAGACTGTGTGAAACCGCTCCTGAGTTCTGTTGCTGATCCGGGGCACAGAAGAGGAGTATTCGAAAGCACATCACCCTCACAGAACAAAACGCCTGGCTCAGGCGGGAGGTTTCCAATGGCTCTCACATCTATGGAGCAGAGCGAATCTGTCAGTGATGTTCTGTGTGACGTTTGTGGCAATAGCACGCGCGTTGAAGGGGCTGCGCAATTCGGCACTCTTTGCGCCAGTTGGGGTTGTGGCTCGGCCCATGATGGCGAGTGCTATGTAGTCCATCTGTGCGAACCCTGCTTTTTCAGGACATTTTCCGGCCTCAGACGAGAGCGCATGGTGAACTTCATGTTTAGCGATGAGGATCAAGATCTCAGCGATTTCGGACGCGTTTCTCGCAATGATGGAGGTAGCTCAACCTCCTGATTTCCTGCTGGCACAGCACCCAGGCCTAGCCGGCCTTTCTCCTAGAATTGCGAGACCAACGTTAATCGACGATTTAGACCCTCGGAGATTTTGGGGATATCCGCATGCTTTGCGGAGATCTTGCCTTTGCGGGACTGCTTTTCTTAGGTTTGTACTTGCAGCGCGGGTAGTTCGAGCATGATCGAAGGTCACCATAAGGCCCCGTGCGCGCAAGAATTACCCAGATCGTGTCCTAAGAAGCGGTGCTCCTTCGGATAAGCTTTCCTGACCCAAGCGCATTATTTGTAGGTGAGCTCCTCCAGCGCCAAAACCAAACTTTCAATCGCGCGTGCGCTAGTTTGCGACGACGCAATTAATCGTTCGACTCGGGACAGCAGATGTTGAGGTGGCTCCATGCTGTGCGGATAGATCGCTATTTGCAGATATGTGCAAATTCTCTCGACATTCTTGCTAATGCGCACAATCTTTCCCTGCTCAATCCTGGACAGTTGAGAGTGATGCACACCGCACTCAACTCCCAATTTAACAAGGCTTAAGCCACGGGCTGTGCGCTCTTCCCGAATCTGCTTTGCGATTTGGGCGGCAGATAATGTATGGAGTATTCCAGTCATAATGTGCATAATATTTGCACATTATGCACAGGTAAACCAGCCATGGCCGTCTACGTAGATTCTGAAGAGATTCGCTGGAAGGGGCGCGTATGGTGCCATCTGGTTGCTGATTCTCTTGACGAGCTTCACAGCTTTGCGGCTCGATTGGGTCTGCAGCGTAAGTGGTTCCAGAGCAAGAGCTTTTACCCCCACTACGACGTGACACTGTCGGTCAAAGCTCAAGCTATACGACTAGGAGCCATTCACGCAGATCGCAGGAAGATCATCGGGTGCTGCAAGCAGATGCGAGCGCAGTTGCAGGCGCAAAGGGTGCAGCAGCAATCGCCGCTCGATTCAGGAGGAATGCATGGCACCTATTGCCAAACAGCAGGAGCGCCCCTTATCGCTGCCGGAGTACGCGCTCAAGGCTAGCAACAGCTCCCGCTTCAAAGAAGACCCCAAAGTGCTGCAGGTTTTACGATTTGGCTTCTTCGGTGAAGTGGGAGGATTGCTGTCTTCGGTGAAGAAGGCAGAGCGTGACCGGCTTGAGGAAACTCAAAGCGAAGTCGCAGCTGAGGAGCTTGGAGATGCATTGTGGTACTTGGTAAGGGCTGCCTCAATCCTGCGGTTCACGCCAGATGAGCTGGGGGAAAGCTGCCTGACGGTGCTGAGGCAACGTTTCAAGGAGGGCGAGTGCCCACCTATTGCGACGGTGAATTTCAGGCACATTGATGCACTGATCAATACGCACCGCCAGGAGGACGGCTCCTCTGCAAGGGCCATCCAGCTTGGCGCACTAGCTCACGCGGCCGGCATCTTCTGCAATATGCCTGATGGGCAATTGAGGTCCGGTCCGACTCCCACGCTTAGGGATCACCTTGGCGGCCTGCTGGCGGATTTGGCCCTCAGCTGTGCGAGTTTCAATCTTCACCTTGAAGATGTGGCCCGATACAACCTGGAAAAGATCAAAAGCCGGTGGCCAGGCGAAGATCGGCAGTTCACCCCATACTTCGATCCGGAGCCCAACTTCCCTCGCTACGAGCGGCTGCCTAGGGAGCTGAAGATGGACTTCATCGAGCTGCCGGGGCGCAATGGGCCTTATGTCGTGCAGCAGCTAAACGGTGTCTTCATCGGCGATCGTTTGACGGATAATAGCAATCAGCCCGACGACTACCGTTTCCACGACGTCTTTCATCTCGCCTATATGACGTACCTCGGATGGTCGCCAGTTTTGCGTGGTTTGCTCAAGCTCAAGCGTAAGTCGAATCCCGTTATCGATGAGAATGAGGATGGGGCTCGGGCCATGATCATCGAGGAAGGGATCGCAACGTGGATCTTCAACCACGCGAAGCGCAGGAGGTTTTACAAGGGCATCGAAGAAGGGGCCCTTGAGTATGGCCTGCTCAAGCAGATCCATTCCATGGTTGAGGGATATGAGGTTCACCAGTGCCCGTTATGGCAGTGGGAGCTGGCCATCCTGAAAGGGTTCGAGGTGTTTCGAGAGCTTCGTACCAAGCGATCCGGGACCGTAGTGGTCGACATGGTCAACCACCAGCTGACCTTCCAACCTCTCATCGAAAAGAATCTTGTGTGATGACTCCCACCTCTTTCGTGAAAGCCTTAGCCAGCTTGAGTCTGGACGATGTTTTCAACCCGTATGCGGATACATGCCCCCTGCATGACCGGACAGATGCGGCTTCGTACCGGCGGACAAACCTGCGGACATATCTCAGCGCCGCGGCAGACATCGGGGTCGATACCATTTGGATGGGACGAGATCTCGGCTATCGGGGTGGGCGCAGGACTGGCTTGGCACTGACGGACGAGTTCCATTTGGCGGAGATGGCTAAGGTATACCCAGGTTGTACGTCCAGGCAGGCCACAAGAGGCCCTGTTATTGCCGAGCGAACAGCTGCGGAGATCTGGGGGGTCTTGAAGGTAATTGAAAAGCCACCTCTGCTTTGGAATGTCTTCCCATTTCATCCGCACGAGGCGGATAACCCTTTGACCAACCGACGCTTCAAAGCGAAGGAGCTCGCTCTAGTGAGCGAACTGAACAATGCATTGATTAAATGGCTGAAGGTTCGGAGGATTATCGCAATCGGTCAAGATGCCGCCAATTATGCGACAGCCTTTGGGGTGGAGGTTCTGACTGTCCGGCATCCGAGCTACGGTGGGGTGCGAGACTTCCGGGATGGCATGAGACAGATCTATGGAATTCCGGAAGGCCTCTTGGGGGCTAGGTCGCCGCAAGGGGTGCTTTTATAAGCGTTTCATCGATTGGAAACGTTTCAAGCAGGCTGCTCGCTGCACGGATGCCGCCGAAGCCGTCATCCAGCTTGGCGTATGTCGATATGCAGGTCAGCGTCCCAGTTTCGTAGCCCGACTCCGTTGCAACGTACTGCTGCAGCTGGGCCAAACCAATCAAATTGCCCAAGGCCCTTTGGGCGTAGTGGTGGGATCTGTAGATGGCCGTTAGGTCGATTTTCCCGTGCATTAGCTTGAAGGTCACATGGCTCAGGCAGGCTGAACCGTAATACTTATGCCGGTCAGAGCTCGGGTCGTAGGTGGGCAGCTCAAACCCGACGCCGTTGAGATCTTCTGCAAGATCCACAGCTGGATCGCAAACACCCAGCTCATAAGCTGCCACGTAACGATTTAAATTTTTTGTGCGGATAGCGGCTAGTTTCTCAATAATTTTTTCGAGTGGGTTGAACGTTGCGCCACTTTCATCTTTTCGCTCAATCATGCGTAGCGCATAGGTGCCCCAGCTGCGAGGAGCCATACCGCGCGCCATAATCGTTTTGTAATGCGCGTACCACCCCGGGCGTCCGTAGCGCTTGTAAATGGTCTGCGGGAAGATCGTCCCCGCTGCAGTCATCACCGTGCGCTCTGCATTACGCTGCCGCAGGGCCTGACTTACTGAGATGACTACCTGACGGTCTTCGCTCGTTGCCGCCTGAGGCGAGGTAACTTCCAGGATGACATTGGTGGCATCGTGGTTTTTCTGGCTTTCCAGATAACGGATACCGGCCAACCACGCTTGTACTACACGAGACCTCTGGAACACTTCCGTCATCTATCAGCTCCGTAAATACATGATGCATGGTTCGCCAGGTAAGAATGCGGTACCCATGCGTGACCGTTAACCCCCCAAGACAATCCCCAGCTATTGCAGATCAGGTAGTGCTCGGTGCCCGCTTGGTCGTGACCGTAGCCCACGATCACTACTGCATGCCGACCTGGGAAAACATTCATTTCAAATGACACAACACCGTCCACGGGGTACATGAAAGATCTGGTCAATGAAACCAGAACGCCTACAGGCCTGCCGAGATTCAGCCATTGCTTGATTTTGTCCAGGTCTGCTGAGGCCAGTGTCATATGAGGGCCATAAAGTGGGAGGCCTGTGGGCAATGCTGGTAGCGGATGGCTTGGCTCATCCTGTTGGTACGGGAAGTCGTGATCTTCCGGCAGCCCCGCTGCTGTCGCCGCAATGGCGATCCTTACGTCTAGGCCTTCGTTGGGCTTCCAGGTGGGACTTTGGTGCACGGTGGCTAGGTACGCGTATTCGGGGCTGAGCAGGTAGTTCGAAAGGTTGCCTTTAATCCCAGCGAGCGAGAAAGCTACGCACGAACCTCTGTTTCCTTGGTCCCTAGCGCTCATCGATATCATTACGCGCGGTTGAATCACAGTCGGCCACTTCCTTGAAGCAAGGCTTCCTTGGCAGCGGAGGAAAGACCGTTCGCTAAACTTTCAAATTGTGCCTGAGTGTCGAAACTGTCGAGCGGCTGCGCCGAGCGATCCCACGGTTTGCGCTCACTGAGCTGGAGCTGCGAGGGGCCGGTTTGTAGAGCGGGACCAGGGCAAATCAGATACTCCTGGTAGTGCTCGCCACCAGCGATCAGTGCCCCTTCATCTGTGGCGCCTTGCTGCGGCAGCAACACCGGCTCAATCATGAAGCCTTCCGAGGATGCCTCGCTGGTATCCCAGACGTAACCGGCACCGGAGTGGCTTTTTAATCGCACCAGCATTTGATCATCGATACGCGGCTCGAGAATGAGGTCTCGATCAGCTTCATCTAGCAGCCACACATCTCGTTGGGAATTCTCCAACGGCTTGGCCAGCAGGGCCTTCTTGATTGCCGCCGGTTGGACACGCAGCACCTCGTCAACGACTGAGCGATCAAGTAATCGGAGCCTCTGAAGTGACCAGGCGGTAGCTGAATAGCTGATACCGAGCCTCAGGGAAAGCTGATAAAGGTTGAAGGGGTGTGCGAGATCTGCCACTCCCCAGCCTTTTCGCTTCATAATCTTTGCGACAGCCCAGCGGGGCGCCACGAGGCTGTAGGCGAACCAATCAGCCTCCAATTCCTTCTTCGCGGCGGTATTGCTGTAGTCGAGCCGCTCGTCTGTCGTCGTGCCGTGATCTAGGTAGAAGTGTCCTAGCTCATGAGCGCAGGTCATTTGGATAACACCGGCCGGACGCTCGGAATTTACGAGAATTCCTGGATGGTTCTCGCTGATGAAGGCCCCCCAGAGCTTTTCCAGCGGCCGGAGCATGACGATCACCCCGGCGGTTTGGGCAATCCGGAATGGATCAATACGCGTGTAGCCGTCTTCCTCGATGCGGCGCTTCGAACCTGACTCCCTAACAACCTCAGCGGCACGCGTGGTAACAGCTCTGATTTGACTTGCAGAGAGCATCCCTATCTCCTAATTGGCTTTTTTAGCCCTCAAGAAATCAGCAAATCGAGCGACTTCATCTACGTCCTTCTGCGTCAGGCCTTTGACTGCCCTGGCCAGGAAAGCAAATTGCTCGGGGCCGGAGTAGGTGGGCTCGCAGCCTGTGAGCAGGTACTCGACTGACCGTCGATAGATGCTTGAAAGCCGTTTGAGCTCTGTTACCTCAATTTTGCGGGCGCCGGACTCGATTCCAGTAATTGCTGTTCGGGGAAGCCCTACGAGCTGGGCAATTTCGGCTTGCGAAAGCCCCAAATACTCCCGAGCAGACCTCAGTCTCTCTGCGATCTGGAGCCGCTCATCATCATTGTCAGTTTCACTCATCTTCCTTCGCCAGGTACGTGAGTACCCCCTCAGTGACTTGTTGAATGAATTGATCGCGTGACTCGTAACCGCCGTTACGGATGATGACTTCCACCGGAATTTTCTGGCCAACGAGCACGTCGATATCGATCATCGCTTCACAAGCTGTCAACGAATCCATAGGTGCGCCCAGGTCATCAATGGATGTGGGGTCGCTGGCTATGGCAATTTCTCGCTCATCCCAGAACGCACCTAGTAGATCTTCGATTTGGCTTTGAATTGAAGTCATTATAGTGTCTGAAAATCGGACGACGGGTGTTTTGAAATACAACCATAAGCTGTGGAATATGGCAACCAGCTAGCATCCACGTTCCTCTGCAATCCTCGTATGAGACGCCAATTCTCAGCTACTCGAGCATGAAACAATGAGTAAACGGCTGGCTGACCTGAGAAACCCAGCGGAAGGCTCCGCTATCTGAGCACTTGGGTATGGATTCAAGCTGGGGCATCCAGATGGCAGCATTAAGCCATTGCACAGATTAGTGTCTCAATGCGTTGACCAGTAAGTGGAGATTTATCAGTGGCAGGAAGAGAGCTAAGTGTAATCGATGCGTTCCATTTTGATTTAATCCAAGCGTGCCAACGTCATGGGGCCATTGACCTGAAAATCTCGCTTAACAGCGGCGATAGGAATCTCAACGCTGACTCCATGTTCGCCATTAATGGGCGATTTTTCCTAGTCGAATTCAAATCCAACATGGGTAGTCTTCAAGACGAGGATCGCAAGGAGTCGGCGTGCTTTCTGTGCGAGGGACTTTTGGAAGTCGCCGAAGCACTCGAACTGCACCAAGAATGTCATTTTGCCATGTGGGGACGAAAAAAAAAGAATGATGGTCTGGACACATTCTATGGAGTCTATGAAGACTTGGTATGTAGACCGGAAACCCTCCCCTCTTGTGAAGCAGTGCGCTGTAACCAAAAACTTAATATCCCCCAAATAGGTGCCGGAGAAGAGCTCGCTGATAAAGTTGCACGAAAATCAGCAGGGCTAGATCGCGCTGGTTTTCTAGCATATTTGGAATGGTTACTTGGAGCCAAGGACACTGCTAGTACTTATGAGGAAAGCAGCGAGCTACCAATTACGCTGTTCGGTACTTCGTTCGCAGGCGGGGTGAAAAGTCGCGAGTTCAAGAACTTTAAACAACTGGCGGATTGGGCAGAACCATTTATCTCGAGCTATAAATCTGCGCAAATTGCGGCAACGCCAGATCCAACTCCGCCCCCGCCCTCTTCCCCTAAGAATGGTAGATCTGGCGGCTTCTCTGGACCAAAATTCTGAAAAATATATGGGCAGCACGCAGCTAGGCAGTGCTGCCAGCATTGTGCAGTTGCTCTGATGCAAACCGGCGCCTGAACTCCAGCCTCCCAAGCTGCGGTACCGAATAACATTATACAAAATTGCACACCTATTAAATCCGACCCATATGCAAATATAGATCCATTTTATCATACGGCAATCGGCCATGAATTGTCGAAGAGCGTGACCAATCATTTTAAAGAACTAGTTCTTGGAGTCTCAGGAGTTCGCGACCTACCCACTTAATCGGCAGGAAGTGACCTCAGGCGAAGCAAAACAGTCAGAACTCACATAATTCGTCGCCATAAAAATTAACGAACCAACTGAAGAACATCCTTAGCTATGACCTCAATGTAATCGAAGTATGAGTCTGGAACACAGTCTTTAAATTTATCTCGTGCTGCTTGTGGCAACCTTCCTTGATTACTGATGCATATTTGCACCAGCGCACTCAAAGCACTCCCTCGAATATCAAGATTCTCATCAACTTTTCTGTGGATTGCTTTGTACTGCGCAAGATAAAGATTATCGCTTTTCATTTTGGCTTCCTACTTGATTAAGCGGTTTGCAGAACGCCACTGAAGTTTAGTCCGCATCTATCAATAAGTAATCCATGCCTTTCCTGCAGAAGCAGAAAGTAATCTCTCATTGGCACAATGTATCTGCTCCAAGCTGCCGACCAAGGCTTTGAGTAATGCCATAGGAAATGCCGGGCACCTTCCCAGGGAGCTGACCTGGTGCTGCAGCTCTCTATGCTAGGAACAAATCAGGCCTTTCCGACCTTCGCAACCTTCGCCATGAATCCCTGTCCTTGTGGTTACCTGGGCGACCCGAGCAACCGCTGTCGCTGCACACCGGAGCAGATCCAGCGCTATCGCGCCAAGCTGTCCGGGCCATTGCTCGATCGCATCGACCTGCACCTGACGGTCGCCCGCGAAACGACGCTATTGAACGCCCCACCGCAAGATGGCGAAAGCACCGCACAAGCAGCAGCGAAGGTCGCACGGGCTCGTGAGCGACAGCTGCAACGCCAAGGGGTGGCCAATGCCTTTCTCGACTTGCCCGGCCTGCGTCAGCACTGCAGCCTGAACGACGCGGATCGCCAGTGGCTGGAAGGTGCCTGTGAACGTCTCGGCCTGTCACTACGCGCCGCGCACCGGGTGCTCAAGGTCGCGCGCACACTGGCTGATCTGGCGGAGCAGCAGCAGATCGGCCGGGACCATCTGGCCGAGGCGCTGCAATATCGCCCCGCCGCAGGATGAATCAGCGGAAGCGCTCGACCTCCTGACGCAGCTGAGCGGCAAGGCGATCCAGCTCGCGTGCGGTATCGGCCAGGTTGGCCACCACTTCACGCTGCTCACCGTTGGCCTGGGCGATGCTCTGCAGGTTGGCGCTGAGCACGGTCGCGGTGCTGCTCTGCTCGCTGGTCGCGGTGGTGATGGCGGCGAATTGCTCGCCGGCCTCGGCGCTCTGCTCACTGATCTGCGCCAGTGCCGCCGCCACCTTGGCGTTACGCTCCAGGCCATCCTGCATCAGCTGTCGGCCCTGCTCCATGGTGGCGATGGCGCTGCTGGTCTCGCTCTGGATGCTGCCGATCATGGTGGAAATCTCGTTGGTCGCCTCGCGGGTGCGTCCAGCCAGGCTGCGCACCTCATCGGCGACGACGGCAAAACCACGCCCCTGCTCGCCGGCCCGCGCTGCTTCGATGGCAGCGTTGAGCGCCAGCAGGTTGGTCTGGTCGGCGATCGCGGTGATGACGCTGACGATACCGCCGATCTCCTGGGAGCGCTGGCCGAGGCCGTTGATCGCCTTGGAGGTTTGCTCAAGTGCTTCGGCGATCTGCACCAGCGCTTCGGAAGCCTGATCCATCGAGGTACGCCCGATGCGGGTCTGCTGGGCGTTGTCGCTCGCCAGACGCTCGGTGCTGCGCATGTTGTCGGCGATGTTCTGCGAGGTGGCGCTGAACTCCTCCACCGCGCCGGCCATGCTGCTGATCTCGCCGGATTGCTGATCGATCCCCTGGTAGGCATCGCGCGACAGCGTGGACATCGCCTGCGAGCGCGCGCTGACATCCTGGGCAGCGCTGCGAATACCCGACACCATGCTCGCCAGCGCTTCGCCCATGCGGTTGAAGCTGCGCGCCAGCTCGCCGATTTCGTCATCGCTGGATTGCGCCATACGCGCGCCAAGATCACCGGCGCCAAGCGCCTGTGCCTGCTGTACCAGGTCGCCCAGCGGGCGCAGTTTGCGTCGCAGCAGCCAGACCACGGCAATGACCGCCAGCAGCAGCGTCAGTGCGCTGCCGATGGCCAACTGGGTACCGACACGCCAGGTGACGGCCTGAATTTCCTCGCGCGGCATGCTCGCCAGCACCGTCCAGGGTCCGCCAGCAAAGGGCATGGCGACGCTGTAGAACTCATCCTGACCATCGGTCCAGAAACCGCCGTCCCCCGCGTGAGCGATCAGCTCGCCGAGGGCCGCTGGCAGTGTATCCAGAGCACCCGTGCCAGCGGGCTTGACCAGCCACTTGCCGTGCTCGTCGAGCACGGCAAGCGAGCCTGTAGTGCCGATACGAAACTCGCCCAGCTTGTCGAGTTGCAGCTTCTGTGCATCGGTGTAGTCGAAGCCGACGAACAGCACGGCAATAACCTGCCCACTGCCATCACGCACGGGGGTGTACTGGGTCATGTAGTTGCGGTCGAAGAGCAAGGCCCGCCCCACGTAACTCTGCCCGGCCAGCAGGCGCTGATAGGCCGGGTGCTGGTGATCAAGCGCCGTTCCCAGAGCACGAGTACCGTCCTGCTTGGTCAGCGAGGTGGTGATGCGGATGAATTCGCTACCGTCACGCACGAACACCGTGGCCACACCCGCCGTCATGCGCGTGAAGTCATCGACCTCGGTGAACTCGTTGTTCAAGCGTGTGGCCCCCAGGTAAAGCGCAGGTGTCTGCAGGCTGCCAACGCTCACACGCTCTTCACTGCGCACCTGTAGACCGGTGCTGAAGCGCTGCTCGAACAATCCGGCCAGACGCTGCGTACTCTCACGCAGGCTGCCGTGGAAGGTTTCGAGCTGGTCGGCCAGCAGGCCCGCCTCGCTGCCCAGGTGCTTTTCGCGCGTGACCAGATTGGCCTCGTTGAGTGAACGCAGGGCAAACAGGGTGCTGACGCTGATCAGCAGCACCAGCACCAGGGCCAGAATGGCAGCCAGCTGCAGGGCTATACGAGAGCGAGGAGGATTCATGAGGGCTCCAGGTGTGCGCCCATGAGCAGATGGGCAGATAACTCAGACGATTTCGACACCACCCAGTCGTCATATGACTCGGCGAAAAGCCGCGAGGATACTTGAGCATTCAGCTCGGTCAATATCAAAGCGCCATACGGTCGTCATTTATTATCAAAACAGTGTAAAAGAGTGACGGCCGATAGGTTTTATCGATCACCCAATAGATACCGACACTCATACCTGCAGAGAGCAGCCTGGTCACACTGCAGTCGGTAAGCCCGATCCGTAATGACAGTCAGAGCCCTGAGCGCTGGCCATGATCGTTCAGCGCAAACGTTCAACCTCGGGCAATGCCAGCGCGGCGACCTCCGCCAGCAAGTAGTCACGCAAACGCCGCAGACGTGTCTGCGCACGATGCCCACGCGGCCACACCAGATAGTAGCTTTCACCACTGAATACCGCCGTCGGCCAGGGCACACCGAGCCGACCGGCGTTCACGTCCTCGGCCACCATCAGCAGGTCCCCAATGGACACGCCATAGCCGCGTGCCGCCGCAACGATGCCCAGTTCGAGCATGTCGAACAGCTGCCCGGTCTTCAGCGGCACCTGCTCACCCAGGCCTGTAGCCTGCAACCAGCGCCGCCAGTCGCGACGATCCGGCGTCGGGTGCAGTTGCTCAGCCGCACGCAGCCGCGCCAGCGACCAGGGACCGGCCTGCGAGTCGCCGGCAGCGCATACCGGAATCAGCCACTCCTCGAACAGCAGCACGCTCTCCCACTCATCTGGAAACTGGCCATCGGACAGCAGCACGGCGCAGTCGAAGGGCTCATGGCGGAAGTCGACCTTGTCCACATCCATCCAGGCGCTGGTGAGCTGCACTTCGCTGTCCGGGTTGGCCAGACGAAAGTGCGACAGGCGCGCCAACAGCCAGCGCATGGTCAGGGTCGACGGTGCCTTCAGGCGCAGCACCTCGTCGTCGGCGTGCAAGACAGCGCTGGCGCGCTCCAGCGCATCGAAGCCCTCGCTCAGCCCCGGCAGCAGGGCACGGGCCGGATCGGTCAGGTGCAGGCTGCGGCCACGGCGCTCGAACAGGCGGCAGGCGAAGTAGTTCTCGAGTGTGCGGATATGCCGGCTCACCGCGCTCTGCGTGATCGCCAGCTCTTCGCCGGCGCGGGTAAAGGAGGCATGCCGGGCTGCGGCCTCGAAGGCGCGCAGGGCGTAAAGCGGAGGAAGACGACGCGTCACTGCATCGAACCATGAGTTTTAATCATGCCTGGCATGGCTATTTTCCTTTTGTGAGCAATCGACAGGAACCACAGAATAGCGGTCATTGCTCATCCCCCGACAGCCTTGGGGGTGCTTATCCTGCCGAAGTTTTACTCATCATGAAGAATTCCCTTGGCCACGAGCTGGGTGCGCTGCTGCGTCTGGCCGGCCCGCTGATCTCCGCGCAACTGGCCCACGCGCTGATGATTTTCACCGACACCCTGATGATGGCCATGCTCGGCCCGCAGCAGTTGGCCGGCGGTGCGCTGGGCGCCACCTGCTATTTCATCTTCTCGATCTTCTGCACCGGAGTGATCGCCGCAGTGGGCAGCCTGATCGCCATTCGCCATGGTGCGAGCGATCCGCCGGGCATCACGCGCCTGATCCGGAACGGCCTGTGGCTGGCCCTGCTGTTGGGTATCGTCAGCGCGCTGTGCCTCAACGGCCTGGGCCCGCTGCTACCGCACCTGGGCCAGGACCCGGGCGCGGCCAGCCAGGCCATGGAGTTCCTGCGCCCGCTGTCGCTGGCCCTGCCTGGCTACCTGTGTTTCATGGCGCTGCGCGGCTTCACCAGTGCCATTGGTCATCCCGGCCCGGTGATGGCCATCAGCATCGCCGGTACCGCTGCCAATTTCGTCATCAACTACGCGCTGATCAAGGGCTGGTTCGGCCTGCCCAACCTGGGCCTGAGTGGCATCGGCATGACCACTGCACTGGTCAGCAGCGCCATGGCCCTGGCATTGGCGCTGTACATCCTGCTCTCGCCGACCTATCAGCGCTACAAACTGCGGGCCGCAATGGGTCGCCCACAACGGGCGGAAATACGCGCCCTGCTGCGCCTGGGCCTGCCCATTGGCGGTACCTACGCCGCCGAGCAGGGGCTGTTCACCTTTGCCACCCTGTGCATGGGCGCGCTGGGCAGTGTGCAACTGGCGGCACATCAGATCGCCATGCAGACGGTGGCGCTGGCGTTCATCGTGCCGCAAGGGCTGTCCTATGCGGTGACCTTCCGCGTCGGCCTGCATTACGGCGCCGGGCATCTGCACCTGTCGCGCCTCAGCGGCCATCTGGGCATGTTCCTGGGAGCGGCGTTGATGTTGCTGTTCGCCCTGCTGTTCTGGCTGCTGCCGGAGTGGATCATCGGCCTGTTCCTCGACCGCCACGATCCGGCCTTCGCCGATATCGTCACCCTCGCGGTCAGCCTGCTGGCGATCGCTGCCTGGTTCGAGCTGTTCGATGGCTTGCAGAGCATCGCCATGGGCGCGATACGCGGGCTGAACGACGGCCGCACCACCCTGCTGATCGGTCTGACCGGCTACTGGTGCGTGGGCGCACCGCTGGTCTGGCTGTTCGCCTTCGCCCTGGGTTGGGGCGCACAGGGCGTCTGGTGGGGCCTGGCTGCCGGCCTGGCAGTCACCGCGAGCGGCCTGGTGCTGGGCTTCCAGTGGAAGACCGCGCGCCTGCAGCGGCTACCTGCGGAGGAAGGCGAGACCTGTCTGTCGTAGCCCGGATGCAAGCCGGCATCCTGAACCGCATATTCCCCGGCTTGCATCCGGGCCTGGATCAGCCGCCGCCGAGCAGCGGCTGGCGCAGGCCGAACACCAGAAAGCGTGCCAGCTCCGCCAGGGGTATGGCCTTGCTGATCAGGTAACCCTGCACCTGATCGCAACCAAACTGGCGCAGCATGTCGAGCTGCTCGATGTTCTCCACCCCTTCGGCCACCACCTCGAGATTGAGGTTGTGCGCCAGATTGATCATCGCCCGCACCAGTTGACGGTTCTCGGCACGCTCGCCCATACCGCCGACAAAGCTCTTGTCGATCTTCAGCAGAGTGATTGGCAGGCTGTTGAGATGAACGAAAGACGAGAAGCCGGTGCCGAAGTCGTCCAGCGAGAAACGCACGCCGAGCCGCCCCAGCGCCAGCATGGTCTGCTGCACCTGATCGCTGCGGCGCATCACTGCGGTTTCGGTCAACTCGAACTCCAGCCACTGCGCATCGACCCCACGCTCTTCGATCAGACGGCTGAGGGTCGGCAGCAACTGGCTGTCCTGAAACTGGCGAAACGACAGGTTGATCGCCATGTGCAGCGCCGGCAGGCCGCGCCCACGCAGCCACTGCATATCGCGCAGGGCACGGGAGATGACCCAGTAACCGAGCGGTACGATCAACCCGGTTTCTTCGGCCAGCGGTACGAATTCATTGGGCGAGAGCAGTCCACGCTCGCTGTGCTGCCAGCGCACCAGGGCCTCCAGGCCGACGATGCGCCCGCTCTTCAGGCACAGACGGGGCTGGTAATGCAGCTCCAGTTCGTCACGGCGTAGCGCACGGCGCAGCTCGCCCTCCAGATCGGCCTGGCTGCGTGCACTGCGGTTCAGGCGCTCGTCGTAGACGTGAAACACGCACCCCTGCTGGCTCTTGGCCTGCTGCATGGCGATATGCGCGTGCCACAGCAGCGGATCGGCGCCCTCGCCCGCGCGGGCATGCGCCAGGCCAAGGCTGCAGCCGATCAGCAGACTCTCGCCGTCCACCCAGTAGGGCTCTCCCAATACCTCGGTGACGCGCTCGGCGAGGCGTTCCACGCGCTGCGGATCGCGGCGAGCATCGAGCAACAGGGCAAATTCGTCGCTACCCAGACGCGCGATCTGATCGCAGGGTTGCAACAACCCCTTGAGCCGCGCCACCACCTGGAGGATCAGGCGGTCTCCGGCCTGGTAGCCGAGGGCATCGTTGGCATGACGGAAGTTGTCCAGATCGAGATGACCCAGCACCAGGCCACGACCGCCACACTCGGCCAGGCGCGCGGCGAGCAGGGTCTGGAAGCCCTGGCGATTGGCGATGCCGGTCAACGGGTCCTGTTCGGCCAGGCGCTGCAGGGTGTGCTTGAGATTGCCCTGTTCGCGCACGTAGCGCAGGCAGCGCCGCAGCACATCGAGGTTGAGGCTGCCGCGCACCAGCCAGTCGCTGACACCGGCAGGCTCTTCGACGGGTTCCTCGTCGAGCAGCAGGACGATGGGCAAGGGGCACTGACGGGGTTCGGGAAGGCGATCCGGGGTACTCAGCAGCAGGCCACTGGCGTGATCATCGAACAGATTGCTGGCCGCTTCCCAGGACGGTGCGGTAATCAGCGGGGATGGGCTGCCCAGGGCGCTCAACTGCTCGCGCAACAATTCGGCCCAGTCCGACGTTTCAGCCAACAGAACCAACCGCAAGGGTTCGACGAGCGTGGACAAGCAACCTCCCCCAATGACCGCAAGAATGATGGCGAATCGCGTCGCCTGAACGCGCCGTAATCGGCGTCTAATCAATCACATCCGTGCGAAAGGTGGTGCACATCCTGAGGTATAGCCAGCAAACCGACAAGTGGAACCAGAGTACTGGAATAAAGCGATTAACCAAGTGCACGGCTATGCAATTTCGTGCGCCAGGCCACAGTTCCGGACGGTCGCGGCAGAAGTCGCCAGGCCTGTTAAAATGCGCGGCCCTTTTTCTGCGAACGATCCCATGTCCCGACTGAACCCCCGGCAACAAGAGGCCGTGAACTACGTCGGCGGCCCGCTTCTGGTGCTCGCCGGTGCCGGTTCCGGCAAGACCAGCGTGATCACGCGCAAGATCGCCCACCTGGTGCAGAACTGCGGCATCCGCGCCCAGCACATCGTCGCCATGACCTTCACCAACAAGGCCGCGCGCGAGATGAAGGAACGCGTCGGCACCCTGCTCAAGGGCAGCGAGGCGCGCGGCCTGACCGTGTCCACCTTCCACAACCTGGGCATGAACATCATCCGCAAGGAGTACGCGCGCCTGGGCTACAAGCCCGGCTTCTCGATCTTCGACGACGGCGACATCAAGGCGCTGCTCAGCGACATCATGCAGAAGGAGTATGCCGGCGACGACGGTGCCGACGAGGTGAAGAACCTCATCGACAGCTGGAAGAACGACCTGATCCTGCCCGACGAAGCCCTGGCCAAGGCGCGCAATCCCAAGGAGCAGACTGCCGCCATCGTCTACCTGCACTACCAGCGCACGCTCAAGGCCTACAACGCAGTGGACTTCAACGACCTGATCCTGCTGCCGGTCAAGCTCTTTCAGGAGCACGCCGACATCCTGGAGAAGTGGCAGAACCGCATCCGCTACCTGCTGGTCGACGAATACCAGGACACCAACTCCAGCCAGTACCTGCTGGTGAAACTGCTGGTGGGCATGCGCAACCAGATCACCGTGGTCGGCGACGACGACCAGTCGATCTACGCCTGGCGCGGCGCACGGCCGGAAAACCTGATGCTGCTCAAAGAGGATTATCCCTCGCTGAAGGTAGTGATGCTGGAGCAGAACTACCGCTCCACCAGCCGCATTCTCAAGTGCGCCAACACCCTCATCGCCAACAACCCCCACGCCTTCGAGAAGCAGCTGTGGTCGGAGATGGGCATGGGCGACGAGATTCGCGTGATCCGCACCCGCAACGAAGACGCCGAGTGCGAACGGGTGGCGCTGGAAATCCTCACCGAACACCTGCGCACCCAGCGCCCCTACAGCGACTTCGCCATCCTCTATCGCGGCAACTACCAGGCCAAGCTGATGGAGCTGAAACTGCAGCACCACCAGATTCCCTATCGCCTGTCCGGCGGCACCAGCTTCTTCGCCCGCCAGGAAGTGAAGGACCTGATGAGTTACTTCCGCCTGCTGGTCAACCCGGAAGACGACAACGCCTTCCTGCGGGTGATCAACGTGCCGCGCCGGGAGATCGGCTCCGCCACCCTGGAGAAACTCGGCAACTACGCCAACGAGCGCAAGATCAGCATGTACGCCGCAGCCGGCGAGATCGGCCTCGGCGAGCATCTCGATGCACGCTTCACCGAGCGCCTGCAGCGCTTCACCCGCTGGATGGATCGTGTACGCCAGGAATGCGCGCAGAACGATCCGATCGCCGCCATCCGCAGCATGGTCATGGACATCGACTACGAGAACTGGCTGCGGCAGAACGCCTCCAGCGACAAGGTGGCCGACGCGCGCATGGGCAACGTCTGGTTTCTCGTCGATGCGCTGAAGAGCACGCTGGAGCGCGACGAAGACGGCGACATGACCATCGAAGACGCCATCGGCAAACTGGTGCTGCGCGACATGCTCGAACGCCAGCAGGAAGAGGAAGAAGGCGCCGAGGGCGTGCAGATGATGACCATGCACGCCTCCAAGGGCCTGGAGTTTCCGTCGGTGTACATCATTGGCTTCGAGGAGGAGATTCTCCCTCACCGCTCCAGCATCGAGGCCGACACCATCGAGGAAGAGCGGCGCCTGGCCTACGTCGGCATCACCCGCGCCAAGCGCAACCTGGCGCTGACCTTCGCCGCCAAGCGCAAGCAGTACGGCGAGGTGATCGACTGCTCGCCGAGCCGCTTCCTGGATGAGCTGCCGCCGGAAGACCTGGTATGGGAAGGCCTGGAAGAGGCGCCCGTGGAGGTCAAGGCGGCGCGCGGCAACGATGCACTGGCCAATATGCGGGCGATGCTCAAGCGCTGAGGTCATGGCTGACTGGTGTATGGTCGGTTTTTTCGGTGGGCTGAAGCCCACCCTACAGACTGGCGATCCTCTTCAGCGGTGTAGGGTGGGCCGGGCGGCGATCCGCTTCAGCCCACCCCTTCCAATGCCACTGGCACCCTCGTCATATTTGCCAGTCAGAACAAGACATCGTTCAGAAACAGGGGCAGCAACCATGCGCACATTCACGCTCGACCTCGATGCCCTGACTCAGTTGATCAATGGCCGTGAACAGCAGGAGAACTGGCTGGACCTGGAAAGCGGTAGCGTGCTGACCCTGGCGCCGGAAGATCACCACAGCGACGAGCGCCAGCAAGTCGAACTGAATCCGGATCGCTACACCCGGATACCCAACCTCGACGTCCCCCAGCGCGTGGCCATGCGTGAGTCCTTCCTGTTCACCCTCGACGACCTGCACGCCCACCCACTACTGAGCGCCGCGTTGACCGGGCGCCGGCCGCTGCGCGCGTTCGACTACGAGATCGAATCCTTTCCAGTGATTCGTCAGCAGTGGCAGGCCTACGAGCTCAAGCAACTGCGCGAGTACACGCTCAACTGGCTTTACGAGCTGGGCCTGGAGCCCGCACCGGACAAGCTGCCGCTGGATACGCGTGGAATCCCCAGGGACATCCTGCGCCGCCTGACCAAAAGCGCCTGAGCGGAGCACGCCCCGGATTGCATCTGGGCTACAGCTGGCCGCGACCAACAACCTGTCTAACCGGTCAATTGGCCACGACTGTCGGGCAGGCTGCGGTTTCACTACACAATGCAGGGTGTTTTGAGCGAAAATCCGCAGCTTTTCTGCTCAACCAGAGGATCGACCGTGGAGTCGTTGAAACAGAAGATTCGCAGCGAAGGCATCGTGCTGTCCGAGCATGTACTCAAGGTGGACGCCTTTCTCAACCACCAGATCGATCCGCGCCTGATGCAGGAGATCGGCCACGAGTTCGCCCAGCGTTTCGCCGGCCAGGGCATCACCAAGATCGTCACCATCGAGGCCTCGGGCATCGCCCCGGCAGTGATGGCAGGCCTGGAGCTGGGCATTCCGGTGATTTTCGCGCGCAAGTTCCAGTCGCTGACGCTCAAGGACGACCTGCTGATCTCCAAGGTGTTCTCCTTCACCAAGCAGACCGAGAGCACCATCGCCATTTCCGCCCGTCACCTGACCGCCGCGGATCGCGTACTGGTGATCGACGACTTCCTCGCCAACGGCCACGCCGCCAAGGCGCTGATCGACCTGATTCAGCAGGCCGGCGCTCAGATTGCCGGTATCGGCATCGTCATCGAGAAGTCCTTCCAGGACGGCCGCAACCTGCTGGAGAGCGAAGGCTACCGCGTCGAGTCGCTGGCCCGTGTTGCCGCGCTGGAAGACGGCCAGGTGCGTTTCCTCGACTAAGCCCCGCGAGTGGCTTGCAGCCCCGCCAGCAACAAGCGCTGGCAGAGGGCTTCACGCATCCCGTCAGGCGCCTCCAGGCTCATGCGCCGCAGATGTTCGGCATAGGCGGCCGGCTCGGGCGCATCGAGCGTGGCCTTGCCCAGCTCCAGCACCTCGGTCAGCCGCAGCTTGCTCTTGAGCCAGCTCAGCGCCCGCAGCAGATCCTGCTCCACCTCGCTGAAGTCGCTGCCCAGCGGGTATTCGGCGAACAATGCTGAATCTTCGGCATGCAGCGCCTGCAGACGCTCGGGCAGGTTGTTGCAAAAGCGCTCAGCGAGGCGAAAGTCCGTCGGCAGCTTGCCGGCCTGCTGGGCCTGCTCGATCAGCCCGTTCTGGAAGCGTGAATCGCTGATCTTGAGCAGCGCCTCGATCACCTGCGCGTCGGTCTTGCCGCGCAGATCGGCGATGCCGTATTCGGTCACCACGATATCGCGCAGGTGCCGGGGGATGGTGGCGTGGCCATATTCCCAGACAATGTTCGAATTCACCTCACCGCCTGACTCGCGCCAGCTGCGCAGCAGCAGGATCGAGCGCGCATCCTCCAGCGCATGGGCCTGGGCGACGAAGTTGTATTGCCCGCCTACGCCGCTAAGCACCCGACCGTCCTCCAGTTGATCGGCCACGCCCGCACCGAGCAGGGTCATGGTGAAAGCCGTATTGATGAAGCGTGCATCACGGCGCTGCAGACGCTTGAGTTCCTCTTGGCCGTACAGCTCGTTGATGTAGCGGATGCCGGTCATGGCAAAGCGCTGCCGTTCGCCGTCATCCAGCTCGCGCAGACGCCGGTAGAAGCTTTCCGGGCCAAGGAAGAAACCACCATGCAGCACCACGCCACCCTGCGCGCTGCCGAGACTGGATTGCAGGCGAGCCTGCGTCTGGGGATCACCGAGATCCGCTGCGACGCGGCTACCGTCAAGCCACCGCAACTCGCCCGCCTCCAGCTGCATATCGCCTTGCAGCAGACCGCTATCGCGCAGCCAGGCCAGATCGCTCGGCTGCAACTGCGTCGGCAGCCCCGCGTCGACCAGCGCCTGAACGCTATGCGGACGACCGTGTTCATCCAGCGCACCACTATACGCCAGACGCTGCAGGCGCAGATCCGGGTAGACCCGACGCCGCAGCAGGCCAGCCTCGGCCAGTGCCAGCAAGCCGTTGACGAACATTTCGCTGCAGCCATAGAGGCCATGATCGAGCGGCTCGACACCGCCGTTGGCGGCGATTTCACCCGCCCACTCATCAGCACCCAGCGCCTGCAACAGTGCGCGGTAACGGGCATTGTCGTCCTGCCTGGCGATCATGGCTGCCGTCAGGGCATCACCCATCGCACCGATGCCGATCTGCAGGGTGCCGCCGTCGCGCACCAGGGTGCTGGCGAACAGGCCGATGCAATGATCCTGCAGGGTCACCGGCATGTTCGGTGTGGAGAACAGCGTGCTGCGCTCGTCCTCGTCGATATGGATATCGAAGGTATCGCGCGGCACCTGGGCATCGCCAGCCATGTAGGGCAGGTCGCTGTGGATCTGAGCGACGCTGAGCACGGTCTCGCCAGCCTCGCGGCGCGTGTCCAGCAGTGGCAGCAGATCGAGGGTGACGTCCGGGTTGCAGCTCAGGCTGAAGTGCTCGGGCTGCGCGGCGTCGACGGCGACCAGTTGGGCGACCAGATTCAGGCCCTTGGCATTGAGGTCACGGGCGACATGGCTGTAGTTGCTGCTGATGTAGTCCTGCTGCGCCGGCTCGCATTGGAGCAGGCTGCCCGGCTGGAAGAAGAACTGCTCGACGCGCACGTTGGCCGGCAGCTTGCCACCGTGCAGGTCGGCGAGAAAATCCAGCTCGGGATAATCGCCGTAGACCCGATCGACGAAAGGCTCGAGAAAGCGTCGCTGCAAGTCCTGGGCGGCGCGCGGACGCGCCAGGCACAGCGCGGTGTAGATGGTCAGTTGCCGCTCGGGCATCTCCCGCACCCGTGCATACAGCGCGTTGACCCAGCGATTGGGCTTGCCCAGACCGAGCGGTAAACCCAGATGAATCGGCCCGGCGATCTCGCTCAGTACGCGATCGACGGCTTGTTCGAGGGTACAGGTATGCGGCATCTGACGCTCCTCGGGGCATCCATGACGAATGGAGTTTGGACTGTATAGCCGCGTGCCGCTGCCATAAACGAAAAAACCGCCCGGAGGGCGGTTTTTCAGGCAAGAGACGGGTCTTACAGACCGGACATCTTCTTGATCGCTTCGCGCAGTTCGTCGTCCGAGCAATCCGCGCAGGTGCCTTTCGGTGGCATGGCGTTAATGCCGGAGATGGCCTTGGCCAGGATGCCGTCGAGACCGCCCTGGTGGTCGGCACGCTCTTTCCAGGCAGCGGTGTCGCCGATCTTCGGTGCATCCAGCACGCCGGTGGCGTGGCAGGCATTGCAATGCTTGGCGATGATGTCGTCAGCGGTACGTGCACCACCACCGGCGGATGCGGCGACGGTTTCAACGCCCTTGCACTCTTCGCCCATGATGCACACGTCGCCTACAGGCTTGAGGCGCTCGGCAATGGCTTCATCGGTCGTGGCCTGAGCAGTCACTGCCCACAGGGCCAATACGGCAGCCGGTACTGCCAGCATTTTCTTCATCAGATTCACGGTACACCCTCTTCGTGGCTAGTCACGCCCGCGGCCACGGTTTCGCGAGCGGGCGACAGTATAACGGCAAGCGGGCCTGGCCGAAACAACCCAGATTGTCGCAGGGTTATTGATCAGAAGTTCGCTGGCGTGGTGGCACTGATCAAACGCGCCGGCACATCGAACGGATTGCGGAAGCGATGCGGCTTGCTGCTTTCGAAGTAATAGCTGTCGCCCGGCTCGAGGATGAATACCTCGCTGCCAACGGTCAGTTCCAGCTTGCCCTCGACCAGCATGCCAGCCTCTTCGCCTTCGTGGGCGTACATTTCGTCACCGGTATCGGTGCCGGCCGGGTAGGTTTCGTCGAGAAAGGAAATGGCGCGACTCGGATGGGCCTTGCCAATCAGCTTCATGGTGATGGCGCCACTGCAGATATCGGTCAGCTCGGCGGCACGATAGACCACCTGGGTCTGGTTTTCCTGCTCCATGTCGAGCGAGAAGAATTCCACCAGCGACATGGGAATGCCGCCGAGCACCTTTTTCAGCGAACTGATCGAGGGGCTGACGCTGTTCTTCTCGATCATGGAAATGGTGCTGTTGGTGACGCCCGCCCGCTTGGCGAGTTCACGCTGGGAGAGGCCTTTGAGCTTACGAATCGATTGCAGTCGAACGCCGACGTCCAATGCTGGAATCCCCCTTGGGATAAGAGACGGAAAAGTGTCCGTATCATGGCATAGCGTTCGGAATTTACAACACTTGCGTTCACCCTTCGCCTACACGGCGAACTCAGCCCCCGAGATAGAGCAGCGGTACCCGCCGCAGGTTGCAAAAAATCTGATAGGGAATGCTGCCAGCCGCCATGGCCACGTCGCTGGCCAGCACCTGCTTGCCCCATAGCTCGACACGGCTGCCGAGGCCGGCCTGCGGCAGATCGGTCAGGTCCACGGTGAGCATGTCCATCGACACGCGGCCGATCAGCCGGGTCAGTTGGCCGTCGACCAGCACCGGCGTGCCGGTCGGTGCGTGACGCGGATAACCATCGGCATAGCCCATGGCGACCACGCCAACGCGAGTCGGTCTTTCGGCCACGAAGCGCGCGCCATAGCCCACCGGCTCACCGGCCGGCAGCTCACGCACGCTGATGACCTTCGACTCCAGCGTCATCACCGGCTGCAGGCGCGCAGCGTGCTGCTGAGCCTGCTCGAACGGCGTGGCGCCGTACAGCATGATGCCGGGGCGCACCCAGTCACTGGGCACCTCTGGCCAGCCGAGCACGGCCGGCGAATTGCGCAGGCTGACCTCGGAGCTGAGACCGTCGCGAGCCTGCTGGAACACCGCCAGTTGCTCGGACGTGCGCTCGCACTCGGGCTCGTCGGCACGGGCGAAGTGGCTCATCAGCACGATCTTGCTGACCTTGCCGCTGGCCAGCAGGCGACGATAGGCGGCCTGGTAATCGGCCGGATGCAGACCAACGCGGTGCATGCCGCTGTCGAGTTTGAGCCAAACGGTCAGCGGCTTGCTCAGTTGGGCCTGCTCGATGGCCTCGATCTGCCACTGCGCATGAATCACGCACCACAGGTCATGCTGCTCGATCAGCGCCAGCTCGTCAGCCTCGAAGAAGCCTTCGAGCAACAGGATCGGCGCAGCAATCCCCGCCTCGCGCAGTACCAGCGCCTCTTCGATGCAGGCCACGGCAAAGCCGTCGGCCTCGGCTTCGAGTGCCTGCGCACAGCGCACCGAGCCATGCCCGTAAGCATCGGCCTTGACCACGGCGAGGGCACGGGCACCGCTCAGTTCACGGGCCAGGCGGTAGTTATGACGCAGGGCATCGAGGTCGATCAGGGCACGGGCAGGACGCATGGTCGTTTATCTCTCAATCATTCGCTGAGGCGACGGTTGTTTCGTAGCCCGGATGAAATCCGGGGCCATGCCGGCGCAGGTTCCCGGAGTGCGTCCGGGCTATACGCAGGCCAATCGTCATTCAAAAAAAACCCGGCGGGGGAGCCGGGTGAAAAGCCAACACAAAAAAATTCCGGGAGAATTTTTTGACGTCGCTTGCGACGGCCCGGAGGGTTGCCGCCATGGATGGCAGGCAACAAAAAGCTGTGGCCGCCTCAGACGGCAGCCACCACACAGATTTCCACCAGCACTTCGGGCTTGTACATCTTCGCTTCGACGCAGGCGCGGGCCGGCGCATTGCCGTCGGCGACCCAGGCGTCGTACTCGGCGTTGAGGCCGTCGTAGTCGGCCATGTCCTTGAGGAAGATGGTCAGCGAGAGGATCTTGCTCTTGTCGCTGCCACCCTCGGCCAGCATCTTGTCGATGTTGGCCAGGGTCTGGCGGGTCTGCTCGCGGATATCACCGGCGAAGTCGTCAGCCAACTGGCCGGCGAGGTAAATCGTGCCGTTGTGGATCACCACTTCGCTGTAGCGTTTGGCCACATGCAGGCGCTGAATCGACATAAGGGTAAAGCTCCTTGAGTTGCGAAAGCGCGAAGGCTATCAGGTGCGCAGCGGCTGCGGTGCACCCTGCACTTCACGCGCCTTGCGCGAGTAACGCGAGATATCCAGGCCATCGGCACTGATCTGCGGACGCTTGTTGGCCATCAGGTCAGCGAGCAGACGACCGGAGCCGCAGGCCATGGTCCAGCCCAGGGTGCCGTGACCGGTGTTGAGGAACAGGTTGCGCAAGGCGGTACCACCCACGATCGGCGTGCCATCGGGCGTGGCCGGACGCAGACCGGTCCAGAAATCGGCGCGCTGCAGATCGCCGCCTTGCGGGTAGAGGTCGGAGGTGATCATCTCCAGGGTTTCACGACGACGCGGGTTGAGCGACAGGTCGAAACCGGCGATCTCGGCCATGCCGCCGACGCGGATGCGGCCATCGAAACGGGTGATGGCGACCTTGTAGGTCTCATCGAGAATGGTCGAGTTCGGCGCCATGTCCGCATTGGTGATCGGTACGGTCAGCGAATAACCCTTGAGCGGATACACCGGCGCACGCACGCCCAGCGGCTTGAGCAGTTGCGGGCTGTAGCTGCCGAGGGCGAGCACATAGCGGTCGGCGGTTTCCAGCTTGCCGTCGATCCACACGCCATTGATGCGGTCGCCCACGGCGTCCAGACGCTGGATGTTCTGGCCGAAACGGAACTCGACGCCGAGCGCCTTGGCCATGTCCGCCAGCCTGGTGGTGAACATCTGGCAGTCGCCGGTCTGATCGTTGGGCAGGCGCAGGGCGCCAGCCAGCTTATGCTTGACGCCAGCCAGGGCCGGTTCGACGCGGGCGATGCCGTCGCGGTCGAGCAGTTCGAACGGTACACCGGAAGCTTCCAGTACAGCGATGTCCTTGGCGGCAGCATCGACCTGGGCCTGGGTACGGAACAGCTGAGTGGTGCCGAGCTGGCGGCCTTCATAGGCGATGCCGGTTTCGGCACGCAGCTCATCGAGGCAATCGCGGCTGTACTCGGACAGGCGCACCATGCGCTCCTTGTTGATCGCATAGCGGCTGGCGGTGCAGTTGCGCAGCATCTGCGCCATCCACAGGTATTGGTCGACGTCACCGGTGGCCTTGATCGCCAGCGGAGCGTGTTTCTGCAGCAGCCACTTGATGGCCTTCAGCGGCACGCCCGGAGCGGCCCAGGGCGAAGCGTAGCCCGGAGAGACCTGGCCAGCGTTGGCGAAGCTGGTTTCCAGCGCCGGGCCATTCTGACGGTCGACCACCACCACCTCGAAGCCCTGACGGGCGAGGTAGTAAGCACTGGCGGTACCAATCACACCGCTGCCGAGAACCAGAACACGCATGTTTTTCTCCCCGCCGCGCCCAGAGCGCGTGCGTTACAGGCCATTGTTGTAGATGGGCGCAGTATAGGAAGAGCCGTGCAGTGCTTTTCACCATATACATAGCTATATTTGGCGAGAATTCTTGGCAAAAAGCCGTTTTACAGAGGCGGATTCCCCATGAGAACCCAGCATCAAAGCCGTCGTGAACTGGACAAGATTGACCGCAACATCCTGCGCATCCTGCAGGAGGACGGGCGCATCAGCTTCACCGAACTGGGCGAGCGCGTGGGGCTGTCGACCACGCCCTGCACCGAGCGCGTACGCCGCCTGGAGCGCGAAGGCATCATCATGGGCTACCACGCCCGCCTCAATCCGCAGCACCTCAAGGCCAACCTGCTGGTATTCGTCGAGATCAGCCTGGATTACAAGTCCGGCGACACCTTCGAGGAATTCCGCCGTGCGGTGCTCAAGCTGCCGCACGTGCTGGAGTGCCACCTGGTCTCCGGCGACTTCGACTACCTGGTGAAGGCGCGTATCAACGAGATGGCCAGCTACCGCAAGCTGCTCGGCGACATCCTGCTCAAGCTGCCGCACGTGCGTGAGTCGAAGAGCTATATCGTCATGGAAGAGGTGAAGGAGAGCCTGGCGCTGCCGGTGCCTGAATAACCTCCCACGCAATGGAAAACGCCCGCTGCACAGCGGGCGTTTGTTTTTCGGCTGGGGACAGGCTTACCAGAAGGTACCGCGCAGGGTCAGCATGTAGTTGCGTGGGTCGCCGTAGTAGTTGCCGTAGGTCGCGCCGCCAACCGTCTGGTAGTACTTCTTGTCGAGTAGGTTGTTGCCGTTGAGGGTCAGGTTCCAGTGCTCGTCGATGCGGTAGTCGACCATCGCGTTCCAGATCGCATAGCCACCCTGCCTGTATTCGAACGGGACATTGGCCTGCACTACAGCGCCCAGGCCGTCATGGGTCGACGCGCTACCACTGACGTAGGTGGCGCTCTGGATGTCCACACCGCCACCAACGCGCAAGTCCTCCCACCCACCCGGCAGGCGGTAGGTGGTGAACAGCTTGGCCACATGCTTGGGCGTGACGGTGCTCAGCGCCGAGCCCGTGTCGCGGTTCTTGTTGAGGTTGAGGGTGTAGCTGGCCATCAGCATCCAATCGCGCAGCAGCTCGCCGGAAATCTCCATGTCGATGCCCTTGCTGATGGTTTCACCACCATTCAGGTAGCAGCAGTTGCCACCGAAGAGCACCTGGGTAGCCGGGTAGTTCGCATCCTGCACGGACTGGTTTTCGCGCTTGGTGTAGTACAGCGCGATGCTGGTGTTGACCGCGCCGCCGAAGAGTTCACCCTTGATCCCCGTCTCGTAGGTCTTGCCGGTCATCGGATCGAGCGGAGAACCGGCGCTGGCCGGGCCGCTGAGCAGGTTCTGTTGCGGCTTGAAGATCTCGGCGTAGCTGGCGTACGCGGCCCACTCGTCGGTCAGGTCGTAGACGATACCGCCGAAGGGCGTGACCTTGGTCGGCTCATGCATGTCCACGCGCGATTGCTGGGCCCAGACCGTCCCGGTGGCGTCGGCGACCTGATAGGTCTGGTCGAACTTGTAGCGCTGCACGCGCGCCCCAAGGATCAGGTGCAGCGGCTCGGCCAACTGCAGGCGCAGGTTCGAATACAGGCCGTATTGCTCCTGGCTGTTGGGGCTGTAGTTACGGCTGAATACCGGCCGAGCACCTGGATCGTCCCAGGGCGTCGAGTTCGGGTCGAACACGTTGACCGCACCACCGGCGGTGGTGAAGCGGCCGGTACCCAACCAGCGGCTGTCGATCTCCTGATAGTCCGCACCGACGACCAGCTTATGGTCGAGGCCGAACAGGCTGAAGTTGCCGGAGAGATTGGCATCCCAGAGGTTCTGCTCGCTCCACTGGGTAATATAGGTGCCATAGCGAGTCACGCCGACGCCAGTGACTGGGTTGACCGAACCCAGGGTGGTGGCGTTCTGGGTGTCGATGGTGTCGTAGATGTTGGTGTAGCTGAGATTGAGCTTCCAGTCGTCGTTCAGGCGATGGTCGAGCTTGGCGAAGTACTCGCGGGAAAAGCCGTCGGCATAGGCCCAGGTGGTGGACAGGCCGGTGTGACGCGGCAGGCCCAGGTCGGCACCATTGCTGTAACGCGGCAGTTGCGAAGCGGTGCCGGTCTCGTGCACCTCGTTGAAGCGCAGACCGGCGGTGAGCAGGGTGTCGTCGCTGACATCCGCCTCCAGCACCCCATAAACCAGCGGCTTGTCAGTCGCACGGTTGTCGACGAAGTACTGACGGTCCTGATAAGCCATCACCATGCGCCCACGCAGCCTACCGTCGAACCCTAGCGGGCCGGTCACATCCAGCTCGCTGCGGTAGTTGTCCCAGCTGCCGGCCGAGGCGCTGAACTTGAGCTGGTAGGTATCCAGCGGGCGCTTGCGTACCAGATTGATGATGCCGCCGGGGTCGCCGGTGCCACCGAATAGCGCGCTGCTGCCGCGCAGCACCTCCACATGGTCGAACTCGGCCAGGTCGTAGATATTCGACGAGTAGAAACTACCGGCAGTGGTTCCAAGGGCCATTGGCGCGGCACCGTCGAGCTGGATGTTCTGGATGGGAAAGCCGCGCGAGTAGAAATCCTGGATACGGAAGGTGTTGCTCTGCACCGTAATGCCCGGCACCGCCTTCATGGCCTCGTTGATGTCGGTGATCTGGCGATCCTCGATGACCTGGCGAGTGATCACCGATACCGATTGCGGGGTCTCCTTCAGCGACGTGGGACTCTTCGAGCCAACGCTGATAAGGCCGGGCGTGTAGGAACCCGTGTTTTCGGTGGTTTCGCCCATGCCTTGTCCCTGGATGGTGATCACCCCCAGATTAAGCACGGCGCCGCTCGCTACCGGGGCAGCAATCACGAAGCTGCCGTCACTGGTTTGCTGCACCGTCAGATCAGAGCCCTGCAGCAGGTGCTCAAGCGCCTGCTGCACAGTCATCTCGCCCGTCACCGCCGGAGCACTCAGGCCCTCGGCGATATCGGTGGCGAACAGGATGCGGCTATCCGTCTGCCCGGCCAGCGCATTGAGGGCCTGATCCAGCGGCTGCGCCGGCAGGTTTAGCGCATGCGTGGTGTCCTGCGCGTGCAGCGTCGTGGCCAGCATGATGCCGGCGGCCAACAGTGAAAGACGGCTCAGCCGCGAGCGGCGCGATGGTGTTCTAGTGTCCATGAAGCTCCCCGTGACACGATCAGAAATGGCGTTCACAGGGAGTGGCGGATGAGAGGTCATGGATGTTGAGGGCGAATGCAAAAAATTCTCGTTTATTTTTCGGCGCTCGCTCGACCGCCTCCGGCGAGCACCCGTGACTCACGCTCAGCGTCCGCTGATCACCACGCTGCCATCCCCGCCGCGAACCATGAGTACCGGCAGGATGGCCGGCAGCAGGTCAATCAGTTCTTCGATGGCGGCGCTGTCGAACTCGCCGGATACGCGCAATTCGCCGAGGCGCGGATCGGCCAGGCGCACCGGTGCCTGACGGTAGCGCTGGATGTCGACGATCACCTCACGCAGCGGCGTGCCGTCGAAACGCAGCTTGCCCTGCTGCCAGGCGGTGACGCGCACCCTGTCGACCACACCACCGGCACCGATCCGCCCATCTGTGGCCAGCACCTGCTGCCCGTTGTACAGACGCTGCGGCGGCGACTGCGTGCTGGACACCTCGACCTCGCCTTCGAGCACCGCAACCGCCACACCGCGTGCGTCACTGCGTACATTGAACACCGTACCGATGTCGAGCACGGCCACACCCTGGCTGCGTACGATGAAAGGGCTGTCGGCATGTTCGACAGTGAAGGTGGCCTCGCCGGCCAGCAGTTCGATCTGCCGGCTGCGCAGGCGCCGCTCGACGCGCAAGTGAGTGGCACTGTTGAGCAGTACCTGGCTGCCATCGGCCAGCGTCAGGCTGTCACGCTGGCCAACCGCGGTACGCACTTCCTCGCTGTGCCAGGCCGGATCGGCCATCCACAGGGCAACAGCCATCAGCAGTACCGACAGCCCGCCACCGAGCACCTGCTTGCGCCGCCGCTGCCGCGCCGTCTGTGCCTTGCCCTCTGCCAGCAGCGCCTCGCGGGACGGCACCCGATCACGCAGGGCGTGCTCGAACGTCGACAGCGGGTCGGCACCGGTGCCGCGTCGAGGATCATCGGGGCGCTCCAGCATTTCAGTAGCGTCCCGCCAGCGCTCGCCGCGCCGGCTCCCAGTCGCTGGCGATGCTGCGCATGGCACGGGAGAAATGCTGGGTCACCATGTTGGTGGAAATGCCCAGCTCGTCGGCGATCTCACGCTGCTGCATGCCATGGATGCGATGCAACAGGAATACCTGGCGGGCGCGTGCCGGCAAAGCATCGATGATTGCCAGCAGGGCTTCGAGCTGTTGTTCAAAGTCCAACGCGACGGCGCCATCGAGTTCGTGTATGTGCCAGTCCGGCACCTCGGCAGTCACTTCGAAGTAGGCGTTGCGGGTGTTATCAGCACGACGGCGGTCGATGGCGCGATTGAACGAGGCGCGACGCAGAAAAGCAAAAGGCAGGCTGACCGGCTGCTGAGGGGGTTTTTCCAGCAATTGCACGCAGACGTCGTGTACCACTTCACGGGCAAACTGAGAGCCCTGGAAACGTCGCCGGAGGTACTCCACCAGATCGTCGTAATGCAGCGCGAGCGCGCCGATCAGCTCGACGCCGGGGGAGGTCTTGGTCATGGCGGGGGAAGGCGGCTAACTGATAGTGAGTCGCATTATACAGACGCTTCGATAAATCCACTACACCAGCCTCTGCCGCGTCGTGGCGATCAGGCGATGCACCTGACGCTCGACTGCCGGCTCGATGGGCTGCTCCGGGCCACGCCCATGCGGGCAAGGCAGGTTCGGCGTGGTACCGAACAGGCGGCAGATCAGCGGGCGCTGGTCATACACCTCGCAGCCGTTCGGCCCCAGGTGCACGCAGTTGTATTCGGCCAGCGCCGCGTCATGTTCGGCGTCGCTCTTGACCGGCAGGCGCGCCAGCTCCTCGGACGACGCCGTGACCGGCCCGCAGCAGTCGTGGCAACCGGGCACGCAGTCGAAGCGCGGGATCTGGCGGCGCAGGTGGGCGATCTTGCGGTCGGTGCAGCTCATGCTCGGGCGCCTTGAAATGAAGGGAGCAGTTTACAGCGCCCGTAGGCCGAGCGTAGCCCGGATGCAATCCGGCAACCGCTGCGCTCAACCTGGGCAGGCCCGGGATACCCAGCGGAGAATCGCGCTTTTTTCCGCTGACCTCTTGGCGTCGGACGGATCACGCGCTTATGCTGCGTTGAATTTTCCACACAACAAAATCAGGATTCCGCACATGAACGCCCGCGTTCACCAGCCCGTCCACAGCCCGCAGCATGCCGCTTCCTATTACGCCGCCAGCGTCAATCGCCAGCAGGCCTACCCGCCACTGGGCGGTGAGCTGCAGGTGGACGTGTGCATCGTCGGTGGCGGTTTCAGCGGCCTGAACACCGCGATCGAGCTGGCCCAGAAAGGCCTGTCGGTGGCGCTGCTGGAGGCGCGCAAGATCGGCTGGGGCGCCAGCGGCCGCAACGGCGGACAACTGATTCGCGGTGTTGGCCATGATGTCGAACAGTTCGAATCAGCGGTCGGCAAGGACGGCGTGCGTCAGTTCAAGCTGATGGGCCTGGAGGCGGTGGAGATCGTGCGCAGCCGCGTCGAGCAGTTCCAGATCGACTGCGACCTGACCTGGGGCTACTGCGACCTGGCCAACAAACCGGCGCACATGGAGGGCTTCGCCGAAGACAAGGCCGAGCTGGAAAGCCTCGGCTATCGTCACGAACTGCGCATGGTGTCGAAGGAGCGCATCCATGAGGTGGTGGGCTCCGACAACTATCACGGCGCCATGATCGACATGGGCTCGGGCCACCTGCACCCGCTCAACCTGGCGCTTGGCGAAGCCGCTGCCGCCCAGTCGCTCGGTGTGCAGCTGTTCGAAGACTCGCCGGTGACGCGCATCGACTACGGCAGCGAGGTGCGCGTGCACACCGCCAATGGCCAGGTGCGCGCCAAGTACCTGGTGCTGGCCTGCAATGCCTACATCAACGGCCTCAACCCGACCCTGAGCGGCAAGGTGCTACCGGCCGGCAGCTATATCATCGCCACCGAACAGCTCTCCGAAGAGCAGGCGCGCCAGCTGATCCCGCAGAACATGGCGCTGTGCGACCAGCGCGTGACCGTCGACTATTACCGACTCTCCGCCGACCGTCGCCTGCTGTTCGGCGGTGCCTGCCACTATTCGGGACGTGATCCGGCCGATATCGCCGGCTACATGAAGCCGAAGATGCTCAAGGTGTTCCCGCAACTGGCCGACGTGCGCATCGACTACCAGTGGGGCGGGATGATCGGCATCGGCGCCAACCGCCTGCCGCAAATCGGCCGACTCAAGGATCAGCCCAACGTCTTCCACGCTCAGGCCTACGCCGGCCACGGCGTCAACGCCACGCACCTGGCCGGCAAGCTGCTCGCCGAGGCCATCGCCGGCCAGGAAAGCCGCGGCTTCGACCTGTTCGCCCAGGTGCCACACATGACCTTTCCCGGCGGCAAGCACCTGCGCTCGCCGCTGCTGGCCATGGGCATGGCCTGGCATCGGCTGAAAGAGCTGCTGTAGGGTTCGCGGCTGAAGCCGCTCCTACGGCAGCGAAGGCGCCGAGATTGCATCCGGGCTACAGCTTCCAGAACGGCAGATTCGCCTCGCGCTCGGCCTGGGCGCGGCTGAGGCCGATATCGCGCAGTTGCTGGTCGTTGAGCTTGAGCAGCACGCGGCGGGTGTTCAGACGCCGCCAGAAGGCCGGCCAGTCGCGGCCGAAATAGCGAATCTCGCCCTCGTGCGTCGCCATCCGCACGGCCTCACCCACTGCTAAGAAATCTGTATTGCTGAACCCGGTCATGGCTGTTCTCCCGTCGTCTTCTGTCATGGGAGATCAGAATGCCGTCAGCAGAAAAGTCATGACAGATCCAAAAAACTCTTATTAACTCCATACAGATTCCGTCGACTTTCCCCTGAATGGGAGTTTTCGCGCCGATCTGTACTGGTTTCAGTTCATTCCCCGCACAAGCCGGACGACTGCCATGACGCTCTATCTGAATCTGGCCGAGCTGCTCGGCACCCGCATCGAGCAGGGGCTGTACCGCCCCGGCGACCGCCTGCCGTCAGTACGCAGCCTGAGCCAGGAGCATGGCGTCAGCCTCAGCACGGTGCAGCAGGCTTACCGTCATCTCGAAGACATGGGCCTGGCTTCGCCGCGCCCCAAGTCAGGCTACTTCGTACCGCTGGGACGGCAAATGCCCGCGCTGCCGCAGATCAGCCGCACGGCGCAGAGGCCGGTGGAGGTTTCGCAGTGGGATCACGTGCTGGAGCTGATCAGCAGTTCACCCCAGCACGACATGCTGCAACTTGGCCGTGGCCGCCCGGATATCAGCAGCCCGACGCTCAAGCCGCTGCTGCGCAACCTGTCGCGCCAGGCGCGTCGGCAGGACCCGGACGTGCTCACCTATGGCGGCATTCGCGGTGACGTCCGCCTGCGCGAACAGATCGCCCGAATGATGCTCGACTCCGGCTGCCAGCTGGAGGCCGAAGATCTGGTGGTCACCACCGGTTGCCACGAGGCGCTGTCGGCGGCGGTGCGCGCCATCTGCCAGCCCGGCGACATCGTCGCGGTCGACTCGCCGAGCTTCCACGGCGTGATGCAGGCGCTCAAGGGCTTCGGCATGAAGGCGCTGGAGCTACCCACCGACCCGCTCACCGGAATCAACCTCGACGCCCTGGAAATGGCCCTGGAACAGTGGCCGATCAAGGCCATCCAGCTCACGCCGAACTGCAACAACCCGCTCGGCTACATCATGCCCGACGCCAACAAGCGCGCGCTGGTGGCGCTGGCGCAGCGCTTCGACGTGGCCATCATCGAGGACGACGTCTACGCCGACCTCGCCTACAGCTACCCACGCCCGCGCAGCATCAAGTCCTTCGATGAGGACGGCCGCGTCTTGTTCTGCAGCTCCTTCTCCAAGACCCTGGCACCGGGCCTGCGCGTCGGCTGGATCGCCCCCGGGCGCTACCTGGAGCAGGTGGTGCACATGAAGTACCTGGGCACCGGCAGCACCGCGCAGTTGCCGCAACTGGCCCTGGCCGAGTTCCTCAAGGACGGGCACTACGAACCGCATCTGCGTCGCATGCGTACGCAGTACCTGCGCAGTCGCGACCTGATGGTGGATTGGGTCAGCCGTTATTTCCCGGCCGGCACCCGGGTCAGCCGCCCGCAGGGCAGCTTCATGCTCTGGGTGGAGATGCCCCAGGGCTTCGACAGCCAGAAGCTCAACCGCGCCCTGCTGCCGCACAAGATCCAGATCGCACCGGGCAGCATCTTCTCGGCGGCGGGCAAGTACCGTAACTGCATCCGCCTCAACTACGCCGAACCGCCGAGCGACGTGATCGAGGCGGCGGTGAAGCAGATCGGCGCAACCATCGCCGAGTTGATCGAAGACGCCGACCTGCAGCATACCCAGGCGCCTGGGCAATGACGCTGAAGCGGCTCAGGAACGCGCCACGCTCGCCGTTTCCATCTCGCTGAAGGCGCCACGCCGGCTGGCGAGGATGATGAACACGAAGGCGCCGGTGGCCATCAGCAACGGCAGCGCATGGCCGCTCAGCCACTGGCTGACGGCGCCGGTGGTGAGTGGCCCGATCAGACAGCCCAGACCCCACAGCTGAGCGACATGGGCATTGGCGCGCACCAGTTCGTCGTCACGATAACGCTCGCCGATCATGATCAGCGACAGGGTGAACAGGCCGCCGGCGCTGGCACCGAAGGCCACCAGCACTGGCCAGATCATCGAGGTATGCAGCAACGGCGCAATCGCCAGGCTGGACACCAGCAGCACGATACCGCAGCCACGGAACAGCAACTGCCGCGACATGCGGTCGGCCAGCCAGCCGATGGGCAGTTGCAGCACCGCATCGCCCACCACCACGACGCTGACCATCAACAGCGCCACCTCCTGGGTGAAGCCCTGGCGCAGGCCGTAGATCGGCAGCAGGGTCAGCATCATCGCTTCGAAGGCAGCGAACAGCATCACCGCCCAGGCAATCGCCGGCAGCTTGCGGCAGAACACCAGCAGGCCGCGCCCCGAAGCGCTGTGCGCATCCACCCTGGGTGCCCCGGTGCGCCCGAGCAGCATCAGCGAACCGCCGATCAGCAGGCAAACGCCCGTCCAGAAACCGGCATCGGTGGCCGTGCCAAGCGCCGTCAACAGCAACGGGCCGCTGAGCTGACTGAGGGCATAACCGGTGCCGTACAACGCCACCAGGCGACCACGCCACTTCTCCACCGCCAGCTGGTTGATCCAGCTTTCGCCGAGGATGAACACCACGGTCAGGGCCACGCCGATGAACAGGCGCAGGCCGACCCAGACCGCGTAGTTCTGCACCAGCGCCAGCCCCGCCACCGATACCGCGCCCAGCAGCAAGCACAACTGCATCAGCCCGGTGGTGCCGAAGCGTGCGGCCAGACGGCCAGCCAGCGAAGCGCCGAGCAGCACACCGACGGCCGGAGTCGCCGCCATCACACCGATAGCGAAGGCGTCGTAGCCCCAGCTCTCCAGGCGCAGCGAAACCAGCGGCATGGTCACGCCGAGTGCCAGCCCGATGCTGATGACCGCCGCACAGACGGCGAAATAGGTACCCCAACGCATTGGCGAATTCCTTGGCTGACGAGCCACTGCAATGACAACGGCCGGGTTCCTCGGGAACCCGGCCGCAAGTGGAGTGTTTTAAAACAGATCTTCGCCCGGAACCAACTTCGATAAAGATCTCCTGGGCTAAGGCCAGAACCAACGACCAGCGGGAGTAACAGCCACAGGCTGGCCCGAAGGGTGAGCGCCAGCGAATAAGGCGCCCCGCAGCTTTCAAGCGCAGCGTACTGCAGTACGTGAGCATTGAAAGCGAGGACCCAACGCCGTATGGCCGACGACCAGGAGATCGCCCTGGTGCCGCTACAGCTTGATCCAGGTGGACTTCAGCTCGGTGTACTTGTCGAATGCGTGCAGCGACTTGTCGCGGCCGTTGCCGGACTGCTTGAAGCCGCCGAACGGCGCCGTCATGTCGCCGCCGTCGTACTGGTTGATCCACACGCTGCCGGCGCGCAATGCCTTGCCGACCAGATGGGCGCGCGACAGGTTGCTGGTCCATACCGCTGCGGCCAGGCCGTAGACGGTGTCGTTGGCGATGGCGATGGCTTCGTCCTGATCGTCGAAACCGATCACCGACAGCACCGGGCCGAAGATCTCTTCCTTGGCGATGCGCATGGCGTTGTTGACGCCGTCGAAGATGGTCGGCTCGACGTAGGTGCCGCCGGTTTCTTCCATCACCCGCTTGCCGCCGGCCACCAGCTTGGCGCCATCGTCATGGCCGGCCTGGATGTAGCTCAGCACGTTATTCATCTGCGTGGTATCGACCAGCGCGCCGACGTTGGTCGCCGGGTCCAGCGGGTTGCCCGGTTTCCAGGCCTTGATGGCCTCGACCACCATGGGCACGAAGGTGTCCTTGATGGAATTCTCAACCAGCAGGCGCGAACCGGCGGTGCAGACTTCGCCCTGGTTGAAGGCGATGGCGCTGGCAGCGGCCTCGGCAGCGGCCTGCAGGTCCGGCGCGTCAGCGAAGACGATGTTCGGGCTCTTGCCGCCGGCTTCCAGCCAGACACGCTTCATGTTCGACTCGCCAGCGTAGATCATCAGCTGCTTGGCGATCTTGGTCGAACCGGTGAACACCAGGGTGTCGACGTCCATGTGCAGGGCCAGAGCCTTGCCCACGGTGTGGCCAAAACCTGGCAGCACGTTGAACACGCCCGCAGGAATGCCGGCCTCGATGGCCAGCTGGGCGATGCGGATACCGGTCAGCGGCGACTTCTCGGACGGTTTGAGGATGATCGAGTTACCGGTGGACAGCGCCGGGCCAAGCTTCCAGCAGGTCATCAGCAGCGGGAAGTTCCACGGCACGATGGCGGCGACCACGCCAACCGGTTCGCGGGTGACCAGGCCCAGCTCGTCATGGGCGGTGGCGGCGACTTCGTCATAGATCTTGTCGATGGCCTCGCCGCTCCAGCGGATGGCATTGGCGGCGCTACCGACGTCGATGCTCAGCGAGTCGCTGATCGGCTTGCCCATGTCGAGGGTTTCCAGCAGTGCCAGCTCCTGGCCATGCTCTTCGATCAGCTCGGCGAAACGGATCATCACCTTCTTGCGCTTGGCCGGGGCCATACGTGACCACACGCCGGATTCGAAGGTGGCGCGGGCATCCTTGACCGCCACTTCGGCGTCGGCCTGGTCACAGCTGGCCACCATGCCGAGCAGGCGGCCATCGACCGGGCTGATGCATTCGAAGGTGGCGCCAGACTCGGCGGCGCGGTAATCACCATGCACGAATGCGCGAGTTTCGATGGTCAGGGTCTTGGCACGCTGTTCCCAGTCGGCACGAGTCAGGCTAGTCATTCCGGCATCCTCTCAATGGGTGGAAGCGGCGTCCGCGAGGGCGCGCACTGTCAATAATTCTGCAAGGCCAGATCGCTGGCCAAATCCTGTTCGACACACTAAACCAGAGGGCTGTGGCTTTTCAATATTTTTGACACAGCCCGGCAAAAGCCCTTGTTATGTTCGTTTTTTTAAACATAGACTGCTGCCACGACTTTCCGCGAAGGCCACGCTGGTCGCGCGGTTGCCGCCACCGACACAACGGAACAGCCAGATGAACATCGATCAGATCGTCGACTTCGCCCAGGCCGGCACGGCCGCCGAGCACTATCGCCCCGCACCGGAAAAAGTGCTCAAGGGCGACCCCGAGCAGAGCGTGCGCAACCACTACAGCAGCCCCTGCGGCCAATTCAGCACCGGCATCTGGGAAGGCGCCGTGGGCCAGTGGACGGTGAGCTACAGCGAGCACGAGTACTGCGAGATTCTCCAGGGCGTTTCCGTGCTACGTGATGCCGATGGCAATGCCAAGACCGTACGCGCTGGCGACCGCTTCGTGATTCCCGCCGGTTTTTCCGGCACCTGGGAAGTGCTCGAAGCCTGCCGCAAGGTCTACGTGATCTTCGAACCCAAGTAAGTACCTGACTGGAAAACGCCAGACAGGTTCCCGCCCCTGAATCCTGTTGTTGCTTGTCACCCTTTGGCCCGCCTGATGCGGGCCTTTTTCTGTTCGCTGCACAGCCGGCATGACGCGTCTGATGCATCGGTAATGCCGCTGCGCAAGGCGCCGCCACGAAACGCCCGGCAAAAAAAGACCCGCACGCAGGCGGGTCTTGGTCACGGCGGGCACGCACCAGGCGTGCCCTGATCCTGGGCTCAGGCCAGCTCGTCGAAGCACTCGGCGACGATGGCGATGCCTTTTTCCAGTTGCGCGTCAGGGATGGTGACGGGCATCAGGAAGCGGATGACGTTGTAGTAGGTACCGCACGACAGCAGGATCAGGCCCTTGTCGCGAGCACGGGCGACGATCTTGCCGACCAGTTCGGCCGCCGGCTTGCTGTGATCACCGCCCTCGAACAGCTCGATGGCGACCATCGAACCCAGGCCGCGCACGTCACCGATCACCTTGTGTTTCTCGGCGATGGTCTTCAGGCCCACCTTGAGCTTCTCGCCCACGGCGTTGGAACGCTCCAGCAGCTTCTCTTCGTCGAACACTTTGAGCACAGCCAGGGCCGCAGCGCAGGCGATCGGGCTGCCGGCGTAGGTGCCGCCCAGGCCACCGGGGGCGATGGTGTCCATGATCTCGGCCTTGCCGCACACGCCGGAGATCGGGAAGCCGCCGCCGACGGACTTGGCGAAGGTGGTCAGGTCCGGCACCACACCCAGTTGCTCGGTGGCGAAGAAGGTGCCGGTACGGCCCGCGCCGGTCTGCACTTCATCAGCGATCAGGAGGATGCCGTGCTGATCGCACAGAGCACGCAGACGCTGCATGAAGGCCGGCGAGTTGACGTAGAAACCACCCTCGCCCTGCACCGGCTCGATGATGATGGCGGCGATGTCCTGCGGCTGCGCGTCGTTCTTGAAGATGCGCTCGATGCTGGCGATGGACTCGTCCTCGCTCACACCATGCAGCGGGCACGGCGCCTGGGCGCGGTACACACCAGCGGGCATCAGCCCCATGCCAGCGGAGTACGGCACGACCTTGCCGGTCAGCGACAGGGTCATCATGGTGCGACCGTGGTAGGCGCCGGTGAAGGCGATCACGCCGGCGCGGCCGGTGGCGGCACGGGCGATCTTCACGGCGTTCTCCACGGCTTCGGAGCCGGAGGTCACCAGCAGGGTCTTCTTGGCGAAGTTGCCCGGCACGCGCTTGGCGATCTCTTCGCACAGCTCGATGTAGGGCTCGTACGCCAGCACCTGGAAGCAGGTGTGGGTCAGCTTGGTCAGTTGCTCCTGAACGGCAGCGATCACCTTCGGGTGCAGGTGGCCAGTGTTCAGCACGGCGATACCACCGGCGAAGTCGATGTACTCGCGGCCTTCGACGTCCCATACGGTGGCGTTCTCGGCGCGCTCGGCGACGATCGGGTGGATCTGGCCGACGCCGCGCGGTACGGCGGCGGCACGGCGTTGCAGCAGGGATTCGTTGGTCTTGCTCATGGTGTCCTCATGGCCGTCATCGGGCGGCTCGGTTGCAAGGAAATGCCCCTGGAGGTGGTTCGCCGCAGCATACGATGATCGACTGCGTCGGGCCGCCGGAGGCGGGGGAAATTCTGGCTCGCTACAACCGCGCAAGGCGCGTCGCGAGCGATGGCCGGGCTAGGCGGCGCAAGCGGGAAAAGCGGAGTTGGCTGTAGCCAATGAGCATTTTCCCGTTTGCGCCAACGACGTCCGGCCGAGTGCAGCAGCGACTAGATGCCGCCCAGGCACATGTACTTGATCTCGAGATAGTCCTCGATCCCGTACTTGGACCCTTCGCGGCCCAGGCCGGACGCTTTCACACCGCCGAACGGCGCGACTTCGTTGGAGATCAGGCCGGTGTTGATGCCCACCATGCCATACTCCAGCGCCTCGGCCACGCGGAACACGCGGCCCAGGTCGCGGGCATAGAAGTAGGACGCCAGACCGAACTCGGTGTCGTTGGCCATGGCGATCACCTCGGCCTCGTCCTTGAAGCGGAACAGCGGCGCCAGCGGACCGAAGGTCTCTTCCTTGGCCACGGCGGCGGTTTTCGGCACGTCGAGCAGAATGGTCGGTTCGAAGAAGGTGCCACCCAGGGCATGCGGCTTGCCGCCCAGGGCCAGCTTGGCGCCTTTGCCCACGGCGTCCTCGATGTGCTCCTGAACCTTGGCCACGGCCTTCTCGTCGATCAGCGGGCCGGTGGTGGTGCCGTCTTCCAGACCGTTACCGATCTTCAGTTTGCCCACGGCGGCGATCAGCTTCTCGGCGAAGGCATCGTAGACGCCGTCCTGCACATAGATGCGGTTGGCGCAGACGCAGGTCTGACCGTTGTTGCGGTACTTGGAGATCAGCGCGCCTTCGACGGCAGCGTCCAGGTCGGCGTCATCGAAGACGATGAACGGCGCGTTACCGCCCAGTTCCAGCGACACCTTCTTGATGTCCTGGGCGCATTCGGCCATCAGCTGACGACCGATCTCGGTCGAGCCGGTGAAAGAGAGCTTGCGCACGACGGGGTTGCTGGTCAGCTCGCCACCCACTTCGCCGGCGCTGCCGGTGACCACGCTGAGCACGCCTTTCGGGATGCCGGCACGCTCGGCCAGCTCGACCAGGGCCAGGGCGGAGAACGGGGTCTGCGAGGCCGGCTTGATCACCATGGTGCAACCGGCGGCCAGAGCCGGGCCGGCCTTGCGGGTGATCATCGCAGCGGGGAAGTTCCACGGAGTGATGGCTGCGGTGACGCCGATCGGCTGCTTGATCACGATCAGGCGCTTGTCCGGCTGGTGGCCCGGGATCACGTCACCGTAGACGCGCTTGGCTTCTTCGGCGAACCACTCGATAAAGGAGGCAGCGTAGGCGATCTCGCCCTTGGCTTCGGCCAGTGGCTTGCCCTGCTCCTGGGTCATCAGGCGGCCGAGGTCATCCTGATTTTCCATCAGCAGCTCGAACCAGCGACGCAGCTTGTTCGCACGCTCCTTGGCGGTCAGCGCACGCCAGGTCGGCAGCGCCTTCTCGGCGGCCTCGATGGCGCGGCGGGTTTCCGCGCGGCCCATCTTCGGAACGTGGCCGATGATCTCGCCAGTAGCCGGGTTGTTCACGGCAATGGTCTGACCGCTGTCGGCGTCCAACCACTGGCCATCGATATAAGCCTGTTGGCGCAGCAGCTGGGGGTCTTTCAGTTGCATGGCAGTCTCCTTCAGTTCCGACACCCGGGCGTCGGCGTAAGTCGTTGGAGTCACGGGCAGAGCCCGCAGGCCGAAATCGAGCCGTGCGGGGCCTGGTAATGGATTCAGAGCCGTTGAACGCGCGAGGGTTCGGAATGACCGAACACGCCGTTTGAAATCTCAAACGAATCCTAGGATCGGCAGGGGTAAAGGGCAATAGGTGGCCGGGTAAAATCCGTAAAATAATGGCAGAAACTTCTGAAAGGCAGGTGCTGGCGGCCAAAAAGTGTAAAGTCCGTTCTGAATAATGCACACTCATGCAGAATGGACGCTAACCGCCGAGATGCGTATGATTGCGCCCCGCAACGCACTCGTAGCTCAGCTGGATAGAGTACTGCCCTCCGAAGGCAATACTCGTCGAGTTGAGAAGGGTGTCAGCTAATGGTCAAATAGACCGCCGCAACACATATGCACCAGTAGCTCAGCTGGATAGAGTACCGCCCTCCGAAGGCGGGGGTCGTGGGTTCGAATCCCGCCTGGTGCGCCATATCTATTTGATTTATTGGGCTTTTTTACAGAGGCCCGATTCTTCACTCCGCACCAACCAATCCTAGCGCCGAAGCTAATTCTGGCGACGTTCGCAACAGGCAATGAGTACTGCCCAAACGGCCCTTTTGAGGTTGGTTTTCGGGCTGTGCCGATTCTGTGCCTAAACCGTGCCACACGGCCTGTTCACTTCCCGCGCCTCTGCGGCTGCGCGAGTACTAGCTCGCCGCCCACCAGCCGCATAGCAGCATCGGTCATCGCCAACTAACCAAAAAACCTGTCTATGCAGCGGCTGGCAGCAGCATCAAGCAGTGCTCTGGTGTTACATTTTGTGGAGTACCTCACGGAAGGCTTTAGCAGACAAAGGAGTAGCCGTGGCGCGTCCCCTTCGCAAGATCAAACTTGATGGAACGCTGTATCAGCGGCGTCCGGCCGTCGAAGCCGAAATTCATGATTTGACGGCCGTTAGCCCCTCCGAACTTGAGCGCAGAGCGTCCATTTGCTCCCGCACCTCCCCCGGCTTTGTCTCACCGGAAGTGTTGGTGCACTTTGTCCGGAACGTGGGAGCCGGGATGCATCGCGAAAGGCTAACTGAGCTTCTACTCCAGCGCGTTTACCTTCTCCTGCCTCGCGCCGAGAATGCAGGCGAGGCCACAGCCTCACTTACCAAGACAAACATCCGAGATGATGTCGTCGACCATTTCGTTGACCTGCTGCTCAGCGATCGAGCGTCCTATGACGACCGCTTGGATTACTACGAGATAAACTTTAACTCGGCCATCGCCAAAGACCGAAAGGATGCCAGTGATCGCCATTGGAAGCGTGATAGCCAGAGTGAAGAGCTGGGCAAGGATGAGGATGGTGCTTACAACGCCCTGGACGAGGCAATTGGTGGCTACGACCCTTTTGACCCCCGCGAGCTCGACGAAAAATTTTACCGGCTACGGCTCGACGAAGAGATTGATAGTCTGCCTGAACTCCAAAGAAGAATCGTCGAAATGTGGCGCCAAGAGATTCCCATCGACTCGCAAGACCCCTCTGTCGTGACCATAAGCAAAGCACTGGGCAAGAGCGAGAAAACCATCCGTACGCACCGCGACAAGGCCTTTGCGACTCTGCGACTGCGTCTTGAACGCAAGGGGGGACTGTGATGACTAAGCGTTCGCCAATTTCTAGCGAAGACGTCATGAACGCTTTCGCGATGGATTTCGAGCCAGGGTCCGAGGTCCTCAAAAAGTATCTTGCCGACTATCCCCAGTTCGCTGCCGGCCTTGTCGATCTCGCCAGAGAGCTTTCCCGGCAAGTCGACGAGGACCTTCCGCTCAGCGCACAAGAGCTTGCCGCCGTGAGCGCTAAAATGGGCCGGCTCCGCGAGTCCGTAGTCACGGTGGAAATCCTGCAGGCCGCCTCGCCAAGGACCTTCGCTGCAGCAGCCAAAGCTCTCGGATTACCCATGCAGGTCGGCGTCGCCATTCGCGAGCGACGAATAGATGTTGCGACGTTGCCAAGCCGGTTCCTCGAGCGCTTAGCTAACGCTCTACAAACATCAGTCTCTGTTGTTCAGTCGTTTCTCCTCTTGCCTGCGCAGGCATCAGCGCTTCGTGCAAACAAGTCGGATGACAAGCCAGCCCCGGCCGAGAAAGTCCCGCTTGAACGCCTTTTAAGAGAGGCGGGAATGGATGAGGAACGCATTTCACGACTGCTCCACGACGATGACTGACCATGGACCAACTAGAACTCGCTCGTCAGCACGCGAAGCGCTTGCATCATGAAGCAGTCGAACACGGCAGCGATCCTTGGTCTCCTTATCAGTTCGCCGAATACATAGCGGAGAAGCTGGGCATCACGGTTGAAAGGTGCCTCCCTGGCGCTTCAATCCTGGACGGGGCGCGCGCAACGTTTGATGCCGCCTTGCAGCTGATTGTTCATGAGGACTTAGGAACACCGTTCGAGCAAGCCTTTCTCGTCGCCCATGAAATCGGACACGCCGAGCTAGGCGATGGTAAGGAAGAGGGGGAGTCAGCATTTCAGATTGATCCAGCGCGAACCTCTGAGGCTGCGCCAGTTGGCATGGAGCGCGTGGTCGATTACAGCCGACGGCAGCGCCGAGAAGTCCAGATGGACCTCTTCGCGAGAGAGTTGCTGCTGCCACGGTCGCGAGTCTTCGACTTGCACGTCACTCAAGGCCAGACCTGCTCGGAGATTGCAAATCGGTTGGGTGCACCCTTCGAGGTCGTCGCACAGCAGATGCTTGATGCACTTTTGCTCCCTCCTGTGTCAGTAGTTGCTGCAGAAGCGCCTGTCGAAATCCCACTCAACGAGAAGCAACAAACAGCAGCCAACCATCGCGGGGCCGCGTTCCTTCTCCAAGCTGGACCAGGCACTGGGAAGACCCGCACGCTGGTGGCGCGAGTTGAGAGCTTGTTGGATGAGGGGGTAGATCCAAGACGTATCCTTCTCTTGACCTTCTCGAACAAGGCCGCTGCGGAGATGTCCGAGCGGATCGCGCTGAAGCGGCCAGCGGAAGCTGCAGCTCTCTGCATTGGGACCTTCCATAGCTTTGGCCTGGACATCCTCAGACGATTCAACGACCGATGTGGCCTTCCGGTCGACCCCCGCCTGATGGACCGAACCGAAGCAGTAGAACTGCTTGAAAACGAATTTCCTCGGCTAGGCCTGACCCACTATCGCAACCTTTATGATCCATCTCAGACGGCTGCTGAAATCCTGACCGCGATTTCACGCGCCAAGGATGAAGTTGTTGATGCGGCGGGCTATCTAGCGCTGGCCAATGCAATGGCTAACGCGGCGAGTAACCCGAACGAGGTGGAGGCTGCGGAGAAAGCGGCAGAAGTTGCCAAGGTCTACGCTCGCTATGAAGAGCTCAAAACACTCGCTCAGTGTGTCGACTTTGGCGACCTTGTTATGCGCCCGGTTCAACTACTGGAGAGCGATGAAGCCGTTCGCAGGCAGTTGCAGAGCGACTATGACCACATTCTGGTCGACGAGTATCAGGACGTGAACCACAGTAGCGTTCGGCTTCTTGCGACACTGAAGCCGTCAGGCAATAACCTCTGGGTGGTGGGGGACGCTAAGCAGTCGATCTATCGGTTCCGCGGCGCCTCTTCGTTCAACATGGCCCGCTTCGGTTGCCAAGATTTCGCTGGCGCGGTACGGGATAGCCTGAAAATCAACTACCGTTCCACCCCTGAAGTTGTCCATGCCTTTTCTGCTTTTGCTGCAGGTATGTCCGCAGCTGATGGAGAAGAGGCCCTTGAGGCGGATAGAGGTCCAAGCGGAAAGCCGCCCGAAATCATCACAGTGGACAACGCCTCCCTGCTGACCTCGGCCATCGCTGATGGCATTCAAGAGCTTCGTAAGTCGGGCTATCGGTATCGGGACCAGGCAGTCCTTTGCCGGGGCAACGATCGACTTTCGGACGTCGGACGTGAGCTCGAGCGTGCCGGCATTCCAGTGCTTTTCCTGGGCAGCCTGTTTGAGCGTCCGGAAGTAAAAGACCTCGTCGCGGTGCTATCGCTACTCGTGGATCGGCGCGCGATGGGGATGATCCGGACGGCTTGCTGGCCAGAATTCGCCATGAGCTTGGAGGACGCTGTTTGTGTCTTCGAGCATCTACGAGGTACCGACGCGGAACCTGGCGCTTGGCGACTTAGCATTCCAGCTGAACTGACACCTGCTGGTCAGACTGCTCTGTCTTCCCTAAATGCAGCTCTTGCAGGCTTCAACGCGACCTCCCAACCTTGGACCGTGCTGGCAACCCTTCTGCTCGACCGGACTAGACAGGCAGCCCGCATCGCGTCTTCCGCCAGCGTCTCGGACCAGGCCCAGGGCATCGCAATCTGGCAGTTCATGAACTTCGTTCGAGCGCAGCCGAACGGCCATGGTCTCCCGATCCAGCGGCTTTCTGATCGCGTGAGGAGACTGCTGCGCCTTCGGGACGATAGAGATTTGAGGCAGCTACCCACGGCAGCCCAGGGGATTGATGCGGTTCGCCTGATGACTATCCATGGCTCGAAAGGGTTGGAATTTCCAGCGGTTCACATTGCCGGCGTCAATAAGGACTCCATCCCAGGGGCGCTTCGGACATCAAAGTGTCCCCCACCCGCAGGCATGGTCGCAGGAGGTCAAGGGAGCGCAGAGGACATTGCACGGGCGGCCCACAACGAAGAGCAGGAGTGCTTGTTCTACGTCGCAATGTCCCGGGCGAAGACACGCCTGGCGTTTTACGGAGCGACCTCAACATCAAATGGGCGTGCCAGGCCGCTATCGCAGTTCCTGGATCGCATTGGTCCAGCTCAACGGCGCGCCGTCACGCCTACTACTGTATTACCTCCTGCCCCGGACGATACGCAAATACCAATCGTCTTCTCGGGAACCCCGCGGTTCAGCTCAGATGCGGTCGCGCTTTACGAATCGTGTGCACGGCGATTCCTCTACACACACTTGCTTCAGGTGGGTGGCCGGCGCGGCATGAGTTCATTTATGCATATGCATGAAGCGATACGTGAGGTCTACCGGAAGATCGTCGCGCAGGGCAGCTCTAGTGCTGAGTGGGAGGACCTGCTTTCTCAGGCCTTCGCGGCTCAGGGGCTTCATGAACATGGCTATTTCGATGACTACCGTGCGATAGCCTCCACCATGCTCCAATACTTCCTGGCATCGAGGGCTGGCGCGCAGGTTGAAGCTCCGACCCCGCTGCGAATTGTGCTAGACGGCCATGAGATCGAAGTAACACCGGATGATGTTCTCGTGAAAGACGGAAAGCGGGCCATACGTCGGGTGAGAACTGGCCATGCGCCCAGCCGTGACAGCAAGGACGTCGGTGCAGCTGCATTTGTACTAGCGGCCCAAGCGGAGTTCCCGGGTGCCGAGCTGGAACTGGTCTACCTAGCTGATGCTGAAAGCAAGCCGTTGAAACTCAGCCCCAAAGAGTTGAGCAATCGCCAAGAAAAATTGGGCGAGATTTTCCGCGGCATCCGAGGTGGCCAGTTCCGAACAAATACTTCGGACGCCACTTGCCCGAACTGCCCGGCCTTTTTCGTGTGTGGTGCAGTCCCCCCTGGAACCCTCTCAAAACAATTCTGAAAAAAGTTTACCGGCGGCAGTCGCTGGGTCCGATTAAAGAGTTGAAGGCAGAAAAAACTCTGTCGCAACACTTTAGAGGACCATATGAAAAACTCTCCGTTTGACGACGTTGGTGACGCGATCCGTGAGGATCGTCCACTGCGAGAGGCCGGCGCCTATCGCATCCGCTTCGGCTTGGAAGGACTGACCTTCCGCAACATCGACGTGCCTGACCCGGTACCCACCGGCCGGCAAATCCTGGATAGCGCGGGGCTCGATCGCCAAAGCGACTATCAACTCTATGCACTTCTCGCCTCGGGCGATTTTGAGGACGTTCGTCTCGACGAGACAGTGGATCTACGAGGCAAGGGTGCTGAGCGCTTCATTGCGTTCAAGTCCGACCGCGCCTTCAAGTTCTCCTTGAACGATCGCCAGATGGCCTGGGGGCAGCCGGAGCTGCTGGGCAGCGTTCTGTATGACCTAGCCGACGCCTCGCCCGAAGAGGCCATCTTCCTGGAAGTACGAGGCGGCGAAGACATCCTCATCGAGCCGGATGACAGGATCAATCTCGACAACCCTGGCATTGAGCGGTTTATCACCGCCCTAAAGCCGCAAAAGGGCTACGTCATCGTGGTCAATGCTGTCGAGGAGATTGTGCCGGACAAGCATGTCACCTTCGAGCAGGTGGTCAAGTTGTCCCATCCGAACGCGCCGGCAGAGACCAACGTCAAGTTCTCGATGACATACCGCAATGCTGCCTCGCACCCCCGCGCTGGTGAACTCGCTGAGGGTGGCTCCGTTGAAGTCAAAAAACAGGGGACAATTTTCAATGTCACACGAACTGTTCAGTCTTAATGCCGACCTGGCCCGGTTGCGTACGGAGGGCTACTTCGTTCGCATTCAGGGGAGTCTCCTAGTGATGCTGGAAGTGCCCTATGTCGACGCTCAATGTCGTGTGCGCACCGGCACGCTGGTGTCCAACCTTGACTTGGCTGGGGACCGGACGCGCAAGCCAGAGACACACGTAATCCACTGGGACGGCGACTTCCCCTGCAGCGCGAATGGGACGCCCTTGCCAGGCATCTCCCATGCGTCGCCCAACACCGACCTCGGTTACGGGCTCACCGCAAGGCACAGCTTCTCCAGTAAACCCAACCCGGATGGCTACCCGGACTACTACGCCAAGATGGCTACCTACGCGACCATCTTGGCCGGCCCGGCGGCCGTCTTGCAGCCCGGTATCAGCCCACGGCTGATCCGTGGCGCTGATGATGAGAATGAGCCCAGCGTCTTCAACTATCTCGATACAGCATCCAGCCGGGTAGGCCTGGGCGCGCTAGCTAGCAAACTGGAAGGTGAGGTGGTGGGCATCCTCGGCGCAGGTGGTACTGGTGGGTACATCCTCGATCTGGTCGCGAAAACGCCGGTGAGGGAAATCCGGCTCTTCGACGATGACGACTTTCTTTCCCATAACGCGTTCCGCGCGCCCGGGGCGCCATCGCTCGAGGAGTTGCGGGACGCCCCTAAAAAGGTGCACTACCTGAAGGGCATCTATGAACAGATGCATCGCGGGATCGTGGCTCACCCCGTGAAGATGAAAACGGAGACGCTGGGGCTGCTTGACGGCATCACGTTTGCGTTCATCAGCATGGACGCGGGCGAGGAAAAGCGCGCCGTGGTGGCGAAGCTCGAAGCACTTGGTGTGCCTTTCATCGACGTCGGGATGGGGCTTGAACTTAGCAACGGTAGCTTGGGCGGTATCCTGCGGGTGACGACGAGCACGCCGGCGAAACGCGAGCATGTCCACGCAGGGCGCATCTCTTTCGCTGGTGGCGGAGGCCAGGACGTGTACGCATCCAATATCCAGGTGGCCGACCTGAACGCGTTGAATGCTTGCCTCGCAGTAGTGAAGTGGAAAAAGCTCCGCGGCTTCTACCGCGACCTAGAGAGCGAGCATCACAGCACGTACACAACCGATGGGGGCATGTTGCTCAACGGAGACCAATCATGATGCGCCATCTGAGTCTGGAACATCGTTTTGTGCGAAACGTTCCACGCGAGTTGGAGCCTGGCATCTTGTACATCTCGATGGACTACGCAACCGCAGTGCACTCGTGCTGCTGCGGTTGCGGGGATCGCGTGGTAACCCCATTCACGCCGACCGACTGGCGGATGACGTTCGATGGTGAGTCCATCTCGCTTCAGCCCTCCGTAGGCAACTGGAATCAGAAGTGCCGGTCGCACTACGTGATCCAGCGGGGTCGAGTTTTGGAGGCGGGGCCATGGTCGCAAGGCCAGATAGAGGCGGAGCGTCTACGCGATAAGAAGGCCAAAGCTGCGCATTATGGCTCGCTGCATGAAGTGCGTCGTGAGTTACCCGGTTCCACTACTGGTGGCCAGAGTTCGACTGCGCACTCCCGTAGCATCTGGACTCGGCTTAAGGCCTGGCTCAGCCTTTGACCGCCGATCTTGACTGATGAAGCTCCACCGCCACCAACGGGACAAAAACAGATTTGAAAGAATGGCTGTTTCTGGCTGTGGATTTACCCAAAACAACTGGCAATTTTAAACTCGTGACTTATTGGAGCAATGCATGACCGGTTTCGGCGAGATCAACCGCCAGTTTTCTATGGAAGGGGCTACCCATCTCTACTCAAGCTCCCCGGCAATGCTTACGCCGGCGGATCTCTATCGTGTCAAAGACAATCCGACACACAAGGCCGCCCTTTTAGACTGCAACATCTATCTCATCGTCCGCCGCCAACGCATTTACTTGAAGCCCGACGGGTTCACCTTAAATGGCCGGATTATCACCGGAGATTTTTTGGTGATGCGAGAACAAGGTATGAGTGCAGTCCCCTTCGTGTATGAAATTAGCCCATCATCAGTGCCGGATGGCATAACCATTCAGGATGTCGCAGTAGCTCTTAATGGTACATCGTTGATTGCGCTGACTCCAAAGGGCAAGCACTTTATTGCGGTAAACGTCATTATCGCGGACGCTAAAAGTGAGCTGGAAATGCATGATACCGATCTGGAGGTACTCTATGTGGGACAGAGTATTGGACGAACCGGGTCGCGGACTGCTCTAGATCGCTTGCTTTCGCATAGCAAATTTCAGCAAATCCTCGCCGAAACCTCCACGCATTTCCCGGAGCGCGAGTTGCTTCTATTGCTGTATCGATTCGAGCACGGCAGGACGATCATTAGTAATGGAGGTGATTTTAATGTTGATGCCCAAGCCTCCGCCCAGCAGGATTCGGCTCATTTCGATCGCCTCCGAAGTGTTCGGTTGAGTCGTAAGGAAGTCGTGTCGCTAGCGGAGGCGGGACTGATCAACCACTTCAAGCCGTATTACAACTCCCTGCTTAAAGCGACGAATTTTACGACGAAGAATAAAATCAAGGTTTTAAAGCAACTGATGGGGAAGGGGATCACTGGGCTAGTGGTAGAGCTTTGCTCGGCCAATTTACGCTCTCGCATCGGCACGGTTCATGCTCTACCCGTGGACCTAACAGAGGTATTTCCAACAGAGGTTCTGGATGGACGCAATATTAAAGACCAAGAATTAAAGGAGAGGTGGCAGGAACAATTGAAAGAAATGGCTCATTCACATATCGCCAAGTTTTCGCTGACGAGTCCTCAAGAGCGAAACACGTTCCTGCATGGCACCATCTTCAGCAACCAAACTGAAGAGGCGCAATATTAGCCAAGCGTCTGATCGGGTGACTGATCGCAATGCGTATCCGATTTTTCGACTGATTGCTGGTATCCAGCTCCAGCCGCTACGCCTAACAATAATGGGAAAAACGCACGCAACAACTCGAAGAGCGTAACCAAAGAGCATGAGATTTAAACGCGCTCTGAAAGCTTGCTTGGGAGCCCTACAGCAAAATTTCATCTACCACATCGATCGTTGCGCGTGCCTCAATGAAACGCGCATACAATCTATTGACGAGATCTGTATCCATACAGACAACGTCAGTCTCATGTTCCCGTTCATTATGAGCTTCGGGCTCAACAAAGCCCCGGTCAAACCGAAGGCCTGCCTTTTGATTAAATAGATAGCGCGCATGGATGTCTTGATCCAACTGGTCACCCGCCATCCTGAAAATACTGAATCTGACTCCGCGCTGCACCCAGGCGTTAAGTTGATTCTCATACTCAAGTTTCACCTCCCCTAGTTGCCGGGGATCTTTACTGTGGTCTGAGAAGATAAAGATATGATTCGGCAGGTCGCCACTTGCCGCGCAAATGCTAAGCATAGAATTTAGCACTTTTATGCATTTGCGTCTGGATTGAAAATAGGGGTCTACAAGCACTACTTGATCCGATGCAGCCAATACATACTTAGCAGTTTCTGCTAGCGCATTTGCATTACGCTTAACACAAAAATCTCGGCGATTATCGAATAAGTTCTCGCTTGCATCATCAATGCGATGAAACTTATCTATGTCGACTCTGTTTCGTACCAAGACCGCTGCTAGTTGACTTAAAACAGCCTCAGCATTGACACTCTCCAACCAGCTAGTACCATCATAGGGCAAGCCTATCCGTACCAAGCGATCATCCTTGGCGCTCTGTAGTTTTTCCTCTATACGCTTCAACTCGATATCGCCAAGTCCTCTGCTACGGCAAGCCTCCATCACGAGTCGCATCCATGTCTTCGGATAGCGCGCGATCAGCAGCCCCTTGCTATAACCAAACTTCTCTAAGGCATAGCGCAAGTCTTGCCAGTTATTGATGGCCTCAGGCTCTATGGCAAATATGGCGTGCATCAGAACAGCTCCTCGCTACGCTCAGCGAAGAAGCCATTGGGCCAGCGGCTGGTGAACTCGCCTGTGCGGTCTATTTCAATACGCTGGGTTCTCACACCTGCAGCACCGGGCTCCATGTAGACGATGGAGACATCAGCTGGAGAAACAGGCTGCAGGCCCTTCGGCAGTTCACGTTCGGAGGTTTCACGGATGCGGCGCAAGATCCGCAGAATCAGGTGTTCACTGTGGGTTTCGATCAAGAAAGTAGTTGTCTTGTTGGCTTGCGTTAGCAAATCGCCGATACCAACCTGGATCCTTGGGTGGACATGCAGCTCCGGCTGCTCGCAAGCGATGACGCCCCGCCCGGCCTGTACGGCTGCGACCACCAGCGGGAACAACTGAGAAATCCCTACACCCACGTCGGAAAAGGCTACCTCGATGTTGTTGAGGTCGTCCCACAGCACCCACTTATGGTGAAACTCACTCGTCAACAGCGGCAGGGTTTGGGCTTCTAAAGCATTTCTCTCTGCTTCAAGCAGTTCCCTCAGTTTATCTAGCGTCACTGAATGCTTGTCAGGCAGCGAATTACCGCCTGCATCCGTCTCACTGAAGCCCACGCTAAGCTCATCACCGAAGGCCTCAAGTAGTGCTCTCAACTCACTGAAGGTATCACCACCCCTCGTGTATGCGGCTTGGCTAATCACGCTCTTCAGGCGAATGGAGTAGCCGAGATTCAGGGTTTCTGGCGCATTCAACCAGTGATTGAGCTCTGCCATGTTGGAGGCGGTCAATCGATCAGTGACATCCCAAGCGGCAGCACCGGAATACCAGTCCTTCTGCTGTGGGTAGGGATTAGACTGATGCAGGGCGTCCGGGACGAGGCGTAACGGCCCGATGCATAGGCTCTGGTTGAGCAGCGCTAACAGGTTGTCTAGGGGAGCGACCACCACATCTGAGAGGATTTCGTGCAAACGCGCAGCCAGAATAGGATCATCCGCATCGATGACCGTCTTAAGCCGCTTACCTGGCACCGGCAAGGCTCCGGCGAGCCCATCAAAGCCGATAGCTGCATGCTCAAAGGAAACCGCAGTGCTTTGCTCGAGATCATCTCTGGACACGGTTTCGGGTTTTCGGTCGGCGTTGAGCAGCTCGTGCAGGCGGCTGACAAAGAGCCCGTCTGTGTATTCCTCCAAATCAGCCTCGGTCAACAAAGCCGGGTGCCGGTAATTGAGCCAGGTAATAACAGGCTGCTTGAGACCGACATCGCTGACAAGCTCGGCGATCAGGCTGTCATCCAGCCAGACCTTGTAGCAGGCCACATACGCCATGTTCTTGGCTTTCGACCAGGCGATATGAAACTCCACAGCGATACGGTTGGCTTCAACCGTAGGGCTGTCGACGGTTAGGCCAAAATTGTCCCCAACCAGATCCACGATCTGGTTGTAGCTGGCACCTATTGAGCCGGACTTATCCAGGGTCAGCTTGATGACCATGCGCTTGGCTAGGTCCCGGCCATTCACCAGGCTCTTGAAACCACCAATATGCTTTTCGCCCAGCGCATCAAGGCGCTGAGGGTCGCACTGCCCTTTTTCCAGCAACTGCTGGATATAGAACAGCGCCATCAGCACCGAACTTTTACCCACGCTGTTCGGACCGAACAGGAGTGTGACAGGTGCCAGTGCGATGGATTGAGTCGCCTGAAAGGAGCGAAAGTTGGTGAGGGTGATTTCCGTTATCCGCATGGTAATTTCCTTATCTACAGCTGGCCGGAAAAAGCTTTATAAGACAAGGCAGAGAAATTCAATACACCCAATCTATCCGCTGACTCTTGATTGCTTATTAGCGATTTGCTTTTCCAATAGATAGCTGAAAACGCATTTTGCCTTTGCATGTCCGGCACTGGGAGCTCAATGGCATAAAGCTCTTTTGTACGAATTCCCTTTACTGTACTACCGGAAGAGCGAGCAAAAATTAAGTCCTGAACGAACGGGTGCAGCAACAAGAACAGAAGGTACTCATGTGTCACCTTCCCTTTGGATCGCAGAGCTACCAAACGCTGACCAATTGCAACCTTCTCATAGTCACCTAGCAAGGCAACATTTCCGAGCGGTGCTTCAGTAGTAAAAAGAACATCGTTCTTTCTGGGAAATCCTCTCGTCATCCATGCGTCATAGTTTTCTTCGGGAATGAACTCTCTCGGTTCATCATCGACATAACCACTCTTGACGTTTTTTGCCGTTATCAAAGGAATCCCAGACTCTGACTTCTCAGGGGTCTTCCCTCTGTAGTCAATGTAATCAACCAACTCCAGCAGCTTGTACTTTTGCGAGCTTGCATACCCAGAAGATGTGACAAGCTCACCGAACATGTCCAGAAACACGGCGCGGAGGAAGTCGTCGGCGAGCTGGATGGCTTGCTGGCGTTTGCGGCGGATGGCGTCGGCCTTGTCAAGAATGGCGGCGATGCGCCTTTGTTCGTGCAGGGGTGGGAGGGGGATTTCAAACTCCTCCACGATTTTCTTGGAAACTTCTTTGAATGTTGCACCATTACCGAGTGCCTGCAACCGCTGAGAACTATGTTTCATGCAGTAATACAGGTACAGGCCATCCACATTCTCGCTGGGAATAAGGCTCTTAAAGCCTTGGTTCGTACACAAATCTCTACCAGCAATAGCGATATTTCCAATCGGCGCACGGGAAGTCACCAGAACGCTTCCCTTTGGAAGCATTGATGTCGAGCAGCTCTTGAATCCAGCCTCAGATATGTACTCAGGCGCATCCTCTAAGGTTGGACAGGCCAGATCAGACACATCCTTAGGGGTAACCCACGGCACGTCAGGGGAGTCCCAATACTCTGGAACTTCGCGTTTTGGGGTAGCGCCACCAACAACCTCGCAACAGTCCCTGAGCTTTACCAGCGGCCAACTCATAGCATCCCCTCCAGCTCATCCAGATCCGCCAGAATCTCCTGCTCCAGCCCTTTGAGCCGCTGCAGAATCACTTTCGGGTCTTCGTACTGTTCCTGCTGATACTCCACTTCCCTGTAGCGGTTGATGGAGAGGTCGTACTTATTGGCAGCGATGTCCTCGGCAGGCACGACAAAGGCCTTTTTGCGCTTGTCCCCGAACAGGGTATTGATGGTGCTGGCGCTGATATTGCCCTCGACCATCTGCCGGTATTTTTGCCACTGGGCAATGGCGTCCGGCAGGTCGTTGCTGCCCTCGCCTTTCAGCTCGGTGCGCTTGTCGTCCAGTGAGTAACCGTCGGCCTGCAAGTCATAGAACCACACACGCTCGGTGGTGCCGCCCTTGGTGAAAATCAGGATGGCAGTGCTGACACCGGCGTAGGGTTTGAACACGCCGCTGGGCAGACTGACGATGCCTTCGAGCTGGTTGTCGTCGAGCAGCTCCTGGCGCAATTGCTGGTGGGCCTTGCTGGAGCCGAACAGAACGCCGTCCGGCACGATCACAGCGGCGCGGCCACCGAGCTTGAGCGAGCGGAGGATATGGGCGACGAACAGCAGCTCGGTCTTTTTGGTTTTCACCAAGCCGAGTACGTCGGGGTTGGTGTTGGTTTCGTCCAGGCTGCCTTTGAACGGAGGGTTGGCCAGCACCACGTCGAAGAAGTTCTGCTCCTGACGCGGGTAGTGTTCCTTGATGGATTTGCTCAGGGAGTCCTGGTAGCGGATGTTCGCGCCGTTCACGCCGTGGAGCATCATGTTCATGCTGGAGACGCGCAGCATGGTGGTGTCGAAGTCGAAGCCCCAGAACATCTGGCTGTTGATGTGCTGGCGGTAGGGTTCGAGCAGGTCGCCGGAGTAGTGCCGGTTGCCGTCTTCGTCAGTGAAGGTGCCTTCCGGACTGGAATGCACGCGGTTGAGGTATTCCATGGTGCGGGCCAGGAAGCCGGCGGTGCCGCAAGCAGGGTCGCAGATCACATCGGTGGGTAGCGGAGCGATCAACTCGATCATCGCGTCGATGATATGGCGCGGCGTGCGGAACTGGCCGTTGATGCCGGCGGTGGTGAGCTTGCTCAGCAGATATTCGTAGATATCACCCTTCACATCGCTCTGGGTCAGCGGCAGGTCGTTGATCATCTCCACGGCGGAGGTGAGCACGGACTCGTTCTTGATCTCCAGATCGGCGTCCTGCATGTACTCGCTGATATGGCCAAGGCCTTCACGCTCACCGCCCTCGCCTTCGGCGCTGCCCAGCTTGGCGAAGAACGGATAGACCTTTTGCTTGAGGTGGCTGTGCAGCTCCTTGCCGCTCATGTTGCGGAAGTTTTTCCAGCGCAGCAGCTGGCCTTCCGGGGTATTGGGGAACAGGCGATCGAAGGCCTTGCCGGTGCGGTTGGCTTTGCGCTCGGCCACGTCCTCCTGCATGTCGAGCATGCGGGCGAACATCAGGTAGCTGATCTGTTCGATTACGGTCAGCGGGTTAGTGATGCCGCCAGTCCAGAATTTTTCCCAGAGCTTGTCGATATCGTTGCGGATTTTGCCAGTTAGCATCAGAAGAACTCGAATTCGTTTTTAGGGCTGGTTTCTGTGTGAGAGGACTGCTCGCCTTCGTGGTCGTCGGCTGGTAGCTGCGGCAGGCTCTCGTTTGGCTCAGGCGACTCGTCGAGGGCCTCGACGATCAGCGAGAGTCGCTCGTTTTGGAAATCAACATGAACAGGCTCCAGCGTCGGCAGGGTCTTGCTGACTTTGGCTGACAGCTGGCTGAAGCGATCAATCTTGCCGTATAGCCCCTGTTGACCCGCCAATGCTGTTATCGCGCTGTTGTAGTGATTGCTCGCCGTATTCAGCGTACCGCCCAGCTTGCCGATGCGCTCAGCCACAAGGCATACCTGGTTATAGATCTCGCCAGCCTTCTCGCTGATCTCACGCGCTTCGGCATTGCTGCGCTCGATCATCCACAGGTTGGCGACGGTGCGCAGAATGGGAATTAGGGTGGTGTGGGAAACCAGCACGATGTGCTTCTTGTAGCCGTATTCAAACAGATCCTTGTTGTGCTTCATGGCCTCAATGTAGGCAGGCTCAATGGGCATGAACATGAGCACAAAGTCAGGGCTGTGAATGCCGGCCAGGTTGGTGTAGTCCTTGGAGGCCAAGTCATCGATGTGCTTGCGCACCGCTTTGACATGTTCAGCCATGGCCAGCTGGTATTCCTCTGGTGACTCGGCGCCAACGGCGCGGTCGTAAGCAACCAGAGAGACCTTGCTGTCGATGATGATGTGTTTGCCGTCAGGCAGTTTGATCAGGTAGTCGGTTTGCTTGGAGCGACCCTCGGCATCTTTGAAGGCTGCCTGCACTTCGTAGTGTGCCTCTTCGATCAGCCCGCTCATTTCCAGCGTGCGACGCAGTTGCGCCTCCCCCCAGGCCCCACGTTGCTGGGAGTCTCCCTTGAGCGCGGAGGTGAGGTTGTTGGCCTCTTTGCTCATCTGCAGGCCGATTTCCAGCACCTTTTTGATTTCAGAGTTGAGACTGGTGTTGCCCTGCAGGGACGCATCGTGAACTTCGTTGATGCGCTTCTGGAAACCTTCGATCTGCTCGCGGAATGGCTTGAGCATACCGTCGATGCTGGTTTGGCTGGTTTGGGTGAAGGTCTTGCCCTTCTCCTCGAAAATCTTGTTGGCCAGGTTCTCGAACTCCTGGGTCAGCGACTTGCGCGCATCAGCCAGCTGCGTCATCTGCTCCTGGAAGTGCTCCTCGCGCTGACTCAGGGTGGTTTTGAGCTTGGTGTGCTCCGATGACAGGGTATTGAAACGCTCCTGGAGCTCGCCGAACTCCTTTACCTGCTCATGCAGTTGCTGCTTGGTTTCAGCCAACTGCGCGCGGGCATCGCGCTCGGAGGTTTCCGCCACCTTGGCGCGAGTTTCCTCGTTCGCCAATGCATCCTTCAGGCGATCACGCTCCTCTTGCAACGCGGTTTTGGCCGTGCTCGTTGTATCGAGACGTTCGCGTAACTCCCTCATCTGCTCTTGCTGACCTTGAACACTGGTCTGTGCTGCTTCCAAGCGCTTGGCAGCTTCGTGATGTTGCCGGTTAGCTTGGTCGAGCTTCACCTGCAGATCACTTGCCACAGCTTTGTGATCCTGTAGTTCTTGCATCAGGCGAGCGTTGGTTTCGACCGATGCCTGGAGCTGCACCTTGAGCTTGCCATCCTCCACTTGAAGCGCCTGGCTACGGCCCTCTGACTCGCGAAGCTGGCTCTGAAGTATTTGCGACTGTGCTTCTGTCGAAGTCTTGGCCTCTGCCACTTGTTCAAGCTGTGCACCGAGTTGGTTGATTTGCCGGCTTTGGCGCAAGGTTGCGAGCACAAAGCCTATGACGGCCGCGGCGAGGGCGAGCACTGCGCAGATCACGATGATCTCGGGCGTCCACTGACTAGCTTGCATGTTGACTCCTAGTGACTGGTGGGCGGGGTTTCCCCGCGCAAGAAGGGCTTGAGTACGGCCACCAGCTCACCCACGTCGGCTGGGGTAAACACACCGTCGATGCCTTCGTGGGAAATGCTGGAGAACGGAGCGTCGTAGAGCTTTTCGATGACGATGCTGCCGTGCTGGGCGATGTAGCTTTTCAGCAGATTCATAAAGCGCACCTGCTGGGCCGTGAGGCTGGGGTGGGTATGCAGGAACTGGGCGAAATGCTGCTCGATGGCCTGCACATCCAAGCCAATCAGCTCGCGCACGGTCAACTGCAGCTCACTGGCGGTGCGCCCATAGAACTCGTTGAGCACCTGCAGGCTGACGCCGGGGTGGGTGGTGAGGATGGTCGAGGTGAGCGAGCTGAGTTCCTGCTCGGCAATCGGCTCACCCTTGTGGATCTTCTGCAGGGTCGGGTTGGCAGCCAGCATGCCGTCGAGGATGTCCTTGAGGCGGCGCCGGTAGATCATCGCTTCGTTGGCCCCGGCAATCTTGATCTGACGCTCAGCCTCCTGCACGCCGCCATCAGCGGTGCGGGTGCCCGGAGTGGTATAGGTTGGGCCTTCGCCAGACTTGCGGTATTTCATGATGCCGCGCAGTTCCTGCCGCGCGCGCTCCAGCTTGCCCACGTTGGCGTTGAGCCAGAAGTCGGCGCTGCGTACCTCCGCAATCAAGGCATCCTTCTGGCGCACGGCCTGGATATTGATGGCGAGCTTGTCGATCTCTTCCAGCAGGGTGATCTTGCCATCCTCGAAGCAGCTGGCTTGTTCCACCAGGCAGCGCTCGATACCAGCGATGAGTTTGTCGAGCGCGGTGGCATGTTTGTCGCGTAGGACACGAGCCGACATTAGCGGGGCGATGGTGGTTGCCAGCAGGTGCTGGGTCTTGGCGTCGAACTTTTGTAGCTGCTCGCTTTGCCGTAACTGATCCACGGCACGCAGCTCGCGCTTAACGGCAACGCTGCTCTCCGGCAGGTCGTTGATGTCGGCACGCAGCAGCTCGATGGCGGTATCGAAGGCGGCGGCATGGTTGTGCTTGAGGGCGGCCTGCGCCAGCTCCAGCCGCGCTTCGAAGGTGGTCTGCAGCAGCGACTTGCCGCCCTGGTCTTCGGGCTCTTCGTACTCCTGCTCGAAGAAGTCGAAGTTGCCATAGTGATCGAAGATGAGGAACTCGGTCTTGTGCTTGCCCTGACCAAACAGATTGGGGCGCAGGCGTGTGCCGCGTCCGATCATCTGCCAGAACTTCACCCAGGATTTGACTGGCTTGGCGAAGACCAGGTTGACCACTTCGGGCACGTCGATGCCGGTATCAAGCATGTCCACCGAAATAGCGATGCGGAAGTCGTTGCCCGGCTTTTTGAATTCCTTGATCAAGGTATCCACATGCGGGATGGCGTTATGGATGACCTTGCAAACCTTGCTGCCGTACTGCGGGTAAAGCTTGCAGAAGAGCGCCTCCAGGTGCTCGGCGTGGTCCTGACGCTGGGCGAAGATGATGGTCTTGCCAACCAGCGAGCCTGTCTCGTCCTTGATGCCATTGTTGATCAGGTTTTCCAGGATGATGCGATCGGTGTCTTCGCTGAAGATCTTGCGACCGATATCCTTGCCGGCGATGGTGGTGCGCTTGGCCTCCTCCTCGCCGAGGTCTTCTTCGAGCTGACGCTGCTGTTCTTCACTCAGGTCGTTGTAGTGAATGCCATCGCGCAGGAAATCGGTGGTGAGGTCCTTAACGCGGAACGGCACCAGGTAAGGCGGATCATTGTTGATGGCTGCATCGAGGCCAAACTCGAAGGTCGGGTCAGTGGTCTCGCAGTCGAAGATGTCGAAGGTGTTGCGGCTGATGAACTTCACCGGGGTGGCGGTGAGGCCTACCTGCAGGGCATCAAAGTAATCGAATAGGTCACGGTACTTGTTGTAGATACTGCGGTGGCTTTCGTCGGCAATGATCAGGTCGAAGAAGCCGACGTCGAGCTGGGCGAAGCGGTTCATCATGCCCGGGTAGGTGGCAATGTAGACGCGTGCGGTCTGGTCCACTTTGTTGGTTTCACCAATCACGCAGCGCGGCTCGCTGGGCAGGTTCTGCTTGAAGGCATCATCGGCCTGCACACGCAGCTCCTTGCGGTCACACAGAAACAGCACGCGCTTAGCCCAACCGGTGCGCAGCAGCAGCTCGGCCAAGGCGATGGCCACGCGGGTCTTACCCGTGCCGGTGGCCTGGATGATCAGCGCGCGGCGACGCTGCTGCTGGAAGTGAGCGGCAACCGTTTTGATGGCTTCGATCTGGTAGGGGCGATCAGCGATGTTCAGATCAGGGTTATGACGTTCCAGTTCTGGCTTGCGGTATTGCCGCTGATAGATCAGGTATTCGAGGCTGTCTTTGCTGTAGAGGCCATACACCGGGCGGTAGGTGTTGTACTGCGCATCGTCCCAGATGAAGGTCTCGTAGCCGTTGCTGTAGAAGATCACCGGGCGCTGCATGCCCATACGCTCGAAGCCGTCGGCATACATGCGAGCCTGTTCGCGCCCGGCCTGCAGGCTGACATTGCCGGACTTCTTGGCCTCGATCACGGCCAGCGGCTGACCGTTATCACCCCATAGCACGTAGTCCGCACGGCCCTTGCCAGAAACGTTATCGGGAAAGTCGACGTCCACTTCCTGGCCGACCTGCGAGGGATTGCTTATATCCCAGCCCGCCTGCACCAGCATGGCGTCGATCAGCAGGGCGCGGGTCTTGGCCTCGTTCCACTGCAGGCTGTCGGCAACCTTTTGGCTCTGCTGCTGACGCTTCTGCTGGTCAGGCTTGGCAGGCGGTTCCAGCTTGTCGAGATGGCGGGTGCGTTCCTGCTCCAGCTTCTCCATGACACGCTGCAACTCTTCCTGCTGCTGATTTAGCTCCTTCTCGTAGCTGGAAACTGTCTTCTGCAGACGGGCAAGGGTCGCGGTCGGATCCTGCACCTCGGCAAAGGGCGGAATATCGGCCTGTGCCGTGCCGTAGTACTTGATGGCCATATACATGGCCAACTGATGAGCCGTCTTTAGTGCCAGCTGTGCGTTGCGCAGGTCACCTTCAGCGCCGTGAGCGGTGTCGTTGCCCTGGATACGGAGGAAGTTGATCTGGTGAACCAGCGGCTTGCTGACGCAGTCGGTGAATACCGAGCTTTTCACCAGATCGTAAAAGGTTGACTGCGGCATACGCGGCAGCAGCTCTTCCTTGTAGATGGCTTTGGTCAGCTCTTCGGCGAAGCTGCGCAGGCGAGTGAGCGCGCTGCCCGGATCGATGTGCAGAACGGCTTCGGCGAGGCCAGCGAGGTTCGCCAGCAGTTCGTTGCCGGTGCGGAGAAACTCGAAGTTGACTGATTTCATGTAGGCGATTCTGTCCATAACGGTCCTAGAGCGAGGACCGTGCCAAGTTTTATTCGATGCCGTATTTGTCCATCCAATTGCTCAGCGTCTGCTGGCTTTTGAGGCCAAGCAGGCTGGCCGCACGGGTCTTGTTGTTGCCGGTAAGCGTCAGCGCCTTGCGCAGATAATGCCCTGCTACGTCGGCGATTATCTTTTGTAGATCAATACCTTGCGCAACATCCATGGCCAGTACATCGGCCTGCGCGTGCGGCAATTTGAACAGCGCTTGCTCGATATCATGAGCAGCAATCAGATTGCCCGAGCACCAGAGAGCCGAGCGCAACAAGGTGGATTGCAGTTCGCGAACGTTGCCACGCCAGGGATGCTGAAGGATAAGATTTTTTGCTTCTGCGGAAATTTTCTTATCGCCGAGGCTGGCATCCTGGCTGGCAATGCCGGCTAGCAGCTTTTCCGACAGTAACAGCAGATCACCTTCGCGCTCTCTGAGCGGCGGGAGGTGCAGCACACCCACAGCGATGCGATAAAACAGGTCTTCACGGAAGCGCCCGCGAGCAACTTCCTGCATCAGGTTGCGGTGAGTAGCGGTGATCAGCCGCACATCGACCTTGAGCTCCTGGCTGGAGCCTACCGGAGTAAAGGTGCCTTCCTGCAGTACGCGCAGGAGGCGCACTTGCACATCCGGCGTTAGCTCACCGAACTCATCCAGAAACAGCGTGCCGCCATGGGCCTGTTGGAACACCCCGGGCCGATCTGTAATAGCGCCAGTGAATGCGCCCTTCTTGTGGCCAAACAAGGTGGAGTCGATCAGCTCCGGCACGATAGCACCGCAGTTCACCGCAACAAAGGGCGCTGCAGAACGTGGACCGGCGTTGTGAATGGCACGGGCAAACAGCTCTTTGCCGGTGCCGGTTTCACCGTAAATCAGTACTGGGACCTGCTTCGTCGCGAGTATCTGCGCCTGCGCCTTGAGTGCCAGCATGCGCTCGCTCTGCGTCACGATGCTGTCGAAGGCTGCATCCACGGGGGCATCCAGCCCGGCGAGTTGAACCAGCTTGTCGGTGCTGATGGTATTGGCGGCCGGCACATACTCGGCCGCGATCTCGAAAGGCACTTCGACCTGCTGAACGCCTTGCTCAAGTGAGGACTGGTAGAAGGTCGCCGGATAGCGCGTTTTGCCCAGCAGAATCCACACCGCTTGCATGGCCGGTGTGCCGGGACTAAGCAGAATGGAAAGCTGATTGCTGGAAGTACTCAGGCGCTTTAAATGCTGACTGGCGACCTGGTAGATCTCCCCGAAATGAACGGGGGAAGACAGGGAGACGTAATGCGCGGTGATTGATACATCGACCTGCTGGCGCAGCCAGGCTAGGTAGGGTTCAACGCGCTCGGCGGGGTATGAACAAAGCAGCTCGACTTTATCAACAGCCATCGTGTTCAGGGTCGCCAGAATCGGGCCAGCCTCAGCACCAGCAACTGCTTTGAGATCATTCCCGCCCACCCAGCTGGCCAATACGAGCTGCTTCTTTATCACTGTCCCTATACTCCCGCCCCCTCTTGCCCATGAGCGGGCAGGAGAAAAATGTGCTCTGGTTCGCGCCCGGGATAGTAAACCAATCCGTCGATCCGGGTCCTTACATGCCTGACTACATGTTCAAGTTGAACTGCGGCCGGCAGGGACTGGTAACCCCACACAAACGAAGATTGGCGAATGAATGGAACAGTCTCGTCACTGCCAAGGTAGAACAATGTAGGGGCCTTTCGGCCCCTTCGAACTTAGTTACCCAACAGGCTCTCAAGCTTCTCGATCAAGAAGTCCAGCGGGCTTCGGCCCTCCAGGCGCTTTTCAAACACTTCATTACGGTGGTAGGCGACCCAGGTTTCGAGGGCATGCCGATTATCTTTCTCGTAGCCGGAGCCGAGGATGCAAACAAGCTCTGTGCCATGAGGGTTCTTAAGGTAGTGACTCATGGCTGAAGCCAAGTGCTTGAGGTACTGATGCTCGCGGGCCTCCATCGATGGATGAAGGGGGGTTACGTTGTCACGTTTGATCAGTTTCATTTGGAAGCTCCTCAGGCCTTGAGATTGGCTTTGATCAGGTTGTCGAAGGCACTGCCATCACGCCGGGTCAGGTTGGGGACATAGCGCGAATAGACACGGAACAGCATCTCGGTGGTGGTGTGCCCCATCTGCCTGGCGATCCACTCCGGGTTTTCGCCTGCAGCCAGCCAGAGGGTCGCGGCCGTATGACGGGTTTGGTAGGGACGCCGCCTACGCAAACCCAGGTGACGCAGCAGCGGATACCAAACCCGGTCGTTGATGTTGCGGTATGCGTGCGGCGTACCTTCGCGGGTGCTAAAGACAAACTGTCCGCTGCCGGTTTTCTCCCGCTGGCCGAGGAACGCCTGGTAAACCGGCTCGGACATATCGATCTCACGCTGTGAACCGTCGTTCTTGGTGTAGTCGAGCTTGCCGCCCACCCAGGTTTCACGGATCAGAATCTGCCGCCGCTGAAAGTCGACGTACTTCCATTGCAGGCCATCAACTTCGGCCGTCCGCATGCCTGTGAAAAAGCGCACGGTGTAGTAGTTGCGGAAGTCCTCACGCACTGTGCTGAGGATCTGCAGCACCTCATCCAAGGTGAAGGGTTCCACGTCTGTCTTGGGGACTTTCAGTGATTTGATGTTGAGATATGGCGAGGTAAACTCGAAGCGGTCAGCTGCCTCACTAAGGATCATGCGCAATGGCGTCATGATGTGGTTGATTCGCGTCGCTGTCAGACTCTGACCTTTCTGCCCGGGGACTTTGCCGAGTGCCGAGCGGAATGACAGAAGTTCTGCTTTGGTGATGGCGCTGACCTCTTTTTTGCCGAACTCAGGCAGCAAATGCTTATCAAGGGTAAGGCGCACGGTTTTGGCGTGCGTATCACGCCACTCGACCCTCATCTCCTCAAACCACAATTCGGCAAAATCCTTGAACAGTGGTGTTTTCAGCGATGCACAGCCAGCCTGCAGCCGACTGATCTCTTGCACTTTGCTGCTTTGAGGGAAGTAGGTGGCGTAGTCGAAGCAGCCGAGGGTGATTTCCGCCTCTATGCGCTCAAGGATCTTCTCCAGCTTTTTCCGGTTAGCAGGCGTATCAGGCAACGTGGTCTGCTCGCGGCAGCGCTGATCCAGGTAGGTGAAGTCAAAGAACAACTTTTCGTTGTCGGCACGGGCACGAATCTTACCCATGGCAGATGCCTCCACCAGCCATCGGAACCAGCCCAGAAGCCCGCGAGAATTTCTGCATGTCTTCTTCGACAGCTTCCCAGATGAAAAGAATCTTGCGGCCGCCAAAGGGACGGAAGTAGTGAATTCCTTCGAGCAGGACTGAATCTTTCAAGCGATTACGGATGGTGCGCGCGTCGTACCTCATGCGCGTGGCCAGTTCCTCGGTAGTCAGGTATGTGTGAGACATGGTTATGCCCTCTCTGCTAAATTGAACGACAGCAGATTCTTATGAGCTTATGAATGCTCATAATGATCTCCTGCAGATCAATATAACGCTCATTTTGAGCTTTGCAAGGACAAAATGATCTTCTGTAGATCATTTTTGGAGATTGGGATGGTCAAGTGCCATTTATCTCGCTTACTCGGCGAGCGGAAACTGAAGATCAGCGACGTGGTCAGGGACACGGGTATCAACCGCGGAACCCTCACGCGGCTCTATCACGAGACCGCGCAGCGGGTGGAGCTCAAGGACCTGGAAACGATCTGCCAATACCTGAACTGCCAGGTGGGGGATTTGCTGGAATTGCAGGATGATCCGGAGGGCTGAATGCCCTCCGGAACTTGGTCAGGCACGGAAATGCCAGTCGATGGAGGCCATCAGCATCAGGTAGCGCAAGGCGGCGCCGGAGTGATGGTTATGCTCCTGAGCAGTAGGCTTGGCACCTGGCAAACGCAGCATCACTCGAATGCCTATGTGACTGTTCTGGCTGCTTCGATTCTCCGGGACTTGTTCAATGAACCTCAAACGAGGTTTTCCCAGAACCGTGCGCCAACGACTTTTGGTTTGCCTGGGCGTGCGATCATCGTAAATGATGAACTCAATATCAGCCCAAGGGACGCCCAGCTCAGATAACAGCCAGAGGTACTCACGAGCACTCTGATCATCCCTACCGGGGTAGAAGCGCAGTGTCGTCTCGCTCGCCCAGCAGCGCTCCACGAAATCGTCCAGCACTCGACCAGCTTTGGCTTTATGCCGGCTGCTTAGCAGGCGATAGAGCTGATCCGCATAGGCCACCACCCCGACCAGACCTCCGTGTTTAGGCGGTCTTGGGACAAGCTCAATTCTATGATCTGAGTCAGAAATTGCTGGGCTCTGCAGGCGATGCTTGCCGAGGTGGCTAATGTACCTCGCCCGTTCCAGCATGGCCGACCGATCAGCTTCGGTAAACTCAACCCAGTCCATGTTGACCGACTGCCCCGATGCCTCCGCGTATGCCTCATAGGAGAGCATGGATGAGATTTCATTCATTCTCGTCAGTGCCCATCCACCCTCACTCGTCTGATGGGAAATCAGCGGACGCTTAATTTTTCCTTGGTTGCTGCGCCTATAGACCCGCATGCGGCCGATGATTCTCCGCATGTGCCGAATCTCTGCAGGCAGGCCTGGCGCAGGTAGGTCGTCCGGCTTGTTTGGCAAACTGACCTGGGCAATTTTCGCGATGACATGGCCAGGCGGCCAAAATTCAGGATTCCACTGCCAGCACAGCGCTGATAACCATGGCATGCAATGGATGTAGTAGAGCAGGGATGTTTTGGGACTCGCATGCCCGAGCACAGCGCTGGTGATATGGATCACACGTCGAGTGGCGGACTCCGGGGAGTGAAGAAAGGCTCGATTGAACCGTTCTGTGTCCAGCAGCCATTTCATGGTTTGCGGATGCTCACCGAACAGCAACCCAGCCTCCTGACTAATACCGAATGCTGACGCGGCTAACTTAAACGTCAGCCAAGTCGCGGCCGAATGCCTCAGGTGGTGATAGTGCATATCGCTGCACCCAGTCACCCGGCGTAGTGCGTCATGAATAGCTGGCATCAGTGTTGACTCAGATACCCATCGAGTCTGGAATTCCGGGATACAGAACAAGAATTCCGAATATGGACTCTTCAGCTCTTCGTCATCGCGTAGCTGGGCCAGGCGCTCAATGAGCTGCAACTCATCTGGCTCAAGCAACACGTGAAGTTGCAGCGTCCGTGTCGAGTTGCGTGTTTTTAACGCGCGCTGAGCATGTGGTCGAATAAGCAAGTTGATCGGTCGCTCAAGAACAGTAAATCGCTCAGGCGATAGCCGCTTGAGGTTCTGATGTCGACGCCTTACTGCAGCGGCTCGCGCATCAGGCAGCGAAGGCAATTGCAGGTCTCGACGCAGCAATTTCAGCGCCTCATTGCGGCGCAATCCGAGACGAAATCCGAAGATCATCATGGCTTGAGCAACGATGGCGAGACGTGGTGAGCGCTGGCTCAAAGGGCCTGTGGCTAAGTCCCGGAGGACCAGACGATATTGGTCCTCATTGAGGATCTGAGCATCGACGAACTGAGGTGTTTTCCCAATGCCCAGCGTGCTATAGGGGCTGATTGGTGGATACGCAAAAGTTTTCTGCAGGTGACCATGGAACTCCAACAATCCCTTGGCGAGATTCCTCCTCATAGACGAGGTGGGCTGAGCCTCTAGCATCAGCTCATAGAGCTCCTCAAGCGCATCCGGCGAAACTTCCAAGATCGAGTCGGCACATAGCAGATTGTCTAAACCTACACCGACATCCCGAACATAGTTGGCAACTGTTTTGGGCTGTAACATGTTGCCGTAAAACGAGCGGCCGTGAAGCAGGAGTGCCGCCCAGCCATTGATCAAAGCTTCAAGCGTCTGAGGTGGAGGTATATTCTCGACTGGTGAAATTTGCCGCTTGCGGACTTTTCGGCACAATACAGTCAACCATTCGGGAACATTTTGTCGGGGTCTGCGAAACCGGTGCTTTTTCCGTTTCTGCTTCTCTTCGCTACTTGGTACCGGTGCATTCCTATTCAAATGCTGCCAAGAGTCCGACAAAACAGAATGCGACACAAAGTTTGATCTTGTAGCATAATTTATTGACAACTGTGGCAACTGTGTTTGACGCTCAATACGCAGCAACTCAAACACTCGCTCTAGAGAGGCTGGCTGGTTATCAGGGCAAATTTCTCCTTTGGCCAGCGCCGCTTGAATACACCTTAACTTCCCGCCCTTTCGATCCAAGTAAGACCGGCTCTCGGCTAGATCTGCAGCGCAGCGCGACAGAAGCGAGAGCGTTATTGGGTCTGGAAACCACTGCCGGTTCTCAGCCTCAGGTTGACCTCGGATTGAGAGTTGCAACCGGAACTCTGGTATTCCGGATATCCAAATGGCCTGCCCAGGATCAAGCTGAGTCAGCGCGTTCAGTTGGGGAATGTCCATCAGAGCGCCATAATAGGCAGCACTCAGTAGAAGCAGCCCAATCCGCGCATGGGGTGTGAGTTCATCTAGATCACGCCTGATGGCGCGCCCCATCGAATCAACCAAGTCTTGACTGGCCGACAGATTCTCTGAGTTGTACAGGTCTGGGTTAATCGGATTAGGGCGGCGCTGCGTTTCGATCGCTATCCGAGCCAGCGGCAAGCTCGGATTAAAACGCTGTGCCCGACGCGTCACATCTAGCAGTGTGTTGCGCAATGTCGAGCTTTCGAGCTGATTCTCGAGATTTTGCATTTCCTTGATGGGAAAGGTACGCAGCGAACGTTGTCCGCAGAGCCATTCACCGATGCTGTTGCCGGAGTTTTGGCAGCGCTCCCGGAGTGTTATCAGATATCCGCTTTTCCACTCTGGATCATGTTTATCCGGGCTCCAGACAACAGACAGCATTTCATCCGAAAGTCGTGAGCTATTCATGCATCAGCCTCCACAACCAGGTGGCTGTTGCGAACCGTCCAACCGAGCTCCCGCATGAGTGACAACAAGTAGGTATGAAGGCCCTGGACATAGGTACGCGGACAAAAGCTCGAGTAAATATCTTGTGGTTCTTCGCCACTCAGCCAATGGCCCATCAGAGCCGACAGTGTCTCAGGCGGACATCCGCGCTCGGCGAGCTCAGTTCTCAAGAACTTACGGAAGCCATTTACTGCATGAGGTGTGAAACCCTCAATCTGGTGCATTACAGCTTTGATATGGAGCGGCCGAATTTCCTCGTAGCAAAGACAACCATCATCGGTTAAGCGCAGGAAAAATCCGTTGGTAGGAGCCGGTGCATGTAACTCGAGTTGTGCGGTAATTGCTCTGCAGTGAGCCTTATAGGCTTTTAACTGTCGTTTTAGCAGGTCAGTCAACACTACTAGGCGACTCATATGCCCATCATCTGAGCCTTTGTCCCCCAGCGCGCCGTGTCCCCCAGGCGATATAAATTCGTCTTCCTGCTTCAACGGGTCGCGAATAGCTCGACATCCGGTCGCCATAAAGAACATTTGAACCGTCCACAGCGAAAAGCAGTTATGCCAATGAACAAGCTGCTGAAGATTTTTTCGAGGGCGTTTACGCAGCACTACCAGCAACGCCTCGAGATTAGCCTTTACCGTATCCAGTCTAAGGCAGTTTCGGGCACCAACAGCCGCCTCCGGAACGGCGGGCATTGGGGCACTCGGAGCCTCCAGCCCCACGGTGGCATAAACCCCATTTAAAACCTTCTGAACTGACTGGTGATAAAGACCTCGTAAATAGTTAATGCTGTACTGGCTGTAATACAGTGGTGTGTTGGCCGATAGACAAGGCATCCCCGATAGCATGGTGGCTGCAACCACATCGTGAGAGTCTGTGATGATTTGGCGATGTAGGTAGGAGCGCACTTTGTGCATCGTGTAGCGAGGATCTTCGCCCCCAAGCTCGCTCAACAAAGTGCGGATTTCACGTTCTAGGTCTTTGACCTTGCAGGTGATAACGGCAGAACCATTCACCGGCGACAGGTCCCTGATTGCCATAACTAGCGCAGTTGCCCCAACCATGTCCGGTACCGATATTGTTGGCTGAGATGCTCGAACGGCCTTTCGAGGCAAGTGCTCTTCCGCTGCATAGTCCGGTGTAGGTGCAAAAAATCTGAACTCCGCCGGCCCTGCCTCATCAGCCAGAACCAACTCCAGCACCGAGCTCGGGCGCGCATTACGCTCAGCTATCCGTAGTTTTTTGCAGTCCTCAAGTGAACGACCGAACCAGAGCATGAGATGAAGTACCAGCAGTGCCTCCAAGCGCCTCCGATTCTTTATCTGCTCTTGGGCAGGAGCATTACGAATTCGCTCCCGACAGAGCAAAAATTCATCAGTGACACCAAATAGTAGGTTTGCTAGTTCATACTGCGTGAGCAGGTTGTAGCCAAACGGTAAAAACTGCCGACTGCGAGCAATATGAGCAAGCATACCCTCATGACTGAGCAATTCAGCTACATATGGTCTGACTTCACCTCTTGTATCGATCAAACATATTTCACTTGCAGCAGTTCTTTCGCCCAGCGGCAGTGCTTCGTCTAAATTATCGTCTAGCGGTTGAGACGCCACGAAACTTATATATCCAGGGAGCAAATCTGGGTCGTCTGGATCCTCGAGCGGGAACTCGGTTGCCCCTTGGCTAATCAGTACACCTAGGCCTGCGCTATTTGAGCCGCCATGCTGACGATGGCCACCGCCACCGTGACGTTCTGGCGGTTCCTCACCACCGAGGTAGCGGACGAGACGAACTATTGGCGGGTAGTACTCTGCTAGGTAATCGATTGAACTGCCGGCGTCGAATTGGCGGCAACCCTGCGCAAATACAGCAGAGCTGGACCATATATTAAGATCATCTGGTATAGACAGTATCTGCAGTGCGCAGAGTGCTCGGAGTTCAAGGTAAGCGCTGTATCTCTGCCCGCGCAGTCCCAGATCATCTGCCCGTTGCTGATAGGCTACAAGAAGTTGACCAATGAGACGGTAGTAATCCAGCTGGCTTTCTGAATCCGCAGGCTCATGCCACAGCGTCGCGTAGGGGAAGGCGTGATCCTGTACGCCCTTACCGATGACCGGATTGCGCGTACGCCGCTCATCTCCCTGGTAAAACATGGGGCCCAAAGCCGCAACAAAATCAGGATTGTTTCGGATTGAAATAATCCAGCAGCACTCGTCCCGCCAGGCTCTGAGATCGCGCGCACCTAGGCTGAGCTCTGGCGCTACGTCCATGGCATCAAGCGCATTCACAAACCCCTGCATGACTCGGGGGAAATCAATTAGCTGCGAATGAACATCCAGAAACCTCAGCATCTCCACTATCACACCAACATCACGCCCAGCATCTGCAGCCAACGCTAGCAGCTGTGCATGCCGTGAGTCAGGGCTGATGTGTGGCTGGTCCACACTCTCCGAATGATTGGATGTATCTGGCATTTACGGGCTCTCACTTTTTGGATTACTACCTGATAGTGAAATTCCCAAGGCCACTGGTTTTGAGGGTAGAGCTACGCGCAGGCAATTTTATTTTTGAGTTGTTCAAAATTCCGCGCATGCGCGGAAAAATCGTCATATCGATACATCCAATATGCCCAAGGCCATTCTAAAGCGGCGCTACGAGACAGACCTGCTGGCCTACTAGCTGATCTTGACTGGACGGCTGAGATCAGAGCCATGCGGCCCGCTCATTCAAAAATCCGCGCATGCGCGGATTTTGGTATTGGTCGTATTGGCCCAGGTGCTACAAACAATGCCTCGCTATGCAGCTTGGTAAGCCGGGGGTATTCAAAGTCGCACTCTGAATACAAGGCCACGCAAATAATTGCCTGGTCGTCTCATGTATTAGGAGAGAGCACGATGAATGACTGGAAAGCATGCGTTGGGAAAATGAGCGATCGGGAGGTGGCCAGGCGCTTTGGGCTGGGCGCCAGCACCGTTCGACGATATCGCCAATCAAATAACATTCTTGGGTTCTGCCCCGAAGACACCGAGCTGTCACCTGATTTGATTGTGCAACTGGCGACGGAAACCAATTACCGACTGGCAAAAAGATTTGGTGTTTCCATCAACCGAATCAAGCGTGCGAGAGCGGAGCTGAAGATCCCAGAGTCAAAGATCAGTCGTGAGCGTTTCAAACCACTGGAGGACATTTGGACCAGCGAAGCCATAGCTCTACTGGGGATGATGCCGGATACAGAAGTCGCTGACCGTTTAGGCGTCAGTAATTTTCCGGTCAAAAAAATGCGTAGGGAGCTTGGAATACAAGCGTACAAGCGATCGTTGCCCGAAATGACACCCGAAATTATCTTGGAGCTCGGGGGCCTTTCCGACGCCGAGATCGCCCGCCAGCTCGGCGTGTCGGCGAGCTATATCCGCAGGGCGCGGATAAATATAGAGAAGGGCAGCCAGCAATAGATGCAGGTCCGACACTGATAGAGGGATAGGCAGCCAAACGGAGTGTCTGGCTGCCTCTTACCGGCTCATGTTGTCTCCAGCGCTGCGCGCATCCATTTTGGCATTCTGCAGGCCACTAATTTGCTCAGGTCTTCGGGGCTGAGAGCTTTTTTGATTACAGCAACATGTTCCGGAGTAGTACCACCTTTGCCGAGATAAAACAGTGCGCTGATGGCCACCCCCACCCTGGTCCCTGCATGCTGCATCAGCATTGGGGCGGCATGCACGAGCCTGATCTCGGCTTTCCCCACAAATAGAGATCGACTGGAGCCGCTCGTGTAATAGATCGGGATGACCGGCATCTGTGTACTCAGCCCGAAACGTCTCACGGCATCAGCGCCATGGATCTGCAGTGTCCAACGGTTCTGCCTGGCAATCAGATTCACCAAGTCCCAAGGCCCAGGACGACGAACCCGGCCGGTGTATTGACTGTATTTCGGCCGCATGTAGATGCCACGGTACACACGCTCAAGCTCACCGCGGCGAACCAGTTGGGCGACTGCCTTGGAGATGGCCGAGCTCGAACCAAGCTCTGCAAGACACCTGATGCTGAAAGGCCTCCCCTTGCGCAGAAACTTAACCCGCTGCGTGACGAGGTGAGACACCGGCGGCTCAGAATGAGGGCGGGACATTGCTATCGTGTCGACTCCAGCGACGAGCAGAGCAACGGCTGATGGAAAGCGATTACCCGACGTCGATACTCATCTTCAGGCCCATCGCTTACCAGGCATTCCTCAAGGCGCCCCAGCGAGAAAATTTGATCGGCAGATGGATAGTGCCTGAGCAGGCTTTTCGCATAGCTGCGGATATCCTGCGGTAACCCCGAATGACGGGAGAGTTCACGCAGGAACTCCTCGGTTTTGACGATGGCGCGTGTTCTTTCATAGGGAAGGGTCAATCTCGCTATCTCCTGGTCATGAGCTCAAAGTTCCGGACGGCTGGCTCGCCAGCGCCTACCCCACAGCGCGCAGTTCAGCGTTGCGAGCATTGGGAAATCCCTTACGGCCCAATCACCTGCGATCATGATTGCGCTTCGTCTCGGCCTCCTGCCGCTCCATCCACTTGGCCAAGCCCCACATCGTGGTTCCCAGCGCCAGCAAAGGCCAGAGCAACAATTGCGGGATTTGATATTGGGCGCTTAGAAAGAGGCCTGCGCCACCGCAAAGCATCACCACGAAAAACCATCTCATCAACGTGCGCTCCCGATTACATACGAGACACACGGTAACTCGATGTTCCGCTGCACTAACGCAGATGCCGCAAATTTCGTCAGTTCCTAGATTAGGAAATGAGAAATATTTATGGATTTCCGACGCAGCCGTCCTACTGCCGTAAAATCTGGCCACTTGGGAACAGCGTGAGCATGGCTGAATGACACCTCCGTGCTCCGCTGCTCGCAGAGGAGGGGACGGCGATGAGCATCCACAATGCTCATCGCTCACTACTGGTCACCAACGTACAGGGGAGCCCCAAGAGGGACTATGGATTGCCAGCCATCTGTCGAGCGTAATGGCGATCGCTGAGGTCTTTCTTGGGGTCAGCTTTTACCCAGCGCTCAGGTCTGTTGCAGTTCGTGCAGGTCAATACCTGATTATCAGGGCTGAGACTGTATAGGAGGCTCTCAGAGCCAACTTTGATCTTCAACCCAACATCTGAAACCTCGAACCCTGGCACTTCCTGCCCTATTCGATCCATGGTTTCAAAACGAAATGACCAGCGTTTAATCTGACTTTTTCGCCAGACCGTCATGATGATCAAGGCATCTTGTTTCGTTGCTCTCTGATAAACCCAATCGCCTTCATATGGACCTAGCTTGGTTGCTTCTTCGTCTCGCTTGGCCTGCTCATAAATTTGCTCCTGCATCTTGAGCATTTCGGCATTCAGTGCCTCTTCATCCTTAAGGGCTTGGTCTTTCAGCATCCTCTCCAAGTCATAAGGTCCTTGAGGGTCATACTTCCAAACCGATGCGTCATTGATGCCAAGCACCTTGCAGTTGAGACAATCGACACTCTGCTCATCTACATTTCGCGCGAGGGCCAAGCGCTCGGAACTATTAACATCATCAAGGAGTAACTTTTTATCTTTTACTGAAACATTCATTTTAACCAGCGGTTTGATGCGACCGTCGTTCACATCCTCTCCAAATATCTCGGCCTCATCACCGTGAACGTTGAGAACCATTACCCTCTCGCTACCGGGTATCTTATAACGATACGCACCTGTGAAATCCTCACTGCCGCAACCAGCAAGAATAGAGCTAGCAAGAGCTAATGAAACAAACCTAGAAAAGTTTCGCATAAAATCCTTTACGGCAAATCACATAATCAATGACGTACGACTAGACTGACGACTGTGGAAAAGCTAATCAGCCGCATTGCCCTGCTATTAATCGAATCTTAATGCTGTAGTCCATATGGCGTTCAGTTTCATGTAGATCCTTTGGCTTAAAGTCTCGTCGAGAAAAATTAACAATCTCCGAATCAGTGAACCCATACTCCTGCATTCTTTCCAACGTGCACGAACAGAGCGCAGGTGAGGACCCGCGAGCCTTGGAAGCAGCCTCGCATCTTTTAACAAGTTGCTGAACTCCAGTTTCGCCAGCGAAGGCTCCTGATTGCAAAAAAAATGCAAATGACACATAAGCAGCTATGCCAATAATCCTCATATACTTTTAACATCCTTCTATTTAACTGCTTATTTATCGGAAATTAATCGTTTGCACTGAATTACAGCCAATTACGAAGACGGCATGTAGGAAGGCAGCCCTGCAATTCGCTGGGGTGACGTCATGCCATGAGGTCACGTTTTACCAAATTCACAATATACTGTGAAGACCAGAGATGACGCCGCCCAGATAGTCCTCCCTTTTGGGGAGTCATCTGTGGAAGTCGGATTGGCGTTCGGAAAGGTCCTGCGCAGACGGCGTGTCGAAGCAGGATTCACCCAGGAGCAATTGGCCCATGAGGCGGAATTGCAGCGTAACTACGTCAGCCTGATGGAACGGGGCATCAACCAGCCAACGATCACCACCCTGATCAAGCTAGCTAACCCCCTGGGCTGCACCGCAGCTGAGATCGTCGACGAGGTGGAAAGACTCGTTGCAGACCAACGCTGAAAACCGGCCGCCTAAAGCGATCAACGTTGGAAATGTCAGAGAAGGCATATCTGAAGGCTGTGGTTTAAGGGTAGGCGGTCTCAGGATTACAGGGCTATTGAGCCCACCGCCAGCCGCTCTATACAGGGATCTTTCGAGCCCACTGCTCGATAGCGCGCTCAACTTGTTCCTTTGGCAGGTACTCCTGCTCAAGACGTCCTCGTTCTTGCACCAGCAGATACCGATAGAAGTCCGCTTCGTCAGCCAGCAAACCAGGTGGGGCCGAATCCAGAGCTTTGGTCGGCTCGACGACTGCGCTCACCGGTGAGTACTGTTCAAACAGCTCTTGCTCCATCAATAGTGCTTCGACTGCTGGTTGATGGAGTCTCGCTCGCGCCAGCATCAGCAAGCCCCAGGTATCCATATCGCCCCAGTATGCGATCTGTTTCCCGGCCAGGTGCGCGGACGCTAGCCACTGCAAATCGAGTCCTGAGCCCAGCACAGCCAGGGTGTCCGGTAAGTTCTCAGGCAGCAAGTGAATGCATTGCTCATTTTCCACCAGGAGCAATCGCGAACCGGGAAGTGGGGTTTCGGCCAGTTCCGCAGTGGTGAGTCTGAGCCGCTTGAAGGGCAACAGCTCAGGCTGAAGGGGAACGACCAGAACCCAGTGGCTGCTTTCTTCAAAGGCATCCAGAAAAGTCGTCAGGCCTTGCTCGGACGCCGCGCCTCCGAAGCGCTCGTCGAGGAGCCAGGTCAGCAAGCTGGCGTTGCGCTCGAAAAACTTGGTGTCTACGCCGTGCTCGGCAAGCAGGCGCAGCGGACGGCCTCGGGCACAGCCTGGCGACAACCGGGTGGCGAGTCGCACCGTGGCGACGACTTCTTCAGACGGCTTCGTCAACCACAAGCTCCGTTGTGCCACCAGCAGCGCATGAAAGGCACTGTCTACCTGCTCGACCAGATACTCGAGTTGAGCGTATTCCTGGCTGACCCTTGGATCATCGCTCGCGGCAATCCATTCGGAGGGGCTACGCAAGTGCCAACGCATCGGCAAGGAAATGGGGGCCAGCCCTGCTCGGTAGCTGACGGGCTCCCAGTCGACTTTACCCACGCTCACGCTCCGCCAGTTCTCCACATGCCGGAGTACCGCCTGGATGTTGTCAGTGAATAGACGTGCCGAAGGCTTGCCGATGTTGAGGCTTTGCGGCCAGCTAGCGGGATTGAGCAAGCGTTCCAAGCGTACGCTGGAGCGCTGCCATTGTCTGGCCAGGCTGCGACTGATGTCAGTGGGCGACTTCATGCATGGCCTTGATGCGCTGTTGATGATGCTCATCCAACGCTTCCCAGCTCAGGGAAACTAGACTGGATTCCACGCCGCGCCGATGAACGACGACTGCCGAACGCGTATGGTGGCGCAACAGCCGCATTTCCTTGTTGGGCGTGATGAAGACAGCGTGCAAGCCGAATTCCCTCAGCGCCGCGATGATCCGACCGGCAACCGCATGGGAGCTGCGCGAGAACGCCTCGTCGAGAACGATGGTGCCGAACAACGGCCGGCTGCTGCCGTCGGGACAAAGCGCATAGCTGAGTGATGCGGTCAGCACATAGGAGGCGATGATCTCCTTCTCACCACCACTACCGCCCTGAGAGCCTGTTCGGGTTTCGATGACACTCTTGCTTTCTCGATCGATCACTGAGACCGCGAACTCCAGGCGGAAGCGCGGATCCAGAAGCGCTTTGGCGCCCTGATTCCTGCTGTGCTCGCAGGCATCTTTGAGCAGTCCAACGAGCTCCTGTAATGCCTTGTAATGGCTCTCGCCTTCATCATCGATGAAACGCGCCGAGTTCAGTTGGCGCTGAGCCTGTTGCAAGGTGCGCAGGCTTGCATGGATGACCTTTGTCGCAACCAAGCGCAGATAGCGCCCGGGCTGAAAGTCAACACGCTGCATCGTACTGTTCAGGTCATCCAGACGCTCCTCGATCACCGAGACTTCATGGTCGATATAGCTAAGTAGCTGGGTGACGCCGTCATCCGAGGAACGATTGAGGTATTCCAGGAAGCGCTTGAGTTTCTCGGGCAGGGCTTCCTCGGTCAGCACACGTAGACGCTCCAGATACTTTGGTACGTCCACCAGCTCCCGCCCGACCTCTGACAGCGCACCGGTGTCAACCTTCAGGGCGTCGGACATACGTTTGGCAAGCTCGGATTTCTGATCGCCCAGTTTCTCACCCAGCGCTTTGAGCTGCCCTTGAAGCTCATGCGTATGCTTGCGCTCCAGCTCGACAATATCGCCGAGGTCAGCAGCGCTCAGCGTCGGGAAGTGCGCTAGCGCCAACTCACGTTGCGTATCGCTCAGCCCCTTTTCGGCGCCGCGATAAGCCTTACGGGTAGCGGATGCGGCCTGCTCGAACTGAATTTTCAACTGACCGCACTGCTCGATAAGTTGTTGCCTCTGTCGATCCAGAGAGTCCAGCAATGCCTCAGCTTCATCCAGCTCAGCCTTGATAAGGGCGAGGTCAGAGTCGGGGCGTGTCAGGGTGTCCAGCTGAGCACGCAGCGACTCCAGCTGACGCTCGGCACCCGGCAGATCAATCTCCTCGAACTGCAGTTCTTCGACGCGCTGCAGCAGCGAAGCTTGATCCTCCAACTTGCGGACATCGCCCTGGGCAGCATCCAAGGCCAGCTTGGCAGGCGCGAGCTGTTCATTGACCTCGCGAATTTGTTCAGTCAGGAAGGCCAGACGGTCGCGGTTATCGAAGCCGGTCAGCCAGTCTTCATCGAGGCGCTTCTGGTCCTGCTTGTCGAAGAAGCGCTCTTTGCCCGACATCAGCCCCTGGGCCGTCATGGCGAAAGGGGTATGACGCAATTGCTCTGTGCTTTCCACGCAATGTCGGTCGTTGTCCGCCAGTAGAACCTTTACAGCTTCTCGGTACGGATGCTCCTTGAAAGTCAGCTTGCGGGTATAACCATCGTCAAAGAACACTGGCCGCGATGACGGTTCCTTGACCTCCAACAAGCGCACATGTAAGCGGTTGTGTCGTTGGTTCACCCAGCGCAATGCAGCCTCGGACGAGCCCTGCGGCACCAGGATACGCAGCCGGTGGCTACCGATTGCCCGCTCGATGGCCCCCCGCCAAGCCAGCTCCTCGGGCTTGACCTGCACCAGTTCGGCGACGAAAGGAAGGGCCGATTCATCGACGCAAAGCGCCTGCGCCAGATCACCTCGAAAAGCATGAAAATGCCCAGGCAGGTTCGAGCCGGGCCGTCGCTCAACCTCGGCACGCTCATGCTGCAAGCTCTGCAGGCGGCCATCGAGTTCTTTCTGGACGATGCCTGCATCGAACGCCTTTTGCCGTGCCTCAGTAATTTGCTCGGCCAGTACTTCCAGGCGTGCCGTGATCTGCTGCTGATTTTCCTCGAGCGCAGCGGCTGATAACTCCTCCACGAGTCCTAGCCCTTTGGCCAAACGCTGGTACTGCTCGGCTTTCAGGCGCCGTTTATCAAACTCCCGAACCCAATCCGCGATGCGCGCGCGCAATAGATCTATCTCTGCACCGCCTACTCGCAGGTAGCGCTGACGATGCTGATCGACCACGCCCTTCTGGATATCAAACTGTCCCCTGCATTGCTCCTGATTCAGTTCGGCCTGTTTTTGCGCCTTCTCAAGCCTGTTGGTTTCAGCCAACCACAGGCGATACCCCTGTTCGGCGAACCAGACCGGAAGAATGCCTTCGAGCGTCTGTTTATCGTGTAACTGTTGCTGCAAGGCCTTGTAACGCTCCCAGCCATCGGCGACCGGTTGCAATGAGCGCTGCTGCTTTCTAGCGGTTTCCAGCTCTCGGTGAATGTCCGTTAGATCATCGAAGCTGCTTGCGACCTCGGCAGCCCGCTCGAAGGCAGAGCGATCATCCAGCACCAACTCTCGAAAGATCTCATCAATACTGTTGAGCTGCTTCAGGCCGGCAGCGCGGTTGAGCAAGGTGAAGGCGTTTTCACCCACTTCGAAGTAATCCCTTAGCCTAGCTAAGAAAGCTTTCTTGCTGGGATAAGGCCAGATACCCGTCCCATCCTTCTCCATCTGACGCAGCGCCCGCATGCCACCTGCGTGATGCTGGCTCAGCCAATGCTCCAGCGTCTGCTCGGGGGACTCGCTTAAAAGCCAAAGTTTTTTCAGATCGGACGCCGAGGAGCTTGTGCCCTCGAACCAGAGCACAGCACCCAGTCGAACCTGCGTACCATCACGCTCGAGCGTGGCGGCAATGGCGGTGACCGTCTTACCCTGGCGAGCGATATGAGATTGCTCCACACCCCCGTCCCCTGGGCCGGTTACTCCCCGCACATAGGACACCAGATCCCGGTCACTTTCATGTCCACCCGTGGAGGCCAGGTTGTAGCGCGGATTGGCGCACAGCAAGGTCATCAGTGCGTCCACCAGCGTCGTTTTACCGCTACCCGTTGGGCCGATCACGGCGGTGCCTGAGGGATCGATCTCGGCACGGTGATAGCCCTGAAAGCCGCCCCAGTTATAGAGTTCGATGCTGCTGAGAATGAAGGTCTCGCTGTCACGCCAGAGTAGTGCTTGCTTCACGCCTCATCCTCCTCAGCACCAGCAACCGGCGTAGCCGCGCCCTCCACCTGCTCGCGCAGCCAAGCCACGAGTGCCTGCAGGTTTTCTGGGTTGGCCAAGTGGGTAATGATGGGGCGGATGATGACTCGATCATGAGCATCCAGAGCCGACACCAGACCATGCCCCTTGAGCTGGTCCAGCAGTGTGATGATGCGATTGCGCTCCTTAGCCTCACTGCCCAGCTCGCCCAGGTAAACCTGCAATTGGGGAATCAGTTCATCAACCGCTACCAGTGCCTGACTGGCGCCCGTACCGCTTTCCTGTTCGTACGCAATGAAATGCTGTCGCAGAATGGCTATCAGCAGGGACTGCTCCAGATTCAGCCTTTGCCGACGCACAAGGGGGTGCGACCATTCATCCTGCTCGGCTACCTCGCCCTGGCGAACGGTAACAAACACCAGTCCCCGAACCTCGTCGACCCCCATGGCAAGGTCGAGGGGTTCCAGAATTCTGTCGACCGCCTCGATATTGGAAAGCGCTGAGCGATACAGGTTGGGCTTGTGACTTTCTTCCAGCAGCCCGTACTTGAGCATTTCCTGTACGGCCTCACGTACCCGTTGCGGCGTCCGGCGCTCATCGACCTGAACAGCGGCGCTCATAAGAGGCTGTTCATCATCCATGCCGTCATCCAACGCCATGGGCTCCAACGTCAGCTCCGTTTCGTCGGTGCCAGAGGCGCCTGCAATTCGATCGAAGATCCCTGCCATGCTTACAACTCCCAATCGATGTCCTTGAGTGCCTCGTGGTCGAGTCCGACATAAGGCAGATTGAAGCGCCAGCGTTGCTCATCCTCGTCAACTAGCTCCACGAGCTGACGCTCCTCTGCCAGCACCTCGATACCTGCCTCGCGTGCCATCGCCAGCCAGAGCGCAAAGGTTTCCAGGTCGTGAACAGGTGGAAGCAAAGACGCAAGCTCCACGAGACTCACAGGGCGACCCTGCTCCACCAGCACAGCCAGAGTGTCATGAATCAGCGCTTCACGATCCAGCCCGTCGAAGGCATCCCAGAAGTCATCATCAATCTGCTCCAACCCCGCCGGCTTCAAACTCAGATCCAGCTCGCCCGTATCATCGTCATCCAGGGTCTTGAAGCGGAGACGCTCGATTGCAGGAACACCGGTAATGGCTACGCCAACTGGTGGTAAACATGCAGGCTTACGGCGTTCTGACTGGCGTTGCCAGTCGACGCTGAGCGCTAGATTGAAGAAGTCGTTGAGTAACTGTCCGACGCGATGATGTTCGGCGGCCAGCCCTGTCTTCATGAAGCCACGAACATCACGCTCGCTTCGGGCGCGCGCTTGGAGCACAGCCTGCGACTCCCGAACCAGGCGTAACGCCAGCCAACGCAGCTCACGTTGCTGGGGACGATTCAGCGCCTTTGGAACCGCTGGATGACGAAGGATGGTGCGCAAGCGCTCACGCATGGTTTCCAGCTCAGCGGACTGCCTCAGTTGCTGCTGGAAGCTTTCGAAGACACGCCCCTCCGGCGTGTTGAGTAGAGCATCTTGCCCGTCCAACAACCGATCGACGATTTCTCCACGGTGAGACTGTTCGCTGATGATGGAGTGTCTAAGGGCGCGATCCGCCTCGCGCCAAGAGTCTTCAACTCGTCGGAAGTCTGCGCGCAGGCTGGTGGCCAGGTTATATACCTCGCGTATGCCCTCTATCGCCTGCACTTCATCCAGCACGACGACGTGGCCAGCTTCTACCTGCGCTAGCTCGTGCTCCAAATCCTGGATTCGGCGGCGCAGGCTGGCAATACGGCCAGTTGGGCTGGGGTTCAGACCCGTTTCCAGGTTTTCGATCTCGCGCTGAACCACCGAAAGGCGAGATGCTGTGGAAGTCATGATCCGACTATCCAGCGAATCTACGAACTGGATGGCTGACTCCAGCGCGTCGGTTGCGTAGATACGGCCCTCTCGCTCTACGACGAGGCGCCGCTTGATCCATTCACGAAGTTCACGACCTGCTTGGAGATGCGTTGCATCCGGGTCGATTTCGTAAAGCTCCTGGCTGGCATAAGCAGCCAGCATTTCGGACAGCGCTTGCAGCGCATCCTCCATGGGGATCCCATCATGCGCCCGCTCGAATAGTGTGCGCAGGCAGCCCAATACGAGCGGAGCACGCCGCGAGGCGAGCAAAAGCCACGCTGGGTGCTGGCTGCGGGCGGATACATAGCGTTCTGAACGCTGTTGCGCGCTTTCTTCCATGACGGCCACATTGACAAAGGTTGTCTGAGAGCGAGCTTACCAAGCTAACCCGCTGTCTCATGATACGTATTTGTCCTGGCGGGTGGGCTCCGTTTAATGGTCCGCAGGGGCGGTGTCATTTGAATAGAGTGAGTGAAAGGCCAGGCCAGTCGAGGTTTAACGATTTATTCCGGGGGCGCATGCTGGATATTGGCGATTCGGTGGAGGGTTCTGTCGTCACGAGGGTGTATTAGGCTAGTTCGGCGAAGGTGCCCCAGTGAGCGCTTGTGGCGGCTCAGTGGTTTTTGCAGGACTGCCACCGACAGTCTGCGGTAATCGAGTGCAGCCACGGTGGCTACAGAGCGAAGTCACGATGACCTATCAGTGAGCTGCCGGTGCATTAGCTGAGTGCGGCATGGGGATAGTGAATTTCCCCGGTGGTATTGCGGGATTTTCAGCTCAACAACGGCGGTGGTAGCTAACAGGCCTGGGGCGAGTTCAAATATCAGAAGCTGCGGCTAGAGATGAGGGGAGTCGTCGTTACAACGCTCTGAGCCCAGGAGCTTTTTGCTATCCTGTCGATCTGCGCCGCGGGACTTCGTTGGCAACGGCTCGCCGTTGCTTCCCCCTGCGGACACCCATTCAACCGTTCCCTGGGGTCACGATGCGGAATCATGTAGTGATTGAGGACTGGGACGGCGACGGTGCTATTCGCCTACCCGACGACGTTCTGCAGGAGATGGGCGTCGACGTCGGAGATACGCTCTACCTCCTTGAGGAGTATGTGGGCACGACCCGCTGCCTAGTGCTCAGTAAGTCACCGCGCATTCCTGATCGCGTGGATGAGCTGGTTGGCCACTGGGAGTCGTTTGGCAAGGCCGCAAGCGACTTGGCCAAGGATGAATAAGCCGATGCCATTTGTTTCTGGCTACTTCAGACCATCCTTTGGTGTGTTCCGTTGAACTGCACTTCCTTGGTCGCAGATACGTTGATTCCCAATTTTGAAGCAGCCTAAGCGTGAGTGTGGCGGCGTTCTGCCATGAATGTAGCAACTTTGCAGTTTGTGTGTGGTGGTGTACCATCTCGGTGCGCGTAGTGATTCAGCGTTGCTGGCCGCAATGCTAGGTTCTCTGTTTCATGGTCGCTGCTCCCCCCTCCGGAGATTGCGCTTCGCGGGGGTCGAACTCTCCAAGCAAAAGCCCGCTATCAGCGGGCTTTTGTCTTTCTAGCCTAGTGAGGCTATCTCATCTACCTCTTGCTTTTGTTCTTTCTTTGGCATTGAGGACAGCTTTGGACTAGGTCTTCGGTGATTTGATAGTAGTAGGGTATGAAGATGGACAAGCCTTCACTTGATATCACGTCATAGGAAAGTGCCTTGGCTGTTACCTCTTCCCCATCGCTCATAAGCGTAGTCTCATGCACCAAGATATTTGTTAGTGGCAGATTCTCTGGGTTGTAAATTCGCACGTCGCCTGGTTGACGGGCATAAGCCTCGAAATTGTCGCCGGCTTTTCCATAAGCGATATCATTGGCCTTAATCCAGTTGACCGGTTCTGCCGCCTGGCACCAAGTAATTATTTTTTCAAGTTTCTCGGGAGTGTACAGTCGAGAGAAGTCTCCATGTTCTTCACACTTTCCAAGTTCTGCAAAACCCCCGAAAGCATATTCATAAGAATATTTGCCCGCAGTGAGTGGAAGTCTGAAGTAATTCTGGGGGAGGGCACTTTGAAGCCTGGTGCATCTGAGTAGGTTGAATACAATATCGTAGAGCTGGTAAAGGCAGTAGCCTTGGTGGTCAGGGTGCCCGCTAATTTTCAGCGTTTCATGACTTTCTATGTCGGAATTGAAGACGCTCGAGAACTTGTCGTTGCCATACGTAAAGAATCCTTTGGAGAGTATGAATACTGCATTGGGTAATGCGCTTCTTTCATAGGCTTCAGCGTTTGATTCAAGTTCGCGTACTATGGTCATCCAGTCGAGGTCTGTATCGTAGGCGAAAATTATACCAAAGCCGTTGTGTTCTACTCTTTCATTTCCAAAGGTAATTTCGGGCCTATTGCTCTTCATTCGCTTCAGCTGCTTGAAAGAAGAAATATTTTTGAATGCGCTTTTCAGCTCCGACTTTGTGAGTTTTGATTTGACTTGAATTGCGCCGTAACAGTACTCGATAGGCAGGACTTCGTAGATGTCATGTCGCTGCATTAAGGTGAATGAATCCAAGGCATCATAAAATAATATATCTAGCTCGTTGCTTAGATGGCCACTAGTTGATGCTGCGCGAACACTTGTTTCTGAGACTGAGAATCTTCCAGGTAGTAGCCTTGTTTCTATAAAGAATTTTCTGAGCAGGGTTTCTCTTACATTTCCAACATCTCTAGGGTGCTTGATGTCCTTGGAGATCTCGTACTCTCGCACCATCTTGGCTTGCAGGTTTACTAGCTCGCGCTCCAATCCATGGAATTCTTTGTCTTTCGAACGAAGTTTAATAGCGCGTGTGGTTTGACTCGTAAGCCATTCTTTGGTGCGTGTTTGGCTTTCTTCCAGCTCATCGCGCTGTTTTCTTGCAGGCGTGACTCGTCTCCGCTTAGATTTCTGTTGACCGGACATTGTTGATCACATCCTTGATTAGCTGTCTGTACTGAACTAAAAAGCCCGCAAATGCGGGCTTCGAGCTTTCGTGGCTTACGGTACTACTGAAGCCAGTCCTCGACCACCTCGGCACCGAACTCTGTCTTCCTGGCCTTGAGCACTTTGCGGTTGCCACCTTTGGCCTCGACGACCTCGCCAGTGTTGGGGTTTTTGTAAACCTTCAGCTTACGTGGTGCTTTGGTACTGGCCGGCCGAGGTACCGCAGCACCGGTCTGTGGATCCATGATGGAGATCAGGCCGCGCAGGTTCACTCCGTACTCGTTCATCAATGCCCGTAGCTTATTTTCGAATTCGATCTCTCGCAGCTGGTGCCATGAGCAACCAGCGTTATTCCGAAGAACTCAAAATCTGCATATTTCAATGCAGCGGAGGCCAGAAAATATCTGGCTACTTCAGACCATCCCTAGGCAAATCGCAGGCAGTGGCCGAGTGCTTTGCGAGCAAGGGCAACCCTGGCCCCCGCAACGCCACAGGGCACCTTAATGCAATACGATGCAGACCCCTCCATGCTAAGCTAGGTCTTTGCCCGAGCGCCCTCTCCCGAGCCTATGTACCGGTGATGAAGCTTGGGCCAAGGCGATCTCTTGTAGATCGCTTTTTATTTTTATCACCCGCTGAACTGCAGCTAGCAGCAAAAGGGGGCCTGTATCGGTCTCTACAGTTGTCAGCTAGTCGACATTCACACTATCTGTTCAGTCGCAGGACGTGAGACCGGGCTAGCTAGGTGTCAAAATCGCTGGGGCCAATTTCGTTTTTTGTGCCCTAGATAACCACCCATAGATACCGCTAAGAGCTATAAACTGCAGGCAGCGAGATAAGGCCAAAGCCTTGCGGGACGGTACTTAAGGGCATTTTTGAGCGTTTGCCGCCAACCAAAATTCCTGTACCGTATTGGCCTCCGAAGGAGGGGTCGTGGGTTCGAATCCCGCCGAGTGCGCCATATCTATGTAATTTAAAAGTCTTTTCCCCAAGGCTTTGCCGATCCAGATCCTGAATTGGCTTATTTCCCACAACTGATCTTCATGCCGATACTCAGCCTGTTGTGAGCATTGCCCGCAGCGCCGCGTTTCGATTGCTTGTCGGGTTGTGCCAAATATGTGCCTAAACCGTGCCTTGAAGCCTGGTTCCCTATTTTGCGAGCGGGGGTTCTGAGTACTAGCCAGAAACCTAGCTGCAGCCATGCCTCGCGGCGATGGAGCCAGGTCAGCGCCAGGTACCAGCGATCTGTTAACCTCAACGCTCCACCGGTGAGGTACTGGGCTAAGGTGCTCACTGCAGGTTGGTAGTCGATACTCAGGCTCAATAGCGCGACAGGTTTGGAAAAACGCTCTTCCCCACTCCTGCTGGCTTACGGCGTTATTTCTTGAGCTATGAGGCTTCCAGCGTCTCCTTGAAGCGGGACTTGAGGTAGGCCACCAGCATGCTCACCCTTCGCGGCAAATACTGGCGATTCGGGTAAACCGCATGGAGGGTTCGCGCCGTGGGTGGGTAATCCGTCAGTACTGGCAGCACAGTCCCGGCAGCCAGCTCTCGGTCGACCATTACCCGCGGTACCAGGCCGAGCCCCTGGTGGTGAAGCACCGCCTGAATCAGCATAAGGCTGTTATCCACGCTCAGCCTCCCCCCTACTCGCACCGAGCGAATCTCATCACCTGCGGTGAACTGCCAGTCTGTGGCGTCACTGCTGCGGCTGTAAACGATGCAATTGTGCTCGGCAAGGTCTTCCAGGTTCAGTGGTTTTCCGTGCCGCTCCAGGTAAGCAGGGGTTGCCACCACGACTCGCTGCAGCGTGGTCATCGGCATCGCTACCAGGTTTGAATCAGCCAGTTCGGCAGATGCGCGTAGCGCCAGATCGATGCCATCGCGCACCAGGTCAACCGGTTGGTCACTGAGGCGCAGCTCCAACTGCAACTGCGGGTGCTCACTCTGGAAATCGAGGAGCAGAGGCCCGATCAAGCTCAGCGTCAGTGACACGGGAGCCGAGATCACCAGGCGACCCGCTATCTGCTGCCGTTCCTCGCTGAGCTGATCGTGCAGTACCTGGGTTTCCTGCTCAACACGCAGGCAGTACTCGTAAAAAAGCTGTCCGGCTTCCGTAAGTTGCAGGCTGCGCGTGCTGCGCTGCAGCAGCAGGTTCTGCATCCAGTCTTCCAAATATTTAACGTACTTGCTAATGGTGGCGTTGGAGCACGCCATTTCATCTGCCGCCGCCGAAAAGCTCCCCAGTTTGACGACCCGCACGAAGCAGCGCATTGCCTGCAATCTGTCCATTCCCACCCACCTGGCCTTTTGCGAAGCACGAAAAGTACTTTCGCGATCACTCTGTTTTTCAGTCCTCCGCGCAAACCTAGAGTAGCCACCGCTAACTATCGCGGAGAACGTCCCATGAAATACCTATCACTTGTCACCGCGCTCTGCCTCAGCGCGCAACTGTCCCAGGCCGATACCACCACGGTTGGCCAGAGCCCTTGGGGCAGTACCGACGAAATTGGCGCCCTGAACCGTATCACTCCAGAGTCGATCCTGAATGTCGTAAAGCGCGTGAAAAGCGGCAAAACCTACGACCTCAGTGTCGAGTACTACGTGGGCATGCCCAGCTACTACTTCCTGGGACAACCGCGCTATCAGATCTGGAACGTACACACCCCGCAAGGCACGATCGTTGACGATCCAAATGGCCTGGGCAAGGAGAAGAACAGCCTGATCAGCTACTCCGGGTCGGCCATCTCGATGTATGCCCACACCGGCACACACATCGACGCGCTCTCGCACTTCGGTCTCAAAGGAAAGATCTATAACGGCTTCGCCACTGATGAGCACCTGGGTGATCGCGGTTGGCACAAGGCCGGTATCGAGAACTATCCGCCGATAATCGCCCGCGGCATTCTACTTGACGTGGCGCGTTACAAAGGCGTCGAGGTACTTCCCGAGTCCTACGGCATCACTGTCGAGGATCTGCGTCAGACGGCCAAAGCACAGGGCATCCGCTTTGAGTCCGGTGATGTTGTGGTGGTACGTACCGGGCGCATGCAGTGGTTCAAGGAACCGGAACGTTACATGCACAACACCCCGGGCTTGACTCGCGAGTCGGCGGACTTCCTGGCAGAACAGGGTGCCGTGGTGATTGGTGTCGACAACATCAGCACCGATGTCTGGCCGTCCAAGGAAAAAGACAACTGGATTCCGGTGCACAGCTCAATGCTGTCGATCAAAGGCGTGCCGATCATGCAGAACGTCTATCTGGAGGAACTGGCCGCCGACAGGATCTACCAGTTCGCCTGGTTCGGCGCGCCGCTCAAGTTGCGCGGGGCTGATGGTGCACCGATGCGTCCGGTAGCCCTACCAATCGACTGACTCCCCAGAGGCTGCCATGCGGCCTCGACTTGCCGGCCTTCCTTGCACCAAAGGCTCTGCCATGAACTCGAACCGACAGCTGTTGGACATCTCCATCACTGCCTTGGCGCCCATCATCTGGGGCTGCACCTATCTGGTCACCAGCGAATGTCTGCCTGCCGACTACCCGCTGACCATGGCCCTGTTGCACGCCTTGCCCTCGGCCTGGCCCTTGAGCTTCTTCGGCGTGGCGACCTGATCGATGAAGTGCTCCAGCATGATCTCCGCCTTGGCCTCGGTGGCCTGCTTGATGATGCGGCTGGCCATGGCGCTATCACCCTCTTCGATCTGCAAACGCTCGGGCAACCAGGTGCTGTTCATCGGCTCGCGGTTCACGTATTTCAGGCAGCAGTGCAGGTAGCAGGCACGAATACGATTTTCCTGGCCCATATAGCGGCAGCCCTGTTGGACGAACAGGACCACGCAGGCATGCTCGTCGGTCTGCTGGAAAATCGCCGCCGGTAGTTGGTTGGGCTCGACCTGCGCCACCACCTTGTCGATGCCGCTGACCCACTCCTGGCAGATACCGATGCGATCATCGTCAGAGCGCCCAGCCAACGCGCAAGCCTTCGTACACGGCCTCCTCGGCAGTGCGAGGGGCCAGGCAGTCACCTATCAGGTGCAGTTCGGCGACCACATCGCGCAGGCTGGCTGCCAGTTCGTCCTGCGGCACATGCCCCAGGCTCAGCACCAATGTGTCGATACCCTCGAACAGCAGCGGCTCGCCACTGGTCGTGTGCTGCATATACAGCGTATCGCCATCCCCCCCATACAGGCGTGCGTAGGGGGTGACCGGGATCTGCAGGCGATGCAGCTCGGCGGCCAGGTCGTCACGCACGTACAACGGCAGCGTCTCGCCGGCATGAGTGCCGTTGACTGCCAGCTGCACATGACTGCCTTCGCGCGTCAGCAGCTCGGCGATCCCCGGGCCGATCCAGTCGCAGCGCCAGTCGGCCACCAGCACGCGCGCGCCAACCTTTACCTCGCGCCGCAGCACCTGCCAGGCATCGACCACCTGGAGGTCGCCGTCGAACAGCAGGTCGGGCACGTAGGGCCGTGCGCCGCTGGCCAGTATCACGGCGTCCGGTTGCACGGCCATCACCAAATTGCGCTCGACGCGGGTGTTCTTCACCACCTCGACGCCGGCCAGTGTCAGCTCACGCGCCAGGTTGGTGACGATACCGCCGAACTCGGCGCGGCGCGGCAACTGCTGGGCCAGCAGCGCCTGGCCGCCGAGCTGGGCGCTCGCCTCGTAGAGGGTGACCTGGTGACCGCGTTGCGCCGCGGTGATGGCGGCTTTCATTCCGCCCGGGCCGCCGCCGATGACCATCACCCGCTTGCGTCGCGCCGCCGGCCGCAGCGTGCCGTAGATCAGCTCGCGACCGGTTTCCGGGTGCTGGATGCAGGAAATCGGGTAGCCGCGATGGAAATGGCCGATGCACGCCTGGTTGCAGGCGATGCAGGCGCGGATGTCGTCCACCCGGCCCTGCTCGGCCTTGGCCGGCATCTGCGGGTCGCAGATCAGCGCGCGGGTCATGCCGCATGCATCGGCCTGGCCGGCGGCCAGCACGGCCTCGGCCTCGTGCGGCTGGTTGACCCGCCCGGCGATGAACACCGGGATGCTCAATGCGCGGCGCAATGCCCCGGCGTCGGTGGCCAGATAAGCATTGGCCACCGCCATCGGCGGCACGATGTGCACCGCGCCGCCCAGCGATGCGGAGGTGCCGGCGGTGACGTTGACGTAGTCGAGCAGCGGTTCGAGGCGCACGCAGGCGTCCAGCGTCTCGGCGGCGCTCAGCCCCTCCTCGTCGCGCTCGCCGCCACCGCAGATGCGCATGCCGATGACGAAGTCTTCGTCGGTGCAGGCGCGCATCTCGGCGAGTACCTCGCGCAGGAAACGCAGCCGGCCGTCCAGCTCGCCGCCGTACGCGTCCTCACGGCGATTGATCCGCGGGTTGAGGAACTGTGCCGGCAGATAACCGTGACTGGCCACCAGCTCGACCCCATCCAGCCCGGCATCACGCATGCGCCGCGCCGCCTGGCCATAGCCGGCGACGATCTGCCGTATCAACGCGCGGTCGAGGGCACGCGGCATTACGTGAAAACGCTCATTGGGTGACACCGACGGCGCCCAGGCCACCGCCAGCAGGCCGTCGGCACTCTCCATGATTTCCCGCCCGGGGTGGAACAGCTGGGAGAACACCCTGCAGCCGTGGCTGTGGCAGGCCTCGGCCAGGCGCCGATAACCCTCGATACAGGCGTCCTCGGTGGCCATCAGCATCTGCGAGGTGTAGCGAGCCGTCTCGTGCACGCCGGCAACCTGGGTGACGATCAGGCCGACGCCGCCACGGGCACGGGCCTCGTGGTAGGCCACCAGCGCGTCGTTGACCTGTCCGTCGGTGGGCAGGGTGGTGTCGTGGCCGGTGGAAATGATGCGGTTCTTCAGGCGTGCGCCACGAATCTGCAGCGGCAGGAACAGATGGGGAAACAACGTGCTGCTCATCAGGCGAGTTCTCCGGGCAGGGCAACGGACTGGAACGACTGCCAACAGACATTAGCCATAAATTTCCCCTTAGTAAAAAAATCTTTGTTTTTTTTACTAAGCCCAAGGACTGTCTCTTCCACCTGCGCGCCCGTGGAAAAATGCACAGGGTGCTGGTCTGTGTGAACCGCGCTCGATGACAGGCCAGGGTCCGGATCAATACCGGCAGCAACGTCGATCGGATCAACGTCAAGATGGCGATAAAGCCCTTCTGCGAGAGTGCCCCGGAGCAAGCTATGCGCCTCGGGGCCAGGGTATCGCCAACGAGCTACTGGCGGTCCGCGCTGCCCCGAGCAACGGCATGGTGCCGGCAGTCGCGGCGTGCTTTCCTGCCCCGGCATGCACCCTGCCACGGGGCACGTTGCCTGATGTCACGGTGGGCATTTCCCGCCATCGTCCGGGACAGATGCGCTATTGTTGCAGCCGGCAAACCGATATCCGACCCGTCCCCTGCTAAGCGTCAACCCGCAGGGTAGAGAGCAAGGCCTGCGCATGACCCACCCAATGCAAACCGACACCGGACTGTCGGCGACCGCCGACGACCTGACTGACAGCCCCTTTCTGGGCGAACGCATCCGTGGCCTGCGCAAGCGCCGCAAGATGACCCTGGTGCAGCTCGCCGAAAGCAGCAACCTCTCGCCAGGCTATATCAGCCAGATGGAACGCAACCTGGCCTTTCCGTCGATCGCCGCCCTGGTCAATATCGCCCGCAGCCTGGGCGTGACCGTACAGTGGTTCTTTGCCGGCGAGGAGCCGGTGCCCAGCGAGGAGCGCAATTACGTAGTGCGGCGCAACAACCGTCTGCGCCTTCAATACGACCAGGGCATCGTGGACGAACTGCTGACGCCGAAGATGAACCTGCAGCTGGAGATGCTCTACACCCGCATGCCACCGGGCTCGGAGAGCACCCAGAGCTACTCGCACGAGGGCGACGAGGTGGGCTTCGTGCTCAGCGGCCAGCTCGAGCTGTGGGTCGGCGAGCGTTACTTCCATCTGTTCGAGGGGGACAGCTGCGCCTTCTCGTCACGCGAGCCCCATCGCTACCGTAACCCCGGCAACAGTGAAACCATCGTGGTCTGGGCGATCAGCCCGCCGAGCTTCTGAAACGAACAGGCTCAACCCTGCGGCATCAGTGCGCTCCCCCGGACAGGCGAAGGCCACAGCATTGCCTCGTTCATTCGGCGGCCACCTGCTCCGGTTCCCTCGGCGCCGCGTAGTCGCGCCGCACCACGGCGTGCGCCAGCAGCCCCATCATAAAGACCGAAAGACCGTAACCAATCGACAGCAGATATGCGCCCAGCATGGTGTTACCTCTCAGGGTTGTCCCAGCGCCTGGCTGTAGGGAATCGCGTAGTAGTTGATCAGCAGGGCGGCGATCAGCAACCCGCTGGCCATCATCAGTCGCGGCACCAGCAGGGTGCCGCCCACCGTGGCGCTATCGCACTCCTCAACCGGTGTCCGATGGATCTGTGCGAGAAAGCTGCGCTCGGCATGGCTGACGGTACTGATGCGGCTGACCAGCAGGACGGCCAGCAGGCTGAGCACGCTGCCAACGATGAACGGATCCAGGTAGACCGGCAGGCTGATCACATCGAACTTGCGCAGGACGTTGGCGGTGATGTTGGCGACGAAGCCAACCACGATGCCCCAGAAAGCCGCAGAGGCGGTGATGCGCTTGCTCCAGATGCTCATGAAGGCCACCGCCCCCCACGAAGAGGCGAACAGGGTGCCGGCGAAATAGGTGATCCACATGATCGCTGACGGTTTGATGAAGGCGATGGCCAGACTGACCAGGCCGGCCGCCAGCATCACCAGTCTGCTGTAGCGCAGCTTCTCGGCATCACTGCCCGTGAGTTCGACGATGTCGTTGGTGGCGCTGAAACCGATCAGCGACAGGAAGGTCGAGCAAGACGACAGCGCCGCCGCCATGATGCCGATGATCAAAATGCTGCCCAGCCAACCGGGCATGACGTTCACGGCCGCCCAGATCACCGCCTTCTCTGGATTGTCGATCGCCGGGTTGAGCAGGTTGATCACCGCCCCCATCAGCATCAGCGCGATGTACAGCAGCATCAGAAGGAGCCCGGACCAGCAGGCCGAGCGGATCACCACGTGCTCGCTGCGCGCCATCAGGTAGCGACTGGTTTGCCACGGGCTGACTGCCACCACCCCGGCCCAGGCCACGCCGAGGATCAGCGCCCAGACCAACGAACTGGCATGCGAGGGCCAGTATGCCTTGTCACCTTCCAGGCCGTGCCAGGCGAGGATGCCTGGACGTTGTTCGAAGGTTGCCAGCGCGGTCACGGTCTGCTGTATGCCGCCGGTGGCGTCGACCAAGTAGCAGATCCCGAGGAAGGCCACTACGGTGAACATCAGGAACATCAGGGTATCGGTGAGCACCACCCCTTCCGACCCCGAATGGAGCGTGAACAGGGTGTAGCCGAACCACACCAGTAACAGCGCCTGCCAGTACTCGATACCGCCGATCTCGGAGACCAGCAGCGCAGCGCCCTGGGTAACCGCGATCAGATACGCGGTGATGCCGAGAATAGTGGTCAGCCCTGCGGTGCACTGCACCCGTCGCGAAGCGAAACGCTTGCCGAAATATTCGGGGATGGTCAGCGCCTCGCTACGGCGCACATAACGGCCGAAGAACAAGGCACCGACCACGTAACCCATGCTGTTGACCGCCGTCAGCGCCAGCATCAGGAAGGCGTAACCCTCATAGGCAAAGCCAGTTTCGGCCATGAACGCGTTGGTGCTCAGGAAGCTGGCCACCAGCGTACCGACGATCAACAGTGTCGGTGCGTTGCGGCCTGCCACGTAGTAGTCCTCGAGGCCCTTGACCCTGCGCCCGGCGTAATTGCCAATCGCAACGTAGATAGCGACGCTGACGAGTATCCCGATCAGATAAATACTCATACACCCTCCGCACATAAGCCCTGGCGCGCACCGCTGCGGGGGCAGTCGCCGGATGAGGTCGCCGGCCGTCCAGCGGCCTGGCAACAGGACGAGCCGTCGCCAGTAAGGCGCTGGTTCATGGACAGGAAGAGGGGTGCACGAGCAGTGCCGGGGCTTCGCGCAACGCCCGCGAGGGGGCAGGAATAGCTAGCCATGCTTGGACTCCTGCCGGGCGCTGGTGCGCGACGGCGATCGGGTACGCCATGAAGGCGTATTTATTTTTATTTGTAAAAAATCTCACATAAATTTTTACCAATGGCAACATATGTTTTGATTTTCATCTGACAACAATGAATGCCTTGCGAACACGACCAGGCCGCCACATGCCGGCAGCCAAGGCCCCAGGGGAGTGAGAAGCAGGCCGCGAGCCGCGTCGGCGCTCTTGGTGCTGGGCGACTCAGCCGTGCAGCAACGCCACGGTGACGCGTACCCTGGCCGAGCTGCGTGCAGCGCAAGCACCGGCAACTCGCCGAATGGCGGCAGTAGATCGACAGTTTCATGGCCTGCAACGAACAGCCACTGCTGCGCACTGCTGGCAACGTCAGCCGGAAGCAGGTGAACCAGTGGACGCATCAGCGTTCCCAGGCGTTCGACCAGCATCGTCGACAGGCGCAAGCCGCTGCCGGGGATAGCCAGGAATTTGCCGAGATGCAGCGCTTGGAGAAGCGCCTGAGCAGCAAGAAAAAGCCAGGTGACAGCAGGCCTACGGCACTCGGCCAGCCGTTGGAAATTGCTACGCCAGCATTTGAGGCGATTGGGTCACGAACCAAGCGCACATCCTGAGAAAGCCGATCCCAGCGGCGGCAAGATCCCTGATGACCTGGGCAGCAAGGCCCCTGAGTCAGATCACCCCCAAGGTCAGCGCCTTCAGGGTCGCCGCCGCGCGCGTCGAACACTGCAGCTTGCGGAACACACTCTCGACATGGGTGCGCACCGTACTCGGGCTGATGCCCAGGTCGCGCGCCACCTCCTTGTTGCTCGCCCCGCTGCTGATGCGCTGGAGGATCTGCGTCTCGCGTTCGCTGAGCAGGCCGTTGCCGGGCTTGCTGACCAGCGGCGCCTGCTCGCCGTGCGCAGCGCTGATCACCGCCTGGCAGGCGCGTGGGTCGAAGCGCCCGTGTTCGGCTTCATCGAGCAGTACGCGCGCGGCCTGCTCGTCGCTGAAGGCGGCGCGCCAGGGGCGCTCGCCGCGCAGTGCCAGCCAGGCCAGGGCGGCGCTCAGCAGGCGGTGTTCAGGGCTCAGGGCGTCGCCACTCAACGAGCGGAAATAGCCGCTGCCATCCAGACGTTCGTAGGCATGCGCGGCCAGTTGTCCAGCTTCGTTCAGGCCACCGATCTGGCTGCAGGCGCGGTGCGTCCAGTAGGGCACCAGGCGCACCGCCTCGAGATCACCGTCGAGCAGCGGGCCGGGCGTACTCCAGACGCGATTGGGCACTGCCGCCCGGCCCAGGCCGTGGATCAGCGCCGCCTTGGCGAGCAGTTCGATGCGCGGCTCGGGCAACCCCCATAGTCGACCGGCGTCGCGCACCAGGCTCGCGGCCTGGCGTGAATAGCCGGCCAGCCAGGGCAGTTTGAGGTCGATCACGTCGCCCACCAGGGTCAGGGAAACCTCCGCCCCGCCGACAGGCTGCACGCCCTCGGGTGTGCGCAGCGCTTGCAGCCAATCCGCTGCGTGGCGGCTGAGCAGATCGACGAGAGCAGCGGGATAACGGCGATCGCCCTGAGCGCCGATCCATTCAAGCGCCGCGTCCAGGCCGTGGGCGCGCGAGAGGATTTCCAGGTCGCCCGCCAACACGACCTGATACACCACCGGCGGGATATCGGGGTGACGCAGGCCCAGCGGGCGACCGCTGCCGTCGAAGCACTCGAAGATATGGCGCAGACCTCGCTCGACCTCCACCCCCAGCGCCAGGGTGCGGGCGATATCGCCGGCGATCTCGCAATGCACCTGGGCCAGCGGCGTGGTGCGCAGCATGGCGCGTTGGCCGGCGGCATCCAGGGTTTGTGCCAGCATGGCGCGGCGGCCGCCGACGTCGTCACCGAGCAGATGCATGAAGCCATCGGCGTTGGCGGTACAACCGGACCAACGCAGCAGCGCCACCTGCCGGGCCGCATCGATTTGCGCCTGATCGCCGCCACCGGCCTGCACCAGCCATTGCGCCAGGCGCGCGGTACGCCGCGACTGATCGATGGGCTGGCCCATGCTCAGGTCACCGACCATGGCCAGCGCCAGCATGACGTCTTCCAGCGCGACGGCGTCATTCACCTTGCAGCTCTCCTTTATTTGCAGGCCTCGGATAAACGACCGATACCGGGACACCGGCGCATTATCGACACTGAACTCCCCCAAGCACAGGAGATTCAATCATGTTCAATACCAAGCCGCTGATCCTCGCCCTCGCCATCGCCAGCCCCTTCTTCGCAGTCAATGCCCAGGCCGCCGACGCCAAGCCTTCGGTGGTGATCGTCCACGGCGCCTTCGCCGACGGCTCCGACTGGGCCAAGGTCGTGCCGCTGCTGCAGGATAAGGGCATCAAGGTGACCGTGGTGCAGAATCCGCTGACCTCGCTGGCCGACGACGTCGCTGCCACCCAGCGCGTGCTGAACAATCAGGATGGCGATGTGGTGCTGGTCGGCCACTCCTGGGGCGGCACGGTGATCAGCCAGGCTGGTGGCGACGACAAGGTGCGCAGCCTGGTCTATGTCGCGGCGTTCGCGCCGAATGCCGGCCAATCCACCGGCGAGGTGTACGGCGGCTATCCCACCGCGCCGGGCTCGAGCCAGATCGTGGCGGACAAGAACGGCTTCCTCTACCTGACGCCGCAAGGCATGGCCGCTGACTTCGCTCAGGACCTGCCTGCCAAGCAGACGGCGATCATGACCGCCACGCAGGGCCCGATCCGCGCGGCGGCCTTCGATGACCGCACCAGCGTCGCGGCCTGGAAGCAGAAGCCGTCCTGGTACCTCGTCGCCAGCGATGACCGCATGATCGTGCCGCAGATGCAGCGCGACTTCGCCAAGAAGATCGGTGCACAGACCACCGAGGTCGCCGCCAGCCACGTGCCGCAGCAGTCGCGCCCGGCCGATGTGGCCAAGGTGATCATTCAGGCGGTGGAGAAAACCCAGACCGCCGCCAAATAAGGACGCAGCCGCCTGAATGAAAAATGCCGCACCTTTACGGGTGCGGCATTTTTCGTTGCAGCGTGCCGATCAGTTCAGCGCATCACGGCTGTGCACGCCGTCGACCAAGCGCTGGATGCCCAGCGGGTTGGCGTTCTGCAGGGCCTCCGGCAGTACCTCGTCCGGGTAATTCTGGTAACACACCGGACGCAGGAAACGGTGGATCGCCAGGGTACCGACCGACGTACCGCGAGCGTCGGACGTTGCCGGGTACGGGCCACCATGGACCATGGAATCGCAGACTTCCACGCCAGTCGGGTAACCGTTGAGCAGCACGCGGCCGGCTTTGACTTCCAGCAGCGGCAGCAGGTCGCGGAAGGCGCTGAGGTCTTCACGCTCGGCGATCAGGGTCGCGGTCAGCTGGCCGTGCATGCTCTGCAGGGCACGGGTCAGCTCGGCGCTGTCGGCGACTTCGACGACGATGGTGGTCGGGCCGAAGACTTCTTCCTGCAGCAGGTGATCGCCTTCGAGCAGCATGCTCACGTCGGCCTTGAACAGCTGCGGCTGCGCCTGGTTGCCGGCCTGCTCGTTGCCCGCCAGGTGAGTGACCTTGGCATGGCCTTTGAGCTGCGCCACGCCACCGGCGTAGCTGCGCAGGGTGCCGGCGTTGAGCATGGTCTGCGCCGGCTGCGCGCCCATGGCATCGGCCAGGCCGGCGACGAACTCACTGAACTCGGCGCTGCGAATGCCGATGACCAGGCCTGGATTGGTGCAGAACTGACCACAACCCATCACCACCGAACCGGCCAGTTCCTTGGCCACGGTGGCGCCACGCGCCTTGAGGGCGCCCGGCAGGACTATCACCGGGTTGACGCTGGACATCTCGGCGAACACCGGGATCGGCTGCGGACGAGCAGCGGCCATGTCGCACAGGGCGCGGCCGCCCTTCAGCGAACCGGTGAAGCCAACAGCCAGGATGGCCGGGTGCTTGACCAGAAGCTCGCCGACACCGCCGCCAAAGATCATGTTGAACACGCCCTTGGGCATGCCGGTTTTCTCGGCCGCGCGGATCACCGCATCGGCCACGCACTCGGCAGTGGCCATGTGGCCGCTGTGCGCCTTGAACACCACCGGGCAACCGGCGGCCAGGGCCGACGCGGTGTCGCCACCGGCGGTGGAGAAGGCCAGCGGGAAGTTGCTGGCGCCGAACACGGCGACCGGGCCGACACCGATCTGGTACTGACGGATATCCGGGCGCGGCAGTGGCTGACGATCCGGCAGGGCGCGGTCGATGCGCGCACCGTAGAAGTCGCCACGACGCAGCACCTTGGCGAACAGGCGCATCTGGCCACTTGTACGACCACGTTCACCCTGGATGCGGGCAGCCGGCAGTGCGGTTTCGCGGCAGACCAGGGCCACGAAGTCATCACCGAGGGCATCGATCTCGTCGGCAATGGCCTCGAGGAACTCGGCGCGGCGCACGGCCGACAGGTTGCGATAGATCGGATAAGCGGCGGCAGCAGCCTGGGCGGCAGCGTCGACTTCTTCCGGCGTGGCCTGGATGAAGGTGTAGGGCAGCGCTTCACCGCTGCTGGCGTCGAGGCTCTTGTGCTCCACGGTGCCCGCAGCGCGGCGCTCACCGCCGATGTAATTGTGGCCAGTCAGACTCAGCATGGCGTTCTCCTGTCAGGAGGGACGGCGACGCCGCCCCGGGACAATGAATGAGGCCTCGACCTTTTGGGTCGAGGGGTGACAACTCTACTGCAGTTGTCAGACATATGATAAGTGATAACTTCGGCATTCGTCCCCTCATGAGGGCGCAATCCGCAATCCGCCGAACGGAATTTCGACCCGACAGCCTGCCGCCGGGCCGCAAAGGCCTTACAGCTGACGCACTCCGCCGACCTTCACGGCGGGCTGGTGCAGGCGAATGCCATTGCGCAGCGGCTCGCCCAGCGCATCGAGGCTGACCTCGAAGGTATCGCCCGGCTGCGCCTTGATGCCGTCGGCGAACGACAGCGTCGCGGTGCCGAAGAAGTGCACATGCACATCGCCGGGACGGAGGAACTGGCGGTACTTGAAGTGGTGGTACTCGAGGTTCTCCAGGCTGTGGCACATGTTGTCCTCACCGGAGAGGAACTCCTTCTCCCACAGCACCTGGTCGCCACGACGAATACGGCTGATGCCGGACAGATGACGCGGCAGCTCACCGATCAGCATTTCCGGGCCGAAGGAGCAGAAGCGCAGCTTCGAGTGGGCCAGGTACAGGTAGTTCTTGCGCTCGACCACATGGTCGGAGAACTCGTTGCCGAGGGCGAAGCCGATGCGATACGGCTGGCCATCGTCGCCAATCACATAGAGGCCGGTCAGCTCGGGCTCCTCACCGAAGTCTTCGGCGAAGTCGGGCACCGGGAAGTCCTCGCCGGGACGAACCACGATGCTACCGTCGCCTTTGTAGAACCACTCCGGCTGCGCGCCTTCGCTGCCTGCTGCCGGGCGACCGCCGGCCATGCCCCACTGAAACATCTGCATGGTGTCGGTGAGCTTGCCTTCGGCCTGCTGCGCCTCGACCTGCTGGTGCATCTTGTCGCGGGTGGAGGCGCTGCCCAGGTGGGTCAGACCGGTGCCAGACACCAGGCAGTGGGCCGGGTCGGCGTGATCCAGCGGCGCCAGCACGCGGCGCTGCTCGATCAGTTCGGCATAGGCCGGGCCAGGCTCGACGCCCAGGCGCTCGATCTCGGCGATCAGGCCATGGCCGTTACGGATCGCCTGCAGCGCCAGCTCACGGGTCGTGGCCACGCCCTTGACCACGCTGACGCGCGCCTCACCGACGACGCCGACCTGACGCTGGCCCTGCTCGTTCTCAAACTGAATCAGCCGCATTGCAGCACTCCTGCCGTTTTTTCTGTTGTTCTTGTGCGTCGCGATTGCGACGTTGCTGGCGGGCACTTTAAAAACTGCCCGCGGTGCTGCCTAATGAAAGCTTCTGATTAGCTGATAACTTTTCGTCATCCCCATGCTGCCACCGCTGACCTACATCGTTTCCCGTCTGCGTATTCGCCAGTTGCGGCTGCTGATTGCCCTCGACGAACTGGGCACGCTGCATCGCGCGGCCGAACGCATCGCCATCAGCCAGCCGGGTGCGACCAAGGCGCTGCACGAAATCGAGACGACCTTCGGTACGCCGCTGTTCACGCGTTCGGCACAGGGCCTGCAGGCCAATGACCTGGGGCGTTGCGTGATCCGCTATGCGCGGCTCATCCACTCGGATCTGGCGCACCTGCATGAGGAAATGCAGAGCATCCTGCAAGGTCATGGCGGCCACCTGGCGATCGGCACCATCGCCGGCTCGGTGCCGCTGATGCTGCGCGCACTCACCAGCCTGCGGCAGATGCAACCGGAGATTTCCGTGCAGATCGTCGAAGACATCAGCCCGCGCTTGCTCAAGCTGCTCGACGAAGGCCGCCTGGACCTGGCCATCGCCCGAACCAGCGGCAGCCAGCACCCGGACGACTACGAATGCCTGAGCCTGCACGCCGAACGCCTGGCGCTGGTGGCCGCGCCGCAGCATCCGCAGCAGGGCAACCCGGCACTGAGCCTGACCGATCTGAGCGGCTACAGCTGGGTGGTCTACCCCACCGGCACGCCGATGCGCACGGTGCTGGAGCGCGAGTTCGGCGAAGCCGGCCTGGAGTTTCCCCGCTACCCGCTGGAGACCTCCTCGACCTTCACCATGCTCAGCCTGCTGCAGGAAGACCCGCAGCTGGTGGCGGTGATGCCCCACTCCATCGCCTGCTCCAGCGAGGGCTTCGGCCTGCTGCGCCGCCTGCCACTGGACCTGCAGGCACGCAACGAGCCGTGCTCGATCATCCACCGCCGCGGCAGCAGCCTGTCGCCGCTGGCAAGCCTGCTGCTGGAGCACCTGCGCAGCGAGCAGCAGGCGCTGGGCTAGGGGCCAGTCAGGCCCGCTGGCGGCGGGCCAGGTTGTCGATGAAAGCCAGCAGGCCGAAGGTCCAGGGCGCCAGCGCACTGCTGTGCTGCACCCGATTGTGCAGGCCACCGAGCTGGCGACTACTGATGCTGACGTGATCGCCCAGCTTGTGGGTGAAGCCGTTGCCCGGCTGGTCACGATCCTCGGTCGGGGCGAACAGCGTGCCCAGGTACAGCAGGAAGCCGTCCGGGTACTGGTGGTTGGCGTTGAGCGTCTGAGCGACGATATCCAGCGGATCGCGGCTGATCTGGTTCATGCTGCTGCGGCCCTTGAGCACGAAGCCCTCATCGCCCTCGACATGCAGATCGACCTCGGCATTGCGCACGTCGTCGATGCTGAAGCTCTGGTCGAACAGGCGGATGAACGGACCGATGGCGCACGAACCATTGTTGTCCTTGGCCTTGCTCAGCAGCAGCGCACTGCGGCCCTCGAAATCACGCAGATTGACGTCATTGCCGAGGGTCGCACCGAGCACCTGGCCACGGCTGTTGACCACCAGCACCACTTCCGGCTCCGGGTTGTTCCAGGCCGAGCCAGGATGAATGCCGATGTCCATGCCGCTCCCGACGGCCGCCAGCACCGGCGCCTTGGTGAACACTTCGGCGTCCGGGCCGATGCCCACTTCCAGGTACTGCGACCACAGGCCCTTTTCCAGCAGCAGCGCCTTGAGACGCTGGGCATTCTCCGAACCGGGCACGATGCTGCGCAGATTATCGCCAATCAACTCACGCACCTGAGCACGGATTTCCTCGGCGCGCTGCGGGTCACCGCCGGCACGCTCCTCGATCACCCGCTCGACCATGCTGGCGGCGAAGGTCACGCCGGCAGCCTTGATCACCTGCAGATCGGCCGGTGCCAGCAGGGTCGGCCGACCGACGTCACGCTGGCTGCCGCTGTTGGCCAGCAGCTCGGCGACACTGCACAGGCGCCGGGCGCGGCTGTCATGCACGCGCACGGCCAGGTCTTCCAGCTCGCACAGTCCGGCCAGGGTGGGTGACAGCGGGCTGAGGTCGAACACGCCATCTTCATGCAGCAGCACCGGAACCGGCCCGGCCAAGTCGCCAGGGAGCCAGACGCGGGCGATCAAGGTGCCGGCGAGGCCGTCTTCGGGAAGCGTGTTTTCGGGGGTGAGGATCAGGGGGCGGGCCATGGGCGGACTCTTGAATTGTTGTTGGGACGCGACCGCATGGCACCCCAAATGGATGCCCGGCCGCTGCTGTGCGACCATAGCCAAGCGTTCGTGCACTCGACCAATGACGAATCGTCAACGCCCGATACACACTGGTTATCGCACCGCCTCACAGGGAGTTCCGTAGTCGTGAGCCTGAACAAGCTGCCCACCCTGCATAACTGGCTGCGCCTGCGCCATCTGCAACTGATAGAAACCCTCGCCGACACCGGCAACATGCACGCCACGGCGCAGCAGATGGGCCTCAGCCAACCGGCAGTGAGCAAGATGCTGCGCGAGATCGAGCAGATGTTCGACTTCGCCCTGTTCGACCGTCAGCCACGCGAGCTGGTGGCCACCGAGCTCGGCCTGACGGTGATCGCCTATGCCCGGCGCACGCTCAACGACTGCCAGCACTTCGCCCAGGAGCTCGATACCCTGCGCCAGGGTGGCTATGGCCATCTGCGCGTCGGCGCGATCTTCGCCGCTACCGCCCAGGTCGTGCCGAAGACCCTGTTGCAGCTCAAAAGCCAGCGCCCGCTGCTGACCATCGAACTGGTCGAGCACACCAGCGACTACCTGCTGCAGATGCTCCTGCACAAGCAGCTGGACCTGGCCATCGGCCGCTTCACCGAGCCGCGTCAGCAGGAACATTTCAGTTATCAGGAAGTCGCCAGTGAACCCTTCCTGCTCTGCGCCGACCCGGCCCATCCACTGGCCCGCGAAGCGACGCCGAGTGCACGTGATCTGGAGCAGTGGCCCTGGGTGGTGTACCCGTACAACACCCCTCTGCGGCGGATGATCGAGCAAGCCTTCAACGATGCCGGCATCCGCTTCCCGCTCAACCGGGTGGAAACCGCCTCGGTGCAATCGACCCTGCACCTGCTGCATCACAGCCAGGCGCTGGCGCTGCTGCCAGAGGCCATCGTTCTGCAGCAGGTCGCGCTGGGACAGCTGGTTCTCCTGCAACCGCCGCTACAGACGCCATCGCTCGGCTATGGCCTGCTGCGACGCAAGGACGAGCCGCTGTCGGCCAACGCCACCGAGTTCTGCGAGGCGCTGCACAACGTGCTCGGCAAACCCAGATAACTCCTCGTTATGGGTTGATTACTAAGCCTCATTAGACAGTCCGGCTTGTCAGACAATAGTGTGCAGGCCATGCCCAACCCTCTGGCGCGGGCTATCGCGACCGAGCCAACGCAGCAACGGCGCGATCACTGACAATAATTTCAATAGGTGACATCCATGCTTTCCACCCAGGCTGGCGCTGCGCGCCGCACCCTCAAATCCCTCCTGCTCTGTGCCCTGCTGGTCTCGCCCATGGCCATGGCGGCTTACCCGGAAAAGCCCATCCAATTGATCGTGCCCTGGGCTGCCGGCGGTGGCAGCGATGCGGCGGCGCGCGGTATCGCAGCGGCTCTGGAGAAGGAACTGGGCGTCACCATCAACGTGGTCAACCGTGCAGGCGGCAACGGCGTCGTCGGCCACAGCGTGATGGCAACCGCCAAGCCGGACGGCTATACGCTGGGCTTCATCACCGGCGAACTGAACATGATGCACTGGCAGGGTCTGACCAAGCTGACCTACAAGGACTACACCCCGATAGCCATGACCAACTATGACTATCCGGGCGTACAGGTCGCGGCAGATGCGCCGTACAACAGCGTTGGCGAACTGCTGGAAACCATTCGCAACGAACCCAGGGGCACCATCAAGGCATCGGGCACCGGCCTGGGCGGCATCTGGCACGTGGCCTTCTCCGGCCTGCTGCTGGAGCAGGGCATCGACCCGCAGAAGATTACCTTCGTGCCGAGCCAGGGCGCGGCACCGGCCATGGTCGAACTGGCGGCCGGCAGCATCCAGCTGGTGCCGACCTCGGTGCCGGAAGCCCGCTCGATGATCGACGCCGGCAAGGCCAAAGGCCTGGCCATTCTCTCGCCCGAGCGCAACCCGGCCTTCCCGGACATCCCGACGCTCAAGGAAAGCCTGGGCAGTGATTACTCCCTGGGCGAATGGCGCGGTATCGCCGGGCCCAGGAACCTGCCGCCGGAAATCGTCGCCACCCTCGAAGCAGCGCTGGAGAAAGCCTACAAGTCCGACATGTATCAGGACTACATGCGCAAGCTGGGCTTCGGTGCGGAGTGGCGCAACACCGCCGACTTCAATGCCTTCCTCGAGGAAAACAACACCTACATGGGCGGCATCATCGAAAAGATCGGCATGAAGAAGTAAGCCCGACGTTCGATACGGCGCCCCTTCGGGGGTGCCGTTTGCCTTTACTCGGTTGCATGAGAGTTCATCCATGAAAGACCTTCTGTTCGGTCTGATCTTCATCGCCCTGGGCCTGGGTGTGTGGCTGATGGCCCGCGAGTTTCCGGTAGTGCCCGGCATGCAGTACGGTGCCGATTTTTTCCCCACGCTGATCGCCATCGGCATGGCCGGTGGGGGGGCGTTGCTCAGCTTCAGCGCCCTGCGTCAGCTGCGCAGCGAAGGCCCTGATGGCAAACCCGGTTCTGGTCTGCCGTCACTGGCCGTGCTGCTGCCTTGCGCACTGGTCGTGGCCTACATCTACCTCAGCGAAGTCATCGGCGCTGCCCCGATGATGCTGTTGATCATGCTGACGCTGCTGATCCAGCGTGGCGTACGCCTGATGCCATCGCTGGTCATCAGCCTCGTGGCCACCGCAGTCATCAGTCTCTCCTTCGGTCACCTGCTCAAGGTTCCATTGCCCATCGGGCCCCTAGGTTTCTGAGGAGCCATCCATGAACGCGTTACTCGACGGCATTCTGCTCGTCTTCAATTTCCAGACGCTGCTGGTGATCCTGCTGGCCGCTCTGTTCGGTGTCTTCGTCGGCGCCATTCCGGGCCTGTCCGCCACCATGGCTGTCGCGCTGCTGGTTCCGATCACTTTCGCCATGGACCCGACCGCTGCCATTGCGGCAATCATCACCACCGCGGCCATGGCCATCTTCGCCGGCGACATTCCAGGCACCTACCTGAACATCCCGGGTACACCTGCCTCTGCCGCCTATGTTGCCGACTCTGCGGCGCTTGGCAGGGCGGGACGAGCGCGTGAAGCACTGGGCCTGAACCTTACCTGCTCGGTGATCGGGGGCCTGACCGGAACACTGGTGCTGGTCATGATCGCCCCTTCCCTGGCCGAATTCGCCCTCAACTTCAGCTCTTACGAATATTTCTGGCTGGCCGTACTCGGCCTGGGCAGCGCGGTGTTCATCTCCACCGGCTCGGCGGTAAAGGGTTTCCTGTCGCTGATGGTCGGCCTGCTGCTGGCCACCGTCGGCCTGGATATGGTCACCGGCGCGCCGCGCTTCACCTTCGATGTGCCCGACCTGATGGGGGGCATCAACTTCATCCCGGTGATGATTGGTTTCTTCGCCATGTACGAGGTGATGAAGCTCTATTCCATCCCCCGCGACAAAGCCAACGGGCAGGATGCGACGCAAACCATCGCCCCCCAGCATGGCAGCGTCTTCGGCCTGGTGCCGACGCACCTCAAGCGCTACTGGAAGAACGTGATTCGCGGCAGCAGCCTGGGCGCCTTCATCGGCGCGCTGCCCGGTGCCGGCGCGGACATAGCCGCCTGGATCTGCTACGCCGTCAGCAAGAAGCGCTCGAAGACCCCCGAAGCCTACGGCAAAGGCCATGTCGAAGGGTTGGTGGATGCGGGCTCCGCGAACAATTCGGCCGTCGCGGGTGCCTGGGTCCCGGCGCTGGTGTTCGGCATTCCGGGCGACTCGATCACCGCCATCGTCATTGGCGTGCTGTACATGAAGGGCATGAACCCCGGCCCGACCATCTTCATGGACAACAGCGCCATGGCTTACGGTCTGTTCACCGCGTTCTTCGTCGCCAACCTGATCCTGTTGCCGATCGGTTACCTGGCGATCCGCAGTGCCCATATCTTCGCGGTGACGCCGACACGTGTGCTGATGCCGATCATCCTGTGCTTCTGCATCGTCGGTGCCTTCGCCATCAACAACAGCCTCACCGACGTGTGGATCATGCTGATCTGCGGCGTCGCTGCCTACCTGATCGCCACCGCCAACTTTCCCATCGCCCCCGCGATTCTGGGCCTGGTGCTGGGCAACATTCTCGAAACCAACTTCATGACCTCGATGATCAAGGCCGACGGCAATCTGCTGGCCTTCGTCGAGCGCCCGATCAGCATCGGTCTGGCCCTGCTGGTACTGCTGGTGGCCCTGTTCCCGGTGCTCGCCAGGTACTGGCGCATGCGCTATCCGCGCGCCCTGTCCTCACCCAAGGAAGCCATCGAATGAGCCGCATCGCCCCGGAACAACTGGAACACTTCATCAATCAGCTCTTTCTCGGGGCAGACGTCAGCCCCGACGTCGCCACGGTGGTCAGCCGCGTGCTGGTCGAAGGCGACCTGCTCGGTCATCACACCCACGGCGTGAAACTGACCCAGGGCTACCTCAAGGACCTGCGCGCAGGCCAGGCCAAAGGCAACGCCGAAAGCCTGCAGGTCATCCGCCAGACGCCGGCGGCACGGCTCTACGACGCCGCTTACCTGCTCGGCCCGTACTGCGTCGAACAGGCGCTGGACTTCACCGCCGAGGCCGCGCGTACCTTCGGCATCGGCGTCGCGAGCATCCGCCGCTCGCACCATATCGCCTGCCTGGCCGCCTACCTGCAACGCTATACCGAACAGGATCTGATCGCGCTGGTGCTGACCTCCGATCCGGCGGTGGCCTCCGTGGCGCCGCACGGCGGTCTCGACCCGGTATATACGCCCAACCCGCTGGGCATCGGCATTCCCACCGGCGAGAAGCCGATTCTCATCGACGTCAGCATGTCGACCATCACCAATGGCCTGGTGAACAAGACTCACCAGGCCGGCGGCCAGCTGGAACACGCCGCGCTGATCGGCCCGGATGGCCAACCGACCCGCGATACAGCGGCCTACTTCGGCACGCCGCCGGGCGCGATCCTGCCGCTGGGCAGCCTGGAGTTCGGCCACAAGGGCTTCGCCCTCGGCACCATGATCGAGGCGCTGACGGCGGGGCTGGGTGGTTTCGGCCGCAAGGATGGGGTCAAGCAATGGGGCGCTGCGGTGACCGTACTGACCTTCGACCCAGCGTTCTTCGGTGGCGTCGATGAACTGAAAGCGGAGATGGATCACTTCGTCGGTGCGTGCCTGGAAAGCCGCCCGCGGGTGGCGCAAAACCCGGTGCGCATGCCGGGTCATGCTGGCATCGCGCGCCGCGCCAAAGCCTTCGAGCAAGGGCTGGAGTTGCCGGACGATGTGCTGGCGGCGTTGCGTGGAGCAGCGAGCGAAGCCGGTTACGAATACCCCTTCTGATAGCGCAAAGAGCGCTCGGATAGGCTCACCGAAACGTAGCAACAACCGGGACGTAGATGACTCAGCTCTCGTCCCGGAAATTCCCCGGCACGCCCACCGTGATCAGTGGACGAGCAATTCAGACTGACGATCGCTCCACCGGCGGCAACAGCTGCGCACTCTCGCGCAACAGAGCCAACACGCTCCTGGCGGCAGGAGACAGCAGTTCCTCGTTCTTGGTGATGATGCCGTAGGCCATCAGGTTGCGGTTGAGGTCCTCCTCTATTCCGGCATCCAGTTTGGCGATCGCCAGCATGCCGTAACGCGCATAGTGCGCCACCACCTCACGCGGCAGCACGGTAAGCATGTCGTTCTGCTCAAGCAGCGTGGTCACCATCAACAGGTTTTCAGCATTCACCACCTTGCTCGGCGGGTACATGCCGACGTGCTGGAAAAGAGCGTCGAACTCATGCCGCAGCACGCTACCGGAAGGCGGCAGCACCCAATCGGCAGCGTGCAGGTCCTCGCGCGACAGTACGTGGTTGATCAGTCCTGCCCGCGCACAGACGCACAGCGGCTCCTTGTACAGGGGCTCGAAACACATGCCGCTCTGGGCGCTGTCGGCAAAGAAACGCGCGACCAGAAAATCCAGTTCGCCATCGTTGAGAATCGCCATCAGATCGAGGCTCGACCCCGTACGAATACTCAATTCCAGATTCGGGTGGCTCTGCTTGACTCGTCGCGTCAGCTCCGGGAGCAGCTCGGCACAGGGCGTGAGAATGGTGCCGATGCGCACGTGCCCGCGTTGCCCGCCGCGCATCGCACAGACCTCATCGAAGGCATCCTCGAGGCTGGTCTGGATGCGCCGTGCATGACGAATCATCGCCTCGCCATAGAGCGTCGGCACCACGCCACGGGCATGGCGCTCGAACAGGGCGACCTCGAGGCCGTCCTCCAGCTCCTTGAGCAACTTGGAGATGGCCGGCTGGGAGATTCCCAGACCTTCGGCGGCACGGTTGAGGTTGCCGGTATCACCCAGCGCCACCAACAAGGGAATGTGCCGACTCTTCAGCCGGGCCCGGACAAACCAACTGCTATTGAGAGGTTTCATAAAGAATCAGGTATATCCATTTGGATATGGAGATGGCGCAATTACATATTTGTTGATGATCCCTCGTCTGTCTACTCTCTACCCTCAGAATTACAGATGCCGCACTATCCGTCTGTTTTTCGCAGCGGCTCTATTTCGGGCCTCTGCGCTAGAAAATGCCCTTATAAAAATAACCGGAGAGGCACCATGAAACTCACTGCAACCCCTTACCGCCTAGGCAAGGGCATCGCGGCCCTGGCCTTGATCCTGAGCTCCACCAGCGCGCTGGCGAAAGAGGAATGGAAGTTCCAGATCAACGTCAATGCCGGCGATGACGAATTCCGCATCGCCCAGGAATGGGCCAAGAGCGTCGGCCAGAAAACCAACGGCGAAATCCTCATCGAGGTGATGCCGACCGGCACCATCGTCGGCAACAACGAGACCCTGGACGCCGTCGGCGCCGGCATCATTCAGGGCCACATCACCGACCCTGGCTACTTCTCCGGCAAAAATCCGGCCTTCGCCGTCTACGGCAACATGGTCGGTGCCTGGAGCGATACCTCGACCTTCCTCGATTACATGCGCAATGGCGGCGAGGACGGTTACAACCGTCTGGTCGAGCCCTACAACGTGCACCTGATTCGCGCCGGAGCTGTCGGCGTCGAGTCGCTGATCACCAAGCGGCGCATCGAAAAACTCGACGACTTCAAGGGCCTCAAGGTCCGTGCACCTGAAGGCATGGTATCGAATGCCTTCAAGCTGGTCGGCGCAGCACCGGTGAATCTGCCGACCTCCGAGGTCTACACGGCGTTGGAAAAAGGCGTGATCGATGCCGCCGACTACACCGTGTTCGCCACCAACTATCAGCAGGGCTACCACAAGTACGCCCCGTTCGCGATTTACCCCGGTTTCCATTCGATGCCGATGAAGGATATCTCCATCAACAAGGCCATCTGGGATGGGCTCAGCGACGAGCAGAAGCGCATTCTCGAAGAGTCGGTGGACGCCTTCACCGCCCAGTTGATCGGCGACCTGCAAACCAAGGACGAAGAGCAGGTGGCAATCGCCAAGCAGAAAGGCGACGTGACCCTGACCACGCTCCCCGCCGAAGAGCTGAAGAAATTCCGCCAGATTGCCCGCGCCGAGTGGAGCGCCTGGCGTGACCGCAGTCCTGAGGCCAAGGAAGCCGTCGACTCGATCCAGGCTTACTTGCAGAGCAAAGGTCTGCTCTGACGCCCTTCTTCGAACCACACTCAGCGCGCACAGCCCTGGCTTCGGCCGGGGCTGACGAGGAGCTTTACAGTGAAACTGCCGCAATCATCGAGTGACGGTTCTCTGCCCGTCACAGCAACCACGCCTGGCCAGAACCGTTTCGACCAGGTCATCCAGCGTATCGGTCAGGCTGTCGCCTGGCTGGTATTCGTCGCCATGCTGGTCAGCGTTTATGAAGTGATCATGCGCTATGGATTCAATGCCCCCACGGACTGGGCTCACGAGACCACCACGTTCCTGGTCGCGACGATCTTCGCTCTGGGCGGGCCTTACGCGCTGGCCACCAACAGGCACATCCAGATTCGCATCCTGCTCGACCGCCTTTCGCCGCAAAAGCGCTCCTGGCTGGATCTGCTGAACCTGCTCCTGGGCATCCTCTTCTGCCTGGCCATCGGCTACGCCGCCTGGATTCTGGCTTTCAACGCCACTCATGCACCGGACGGCAGCTGGCGCCTGGAAACCTCCGGCTCCTCGTGGAACCCGCCGCTACCCGCCTTCATCAAGATCATCATCCTGATCTCGATCGCCCTCATGGCGCTGCAGCAGGTCGTACGCATCAGCCAGCACTGGCGCAAGAACCCATGACCCCGGAATCGCGCCATGAGCATTGAAATCGCAACTTATCTGATCATTTTTGCCATCTTCGGCCTGCTGATACTGGGCCTGCCCCTGGCCTATGTCACCGGCCTGGTGGCGGCGATCTTTACCCTGGGCTGGTTCGGCCCGATGGCAGTTCCCCTGGTCGCCAGTCGCATGTTCGGCTTCATCACCGAATACTCCCTGGTCGCCGTTCCCATGTTCGTCTTCATGGCCGGGCTGCTCGACCGCTCCGGCCTGGCCCGCGACCTGTTCAACTCGATGCGTTTCTTCGCGGGCCGTCTGCCCGGCGGGGTCGCGGTGCAGACGCTGGTCGTGGCGTTCTTCCTGGCCGCCATCTCCGGAATCATCGGCGGTGAAATCGTCCTGCTCGGGTTGCTCGCCTTGCCGCAGATGCTGCGCCTGGGTTACGACAAGCGCATCGCCATCGGCGTGGTGTGCGCCGGTGGCTCGCTCGGCACCATGGTGCCGCCATCCATCGTGCTGATCATCTATGGCCTGATCGCCAGCGTCTCGATCGCCGACCTGTTCAAGGCAGCGATAGTGCCGGCATTTCTGCTGATGGGTTGCTACATGATCTACGTGGTGGTGATGTGTACGCGCTATCCGCAGATGGGCGGCGCCAATCTCGAGCAGGAGGACCATTCCCCACGCCTCACGGTCGCCGAGGCCTTCAGCGGTATGTTCTACCCGGTGGCCATTGCCGGTCTGGTACTCGGCAGCATCTACGGCGGTATCGCCTCAGTCACCGAGGCCGCCGCCATGGGGGCTCTGGGCGTGCTGCTTGCAGTGATCGTACGCGGTGAGTTCACCGTTAAGTTGCTCCAAGGCAGCCTGACCCAAACGCTGGAAACCTGCGGGATGATCGTCTGGATCGGTATCGGTGCAGCCTGCCTGGTCGGGGTCTACAACCTGATGGGTGGCAATCGCTTCGTCTCCTCGGCGATAACCGGCCTGGATGTAGCGCCCTTCGTCATCATCCTGGTGATGATGCTGATCTTCCTGGTGCTCGGCATGATCCTCGACTGGATCGGCATTGCCATGCTCTGCCTGCCGATCTTCGTGCCGATTGTCGTGCAGCTCGGCTATGACCCGGTCTGGTTCGGCATCCTCTTCGCCGTAAGCATGCAGGTGTCCTACATCTCACCTCCCTTCGGCCCGGCGGCCTTCTACCTGAAAAGCGTGGCGCCCCCGGACATCAGCCTTACCGACATCTTCAGGTCGATGGTGCCGTTCATCTTCATCCAGCTGTTCGTCCTCGGCCTGTTGCTTTACGTGCCGGCGCTCTCGACCTGGCTGCTGTAACCCACTCTCTTTTTCGATCAACCCGAAAGGCCCTGGGCGGCCTTTCGCTCCCTGGCAGGTTTTCTCATGACAGATAAACGTCCCCTACGCTCTGCCCAGTGGTTCGGCAGCGCCGATAAGAATGGCTTCATGTATCGCAGCTGGATGAAAAACCAGGGCATTCCGGACCATGAGTTTCAGGGCAAGCCAATCATCGGTATCTGCAACACTTGGTCCGAACTGACCCCCTGCAACGCGCACTTTCGCAAGATCGCCGAACACGTCAAACAAGGTGTACTGGAGGCCGGCGGATATCCGCTGGAGTTCCCGGTGTTCTCCAACGGGGAATCGAATCTGCGCCCCACCGCCATGCTTACCCGCAACCTGGCGAGCATGGATGTCGAGGAAGCGATTCGGGGCAACCCGATAGATGCCGTGGTCCTGCTGACCGGCTGCGACAAAACCACGCCGGCCCTGTTGATGGGCGCCGCGAGCTGCGACGTACCGGCCATCGTCGTGACCGGCGGGCCAATGCTCAACGGTAAGCATCAGGGCAAGGATATCGGCTCCGGCACGGTGGTCTGGCAGCTCAGCGAAGAGGTCAAGGCCGGCAAGATTTCGATTCATGACTTCATGGCCGCCGAGGCGGGCATGTCGCGCTCGGCGGGTACCTGCAACACCATGGGTACGGCCTCGACCATGGCTTGCATGGCTGAAGCCCTGGGCACCTCACTGCCGCACAACGCAGCGATCCCGGCGGTCGATTCTCGGCGCTACGTACTGGCCCATCTATCGGGTATGCGCATCGTCGAAATGGTCCATGAAGACCTTCGCCTGTCGAAGATACTCACCCGTGAAGCCTTCGAGAATGCGATCCGGCTCAATGCTGCAATCGGTGGCTCGACCAACGCGGTTATCCACCTCAAGGCCATCGCCGGGCGCATGGGCGTCGAGCTGGAGCTGGACGACTGGACCCGGGTGGGTCGTGGCACGCCGACCATCGTCGATCTGCAGCCCTCCGGTCGCTTCCTGATGGAGGAGTTTTACTACGCTGGCGGCCTGCCCGCCGTCATTCGCCGCCTCGGCGAGAACGGCCTGCTCCCTAACCCGCAGGCATTGACGGCCAATGGCAAGAACCTGTGGGAGAACTGCAAGGATGCACCGATCTATGGTGACGACGAGGTGATCCGTCAGCTCGACAACCCGTTGCGCGCCGATGGCGGTATCTGCGTATTGCGCGGCAACCTGGCGCCCAAGGGCGCCGTGCTAAAGCCCTCGGCAGCCAGCCCCGCCCTGATGCAACATCGTGGCCGCGCGGTCGTCTTCGAGGACTTCGACGACTACAAGGCGCGGATCAATGACCCGCATCTGGATGTCGACGAAACCTGCGTGCTGGTCATGAAGAACTGCGGCCCCAAGGGTTACCCGGGCATGGCCGAAGTCGGCAACATGGGTCTGCCACCCAAGGTTCTGGCCAAAGGCATCACCGACATGGTGCGCATCTCCGATGCACGCATGAGCGGCACTGCCTACGGCACCGTGGTCCTGCATGTCGCCCCGGAGGCTGCCGCCGGTGGCCCGCTGGCCGTGGTGCAGAACGGGGACTTCATCGAACTCGACTGTGCCAATGGACGCCTGCACCTGGATATCTCCGACGCCGAGCTGCAGACGCGTCTGGCGGCCTGGCAGCAACCGCAAGGCCTGCTCTGGGACGGTGGTTATCGCCGCCTCTACGTCGACCACGTGCTGCAGGCCGACGAGGGCTGCGATTTCGACTTTCTGGTTGGCTGTCGCGGCTCTGCCGTACCGCGGCATTCACACTGAGTCGATCCAGCCTCGAGGCAAGCGAGGCGCGTGCAAACCCGGCCCCGCGAAAGTGGGGTCGGGAAACACTTCGGTTTATGCAGATATGAAGAAGGGCGCCTCGGCGCCCTTCTTCGTGTTGGAATAAAAAACTGCCTCGTACCTGCAGATGTGGGGAGTACGAGGCAGTTGGGAAACTAGTTGCGAATCCGCTCAGCCAGGGCGCGCCAATGCGCCGAGTGGATCAGGTCGGGGGTGAGTTCCTCCAGGCTGCTGCAGCCGAGCAGGCCCAGGGTGCGATCCAGTTCTGTACGCAAAATCTCGAGCGCGTGCGCAGCGCCTGGGCCCTTGCCGGCGGCCAGTCCGTATAGGCCGGCGCGGCCGATCAACACGCCGCTGGCGCCCAAGAGCAGCGCCTTGGCGATATCGCTGCCACGACGGAAGCCGCCATCGAGGAAAATCTCCATCCGTCCCTGGTTGATGCGCGCCACCTCCGGCAGTGTCTCCAGCGCCGACACCGCGCCATCGAGCTGACGACCGCCGTGATTGGACAGCACCACGCCGTCGACGCCGTACTGCAGCGCCAGGCGCGCGTCGTCCGGGTGGATCATGCCCTTGACGATTAGCTTGCCGGGCCAGAGGTCGCGCAACCAGGCGATGTCGTCCCAGCTCAGGGTTGGGTCGAGTTCGGCGGCCAGCGCGCTGGCTGCCCCTTTCACCGAGTCCTTGCCGAGCGGCAGGAGGTCACCGAGGTTGCGAAAGCGCGGTACGCCGTCGGGCACCAGCACGTCCCAGATCCACTCGGGGTGACACAGCACGTCGAGGCGGTTGCGCAGGTCCAGCTGCAGCGGCTTGGCGTAATTGCGCTTGTCCCACTCGCGGTTGCCGAAGATGGCGCTGTCGGTGGTTACCATGATGGCTTCCAGGTTCAGCCGTTTCACCCGCTCGACCAGCTTGGCCACGTGGTCACGAGTGCGATACAGGTAGATCTGCATCCAGGCGCGGATGCCGTCAACAGCGGCGATGTCCTCGATGGAGGTGGTCGAGGCATTGCTCAGTACGAAGGGAATGCCGGCGTCTGCCGCAGCGCGAGCCAGGTGCAGGTCGCCGTCACGGGTCAGCAGGCCGTTGAAGCCGGTCGGGCCGATCATGAACGGCAGCTGCGAGGCGCGCCCGAAGAAGCTGCGCTGCAGACTGCGCTGGCCGACATCCCGCAAGGTGCGCGGCTGCAGGGTCACGCTCTCGAAAATGGAGCGGTTGCGTTCGAGAGTGAACTCGTCGTCCGCCCCACCTTCGACGTACTCGAAGGAGAAATTGGGCAGGCGGCGACGGGCCATCTCGCGCAGCTCTTCGATGTTCTGCGCACGACGAAAATCGCGCCCCGGATACAGGCGTCGTTTCATGATTGTTTCTCTACAGGTTGCGAACAAGAGTTAGCGAGGGAATGCCTCTGCTCTCGGGAAAGCCCTTACGGACGCTTCAACCCTCTCCCCCAGCCCCTCTCCCGCATGCGGGAGAGGGGAGCAAAGGGCAGTCTCAGCGCTGCCAGGCCACTACTTCCTGGCACTGCTCACCAAGCCCACTGATGCTCAGGCGCATGCGGTCGCCGGCCTTGAGAAACTGCGGCGGCTTCATGCCAGCGCCCACGCCCGGCGGCGTGCCGGTGCAGATCACGTCGCCCGGGTTGAGCGTCATGAACTGGCTGATGTAGCTGACGATCTCGTCGATGGAAAAGATCATCGTGCGGGTGTTGCCGTTCTGCCGGGTCTCGCCGTTCACGCTCAGGTGCATGTCGAGATTGCGCAGGTCGGCAATTTCGTCGGCCGTGACCAGCCACGGGCCGATGGGCGCGAAGGTGTCGCAGCCCTTGCCCTTGTCCCAGGTGCCGCCCCTTTCGAGTTGGTAGGCACGCTCGGACACGTCGTTGACGATGCAGTAGCCGGCAACATGCTCCAGCGCCTGTTCACGCTCGACATATTGCGCCTTGCGGCCGATGACGATGCCCAGTTCCACTTCCCAGTCGGTCTTCTGTGCACCGCGCGGAATGATCACCTGATCGTTCGGCCCGCAGATGGCACTGGTCGCCTTCATGAACAGCACGGGCTCGCTGGGCACCGGCAGGTTGGATTCCTTGGCGTGATCGGCGTAGTTCAGGCCCACGCAGATCAGCTTGCCGACATTGGCGATGGGGGTGCCGATACGCACGCCCTCCTCGACTCGCGGCAGGCTGGCCGGATCGAGCGCACGCAGCTCATCGAGCGCCTTGGCGTCGAGCGTCCGCGGGCTGATATCGAGCACATGCTGCGACAGGTCGCGCAGGCTGCCGTCGGCAGCGACCAACCCCGGTTTCTCTTGGCCCGGCGGGCCATAACGCAACAGTTTCATGCCTGTTCCTCTTCCTTGTAGGCACGTACACGCACGCCGTTGATTTCACCCAACACATCGAACAGGCGCGGTACGTACTTGTCGCCATGGCCCAGTGCCTTGGCCAGCATGAAGGTCTGGTACACCGCATCGGACACGATGCCGGTGGTTGGCGTCATCTTGGTCAGCTCGGTGTAATAGCGCATGTCCTTCTCGCAGTTGGCCAGGGCGAACTGCTGCCCGGAATCGTCGCCATGCAGGACGTAGGGAATGATCCGCTCGAAGGTGCGGCTGTAACCGCCGCTCATGCTGCAGATCTCGGCGAACGCAGCCAGGTCGATGCCGTTTTTCGCCGCCGTGCAGAAAGCCTCGGCGAGGATGGTGGCATTGCCCTGGGAAATGAAGTTGTGGATGACCTTGGCCTTGTGGCCCGAGCCCAACGGGCCAAGGTAGTGGATGGTCTCGGAGAAGCATTCGAGCACCGGCCGCACCTGGTCGAGCACTTCGGCATCGCCGCCAGCCAGCACGTTGAGGCGCCCGGCCACCGCATCCCTGGGTGTACGGTTGACCGGTGCATCGAGGTAATGACCGCCGTGTGCAACCACCTGCGCGGCCAGCTCGGCGGTACGATTCGGATCACCCGTGCTGCAATCGACGACGATCTGCCCCGGGCGCAGGCCAGCGAGGATACCGGTCTCGCCTGCCAGAGCGCGGCTGACTTCCGCCGTGCCTGGCAGACACAACAGCACCACGTCGACGGCACGCGTCAGCTCGGCGCCGTTGGCGTATTCGCGGGCGCCCTTGCTGACCAGATCCTCGACCGGCTGGCGGTTACGGTGCGCCGTGACAGCGAGGCTGAAGCCCTTGTTCTGGATGTTGCTGGCCATGGCATGGCCCATCAACCCGAGGCCGATGAACCCAACATTGATAGCGGTCATGAGACTCCACCTTGCATGTGGCGGCGATGCCCGGCACATGCGGTGCCGAGCAAGGTCGCAAAGGGTTACTGAGCGTTGCGCACCTTGGCGATCTCGGCGTTCATTTCGGCCATCAGCTCAGGGCCATATTCGGCCACCAGCTTCTCGACGGTCGGACGCACCTGCTCACGCATGCGCTGGATTTCCTCAGGCGCGACTTCGTTGATCTGCATGCCATGCTTGGCCAGCGCTTGGCGCGAGCTGACGTCCATTTCGCGGGAGACCTTGCGTTCGTAGGCCTGGGCTTCCAGAGATGCGCTGCGGACCAGCTCGCGCTCGGTTTCGTTGAGCTTGTCCCAGGTACGCTTGCTGAAGATCGCCACCAGTGGATCGTAGAAGTGGCCGGTCAGCGACAGGTACTTCTGCACCTCGTAGAACTTTGAAGTCTCGATAGCTGCCAGCGGGTTCTCCTGGCCATCCACGGTGCGGGTTTCCATCGCGGTGTAGAGCTCGGTGAACGACAACGGCACCACGTTGGCACCCAGCGTACGGAAGGATTCGATGGCAGTAGGTATCTGCTGCAGGCGCAGTTTCAGGCCCTTGAGGTCCTCGACCTTCTCGACCGGATGCTTGCTGTTGGTGACGTGGCGGAAGCCATGATCCCAGTAACCCAGGCCGATCAGGCCGTGCGGTTCCAAGGTGGTCAGCAGGTTCTGCCCGGCTGGACCGTCGAGCACAGCGTCGACCTCTTCGGTGTCCTGGAACAGGAACGGCAGACCATACAGGGCGAAACCCTTCTCGATACCCGACAGCAGGCCGGGAGTTACCAGCGTCATGTCGACAGTGCCGCCCTGTACGGACGAGATCACCTGCGCATCGCCACCCAGAGTGCCGCTGGCGAACACCATGACCTTCATCTTGCCGCCGCTCTTTTCCTTGATGATCTCGGCGAATTTCTGCGCGCCCAGGCCGTGCGGGTGATCCTTGGCCTGGACGAAGGCGACCTTGAAGTTGTGGCGATTGATCTCTTCGGCAGCCTGAGTGGCGGCAGACAGCAGCAGGGCCGAAGAGCAAAGCAGTGCGGTGAGGGCTTTAGGGATGAACGTCATGGTGTTTCCTCTTGTTTTTATTGCCGCCACGCATGGCGGGGAAATGGGCGAAACAGCCCGTTGCGCATTCGCCGTCAGAACACGACGAATGCGGCGTTGTCGATCAGTAGAGCCACTGCGCGGGTATCAGCAGCAATTGCGGGAAGGCCAGCAGCAGGCCGATCACCACCAGTTCGGCGAGCAGGAAGGGCAGCACACCGCGAACGGTGGCGACGAAGTCGATCTTCGCCACACCGGCCACCACGTTGAGCACCAACCCCACAGGCGGAGTGATCAGGCCGATGGCGCAGGTCATGACGAAGATCACGCCGAAGTAGATCGGGTCGATACCGGCCGCGACCGCCACCGGCATCATCACCGGCGCCAGGATCAGGATGATCGGTGACATGTCCATGGCCATGCCGATCAACACGATGATGGCGACGATCAACAGCATCAGCAGACGCGGGCTGTCCATCAGCGGCTCCAGCACCTCGACCACCGAACTCGGCAGGTCGGCGACGGTGATCATCCAGGCTGCGACCATCGCCGAGGCCACCAGGAACATCACCATCGAGGTGGTCATCACGGACGACACCAGCACCTGGTACATGCTTTTCCAGGTCAGCTCGCGGTAGATCACCAGCGACACGAACAACGCATAGACAGCAGCCACCACCCCCGCCTCCGTGGGCGTGAAGATCCCGGCGCGCAGGCCAACCAGGATGATCACCGGCAGCAGCAGTGCCCAGATGCCTTCGTAGAACGCCTTGGCGACCTCTCGCATCGGTGCTCGCGGGCGGGTGATCAGCGTCTCGCGACGCGAGATGATGGCCCAGGCGAGACACAACGAAGCGCCCATCATCAGACCGGGAGCGATACCGGCGAGAAACAGCTTGGTGATCGACACGTTGGCCGCAACGCCGAACAGAATCAGGCCAATCGAGGGCGGCAGAACCGGGGCGATGATGCCCGACGCAGCGACAAGACCACCGGCGGTCGCCCTGTCATGCCCCACCTTGACCATCATCGGCACCAGCAGCGCGGCCAGTGCAGCGGCATCGGCCGCGGCCGAGCCCGACAGGCTGGCCAGCACACAGGCCGCCAGGATGGTGACGTAGCCAAGCCCGCCCTTGATGTGGCCGACCAGGGCGATGGCCATGTTGACGATGCGCCGGGACAGACCACCGGCATTCATCAGCTCACCAGCGAGCATGAAGAAGGGCACGGCCATCAGCGGGAAGCTGTCGGCACCGTTTACCAGACCCTGAGCGACGATCTGCGCGTCGAACAGATCGAGGTGATACATCATGGCCAGCGCGCAGAGGATCAGCGCATAGGAGATGGGCACGCCAATGGCCATGGCGCCCAGCAGAGACAGCACGAATATCGCGATGATGACCATCACATCACTCCGATTCTTATTATGAAATTGAGCGCCAGCGGCAGGCCGGCGAGCTGCCGGAAAGCGCTACTGATGCAGTTCCGCAGAGAGATCGGGGCGCGGTATTTCGCCACCGGCTGCCAGGCGGGCGACTTCGTAGAGATGAATCAGGCAGGCCGAGATACCGAAGAACACACCGGAGCCGTAGAACAGGCCCATCGACCAGCCAGCGACCGGCGATGGCACGTTCCAGTTGATCTCCATCTGCTGCCAACTCCCCCAGAAGAACAGCCCCGAGCAGGCCAGCATCAGCAGTTGGGACAGGATCAGGCAGCCGCGCTCACCCCAGCTCGGCAGCGCCCTCAGCGCCAGGTCCACGCTCATGTGACCGCGCTCGCGCAGCAGCACCACGGCGCCGAGGAACGTCAGCCAGACAAAGGCCCAACGCGAAATCTCTTCGGAGATCAGGATGCTTTCGTTGAAGCCGTAGCGCAGCACGACGTTGCCGAATACCAGCACCACCATGGTCACCAGACAGATGATCGCCAGCACCTTGAGCAGGGTGAAATAACCCTCGACGAGCTTATGCATGACGGCACTCCCGCAGGCGGACGATGGCGGCGTACAGGCAGGAAGTCGGCTGGCAGCCAACGCTCCCGGAAGGATGGGAATGATCCATCTGGAAAGCCTCACATTGTTGTTTTTGTGTGCTGACAAGCAGCCGTGTGAGGCCGACACTAACACCACAAATTATTGCGTGCAATGTTCATTTTTGTCAGTATCGTGGCCAGACGATCACAACAACAACGAGAACGCGCCATGCACCTCATCACCAACAGCCAGACCGTGGTTATCCTCAGCGAGCAGGATTCCGTGGCCGTCGCCCGCCGAGCCCTGGCGCGTGGCAGCCATGTCGAAAGCCTCGCCCTGAACGCCCTGGACGACATTCCTGCCGGGCACAAGATCGCCCGCCGCGCCATCGCCGCCGGCGCAGCAGTGCTCAAGTACGGCCAGGTCATCGGCGTGGCCAGCCAGGACATCGCCGCCGGCGCCCATGTGCACACCCACAACGTGTCGATGCCACAGAGCCACGCCGACAACCAGTTGCCGCCGCCCATCGCACGTACGCCAGTGCTGCCGCCGGAGCAGCGCCGCCGCTTCATGGGCTACCGCCGCCCGGACGGGCGCGTCGGCACGCGCAACTACATCGGCATCCTGTCCACGGTGAACTGCTCGGCGACGGTGTCGCGTGCGGTGGCCGCGCACTTCAACGGTTCGGAACTGCTCAAGCGCTACAACATCGATGGCGTGGTGGCGCTCACCCACGGCAGCGGCTGCGCGATCAACACCGAGTCGGAAGGCTTCAAGTTCCTCGAGCGCAGCATCTGGGGTTACGCCTGCAACCCCAACGTGGCGGGTGCGCTGGTGATCGGCCTGGGCTGCGAGACCAACCAGATCAGCTCGCTGATGAAGCGTTACAACATCAGCGAGGGGCCGAACTTCCGCGTCTTCAACATCCAGAACGCCGGCGGCACCCGTGCCAGCATCGCCCGCGCCATCGAGCAGGTGACCGAGATGCTCGAAGCCATCGGCCGCCTGGAGCGCACCTCGGAAAGCGTCGAACACATCATGGTCGGCATGCAGTGCGGCGGCTCCGACGGCTACTCGGGCATCACCGCCAACCCGGCGCTGGGCTATGCCGCCGACCTGCTGGCCCGGCACGGCGGTACCGCCATCCTCAGCGAAACCCCGGAAATCTACGGTGCCGAACACCTGTTGATCGCCCGGGCGATCAGTCATGAAGTCGGCCAGAAGCTGCTCGATCGCCTGACCTGGTGGGAGCAATACACGCGCATCAACGGCGCCGAGCTGAACAACAACCCCTCGCCAGGCAACAAGGCCGGCGGCCTGACCACCATCCTGGAAAAATCCCTCGGCGCAGCGGCCAAGGGCGGCACCAGCTCGCTCAACGGCGTGTACGAGTGGGGTGAGCCAATCACCGAGCGCGGCTTCGTGTTCATGGACAGCCCCGGCTATGATCCGGTGTCCGTGACCGGCCAGGTAGCCTCCGGCGCCAACATGATCTGCTTCACCACCGGGCGCGGCTCGGTGTCCGGTTTCAAACCCGCGCCGTGCATCAAGCTGGCCACCAACACCGAGATGTTCCGCAAACTCGAGGAGGACATGGACATCAACTGCGGCGGCATCGTCGACGGTGAGCTGAGCATCGCCGAAGCCGGGCAGAAGATCTTCGACATCCTCATCGAGATCGCCTCGGGCGAGCCGTCCAAGAGTGAGCTGTACAACTACGGCGATAACGAATTCGTGCCGTGGCAGGTGGGTGCGGTGACCTGATTTGCGGGGTGAGGCGGCGCACCCTGAGAAGCAGGGGGCGCCAGGCCGAACGACCTAGGCTTCGATCCGCTCCAGATACGGCACTGCAGCGATCTGGTTATGCTCGCGGAACTGCGCCAGACGCTGTTTGACCTTGTGCTCGGCGATCACCAGGTGTTCCTCCATGCTCTGCGCCGCCAGATCGGGGCGACCGGCCTGCAGGTTCTCGAAGATGCTCAGGTGCTCGCGGAAGAAGGGTTCTTCATCGGGGAAGTAGCTCTTGTCCAGCAGGATGTGCTTACCCGACAGCAGCAACGAGTGGGTACGCCGCAGGATCTGCAACATCTGCCGGTTGGGGCAGCAGCCGAGCGTTTCGATGTGCAGGTCGCTTTCCAGTTCGTCGAACTGGCGACTGTCCATGTCCGGGTAGAGCGCCATGGCCTGGTGCAGACGCTCGATGTAACCCTCGATCCGCGCGGGTTCGATGAACTCCGCAGCGCGCACCAGCACGTAGGGCTCCAGGCGTCGGCGCACCTCATAGAGTTCGCCGAGTCGCTCCTCGTTCCACTGCCCGAGCTGCCAGCGCGAGCGCTCGTCGCGCTCGACCAGGCCCATCAGCGACAAGCGCGTCAGTACCTGGCTGGAGACCGTACGGCTGATGGCGTAGTGGCGAGACAGTTCCAGTTCGTTGATGCGATAGGTGCCGAACAGCGACTGGTGCAGCAGGTCGCGTTCGATCTGATCGTAGACGGACTTCCAGGTTTCCGTCTTGCGCGGGGCCTGAGTGCGGTCGTCCGTCAGTTTGAAATCGCTCGCCTCCAGCGTGCGCCGCAACACCTTGCCAGGCTGCGCCCCGACCAGATAACCACGACCGTCGAACGTGCAGACCAGACCTGCCTGATGCAGATTGAGCAGCGCCTGGCGCACAGGTGAACGGCTCACACCGAACAGATCCGCCAGGGGGCCTTCGAGCAGCAACGTTCCCGACTTGAGGCGACCTTTGCGGATGCTCGTTGCGATGAGTTCGAACAACTGATCGTTGAGATGCTTCTTCATTATTGTTTTCGGGTCGTATGTGGGAAGGGGAAGAACCGCAGAGCGCCATACCCCGCAATACTCCTACATATGACAGCCTCATACAAAACAGCTATTGCATGCAATGTTCTTTATCGACAACTCGTTGCACCATGACGACATGCGCCACCCGATGTGCACGCCCTCACAACGCGCGCAACCCGGTGATCACCAGCACCTCGCAGGCGCAAGCGGCCGTTCGGTCACAACCCGTTGATGACGTGCTTTCGCTTGTGACCCAACAGCAGCCCACCCTGCTTCAACCTGAGCTCGAGGGCACTCACCGTCACCCTCGAACTCGCGTCAGGCCAGAGGCGACTGAAGCCGCTTAGCGGCTGAGCATGAAGGTTTCGAACTCGAGATCGTCCAGCGCCTCGTTGAGACGATACAACCCGAGAAGCACGCACAGCAGCAGCGACAGGGTGAAACCGTAGCCGAAGAACGTCGGGCCAAGCATCTGGCTGAACAGGGTCAACGCACCGTTCGCCAGGACGAAGAGGACGCAGAGTTCGAGGACGATGGCGCGCTTGTCCAGATAGAAGAACACGTTGAGCAAGGCCATGAACACCACCTGAATGCTCACGCCGATCACGTCGATGTAGAACAGCGGCAGGTAGTAGTGCGAGATGCCCAGCCAGGACAGCAACTGCGGCGCGAGCAGAAACAGCAGAACCAGAGTCAGCCCCTGCACCTTGCAGATTTCCATCAGGCCCTGGCGAATCGCCAGGATCATCTGCTCCTTGAGCCAGCCGATGTGCTGCAGGGTTTCCCCGCCGCGAATCGCGTCATAGACCCGCTCGTACCACTCGGCGAAGTCGGTTTCGATGCGCACCAGGAACACCGCCATGCCGGGAATGATCGACAGGTAGGCAAGGAAGATCGGCAGGTCATAGAGGATCGATGCGCGCAGCGGGCCGATCACGGCTTCGGAAGTCGACGGGTTGAACCAGAAGATGAACTTGTCGATCCAGATGCCCAGGTTGTAGCACAGCCCTGTCAGCAGCAGACTGCCGAATACCTGGCGACGCTTGAGGAAATCGAACGCGACCAGGCGCTCGGCCGGGTACTCGCGCAGGATGTCGAAAAGGAAGATGAACAGCAGGCTGGAGTGACCGATCAGCAGGCCCAGCAGCAAGCCGTCGATATTGAGAAAGCGCAGCAGATAGGCCGAGGCGACCATCAGCGAGTAGCCGAGAAACATCACCCCGAGGATGCGGTTGTAGGCCTTCATCCCGGACAGGAAGATGATCACCAGCCACAGGTTGCACAGCACCACGAAGTTGGCCATCACCAGCAGGCGATAGGAAAACGACTGATCGAACAGCAGGCCCAGCACGCAGATCGCCAGCAGCCCCGAGACGATCGTCACCAGCAGCAGGATACCCACCAGGTTGGGCAGGATCAGGTCCAGGCGCCGTTCGAACAGGCGGTCGGAGACGAAGCGGGTGAAGAACAGCTGCAGCCCGCCGGTAAGGATCAGCGACGTGGCCATCAGGTACGTCACGGTGACCAGAAACTGGCCGATCAGCGTTTCCGGCAGCACCGCCCCCAGGCTCAGCACGCCGATGAGCATCACGCTGATGATCGACAATACCCAGGGGCCGGAACTGATCAGGCCGGCATACAGGTAGGCGCGCATCGTCGATGTGTAGGAGTCCCTGGACAGGATCTTCCTCAGTTCAAAGCCTATACCCGCCATTTACGCGCTCTCCGTGCCTTCGCGATACAACTCGCGATAGCGCGCGAGCATCAGTTCTTCGGTGTAGTAACGTCGCACGCGCTCCAGGCCGACAGCCTGGGCCGCCTTCCAGCGCTCGGGATCGCGTAACAGCGAGAGGATGGCGCGCGAGGTGGCCTGCGGATCGGCAATCGCCACGACTTCACCCGCCGTGCCGAGTTGACGATCCTCCTCGCTGGAACCCTCGACCAATTCGCGGCACGACCCCACGTCACTGGTCACCACCGGCGTGCCGGCCGCCCAGGCTTCGAGTACCACCAATGGCTGCGCCTCGCTGATCGAGGTCAGCACCATAACGCCCAGTTGCGGCATGACTTCGCGCACCTGGCGAAAGCCAAGAAAGCGCACCTTGTCCTGCAACCCCAGACTGGCCACCAGGCTGTGGCACTCGGCCGCGTAGTCCGGATCTTCTTCTTCCGGACCGACGATCCAGCCCTCGGCTTCAGGGATGACGCTGACCACGCCACGAATGGCGCGGATGAAGGTCTTGACGTCCTTGATCGGCACCACCCGCCCAACCAGGCCGGCCACCGGCGGCACGCCCTCTGGCCGGCTGAGTAGCGCCTGATCCCAACTGGCCAGATCGATACCATTGGGGATGACCCGAGTACGCTCCTCGGGAGCGCCGTCGAGCACCTGACGCCGCCGGTTGCCCTCGTACAGCGCGATGATCGAATGGGCGGATCGGTAGGTGATCAGCCCGATACGCTCGAAGAAGCGAATCCACAGCCTGCGGATATAGCTGACCTCCGCATCGAGGCCGGTGCTCAGGCGCTCGTCGGGGCTTTCGGCGATCCAGCCCGCCTGGGCCAGATCGATCTTGCGTTCCTTGGTATAGATGCCGTGCTCGCTGAGCAGGTAGTAGCAGCCCCAGCGGCGCTGCAGGACGCTGCCCAACATGCCCGCGTAACCGGTGGAGATCGAGTGCAGCATGCGCGCGCGCGGCAGCGTTCTGGAGACCTCGGCCAGCATGAACAGCGGCGCCTGCATGGAGCGCAGCGTCCAGAAGTAATTGACGAATGACGGATCGGCGCAGTGCTGGGTATAGCCGTCGACGATCGCATCCCAGCTGGCACGACTCTGCAGGAAAGCCTCACGGCCGATGCGCCCGGTAGCCAGGGTGTCGACGAATGCATCGCCCTGCTCGGCGCTGGGCTCCTCCGGGTTGTGCAGAAAACGGTGCACATCCAGCATCAGCTCGGCCAGCTCCGCGCTCGCCCGCGTACTGGTGGTGGGAATCGAACTCCAGGCATCTTCGAGAAAATGCTCCTGAATGTGCACCACGTTGTCCGGGATGGCGTAGTGGCGCTTGCCGTAAGCCTCCTTCTGACCGCCGATGAACAACACCGAGAAGGTCAGCTCAGGCAGCCCCAGGATCAGCTGGTTGATCCAGCTCGACACGCCCCCGCGCACGTAGGGCCAGGTTCCCTCGAGCAACAGGCAGACATCGACGCTCTGCACGTCGGGAACAGCGGATTTCTCACTCATAACCAGTATCTTGCCAAGGCCGCGAAGGGGGGACGTTGCAACAGCTCGGCCGGCATGGTCGCCAGCATGTGCGGGATGTCCGCATAGCGTTGCCGCAGGAATGCGATCTCGGCCCGATAGGGCGCCAGTTGCACCGCATCCATGCCGGCCTGTGCGGATTGATCGAACTGCGCCAACGCCTCGTCGAGATTGCCCTGTTCCATGGCGATGCGCCCGGCCAGCAAGTGCAGCTCGCCACCCGGGTTACCCTGCAGCGCCGCCATCACATGACTCCAGGCCTGCTGCAGCACGTGCTCCAGAACACTGCCCTGAGCCAGGCCGACATAGGCGAGTTCCCAGTACCAACGCGCCAGTTCGGCGTGCAGCGCGATCTTGCGATCCGTACTGGCGCTCTCCATGTTTGCCAAAGCCTGTTCGATACGCTGGTTGATTCGGCTTTCACGTTGATCGAGCATCGAGTAAGCCAGCAAACGCACATCGTCAGATGGATCGCGCAGCGCCAGCTTGAGAATCGGGATGGCCTCCTTGCTGCGCATGCGGCGTGTGGCGAAGATCGCCGTCAGACGCTGATCGGGATCAGGGGCATGACGCAACACATCCTGCAGCCCGCCATCGCTGAACATCAGCTCGCGCTTGCGCTCGCGGGGCCGGAAGGGCAGCTCGGGAACGGCGGTCGCCTCCCAGGACTGCACCTTGCGCTTGCGCGGCAAGTAGAGGGCCGGAAACAACGCCAGCGCTACGCCGATCATCCCGATAAGGGGGATGAAGAACGAGACACTGAAAATGAACAGCAGGCTCCAGGGCAAGGGGTAGCGATAGCGGCGCGGCAGCAGCAGCCAGATCCCGGCAGCCAGCATAGCGCTTCCCAGGCCATGCGCCGAGGCATAGAGCAACGCGGCCTGAGGAATAGGGAGATCGCTGACCGCACTGGCCCAGCTCCCGACCTCGAGCAGCGCGGCGCCGCTAAACAGCCACTTGCTGATCATTCAATGCACACTCGTTGAAGAGGAAGTGTCGCAATGCATCGCGCTCATCACCGCCCTCGAACAGGAACTGATGCGTCTGTATGCCCAGCGAATCAAGGTCTCGGCCCTGGCCGAAGCGTTCTGCGAAAAGCTGCCTGATACGCACCAGATAGCCCTGCGCGCCCTCACCCGAGGTCAGCGGCAGCAGCACCAGCACCAGGCGACTGCCGCGCCCGTTGATGACCTTGAGCTGGACATCGAGGCCGCGCTGGCTGCCCTCCAGCAGACGCTGAACCTCTTCTCCATTTTCCTCGGCGAGTTCGAAGGCATAGAGGCTGGCCGGCAGGTCGTGGTCGCGCGCATCGCTCAGCGAGCGCTTGAGCAATTGCGAGTAGTGCTGAGCGTCGGCGTCTGGCAGTTGCAGGGCCTGCGCATCGCTCATCAACAGGTCGGCGATATGCCCGGACAGAATCGCCAGCAGGCTGAAACTGCGTTCGTGGAACATGAAGAACGGCATCTGCTGAATCGCCAGAACCGCCAGGATGCGGCCTTCGGTGTCGATCAGCGGCACACAGACCTGCAACGCGGAATGCCGGGCGCCTTCGCCACGATCCAGCACCTCGGAGCGCACACTGACCAGTTCACCGCGCTGCAGGCACTGGCGCAACAGCACATCCTTGCCATTGAGCTCGCCCATTTCCCCCAGCGTGGCCAGCGGTTGGGGGTCGACCTGAGCGTTGTCCATGACCCGATAGAGCCCCGCCACTCGCAGCGCCCCATACTGGGCAAGCAGGGAGATGACCGTATCGGCCAGGGTCTTCAGGGCGTCGCGATCACCCGGCAAGGCACGCAGCTGTTCGCGCAAGCTGAGCAGCGAGCTGCGCAGACTCTGGTCGTTGCCCGCCACGCGTTGTTCCAGACGGTCGTGCGAGATGCGCAGGATATGGTGGGAGCGGGTAAATTCATCGAGCCGCAGCTGGCGATACTCGTTGGCCAGACTGAGCCGCTCGAGACGACGCTCCCAGATGTCGCGAAACTCACCGACCAGCATGCTGCAGAGCAACATGCCGACGATGAAGGACGCCGGGATCTCCAGATAGAGCGCCCACCCCGACAGCCGAAACACGAACAGCGCAGCAATCAGCAATGCGGCACTGAACAGCCCCTGCAGGAATCCGTAGCGAACGCCGAGCAGTATCGGTACGAGAATCATCCAGGGGAACGACGCCACCACGAGCAGGGGGTCGTCCGGCGATAGCCAGTAGCCGAAACCTAGGGCGAGGAGGCTCAGCAGGCAGGTTTCCCACCAGGAAACACGGCCACTGGCCCTCGGCGCAAGTATGAAATCCTTGTGGGCAGACTGCATCGTCATCACTCGAAGTCGAGGTTACCGACCAGCTCACGCAGCACCTTCTGCGCCGCCCCCGCCAGACTCTCGCGCGACCAACCCGCACGGGCACCACTCGAGCTCCAGACCACGCGACCGGTCGCCGGCTCCAGCACCTGCAGACTCACGCCCACAGCGGGTTCGCCATCGAGGCCGTTCTTGTACTGCCACTCCTCGACGCTACCGGTGATCACGTAAGCCAGACGCTGTTGGCGAGCCCAGTCGAGCGCCTGGATCTGGCGCTCACGGTCGTCCTGCAGCAACAGGTCCTGCCGCGGCGTCTGGGGGTACATGAGCGGGCGTACGCCCTCTTCCGCCAGGATGCTGATCAGGATCTGCTCGGCGCGCTCACCGGCCTGCGGCGTCTGGGCGTAGTTGACCAGTGGCGCGACGCCCCAGGAGGCGTTGCGCGGCAGCGTCTGGCCACTTTCGCGGGTGAAGCTCGAGCACCCGGTCGCGAGTGCTGCAATGACCACCAGGGTCAGGCAACGGATGATTTGCATCGTCATTCCTCCTTTGAGAATCCTTGCTTAGCGCCCAAAGCGGGTGCTGTAGGTAATACCCATGGACCCGCCGGCATCACCCTCTCCACCACGGGGAGCGGATTGATAGCCGAGGGTCACAGCCAACTCGTCATCACCGAACAACTCGACGCCAACCCCCAGGTTGATACCGTAGTTGAACTGCTTTTCCGTCCACTGCCAGCCGGCAATGGTGTCGACCATCCAGGTGAACTGTGGACGGGTTCGATTCAGTGCGCCGGGGAAGCCTCGGCGCCAGGTGCTGGCGACATACACCTGGCCGTAACGATCCTGCATGAGCTCATCACCCGGGATCGTCGCCCCCGGCGTGGTATCGAAGGGTATGTAGGCGCCTCCGTTCGCGCTCAGAAGCTCACTGGGAACTTCGCGCTCGACACTGTTCTTCTGGTAGTCGAGCCCGGTGCGCAGCAGCCAGGAAGGATCGTCGAAGAACAGCATGTGCCCCCACTCGACGGATACGCCATTGCCCGTGCCGAGCGCATCGCCGCTTCTCGAGCTGTAGCGGCTGTGCGTGATCGACCAGCTCAGCTGGTCACGCGCGGAAAAGCCGTGCTGACCTCTCAGGCCCAGGCCGTCACGCATACCCAGGGCGCGCAACAGCCCGGTGTCATCGGTCTGCCGGTGCCAATCCACGGCGACGCCCAGCTCGTCGCGCGAGCTAAGGCGCCAGGTCCGCTCGACGCCCAGGCCATGGCGATCATCGTCATCGCGCAGACTGCTGTCGAGGTACAGGCTGAGGTCGCCATCGGACAGCTCTCGACGGGTATGCAGCTTGAGATTGCGCTCGTTGCCCAGCACCGCGCTGTCCAGGTTGGCGCTGTCATAGCGCATCTGGTCGAGTTGCAGATCGGCATACCAGTCGTCGCCCAGATTGCGCGCGACGCGCAAGCGAGGCCCGGAGAGATCCAGGTCACCGAAGTCCATCTTCTGCCATCCCAGCTGGAGGCCCTGCGGTGAGCGTTCCAGCATGCCGGTGGCCTGATAGAGCAGTTGCTGGCGAATGGACGCAGGCTGCTCGTCGCCCTGGGCGCCGAGTGCGGTGGCCAATGCCTCGCCGTCATGCCCCAGGCGCGCAAGAACCTCGACCTGATGCGCCACGTCCAGGCTGCCGCGCTGCAGAAGACGCTGCATCTGCTCACGGTTATCGCTGCGCAGCGCCTGCTGAATCTGATCGTAGTTGCCTGGCTCGAGGCCGCGTGCAGCCCCCCACGCCAGCCAGTCGTCCTTGAGTGCCGCCTGGTTGCCGGCGTCCAGCCGCTCGAGAAAATGTTCGAACCAGAGTTGCAGCGTCGCCTGTTCGCCATTCCACAACTGCCTGGCCTGCGCCAGCGACACCAGCGATCCCTGGCTACCGGCGAGCAGGCGCAGGTACATGGCATAACCTTCCGGCGTCGCGAGGATGCGCGTGCGGTCCATATCCTTGAGCAATTGACGACGCAGGCGCCAGGCCAGGTCGGCATAACCGGCAGCCTCGGCGGCATCGGCGTAAGCAGCCAGCACCAGACGATCAGATGGATTGGACTTGAGGTGCTGACGGAACCAGAGCAAGGCCTCGCGTGTGTTGTTGAGCATCATGTGGCCGGTCGCATAGGGCAGCCACAAACGACTGTCAGCGACGGCCCGTGAACGCCATTGCGGCAGCAGCGCTGCGAGGGCATCGCGCTGGGCATTGTCGATGTAGAACCAGAGCATGCGCTGACGTACCAGGTTGTCTTCCGGGAACTGAGCCAGGGCTTGCTTGTAGAATGCGTCGGCCTGCTCGTATTGCCCGTCCTGGGCTGCGAGCGCTGCACGCGCGAGCCAGTAGTGCGAACTGTCACGGCCCGCCGGCGACTGCTCCGCTTCAGCCAGCAACGCTCTGAGCGTATCCCAGTCACGCAAGGTCTCGGCCAGTTGCAATGCCACGGCCAGCCGCGCCAGCCTGCCGGTACGCCGCCAGCTTTCGACGAGGACCTGCAGGGCGCGACGCGGCTCTTTGTCCCAGTAGATTCGTATCAGGCGATCTTCATCGTCCCTGTCCAGCGGCACGTCGAGGCTGATCAGGCGCTCGTATGCCTGGCGAACATCGGCATCCCGCTCGAGCTTCCAGGCAAGATCAGCACGCAACTGCCAGTACTGCGGGTCATCCACCGCACTCGCGTCCACGGCGGTCAATACCGCCCAGGCCTGCTGCGGTTGAAAGAGGTTCCAATGCACCTTGGCCCAGCGGATACGGTCTTCGGTGGTCAGGCTCGTGCGCTCGGCCATGCTGGCCCAGAGCTCAGCCTCCTTGTCGAGCTGCTGGGTGTTCTCCAGCAGCATGCGCAGGCGCTTGCGGGCAAACAGATGATCGGGGTAGCGCTGCAGATAAGCCCGTAGCCAGGATTCCGCATCTTCAGGAGTGCCGCGGACCTCATGGCTGTATACCAGCGTGTCCACTTCCTGATCCGTCATCTGCCGCAGGCGGTCGATGGCCGAGAGCGTACTGACCACCTGATCGAAGTCGAACAGCTGCAATGCATAGCGCCAGACACGCTCACGCATTGCCGGGTCTTCCTGATGGGCGAGCATCTGTACCCAGTAGTTCAATGCCTGCTGGGTATGACCGGTCCACTCAGCCAGGCGTGCCAGCTCCGCCATCAACTCGAAATCATCGGGAGTCTGCGTGAGCAGTTGCGGTCCGAGCTGCCAGGCACGCTCGATGGCTCCGGATGCCAGACTGAGGCGGAAGTCGGCATTGAGCGCCCGATGATCATCGGACTTCAGGCTCAGCCAGTGCTGAACGAAGGTCTCGGCAAGATCGAAACGCTGCGCCGCCTGAGCCGCGTCGACGCCTTCGGCCAGCCAATCCAGCGACTCTTGCTCGGCATTCAACTCGCCCAGATGCTGAGCCAGCAGCTCCGCGGCCTGCGCGGAATGATTGGCGGCACGCAAGGCGTTGAATGCCTCACGCAGCAGCTCGAGCCGCTTTTGCGCATCGGGCTCTGCCTCAGCCAACTGCAGATAGAGCTGAGCAGCACCACTCTGGTCATTGTTCGCCAGGCTCCACAGAGCGGCCTCGCCCAGCCAGTGCGTGCGTCGCTCGGCATCACGCTCGGCGAGTGCCTTGTAGGACGTCACGGCCACATCCAGGCCGCCGATCTCCAATGCGTAACGCGCTGTACGCTCCAGCATGGAGTTATCCAGGTCAGCGATGTTCAGCGACCGCAACTCAGCGATCAGCTGTGCACGCTGCGCATCGCTGATACCGTTCGGATCGGCCTGAGCCCTGAGGATATCCAGCATCACCACATAGAACGGCGTAATGGCCACAAGGCGGCCTTGCAGCTGCTCGAGGTACTCGCGGGCGCGCTTGAAGTCACCGACCTGAATCAACTGATCGATCAGTCTCAGCCGCAGCTGGTCATCTTCAGGGTGTGCCTTGATCAGCAACTCGGTATAGCTGATGGCAACCGCGTCAGGCGCCGTATCAGCCGCCGGAAGGAATACGTCCTCGCTCTTGTAGGACAGCGCCAGCAGCGCAATCACGAAGAGCGCGACCAGCACGATCATCCATGGGTTGAGCAGGCGCGTCTGGCGCTCACGTTTACTGGTTGCAGATAAGCTTTCCATCTCTCACCCGCTTCATTGGCAACTCGAAGTGCCAGATACCTTTGTCAGCCCTCGCCTGGAAGCGACTGCCCCCCACCTGTACCTGACACGCCTTGTCCGAGCGAACGCTGAACGTCAGCGGGAATTCTCCCTCGAAGGAAAACGTGACGTTTCTGTCATCGTTGTAACGCCAGGCAGTCAGCGGGATGTTGGCCTCTTCCAGAGACGGACGCGGATCACGCGTTTCGCGCAGTGCCAGCACCGCCTCAGGCCCACTGAGGTGCACGTAACGCCCCTGTGGCAGATCTCGCACGCCCGCAACCCCTTCGGAGCGCGACAGATCGGGCCAGCCCAGCGCCGGATCGAGACGCAGCGTACGCATGCCCACCAGCCCTCTGACCAACCAGGCGCCATCGCTGCGCTTGGCCAGGCTCGCTCTGTAGAGGCCCTCTACGCGCTGGATGTAATCGCTCATCCACAGCGACAGCGGCTGGCTGTCGACCATGGCCTGATAGGTCTGCTTCATCACCCGAATGGAGGCCTGCTTGGTCCCCGAGTAGAAGTGGTAATACAGATGAAAGCCGCGCAGGCGGCGCGGGCTGTCGGTCAACGCGAAGGTTTCCTGCACACCCCGGAAGCCGTAGTAGGGCCCCGTCCATAGATTCGTATAGACGTTCTCGTTGATCACCGGCGCGTAGAAGTGCAAGCCTCCGGAGGTCGGACGAAGCAATGGATAGAGGCCGGTCAGCGAAGGGTAGGCATTGGTCAGAACCGTGTTGCCGCCGTTGACGTTGGGCAGACCGCTGTCATAGGCCAGCTTGAGCGTCTCGGCACTGGGCATGGCATCGCCCGACCAGAAGATCATCTTCACCGGCTTCTCAGGCGTGGTCAGGCGCTGATTGATGTAGTCGCGCGCGCCCACGACCTCGCGCTGCATGTCCAGCGTCTTGTAGCCCGGAATGGCCATCATGTAGCCGTACTGCGCCTCGAAGTCCTCACGCTGGGAGGCCTTCTCAGGCTGCCAGAAGAACGGGTGACTGAAGGTGTGGCTGGCGACTTCGACCTTGGGATCGGCGAATATCTTGCGGGCAATCGGCTCCAGCTCACGAGCCAGGTGCGGATACATGCCCTTGGGGCCGACCTCGCCTTCGATCACTGAAACCGACGTCAGCAACGGATAGGGCGTGATGAAATCATCCAGTACCTGGATACCGGAGTACGGAGTACCGGTTACTTCAGCGCGCGAAACGAAACCATCGCCATCGAGGTGCACGGTGGCGATACGCCGACCGTTTTCCGTCGTCGTGTCAGGCCTCGGCAGAGGGGGCAAGGCAAAGGCGCGCTGGAGGAACGCGAAGGGGTCGACGATCCAGCGACGGTGATCGAGCCCCTCCTCGAATACATAAGGCGTCAGCACGTATCCACCCCAACTGCCCGTAGCGACAGGCACATAGCGCCTCTCACCGCTACGCAGAGCCACAGCGGCCTGGGTCACGTCAGGATTGGTAACCGTCAGCGCGGGCAGCTCCCGGGTACGCAAGCGCATGGGCGCCTCGAACCCACCGACCAGCGCGGCATCATGCGACTCCAGTACCGCGTCATCGGCAATCGGCTGCGACAGGGTGCGAATACCAAGACGGCTGAGCAGGCTGTCGTTGTCCAACGGCAGACCGGAAAAGAAAGCCAGCGGCACCTGTTCATCGAGCCGCTCGTTCAGCCAATCCTCGAAGATGTCGCGCTTTTCCGGGGCGCCACTGGTCATCCATACCACGACGCCGGCATACAGTCCCTTGAGCGAACGTTGCGGCAGCGACGCGTCGGCAGGCCAGTAGTCGACGCGATAGCCCAGGTACTCGAGCAACCCGCCAAGATGGATATGACCCGGGTTGTCCTCGACCTCGCCTTCGCGAGGGTCATAGACCAGACCGATACGCCGTGGCTGGACCTCGATGGAACTCATCCCCAACGCATTCAGTGCAGGCGACGTGATGTAGGGAATGAAGCCCTCACGAACCAGGCGCGCAGCAAGTTCGCGAGACGCCTTGCGCTGCTCTGGGGGCAGGTATTCGATCGCCACGACAGGGATGCCTTTTGACCGTGCGTCATCGAGGTGTGGCAACAACCAGTCGCGATCACGCTGGGGCACCTGACGATAACCGCCACCTGCAGCGTCCCAGCCTGCATAAAGGGACTCTACGGCGACGGCAGACGCGACGCCCGGCAGCTCGGGCAGCACATCGAAACCCCGATTGAAGAACAGCTTGAGTCCGGGCTCACTGCGATGCATCTGCTGCAGAAGACTTTTCAGGGCCAGGCGCTGCGGCTCCTGAAAAGCCTTGGGTTGAAGATGGAAACTGTCCAGCGTATCGAGAAAAACGCCGTCATAGCCTTGCCCTTTCAGAGCACTGGCTCGGCCAAGGAGATAGTCACGCCAGGCGGATGCCTCGAGATCCATGACCTGACTGTTCCAGGCACTGTTTCTGATGCTGCTGGCTGCGTCCTGCAAGCCGGCCGCAGTGAGATCACCCAGGTATTCACCGACCGACAGGTAAGCGAACACCGTGCGTCCCTGGGCCTTGAGATACGCGAGGTCGGAAGCGGAGACATGTCCGGGCTCGACAACCACCCATTCGAACTGGGAAAGCTCGGGCAGCGGCGGCTCATCGGCGTACCAGAAAGCCACGCTGGAGGGTTGAGCAAGTGCTGTACTAGCGAAAAACGCAACGGCCAGACTGAAAAGCCCAGCTATTCCATTTGAGAATTTCAACTGATCAACCCACTGAACTGGACAGCGTTTGTACGCCGACTTCTCACAGAAACCTCTGGCGAGGCGTCCCCCCATCACTTGCTGACACCCGGGTCGGACCCTGAACCTCGAGCACAGCCGTGACGCTTATATGTATCGGCATTGAATCAGTCCAACCAACAAACTGTCAATTTTTTGATATAATGCTCAGACAAGCGGTGTGATCAGCCTGAATTAGTCAATTAAATGACTATTTTTAAGCGGCAGGTGCGCCGGAATAATAGCCCTATGATATCAATCGGGCAATCTTGCGTCAGAGACTCGACAACCTCGCGTCGTTATTGCGCGCAATAGTGAAGCTCCCCCTGAACACTGCCGGACGCTCAGACCGGCGCGCTGGCCAGCATCGAGGTGCGCTGAGCGAAGGTTTGCTGGAACGCCGCCAGGCCTGGATGAGCGGTGCGCCAGTCGAGGTCGGCGAAGCGGAAATCCAGATAGCCCAGCGCACAGGCGACGCCAATCTGCGCCAGGTCGAGCGGGCCCTGTAGTTGTCCGACATGGCGCTCCAGCTCTACCAGGGCGCGCTGCACCTTGCCCAGTTGGCCATCCAGCCAGGCCGCCCACTGCAGCTCCGCCGGGCGCACTCCGCGCTCGTAACGCGCGAGCAGGGCCGCGTCCATCAGGCCGTCGGCCAGTGCGGCCAAGCGCAGTACCTGCCAACGCGCCGCATCGCTCGGTAGCAGCTTCTGGCCCTGGTGCAGGGTATCGAGGTATTCGCAGATCACGCGGCTGTCGTACAAGGCCTCATCGTCATCCGTCAGCAGCACCGGAATCTTGCCCAGCGGGTTGAGGGCATTGACCCGTTCGTTGATCGTGGTCGGCAAAACGGCGGTGTCGAGCAGCTCGATTCGGTCCAGCAGGCCGGTTTCCGCGGCCAGCACGCGAACCTTGCGGGCGAAGGGTGAAGCGGCGGCGTAGATCAGTTGCATGGGCAGATTCCTGGGGCGCGTGAAGAGAGAGCCGATTAGCGCTCGCACTAAAGCACAGTTCGCACGCCGAGATCATCCGGCCAAGCCGGCTCACACACCACCAAAGTCGCACCAGCCGATCACCGCTGCCCCGCGTGGATACGGCACAATCAGCCATCGCAGGAAAAGGACAGGCCGATGCTGATCGATGAAGAACTGACCCTGAAGAAGCTGGAGGTCTTTCTCGCCTTCATGCGCAGCGGCAACCTGGCGCGCGCCGCCAGCGAGTTGCAGACCAGTAACGTCAGCGTGCACCGCGCCATCCACTCGTTGGAAAGCGCGCTGCGCTGTCCGCTGTTCAAGCACGAGGGGCGCAACCTGATTCCGCTGGAGAGTGCCTATGTGCTGGAGGAAAAGGCCCAGAAGCTGATCCAGGACGCCCAGGAGATGGTGCGCCTGACTCGTGAGGCGGCGGGCTTCGGCGCCGAGCGTTTCAAGCTCGGCGCGCTCTACTCGCTGACGGTGAAGACCGTGCCGCAACTGATCATGGGCCTGAAGCTGCGGCGCAGCGAGTTGAACATCGACCTGGTGCTCGGCTCCAACGTCGACCTGCTGTACAAGCTGAAGAACATGGAGCTGGACGCCATCCTCATCGCCCTCGACGACAGCGTCAGCGACCCGGATTGCGAACAACTGGCGCTGTTCTCCGATGACATCTTCCTCGCCACACCCAATGACTCGCCGTTTGCCGATCACGCCGAAGTGGATCTGGCCGCTCTACGCGATTCGACCTTCATCACCCTGACCCAGGGCTACGCCACCTTCCGCGATGGCGAGCGGGTGTTCAAGCAGGCCGGCTTCGAACCCAAGGTGGCGATGCAGGTGAAGGACATCTTCACCCTGCTCAGCATGGTCAGCTCGGGCGTCGGCTATGCCCTGCTGCCGGGGCGCGTGGCGGCGGTGTACGAGAACCGGGTGAAGCTGATCCCGCTGCAGGCCAAGTACCACCTGCAGCAGCATATCGGCGTGGTGTTCCTCAAGGCCAAGGAGCGCGATCCGAACCTGCTGGCGCTGCTGGCCGAATGCCGGATGTACAGTCGGCAGTCGTAGTCGCAAGCCATAGGTACCAGGATGATCGTTCATACGCGGTCATCCTGGTGCGCACGGCGCCCCTACGTGGGCAGCGCGTTCAGCCCGAATAAAAGGTTCTTCGCATAGCTTGGGGAACGTCCGGATTGACACCAGACTGGCAATTACGTGTCAGCTGTCGATGACTTGGCACTCTTCATTAGCACGCCGTCTGACCTGATGGGTTTCGCCCCTTACGGGCGACTCACTTTCTTTGCTTGTGCAAAGAAAGTAAGCAAAGAAACACACCCCTACATACGGCCCCTGCTGCGCCGGGGTTCCCTCGCTCCATCACCACTCCAGGGGCACGCCACGAAGGGCCATCCCTGGCCCATCGTGGCTCTCGCGACATCCATGTCGCTCAACCCCTTACGCGGTGATTCCACTCGGCCTCCTGAAGGGGACTTGGGCGTCGTCTGTGAGATCGCGCTTCAAGAGCAAAAGCCAAACGCTACCGACTTTGATCTTCCGAAGATTTCGCAAGCTCGCGAACCGGTCCCCTTCAGGAGGCCGAGCGGAGGTGTTGCGTAGGGGAGCGAGCCGCATGGATGCGGCGAGATACCGATGGCGGCCCCGCTTAATGGGCCAGGGATGGCCCTTGTAAGCCGGCCCCCGGAGCGGCACCGGAGCGAGGAAACGCAGCGAAGCGAAGTAACAGCCGCAGGCTGGCCCGAAGGGTGAGCAAAGCGAATCAAGTTTCGCGCAGCGAAACCCGGATGTCGGGGTGCCCTTTTTTGGCACACCTTTCTTGGGCAAGCAAGAAAGGTGTGGCGCCCGTAAGGGGCGCAACCCAAACGCTCAGTGGACTCGGTAATGGATAGTGCTAAGCCCGTGAGCAAGACGCACACAAACTTGCCAGTCCGGTGTCAAGCGTATCCGCCCCGCGAAAATGCGAAGAACCAAATAAAAAGCCCGCCATGGCGGCGGGCAAAGGTCAGCCCAGAAGGCCTCGCATCAGAAAGTACAGCAACGATGGGCCGAGCAGGCAGCCCAGTGCGGTGTAGAACGCCGCCGTCAGGCAGCCGTAGGGCACCAGCTTCGGATCGGTTGCCGCCAGGCCACCGGCCACGCCGCTGGAGGTGCCCATCAGGCCGCCGAAGATCACCGCGCTGCGCGGATTGTTCAGGCCGATATAGGGCGCGATGAAAGGAGTGGCCACCATCACCAGGATCGCCTTGATCAGGCCGGCAGCAATCGACAACGCCATGACGTCGGAGCTGGCACCGATGGCTGCACCGGTCACCGGGCCGACGATATAGGTCACGGCGCCGGTGCCGATGGTGGTCAGGCTGACCACGTCGGTGTAACCGAAGGCCATGGCCACCGCCACGCCGGCGATGAAGGAGGTGAACACGCCGACGAACAGCGCCAGCACACCGGCAAAACCGGCGCGCTTGAGTTCTTCGACGCTCACGCCGAAGCCGGTGGCGACGATGGCGAAGTCACGCAGCATGGCGCCGCCGAGCAGGCCGATGCCGGCGAACAGAGGAATGTCCACCAGGCCCTTCTGACCACCGGTGTAAGCGCCGCCGATGTAGGACAGCAACAACCCGAGCAGGATGGCGATGGCCGAGCCGTGCAGGCGACCCTTGGTGAACTTGTCGGAAATCCAGTACGACACCCACATGGTGATGCCGATGATGGCGAAACCGCTGAGCAGGCTGTAGCCGGTAATGACTTTCATCAATGATTCGTACATGGCAGTCACCGTGGCGCTTTGGTCAGGGAGGGAGCAGCGTCGGTTTCAGGCTTCTTTTGCCCGATCCGGCTGAGCGCGGGGACCAGCGCAAAACCGATGGCGACGGCAGCAGTACCGGCCAGAATCGCCATCGGGCCACCTTTGAGGGCTCCGTAGACGTTCTGCTGGGCGGCCATGGCGACCACGATGGGGATGTAGATGGCGCTCCAGAACTCCACGCCCTGTTCCGACTTGCCGGTGAACAAGCCGCGCTTGCTCAGGTAACTGCCCAGAAAGATCAGCAGCATCATGGCGATGCCGACACCGCCGACGTTGGCGGGGACGCCGATGAGTTTGCCCAGCAGCTCTCCGATGAAGATGCCTGCCAGGGTGCAGAACGCCAGAAAGGCGACACCGTAGATGATCATTGTTGTTGTCCTCGGTTCATATCGAAGTTGTTGTTCTTGTGCTTCGGTAAACGCTACGGCTCAGTGGTCGCGGCTTACCTCCTGACGCAACATGGCGTCGAGTGTATCCAGACGTGCGCCCTCGAAAGCGATTGCCTGGCCGGCGTCGAAGACGCGCCGGGCGAGCCCGGTCAGCACGCCGCCGGGTGGCAGTTCCAGGTGCAGGCGCACGCCGCGCTCATAGGCGGTGACGAGCGTGGCCTGCCAGTCGACGACACGGCTCATGTTGCAAGCCAGGTCGTCGCGCAGGGTTTCGGGGTCGCGGATCAGGCGCGCCGAGCTGCTGCTCAGGTAGCGCACCTGCAGCGTGCGCAATTCGACGCCAGCAAAAGCGTCAGCCAGCGCCCGCGCCGGGCCGTCGAGCAAGACGCAGTGCGACGGCACGCTCATGGCCAGGCGCCTGGCCATACCGGCACCAAGCGCGCGAGCGCGTTCGGCCACCGCCGCCATGGCGACATCGCTGCCGGCGATCACCAGTTGGCTTTCGCCGTTGATATTGGCCAGGTAGACCGGGCCGTCGGCGTCGGCCAGCAGGCGTTCGATGCTGGCCTGGTCGAGGCCGAGGATGGCGGTCATGCCATAGCCACTGGGGTAGGCGCGCTGCATCAGCTCGCCACGCAGGGCGACCAGACGCACGGCATCGGCAAAATCCAGCGCACCGGCTACCACTGCAGCGGCATAGGCGCCAATGGACAGGCCGGCCACATAATCGGGGCGATGGCCGCGTTCGCCCAGCAGCCGCGCGGCGGCCACGCCGGCAATCAACAGGCAGAGCTGCACGGCGCGGGTGCTTTGCAAGGCTTCGGCCGAATCCAGCAGGCGTACATCCTCGCCCAGCGCGGCGCTGGCCTGCTCGATACAGGCCTGCACTACCGGCGCGGCGGGCAAGGCCTGAAGCATGCCGGGCTGCTGCGCGCCCTGCCCGGGGAAGGCCCAGAGCGTGCTCACGCCGCCACCTGCTGCAGTTGCCAAGGGTCGCTGACCAGCAATGGGCCATTCTGGGTTTTCAGCAGGACGCGCGGCGCCTCGCTGGCCCACTCACGCAGCGCCACAGCGCCGCAAGGCGTTTCCAGTTGCAGGTCGATACGACCCGGCGCGGCATCCAGCAGAACGCACAATGTGCGCGCCTCGGCGCGAGAAAGCTGATCGGGCGCGCGTAACGACAAGTCGAGATCGCTATCCGGGTGGGCGGCGCTGATACCGCTGGCCAGTTCGAAGCCCAGGCTGCCGGTCACGCCCCAGGCCAGGCCCAGGGCATCGAAACGGGGCGCCAACTGGCTCAAGGCTCGCAACGCCGGCCAGTGCGGCTGAGCGTGGCTACGCCAGCGCCCGGCCCGGGCCACGGCCTGTGGGCTGACCCGACGGCTGATCTCGCTCACCCGCATCCAGGTGGCATGCCGCTGTTCACGTGCGGAGCCACGAATACCCACCGCGACCCATCCGCTGTCAGCCGGCGCACGGCGCACCACCACCGGCACATGCCCGCCCAGGGCGGCGCGAGCCCAGGCCGGCGCCTCCTGCGGCAGGTGCTCAGGACGCAGGCCCCAGAGCAGATCATGTGGACGGGGTGTCGGGTGCATCGGTATTTCCTCTGTAGGGCGAGTGCAACCCGCCATTTCACGTCATTCAGAGTTGGCGGGTTTCACCCGCCCTACGTTTCACCACTGCGCGCGCAGAGCCTCGCGCACCTGGGTGGAAGCCACGCGGTTGGCGGCGCCCAGGCGGCTACGCAGATCACGCGGCGACTCGGCGATGTCGGCCAGGGCACGATTCAGGGCGTCCTGCACGCGGGCCAGATCGGCGGCCGTCGGCTGCGAGGCCTGTTCCACATCGAGCACCTCCGCCAGCAGGCCCAGCGAGGCGTAGTTGTCCAGGTCGTAGGCCATGGGCGGTACGCTGGCGGCCAGCGCCTCCAGCTCATCGACGCTACGCAGGGTGATGCGCGCGGCGGCGGCCTTGCCCATGGCATGCACCATGACTCCGGCATCGCGCAGGGCGATCAGGCGATTGGCCTGGTAGCCGTGGGCGAGAAAGGCGCCGGACATGGCCTTGCCCACCAGCAGGCCGATCACCGCATGGCCGGCCAGGCGGGCACGGGCATAAGCGTCCACCGCGCCGGACAGTGCCTGATGGATGCCATAGGCCTCCTCACGCCGGCCGTAGGCCTGGCTGGGCACGTCGACGATGGCGATCAGCGCCCGTTTGTGCGGGTTGCCGCGATCTGCCTCGATGGCTTCGTCCACCGCCTGCGACAGGCCCCAGCCTTCGAGCAGGCCAACCTCACCGTTGCGGGCGCGGGGGAAGGGATTGCTGGCATCGGCGATAACCGCCAGATAGCGCACCGCCTGACCGGCCAGTTCGCCATCGGCCACCCGCAGCGAAGCAGGCAAACCTTGTTGCGGCTGGGCAGCGCCGGTCAGGGCCTGGAACCAGTGCAGGCCGCGTTGTTCCTGTGCGTTTGTCATGTTCATGCTCCCTGGTAGGCGCTGCGCACGGCAGCGGCATCGGCCTGGACGGACGTGTCGACAGCGCGCAGGCGCTGGAGGAACCAGGCGTGGCGACGGCTGCGTTCCAGCACGGGTTTACCCTTGGCGAACAGCCCATGCAGTTCGCCGCGGATCGCCTCCACGTCGTCGCTGACATAGCCGTCGACCAGGCCACTGGCGTAACGCTGTTCGCCGCCGGTCAGGCTCCAGATGAAGGGACGGTCACGCGAGTCGTATTCGTCCAGCCCGGCTTCCTGTTCGATCACCTGCGGGCCGTTGAGGCCCAGGCGCGCTTCGCGGGTCACCAGCAGATAGCTGCACAACCCGGCAGCGATGGACATGCCACCGAAGCAGCCGACCGGGCCGGCCACCAGGCCGATCACCGGCTGAAACTCTCGCAGTTCGACGATGGCGGCCTGGATCTCGGCGATTGCCGCCAGGCCCAGGTTGGCCTCCTGCAGGCGCACGCCACCGGTTTCCAGCAGCAGCACGGCGCGAGTCGGCGTGCCGTTGCGGTTGTCTTCGGCGGCCAGCTCCAGGGCACCGGCAATCTTCGCCCCGCCTACTTCACCCAGACTGCCGCCCTGAAAGGCGCCTTCGATGGCGATGACCACCGCTGGCTGACCATCGATCAGCCCCTTGGCCACCACCACACCGTCATCGGCCTGCGGCACGATGCCCTGCTTGGGCAGCCAGGGCGACATCAGCCGGGCAAAGGGGTCGAGCAGCTCGCGGAAACTGCCGGCATCGAGCAGTGCGCGGGCACGCTCGCGGGCACCGAGTTCGGTAAAACTGCGCTGCGCCAGCAGGCGCGCAATGTCTTGCTCAGCCATGGTTCAGTTCCTCCAGGCCCTGTTCCAGGCGCAGGCGCACCACACCCGGCGTGGCGCCGAAATCATGAATGGAGATGTTCAGCGCGGGCAGCTGCTGCTCGCGAAACATGCGCTCGAACAGCAATTGCCAGCGCGGCGCACTGCCGTTCACCGAAGTGACCACTTGGATGGCCAGGGTGCCGGCCTGGCCGGGTTCGAGCAGCACCTCCAGGTCGCCGGAGCCGACACAACCCACCAGCGCGCGGCTCTGCGCCGGTTGCCCGGCGGGAAATTCAAAGGACAGGGTTTCCATTTCACAGACTCCCAAGCGGCGCCGGCAGGCCATGCTGCAGGCGGTCGAGGAACAGGGTGGCGGCGAGCAGATCGGCAGCGCCGCCAGGCGAGGCGCGCAGGCGCAACATGTCGCGTTCGAGGTCACGCAGCAGGCGACGTCCGTCGAGGCTGGCGCAACCGCCAGCGGCGAGCACCGCGCGGGCACCGCTCTGCATGCAGCTCAGCCCGGCCATGCCGGCGCGGTAGAGCACACAGGTGTCGGCCAGCTGGGTCATGATCGCCAGCAGCGCATCGAGGCGGGCGTTCTGCTCGCCTGCCCCGGCGGCTCGGCTGCGCGCCAGTTGCGGCAGGGCCTGTCGGATCACCGCAGGGAAGCCAAGCTGCGCCTCCTCACGAGCGCCATGCACGCCGTACAGACGGCACACCTGCGCGCCATGGCTGTCGCCGCTGAGCGGCGCGGCGCGGTCATTGAGCAGCGCCAGGCGTGCGGCGCGCAGGGCGACCTGCGCTGGCGCCGGCTCACGGGGATCCAGCGCGGCTGCGGCTGCGAGCAGCCCCAGCGCCCAGATCGCGCCACGGTGAGTGTTGACGCCGCCGGTGACGCGCAGCATCTCCACCTCGCCTTCGCGGCCGATGCGGCCGACGTCTTCACGCAGCGTCTGGTCGATCTCGCCGCGTTGCTGCGCGGCCTCGGCCATGGCCTTGAAACTCGGCCACAAGGCCAGCGCCGAGGCGTGCATCAGGCCCAGGTGCAAATCCGTGTGGGCGCCGCTGCCGCGACGGTCGACCAGGCCCGGCTTGGGCGACAGGTCGGCCTCGTCGATCAGCGCGTCGACGGCTAAATCCGCCAGCCAATCGCCCAACGACAGCGATAGCTGCGGCTGAAGTGCAGTGAGTGCATTCATCACCAGCTCCTGAACTTGGCGGGCGGGTTGTACAGGCCGCCCGACCACTCGACCAGCTCGGCGATGCTCTTGGCCGCGAGCAGTTCGCGGCTGGCATCGGTGCGGCGGATGCCGAGATCCTCGGGCAGGGCGATCAGCCCTTCGCGGCGCATGCGCGCGGTGTCTTTCGGGTCATGGCGCAGGCCGATGGCGGTGACGCCGGCCACCGCCGCGATCATCGCCTGGCGCTCTTCCAGGGTGCGCGCCTTATACAGGTAGGCGATGCCTTCCTCGGTGAGCAGGTGGGTGACGTCATCGCCGTAGATCATGATCGGCGCCAGCGGCATGCCGACCTTCTTAGCCATGTCGACGGCATCGAGTTGCTCGACGAAGGTGGGTTTGCCGCCTTCCTGGAAGGTCTCGACCATCTGCACCACCAGCTTCTTGCCGCGCTCGAGCAGCGGCGCGTCGCTGTCGGCCGGGCGCATGTCCAGCCAGGCAGGTGTCGAGTGACGGCGACCGCGCGGGTCATGGCCCATGTTCGGCGCACCGCCGAAACCGGCCAAACGACCACGGGTGACGGTGGAGGAATGGCCCTCGCCGTCCACCTGCAGGGTGGCGCCGATGAACAGGTCGACCGCGTACTGCCCGGCCAGCTGGCACATCATGCGGTTGGAACGCATCGAGCCATCGCGGCCGGTGAAGAACACGTCCGGGCGCTGGGCGATGTAGCCCTCCATGCCCAGCTCGGTGCCGAAGCAGTGCACGCTCTCGACCCAGCCGGTCTCGATGGCCGGGATCAGCGTCGGGTGCGGGTTGAGCGTCCAGTTGCGGCAGATCTTGCCTTTCAGGCCCAGCGATTCGCCGTAGGTCGGCAGGATCAGTTCGATGGCGGCGGTGTTGAAGCCGATGCCATGGTTGAGCGACTGCACCTTGTGTTTTTCATAGATGCCGCGAATCGCCATCATCGCCATCAGCACGTGCACCGGCTTGATATGGCGCGGGTCGCGGGTGAACAGCGGTTCGATGTAGAAGGGCTTGTCGGCCACCACCACGAAGTCGACCCAGGACGCGGGAATGTCCACGCGTGGCAGCTCGTCGACGATCTCGTTGACCTGGAAGATCACGATGCCGTCGGAGAAGGCCGTGGGCTCGACCAGCGCCGGGGTGTCCTCGGTGCTCGGGCCGGTGTAGATGTTGCCGTGACGATCGGCCTGGAAGCCCGCGACCAGTGCGACGTTGGGGATCAGGTCCACCAGCAGGCGCGAATACAACTCGATATAGGTGTGAATGGCGCCGACTTCCATCTGCCCGTCTTCGAGCAGTTGGCCGATGCGCAGGCTTTGCGGCCCGGCGAAGGAGAAGTCGAGCTTGCGGGCGATGCCGCGCTCGAACAGGTCCAAGTGCTCGGCGCGACTGACGCTGGGCATGATCATGTGCAGGTCGTGCAGACGGCCGGGATCGGCCTTGGCCAGCGAGCGGGAAAGAAAATCCGCCTGTTTTTGATTGTTGCCCTCGAGCACCACGCGATCACCGGGGGCAATCAGTGCCTCAAGTGCAGTGACTATCTTGTCGCTGGGCAGGACCACGCCATCGGCGAGGTTGCGCACCTGATCGAGTCGCCGGGCTTTTTCAGCGCGACGACGCGACCACTGCGGCGGTGGGGATATTGTTGTTGTCATTGAAGACTCCACGAGTTCCGCTGTCGTGGAGGCACATTAGGAGCGTGACCCTGTGGTCATCAATCAAGCAGCTCGCGCTATCGTTACGCCCAGGTTAACGATTGCTCAAGCGCGGGCGTCAGCGGCACCATCCAGCTGCGAGCGAGCAGGCATTCTGGCTACTTCAAGCCGGTCACGACCGCGTTGCTTGGCCTGGTAGAGCAGCTTGTCGATGCTGTTGAGAAAATCCAGCGGGCGATCGTGAGCGCCCGGCACGATAGTGCCGACACCGAGGCTGATGGTGAGCAGGGACGACACCGCAGAGCGCTCGTGAGCAATGCGCTGCTGGCGCACCTGCTGGCGGCAGCGCTCGGCGATATGGCGGGCGGCGGCCTCGTCGGTCTCCGGCAGCACCAGGACGAACTCCTCGCCACCGAAGCGGCCGACGAAATCCCGTGGCCGGCTGGCCGCGCGACTCAGTGCCTGGCCAACGCTCTTCAGGCAGTCGTCGCCCTGGAGGTGGCCGTAGTGGTCGTTGAACTGCTTGAAGTGATCGATATCCAGCAGGATCAGCGACAGCGGCTGCTGGGTGCGCTGGGCATTGGCCCATTCGGTGGCCAGCACGCTGTCGAACATGCGCCGGTTGGCCACGCCGGTGAGACCGTCCTTGTAGGAGTATTCCTCCAGCTGCTTCTGCAGGGTCAGCAGCTGCTCTTCGGTCTTCTTGCGCTCGCTGATGTCGAACATGAAGCCGATCAGCGAATCCACCTCGCCGTTATCGTCGCGCACCACGTGCACCACGTCGCGAATCCACAGGTAATCGCCGGCGGCGGTCAGCGCGCGGTAGTCGGCCTCATGATCGACGCCGTTCTGCGACTGCGCGATGCAGAACTCCACCACCTTCTCGCGGTCGTCCGGGTGCATGCGCGTCGCCCAGTCCTCGGCGCTGACCCAACTGGCCTGCGACCAGCCCAACAGCGTCTCGATCTGCGGGCCGATGTAGGCGAAGGTCATGGTCTTCCAGTCGATCTTCCAGGGAATCGCCCGGGTGGACTCCAGCAGGGTCTTGTACACCGCCTGATCAGTTGCTTCGCTCATGCCCGTCACCTCTGCCCGACTAACGCTTGTTTATAGCGCAAAAGCGGGTCGCCAAGGTGACGAACTGGCGAATGGCTATCAGGCCTCTTTGGCCTGCAGGCCCGCGTACAGGCGGGTCAGCTCGTTGAGATGGCGGAACAACGAATCAGTGCTGATGGTGATGGCAGTCCCGACGAAGCCCTCGTTGGCGTGCAGGTCGATGCCCTTGAGGGTGAAGCTCCAGTTGGCGCGAGCGCGACGCTGGGTGTTGGCGATTTCCTCGTTCGGCGTACCCCGGGCTTCCAGCTCCTTGAGGATGGTTTCGAAGTCACTCACGGCGGTGTCCAGCTTGGCGTCCAGTTCTGGCGCCTGCACGTGCCAGGACTTGGCCATGTAAAGCATGGCGATGCGCTGGGTCTGTACGCGCGCCCAGCCGGTGCGGTGTACCGATGCGCCCATGGCGCCCAGGTGTTTGCCCATCAGAGCACTGACGGTCTGCGTCTGCTGCAGCAGTTCCTCACTGGTGGCGAGCATCTGGGCGGCCTTGGCCTGCTCCGGTTGGGCTTCCAGCTGCTGACGGTAGGTGGCCCAGGTGCCGTCGATCCTGGCCAGCGCGGCCTTGATCTCGGCGTTAGGGGCATATTCGGTAAGCGCTTTGTGGCTGGCATCGAAACGCTGGATGGTTTCCTGCAGCTGGCGCTGGGCGGCATCCACGCGCACATCGGCACCGACCATCAGGTAGTTCTTGGCCATGCGCTGGGTCAGCGAGCGCTGCAGACCGGCCATGTTCATGGCTTCGGAATCGCTCAACTGCGCCAGGCTGGGCACGCTGACCAGCGCGGTGCAGGCAAGCAGGAGGAGAGTCAGGTACTTCTTCAACACGTCGGTACTCCAAAATTCGAGAACAAGGCAATGCACCGGAAGCACAAGCCACCGGAACGGGTTGAACCCTTTGAATGCGGGGTTTTTATTGGAATGCGAGAGGGCAGATAGGACGGGCGCCGGGCCCACACACTGCGGAGAGGGGGCGATGATAGCTGTTAAAACGCCATCATTTCTGTGCGACCAGTCAAAAAGCGGATCAATGGTCAAATCAGCTGACCGGCATCGGGCCGGATGTCCTTTTCCTGAAAGCCAACAACCCTGCAGCAAAAATGCCTGCGCCCAGTGACCAGCCGCTCGGGAATCAAAAAAGCCGCCAGTCGCCAAAAAAGGGGGAGGGCGACCGACGGCTGAGGAGAGGCTAGCGATCAGGACAACAGGCTGACCACGCTGGAACGGCTGATATTGGACTGGGCTACCACAGTCTGGGTGACTGCCGCGTAGCTGCTGGGGCTGCGACGCATCAGGCTGAACACTTCACCGGCAAACTCCTTGGCCCATTCACGCTCGTTGTGATCGGCATGACGGGCGAGAAACTCGCGAATTTCTTCCTGACGGTGGCTGAGTTGCTCACGCAGCGTGCCGATCCGGTCCAGCGCCGCCACCACTTCGTCCAGTGCCCGGCGCAGTTCGCGGGCACCATCGAGGCGCGCCGCCTCGGGCAGGCGCAGCATCTGCTCCTCGTGGCTGACCACGGCTGCTTGAGCCTGGCTCGCCAGCTTGCCTTCACCCTGCACGCGCAGCTCGCCCTTGAGCTGCTGCCATTCACTCTCGCGGGCGCTGAATTTCAGCGCCCCGCCATTATCGACTTCAGCGCGGATGCCTGCCGGACCGAGGCCGGCGTTGAAACGACGGAGAATCTGTTGCTCGCTCAGGCCCTCGTCGAGCACCACCGCCAGCGGCTCGGCCAGCTTGCGCCCGGCGCTGAACAGCAGGGTTTCCTTGCCGGCCTGCTGCACCGCAGCGATGGAGTCCAGCCCTTGCAGGCTGAAGCGGCTGCGCACCGGCTCGCTGAGACGCAACTTGAAGCTGGCATCGAGCGCCTCGCCGGAGCGCTGGCTGCGTTCGGCGAGCAGTTTGCGTACCTGTTCCAGCTCACGCTTGATGCCGTCGCGCTCACCGGCCTGGGCATTGCTCAGCTCGCGGCTGAGACTGAGCTTGAGCTGACCGAGTCGCCCGGCCAGTTCGCCGAGGTAACTGTCGGCCGCCTGCATCGAGGTCAACTGCTGGTTGAGCTGCAGATTGAACGTGGCGCTCTTGCCACGCGGCGGTGACGCAGGCTCAGCGGGCAACTGCTTGCGCTGGCGCTGCACGGGCTGCTCGCCCTGTACCGGGCGACGGGCCTGCGGATCGAGCGCCGTGACGACCGGGAGCTGTGTATCGACCTTGATCACCGCAGGCTCCTTACAGCAGGCTGAACAACGACATCTCGTTGATCTTCAGATAAGTCTTCTGCGTCGCGCCGAGCGCCAGCTGGTAGTTGTTCAGGTCGATCGTGGCGCCGGCATAGTCCAGCTGCGACAGCTCGCCTTCGATCTTCTGGTTGACCAGCGACACGTCCTCGTTGCTGTCAGTCAGAAGGGTCAGTGCGTTCTGCCGGCCACCGAGGTCGGTGATCGAGCCCATGACACGCCCATGAGCATCATCCAGGGCGCCGAGGGTGTCGGTGATCTGCTGGCGCACGGCCGGATCGGTGGCGTCCAGCGCCGGGTCCTGCAGGGTGTTGATCAGACCACGCAGCTCGTTGAGCATGCCCACTCCGGCGCCGAAGACGCTGGCCGCCGTGACGTTCTCGTCGACCAGCACGCCGTTGGCCACGGCGGCCTGACGGTGCTTGTCGTTGCCGGTGATGCTGTAGGTCTGGGTGGCCGCATCGAAGCCCAGTGCCGGGGTGTCACTGAGGGTGCCGGAGAACAGATAGCGCCCCTCCTCGTCCCGCACGTTGGCGAAGCTGAAGATGGTGTCTTCGATAATCGACAGCTCACCGGCCATGGCAGCCAGGTCTTCGCTGGTGTTGGAGCCGTTGGCCGCCCACAGCAGCAGATCGCGCACGTTGAGCATCGCGTCGGAAGTGGACTTGAGGTTGGCTTCCTGAGTCGAGAGGCTGCCGGAGACGTTGGCGATGTTCTTGCGGAACTGCTCCAGGCTCGCTTCCTCACGCTCGACACGCAGCACGCGCACGCTGGCGATGGGGTCGTCGGACGGCAGCAGGATGCGCTTGCCGGTGGCCATCTGCTGCATCAGCTTGCCCAGCTCGGCGGAACTGCTGTTCATCGAGTTGTGCATCAGCGAGGTGATCTGCGAATTGGTGATGCGCATCATGGCTGAATCTCTCTAAAAGCCGCTTCAGAACGCGGCAAGCATGTCGTCGAACAACTGGTTGGCGGTGTTGATCACCTTCATGTTGGCCTGGTAGGCCTGCTGGTAGGTCATCAGGTTGACCGCCTCCTCGTCCAGGCTCACGGCGCTGACGCTGTCGCGCTGCGACTGCGCCTGCTGGGTCACGGCAGTGGCGGACTTGAAATCAGCCTGATTCTGCCGACTGTCGCTCGCAACCTGGCCAAGCAGGCCCGCGTAGGCATCGTTGAGGGTGACCTGGCTGCCGCCCAGGGTGATGGTCTGGTTCTTCAGGTCGAGCAGATCCAGCAGCACTTCGTTGTTGCCGGTCTCCCCCGCCACCGAAGAGAACGCCAGCTGTTCGGCGGTCAGCGGCTCGATACGCAGCAAGGCGGTGGTGCTGGCGGGGTCATAGACGAACAGCGGCTGGCCGGGGTTGCCGTTGAGATCGAAGCCGGTGGCGAGCACGTCGTTGACCATCTGCGCCAGTTGCCCGGCCATGTCGTGCAGGGCGTCCAGGTTCGGCCGCAGGCTGCTGTACTCGACGTCATACAGGCCGCCGAACGCACCGCCGAAACCATCCTGCCGCAGCGGGAAGCTGGTGCCGGCGAAGGCCAGGCTGACTTCCTGCTCCCCCGTGGCGGTCATCGCCACCTTGAGCTGGCCGGCGGTCGGACCGGCCACCAGCGGCTGACCGTTGGCCAGGGCGACGCTGACCGAGCCGTCCGGGGTCTCGTTGACGCGCAGCTTGGCGAACTGGCTGAGTTCGCCGATCAGGCTTTCACGGTGATCACGCAGTGCGGTGCTGTCACCCTTGACCGACTCGGTCTCGACGATCTTCTTGTTCAGCAGCGCGATGTTCTCGGTCAGGCCGTTGATCTCGGTGGCCATGGCGGTGCGCTGCTCCTGCAGCGCCTTGACCTGCGCATCGATGTTGCTGCTCAGGCCATTGAAACGCTGCGCCAGGTTGCCGGCCTCACTGATGATCTGCTGACGCAAGGCAATGGAGCCCGGCGTGGCACTGGCTTCACTGAGCGCGGCGAAGAACTGGTCGAGGCCGGCGCTGATGCTCGAACCGGTGCCGGACATCAACGCTTCCAGCGCGGTCAGGTACTGCTGCGAGGCGCCGTAGAAGTTCTCCTCGGTGGTCGCGCGCCACAGTTGCTGGTTGTGAAATTCGTTGGTCATGCGGCGAATGCTGATCACCTCGACCCCGCCGCCGACGCTCAAGCCACCCTGCCCGGCCAGCGACCCGGTGATGGTCTGCAGGCGGCTGAAACCGGGCGTATTGACGTTGGCGATGTTCTGCCCGGTAGTGGCCAGGGCGACCTGGCTGGCACGCACACCGCTGTAGGCGATCTGGTTGAGGATGCTCACGACTTAGGACTCCTGACGCTCGAAGCGCATCGGCTGAGCGAAGGCCGCCAGACGCGGCGCACGGGCATCGTCGGCAGCGGATTGGGCTGTTACTGAAGACAGGGCGACGGAATCTGCGGTGGACTTAAATGCCTCTCGCGGCAATACCTGCTTGCTGGCGACAGCACCGAGCAACAGGCCACTGTCGGCACTCAGGGCACTGGCCAGCTGTTGACGGGTCTGCGCGCTGAGCGAGGTCTGCTGCTGTACTTCGTTCTTGACCGGTGTTTCGCGGCTGGCCAGATCGCCGAGAATCTTGCGTGTGTAATCGCGGGTTTCCTGGAAGGGAATGCGCTCGATCCAGGCACCGGTAGCGATCTCGCCACTGCGCGGATCGCCATTGACCTTCAGCCATTCATCGACGCGGCCAGGGCCGGCGTTATAGGCAGCCAGCGCCAGCGCCTGATGGCCGTCGTAACGCTGCAGCATCTTGTCCAGGTAGGCGCTGCCCAGGCGCTTGTTGTAGTCGGCGTCCGAGGTCAGGCGCGCCTCATCGAACGGCAGGCCGAGTTCGGCGGCCATCTCCCGCGCGGTGTCCGGCATCAACTGCATCAGGCCGCGCGCGCCCTTGGGCGATACGGCGTCGACACGACCGGCAGACTCCTGCTGGATGACGCGATCGACCAGGGCGAGAAAACCGGCCGAGCCCTTGTCCCAGACCTTGCCCAGCCCATCGACGCCGCGCTGCCAGGTCGCGCGCAGCGGCTCCAGCAGGCTGCTGGAAGAACGCTGCGGCAGCTCCGCCGAACGGGCAGCAGCTGCGGCCACCTCCAGGTCCGGCGCCTGGGACGTCGAGCCGGACAGCTGCTTGACCAGCATGTCGGCGATACCGGTCTGCTTGCGCCCGGCCAGGGTCTCGGCCAGCACCTCGTCGTAGAAGTCGCGCATGGTGTCCATCTCGCGACTGCGCATCGGATTGCCTTCGGCGAGCACGTCGCTGGCCTTGCGCATCTGCTTGAGGATCTGCTGCAGGAACAGCGCCTCGAACTGCTCGGCCGCGGCCTGCAGCTGCTGCTCACGGGCGGTGCCGATGCCATCGGCGCTGCCACGGTGGCTGTTCATGTGTTGGGCGAGGGATACGATGCTCATGGCTCAGATCACGATCAGTTCAGCGTTGAGGGCACCGGCCTGTTCCAGCGCCTGGAGGATGCTCATGACATCGTCCGGGGTGGCGCCGAGGCTGTTCACGGTGTTGATGATGCTGTCCAGGCTGGCGCCGTCGGGCCACTTGAACATGGCGTTCTTGTCCTGGCTGACGGCCACATCGGAGCGCGGCACCACGGCGGTCTGACCGCCGGAGAAGGCATTGGGCTGACTGACCTGGGGGTTCTCGCTGATGGTCACGGTCAGCGTGCCATGGGCCACGGCGGCGGCCTTGACGCGCACGCCCTGGCCAACCACCACGGTGCCGGTGCGGCTGTTGAACACCACACGCGGCCGTTCACGGCCCTCTTCCACTTCCAGGCCTTCGAGCATGGCCATGAAACCGATGCGCTGGGTGCTGGTAATGGGGGCGCGAATGGAAATCTTGGTCGAGTTCAGGGCGCTGGCGGTGCCGCTGCCGAAGCGGCCGTTGACCGCTTCGACGACCCGCGCGGCAGTCTGGAAGCTGGGCTGGCGCAGGTTGAGCATGACCTCGTCGCGGGTGCTGAAGTCGCTGGGGATCAGGCGCTCGACGGTGGCGCCGTTAGGCACGCGGCCACTGTTGGCGGAGTTGATCGCCACGCTGGAGCCGCTCTGCCCGGAGGCATTCAGGCCGCCGACGACGACGGCGCCCTGGGCCAGGGCATAGGTCTCCCCGTCGACGCCCTGCAGCGGGGTCATCAGCAACTGGCCGCCCCGCAGGCTCTTGGCATCGCCCAGCGAGGCGACGGTGATATCCACGGTCTGCCCCGGGCTGTAGGACGGCGGAATTTCTGCGGTCACGGTTACCGCCGCGACGTTCTTCAGCTTGGGGTCGACGTTCGGCGGCAGGTTGATGCCGAACTGCTTGATCATGTTCGCCACCGACTGGCTGGTGAAGCGCACCTGGTTCTTGTCGCCGGTGCCGTCGAGGCCCACCACCAGGCCATAGCCGATCAACTGGTTGCCGCGAATGCCTTCGATGTCCACCAGGTCCATCAGCGGCACGGCATTGGCCAATAGCGGCCAGCTCAGGACACAGGCGACGAGAATACGTTTGATCATGGTCTGGACCTCAGAGCGGGAACAGCGGGCTGGTGAAGAAGCGCGTCAGCCAACCGGCCGAGTTGCTGTCACTGAGCACGCCGCGCCCGGCGTAGGAGATGCGCGCGTTGGCTACGTTCTGCGAGGACACCTGGTTGGCGCGGTTGATATCGTCCATGCGCACCAGGCCGACCAGGCGGATGTATTCGTCGCCCTGATTCAGACGCAGGGCCTTCTCGCCCTTGATCAGCAGCGTGCCGTTGGGCAGCACCTGGTGCACCGTCACCGCGATGGAGCCGCGCAGGGTGTTCTGCTGCGAGCTGCGCGCCGAGCCATTGAAGTCGCGCTCGGCCTCGGCGGAGCTTTCCAGGCGGTCGTAGGTCTTGCCCAGCACAGTGGGAATACCGACGGACACGCCCGAACTCTTGCCGAAGCTGGTGCCGGCGCTCTTGCTCGACTGGGTGGACTCGTCGAGCACCACGGTGAGGATGTCGCCGACCCGCACCGCACGCTTGTCGCCGGTCAGCGAACCGCTGTAGCCACTGCGAAACAGCCCGCCACCGGTGCTCGGCGGCACGCTGTAGTCCAGTTGCAAGGGTTCGTACTGGCTCGAGTCTTCGTCGGGCAGCATCTCGTTGAAGCTGGCGCAACCACCCAGGGTCAGGAGCAGGGCGAGCGGGATCAGGCGCTTCATGGCAATCACACGGTCTGGTTGAGGAACTGCTGCATGCCCGACGCGGCGTCGAGCACCTTGGCGTTGGCCTCGTAGGCGCGCTGGATGGAGATCATCGCCACCATCGCCTCGACCACCTGCACGTTGGAGCCTTCCAGCACGCCTTGCTTGAGGTTGCCCAGACCTTCTTCACCAGGCACGCCTTCGACCGGCTCGCCGCTGGCCACGGTCTCGCGGTAGAGGTTGCCGCCGAGCGCTTCGAGGCCACTCGGATTGGTGAAGCTGACCAGGGTGATCTGGCCCAGCTCCGAAGGCAGGGTATCGCCGGCCAGCACGGCGGTGACGATGCCGTCGCTGCCCACGGTGAAGCGGCTGCTGCCGGCCGGCACTTCGATGGCCGGCGTCAGCGGCAGGCCCTGGGAGTTGACGATCATGCCTTCGGCATTGAGCTGCAGCTGGCCGTTCTCGGTGTAGTAGATGTCGCCGTTGGGCGCTTCCACCTGGAAGAAGCCGGCGCCGATGATGGCCAGATCCATCGGCTGGCCGGTGGTCTGGATACTGCCTTCGGTGAACACCTTCTGCGTGCCGGCCACGCGCACACCGCTGCCGAGCTGGATGCCCGAAGGCACGGTGTTGACCTCATCGGCCTGCGCGCCTGGCTGCAGTTCGATGGCGTAGAACAGGTCCTCGAACACCACGCGGTCGCTCTTGAAGCCGTTGGTGTTGACGTTGGCCAGGTTGTTGGCCACGGCACTCATGGCCTTGTCCTGGGCGGCCAGGCCGGTCTTGCTGACCCAAAGTGCGGAACTCATGTCGTGTCTCCTCTATACCTGTAGCCCGGATGCAATCCGGGGAAATCGTTCCCGGATTGCATCCGGGCTACGTAGTCGTGTCCTGTCACCCGAGGGTGGGCCGAGCGGCGATTCGTTTCATTGGGTAGGGTGGGCTTCAGCCCACCATGGCGGAACGCGCCGGTGGGCTGAAGCCCACCCTACGAACCGTCAACTGCCGCGAATCATCCGGTTGCCGGCTTCGGACAGGTCCTCGGCGGCCTTCATCATCTTTACCTGGGTCTCGAACAGGCGGTTCAGGCTCATGGTCGCCACCAGCTGATCGATGGCGCCGACGTTGCTCGCCTCCAGGTAACCGGAGACCAGCACCGGCGTTTCCATGTCCTCGGCCGGCTGACCGTCGGTGCGTGCCAGCAGGCCGCTGGCATCCTTGGTCAGGTCGGCGGCGTCGACATCCACCACGCGGATGCGATCGACCTCGGCGGTGACGAAGTCACCACGCGGGATCACCGAAACGGTGCCGTCGCGACCGATGTGCAGGCTGTCGTACTCGGGCAACACGATGGGGCCGCCCTCGCCCAGCACGGCGCGGCCGTTCAGGGTCAGGCGCAGCTCGGCATCGACCTGCAGCGCGCCGTTGCGCGTGTAGCGCTCGGCACCGCCATCGCCTTCGACGGTGAACAGGCCACGGCCCTGGATCGCCACGTCGAGATCACGGCCGGTCGCCATCAACTCACCGGGGGCGAGGTTGACGCCGTTGTTCTTCACCCGCACCAGGTGCCGGCTGTCGTAGCCGTAGCCTTCCACGGCGACGGCCTGGGCTTGCTCCAGGTCGGCACGAAAACCGGGCGTGTTGACGTTGGCCAGGTTGTTGGCACGCACCGTGAGCGAGCTCATGGTGCGGCTGGCGGCAGTCATTGCGGTATAACCGAGACGGTCCATGGGTCAGCCTCAGATCGCGCCGAACAGCACTTGGGTGAGTTCCTTGTTGGTGGTCAGCACCTTGGTGTTGGCCTGGTAGTTGCGCTGGCCCTCCATCAAACCGACCAGTTGCTGGGTCAGGTCGACGTTGGAGTTCTCCAGCGAACCGGCCACCAGCTCGCCGAACGGACCGACACCCGGCACGCCGATCAGCGCAGCGCCGGAATCGGCGGTCTCCACCCAGGCGGTGCCGCTGATGTTCTTCAGGCCGCCGGCATTGGCGAAGGTGGCCAGCGCCACCTGGCCCTGGAGCATGCGCTGGCCGTTGCTGTAGTTGGCGTAGACCATGCCGTCCTTCTCCACCGCCAGACCGGTCTGCTCGCCTGCGGCATAGCCGCTGGCGCGGTTGCTGGTGACGACGAAGTCGGAGCCGTACTGGCTGGAGTTGCTGTAGTCGATGGCGATGTTCATCGGGTCGACGCCCGGCAGGGCGAAGCCGACGTTGACCGGGCCAACCGGCGCGGTGAGCGTGCCGTTGGTGCCGAAAGTCAGTGCCTGCGGGCCGCCGACAGCGGTGTTGCCCTGGTAGTAGTGGGCATCCCAGGTGTTGGCGCCAGTCTTCACGAAGTACTGGGTCAGGGTGTGTTCCTTGCCCTGGGAGTCGAACACCTTGGTGGTGTAGGTGGAGTTGTAGGTATTCACGTCCGCCGGGTCGAACGGCGCAGTGGCCGGCACGGTCTGGTTGGAGTCCAGGTTCATGACGAAGGCCAGGGTGTCGGTGGCGCGGGCCGGCAGGTTGGCGTTCTGCAGTTGCAGGTCGCCCATGGCGCCGACCAGCAGGTTGCCGGCGGCGTCCACTGGATAACCCTGCAGGGTCTGCCCGGCAGCGTTGACGATGTTGTTGTCCTTGTCGGCGCCGAACACGCCGGCGCGGGTGTAGCTCAGGTCGCCGTTGGTATCACGGGTGACGAAGAAGCCACCGCCGGAGATGGCCAGGTCCAGGCTGCGCCCGGTGGTCACCAGGGACCCGCCCTGGCTGATGCTCTGGGTGGTGGCCAGCACTTCCACGCCCATCGCCTGGCTGTCGGCGTAGATGCTGCCGAACTCGGTGCGCGAGGACTTGAAGCCGGTGGTGCCGGCGTTGGCGATGTTGTGGCTGATGGTGTTGAGCTGTTCGTTGACGGCGCTGAGGCCGGTCATGGCGATGTTGAAACTCATGGCGACTGGACCTTTGAATTGAACGAGTAGGAGGGTTCAGAGCAGACCGGCGGTCTGCGTCTGGCCGAATTCGGTGATGTTGTAGAAGGGCACGGTGCCAACGCCGACGACTTCCAGCACCGGGCCTTCGGCGCTGACGCGCACCTGGGTGACGCGACCGGCCACCTCGACCTTGGGGTACTCGCCGCTGTCGCTCTTGACCTCGACCTTGTAGCTGCCCGGCGCCAGGCCAAGGGCCTCGGGGTCCAGCTCGAAGGGCACGCGCCCCGGCGCCTGGCTGCCCAGGTCGATTTCCTTCTTCACGCCATTGCTGTCGGTGACCACCAGAGCCAGCGTGCCGGCGGCATGCTCCAGGTTGATCTCACCCTTGACCTTGTCCGCACCCAGCTCCAGTTGCTCGGTCGCCACCTTCACTTCCTGGCCGACCAGGCCAGCGGCGGTGAGGGTCTGCAGGTTGTCCAGCAGCACCAGGTTGCTCTTGCTCAGCGAGGCCATGTTTTCCAGGCTCTTGACCTGGCTCATGGCGGCGAACTGGTTGAGGAACTCGGTGCTGTCCACCGGTTTGGTCGGGTCCTGGTTCTGGATCTGCGCGACCATCAGGGTGAGAAAGTTGTTTTCCAGCTGGGTCGCGTCGCTGACGTTGACCGACTGCTTCACCGCCTCGTCGATGCTGTAAGCGGGATTGTTCTGGCTGTTATTACTGACCGTGGTCATCAGGATTCTCCGAGCTTGAGCAGGCCCTGCTGCATGCTTTTCAGGCGATTGAGCACTTCGACGCTGGTCTCGAAGCTGCGGGTGGCCGACATCATGTCGGTCATCTCTTCGATCTGATCGATGTCGGCGTAGAACACGTAGCCCTGGTCATCGGCCAGGGGATTGTCCGGCTCATAGCGGCGCACCGGTTCACGACCGGCGGTGACCACATCGAGCACCTGCACATGGGCGCCGCCCATGCCTGCGCTGCGGGTCAACTGGTCGTTGTTGTAGACGGCCGCGAACACCGGCTTGCGTGCCTGATACACGTCCTCGGCGCTGGCAGCGGCCGAATCGGCGTTGGCCAGGTTGCTGGCCACCGTGTTGAGGCGCACGGTCTGCGCGTTCATCGACGAGCCGGCGATGCGGTAGATGGAGTCGAAAGCCATGATCAACGCCCCTCGATGGCCTGTTTCAGGCCACGGAATTTCATGCTGAGAAAGGTCAGGCTGGTCTGGAAGTCCATGCTGTTCTTGGAGAACGCGGCCTGCTCCACACTCAGCTCGACGCTGTTGCCGTCCTGCGACGGCTGGGTCGGTACGCGGTACTTGAGATCCGCGCTGCTGGCGGCGAATGCCGGCTGCGAGTCGAGCTGCCGCATCTCGCCAGCAAAATCGATGTCACGGGCGAGAAAGCCCGGGGTGTCTTCGTTGGCCAGGTTGGCAGCGAGGATTTCGCTGCGCTGCATACGCAGTTCGATCGCTCGCGAATGCAGGCCCACCACGTCATCAATCCGTATACTCATTTACCGGTACCCTTAACCCAAGGTTGTGCCCAGGTGCCTTCAGCACAAAGCGTGCCCAACCCAGTAGAGAGCCGTATCACATTGATTTTAAAGGCATTTAAAAGACATAGAGACGACTTCCACGTCGCCTTCCTTCCGCATCGAAGCGCGGCCTGGAGGAAAAGCGGAAAGGGCTTTTCCGCCTGGGTGTCGACGTTTTTCCTCCTTGCCCTGCTGCCGCTGAGCGCTGCGTACGGCGAGACCGATGCCACCAGCCAGATCGACCAGGCCGTGACCGCACACATGCAGCAGATGCTGACCGAGGAAGCCAGGCGTCAGGCCTGGCAAGGGCAGCGCCACAGCCTCGATATCACCCTGCTCAATAGCGCCGAACGCCTGCCGGCCTGTACCCAGGCGCTGAGCGTGACAGTCAGCAGCGACGATCCCTCTCCCCTGTCACGTCAACGCCTGGACCTGAGCTGCGCCGATACGCCCGGCTGGAGCGTCACGGCCCTGGTGCAAGCCAGCGTGTTCCTGCCGGCCGTGCATGCCGCCCGCGTGATCGAACGCGGCCAGACCATCACCGCCGAACAGCTGCAACTGCAGGAAGTGAACGTCGGCAGAGCCTCACGCGGCTTCTATAACAGCGTCGACGAGGTGATCGGCCAGGGCGCCAAGCGTCGCCTGCGCGCCGGCCAGTTGATCGCGCCGAATCTGCTCTCCGCGCCCCTGCTGATCCGTCGCGGCCAGCAGGTGACCATCATCGCCAGTCAGGACGGTATCTCCGCGTCGGCCACCGGCGAAGCCCTGGCCAATGGCCGCGAAGGCGAGGTGATCCGCGTGCGCAACCTCGGCAGCCAGAAAGTGATCGAAGCGCAGGTGGTGGAAGAAGGAGTGGTGACCAGCATCTTCAGGTAACGCCGATGCGCACCCGTGCGTCGGCACGCATGGCGGGTGCAACCCGCCACCAACTGCTGGCGGGATGGCTCCCACGCTCTGCGTGGTAGCCCCTGTGAGGGCGCTCTGCGCCAGTTCACGGTGTGCGTCTGTATTGCGGCAGACGCGGCGCGTCTAGAGCTGCGTTTCCACGCGGAGCGTGGGAACGATCATGCGCACCAACGCGCCGCTGCTAGCTAGATGGCTCCCACGCTCCGCGTGGTAGCCCCTGCATGGGCGCTCTGCGCCAGTTCACGGTGTGCGTCTGTATTGCGGCAGACGCGGAGCGTCTGGGCTGCGTTTCCACGCGGAGCGTGGGAACGATCACCCGCCATCAGCCGGGTTTCACCCGCCCTACGCCCAGCCTTCCAGGCGCATGGTGGCGCGCACCAGGCGCTGCTCTTCCTGCTCGATCTCCTGCAGGTTGTCGCGGATGCTGTTGATGTGGTCGCGCGCGGCGCGCTGGGCCTGTTCCGGCAAGCGCTCGATCACCGCGTGGTACAGCCGCGAATGCTGACGGTCGATCTGCCGCTTCTGCGCCGGGCGGTGGTAAAGGTTGTTCACCGAGGCGAACACGGTGCTGAGCATCAGGTCGGTCAGCGACTGCAGGGTGTGCACCAGCACCGGGTTGTGCGAGGCCTCGCAGATGGCCAGGTGGAAGGCGTGGTCGAGACGCGCATGTTCGCGCGGGTCGACCGGATTTTCCTGCGCATGGGCCGCCAGCATCTCTTCGTAACGCCGGGTCAGCAGGACGAAATCCGCCTCGGTGCCACGCAGCGCCGCCAGGCGCGCCGACTCGCCTTCGAGCAGACCGCGCACCTCCAGCAGGTCGTACAGAGTGCGCGGTTGCGAGTTGAACAGGTGCATCAGCGGGCTGGCGTCGCGCTCGCCGCTGAGCTTGGCCACCCGCGAATCACGGCCCTGAGCGGTGTCGATGATGCCGCGACCGCGCAGCACCTTGAGCCCTTCACGCAGCGCCGAACGGGAGATACCCAGTTTCTCGCACAGGCGCCGCTCCGACGGCAGTGGCTGCCCCACCTTGAGCACACCGTCCACGATCAACCGCTCGATACGCTCGGCCACCACATCGCTGACCTGTCGCCGTGCGACGCCTTGTTGCCCGTCCATTCGCCACCTCCGCAGAACTGGTCGTACCAATTTTTAAGGACCACCTTAGACCCTGTGGATGCCGACAGGCAAGCCACGCCGGATAAGACCTTAGCCCCATCCATGGTGAAAGCCTGACGAAAGAAACTGGTCCTACCAGCATCAAAGAGGATGGACGTAAAAATGCTGGCGGCCTAAACATGCGGCCCAAGGTCGCGGCATGACCGCCAATAACAACAACGTCCACGATTGAGCCTGCCATGAGCATTCTGTACGACGAGCGCGTCGACGGCGCGCTACCCACGGTCGACAAGGCCGCCCTGCTGGCGGAGTTGCGCCAGCGCCTGCCCGACCTCGACATCCTGCACACCCAGGAAGACCTCAAGCCCTACGAGTGCGACGGCCTGTCCGCCTACCGCACCACGCCGATGCTGGTAGTGCTGCCCGAGCGCATCGAGCAGGTGCAGCAGTTACTCAAGCTCTGCCACGCCCGTGGCGTGCCGGTGGTGGCGCGCGGCGCCGGTACCGGCCTGTCCGGCGGCGCACTGCCGCTGGAAAAGGGCATCCTGCTGGTGATGGCGCGCTTCAACCAGATTCTCGAGATCAACCGCGAAGGTCGCTTCGCCCGGGTCCAGCCCGGCGTACGCAACCTGGCGATTTCCCAGGCCGCCGCGCCCTTCGACCTGTATTACGCCCCCGACCCGTCCTCGCAGATCGCCTGTTCCATCGGCGGCAACGTCGCCGAGAATGCCGGCGGCGTGCACTGCCTGAAGTACGGCCTGACCGTGCACAACCTGCTCAAGGTCGACATCCTCACCGTCGAGGGCGAGTTCATGACCCTCGGCAGCGAAGCTCTGGACGCCCCCGGTTTCGACCTGCTGGCGCTGTTCACCGGCTCCGAGGGCATGCTCGGCATCGTCACCGAGGTCACCGTCAAGCTGCTGCCCAAGCCGCAGGTGGCCAAGGTGCTGCTGGCGGCCTTCGACTCGGTGGAAAAGGCCGGGCGCGCGGTCGGTGACATCATCGCTGCCGGCATCATTCCTGGTGGCCTGGAGATGATGGACAACCTGGCCATCCGCGCCGCCGAGGACTTCATCCACGCCGGCTACCCGGTAGAGGCCGAAGCCATCCTGCTGTGCGAACTGGACGGCGTGGAAGCCGACGTGGCCGACGACTGCGAGCGGGTGCGTGAGGTGCTGGAAAAGGCCGGCGCCACCGAAGTGCGCCTGGCCCGCGACGAGGCCGAGCGAGTGAAATTCTGGGCCGGGCGCAAGAACGCCTTCCCGGCGGTCGGGCGCATCTCGCCCGATTACTACTGCATGGACGGCACCATCCCGCGCCGCGAGCTGCCTGGTGTGCTGCGCGGCATCGCCGAGCTGTCCGAAGAGTACGGCCTGCGCGTGGCCAACGTGTTCCATGCCGGCGACGGCAACATGCACCCGTTGATTCTTTTCGATGCCAACGTGCCTGGCGAGCTGGAGCGCGCCGAGGCCATCGGCGGCAAGATCCTCGAACTCTGCGTCAAGGTCGGCGGCAGCATCACCGGCGAGCACGGCGTCGGCCGCGAGAAGATCAACCAGATGTGCGCGCAGTTCAACAGCGACGAAATCACCCTGTTCCACGCAGTGAAGGCGGCGTTCGACCCGAGCGGCCTGCTCAACCCGGGCAAGAACATTCCCACCCTGCACCGCTGCGCCGAGTTCGGCGCCATGCACGTGCACCACGGCCAACTGCCCTTCCCGGAACTGGAGCGTTTCTGATGTCGCATGATTTCGACGCCAGCGCCGCGTTGCTGGAACAGGTCAACCACGCGCTCAACAGCGCCACGCCGCTGCGCATCCAGGGCAGCGGCAGCAAGGCCCACCTGGGCCGCGCCACCAGCGGCGAGGTGCTGGATACCCGCCTGCACCGTGGCATCGTCAGCTACGACCCTACCGAGCTGGTACTCACCGCTCGCGCCGGCACGCCACTCACCGAAATCGAGGCGGCGCTGGAGGCCAACGACCAGATGCTGCCGTGCGAGCCGCCGCATCTGGGCGATGGCGCCACCCTCGGTGGCATGGTCGCTGCGGGGCTGTCCGGCCCGCGCCGGCCCTGGGCCGGATCGGTGCGCGACCAGGTGCTCGGCACCCGTGTGATCTCCGGCCAGGGCAAGCTGCTGCGCTTCGGCGGCGAGGTGATGAAGAACGTCGCCGGCTACGATCTGTCGCGCCTGATGGCCGGCAGCTTCGGCTGCCTCGGCCTGCTCGCCGAAGTGTCGCTCAAGGTGCTGCCCAAGCCGCGCCAGGTGCTCAGCCTGCGCCTGGAAGTGGACGCCCTGCATGCGCTGAACAAGCTCGCCGAGTGGGGCCAGCAGCCGCTGCCGATCAGCGCGGCCAGCCACGACGGCGCGGCGCTGCACCTGCGCCTGGAAGGTGGCGAAGGCTCGGTACAGGCCGCGCGCCAACGCCTCGGTGGTGAAGAGATCGACAACGCCTACTGGCATCAGCTGCGCGAACAGCGCCTGCCGTTCTTCAGCGTCAGCGGCACGCTCTGGCGCCTGTCGCTACCGGCCAACAGTGGTCTGCTCGACCTGCCCGGTCGCCAGATAATCGACTGGGGCGGCGCGCAGCGCTGGCTGAAGACGGACGCCGATGGCGAGCTGATCCAGCGCGTGACGGCCAAACTCGGCGGCCATGCCACCTGTTTCGCCGCCGGCCAGGCGCAACCTTTCCAGCCGCTGGCTGCACCGCTGCTGCGCTACCAGCGCCAGTTGAAGAACCAGCTCGACCCCCAGGGTATTTTCAACCCTGGCCGCATGTACGCCGAGGTATAAGACGTGCAGACCAATTTGAGTGAACAGGCCAAACGCCTGCCGCGCGCCGAGGAAGCTGAACGCATCCTGCGCTCCTGCGTGCATTGCGGCTTCTGCAACGCCACCTGCCCGACCTATCAGTTGCTCGGCGACGAGCTGGACGGCCCACGCGGGCGCATCTATCTGATCAAGCAGATGCTCGAGGGCAACGAAGTCACGGCCAAGACCCAGCAGCATCTGGATCGCTGCCTGACCTGCCGCAACTGCGAAACCACCTGCCCGTCCGGTGTGCAGTACCACAACCTGCTGGATATCGGGCGCGAAGTGGTCGAGCAGGCGGTGCCCAGGCCGCTGAACGAACGCCTGCTGCGTCAGGGCCTGCGCGCCGTGGTGCCGCGACCGGCACTGTTCAGGACGCTGACCCAGACCGGCCTGGCCCTGCGCCCGCTGCTGCCGGCCGCGCTCAAGGCCAAGCTGCCGCGCGAGATTCGCCCAGCCAAGCCACGCCCGACGCAACAGCACACGCGCCGCGTGTTGATGCTCGAAGGCTGCGTGCAGCCGGGGCTGTCGCCCAACACCAACGCCGCCACCGCGCGCGTGCTGGATCGCCTCGGCATCAGCGTCACGCCGATTCGCGAAGCGGGTTGCTGCGGCGCCGTGGACTATCACCTCAACGCCCAGGAAGCTGGCCTGCAACGTGCGCGGCAGAACATCGATGCCTGGTGGCCGGCCATCGAGGCCGGCGCCGAAGCCATCGTGCAGACCGCCAGCGGCTGCGGCGCCTTCGTCAAGGACTACGGCCATCTGCTCGTCAGCGATCCGGCCTATGCCGCCAAGGCGGCGCGGGTCAGCGCATTGGCCAAGGATCTGGTCGAGGTGCTGCAAAGCGAGGCGCTGGAGAAGCTGCAGGTACGCGCCGAGCAGCGCCTGGCCTTCCATTGCCCCTGCACCCTGCAGCATGCGCAGAAGCTCGGCGGCGCAGTGGAAGGCGTGCTGACGCGCCTCGGTTTCGGCCTGACCGCCGTGCCGGATGGCCACCTGTGCTGCGGCTCGGCCGGCACCTATTCGCTGACCCAGCCCGAGCTGTCGCGGCAGTTGCGCGACAACAAGCTGAACGCCCTGGAAAGCGGCAAACCCGACGCCATCGTCACCGCCAATATCGGCTGCCAGACCCATCTGGACGGTGCCGGACGTACTCCGGTTAGGCACTGGATCGAGATAGTCGAGGAGGCCATGCACTGATCGCCGTAGCCCGGATGAAATCCGGGACAACGAACGCCGTAAATCCCGGATTGCATCCGGGCTACGAAACCACGAATACGAGGTATGCCATGCAACACAAAGCCGTACTCAGCCAGACCGAAGTTGCCCAGATCCTCCAGGCGGCCCGCAGCGAAGCGCAGCAACAGGGCTGGGCCGTGGCCATCGCCGTGGTCGATGACGGCGGCCACCCGCTGGCCCTGGAACGTCTCGACGGCTGCGCGCCGATCGGCGCCTACATCGCCACCGAGAAAGCGCGCAGCGCCGCCCTCGGCCGCCGTGAAACCAAGGGGTACGAGGACATGGTCAATAGCGGGCGCAGCGCCTTCCTCAGCGCGCCGCTGATTACTTCATTGGAAGGTGGCGTGCCGGTGCTGGTGGACGGCCAGGTGGTGGGTGCCGTGGGCGTGTCCGGGGTCAAGGCCGAGCAGGACGCGCAGGTGGCCAAAGCAGGTATTGCGGCCCTTTAAACATGCGGCGCAGCCGCCAACTGATGCCCTTCTCCCTCTGGGAGAAGGTGGCACGAAGTGCCGGATGAGGGGGCTTTGGCAACGCAGCCGCCAACCGATGCCCTTCTCCCCCAAGGGAGAAGCTGCCACGAAGTACCAGATGAGGTTTTTTTGCAACGCAGCCGCCAACCGATGCCCTTCTCCCCCAAGGGGGAAGCTGCCACGAAGTACCAGATGAGGTTTTTTGCAACGCAGCCGCCAACTGATGCCCTTCTCCCTCCGGGAGAAGGTGGCACGAAATACCGGATGAGGGGCATTTGCAGCGCACCGCCATAACCCCTCACCCCCAGCCCCTCTCCCAATGGGAGAGGGGAGCGAATAGACAGGAGAACAGAAACATGACCGAACGCGTGCAATGTCAGCGCCTGCAGGTAGCCGCCGAGCTCAAGCAGTTCATCGAACACGAAGTGCTGCCCGGCAGCGGTATCGAGGCTGCGGCCTTCTGGAACGGTTTCGACGCGCTGGTGCACGATCTGGCGCCACGCAACCGTGCGCTGCTGGCCGAGCGCGACCGCCTGCAGACCGAGCTGGATGCCTGGCATCGCGCCAACCCCGGCCCGATCCGCGACATGAACGCCTACCGCGCCTTCCTCGGCACCATCGGCTATCTGCTGCCACAGCCGGAGAAGGTCAAGGCGACCACCGCCAAGGTCGACAGCGAGATCGCCACCCAGGCCGGCCCGCAACTGGTGGTGCCGGTGATGAATGCCCGTTACGCACTGAACGCCGCCAACGCTCGCTGGGGCTCGCTGTACGACGCGCTGTATGGCACCGACGCGATCAGTGAGGCTGATGGCGCCAGCAAAGGGCCGGGCTACAACGAAGTACGCGGCGCCAAGGTGATCGCCTTCGCCCGCGCCTTCCTCGATCAGGCGGCGCCGCTGGCCAAGGGCTCGCACGCCGACGCCAGCGCCTATGCCGTAGTCGCCGGCCAGTTGCAGGTGACCCTGAGCAGCGGCGCGCAGACCTCCCTGGCACAGCCAGAGAAATTCGTCGGCTTCCTGGGCGATGCCGCCGCACCGAGCGCGGTGCTGCTGAAGAACAACGGCCTGCACTTCGAGATCCAGATCGACGCGGGCAGCCCTATCGGCCGCACTGACGCCGCCGGGGTCAAGGACGTGCTGATGGAAGCGGCGTTGTCGACCATCATGGACTGCGAGGATTCGGTGGCCGCCGTCGACGCCGCTGACAAGGTGGTGATCTACCGCAACTGGCTGGGCCTGATGAAAGGTGACCTGGCCGAGGAACTGGACAAGGGCGGCAAGCGCATCACCCGCCGCCTCAACCCGGATCGCACTTACACCGGCGCCGACGGCAGCGAACTGACCCTGCACGGTCGCTCGCTGCTGTTCGTGCGCAACGTCGGCCACCTGATGAGCAACCCGGCCATCATCGATGGCGAAGGCCATGAGATTCCCGAAGGCATTCTCGATGCCGTGGTCACCAGCCTGATCGCCCTGCATGACCTCAAGCGTCGTGGCAACTCGCGCACCGGCAGCGTCTATATCGTCAAGCCGAAGATGCACGGCCCGTTCGAAGTGGCCTTCGCCAACGAGCTGTTCGGTCGCGTCGAACAGCTGCTGGGCATGGCGGCCAACACCCTGAAGATGGGCATCATGGACGAGGAGCGGCGCACCAGCGTCAACCTCAAGGCCTGCATCGAGGCCGCCAGCGCGCGCGTGGCCTTCATCAACACCGGCTTTCTCGACCGCACCGGTGACGAGATGCACACCGCCATGGAAGCCGGCGCCATGCTGCGCAAGGGCGACATGAAGTCCAGCGCCTGGATCCAGGCCTACGAGCGCAACAACGTGCTGGTCGGCCTGGCCTGCGGCCTGCGTGGCAAAGCGCAGATCGGCAAAGGCATGTGGGCCATGCCGGACCTGATGGCGGCCATGCTCGAACAGAAGATCGGCCACCCGAAGGCCGGCGCCAACACCGCCTGGGTGCCGTCGCCGACCGCCGCCGTGCTGCACGCCCTGCACTACCACCAGGTCGACGTGCAGGCGGTGCAGAGCGAGCTGGAGCTGATCGACCTGGCCAGCCAGCGCGACAGCCTGCTGGGCGACCTGCTCAGCGTACCGGTCAGTGCCGAACGGCCCTGGAGCGCCAGCGATATCCAGCAGGAACTGGACAACAACTGCCAGGGCATCCTCGGTTACGTGGTGCGCTGGGTCGAGCAAGGCGTCGGCTGTTCCAAGGTGCCGGACATCCACAACGTCGGCCTGATGGAAGACCGCGCCACATTGCGGATCTCCGCCCAGCACATCGCCAACTGGTTGCACCACGGCGTGGTCAGCGAGGCCCAGGTCCGCGAGACGCTGCAGCGCATGGCGCAGGTGGTGGACGGGCAGAATGCCGGCGATCCGGCCTACCGCCCGATGGCACCGAACTTCGAGCAATCCCATGCCTTCCGCGCCGCCAGTGATCTGGTGTTCAAGGGCCGCGAGCAGCCGTCCGGCTACACCGAGCCGCTGCTGCACGCCTGGCGTTTGCGTTTCAAAGAGGAGGTTTGAATGACTGTGTGAGGGGCCTCAGCCGCGAGCTGTTTGTAGTTTCCTTGTCGCGGCTACGACTGCCTGGATGCAGGAGGTAGAGCGAAGCAGGATGCCAGAGCCGAAAGCCCCTCCCACTGAGCAGTAACAAGCCCTGACGGTTTCTGACCGTCGGGGCTTTCGAGCATGAGCGCGACGATGGGTGATCCCTGTCTTCGTGGCTCGCGGAAAGGTCGGTGCCGTGGTGCCCGGCCCTTCCAGATGCGTGGCGCCGGGTGTCCCCGGAAATTTGTGGTTCACAAGAAAAAGAAGGAACCAACCCATGAGTCAAACGCTGCTGTCCATCCTGGCCTTCGTGCCGCTGGTGCTGGCGGGTGTGCTGTTGATCGGCTTTCGCTGGCCGGCCAAGTACGCGATGCCGCTGGTGTTCGTCCTCACCGCCCTGATCGGCCTGCTGGCCTGGGACATGTCCCTCAACCGGGTCATCGCCTCCAGCCTGCAGGGGCTGATTCTCACGGCCTCGATCCTGTGGATCATCTTCGGCGCGATCCTGCTGCTGAACACCCTCAAGCACTCGGGAGGTATCGCGGCGATCCGCCGGGGCTTCTCCAATGTCAGTCCGGATCGCCGCGTGCAGGCGCTGATCGTCGCCTGGCTGTTCGGCTGCTTCATCGAGGGTGCCTCCGGTTTCGGCACCCCGGCTGCCGTGGCCGCACCGCTGCTGGTAGCCCTGGGCTTCCCGGCACTGGCCGCGGTGGTGCTGGGGATGATGGTGCAGTCCACACCGGTGTCCTTCGGTGCGGTGGGTACGCCGATCCTGGTGGGCGTCGGCGCCGGTCTGGACAGAACCGGCATCACCGAACAACTGGTGGCCAGCGGCAGCAGCTGGGAAACCTTCTTCCACCTGATCTACTCGCGCGTGGCCATCACCCACGGCCTGATCGGTCTGCTGATGCCGCTGATCATGGTGATGATCATGACGCGCTTCTTCGGCAAGAATCGGAGCTGGAAGGAAGGCCTGGCCATCGCACCGTTCGCCATCTTCACCGCCTTCGCCTTCTCCCTGCCGTACATGGCCGCCGGCGTGTTCCTCGGCCCGGAATTCCCCTCGATGATCGGCGCCCTGGTCGGCCTGGCCATCGTGGTGCCGGCCGCCAAGGCCGGCTTCCTGCTGCCGAAGGACAGCTGGGACTTCGCTGATCCAAAGGACTGGCCGTCCGACTGGATGGGCAAGATCGAGATGAAGCTCGACGAGGTGGCCGGCAAGGCGCCGATCTCCGTCCCCATGGCCTGGGCACCCTACCTGTTGCTCGCCGTGTTCCTGGTGATCTCGCGTACCTTCCCTGAGGTCAAGGCAGCCCTGATGAGCCTGAGTTTCGGCTGGAAGGATATCCTCGGTGAAACCGGCGTATCCGGCACCATCGAGCCGCTTTTCCTGCCGGGTGGCATCCTCTGCATGGTGGTGCTGGTGACCTTCTTCCTGCACCGCATGCGCTTTTCCGAGCTCAAGGCGGCAGTGGGCGAGTCGAGCAAGACCCTGCTCGGTGCCGGCTTCGTGCTGATCTTCACCATTCCCATGGTGCGTATCCTGATCAACTCGGGCGTCAACGGCAGCGACCTGATGTCGATGCCCGTGGCCATGGCACAACTGGTGGCCGACAGCGTCGGCGGCGTGTATCCGTTCTTCGCGCCGGCGGTCGGCGCACTGGGCGCCTTCATCGCCGGCTCCAACACCGTGTCCAACCTGATGCTGTCGCAGTTCCAGCTCAACGCGGCGGAGCTGATCGGCGTATCCGGGGCGATGATGGTGGCGGTGCAGTCGGTCGGTGCAGCGGCGGGCAACATGATCGCCATCCACAACGTGGTGGCGGCATCGGCAACCGTTGGCCTACTCGGACGCGAAGGCATCACCCTGCGCAAGACCATCCTGCCGACGCTCTACTATCTCGCCATGGCCGGCGTGATCGCGCTGGTGGCGATGTACGGCATGGCGCTGACCGATCCACTGATGAGCAGTCGCTGACTTCTGGCGGGTCGTGCACTGCACGACCCGCCTTTGGTTGGCCGCTGGCGGACGACGATCGTCGCCGGTCCGCTTGGCGCATCGGTGCAATTACGGTAGCGTTCATCGCGCACTACCGTGAGATACGCCTGAGGGTTATATGAAGAAGTGGCAATGCGTGGTCTGTGGACTGATTTACGACGAGAGCCAGGGCTGGCCGGATGACGGCATCGCTCCCGGCACCCGCTGGGAAGACGTGCCGGAAGACTGGCTATGCCCTGACTGCGGCGTCGGCAAGATGGATTTCGAGATGATCGAAATCGGCTGATCACGCCTGGTTTTCACAAAACGGCGACCCTCGGGTCGCCGTTTTCGTTTGCCGCGACGACCCGTAGGGTGCGCCGCGCGCACCACGAGTCGCCAGCGCACCCTACGCAGGACAGCCCGTACCAGCGCCGCAGGTGCAAAAAAATCCTCAGCGCCATTTAATCAGCGCCATAAGCCGGTCGCCCTTCACTTACAGCAGGCAATCACAGCCAGCTTCACTCAACTGAAGGAATTATCATCATGGCTCTGTCGATTCATACCAACTACTCCTCGCTGATCACCCAGACCAACCTGGGCAAGACCAACAACGCCCTGAGCACCAACCAGCAGCGTCTGGGCACTGGCCTGCGCATCAACTCCGCTGCCGACGACGCCGCCGGCCTGCAGATCGCTACCCGTCTGAACGCCCAGTCGCGCGGCATGGACGTGGCCATGCGCAACACCAGCGACGCAGTATCGCTGCTGCAGACCGCCGAAGGCGCCTTCAGCGAAATGACCGATATCGTTCAGCGCATGAAAGACCTCGCCACCCAGTCCTCCAACGGCACCAACGCCCAGGCTGACCGTGACGCCCTGCAAGCCGAATACGACGAGCTGGGTAAAGAACTGGCCAACATCATGACCAACACCAGCTACGCTGGCGACGCCCTGTTCGGTCTTGACGGTGCTACCGGCAAGTTCGGTGCCGCCGCCGTGACCTTCCAGATCGGCGCCACCACTGCCGAAACCCTGGAACTGGACGCCACGACTCAGTCCGCTGCCCTGGGTACTGCCCTGGACGGCCTGTCCAGCAACTACACCACCCCAGGCACTGCCGGTACCGAAATCGCCACCGCCGCTGGCGCCAACACCATGATCGATACCATCAACACCGCTCTGGACGACATTGGCGCCATGCGTGCCGCCTTCGGTGCCAACATCAACCGCCTGAACCACACCGCCAACAACCTGGCCAACATGAAGGACAACACCGACATGGCCAAGGGTCGCATCATGGATGCCGACTTCGCCAAGGAAAGCGCCAACATGAGCAAGAACTCCATGCTGATGCAGTCGGGCATCTCCATGCTCAAGCAAGCCGGCCAGATGCCGGGCATGGTCATGTCCCTGCTGGGCTGATACCGCGTCATCCAGGCGCAAAGGATTGCGCCGATCCCCCAACGCCTCGCACCCGCGGGGCGTTTCTCGTTGCGCCCCATCCCGCCCTATCAGGAACATTGATCAACTGTCATCAAACCGAGACATGATCGATACGGCTTCGGCGAATCTCGGCGATATCGTCGACTTCACCCGCAGACTGGCTAGTATTGAGTGATCGCCCCCAGCGAACGGCAACCTGCCTCCAGCAACAAGCAGCTGGCACAAGACTTGCCAGTGCATTCCCCTGGCGCCAGAATGCTGACCGTCTATCGTCGGGAAATTTCCCGCATGGAATTGCCGCTCGCCTCAAGGACCGCATGAACACCAGCCCCGAAACGCCGCTAGCCGAGCCGGAAAGCAACATTACGTGTCTGATCATCAGGACCGGGCGCAGCGATTGTTACGCGCACTTCTACCCGGCGCTGTATCAGCTGACCCTGGTAAAGAGCGGCATCGAAGAAAAGATCGATCTTGGCTACTCCGGCAGCCGCCTGCTCGAGCGTTTGCTGCAGGAGCCCGGCGAAGTGGTTGCGCGCGAGGAACTGATGAGCCACGCCTGGGCCGATCGGATTGTCGGCCAGGGCAGCCTCAACCAGCAGATCTACACCCTGCGCCAGGTGCTGGGCGACGAAAAGAGCCGCGAGATCATCCAGACCCTGCCGCGCCGCGGCTATCTGCTGAACCCCAACTATCTGGTCTATCCGCCGAGCATCGACGACATCGGCGCAGTCAGCGAAAACCTCGATACGCCGGCGCCGCCGCCAGCCTTTCTGCGCCGCCACAGCCGTCAGCGGGCATCCTGGCTGATGCTGCTGAGCCTGTTCAGCATCGTCGGTATCGCCTTGTTCACGGCGCTGTACACGATCAGCCAGCCCGAAGACCTGCACAGCAGCGAAATGAACCTGGGCTCACTGCAGGTACGCTACATCGATCAGGATCCGCACAAACTGCAGCAACTGATTCTGCAGACTCACGGCCTGACCAGCAGGCTTACGGTACTGGCCAGCAAACCGGCCAATCTGGTACTGAGCCTGCGTGGCGGTTTCTATGAACTGCTGTGCCTGCAGGTCAATGGTGGTGCACGCTCGCTGATGTTGCACGAAAGCCAGCTGGATCAGGTGGCCGATGCCCAACTGAGCAGGTGCCTGCCATGAGCCAGAGCAAACAGTGCGGCATCAGCGGCGGCTGGTTGCTGACCATGCTCGCCACGGCCCTGGCGATGCTGCTCGGCATGCTCGTGCTGTGGCTGAATTTCATTTCCAGCGCCGAGCTCGACGGCCGTTACCAGTCCAGCGGGCAGGTTCATCTGAGCAACGGTCAGGTCCTGGAGATCAGCCACAGCCTGCAGGTCAACCATGGTCGTTTCTATGCCATGACCCGGCAGGGCGACAGCATCCTGGAGACCTCGGGGGTCGTGGAGTACGGCTTCCTCGGCAATTACCGGCTGCGCGTCGAAGACGGCCAGGTCACCGGCCTGGCCAGCGAAGTCGACGACGAACTGGTGTTCAACCTGCTCTACGGCCGACACAAGGGTTCGACCATTCGCCTGACCCGCCTCGATGGCTGCCTCTATGCGCTGGAGACTCGACAGGTCTACTGCCGCACGCAGCGTCTGTAAACTCCCAACGACCCACATCACGAGTCCGGCGCACTGAGCTGCGCCCCCTCGGCGCGGTACTCCACACGCACCTGGGCCTCGCCGAACAACTCGCGGTACAGGCCTTCGGCCTGACTGGTCAGCAACAGCAGCTCGATACGTCGATTGGCACCGTTCTCCGGGTCATTCGGCAACAAGGGCATGCCATCCGCCTGAGCGGTGACCTGCAGTACGGCGCTGGGCGACAGACCGGCCTCGACCATCACGTTGCGCGCGCGCAGTGCGCGGTCGCCGGACAGGTTCCAGTTGTTGTAGCCACCGACGACACCACGATAAGGGGTGGCATCGGTGTGGCCGCTGATGATCAGGTGATTGTCGACCTTGACCAGAATGGCGGCCAGGCGCTCGAGCAGCCTGGCGAAATGCGGGTCCAGTCGCGCACTGCCACGGCTGAACATGAAACGCTGGGCATCGTCCTTGATCAGGATGCGCAGGCCCTGCGGCACCACCTGCACTTCGATGTTGGCCTCGGCATCCAGCTGCAGCGCCAGCGCCTCCATCAGCTTGGCCAGATCCTGCATCTGCTGCGACTCGGCATAGTGCGGCCGGCGGGCTGGCCCCGGCTGGCCATCGCCCAGCTCCGCGCCGGGATCTTCCTCGGGGGTGCGAGCCTGGTTTTCCCGATCCTGGCGCGGGCTGACCTGCACCGGCACACCATCGAGGTCCAGCGGCGTGGTGCTGGTGCCATCGAAGATGCCGGCACCGCCATCGACCAGCGGATTGTTCAGCATGTCGGCATTGGCGCGGCTGGCGTCCTGGGTCTGCGGCTGGATGATCCACAGCACCATGAACAGCGCCATCATGGCCATGGTGAAGTCGGCGAAGGCTACCTTCCAGGCACCGCCATGCCCGTCGTGGCCACCCTTCTTGCTACGACGCTTGATAATGATTTCATGGCCTTCACCGGCACGCGGTTTCATGCCGCGTCCCTTTCATCTTCGTAACGGTTGACCCAGATCTCGAGCTGTTTGAATGCCGGTTTGACGTCCTGCTCGATCAGCTTGCGTCCGGCGTCCACCGCCAGCAGCGTGGGTTTGCCGGCGACGTGCGCGACCAGGGTGGTGCGCACGCATTCGAGTGCCGACATCTCGGTCTTGATGCACTGGCCCATGGCGCTGGACAGCGGGTCCATCACGCAATAGCACATGAAGATGCCGAGGAAAGTGCCCACCAGTGCGGCGGCGACATGGGCGCCGATCTCGGCCACCGAACCACCGATGTTACCCATAGTGATGACGATGCCGAGGATCGCCGCGAGGATGCCGAAACCCGGCATCGCCTCACCGATCTTGTGCAGCGAGCGCGACGGCTGCATCAGCACGTGTTCCATGGCCTCCAGTTCCTGCTCGAGGAAGCCTTCGAGTTCGTGGGCGCTGATCTTGCCCATGGCCATCAGCCGGAAGTTGTCGGCGATGAAAGCCATCAGGTTCTTCTCCTGACGGATCAGCGGGTACTTGGCGAACAGCTCGCTCTGCTCGGGCTCCTCGATATGCGCGTCGAGCACCTTGAGGCCACCGACATCGACCATCTCCAGCAACTCATAGAGCAGCATCAACAGCTGGCGCTGAAATTCCTCGCCGCGTTTCTTGTAAACGAACACGCCTTTGATCTGATGCAGCATCTCGATCAGCACGTCCTTGGGGTTGGCCACCACCAGAGCACCAAAGCCCGCCCCGACGATGATGATCACCTCGGCCGGCTGCCACAGCATGGCCAACTCACCATGGGCCATGACGTAGCCACCGAGCACGCAGGCGACGATGATCAATGCACCTAATAACTTCTGCACCCTAGCCTCTCTCGTTCAGGTAGCGACTGGCCTTGGCGATCGCCTGCTTGCTCAACTGGCAGACGCGCGCGTCGCTCAGCTCCAGCACCAGGGCGATTTCCTTGAGGCTCAGCTCATGTTGGTAGTAAAGGGTCAGCACCAGTCGTTCGCGTTCGCTGAGCTGGCTCAGCGCCTGAGTCAGCAGGCGCTCCTTGAGCACGCGGTCCTCGACCGCACTGCTGCCACAGGCGAAGCCCTCGTGACCGTTCTGCAGCAACTCATCGAGGCTTTCGATGGCCTCACAGGCATCGGCCTGGAGAAACTCCTGGTAATCCTTGCTACTGATCCCGGCCGCCTGGAGGATCTCTTCCTCCTGCGGCACACGACCCAGTTGCCGCGCCAACTGGCGAATGGCGTCGCGGATCCTGTGGGTCTGCTGGCGCACCTGGCGTGGGCGCCAGTCCTGGCGGCGCAGCTCGTCGAGAATCGCGCCACGGATGCGCAGCGCGGCGAAGCGACCGAACTGCTCATCCGGGGTGCCATAGCGGCGCAGGCATTCGAGCAGCCCCATCAGGCCGATCTGCTCCATGTCTTCGCGGTCGAGCACCTGATTGGCCTGCAACGCCAGCTGACTGACGATGCGCTTGACCAGCGGCAGGTACTGCAACAACCACTTCTGCTCGGCCCCTGGGGCGAACAGCGCAGCTCCGCCCTGTTCGGCAGCGTAGCGATAGTCAATGGCGCAGTTGGCGTTCATGGCGACGGTACCTACTGGACGATCAGTTTGCTGACCAGCACATTGGCGAACGGCATCGCCAGCTTCTTGCTGGCGAAGTCATCGAACAGCGCGCTTTCCAGCGTGCCCTGCAGCTCTGGAATGGGCATGCCGCGCAGCGTCTCGAAGGTCATGGCAGACAGGTGGGCGACCACCGAATTGCGCACCATCGGGTCGATCTGCTCGAGCTTCTTCGGGTCGGTTTCGAGGTCGGCCTGCAACACCAGGTCGAGCACGAAGTAATGCTCACGGTTTTCGCCCTTCAGGCTGACGATGACCTTCTCGATGGGGAAGAAGCGGTATTCGCTGGTCGCCTCCTCCGCCTCAGCGCCGCCGGCAGGCAGGCCGAGCACTGGCTGGCCCGACTGCATCGAACGCAGCGTCGCGTAGTTGAAGACGGTGCCGCCGATCACCACCAGGGTGTTGAAGATAAGCAGCAGCAGGATGATGCGCGGCATGGTCATGGTTGATTCTCGATCCACTTGCAAAGGGTTAAACGGTGACCAGCACGTCGCTGGTGGAATTCGGGTTGCCGCGCTCGCTGGTCGGCGTGATGAGGCTGGCGGCCTGCACCGGCTCTTCGCCCTGCCAGGCCTGGCGTGGCTGGCCTTGCTGGCGACCGCCCTGAGCATCGGCGGAGACCTGCACGTTGACCTGCACGAAGTTCTGCCCGACCAGTTCCTGACGCAGACGCTCGCTGGTCTGCTGCAACAGGCGGGCGACATCGGCGTTGGCAGCCGAGAGCTGCACACTGAGGCGGCCGGACTCATGGCTGAGGAAAATTTCCAGGCTGCCCAACTCCGGCGGGTCGAGGCGGATGGTGGCGTTCTGTATGCGCTGATTGATCTGCAGCTCTACATGCTCGCGCAAGCTGGCCAGCATCTGCTCGCCCCACTGTGTCTGTGGCGCATGCAGCTTGAGCGGGCGCTCGGCAGTCAGTGGCGTAGCAGGCGCCGCAGAGGAAGTCGCGGGGCCGGGAATCGCTTTATCTGCATCCGTGCCGGCACTCGCCAGGCGCTCGAGATCGCTCGTCTCGATGCTTTCACTCGCCAGCGCTGGCGCGGCCGTCTGTATCGCAATCTCGGCTGCCACCTGCGGCACGGGCGCCGCTACCTGGGACGACAGCGATTGCTGGCTGGGCGCTGGAACACTTGCGCTATGCGCTGGCTGGGCTGGCGACTGCTCACGCGGCTGCGGCTGCGGCTGCATCTGCGCCTGGCCGAGGAGCTCGGCAGGCAACGCGGCAGCCTGCTCGACCTGCTCCGAGTCGTCCTGATGCACCTGTTCATGCAGCACCTGCTCAGGTGTTTCACGCGCCTCGATATGCACCGCCTGCTGGTCCAGCATGCTGGCCAGCCACTGTTCGGCATCCGCTTCGCTGAGGGTGACCTTGACGGCCGTGACATCTTCACTCAGCGCTGCCCCTGGCTCGGCGGCGGTGAAGCCCTGCACGGCCATCTGCAGATCGAACGGCGGCGTCTCACCGCCAGCGCGCAGGGCCTGGGCAAAACCGGCCGGCAGGGTTTGCCCGGCGGCGTCCGTCAGGTTCACCTGAGCATTGGCATTGATCAGTTGCAGCACCTTTTATCTCCCACCTTGATACAGATCGACGCGCATGTATGCGCTGCGCCCTTCGGCGTATTCCAGGTGCGTCAGCAGCAGCCGACGCACCCGCTCGCACTCTTCGGCGCAGGCGCTACGCGCCTGTCCGTGCAACTGCTGCAACTGCCCCTTGGCCTCGCGTACCTCGTCGCTCAGGCCGGGCATCCCGGCCAGCAACTGCAGGCAGGAGCGGATCAGCCCATCGATCTCACCGATACGCGTCCAGTCAGCCTGCTCCAGCGCCTGCGCCAACTGCGCGTGCAGTTGCTGCAGCGCACGCAGTTCACTTGCGCGTTGCATTCACGCCTTCCCAGCCTTCGCGCAGCACACCGAGCAGGCCGACCACTTCATCCAACCCCTCCAGCGACAGGCTGACGCTGACATCGGAGAGGCGATAGATGCAGTAGTCGTAGAGCCGCGCCAGGCCCTGCACCAACTCGCCGCCGTTCTCGTAATCGAGGGCACCATTGAGGCCGCCGAGGATGTTCAGGCACTTCTCCAGGGATTGGCCCTTCTGCTGGTAACGCTTGGCCTCGATATGACCACGGGCACGCGCCAGCTCATCGAGCAGGCCGTCGAACAGCACCAGCACCAGTTCGTAAGGCGAGGCCGCAGCGGCACGCGCCTCGAGGTCCACGGTGCGGTAGCTGTCGTAACTTTCGTTGAGGTTGTAGGCACTCATCAGAACATTCCGTAGGTCTGTTCCATCGCCGCCATGGTCTGCATGAGACCGGTGTACTGACGGAGATAGCGGGCGTAGTAGGAGTCGTATTGCTTCTGGATGGTGTCGAACTGCTGATCGACACGGCGCAGCTGGGAGTTGAGGGTGTCCTTGCGATTGCTCAGCAGCCCGCCAGCACTGCTGGTGTAGACCGCCAGATTCTTGTCCAGGGTATCGAGCAGGTTGCCCTTGTCGGTGAACAGCTTCTCGAAGCCTTCCGGGTTGGCTGCCACGGCCTTCTCGAAGCGGGCGTTGTCGATGGTCAGCTTGCCGTTGCGGTCGGCGACGATGCCGAACTCGGTGAGGCTCACACCGCCAAACGGGCTGCGCACCAACTGGTTGAGCATGGTCTCGATGGCGCGCACGCTGGCATCGCCAGCCAGAGGCCCGCGACCGCCGCTCTCGCCACCGCTGGAGGTGAGCGAGTCGAAACTGGTCATCAGGGCATTGAAGGCGCTGACGAAGGTCTGCGTCTTCTCCTTGGTGGCTTTCTGGTCCTGGCCGATTTCCATGGTCAGCGGCGCGTCACCGCTCTTGTGCGCCTTGCTGAAGGTCAGGCTGACGCCATCGATGATGTTGTCGAAGGTGTTGCTGGTGCTGGTCAGTTCGATACCGGTCTCGCCACCCAGGCGCACGATGGCATCCTTGGCGACCGACAGCTCCTGCCGGCCGGCCACCGCCCCTTCGACCGCAGCATTGCCACTGGCACTCAGGCTGATGGCCTGGTCGGCGCCGGTCTTCTCACTGGTCAGCACCAGGTTGACCTGGCCATTGCTGCGCACCAGGGTCGCCTTGACGCCATTGTTGTCGGTCGCACCGTTGATGGCTGCGGCCAGTTCGTCGAGCGTGGCGACGGCGCCGAGATCGACATTGAACGCGTCGCCGCCCTGGCCGATGGTCAGGCTGCCGCTACCGAGGTCGCCGTCCTGCAGCCCTTGCAGGGCAACCTGGCTCTTGCTGGCCAATTGCTGAACGAAAAAGTCGTAACTGCCGGCCACGGCCTTGGAGCCCACCGTAGCGCTGGCATAACCCTCCTGGCTGAAGCTCGCACTGTTGACCAGCATGCTGCTGCCGGCCAGCTTGAGCCCGCTGGCAGCCGTCTTGAAGGCCTTCAGCGCGGTATCCAGGCTGGTCAGGGCACCGAGCTGCGCCTGGTATGCGGCCTGGTTGCGGTTGGCCTTGGCCAACTGGCCCTGAACTTCGTATTGGGCCAGTTGGGTCGCCATGCTTTGAACGTAATCTGAATCGATAGCCATAGTCGGACACCCGTTTTCCTGTGAGATAGCAATAGCGATGCCAACAGCTGAAACCCTTGATTTAGAGGGCTCTAGGCATTCCGCCAGGTGAAAGATCCTTTCCGCCTGCACACTGATCAACGACGAGCGGAAGGCCAACTTCCGCCTGCGTCGCGCAGACGGCGGACGTACCGATTACAAAGGCGACAGCACAGGGGGGTGACTTAAGGAAATGCCTCAGGGAGCGTTCGGCGCGTCGATGGCAAACCGCAGGCGCAGGCGCGGTGCACCCTACCGATTACCGCGCGTACCGATGAACCTCTGAAGTGCGCGCATCCCCGTAGGGTGCGCCATGCGCACCGGCAGTACTGCGCAACAACGGAAACCCCAGCAATGCGCGAGCGCGACAGGGTTGCGCCGGGATTTTCGGGGGAGCGCGCAGCCGGCAGGCTTTATCGCGCTATTCGCCGCCGACGGCGAAGTTCGGCAGGCTGTTGACCGGCTGACGGAAGTTGAAGGGAATGGACTCGACGGCCAGACCGACGTTGCGCTGCACCACGAAATGCAGGTGCGGACCGGTGCTGTTGCCGGTGTTGCCGGAACGCGCCAAGCGGCTGCCGGTTTCCACCCGCTGGCCTTCACGCACGGCGACCGAACCCTTCATCAGGTGCAGGTAAACGCCCATGGTGCCGTCGTCATGCAGGATGCGCACGAAGTTGCCGGCCGGATTGTTGCCACGGCCGCTCTGCCGGTTCTCGGTCTTCACCACCACACCACCGCGTGCGGCGACGATGGGCGTGCCCTCGGGCATGGCGATGTCCACCGCATAGCGGCCCTTGGGGGTGAAATGGCTGTAGGTGCCATTGGCACCCTGGGTCTGACGGAACGGGCCGCCGCGCCAGGGCAGCGGATAACGGTGGATGCTCGGCTGCAGACGCGGATCACCGAGGGCGTAGCGCAACCTGGGCTTGTAGCGCAGCGGCTTGGAGGCGTCCTGCGGGGCGAGGGTGGCCAGGCGGATATTGCTGCGCGGTGGCAGCACCCAGCGAATCGGCTTGTCCGGCGCACCGACGGCGTTCTGTACCTGCTCCAGTTTCAGTTCGATTTCCACCGGGGCGTACAGGTCATTGCGAATCAGCAGGGTCTCACCGGCTTCGTGCTTCTTGGTTTCCAGCTTCACCTGATTGTCCAGGCGCTCGACCATGCGGTCGTTGAACACGAACACCTGCGCGCCAGGCGCAGCCTGGTCGCTATAGGTCACCACGCCGTTCTTGTCGACGTACTTGTAGATGGTCAGCGCAGCGGCCTGGCCGCAAAAGGCCAACAGACTGCAGAGAATAATCAGACGCCCTAGCATAACGACTCGGATCTTATGGCTTTTTGATATCCGGGTTAGCAAGACTAGCAGCGCGGCCCGGTGCGCGCGAGACACCGACCGCCAGGCTGTGAACCGGCTCACCGCCGTCGGTCGGGTAGCCACCGTCGACGCTGCAAACGCTGTGGTGGGTTGCACCCGCCCTACCGGGCTGCCGGGCGGATGAAACCAACGCGCACGTGCCGTTCAGGCACCGGGGCTGAAATGCTTCTGGGCGGTGCCACGGGCGATCAGCCGCGACAGGTAGTCGAGCTTCTGCGGGTCGCGGTCGACGAAGCGAAAAGTCAGTTGCAGCCATTCACTGTCGGGCTTGGGTTCGAATGCCGCCACCGCGTGCAGGTAGCCATTGAGCCGCGCGGTTTCCGCGGCTTCGCCCTGTTCCAGGTCGAGCACCGCACTCTCCAGCACCTGCGGCAGCTGCTCGGTGCGCTTGACCACCAGCAGTGCCTCCTTGAGGCTCAGCGCCTTGATCACGCAGGCCATGCTACCTGCCGGTAAACGCAGCTGCCCCTGACCACGACCGGCCGGCGACTTGCTTGCGGCGGCCGGGGCAGGGGCGACACTCGGCGCAGCAGGGGCGGCAGATGCCGGCGCGGGCGGGCTGCTCTTCACGACCTCGGCCTTGCCACCGGTGAGTGCGGCCAGCGAGTCGTTGGCGAAGCCACCCGTGCTCAGCATCTTCGGCGGCGCACTGGACATCAGCGCCTGCAGCTTGCCGGCCCGCTGCAGGGCCTTTTTGACCTTGGTCACCAGCTGTTCGTTGGAAAATGGCTTGCCGATGTAGTCGGAAACACCGGCCTGGATCGCCTGCACCACGTTCTCCTTGTCGCCACGGCTGGTCACCATGATGAAGGGCGTGGTTTTCAGGTTGTCCTGCTCGCGGCACCAGGTCAGCAGTTCGAGGCCGGACATCTCCGGCATTTCCCAGTCGCAGAGGATCAGGTCGACCACCTGACGGCTCAACATCTGCTGGGCCTTGCGGCCATTGATCGCTTCCTCGATCTGTACGCCGGGGAAATTATCGCGCAGCCCTTTCTTGACCAGATCACGGATAAAGGTCGCGTCATCCACCACCAGCACACTGACTTTGCTCATCGGCCACTCCTGTACGAATGGCAGTAAGCATAGTCATGGCCAGTGGCCTAAGGCCAACGGAAAACGCCAGACGCGCAACAAATCGCGCAAACGAAACGGCCCGGGAAGTCCCGGGCCGTCAGCACGAAGCAGGCGTCAGTCGTTGGACTTGCCCTCGACCTCTTCACGCATGCGGGTCAGGCCGATGTGGCGCACATCGGTGCCACGCACCAGATAGATCACCAGTTCGGCGATGTTGCGCGCATGATCGCCGATGCGCTCCAGCGAGCGCAGCGCCCAGATCACGTTGAGCACGCGGGAGATCGAACGCGGATCTTCCATCATGTAGGTGACCAGCTCGCGCAGCGCGGTCTTGTACTCGCGGTCGACGGTCTTGTCGTACTGCGCCACCGACAGGGCCAGGTCCGCATCGAATCGGGCGAAGGCGTCCAGCGCCTCCTGCACCATTTTGCGCACCTGATCGCCGATATGACGAACCTCGACATAGCCACGCGGCGACTCACCCTCTTCACACAGCTGGATGGCGCGCTTGGCGATCTTGGTGGATTCGTCACCAATGCGCTCGAGGTCGATCACCGACTTGGAGATGCTGATGATCAGACGCAGATCGGAAGCCGCCGGCTGGCGACGGGCGAGGATGCGCACGCATTCCTCGTCGATGTTGCGCTCCATCTGGTTGATCTGGTCGTCGATCTCACGCACCTGCTGGGCCAGGCCGGAGTCGGCCTCGATCAGCGCGGTGACGGCGTCGTTGACCTGCTTTTCCACCAGGCCGCCCATGGCCAGCAGGTGGCTGCGCACTTCTTCCAGCTCGGCGTTGAACTGCTGGGAGATATGCTGGGTAAGGTTGTCTTTGTTGATCATGTTTCGCTCCGCGAAAGCTGCAAGTAGGGTGCGCCGTGCGCACCGGCCCTTTGGTGCGCTCAGCGCACCCTACGGGATCAGCTCAACCATAACGACCGGTGATGTAGTCCTCGGTCTGCTTCTTGGCCGGGTTGGTGAACAGCGTGTCGGTATCACCGAACTCGATCAGCTTGCCCATGTACATGAACGCGGTGTAGTCGGAGACGCGCGCCGCCTGCTGCATGTTGTGGGTAACGATGACGATGGTGTACTTGCTCTTGAGCTCGTAGATCAGCTCTTCGACCTTCAGCGTGGAGATCGGGTCGAGCGCCGAGCAGGGTTCGTCGAGCAGCAGCACTTCCGGCTGCACCGCCACAGTACGGGCGATGACCAGACGCTGCTGCTGACCACCGGACAGACCGAGTGCCGAGTCGTGCAGACGGTCCTTGACCTCGTCCCACAGCGCCGCGCTCTTCAGGGCCCATTCCACGGCCTCATCAAGCACGCGCTTGCTGTTGATGCCCTGGATGCGCAGGCCATACACCACGTTCTCGTAGATGCTCTTGGGGAAGGGGTTGGGCTTCTGGAACACCATGCCGACACGGCGACGCAGCTCGGCCACGTCCTCGCCCTTGCGGTAGATGTTGCGCCCGTCGATGTTGATTTCGCCTTCCACGCGGCAACCATCGACCAGGTCGTTCATGCGGTTGAAGGTACGCAGCAGGGTCGACTTGCCGCAGCCGGACGGGCCGATGAAGGCAGTCACGCGCTGCTTGGGGATATCCATCTTGACGTCGAACAGCGCCTGCTTCTCGCCGTAATACAGGTTCAGACCCGGTACTTCGATAGCCGTGGTCTCGTTGGCCAGGCTGAGGCTCTGCTTGTCGCGGCCGAGGGCGGCCATATCGATGCCGTGGGTATGGGTTTCGTGTTGCATAAACTCACTCCGTTCGTAGCTACAAGCTGCAAGCTGCGCGCCAGCGGCGCGCGACTCGTAGCTGCGTTAGTGATCCAGCGCCTTGTACTTCTCGCGCAGGTGGTTACGGATATAGACCGCAGTCAGGTTGAGCAGGGCGATAACGATCACCAGCAGCAGCGCCGTGGCGTACACCAGCGGGCGCGCAGCCTCGACGTTGGGGCTCTGGAAGCCGACGTCGTAGATGTGGAAGCCCAGGTGCATGATCTTCTGGTCCAGGTGCAGGTAAGGGTAGTTGCCGTTGAGCGGCAGACTCGGCGCCAGTTTCACCACACCCACCAGCATCAGCGGCGCCACCTCGCCAGCGGCACGTGCCACGGCGAGAATCAGGCCGGTCATCATCGCCGGGCTGGCCATCGGGATGACTACCTTCCACAGCGTCTCGGCCTTGGTCGCGCCGAGCGCCAGCGAACCTTCGCGCACTGCACGCGGAATACGCGCCAGGCCTTCCTCGGTGGCGACGATGACCACCGGCAGGGTCAGGATCGCCAAGGTCAGCGAGGCCCACATCAGACCTGGCGTGCCGAAGGTCGGCGCCGGCGCGGACTCGGGGAAGAACAGGCTGTCGATCGAGCCACCCAGCACATAGACGAAGAAGCCCAGGCCAAACACGCCGTAGACGATCGAAGGTACGCCGGCCAGGTTGTTCACCGCGATGCGGATCACCCGGGTCAGCGGACCCTGATGCGCGTATTCACGCAGATAGACCGCAGCGATCACGCCGAACGGGGTGACGATCACCGCCATCAGCATGACCATCAGTACGGTGCCAAAGATCGCCGGGAAGATCCCGCCTTCAGTGTTGGCTTCACGCGGCTCGTCGCTGACGAACTCCCACAGCTTCATGACGTAGAAACCGAGCTTGTCGAAAGTACCCATGGCATTCGGGCGGAAGGCCCGCACCACCTTGCCCAGAACGATATCGCTCTCGCGGCCGTCGCTGACACGCACGGTCATGCTGTCGCGGTTGAACTGCTGATAGAGCTCGACAATCTGCGCTTCCAGCACCTTGTAGTCGGCATCCAGTGCGGCACGGCGCTGATCCAGGGCGGCCTGGGCAGCGGCATCCAGCTTGCCCTGCAACTCCAGCTTGCGCCCCTCCAGACGGATTCGCTCGATGCCGTGATTGATCCGGCCAATGTCCTTCTTCTCCAGACGCGACAACTGAGCATGCAACTGATCAACACGCTCGATGCGCTTCTGCAGTTCGGTCCAGGCCGCTTCACCTTCGGCGACTATCTGGCCGTTCTCTTTGACGTTGACCAGGTAGCCATACATGTTGCCCCACTCACGGCGCTCCACCACCATCAGCTCGGCAGGAGTGCGCGGGTTGCTCAGCCATTCGCCGATCACCCAGCTAAAGTCGGCACCAAACAGTTCACGGTTGCCCACCTTAAGCAACTCACGGGTCATGAACTCGCCGCCTTCCTCGGCCACCGGCATACCGGCAGCTGCCAGGCGCGCGCGCGGCACTTCCTCGATCTGGGTGATCTCACCAGCCATCACCCGGGCTTCCTGGCCAGGCACTTGGTAGTCGGCCTCGATCACGTCGGCCGGCCAGAAGTGGCCCAGGCCACGGGTGGCGATGACCATCAGCAGGCCCAGGGTCATGATGATGGCGATGGCAACCGCGCCACCACTCATCCATACGCCCGGGGCGCCGCTCTTGTACCAGGACTTCAGGTTGTTCTGTTTCACGGCATCACACCTTGAATGAAATCATTCTTTACCTCCCCTCTCCCGCAAGCGGGAGAGGGGTCGGGGCAGAGGGTCCGTGCTGTTCACGCTACCCTCTCCCGCCCTGCGGGCACCCCCTCCCGGAGGGAGAGAGTCATCAGTTGGCCTGCTGCGCAGGCATGTCTTACAGGCTTGAGTACTTGACTCGCAGTCGCTGACGAATCAGCTCGGCCAGAGTGTTCATCACGAAAGTGAACATCAGTAGCACCAGCGCGGCGAGGAACAGCACGCGGTAGTGGGTTCCGCCGACTTCCGACTCGGGCATTTCCACAGCGACGTTAGCGGCCAGGGTACGCATGCCCTCGAAGATGTTGATATCCATGATCGGCGTATTGCCGGTGGCCATCAGCACGATCATGGTCTCGCCCACCGCACGGCCCATGCCGATCATCAGCGCCGAGAAGATACCGGGGCTGGCAGTCAGGATCACCACGCGGGTCAGGGTCTGCCAGGGCGTCGCGCCGAGCGCCAGAGAGCCGAAGGTCAGACTCTTCGGCACGCTGAACACAGCATCCTCGGCAATCGAGTAGATGTTCGGGATCACCGCGAAGCCCATGGCCAGGCCGACCACCAGAGCGTTGCGCTGGTCGAAGGGAATCCCCAGGTCATTGGTCAGCCACAGGCGCATGTTGCCCTCGAACAGCCAATTTTCCAGATGACCGCTCATGCTCAAGGAAATCCAGCCCACAGCGATCACCACCGGGATCAACAGCGCAGCCTCCCAGCCTTCGGGCACGCGGTGGCGAATGCTCTCGGGCAGCTTGGTCCACAGGAAGCCGGTGAGCAGAATGCCGACAGGGGTCAGCAACAACAGGCTGAAGATGCCGGGTAAGTGGTTTTCCAGGAACGGGGCGAGGAACAGGCCGGCGAAGAAACCGAGAATTACCGTCGGGAGGGCCTCCATCAGCTCGATCACCGGCTTGACCTTGGTGCGCATGCGCGGCGCCATGAAGTAGGCGGTGTAGATCGCCGCGGCGATGGCCAACGGAGCGGCCAGCAGCATGGCGTAGAACGCTGCCTTGAGGGTACCGAAGGCCAGCGGCGACAGGCTCAGCTTGGATTCGAAGTCGGTGTTGGCGGAGGTCGACTGCCAGACGTAATCCGGCTCCGGGTAGCTTTCATACCAGACCTTGCCCCACAGCGAACTCCAGGAAATTTCCGGGTGCGGGTTATCCACCACGAAACGCTGCAGCGTGCCGTCCGACTCGACCAGCACACGACTGGCGCGCGGCGACAGGGCGGCAATGGCGCTGCCTTCGGCGACCTGCTGCTTGAGTAGAGTGCGGTGCGCAGTGCTGTGGAAAATGCCCAGCTGGCCGTCGGCATCCAGCGCCATGAAGCCCTTGCGACGCTCCTCGGGGAGAATCTGGGTGATGGCGCTGTTGCCCAACTGGAAGCTGCGCACCGGCTGGAAGGTCGATTTACCGTCCGCATCGCGCACCATGAACCACTGCTGGATACCGCCCTTGGCGTCGCCCAGCATGATGGAGATGCCGCCCAGCAGGCTGGTGGCGCTGGTGATGCGATTGGAGGCGTCCTTGAGCAGTTCGTAGCGACCGTTGAGGCTGCGCTTGCGCAGATCGAAGACGTCGGCGGTGGACTCGCCATTGATCACGTACAGCCACAGCTGGCGCGGATCGAGGATCAGCTCCTGGATGGGGTCGGCGATCTGCGGCAGGTTGATGCGATCTTCGCCGAGGCTGACCTCGCCGGTGAACAGGTTCTCTTCGCGGCTCAGCGCGATCAGGTGCAACTCGCTGCCGGTAGAGCCGGCCAGCATCAGGGTGCCGCTGTTGAGGTTCAGCGCCACATGCTCCAGAGGACGGCCCTGCGGGTCCAGCGCGATCGGCTGCTCACCGTAGGGAAAGTCGATCTGCGGCGCGATGGTGCGCACGTTGTCCGGGTAGGTCACCTTGTAGTTGTGTTGCAGCACCAGCACCTGGCCGTTGGACAGGCCAAGGGCGACGCGGCGACTGCCCGGCTGGTCCTGGCTGACAGAGGCGACGCTGACGCCTTCGGCCAGCGGCAACTGCACGCGGCTCATCGCCTCGCCGTTTTTCAGGTTGAAGAACTGTACGCCACCTGCACGGTCCAGGCGCATGGCCACCTGGTTCTGCTCTTCCATGGCCAGCAGCAGCGGCGCCTGCTCCTCGGCCAGCCAGGCCGGTTGCTGGGCCTTGCGCGGACTCATCTCGGCGCCCTGGAACATCGGCATCACCACATGGGCCAGGTAGAAGAAGATCAGGGTGATGGCGCCGAGCACAGCCAGGCCACCGATGGAGACATACCAGCGCGCCAGGCGATCCTTCAGCGCACGCAGGCGGCGCTTGCGTTGCAGGGCGGGGGTATTGAAGTCGATACCCAGGGGATTCTGTGATCGGTTCACGGATTCGTTTGCCAAGTCGTTCATGCGAGAAGTCTCTGCGCGGGCTTGATTGCAGCGCATGCGGCTGCCCAGGCTTGTCAATCTAACGGGCTTGTATGACAGAAAGGTTACAGCCAGCTGACATGACGAAGCCCGCCACTCCAAGGAGGGCGGGCCGCGTCGTTTACATCCTCTAGCGCGAAGCCAGGCTTACAGACCCAGTTCCTTCAGGGTCTTCTCGGCCACCTTGGCCGGCAGCGGGATGTAACCATCCTTCATCACCACTTCCTGACCCTGCTTGGACAGCATCAGCTTGATGAATTCGGCGTCCAGCGGGCTCAGGGCCTGGTTCGGCGCCTTGTTGACATAGACGTAGAAGAAGCGAGCCAGCGGGAACTTGCCAGCCAGAGCGTTCTCTTCGTTGGCCTCGAAGGCTTCACCACCCTTGGAAAGCGGTACGGCGCGGACGCTGGAGGTCTTGTAACCGATGCCCGAGTAACCGATGGCATTCAGGGTGCTGGAGATCGACTGCACCACCGAGGCCGAACCCGGCTGCTCGTTGACGTTGGACTTGAAGTCACCTTTGCACAGGGCTTCTTCCTTGAAGTAGCCGTAGGTGCCGGATACCGAGTTACGACCGAACAGCTGGATCGGCTTGCCAGCCCATTCGCCGGTCATGCCCAGATCACCCCAGGTGGTGATGTCCTTGGCGCCACCGCACAGACGGGTGCTGGAGAAGATCGCGTCAACCTGCTCGATGGACAGCGACTTGATCGGGTTGTCCTTGTGCACGAACACAGCCAGGGCATCGATGGCAACCGGCACGGCGGTCGGCTTGTAGCCGTACTTCTCTTCGAAGGCCTGGATTTCGCTGTCCTTCATCGGACGGCTCATCGGGCCCATGTTGGCAGTGCCTTCGGTCATTGCGGGTGGCGCAGTGGAAGAACCGGCGGCCTGGATCTGGATGTTGACGTTGGGGTAGTTCTTCTTGAACTCTTCTGCCCACAGGGTCATCAGGTTGGCCAGCGAATCGGAACCGACGCTGGACAGGTTGCCCGACACACCGGAAGTCTTTTCATAGGTCGGCAGAGCCGGGTCGACGGCGGCTACAGCAGATACGGCGCTTACGCCAGCGGCGGCGAAAGTCAGGGCCGCCATCAAACGCTTCAGTTTCATGCCTTGCTCCTAGCAGGATAGTGTTGGATGGAACGGGCCCAAGTATCTGCAGGCCACGTGACCACTCTATGAAACGAATGTGACAGTTAAATGAACGTCGACGAGTTTCGGTTGCGGCAGCGAAAAGGCGCTTCGGGTGGTTTGGGGAAAATGTGGGTGATACCGGACTGGCATGTTTGTGTGCGTATCGCTTACTGGCTTAGCACTATCCATTACCGAGTCCACTGAGCGTTTTGGTTGCGCCCCTTACGGGCGCCACACCTTGATTCGCTGCGCTCACCCTTCGGGCCAGCCTGCGGCTGTTACTGCGCTTCGCTACGTTTCTTTGCTTGCCCAAGAAAGGTGTGCCAAAGAAGGGCACCCCGACATCCGGGTTTCGCTGCGCGAAACTTGATTCGCTTTGCTCACCCTTCGGGCCAGCCTGTGGCTGTTACTTCGCTTCGCTGCGTTTCCTCGCTCCGGTGCCGCTCCGGGGGCCGGTTCGCGAGCTTGCGAAATCTTCGGAAGATCAAAGTCGGTAGCGTTTGGCTTTTGCTCTTCAACTGCGATGGTACAGACGACGCCCAAGTCCCCTTCAGGAGGCCGAGTGGAATCGCCACGTAAGGGGTTGAGCGACATGGATGTCGCGAGAGCCACGATGGGCCAGGGATGGCCCTTCGTGGCGTGCCCCTGGAGTGGTGATGGAGCGAGGGAACCCCGGCGCAGCCGGGGCCGGATGTCGGGGTGCCCTTCTCTTTGGTTACTTTCTCTTGGGCAAGCAAGAGAAAGTGACTCGCCCGTAAGGGGCGAAACCTAAACGTTCAGACGACGCGCTAACGGATAGTGCCAGCACCGAAAGCACACACTTATTTGCCGTCCGGTGTCAAGCGTACCCGCCCCGCGAAAATGCGAAGAACCAATAAAAAGCCCCCACACGCAGTGCGTGCAGGGCTTCATATGACGCGCGAGGATTACTGCATGTTCTGCTTCAGCGCCCGCATGCGGTCGTGACAAGCCCGCACCTTGGGCATTTCCACGGCCAGCAGCACACGAACGTCATTGTCCGCACTTTCCAGCGCATCTTCGAAGGCATGCAGAATGCGGTCTTCCGCTTCCTCCAGCTGCGCGACGTAGGTGGCGTCTTCATCCTTGGCCAGTGTCGCGCGGGTGTCAGCGTAGAACTGGCGCAGCTTGCCCAGCAGGGTGCCGCCAGCCGCCGGCTCGCTCTGGTTGGCCGCGACCTTGACGCTCAACGCATCGATCACTTCGGTCTTGGCGCGCACCATGTCGCGGAACAGCGCCTGCAGGCGGATATCCTTGACCTCTTCGTGGGCATGCTCGTAGAAGCGCTTGCCGTCACGGGTGATTTCGATCAGTTCATTGAGTTGTGCGGTCTTGCTGCTCATGGATTCACTCCTTGGCGATGGGACTTGCGAGATGGCAGCCGCTCCAGCGGCTGCGATGGATTGAAATTCAGCCGCTGATACGCAGGGCGTCGGCGTCGACACCACGCACACCACGGATGTTGCGAGCGATCTCGACTGCCAGGCGCTTCTCGGCACTGCTCAGCACGTTGCCACGCAGGCTGACCAGGCCGTCGTCGGTGTTCACCGCAATGTTCATGGCATCCAGGTTGCGGCTGGAGAGGAAGCTGGCCTTGACCTTGCTGGTGATCCAGCTGTCACTGATGTTCTCGCGCGCTTCGTCGAGTGTGGTTTGCACTTCGCTGCTACTGCTGTCGGCAGTGCTGATGCTGAGGTGGTTGAACACTTCACGCACGCCATCGGTATTGGCTGCCAGCTGGCCTGCCAACTCCTTGGCCGCCGGGGTTTGCGCATGACCACTGAGGGTGATGTTGCCGGTTTCGCTCTTGACCTGGATATCCAGGCCGCGAGTGTTGCTGTTCCACAGCAATTTGGATTTCACCGTGGCAGCCAGACTGGCGTCCTCCAGGCGCTGGACCATGCTGGGTGCAGCGCCCTCGATGGCGTCGCTGCTGACCTCGATGCGATTGTCCACCGAATCGATGCCATCTATGCTCAGCGCCACCTGCTCGGCCAGCTCCTTCTGAACCTCGCTCTCGACCTTGCCGCTGAGGGCGGCCTCACCGTCCTCCACATCGATATCGAGCTTGAAAGGGTTGAGGTGCCGGTTGAGCGCGAAGGCTGTCCAGATCGAACCTTCCTGGCGTGCCGCATCCAGCTGCGCTGACAGCTGGCCTTCGGCAGCGTGGCTGGCCACAGGCGCCAGACCAAGCATCAGGGCGGTGCCGGCGGCCACTAACAAAGGCTTGAACGGGGGCATGAGTTCACTCCTGTTCGTGAGACGATACAGGCAATATCGCAAGCCCCGCGCCAGCCACCACAACAAAATAAATTCGTTTAAAAACAAATAGTTAATTCAAGAAAAGGCAGCCTGCCTGCATGCAGGGTGCAGGATTCGCACAGTCGGGCCGTGCAACTTGCATGGTTTTTACCTGACTAAGCTGCATTGACCAGTCAGACGGAGCACATACATGGCAGTTTCAGAGCAAGGCAGCGGACGCATTCTGCTGGTGGACGACGAAGCGGCAATCCTGCGTACCTTCCGTTACTGCCTTGAAGACGAAGGCTATGACGTCGCCGGCGCCAGCAGTGCGACGCAAGCCGAGGCGCTGCTGCAGCGGCAGGTCTTCGACCTGTGCTTTCTCGACCTGCGCCTGGGCGAGGACAACGGCCTGGACCTGCTGGCGCAGATGCGCATCCAGGCACCCTGGATGCGCGTGGTGATCGTCACCGCCCACTCCGCCGTGGACACCGCCGTCGATGCGATCCAGGCTGGTGCCGCCGATTACCTGGTCAAACCCTGCACCCCCGATCAACTGCGCCTGGCCGCCGCCAAGCAGCTGGAAGTGCGCACCCTGGCCGCACGCCTTGAGGCTCTGGAGGGTGAGGTGCGCAAGGCCAAGGATGGCCTCGACTCGCACAGCCCGGCGATGATGGCGATTCTGGAAACGGCGCGCCAGGTCGCCGCTACCGATGCCAATATCCTCATTCTCGGCGAATCCGGCACCGGCAAGGGCGAGCTGTCGCGCGCCATCCACGGCTGGAGTCGCCGCGCCAAACGTACCTGCGTGACCATCAACTGCCCGTCGCTGACGGCCGAACTGATGGAAAGCGAACTGTTCGGCCATGCCCGTGGCTCCTTCACCGGCGCCAGCGAAAGTACCCAGGGCCGCGTCAGCCAGGCCGACGGTGGCACCCTGTTCCTCGATGAGATCGGCGACTTCCCACTGGCCCTGCAACCCAAGCTGTTGCGCTTCATTCAGGACAAGGAGTACGAGCGTGTCGGCGATCCGGTAACCCGCCGCGCCGATGTGCGCATCGTCGCCGCGACCAACCTGGACCTCGACGAGATGGTCCGCGAAGGACGCTTCCGCGAAGACCTTCTCTACCGCCTCAACGTGATCACCCTGAAGCTGCCGCCGCTGCGCGAACGTCACGAAGACGTGATGGGACTGGCCGAGCGCTTCCTCGCCCGCTTCGTCAGCGACTATGGTCGCCCGGCCTGCACCTTCAGCCCCGAAGCCGCTGCCGCTCTGCAGGACTATCACTGGCCAGGCAACATTCGCGAGCTGCGCAACGTCATCGAACGCGCCAGCATCATCTGCCAGAGCGAGACGGTGGAAGTGACTCACCTCGGCCTCGGCGGCAGCAGCGAAGCACCTGGCAATGCCGTGCGCGTCGGCGCAGCAATGAGCCTCGAAGAGCTGGAAAAGGCGCATATCGCCGCCGTGCTGGCCAGCAGCAACACCCTCGACATGGCCGCCAAGACGCTGGGCATCGATACCTCGACCCTCTACCGCAAACGCAAGCAGTACAACCTCTGACCACGGGATCTCCATGAAGCTGTCGATGAAGCTTCGCACGCGCCTGTTCCTCAGCATCTCCGCGCTGATCACCGTGGCGCTGCTGGGCCTGCTGCTCGGCTTGTTCAGCGTCACGCAGATGGCGCGCAGCCAGAGCGACCTGATCCAGCGCGGTTTCGACGCCGTGCAGATCGGCCAGAAGCTGCGCCAGCATCTGGGCGACGAACTGATCGTGTTGATCGATCAACAGCCCGATGCGCAGCGCCTCGAAACCATTCGCAAGTCGTTCCGCGCCACCTTCGATGAGGGGCTCAAGGCCAACCTCAATGACGACTATTCACGCAGCCTGGAACAAGCCGCAGCGCTTTACGCTGAAATGGAAGAGGCAGCCAACAGCGCCACCGCGCCCGGCGAGACACCGCACGATCTGGGCAACCACAAGCCCTTCATCGAAGCCTTTCAGCACCTGCGTGATCACCTGCTGGCGCAACAGGACCAGGTCGTCGACTGGGTCATCTCGGCCGAAAGTCGTGCTGGCGAACGCTCCCAGCTGATCGCCGGGCTCCTGGTCCTTATCGGCCTGGCCGTCTTGGCGATAGGCGTGCTGACGGCCCACGGCATCGCCCGCCGCTTCGGCGCCCCCATCGACATGCTGGCGCGGGCCGCCGATCGGATCGGCCAAGGCAAATATGACGTGGTGCTGCCGGTATCGCCGGTGTTCGAGCTGGCCGTCCTGAGCCGCCGCTTCGGTCTGATGACCGAGTCCCTGCGCGAATATCACTCGAGCAACCTCAAGCAACTGCTCAACAGCGAGGGCCGCCTGAAAGCGGTGCTCGACAGCATCGACGATGGTCTGGTCATCCTCGACGCCCAGGGCAACATCGAACACGCCAACCCGGTGGCGCTGCGCCAGCTTTCCTGGCAGGCCGATATCCTCGGCCAGCCGATCGGGCCACTGTTGCCTGATCATGCCGTGGACGAGGCGCTGCGCCAGGTACTGGCAGGCGAACTGCTGCATGAGCCGCCGGCTGATCTGCAGATCGAACGTGACGGCGAGACCAGGCTGCTGGCCTGGGCCCTGACTCCGATTCAGCTGCGCGAGGGTGGTAGCGTGGGGGCAGTGATGGTGCTGCGTGACGTCACCAAACAACGTGCCTTCGACCGGGTGCGCAGCGAGTTCATCCTGCGCGCCTCGCATGAGCTGCGCACGCCGATCACCGGTATGCACATGGCGTTCAGCCTGCTGCGCGAACGTCTTTCACTGCCGCCAGGCGGACGCGAGCAGGAACTGATACGCACGGTCGACGAGGAGATGCATCGGCTGGTGCAGTTGATCGACGACCTGCTCAACTTCTCGCGCTACCAGAACGGTGTACAGACCCTGCAGCGCCGCCCCTGTGACCTCGGCGCAATGATCCAGCAGATGTCTCAACGCTTTACCGAGAGCGCTGCGCAACGCGAGGTGACGCTGCTCTGCGAAGTCCACGAGCCACTGCCGCAGCTTGAACTCGATGCCACGCAGCTGCAGCGGCTGCTCGATAACCTGACCGACAACGCCCTGCGCTACAGCAACCCGGGTGACGAGATACGGCTACAGGTGCGTCGCCATGGCGAACAGGTGATCGTCAGCGTGCAGGACGAAGGCGAAGGGATCCCCTTCGAACAGCAGGCGCGGATCTTCGAGCCCTTCGTTCAGGTCGGCCGGCGCAAGGGCGGCGTCGGCCTGGGACTGGCGTTGGCAAGGGAGATCGTGCAATTGCACGGCGGCCAGCTGAGGGTTCATTCACGCCCCGGCGAAGGCGCCAACTTCTATTTCAACCTGCCGGTTTGATCGACCGTTGCGGGCGACGCTCGGTCTCGGTGGGCTAAAGCGGATCGCCGCCCGGCCCACCCTAGGCAGTTCAGCGCAGCACCGGATCGAACTTGATACGGCGCCCGGCCATCAGCGCGACCAGAAAGCCCGCTGCGAAGACGACGCAGCCGCCCTTGAGCAGCAGGGCGACACCCCCGTCCAGAGCGGGGCTCAGCCACAGCGCGCCCAGGCTCGACAGGGTCATGATCAACAACAGGATGGCACTTCTGGACACGGCAGGACTCCTTGTCGCTCAGAACACCCAGCGTGGGGTGCTGTTGGCAGGACGCGGCTCACGGTTGGCGGTATCGGTGTCACCCTCGTCGGAAATGCGCACCCACTGCGCATCGTCACCGACGGCACCGACAGCGCGAGTTGGCTGCGTGCGCAGTTCGGCAGAGCCTTCCTGCTGCGCAGCGACACGCGATTCCCAGACCGGCGAGTTGGAAAGGGTGAACTCGGCCGTTTTGGCGATGGCGCCAGCCGAATCACTGAAATCTTTGCCGTAAGCTCCGTTGACCAGCAATGCAGCGACGCAAAACAGGCTCACTCGGACGATGTTCATGACGCTTCTCCATCAGCAGATCAGTCGGGGGGCTTACATGACTGATTCTGCAGCGCTCATGCCAACATCAATTAAGGTAAAATATCCTTATAAATCAAATATTTAAAACAAATCTAAATACCCTCGCTCATGCACTTTGCAAGATGCATGAATCACGACACGTGCAATTTGCACGATCAACTGCGTAGCGGCAGCAGGATGCTGAAACAGGAGCCCTCGCCGAGTCGACTGCTGAGCTCGATGCGCCCGTCATGGGCCTGGACGATCTGCTCGCTGATAAACAAGCCGAGCCCCAGCCCCTGCGCGACGCTGGCACCAGAAACGCGCTCGAACTGCTCGAAGATCCGCCGCTGGTCAGCCTCGGAGATGCCCAGCCCCTGGTCACGCACCTCGGCACGGGCCATATCGTCCACCACCCGCACACGCACCGACACGGGTTTACCACCCCCGTAGCGCAGGGCGTTGGTCAGCAGGTTGGCCAACACCTGCTCGATGCGGAACTCGTCCATCATCACCGGTGCCGGATCCTCGACGTGCAACTCGATATAGCTGCCGGTATGGGTGAACTGCGCGGCCAGGCTCTCCACCACGTTGCCAGCCAGCACGCCGAGGTCGCCGGGTTCTGGACGCACGGAAAGCTTGCCGGTACGAATGCGCGAAACATCCAGCATGTCGTCGATCAGGCGGCTCAGGCTGCGGATCTGTCGCTCGTCGCGTGCCACCATCTCCTGCAGCTTGTCCGGGGTAAAGGCATCCATGCGCCCCTGCTCCAGGCGCAGTCGGCGCAGCTGTACGTCGAGGATCAGACCATTGAGTGGCGTGCGCAGCTCGTGCGAGGCGATGGACATGAACACGTCACGCATCTGTACCGCTTTCTGCAGCTCGCCCTGGGTCTCGCGCAGCTCGGCGAGCAGCGCCTCCTGTTCACGACGCGCCGCCTCGACCACTTCCAGCTGCATGCTCAACGCCTTGCGATGGCGGTACAGCTCGACGAACATCGCCACCTTGCTGCGTACCTCGAAGGGCGACAGCGGCTTGTGCAGGAAGTCCACTGCGCCGCTCTCGTAACCACGGAAGGCGTAGTCCATGTCGCGGCCAACCGCGCTGACGAAGATGATCGGGATATGCTTGGTCTTTTCCGTGCCGCGCATCAGCTCGGCCAGTTCGAAGCCGTTCATGCCTGGCATCTTGACGTCGAGAATGGCCAGGGCGAACTCGTGCTCGAGTAGCAGTGACAGCGCCTCATCGGCGCTGCTGGCCTGGAACACGGTGCAATCCTCGCTCTGAATCAACGAACGCAATGCCAGCAGGTTTTCCGGCAGGTCGTCGACGATCAGCACCTTGGCTTCAATCTTCCTCAGCATGGCAGGGCATCCAGTTCGGCCAGCAGCAGGCGCATGGCATTGATAGACAGGAGAAAATCCGGTTCAAGCAGCGCCAGCGCGGCATTCGGCATGGTGGGCACCTGTGCATCGGCAGGCTCCTGCACCAGAGTCAGGCCGCCGGCCTGTTTGATCGCCAGCAGACCGGCCGCGCCATCCTCGTTGGCGCCGGTGAGCAGCGCGGCAGCCAGTTGCTCGCCATAGGCATCGGCAGCGGACTCGAAAAGAATATCGATCGACGGCCGGGAGAAATGCCGTGGTTCCTCACGACTGAGGGAGAAGCTGCGCTCGCTTTCGATGGACAGGTGGTAACCGGCGGGCGCCACGTAGACCACGCCGCCGCGCAGGTACTCCTTGTCCTCGGCTTCCTTGGCGGGCAGTTGCAGGCGTCGCTGCAGCAGATCGGCCAGCAGACTGTCGCTGCGATCCGGCTGATGCAGCAGGCAGACCACTGGCAGTCGGTAATCCGGCGGCAGGTCCTCGAGCAAGCTCAACAGCGCCTCTACCCCTCCGGCCGAGGCGCCAATCAGCAGGGCCTGCAGCGGCGCACGCACCTGGCCGCGGAGGTTGATCCGTTGGCTGCTCATCGCTTGCGGAAAATCCGCTCGGGCCGCGACACCGCTTCGAACTGCCGGGCATAGGCGGAAAAATCCAGGCTCTCCTTGCTGCCCAGACCGAGAAAGCCTCGGTGGCAAAGGGATTCGTGGAACAGACCGAGAGCACGGTCCTGCAGGTCGCGGTTGAAATAAATCAGCACGTTGCGGCACGACACCAGATGGGTTTCGGCGAACACACTGTCGGTGGCCAGGCTGTGATCAGCGAAGGTCAGGTTGGTGCGCAACGACTTGTCGAACAGCACCCGGTCATAGGCCGCCGAGTAGTAGTCGGAGAACGCGCGCTTGCCACCGGACAGTTGGTAGTTCTGGGTATAGGTGCGCAGGTTGTCGAGGGCGAAGATGCCCTGCTCGGCCTTCTCCAGCGAGTGCGGATTGATGTCGGTGGCGTAGATCATGGTGCGTTCCAGCAGGCCTTCCTCGTACAGCAGGATGGCCAGGGAATACACCTCCTCGCCGGTACTGCAGCCAGCCACCCAGACCTTCAGCGAAGGATAGGTGTGCAGCAACGGCACCACCTGCTCGCGCAGGGCGAGAAAGTATTCGGGGTCGCGGAACATCTCGCTGACCGGGATGGTGAGGTACTGCAGCAGCTGCATGAACGCCTGCGGCTCGTGCAGGATGCGCGCCTGCAACGCCGAAATGGTCGGGCAATCCAACTGCGCCTGCGCCTGGCGTACACGGCGCTTGAGCGAGGCCTTCGAGTAGTCGCGAAAGTCGTAGCTGTAGCGCAGGTAGATCGCCTCGATCAGCAGGCGCAGCTCGATTTCATCAGGCATCACAGACGCTCCAGCTTGGGCATCCACACGCGGATCAGGGAGAACAGACGGTCCAGGTCGATGGGCTTGGCCAGGTAATCGTTGGCGCCAGCCTCGCGGCAGCGCTCCTGGTCATCCTTCATCGCCTTGGCCGTGACCGCAATGATCGGCAGGTTCTTCCAGCGATTCTCCAGGCGAATCTGCCGGGTGGCTTCGTAGCCGTCCATCTCCGGCATCATCACGTCCATCAAGACCAGGTCGATGTCTTCACGCTCCCTCAGCTTGTCCAGCGCTTCGAAACCGTTGCGCGCGACTTCCACCGTGGCGCCCTTCTGCTCCAGCGCGCTGGAGAGGGCGAAGATGTTGCGCACGTCATCGTCCACCAGCAGCAGGCGCCGACCCTCGAACAGCTTGTCGCGGCTGCGCGCGGTCTTGAGCATGCGCTGGTGCTCGCTGGACAGCTCGGCCTCGACCTTGTGCAGGAACAGGGTGACCTCATCCAGCAAACGTTCTGGCGAACGCGCGCCCTTGATGATGATCGAGCGCGAGTACTTGAGCAGCTCGGCTTCCTCGTCGCGGGTCAGGTTACGACCGGTGTACACGATCACCGGCGGGAAGGAACAGATGTCTTCCTCGGCCATGCGTCGTAACAACTCGTTGCCCTGCATGTCGGGCAGCTTGAGGTCGATGATCATGCAGTCGAACACCGTATCGCGCAGCTTCTCCAGCGCTTCGCCAGCCAGTGCGACGGCGGTGATCTCGATGTCTTCGTCGCTGATCAGGCGGGCAACGCTGTCGCGTTGCAACGGGTCGTCCTCGACCAGCAGCACGCGCTTGACCTGCTGATTGAGCTTGGCCTCGAGCCTGCCGAAGACGTCCTTGAGCTGATCGCGACTGGTGGGCTTGAGCGCATAGCCAACCGCCCCCAGGTGCAGCGCAGCCTCGCTCTGATCCTCCACCGAAACCACATGGACCGGGATGTGGCGGGTCTGCGGGTCGTCCTTCAACCGTTGCAGCACACCGAGACCGGAGCCGTCGGGCAGGCGCATGTCGAGCAGGATGGCATCCGGGCGGTACTGCCGCGCCAGCTCCAGGCCTTCGTCGGCGCAGGTCGCCACCAGACAGGCGTAACCCAGTTCGTGAGCCAGATCGAAGAGGATGCGGGCGAAGCGCACTTCGTCCTCGACCACCAGCACGCGGCGGCCGCCACGCTCGTCGAGGTGCTCGCGGTCATCGGCGAACGGCGCTGGCGCTCGCGGCATCACCGGCGCGGCAATGGCTGCGGCAACCGGCAGCGACGACTCGACCGCCACCCGAGGCGCGGCAATCGGCTGGCTGGGAGCAGCACCTTCAACCAGACGCTCGGGCAGCAGCAAGGTGAAGGTACTGCCCTCGCCCGGTACGCTGCTGACCGTGATCGAGCCACCGAGCAACCCGGCCAGATCACGCGAGATGGACAGCCCCAGGCCGGTGCCGCCATAACGGCGGTTGGTGGTGCCATCGGCCTGGCGGAAGGCCTCGAAGATCGCCTGCTGCTGATCCGCAGCGATGCCGATGCCGGTATCGCGCACGGCGAAGGCCAGGTTCTGGTCGTCCTGCCGCGACACGCTGAGGGTCACGCCGCCACGGTCAGTGAACTTGATGGCGTTGGACAACAGGTTGCGCAGGATCTGTTCGGCACGCTGGCGATCGGTGAACAGCACCGGCGGCAGCTCGCCTTGCTGCTCGATCTCGAAACTCAGACTGCGCTCGCCAGCCAGCGGTACGAATACATCACGCAAGCCTTCGAGCAGGCTCGCCAGCGGCGTGCGCTCGGGGCGTATCTCTAGCTTGCCGGCCTCGACCTTGGCGATATCGAGAATGTCGTTGATCAGATTGAGCAGATCGTTGCCGGCCGAGTAGATCGACTCGGCGAACTTGACCTGCTCATCGTCGAGATTGCCGTTGCCGTTTTCCGCCAGCAGCTTGGCCAGGATCAGCGAGCTGTTGAGCGGCGTGCGCAGCTCGTGACTCATGTTGGCAAGGAACTCGGATTTGTAGCGGCTGGCGCGCTGCAGCTCCTCGGCACGCTCTTCCAACTGAGCCTGAATACGCCCGAGGGTGGTGTTGCGCTGGTCCAGCTCATCACGTTGGTCGGCCAGTGTCTGCGCCTGTTCGGAGAGTTTCTCGTTGGTCTGCTCCAGCTCGGCCTGCTGGGTTTCCAGGTGCGCCTGGGACTCCTTGAGCACGCGCGCCTGCTGCTCCAGCTCCTCGTTGGCCGCGCGCAGTTCTTCCTGCTGGGTCTGCAGCTCCTCGTTGAGTTGCTGGGTCTGGCCGAGCACCTCTTGCAGACGCTGGCGATAGCGCGCCGCTTCAAGTGCCATCCCGACATTGCTGGCGATGGCCTCGAGGAACTCGCGCTCACGCGGCTCCAGCACGCGCATGAAGGCCAGTTCGATTACACCGTTGACGCGGTCTTCGGACTGCAGCGGCAGCAAGGCGACGCTCACTGGCTGGCCTTCTCCGAGACTCGAAGCGACCTTGATGTAATCCGCCGGCAGATCATCCAGGCAGACCAGACGACGGCCGCGAGCAGCCTGTCCGATCAGGCCCTCACCGCGATAGAAATGCGCCTTGAGGCTGGCGTCTTCACTGAAGCCATAACCGGCAACGCGCGTGAGGTCGCCCGTCTGAGCATCGCGCAGATACAGGGCGGCGACCACGCAATCGAGATATTCGGCAAGAAACTCAAGGGAGCGGTCGGCCAATTCCTGTACCTGCGGCTGGCCAATCAAACGCTCCGCCAGCAGGTTCTGACCACCACCGAGCCAGGCGCGGCGACGCTGCTCATCGGCATAATCGGACTGCTTGGCCATGGCCAGTGAATAGGTCTGCGAGAGGTTCATCAGCTCACGGCGCCCGAACAGCGCCAACAGGGCACTGAACAGGATGCTGACCACCAGGTAGATGCCGGCCCCCCAGAGCGTGGTGCTGCTTACTTCGGCATTGCGCTGCTGACGCAGTTCACGTTCGCTGTTGATGAAGGTATCCAGCTCGCGGCGCATGCCATCGGTAAGATTCTTGCCCCGGCCACGCCCGACCTCGGCCATGAAGTTGCCGCCGTCGCGGCGGCTGGCAATGACGTCCTGAGCATAGAGATCCCACTGCTCCTGCATGGCCAACAGACGTTCGAGACGCTGCACCTGCGACGGGTTGTCGGAAACCATGTCGATGAGCTGTTCGGTCTGCGGACGAAACTTGCCGCGTGCCTGCTCGTAGGGCGCGAGGTAGTCCTCTTCGCCGCTGAGCAGGAAGCCACGCATGCCGGTTTCCAGGTCCAGCGTCAGCTTGTACACCTCGCTGGCCCTGTTGAGCACCTGGTCGGTGTGCTCGACCCAGCGGATCACATTGAGCAGGTAGCCGATCAACAGCGCGAAGCACAGCGCGCCGACCAGACCCAGGCCGAGCGGCAGCCCGACGTTACGGTTGAGAATCCGGCGAAAGCCTTTTTCGTCCATTGCGGACTCATTCGACATTGGGACGTCCATTCGATGATTGTCTCGCTTGTTCTTGTCTGTCCGGAGAAGGCGTATGGCACACTGACCGCGCACCGACTGCGAAGTTTGCCAAACATTCGCGCATTCTGCGCGCTGAAACAGAGAGCCCCATGACCGAAATCGACTGCGCCCGTGCCAAGACCATCCTGCTGGTCGAGGATGACGATGTGGTGCGCCAACTCACCGCTGAAGTACTCGAGGAATTCGGCTATCGCGTCCTCGCCCTGCGCGATGGGCACAGCGCACTGGAGCGGCTGCGCAGCGAGCAGCACTTCGATCTGCTGATGAGCGACATCGGCCTGCCCGGGATGGACGGGCGCGAACTGGTGGAAGCCGCTCGCCAGCTGCGACCGACCCTGCCTGTGTTGTTCGCCAGCGGCTATTACGAACGCGACCTGCTCGAAGCGGTGCGCGCCCGCGACAGCGCGGCGGCCACCGAGAGCATCGTGAAACCCTATGACTTCAAGCTTCTCGCTCAACGCTTGAGCGAACTGGCGGGTTGACGAAGCGGCATCTAGGCTGATTGCAGGCCCCTGGACAGGAGAGTCCTCCGATGCGTTACGCCAACTCGCTTTGCCTGGCTCTACTCGCTGGTTTCCTGCTCAGCGGCTGCGCCAGCCAGACCACCAAACCCACCCAGTTCTCCGGCTACCTCGCCGACTACTCCCAGCTCCAGCCAGCCACTTCAGCCACTGGCGCACCGGTGCTGCGCTGGGTTTCGCCGCAGTTCAGCAGCGAGCGCTACACGACGGTGTATGTGGAGAAGCCGACCTTCTATCCAGAACCAGCCCCCAGCGATCAGGTCAGCGCGCAGACGCTGGAAAGCGTCCGTGATTATCTGCATCAGGCGTTGATCCGTGAGTTACGGGGACGCATGACGGTGGTAAACGAACCGACCATGGACAGCCTGGTACTGCGCAGCGCGATCACCAGCGTGACGGTTTCCACCGAAGGGCTAAAGGCCTATGAAGTGATTCCTGTCGCCCTGGTACTCGCTGCGGCAACCACAGCCGCTGGCACCCGTGACCGCGACAGCGCCATTTTCATCGAGCTGGAGGGCCTCGATGCCCGCACCAGCGAACCGGTGCTGCGCGTGGTGCGCAAGGGTCACGGCCTGACGCTGGAGAACAGCAGCACGCAACTGACCCTGGAGGATCTCAAACCGGTGCTGGACGTCTGGGCGCGTGATGCACGCGATTTCCAACCTGGCCCACGCTGATCGGCCTGCCGGTACAGCGACCGCAGTGCAGCACCACGCCGACCAGATGATTGGCTATCAGAAGGATCAATAGCGCTTGCCGTACTCGGCTTCAGGCGGGAGGCTCAGGAAAAACGCCAGCCGAGGAACGTGCATGCCCAGCATCAACCCCAACCGCGAGGATCTGCTGGCATTCGCCGAGCACATGCCCAGCGATACACCGATCCTGATGCTCAATCTGCTTCGTTTCAACGATCAAGCCGCGTACGACGCAGGCAGCCTCCACGTGCCGTGCAGCGGGCGCGAAGCCTATGCGCGCTACAGTCGCACCGCGCTGAACAAGGTCAAGGGGGTGGGCGGTGAGGTGCAGGTGATGGCTGATGTCCACCTGGCGCTCATCGCACCGAAGGAAGAGCGCTGGGACTTGCTTCTGCTGGTGCGCTATCCCTCGTCAGCAGCCTTTCTGAGCATGCTCTCTGACCCCGAATACCAGGCCGCCACCGTTCATCGCAGTGCCGCGCTGGCCGACTCCCGGCTGATCGGCAGCACACCCAGCTGAGTTCTATCCTGCCGCCTGCAGATTGAGCACCAACAACCGCGCTGCGGTTTCGGCGTCCGGCTGGCCGTCGTAATTGGCCGGGCGATACTTCATCTGGAAGGCGGCAATGACGTTGCGCGTCAGCTCATCCAGCTCGCCATGCTGCGGCACCCTGTAACCGTTTTGCGCCAACTGCTCCTGGAACCACTGCACGCTGGGCAGGCTGGCGCTGAACAGCGCCTGTTGGCGCGCCACGGCGTCTTCGTTCGGCCAGGGCACCAGGCCCTCGTCGGCCAGACGCTTCCAGGGGAACAATGGGCCCGGATCGACCTTGCGCTGCGGCGCCACATCGCTGTGCGCGATGATCGAGCCCAGCGGTAGCTGGTGACGTTTGACGATGTCCTTGAGCAGCACGATCAGGGTATCGATCTGCTGCGGCGCGAAAGGCTGCCAGTAACGACCGGCCGGCGTCTGGTAGTAACCCTGGTTGACCAGCTCGATGCCGATCGTGGTGCTATTGAGCCAGGTGCGCCCTTTCCATTCGCTGACGCCGACGTGCCAGGCGCGACGGTTCTCATCCACCAGACGATAGACCGTCGGCGGTGCATCACCGATCAGGTAGTGGCTGCTCACCTCGGTCTGCGTCAGCAGGTCGAGCGAGCGCTGCAGGTCAGCGGAGGTGTAGTGCAGCACGACGTACTGCACACGGCTGTTCTGACCGGTCGCCGTGTGGCTGTCATCGATACGCAGACCACCGGTGCAACCGACAAGCAGAACAAGGACCAGGGCAAGGCAGAGAGACTTCATGCGTGACCGAATACGCTCTGCAGGTTGTCCAGCAGCATGTCGACGCTGAGCATGATCAACAGCATGCCCATCAATCGCTCTACCGCCATCAACCCGCGATTACCGAGAAAACGCTGCAGGAACGAAGCCTGCAACAGGATGAATGCCGTCGCTGCCCAGGCCAGGATGACCGCCAGGTAAAGCTCCCAGAGCGGCCCGGTGTGGGTGTTGCGCAGGGTCATCAGCACCGCGAGAGCAGAAGGTCCGGCGACCGCCGGCGTGGCCAACGGCACCAGCATCGGCTCGCCATCCGGCACGTCGCCGAGCAGGCCTTGCGGGCCGGGAAAGATCAGGCGCATGGCGATGACGAACAGGATGATACCGCCGGCAATCGCGGTTGCCTCGCGTGACAGCCCGAGGCTGGTGAGGAATTTGTCACCAAAGGTGAGGAACAGCAGTAACAGGCCAAGGGCGAACAGCAGTTCGCGCGCGGCGATCCACAAGCGTCTGCGCGGTTCGACGTTCTTCAGCGCGGCAATGTAGATGGCGATATTGCCGAAAGGGTCGGTGACCAAAAAGATCAGCACGGCGATGCTGAAGATGTCCATGGGCGTCTCCGGTGGCTAGTGCGCATAGTCTAGAGCCTGACGGGGTCGCCTCGCGAGTCGGCGACACGGTCAGATTCGAGCACTTCCAGCCTATGCGGGAATTTTATGACCAACAGAGGTGAAACGGTTCCAGGGATAAACACTCGAAAAAATGTATACAAAGTAGTAGCCAATATGGCAACAAAATGTCTACATTGACCGCACAAGAACAACAGCGAGTAGCTTCCCCATGACGTCCACCACTCAGCGCCCAGAGGACGAGAACCTCGGCCTCGGCTCCAATCTGCTTTACGGCCTGCAGCACGTACTGACCATGTACGGCGGCATCGTCGCCGTCCCCCTGATCGTCGGCCAGGCGGCTGGTCTGTCACCTGCCGATATCGGCCTGCTGATCGCCGCTTCGCTTTTCGTCGGTGGCGCCGCCACTTTGCTGCAGACCATCGGCTTGCCGTTCTTCGGCTGCCAGTTACCCCTGGTACAGGGCGTGTCGTTCGCCAGCGTCGCCACCATCGTGGCGATAGTCGGCGCCAATGGCGGTGAAGGCGGGCTACCCGTGGTGTTCGGCGCGGTGATAGGCGCAGCGGCGATCGGTCTGCTGATCACGCCAATCTTTTCCAAGATCACCCAGTTCTTCCCGCCGCTGGTGACCGGCATCGTCATCACCACCATCGGCCTGACGCTGATGCCTGTGGCCGCGCGCTGGGCCATGGGCGGCAACAGCCGTGCAGCCGACTTCGGCAGCACGGCCAACATCGGCCTGGCCGCCTTCACCCTGGCCACCGTGCTGCTGCTGAGCAAGGTCGGCAGCGCCACTCTCTCGCGCCTGTCGATTCTGCTGGCCATGGTCATCGGCACCCTGGTGGCACTGGTATTCGGCATGGCCGATTTTTCCAAAGTCGGCGACGGGCCGGTGCTGGCCTTCCCGGCACCGCTGCATTTCGGCATGCCGGTGTTCGAGGTGGCAGCGATCATCTCGATGCTGATCGTGGTGATGGTGATCCTGGTGGAAACCTCGGCCGACATCCTTGCCGTCGGCGACATCATCGACACCAAAGTCGATTCCAAACGCCTCGGCAATGGTTTGCGCGCGGACATGATCGCCAGTGTCGTTGCCCCGCTGTTCGGCTCCTTCACCCAGAGCGCCTTCGCCCAGAACGTCGGCCTGGTTGCCGTGACTGGCGTGAAGAGCCGCTATGTGGTCGCCACCGGCGGGCTGATTCTGGTCACCCTCGGCCTGCTGCCGATCATGGGCCGAGTGATCGCCGCAGTGCCGACCTCGGTGCTCGGTGGTGCCGGCATCGTGCTGTTCGGCACCGTCGCCGCCAGCGGCATCCGCACCCTGGCCAAGGTCGACTACCGCAACAACATGAATCTGGTGATCGTCGCCACCTCCATCGGCTTCGGCATGATCCCCATCGCCATGCCCAGCTTCTACCACCACTTCCCGGCCTGGTTCGAAACCATCTTCCACTCGGGCATCAGCTCGGCGGCGATCATGGCGATCCTGCTCAACCTGCTGTTCAACCACTTCACCGCCGGCAACTCGGATCAGCAGTCGGTATTCGTCGCCGGCACCGAGCGCAGCCTGCGCTACCGCGACATCGCCGCCCTGCACGATGGCGATCACTTCATCGGCGGGAAGCTGTATGACGCGCAGGGCAATGAGGTGCCATTGCAGGACGAGGACGATCACGCGCCACGGGCACGAACCGCTGCTGCCACATCAGCGACCAGCAGGGACCCGGCTGAGGCAACATCCTAGAAATAGCAGGGTCGCTCTTCAGGGAGCCGCAGCGCCTGCCGCTGCGGCCCGGCGCAGAAGGGATCAGGCCGCCTGTTCGACTCGGTTACGCCCCGCGCCCTTGGCGCGATACAGCGCCTGATCGGCACGTTCGAAGGTGACCTCGGTCGCCTCGCCATTGCGAAATTCCGCGATACCGGCGGAGAAGGTGATGGTCACCGGCTCGCCCTTGAAGTGGAACGGGCAGGCCTCGATTGCCGCGCGCAGGGTTTCCAGAAGCTGGACACCTCCCTCCGGCGGCGTTGCAGGAATCAGCAGAACGAACTCTTCGCCACCAAAACGGGCGATGAAGTCGGTCTTGCGCAAACGCTTGCTGAGCTCCCCGGCGATGATCTTCAGCACTCGGTCACCTGCCAGGTGGCCGTAGCCGTCGTTGATCCGCTTGAAGTGATCGACGTCCAGCACCGCCAACAACAACTGGCCGCCATAACGTTGGCGACGAGCGACCTCCAGGTCGAGACGCTCGCTCCAGGCAGCACGGTTGGGCAGCCCGGTCAGAGGATCCAGCAAGGACTTCTGTCGCTGTTCCTCGATATGCTCGCGAAACTGCTGCGCCTCCTGCTCCATCTCGGCGACACGCTTGACCAGCCCCTGTAGCCGCTCGGCCACGTCATCTCCACCGCTGTCGCGCTGACGCTGCTGGCTGCTGACACTTTGCAAGAGGCCTTCCAGGCGCTGCTCCAGGGCCTGTTTGAGCGATTCCAGATCGGCAGCCTCCTGCACACTGTGCTGCAGATCGCTGACCTGATCGCGCAGTTGCTGGTTGAAACTGCGCGCATTCTCCACTGAAGCGCTGTAGCCCTCGTGTGCCTCGCTGAGGGTTTCGATGAAGGCAGCCAGACGCTCGTTGAGTTGCTTGAGATAACCGGCGAACTCACGCTGGCCGCTATCGGTGACGGCAAGCACCAGCACAGCCAGGTCATCCAGCACCGGCACCAGCTCGTACCAGTTGAGATTGCCCTCCAGGCGCAGGCGCAGCGCTTCACCTTGCGGCAGATGGCGCGCCGGCAGTTCGAGCTCGTCGAGCAGATTGCGCAGACTGCTGGCGATATGTGGCGCCACCGCGCTGTACCCGGGTTCGCTGCTGGGCAATGAGAACGGGCTGTCGCCGGCATCCTCCTGCCGTACCAGCCCCGGTGGCAGCGGCAGGCTGTCGAGCACAGGCGAGGCGTCGTGGACCTGGTGCCGGGCTGGCACGCTTGCCAGGTTGGAGAAACTGGGAGGTGACTCGTTCGCCAACGCTATGGTTGTTGGTGTTGGCGTTGGCGTTGGCGTTGGCGTTGGCGTTGGCGTTGGCGTTGGCGTTGGCGTTGGCGTTGGCGTTGGCGTTGGCGTCAATGCTGGTGCGGGCTCCTCGGCAACGCCAGTGGCCTCGCTGACATTGCCCAGCGCATCCGTATTGCTTTCGCCGCGCGAACCGAACAGGCGCTGGAGAAGACCCGGCTGCTCCTGCACCGGAGCCTGCAGAACGGTCAGCGCCTGCCCCTGCAGATTGCTCAGCTGGCTGAGCAGCGCTGGCAGCAGATACTGATGACTGGTGGCGTCCTCCAGTTGTTTGCCCAGTGACTTGAGGGCCTTGCGCACCTCGCGCGGCGGCTGCAGACGCTGCAGTTGCTCGATCAAGGCAGCCAGTGCAGTCGCCGCCTCGCCGGCACGCTGCTGACGGCGCTGCTCGGAATCCAGCACGGCCTTTTCCAGACGCGGGATGAGGCCGCTCAAAGCACCATCCATATCTTCGCGACGGAGGATTTCGCGCATTTCCTGCATGCATTGATCGACCGCCTTGTCCGCGCCCTCGGCGGCCAGGCTGCTGCGCACCAGGCCACGACGCAGCAGATCCAGGCGCAACTCCCAACGGCGGTCGAGCTTTTCCTGCTGCTCCAGGCTGCTCAGGTATTTGTCTTTCCAGCGTTGCGCGTCATCGCTCATACGGCTTACTCGGGAGATGGCGTCTTCAGCATAGGCATTTGCGCAGCATTCTGTGCTTCCGGCAGGCGGATTTCCACGGCCACGGGAAGGTGATCGGAAATCGGCTGACTGAGTACATCGACGCGCCCCAGCTCGAGCTCGGAACTGAGCAGAATATGATCGAGACAGCGCTGCGGTCGCCAACTGGGAAAGGTCGCTTCGACCTGCGGCGCGATCAGGCCGAGGTCGCGCAGCGGGGAGTTCTCCAGCAGGTCGACAGCATGGGTGTTCATGTCGCCCATCAGCACCAGGTGGCGAAACTCACTGACGCGCTCACGAATGTAAGCCAGTTGCCGCGTGCGGGTGCGCGCACCCAGCGCCAGATGCATCATCACCACGCCCAGTGCCTGCTCGCCCTCACCAAGGCGCAGGAAAATCGCGCCACGCCCGGGTGGACCAGGCAGCGGATGATCTTCCAGCAGGGTGGGACGCAAGCGGCTGAGCACGCCATTGCTGTGCTGGGCGAAGCGCCCGAGATTGCGATTGAGCTGTTGATACCAGTAGGGAAAGGCGCCCTGCTGGGCCAGGTATTCGACCTGATTGATGTAGCCCGAGCGCAGGCTGCCACCATCGACCTCCTGCAAAGCCACCAGATCGAAGTCGGCAAGCAGATCACCGATGCGCTGCAGATTGCCGACACGTCCGGCATGGGGCAACAGGTGCTGCCAGCTGCGGGTCAGGTAGTGATGGTAACGCTGGGTATTGATGCCGACCTGGACGTTGAAACTGAGCAGACGCAGCAGGCCGTCGGCTGGCCAGTCGGCCTGCGGCGAACAGTGCCGGTTGACCTGTGGATCGCACAGGCCAACCGCACGTGTCTTTCGCCAGCGGCGCAACATGCTTCGCGCCTGCGGTCGCTTACAGCGCCTCGCGTTCCTTGGCGATCAGGTGGTCAGCGACCTGCAGGGTCTGCTGCGGGCCACCGGCCGAACCCAGGTCGAAGCGATACTTGCCACCGACGATCATCACCGGCACACCCGTGACCTGGTAAGCCATCGCCAGTTTCTTGGCCTTTTCCATCTGGCCTTTGACGGCGAAGGAGTTGAAGGTCTTGAGGAAGGCATCGCGATCAACGCCCTGCGTCGCAACGAAGTCGGCAAACTCTTCAGCCGAAGCCAGCTTCTTCTTCTCCTGGTGGATGGCGGTGAACACGGCGTCATGCACCTTCTGTTCGACCTTCATGCTTTCCAGGGTGATGAACGCCTGACCGTGCACGTTCCAGATGCCACCGAACAGCGCCGGCACGCGAACGAAATTGACGTCTTCCGGCAGATTCTCGACCCAGGGGTTGAGGGTCGCCTCGAACTGATAGCAGTGCGGGCAGCCGTACCAGAACAGCTCCACTACCTCGATCTGGCCGGGTTTGGAAACCGGCACCGGGCTCTTCAGCTCAACGTACTGCTGACCAGCCACTGGCTCGGCATGAGCAGTGATACCGAACAGGCTGCTGACGGCCAGAGCGGCGCCGAGAATCAGGTTACGCATGGGGGACTCCTTGGTAGTAGGCATCGCCTCGTGGCGAATCGCTAGTAAGACCGGGCGACACGATGCAGGTTCCGGCCATTGTAGCCGCGACGCAAATGAAAAAGGGTGGCCGTAGCCACCCTTTGTCTTACCAACTGCAACAGTGGTCGCCTGGAACTGCTTATCAGTGCAGACCCTGGATGAAGCTGGACACGGCTTCGATATCCTTGTTGCTGAGCTTGGCAGCGATGGCACGCATGATCATCGCGTCGCCGTCGTTGGTGCGGTTGCCTTCGCGGAAATCGGTCAGCTGCTTGGCAACGTACTGGGCGTGCTGGCCGCCCAGCTGCGGGAAGCCAGCGGCATCCAGACCAGCGCCGTTGGGCGAGTGGCAGCCGGTGCAGGCCGGCATGCCTTCTTCCAGCTTGCCGCCACGGAACAGCGCTTCACCACGCGCGACCAGCTTGGGATCGGCAGCACCAACGCTCATCTTCTGGCTGGAGAAGTAAGCAGCGATGTCAGCCATGTCCTGATCACTGAGGTTGTCCAGCATGCCGGTCATCTCGACCACTGGACGGTCACCGGACTTGATGTCGTGCAGCTGCTTGAGCAAGTAACGCTCGCCCTGACCGGCCAGCTTGGGGAAGTTTGGCGCAGGGCTGTTGCCATCGACGCCATGGCAGGCACCACAGACAGCAACTTTGCCCTGACCGGCTTCGGCATCGCCAGCAGCCTGAGCCACGCCGGTGAGGCCCAGGGTCAACAGCAGACTCACGAGTACTTTGTTCATCAGCTAATCCAATTACGGCTAAAAGAGAGAAGGGTTATCGGCGGGGGCTCACTCATTCGGTCATCAGCTTGATGACCGCCTGGTAATCCTCGGCCGTGCAGTCCATGCACAGGCCGCGCGGCGGCATGGCATTCAAACCATTGGTGACGCTCTGCACCAGTGTATCCATGCCCTTGGCCAGGCGGGGTTCCCATGCGGCCTTGTCGCCCTTCTTGGGCGCCGTGGGAATCTGGCCGTTGTGGCATACGCCACAGGAACGGTCATACACAGCTTGCGGATCCTGAGCAGCATAGACGTTGAAAGACAGCGTCATAACGGCAGCAGCGAGCAGCATTTTCTTCATCAAATCAACCTCATCAGGGTAGGGAACGTTCTGCTTTCTATCGAGCAGAGATGTAATCGCTCCCGGCAATCGGGTTCCTGCGGGTGGGACAAAGCGCACACAAAATCTGCGGCATTATATACTGGCAACGCTGAAACGGAAACGACGCCGCTTGCCGCGCCACCTGGCGTGCGGCAGGTGCGCGCAAATGTCGCAATCCCTCGAACGATCAAGAGAGTGTCTACAAAGCAGCGAGCAAAGGTCAGGCAAGGCGGAGTCAGCCGAAAAAGCGGAGTGTACGAGTAGTACATGAGCATTTTGACTGGGCTCGCATGCGAGGTTGATTCCAACGCAGCATGGCCGCGCGCAGCCATTTGTAGACACCCTCTCTGCGGATCGAGGTAACCACCGGATACCCCATGCTCCCGAAAAATCCCATCATCGGTCTGTGCCAGCAGGCCAGCTTCCTCATCAGTGCCGCCAAGGTCGATCAGTGCCCCGAGGACAGCGGCCTGGAAGTCGCCTTCGCCGGCCGTTCCAACGCGGGCAAGTCGAGCGCGCTCAATACGCTGACCCATGCCAGCCTGGCGCGCACCTCGAAGACCCCCGGGCGCACGCAATTGCTCAACTTCTTCCGCCTGGACGACGAGCGTCGCCTGGTCGACCTGCCTGGCTATGGGTATGCCAAGGTGCCGATCCCGCTCAAGCAGCACTGGCAGAAACATCTGGAAGCCTATCTGGGCAGCCGCGAGAGCTTGAGCGGCCTGGTGCTGATGATGGATATCCGTCATCCGCTGACCGAGTTCGACTGCATGATGCTGGACTGGTCGGTGGCCAGTGGCATGCCGCTGCATATCTTGCTGACCAAGGCCGACAAGCTGGCCTTCGGTGCGGCGAAGACCGCGCTGCTCAAGGTGCGCCAGGAAATTCACAAGCAGTGGGGCGAGGCCATCAGCATCCAGCTGTTCTCGGCGCCCAAGCGCATGGGTGTGGAAGAGGCGCAGATGGTTCTGGCTGGTTGGCTGGATCTGTTGCCGGAGGAGGGTGAAGAAAGCGCTGAGGGGGAATGAAGCGTTGGGTGCGCGGCACACCCGACATGCACGGTCAGCCCCCTATCCCATTTATTGGGGGCACGCCTAGTGGAGAGGGCTGGGGAGAGGGTGGCTCAGGCGATGCCTGGTTTCGCCGGACAAACCCTCTCCCGCCCTTCGGGTGCCATCAGAATGTCGCTAGCGGTACAAGCGTAGGGGGCGCTGTGCGGCAACGGGGACGACTCGTAATGGGCGAGTAAGCTCCCTCTCCCGCCCTTCGGGCACCCTCTCCCGGAGGGAGAGGGTCATCAGAATGCCGCTCGCGGCAGCTTTTTTTGGGCAAAAAAAACCCCGAGCTTCGTATGGGGAGGGAGAAGTTCGGGGTTCAAGGTCTGAACCGCTAGGGCGGGGTTCAGATGTCTGCCAACACTTAACACAACAAAGGAGCATTGAAGGGCTTTGCGGCCATTCATGAACTCTGACCGGGCGGGTTTACGGAAAGTTCATCGCCTTTTTAAAAACCATTTGCAATAAGAAAGCGTCTTTTGATGCCCTGAGCCCCCGATACTAGAGCGGCCGCGGCATTGCGCCGCGGCGACGGGGGTCAGTGTGCCTCGTCCCAATTGATGCCGACGCCCACCTCCACCAGCAGCGGCACGTCCAGCTCGGCGGCACCACTCATCAGGGTCTTGAGTTTGGCGCTGACCTCGTCGATCAGTTCCTCGCGCACCTCCAGCACCAGTTCGTCGTGCACCTGCAGGATGATGCGCGCGTCGATGCCGCTGTCCTGCAGCCAGCCGTCCACGGCAATCATGGCGCGCTTGATGATGTCCGCCGCAGTACCCTGCATCGGCGCGTTGATCGCCGCGCGCTCGGCGCCCTTGCGCATGGCCTGATTCTGCGCATGGATCTCCGGCAGGTAGAGGCGACGGCCGTAGACCGTCTCCACGTAGCCCTGCTCGGAAGCCTGCGCGCGAGTGCGCTCCATGTAGGTCAGCACGCCCGGATAGCGAGCGAAGTAACGGTCGATGTAGGCCTGCGCCTCCTTGCGTTCGACGTCGATCTGCTTGGCCAGGCCGAAGGCGCTCATGCCGTAGATCAGGCCGAAGTTGATGGCCTTGGCCTTGCGTCGCTGGTCGCTGGTCACCGCTTCCAGCGCCACGCCGAAGACCTCGGCAGCCGTGGCCTTGTGTACGTCCAGGTCGTGGCGGAAGGCGTCCAGCAGGCCTTCATCCTTGGCCAGGTGGGCCATGATGCGCAGCTCGATCTGCGAGTAGTCCGCCGCCATCAGCTTGTAGCCCTTGGGCGCGACGAAGGCCTGACGGATGCGCCGTCCTTCGGCGGTGCGGATCGGGATGTTCTGCAGGTTCGGGTCGCTCGACGACAGGCGGCCGGTGGCGGCCACGGCCTGGTGATAGCTGGTATGGATACGCCCGGTACGCGGGTTGATCTGCTCCGGCAGCTTGTCGGTATAGGTGCTCTTGAGCTTGCTCAGAGAGCGGTACTGCATCAGCACCTTGGGCAGTTCGAAGTCCTGCTCGGCCAGTTCGGCCAATACTGCCTCGGCAGTGGAAGGCTGACCCTTGGCGGTCTTGCTGATCACCGGATAACCGAGTTTCTCGTAGAGGATCACGCCCAGCTGCTTGGGCGATGCGAGGTTGAACTCCTCGCCAGCGATCTCGAATGCCTTGCGCTCCAGCTCCACCAGTTTTTCGCCCAGCTCGACGCTCTGCTCACCGAGCAGCTTGGCGTCGACCAGCGCGCCGTTGCGGTCGATACGTGCCAGCACCGGCACCAGCGGGATTTCGATCTCGCGCAGCACCTTGGCCAGCGATGGCACGGACTGCAGCCGGCCCCACAGTTCCTGGTGCAGGCGCAGGGTGACGTCGGCATCCTCGGCAGCGTAAGGGCCGGCCTGCTCCAGGGCGATCTGGTCGAAGGTCAGCTGCTTGGCGCCCTTGCCGGCGATGTCCTCGAAGCGAATGGTGCTGTGGTTCAGGTATTTCAGCGCCAGGCTGTCCATGTCATGGCGGGTGGCGGTGGAGTCCAGCACGTAGGATTCGAGCATGGTGTCGAAGGCCACGCCCTGCACGGCAATCGGTGTGCTGGCATTGGCAAGGACGTTGATGTCGTACTTGGCGTGCTGGCCGACCTTGGCCTTGGCCGGATCTTCGAGGATCGGCTTGAGCGCCTTGAGCACCGCGTCACGATCGAGCTGCTGCGGCACGCCCATGTAGCTGTGCGCCAGCGGCACGTAGGCCGCTTCGCCGGCCTTGACCGCGAAGGACAGGCCGACCAGTTGCGCCTGCTGGGCGTCGATGCTGGTGGTCTCGCTGTCGAAGGCGATCAGCTCGGCCTGCTCCAGCTTCTGCAGCCAGGCATCGAACTGCGCCTGCTCCAGCACCAGCTGGTAATCACCGGCGCTCGGCGGCGTTGGTTCGGCGGCTGCTTCGACGGTTTCTCCAGCGGGTTCGGCGAACAGATCGCCGGCCGGCGCAGCAGCCTTGGCGGCCAGTGACTTGTTCTGACGGAGCAGGTCGTCCAGCCAGTTCTTGAACTCCAGTTCGCCGTAAAGCTGCACCAGCGCGGCCTGATCCGGCTCGCCCGGATGTAGCGCGTCGATCTCGATGTTCAGCGGTACATCGGTCTTGATGGTCGCCAGTTGGTAGGACAGGTAGGCCATCTCGCGGTGTTCTTCGAGCTTGGCCGGCAGGCCCTTGGCGCCACGGATCGGCAGCTCAGGCACCTTGTCGAGGTTGGCGTAGAGCACGTCGAGACCACCGCCGATGCCGACCAGCAGGCCGAGAGCAGTCTTCTCACCGACGCCGGGCACACCCGGAATGTTGTCGACCTTGTCGCCCATCAGCGCCAGGTAGTCGATGATCAGCTCAGGGCCGACACCGAATTTCTCCTTTACGCCACCTTCGTCGTAGACGCTTCCAGTCATGGTATTGACCAGCGTAACGTGCGGGCAGACCAGCTGCGCCATGTCCTTGTCGCCGGTGGAGATGACCACGTCGCGCTTTTCCCCGGCCGCCTGGCGGGCCAGGGTGCCGATCACGTCATCGGCCTCCACTCCTTCTACGCACAGCAGCGGCAGGCCCAGGGCACGCACGCTGGCATGCAGCGGCTCGACCTGAACACGCAGCTCGTCCGGCATGGAGGGGCGATTGGCCTTGTACTCGGCGAACAGCTCGTCGCGGAAGGTACCGCCCTTGGCATCGAAGACCACGGCGAAGGGGCTGTTCGGGTACTGCTTGCGCAGGCTCTTGAGCATGTTCAGCACGCCTTTTACCGCTCCGGTGGGCATGCCCTTGGAAGTGGTCAGCGGTGGCAGGGCGTGGAAGGCGCGGTACAGGTACGAGGAACCGTCGACCAGAACGAGGGGGGCTTGGCTCATGCGCGGAATCAACCTTTTCGGCGGGTGCAGCGGTAGAATGGCTGCATCATTGAATACAAGGAGCAAGGTTACCATGGGTACAGTCAAACGCCTTTTGCTGGTCGGCCTGCTGGCCTGCACGCCCCTTGCCGCTCACGCCGAGGATCCGGTTTCCGCCGATCCGGACGTGACCATCCGCCAGGACGGCGACCGCACCATTCAGGAATACCGGGTCAATGGCTTTCTCTACGCCATCAAGGTGATTCCCAAGAACGGTAAACCCTACTTTCTCGTTCGCGCCGATGGCAGCGACGGCAACTTCGTACGTTCGGACGACCCGGACATGCTGATCCCGTCCTGGGAAATCTTTAGCTGGTAAGTGATTAAGGTCTGATATGTCGGTATTCACCCCCCTGGAGCGTCATGAGCTCGAAGTCTTCCTGGCGCCCTACGGGCTTGGTCGGTTGCGTGATTTCCAGGGCATTGCTGCGGGCAGCGAAAACAGCAACTTCTTCGTCAGCCTGGAGCAGGGTGAGTACGTTCTGACCCTGGTCGAACGCGGGCCAGTGGCCGACCTGCCGTTCTTCATCGAATTACTCGATGTGCTGCACGATGCCGGCCTGCCGGTACCCTACGCCCTGCGCACGCAGGATGGCGAGGCGCTGCGCAGCCTGGCGGAGAAACCGGCGCTGCTGCAGCCACGGCTGTCCGGCAAGCATGTGCGCGAGGCCAACGCCCATCACTGTCAGGAAGTGGGTAGCCTGCTGGCGCGGATTCACCTGGCCACGCGTGATGCGCCCATCGAGCGGCGCAGCGACCGTGGCCTGGACTGGATGCTCGCCGAAGGCCCGAGCCAGGCGCTGAAGCTCGATGAACAGGCATTGCCGCTGCTGCGTGATGCGCTGGCCGAGATTGCCGAGCTGAAGCCGCTCATCCTGGCTTTGCCGAGGGCGAACCTGCATGCCGATCTGTTCCGCGACAACGTGCTGTTCGACGGCAACCACCTGGCCGGGGTAATCGACTTCTACAACGCCTGCTCCGGGCCGATGCTCTACGACCTGGCCATCACCCTGAACGACTGGTGCTCACACGAAGACGGCAGCCTCGACGGCGCTCGCGCCCGTGCGCTGCTCGGCGCCTATGCGGCGCTGCGCCCCTTCACCGCTGCCGAGGCACAGCTGTGGCCGGCCATGTTGCGCGTGGCCTGCGTGCGTTTCTGGTTATCGCGCCTGATCGCCGCCGAGTCGTTCGCCGGGCAGGAAGTGCTGATTCATGATCCGGCCGAATTCCAGCGGCGCCTGGCGCAGCGTCAGCAGGTCAAGCTGCCCCTGCCATTCGCCTTGTAGGGTGGATCACGCTTCATCGATCCACCATGGCGCGCACTGCGGTGGATGAAAAGAGCGTCATCCACCCTACGCAGACACGGGCGTGCCTTTAGCTACCCGAAACCAGCCCCGGCAGTTGCGCCGCCAGCTTGGCGTTGTTGATCGGCGCGCGGATGAAGCCACGCTGGGTGCCATCCGGGCCTATGATCACCAGGTTGCCGCTGTGATCGACGGTGTAGTTTTCCTTGCTGGTGTCAGCCGGGATGTAGGGAATGCTTACCGAGTTGGCGAACTTCTGCAGGGTTTGCTCTTCGCCGGTCAGGCCTTTGAAGCCCGCATCGAAGAAGCCCAGGTACTTGCTCAGTTGCTCCGGCGTATCGCGATGAGGATCGACGCTGACCATCACTACCTTCAGCCGTGCGCGGGTTTCTTCGGGCAGTTGAGTCTGCAGTTGGCGCAACTGGGCGAGGGTGGCCGGACAGATATCCGGACAGAAGGTGTAGCCGAAGAACAGCAGGCTCCATTCACCCTTGAGCTGATCCACCACGACCTCCTTGCCGTCCTGATCGATCAGGCTCAGCGCTGGCAGGCTGCGGTTCTGCGGTAGCAGCACGATACCGGCATCGAGCAGTGCGGCCGGGTCACCCTGGCTCTTGCTGTTGAGCACCTTGTTGACGGTCAGGCCCAGCACCAGAGCGACGATGGCAACGAGGACGAAAACAGTGGTATGAGTACGCGTCATGAAACCCCTCAGCAAGCCATTGAAAAACTACCTGCGTTGCCATCGCGGCGTTAAAAACAGGCTCGGACTGCTCATTTACAATCCGTAAAGTCGAGCGCGACTCCGACCGGTCCTCGCCTGTTTTTGCGGGGCCGCCATCGGTATTGCGCTGGCTGCCTCGCCAACGTTTTTAAACGGCCTGCTAGATATTCAGCAACAGATAGTGATCCGCCAGTAAAGCGATGAACAGCAGAAACAGGTACCAGATACTGTACTTGAAGGTGTTGATCGCCGCGTGCGGTTTGCTGTCACGGTACAGCACCCAGGCCCAGTGCAGGAAGCGTCCGCCGAGCAGCAGGGCGCAGGCCAGGTAGAGCGGGCCGCTCATGTGAATGGCGTAGGGCAGCAAGGTCACCGCGAACATCACCAGGGTGTAGAGCAGGATATGCACCTTGGTGTAGTGCTCGCCATGGGTCACCGGCAGCATGGGGATGTCCGCCTTGGCATATTCGGCCTTGCGATGAATGGCCAGGGCCCAGAAGTGCGGCGGCGTCCAGGCGAAGATGATCAGCACCAGCAGCAGCGGCTCGGCGCTCAGGTGACCAGTGACGGCGACCCAGCCCAGCAGCGGCGGTGCAGCGCCAGCCAGGCCGCCGATGACGATGTTCTGCGGCGTGGCGCGCTTGAGAAAACCGGTGTAGATCACCGCATAACCGAGCAATGAGGCGAGGGTCAGCCAGGCGGCCAGCTCGTTGGTGAACACCATCAGCAGGCTCATGCCGGCGATGGCCAACAGCAGCGCGAAGGTCAGCGCCGCGACCGGCGAGACCCGCCCGGCGGTGACCGGACGCTTGTGCGTACGCACCATGATCGAGTCGATACGTCGATCCACCACATGATTGACCGCAGCCGCCGCACCGGCACACAGGCCGATGCCGAGGTTGCCGAACAACAGCACCGTCCAGGGCACACCGGCACGGGTGGCGAGGAACATGCCGACCAGCGAGGTGATCAGCATCAGCATCACCACCCGTGGTTTGGTCAGCTCCAGATAATCTCGCCAGGTGGCATGTTCGGCGTGAACTCGCAGCATTGTCGCCATGACATTTCTCCCTGAATCGTTATTTGCCGGCCTGAAGCAGACCGTTGGAAGCCAGAGCCGCGTGGGCACCGGTGAGGTCGCGCGCTGCATGCTTGATCTCGCTGGCAGTGCGCAAGCGATAGTTGACCAGCACCATCACCAGCAGCAGGGCCGCGCCACCTGCGTTGTGCGCGACCGCCACCAGCAGCGGCAGATGGAAGATCACGTTGCTGATGCCCAGGCCGACCTGCAGGGTCAGCGCCAGCAGCAGCAGACCGGCCAGGCGCGACAGACTGGCCGCGTGCAGTCGCCAGGCCAGAGCCAACAGCGCCAGCGTGACCAGCAGCGCACCGATGCGATGGCTCATGTGAATGGCGGTGCGCGCGTCACTGTCGAGCTGTCCGCCCAGGTAGTTGGGACCGATGTGCTGGGTCAGGTGAAAGCCCTTGCCGAAATCCATCGCCGGCCACCACTCGCCGTGACAGGTGGGCAGGTCGACGCAGGCGACGGCAGCGTAGTTGGAGCTGACCCAGCCGCCGAGGGTGATCTGCCCGATCACCAGCAGCAGGCACGCCAGCGCCAACGTCCGCAGGCGCCCCGGCAGCTGCAGCGGGGCGAAGCGTCCGGACAGGCGCAGCGTGAGCAAGGTGAGCAGACTGAGCGTGGCGAAACCGCCGAGCAAGTGAGCGGTGACCACCTGCGGCCACAGCTGCAGGGTGACTGTCCACATGCCGAAGGCGCCCTGCAGGATCACCAGCGCCAGAATCGCCAACGGCAACCTGAGCGGCTGGGTTGGCTCCGCGCGACGGCGCACGGCCTGGGCAGCAATGACGAGAATCACCAGCCCCAGTGCACCGGCAAAGTAGCGATGGATCATCTCGTACCAGCCCTTGGCGACCTCTACCGGGGCCTCGGGAAATCGCGCCTCGGCGATGGCCTGCTTGTGCTCGCTCATCGGCACCCCGAGAAACCCGTAGCAACCCGGCCAGTCCGGACAACCCAGGCCGGCATGGGTCAGTCGGGTGTAGGCACCTAGCAGCACCACCACCACGGTCAGAAGGGTCGCGAACAGCGCTAGACGGTAACCGGGCTTGTGCATGTCTGACTCCTTGGGCACTGGGCTTGGCGCTCTGTCGATACGGACAGCGCGCGGCGTCAACCGATCAGGGAAATTTTCAGCAGGTAGCGCAGATCATCGAGAATGGCCTTGCCCTTGCTGCCGGCCGGATAGCGCAGCACCAGATTGCCGTGTGGATCGACCAGCCACAGCTGTGCACCTGGCACCGCCTCGGCGGCCTTGTCGTAGGCCTGCAGATCCAGCTGATAGCGTCCGAGCTGCGGGTACTCACGCTTGAGCGTGGCGTCGTACTCGGCCGGCAATGGCTCGGCCAGCGCCAGGCCGTGACTGGCGCGGGCAGTCTCGCGGTTGAGACCGATCTGGATCTGCCGCGCCAGGTAAACCAGCTGCTGACAGTCGGCCTCACATGCGCCCGGTGCTGTCACCAGAATCTGCCACAGCGGCTGCACCTCACCCTGCACGCCGAGATCGGCAAGGGTGCGCCCATCGCCGATCAGCACACCGTGGTAGCTGCGCGTCTCCGGCACCCAGAAGCGCCACTGGTACATGGCGCTGGCCAGGAACATCGGGCCGATGGCAACGGCCAGGATCAACAACAACTGCAGGCGACCACGCCCCTTGCGCGGTGCCTCAGGCATGGCGATGGCTGGGTTCATGACGATGCTCCCGTGCATTGTGAATTCCGAGATAGATGAACAGGCCCAGCAGCGCGGCAGCCAAGGAGAACCACTGCACCGCATAGCCCAGATGCTTGCTGGGGCTCATGGCCACGATCGGCCAGTCGACGCGATAACTGGCGGGCCCGGACTCCAGGCGTACCTCGAAAGGCAGGCCACCACGGCCGAGCTGATGCCAGAGGCTGTCGGCCTCGACCTGCGTGATCAGGCGTGGCCAGCCCTCGGATGCCGCGCCGGATCGCCAATTCAGACCGCCAGAGGGCGCCACGTAGACCCAGGCAGTGAGCTGCAGCACGCCATCGGGACTCTCGAAGTGCGGCGCCGTGCGCCGGTCCGGCCAGGGTAGCCAGCCGCGGTTGAGCAACACCCAGAGGCCGCTGGACTGATCGTAAAAAGGTTGCAGCAACTCGACACCGGCATGGCCATCACGGATGCGGCTATCGAGCAGCAGGCTGTGCTCGCTATCGAAGTGCCCACGCAGCTGGACGCGGCGGTAGGCGGGGTCCGCCAGGGGCTCGAGCTGCTCGAGGCTGATCGGCTCGGCCTGACGCCGCGCCTCGAAACTGGCCAGCAACTGGCGCTTCTCATCGCCACGCTGCAGCTGCCAGAAGCCCAGCCAGAGCAACCCCGGCAGCAGCAGGGCAACCAGCAGGCTGGGCAGCCAACCGGGACGGAAAGCGCTCATTGCGCCCTGCCGTTATGATCGGGGTTGCTGGCTATACTGCAAGGCATCACTCGAATCCCCCGGAGTCTCACATGCTCAAGGCCGCGATCGTCCTCATGCTGCTGGCAACCATCGCCAGCCTGTTCAGCGGCCTGTTCTTCCTGGTCAAGGATGAGGGCCATGGTTCCCGCGTGGTTGGCGCGCTGACTGTCCGTGTCGGCCTGACCGCCATTACCGTTGCCCTGGTCGCCTGGGGCTTCTACTCAGGGCAACTGGTGTCCCACGTCACGTGGTAGCCCCCGCTACAGTACGTAGACGAAGACGAACAAGCCCAGCCAGACCACGTCGACGAAGTGCCAGTACCAGGCGGCCGCCTCGAAGCCGAAGTGCTGATCGGCACTGAAATGCCCGCGCATGATGCGCACCAGCATCACGATCAGGATGATGGTGCCGAGCGTCACGTGCGCGCCGTGAAAGCCGGTGAGCATGAAGAAAGTGGCGCCATAGATGCCTGAGCCCAGGGTCAGCCCCAGCTCGGTGTAGGCCTCGATGTATTCCTCGACCTGAAAGAACAGGAACGCCAGCGCCAGTACGATGGTGGCGGCCAGCCAGGCCTTGAGCGGGCCACGGTGGTTCTTCTTCAACGCATGGTGGGCGAAGGTGATGGTGACGCTGGAAGACACCAGCAAGATGGTGTTGACCAAGGGCAGATGCCACGGATCGATCACTGCGCTGGGTGGCGGGAACAGCTTGGAGTCGGGGTTCTGCAGCAGCGGCCAGCTGTATTCGAAGCCTTCCCAGAGCATGTTGGCCACGCCCTTGTCACCCTCGCCGCCAAGCCAGGGTCCGGCCCACATGCGGACATAGAACAGGGCGCCGAAGAAGGCGGCGAAGAACATCACCTCGGAGAAGATGAACCAGCTCATGCCCCAGCGAAAGGAGCGGTCCATCTGCGCGCTGTACAGACCGCTACGACTTTCCTTGATGACGTTGCCGAACCAGCCGAACAGCATCCAGGCCAGAATCAGCCCACCGACGAAGAAGATCAGCGGCCCGTTGGAGCCGTCGCGACCTGCCGACAGGTCGTTGAACCAGGTGCCGACACCATAGAAGCTGACCAGCAGGCCGATGGTGGCGACGATAGGCCACTTGCTCTGCGCCGGGACGTAATAGTTCTCGTGACTTTCGTGACTCGACATTGTTGTTCTCCTTATGGAGCCTGTGCCACTGGCGGTTTGCGCACGGTGATATCGAACAGGGTGTAGCCCAGGGTCAGGTGCTTCACGTCCTTGGGCAGGTCTCTGTCGACGATGAAGCGCACCGGCATTTCGATGCGCTCGCCCGGTTGCAACACCTGCTGGGTAAAGCAGAAACACTCGGTCTTGTGAAAGAAGGCCGCCGCTTTCGAAGGCGATACGCTCGGGATCGCCTGCGCGCTCATCAGCTGGTCGCTGGGGTTGTAGGCAACGAACAGCATGTCGCGCGCCTCACCCGGGTGAACCAGTATCTCGTCGGCCTGCGGACCGAACTCCCAGACCATGCCGGCAGCGTTGGTGGCGAGAAACTGCACGCGCACCTGGCGCTGTTCATCCACCATCTGCTCGCCCTGGTAGGCCCCGGCCGTCTTGCCGTTGATGCCGAAAACCCGGCACATGGCGTCGTAGAACGGCGGCAGGACGAAGATGCCAAAGCAGAACATCACCACCACCACGAGCAGCAGACGGGTAACCAGGCGACGAGTCGCGATGACCTCGCTCACGGCGGACCTCCTATTTCACTTCCGGTGGCGTGCTGAAGGTGTGGTAGGGCGCCGGTGACGGCACCGTCCACTCCAGGCCTTCGGCACCGTCCCAGGGTTTGGCCGGGGCCGGCTTGCCGCCGCGGATGCACTTGATGACGATGAACAGGAACAGCAGCTGGGTCGCCCCGAACATGAAGGCGCCGATGCTGGAGACCATGTTGAAGTTGGCGAACATCATGTTGTAGTCGGGGATACGCCGTGGCATGCCGGCCAGGCCAACGAAGTGCATCGGGAAGAACGCCAGGTTCATGCCGATGAAGCTCATCCAGAAATGCAGCTTGGCCAGGGTTTCGTCGTACATGTGGCCGGTCCACTTGGGCAGCCAGTAGTAGGCCGAGGCGAAGATGCCGAAGATCGCACCGGGTACCAGCACGTAGTGGAAGTGCGCCACCACGAAGTAGGTGTCGTGGTACTGGAAGTCCGCCGGGGCGATGGCCAGCATCAGCCCGGAAAAACCACCGATGGTGAACAGGATGACGAAGGCCACCGAGAACAGCATCGGCGCCTCGAAGGTCATCGAGCCCTGCCACATGGTGCTGGCCCAGTTGAACACCTTCACCCCCGTGGGTACGGCGATCAGCATGGTGGCGTACATGAAGAACAGCTCGCCGGTCAGCGGAATGCCCACGGTGAACATGTGGTGCGCCCAGACGATGAACGACAGGAAGGCGATCGCTGCCGTGGCGTAGACCATCGAGGTGTAGCCGAACAGCGGCTTGCGCGCGAAGGCCGGAATGATCGAGCTGACCGCGCCGAAGGCGGGCAGGATCATGATGTACACCTCGGGATGACCGAAGAACCAGAACACGTGCTGGAACAGCACCGGGTCGCCACCGCCAGCGGCGCTGAAGAAGCTGGTGCCGAAGTGGATGTCCATCAGCATCATGGTCACGCAACCGGCCAGTACCGGCATCACCGCGATCAGCAGGAAGGCGGTGATCAACCAGGTCCAGACGAACAGCGGCATCTTCATCAGGGTCATGCCGGGGGCACGCAGGTTGAGGATGGTGGCGACCACGTTGATCGCCCCCATGATCGAACTGATGCCCATCAGGTGTATCGCGAAGATGAAGAAGGTCGTGCTCTCCGGCCCGTAGGTGGTCGACAGCGGCGCATAGAAGGTCCAGCCGAAGTTCGGCCCGCCACCCTCCATGAACAGCGTCGAGACCAGCAGACCGAAGGCCGCCGGCAACAGCCAGAAACTGAAGTTGTTCATCCGTGGCAGGGCCATGTCCGGCGCGCCGATCATCAGCGGGATCATCCAGTTGGCCAGGCCGACGAAGGCCGGCATCACCGCGCCGAAGACCATGATCAGGCCGTGCATGGTGGTCATCTGGTTGAAGAATTCCGGCTGCACGATCTGCAAGCCCGGCTGGAACAGCTCGGCGCGGATGACCATGGCCATCGAGCCACCGAGCAGAAAGGCGCAGAAGCTGAACCACAGGTACATCGTGCCGATGTCCTTGTGGTTGGTGGTCAGCACCCAGCGCATCAGGCCCTTGGCCGGGCCATGGTGGTGGTCAGTATGACCGTGGTCGATCACTGCACTCATGTCCTTACTCCTGCGCCTTGGAGAAATCGAGAATGTCCTTGGGCGTGACCATGTCACCGACATTGTTGCCCCAGGCGTTGCGCTCGTAGGTGATGATGGCGGCCAGGTCGACCGGCGACAGCTGCTTGCCGAAGGCGGCCATGGAGGTGCCCGGCTTGCCGTGGTAGACGATGTCGATATGGCCCTCGGCAGCCCCCTTGGCGATGGCCGAGCCTTTGAGCGCCGGGAACATCGGCGGCAGACCTTCACCGCTGGGCTGGTGGCAGGCTGCACAGGCGGTGTTGTAGGCCTTCTCACCACGCGCCATCAGCTCTTCCATGGTCCACTCCTTGCTGGTCAGCTCGCGCTCGGCGGCGGCTGCCTGCTTGCGCTCGGCCAGCCAGGCAGCGAAGTCTTCCTTGGACTTGGCCTCGACCACCACCGGCATGAAACCGTGGTCCTTGCCGCACAGCTCGGTGCACTGGCCGCGGTAGATGCCGGGTTCCTCGATGCGCGTCCAGGATTCGTTGATGAACCCGGGGACGGCGTCCTTCTTCACCGCCAGTGCCGGCACCCACCAGGAATGGATGACGTCGGCGGCGGTGATCAGGAAGCGCACCTTGGTGCCCACCGGCACCACCAGCGGCTCGTCGACTTCCAGCAGGTAGTGTTCGCCCTTGGCTTCGCGGTTGTCGATCTGCGAGCGCGGCGTGGTCAGATTGCTGAAGAACTCGACGTCCTGCCCCAGGTACTTGTAGTGCCACTTCCACTGGTAGCCGGTGACCTGGATATCCAGCTCGGACTCGGTGGTGTCGTAGATCTCGATCAGCGTCTTGGTCGCCGGGATCGCCATCACCACCAGAATGGCCAACGGCACCACGGTCCAGAGAATCTCGACGGTGGTGCTTTCGTGAAAATGTGCGGGTTTCTGGCCGGTAGAGCGGCGGTGCATGATCATCGACCAGAACATGGCGCCGAACACGATCACACCGATCACAACGCAGATCCAGAAAATGGTCATGTGCAGATCGAACACGGAGCGGCTGACGTCGGTTACACCGGGCGCCATGTTGACCGTCCACTGCGCGTGCGCCGAGCCTAATGCCAGCCACAGCAGGAGGCCCATCCAGACTCGTGGATGTCGCATCATTGCGGGTTCCCCTTGATTGTTCTTGTTATCCCGCCGGCTGAGCCTGCGGCTAAGGGATCGACTGCCATGGAGCGACAAGGCGGACTCACTGTCCGCGCACCGCGCTCAACTGCTGGCGACTACTGCCGAAACCTCTCCGTGCCTGAGCTCGTCCGGTTCCATCAGGTACTGCCTTTCGAGTTCGAGTATAGACGGCGAGTTTCACCTCGCAACGTGCGCGCAAAAATGGCCGAAGGCGCGCAAGCCCTGTCCTAAACGCCCCGCCTGACGCGGGGTGTAGCCGTTCTGATACAGGTCGTTATAGCGAACTCGCATAAGTATGAAAAAATTATGACAATCGCGTCTTAGCCTGACCAAACGGCCGGCTAATGTTCACGCCCATGTCCTGAAATGTAGGAGCTGTCATGAACACCGCCGCCCTTCGTCAATTGATCGCCCAGGCTCACCAGCAGGAAAGCGGCAGCCAGGCGCTCTCGCGCCTGCTGCAGGCTCAGCTGGAGCGCCTGCACCCGTCCATCCGCCTGCCGGGGGAGGATGCGGCGGCGGCGCTGAGCGCATTCGTGATCGCCTATATCGAGCAGGTGCCGGACGTGCTCGACGCGGCTGCCGAGGTGGCGCGCGAAGCAGGAATCGAGGCCGCTGTGAAACCGGTACTGAAGATCGCCGAGCATTTCTTCCTGCAGCCACCGGCGCTGATGGAGGGCCATGAAGGTCTCGAAGGCCTGCTCGACGAGGCCTATCTGGCCCACCGCCTGGTGGAGGAGGTCAATGACCGCTATATCGCCCACCTCGGCCAGCCGCTGATCCCGCTGGACACCACGCGCGCCAACCTGATCGCTCATCAGTTGATCGGCGAACCTTTCGCCAACCAGCTCGACGAGGCCGTGCATCATGCCCTGGCCGGCATGCTCGATGACGCCAGCTTCGACCTGCCGTCGGTGCAGGCCTACCGTGAGCGCCTGGCGGCGCCGGATACCGCATCGGCCTGGCAGCGCTGGTCCTGCCTGTCGCAGCAGTTGGGCGTGGAGCTGCAACTCAAGGCGTGATCGCCAGCAGGATCAGGGTCAAGGTCAGCAGCGAGCCGAGGGTAGAGAACAGGATCGCCCGCGAAACCAGCGCCGCCTGGCGCTGGTAGTACTCGGCGAGCATGAACGGCCCGGTGCCCGTTGGCAGTGCGCTGAGCAGCAACGCGGCGTGCGCCCAGAACGGTGGCAGGTCGAGCAGCACGAAGGCGATGAACCAGGTCACCAGCGGTTGCAGCACCAGCTTCAGGGCCACCAGCGGCCAGGCGCCTTCGCTCGGCCCGCTCTGCCGCTGCGCCAGGAACAACCCCAGCGAAACCAGTGCACAGGGCACCGTGGCCGCGCCGAGCAGGCGCAGAAACTCGTCCAGCGCCGCTGGCATCTGCACGCCGCCAAAGGCCCAGGCAGCCCCCAGCAGTGGCGCCACCACCAGCGGGTTCTTCAGCAGCGCCGTGACCACCTGCACGATGGCGCCGCCCAACCCCTTCTTGCTCTGCAGACCCACCTCGATGCACACCACCGCCAGGCCGAACAGCACGCAGACCACCAGCAGCGAGGCGATCAGCGCGGGAGCCATGCCGTCCTCCCCCAGCACCAGCACGCACAGTGGAATGCCGATATAGCCGGTATTGGCATAACCGGCACTGAGCCCATCGATGCTGGCGTCGACCAGGCTGCCAGTGGTTTTCCAGCGGTATGCCAGCGTGACCAGAAACACCGCGAGCATGCCGCCGGTGAAGGCGAGCAGGAAACCGGGTTGCCAGATCTGCGCCCAGTCGGCCTTGGCCGTGAGGCTGAAGAGCAGGGCCGGCAGGCCGAGCCAGACCACGAAGCGGTTCATCTCCGAGGCCGCCGTCGGCCCCAGGCGATTGGTTCGCCGACAGATGAATCCGACCAGGATCAGGCCGAAGATCGGCAGCAGCACATTGAGAACGGTGGACATCGAACTACGCCAGCGACAGGGGAGGGCCGAGCCTAGGGGGTGCAGGCCGCTCAGGGCAAGCGCCTGCCTGTGATTCCGTAGCGTCCGCAGGCGTCTAGCACTGACCTGCCGGGACGCTACCCGGCCTACTCGCGAGCCTGAGCATGCAAGCGCTGTTGAACGAAATTCTCGATGAAGTCCGCCCACTGATCGGCCAGGGCAAGGTGGCCGACTACATTCCCGCGCTGGCCAGCGTGGTGCCCGATCAGCTGGGCATCGCCGTGTATGGCAACGACGGCCAGGTGCATGTCGCCGGCGATGCGCGTACGCCCTTCTCGATCCAGAGCATTTCCAAGGTGTTCAGCCTGGTCCAGGCCATCGGCCACAGCGGCGAGAGCATCTGGCAGCGCCTGGGCCACGAGCCGTCCGGGCAGCCGTTCAACTCGCTGGTGCAGCTCGAGTTCGAGCGTGGCAAGCCGCGCAATCCGTTCATCAATGCCGGCGCCCTGGTGATCTGCGACATCAACCAGTCGCGCTACGCCGCACCAGCATTGTCGATGCGCGACTTCGTCCGGCGTCTGTCGGGCAACCCCGAGGTGACGGTGGACAACCATGTCGCCGAATCGGAATACCAACACCGTGCACGCAACGCGGCTGCAGCCTACCTGATGCAATCGTTCGGCAATTTCCACAACGAAGTCGAGGCGGTGCTGCGCAGCTACTTCAGCTGCTGCGCGCTGCGCATGAGCTGCGTCGACCTGGCGCGCGCCTTCGGCTTCCTGGCCAACCAGGGTTTCTGCCAGCACAGCGGCGAGCAGGTGCTGTCGCCCCGCCAGACCAAGCAGATCAACGCCATCATGGCCACCAGTGGGCTGTACGACGAAGCCGGCAACTTCGCCTATCGTGTCGGTCTGCCGGGCAAGAGCGGCGTCGGCGGCGGCATCGTCGCGGTGGTACCAGGGCAGTTCAGCGTATGCGTGTGGTCACCGGAGCTGAACGCAGCGGGTAACTCCCTGGCCGGGATCAAGGCGCTGGAGCTGCTCAGTGAGCGCATCGGCTGGTCGGTCTTCTGAATCGGCGCGCTACAGCTGCAGTAGCCCGGATGAAATCCGGGGAAGGGGCGCCGCTCTCGCCGGATCGCACCCAGGCCAAGGGTGCCAAAGGTGCGCGCAGCGCACCCTACAACAGCTTGCGGTACTGCACGAATCCCGAGCGCTCACCGATGCGCTCGTACAAGAGCTTGGCCTGGCTGTTGCTCTCGTGAGTCAGCCAGTGCACCCGTGAACAGCCGGCGGCGCGGGCCTGCTCAAAGACATGCTGGATCAGCCGACGACCGACGCCGCCACTGCGCTGGCCCTTGGCGACGAACAGGTCCTGCAGGTAGCAATAGTCGCCGGTGGTCCAGGTCGAGCGGTGAATGACCCAGTGCACCAGGCCAATGGCCTGGTCACCCTGCCAGGCCAGGGCAGCGCCCATGGGCTCGGCGGAGTCGAGAAAACGCTGCCAGGTAACCGCGCTGGTCTCGGCTGCAATCTCGGTCATGTAGAAGCGCTGGTAGCCCTGCCACAAGGGCAACCAGGCGGGGTGATCGGCGGCGACTACAGGGCGAATGTCGATACTCATCGTCCTTCCTCTGTTTGGGCAGGTGGATCAGTCGCTCATCTCACCACAGAGATCGCGCGCCAGCCAGTGCTCGACCTCGGCTTGCGGCAGACCGGCGCCGAGCAAGGCGAACAGCTTGCCCAGTGCGGCCTCGCGGGTCATGCCGCCACAGGACACCAGACCGACCTCGGCCAGACGGCTGCCGGCCGCATACACACCGAACTGCACATGGCCCTGCGGACACTGGCTGATTGCCGCCAGCACCACGCCGCGCTGATGCGCCTCACGCAGCACGCTCATCAATTGCGCATCGCCGGCCGGGCCGGTACCGCTGCCGTAGCACTCCAACAGCAGACCCTGCACGCCGCTGGCCAGCAGGACGTGCAGATGCCCGGCCTGCACGGCCGGATGCAACGGCAACACGGCAAGATTGACCGTCTGGCGCGGCTGGCGGAAGTCAATCCGCGCATCGACCTTCGCACGCTCTGCCTGACGCTGACGCGGCAGCACCTGGAAGGCGTCAAAGGCGTCGCTGCGCAACTTCGAGCAGCGTGCGCCATGCAGCAGCTGCCCGTTGAAGTACAGGTGCACGCCCGGCTTCACGCCGCGATACAAGGCGCGCATGGCGCCGAACAGATTGGGCCAGGCATCGCCACCGGCCACACCGGCCGGCTGCATGGCGCCGGTGAGCACCACCGGCGCCTCGAGACCCAGCAGCAGGAAACTCAGCGCGGCGGCGCTGTAGGCCAGGGTGTCGGTGCCGTGCAGCACCAGCACGGCGTCGTGGCCGTCGGTCTGCACCGCCGTGACGATTTCATCGCGCAGCGCCAGCCAGTGGCCGGTGTTCATGTTGGCGCTGTCGATCAGCGGCAGCAGCTCGCGAAAGGTCCATTGCGGCAGCTCGCTGCCGTTCTCGCTGGCTTGTTGCGTGCGCATGCGCGCCTCGAAACCCGAGGCCGGCGCCAGGCCGTCTGCGCTCATCTGCATGCCGATGGTGCCGCCGGTGTACAGCACCAGGAGTTTTTCTGGGGTCGCCATGGACTCTCCTCACAAATCACGGGCCTGCGCGCATTCGCTGCGTCGCTTACGACTGCCCGAACAATGGCTGCCAAAGGTGTCAGGCAAGAAAAAGGGGGCCTCGCCCCCTTCTTCCATCTGAGTCAGATCAACGCTGGTAGACGCGATCACCGATTTCCGCCTGGTCGGCGGTTTTGCCTGGCTGACCAGCCCAGACGGCAGGGTCGAGGTCCAGATCAGCGAACTGCTTGGCGTCGAGCACCGGCGATTCGACACCTGCCTTGATCTGGCTATCGTAGTCGCGCATCAGGCGCAGGCCCACCTTGAACAGCAACGCCAGGGCGATGAGGTTGCAGATCGCCAGCAGGCCCATGGTCACGTCGGCAAAAGCGAACACGGTGCCCAGATCCTGCACCGAGCCCCACAGCACCAGGCCAACCACCAGCACGCGGTAGATCATTACCGGGCCGCGCTTCTGGCTGAAGAAGCCCAGAGCGTTTTCACCCAGATAATAGTTGTAGATCAGCGTGGTGAAGACGAACAGCAGCAGCGCCAGGCTGACGAACACCCGGCCCCACTCACCGACCACGGCTGCGACGGCACTCTGGGTCAACACCACACCGGCCTGCTCCATGCCCGGCTGATACACGCCGGACAGCAGAATGATCATCGCCGTGCAGCTGCACAGGATCAGGGTGTCGATGAACACACTGAGCGACTGCACGATGCCCTGCGCGGCCGGGTGCTTGACCTCGGCCACCGCCGCCACGTTCGGCGCACTGCCCAGGCCGGCTTCGTTGGAGAACAGGCCGCGCTTGACGCCCATGATGATGGCCGCGCCGATGCCACCGGCGAAGGCCGGCTCTAGGCCGAAGGCGCTCTTGAAGATCAGGGCGAAGGTGGCTGGAACTTCGGCGATGTTCAGACCGATCACCAGCAGTGCCATGGCCAGGTAGGAGAACGCCATGACCGGCACCAGCACGTCGGCGAACTTGGCGATGCGCTTGATGCCACCGAAGATGATCAGACCGATCACCACGGTCAGGGCGATACCGCTGGCCAGGGTCGGAACGCCGAAGGTGTCGTGCAGCGAGCTGGCGACGGTGAAGGACTGCACGGCGTTGAAGCCGAAGCCGAAGGTCACCAGCAGCAGGATCGACACGACGATACCCAGCCAGCGCTGGCCAAGGCCGTGCTGGATGTAGAAGGCCGGGCCACCACGGTAGCCGCCATCGGCCTCGCGGCGCTTGTACAGCTGCGCCAGCGAGCACTCGAAGTAGCTGGTGGCCATGCCGACCAGGGCCACGACCCACATCCAGAAGATGGCGCCCGGACCGCCGAGCATGATCGCCACCGATACGCCGGCGATGTTGCCGGCGCCCACGCGACCGGCAACCGACAGCATCAGGGCCTGGAACGAGCTGAGCTGGCCCGGCTGACGCTGGAAGGCCTCGCTGAAAATGCGGAACATGCTGCCGAAGTAGCGGAACTGGACGAAGCGTGAGGCGATAGTGAAGAACAGGCCGAGACCGATCAGCATCACGATCAGCAGCTTGCTCCAGATGAGGTCATTGAGAAGATCGAGCATGGAGGCTTTCTCTCTTGTTGTTCTGAATGGGAATGCGCCGCGCCTGGCGGGTGGCGCAATCTTTGGTGAAGGCGCCGCGCGGGACAATTTCGCAGGTCGCGGCTAACTGATGCGAGTTGATGCTAGAATCGCGTCATTCGCATCAGCTGGAGCGGCCATATGTCCGATTCCCTCGGCAGCAATCTGAAATTGCTTTGCAGCCATTACCGCTCGATTGCCGAGGTGTGCCGCAAGCTGTCGATCAACCGCGCGCAGTTCAACCGCTACCTGGCAGGGCAAAGCCGGCCGACCACGCACAACCTCAAGCGCATCTGCGATTTCTTCGGCGTCGAACCCTTCGAGCTGGCCATGCCGGCCGAGCAGTTCACCCGCCTGATCGGCGCACGCAGCGGCGATGCGCAGCAGCAAAATGGCAGCGACCCGCTGCTGGACCTGTTCGCCCCACTGCGCCGTCAGGCCAGCCCGATGGAGCGCTACTGCGGCTACTACTTCGAATACTCCAACTGCATGTCGGTGCCGGGGCACGTGCTGCTGTCACTGGTGCACCTGCGCGAGGAGCGCGGCAACTACCTGTTCGAGCGCCAGGAACGCCAGGAGCGCCAGGAACCCACGCGCGGCGGCAGCGAGGACTGGGTGCGCTGTCGCTACCTGGGCACGGCGTTGTTCCTGCAGGACCGCCTGTTTCTGGTGGACTACGAGTCGCTCACCGGCAACGAGATGAGTCAGACCATCCTGATCCCCAGCTTCAAGAGCCGCATCATCCGCCTCAACGGCATCAAGACCGGCGTTTCCAGCGGCGACCGCCGCACGCCGGCCTGCACCCGCGTGGTCTGGCAGTACCTGGGCAACGAGATCAACCGGGTCAACGCCTATCGCCAGTTGATGCTCTACGCCCCCGACGACCCACGCATCGACGACGATATCCGCCAGCGCCTGGGCGGCGCACAGCTGCGTGACGGGTTGTTCGAGATGGAGTAGCGATCAATGCAAGCGCATTGAAGAATGTACGGATGCACACAAAAAGACGTCTCACTCAACTCCTGCAGGTGCGGCGCCGCGCAGCGAACAACGGCGCGGCAGACTGCCAAAGCATCACCCCAGAGCGAGACTCCTGCGAAAGACGGCCGTGGGGCTTACTCGCTGGACTGACCTATCGCACCTTTATTAGCATGCGACCCCACGCTTTTAAGCATCAAGGACGATTCGCCCATGCCCGATCTACCCACCCTTCGCGCGCCCATTGCTACAGCCACGCTCACGCTCTTGCTGAGTGGATGCAGTATTCATGGCTCGTACCCGGACGCCGCCGAAACCGATGCGGCGAAGTTGCGTTTCATAAGCGGTCTGGACAGCGCCACACTCGCGGTGTTCGACGCGCAGCACTGTGGAGGGCGCACTACGGGCATACTCAATAATCTGTTCATAGCCAACACCTCACGCCGGGCAGACATGTCCATCGCAGCGCCTCCCGACGCCAAGGCATATCTGGAAATTCGCCTGAAACCGGACAGTGAAGTCGTGCTACAGGTGAACACTCAAGGCAGGAGCAGCGTTTGTGGGAGCATGTTCAGCTACACGCCACAGAGCGGAGCTGAGTACGAACTGACCTTCGACTATTCAGGCAAAATGTGTCGCGCGCTGCTCAACCGTCTGCACCAGGTCGGCGATCAGGTATCGCGCTCACCAGTACCGTTGCTCAACAATGGCCTACCTGCATGCGCTGGTAGCAATGCCCTATTTCCCAAAGCACTTGTAGCGCAGCCCGATACGCAAGAGCGTGTGAGCATGATCGAGCAGATCATTGCCGAGAGCCTCACGGAATCCATGCAAGCCGAGCAACCGCAGTTGGACAGGGCACTGCTTGACGAGAGCTTCGAAAAGCGGATCGACGAGCGTACCCGACGCATGGGTTTTACCTTGCCAAAGGAGTACTGGAAAGAATACCAGCAGAACATTGACATCGCCGCGCAGGAACTCTCGACTAGCAATCAGAGAACGCTCAAGCGCTACGAAGACGAATACCGCAAATACCTCAGGCAACTGGACACGGCCGAACTGAGCAAACTGGTCCCCAACAGCGCGTCCACAGATAAAAACCGAGTGCTCACGGTAAAGATCCGAATGCTGCGGTACTACCGCACGGCGAGTAGCCAGGTGCTGAGGGAAAACCTCAGCAATCATCTGACACGCATGGCCGACCTGGACAAACGCTATGCCGTGTGCGAACGCTTTGCCGACTGCTGGAAGAACTGATTCTTTTCATCAGTTACTGGGCAAAGGCGCTGCCGGAGCGAAACCTGAGAGCCAACTCAGGCAGACAACCGAACCGTCATAACCTCGAATCACTCGCGCAGCGCCTCCAGGCGCTGCTTCTGCTGGCCCCGATCATCGAAATTGTCCACAGCCAGCCAGCGCTCGAATGCCTCGCGGCAGGTCAGCCATTCTCCATCGATGATGGAGAACCACGCCGTGTCGCGATTCCTGCCCTTGCGCACCATGTGCTGACGAAACAGCCCTTCCTGGGTGAAACCGAAGCGCTCGGCGGCGCGCAGCGAGCGGGCATTGGCCGCGTCGCACTTCCATTCGAGGCGGCGATAGCCAAGGTCGTCGAAAGCATGTCGCGCCAGCAGATAGACGGCTTCGGTCGCCCCTGGCGTGCGCTGCATCGGCGCGCCGAAGGCCACGTGACCGATCTCGATGCTGCCGTCCTGCGCGGTGATGCGCAGGTAGCTGAACAACCCCAGAGCGCGACCGCCGGCCAGGTCGACCACTGCATAGAACAGCGGATCGCGGCTCTGCGCATTGCCGGTCAGCCAGGTATCGAAGGCGCCACGCTCGGTGAAGGGGCCGTAGGGCAGATAATCCCAAAGCGCCGGGTCCGGCCCCTGCAAGGCGCGCCACAGATCATCGCCATGACGCCCGACATCGAGTGCCTCGAGACGCACGAAACGGCCTTGCAGCGTGCGCTGGTCAGGTGTTGGGCGGGGTTGCCAATGAGCGAGATCACGCGTCATCAGAAGAGTTTCCTGTACTGGATGAAACCGGAGCGGTCGCCGATTCGGTCGTAGAGCATACGCCCCTGGTAATTGTTTTCCTGGGTCAGCCAGTGCACGCGGCTGGCACCGGCGGCACGGGCCTCGGCGTAGACTTGCTCGATCAGCGCGCGGCCGATGCCGCCACCGCGAATGTGCTCGGCGACGAACAGGTCCTGCAGGTAGCAGTAGTCACCACACGTCCAGCAACTGCGGTGATAAATGAAATGCACCAGACCGACCGCCTCGCCGTCCTGCCAGGCCAGGGCGGCGTGCATCGGCTCGGCCGGGTCGAGAAAGCGCTGCCAGGTGAGGGCGCTGGTCTCAGCCGCAATCTCGGCCTGGTAGAAGCGCTGGTACGCCTGCCAGAGCGGCAGCCAGGCGCTGTGATCGGCAACGGCGACAGGGCGGATGTCGAGCATGAGGGCATTCCTTTGATGGTCAGTCGGTTAAATTCATTCGCGCCACCAGTTCATGGTCGCGCGGCGCGGTTGACGTCGTCAGGCCGGCACGGACACCGGCCTGGTCTGCCTCGGAACGGTTCTGGCCGAGCTTCCATTTACCCTCTAGCCTGCGAATCGGCAGGGCAAAACCGACAATGGCGCGCAGCATGGCGTCGATGTATTCGCGCGGCGCATCGCTGACCGACCAGGGCTGCGCTCGGGTCTGCTCATGGCGGTCGCTGAGGCGGCTGACCAGTTGCAACAGGCGCTCAGGCTCATCGAACACCTCGGCCCGCCCCCAGGCATGCACGGCGATGTAGTTCCAGGTCGGCACCACCTTGCCGTGCTCGGCCTTGGCCGGGTACCAGCCAGGATGCACGTAGGCGTCCGGCCCGCTGAACACCGCCAGCGCCTCGGCGCCGCTGGCCAGGTCGCGCCAGTGCGGATTGGCCCGGGCGAAGTGGCCATAGAGGGTGCCGAACTCACCCTCACCAGGCTCGAGCAGCAGCGGCAGGTGACTGGCCTGCAGGCCCTGCTCGCCGGTGCTGGTCACAATGGCCAGGCCGCTGGCCTGAATCTGCGCATGCAAGGTGGCCAGGTCGTCCTGACGGAAGGCGGCGGGGCAGTACATGGCGGTTTCTCCTGGCGTGATGGGGCCATCCTAGGCAGGATATTGGCCTGACGTAAGATCCATTCCTGATGACTTTCATAGAGCCAATCCATTGATCATGCATCGCTCGCCCGCCTTGCCGTTCGATCTTTCCGGCATTCACCTGCAGCCCGGCCAGGGCCTGGCGCGCCAGCTCTACCAGGCCTTGCGCGAGCGCATCCTCGATGGGCGCCTGGCCGGTGGCACACGCCTGCCAGCCAGCCGTGAGCTGGCCGCGCTGCTCGGCATCTCGCGCAATACCGTGACCCGCGCGCTGGACCAGTTGTATGCCGAGGGATACGTAGCCGGGCGGGTTGGCGATGGCACCTACGTCGCCGAACTGCCGCACAGTCGCCCTGCCGCCGTAGCAGCCGCCTCCCCAGCAATGGCCAGCCCGGCATTGCAGCTGTTACACGACCACCACCTGGCGATACCCACCGAGGGCTCACCGCGCGCCTTTCGCATCGGTATACCGGCCTTCGACCTGTTCCCCTTCGAGACCTGGGCACGCCTGCAGGCACGCTTCTGGCGCAAACCCTCGCCAGCACGGCTGGGCTACGGCGATCCGGCCGGTGACATGCAGTTGCGCGAGCTGATCGCCGCCTACCTGCGCAACAGTCGCGGCCTGAGCTGCGAGGCGCAGCAGGTACTGATCACCTGCGGCTCGCAGCAGGCCATCAGCCTCTGCGCTCAACTGCTGATTCAACCGGGCGACCGTGTGGCAATCGAAAACCCCGGCTACCGCGCGGCGGGCCACACCTTCGCCGTAGCCGGCGCACAACTGTGTGGCGTGCCGGTGGACGGCGAAGGCCTGGACGTCGCCGTCCTGCAGCGCCTGAATGATTGCCGCCTGACCTATGTCACACCCGCGCACCAGTACCCCAGCGGCGTGACCCTGTCGCTGCCGCGACGCCTGGCATTGCTGGAGTGGGCCAAGCGCGTGAATGGCTGGATCATCGAGGATGACTACGACGGCGAGTACCGCTACAGCGGCACGCCGCTCGCACCGCTGGCAGCGCTGGACGAGCAGCAGCGAGTGATCTACATCGGCACCTTCGGCAAGCTCGCCTTTCCGGCGCTGCGCCTGGGCTATCTGCTGCTGCCGCCCGCGCTGGCCGAGAGCTTCGCCCGGCGCCAGGCGCTGGAGATGCGCCATCTGGAGGTCGGCACCCAGGCGGTGATGGCCGAGTTCATCGCTGCCGGGCACTTCCAGCGCCATGTGCGGCGCATGCGTCAGGCTGCCCGCAGCCGACGCGACGCCCTGATCGAGGCCTGGCCGCAGGCAATTCCCGGGTGTGCTTCTTTACCGGCCGTGGACGCCGGCCTGCACCTGTGCATCAAGGTCCAGAGCCTCACGCGTGAACGCGAGCTGATCGGCGCTGCGCGTGCAACCGGCATCGAGATGAACCCTCTGAGCGATTACTGGCTGCCGGGCAGCGAGACGGCCGAGGACGCCCGCGCCGGACTGGTGCTGGGTTTTGCTGCGGTGCCGGAGGCGCAGATCGTCGAGGCGGTGCAGACGCTGCGACGGGCGTGGAAGCTGTAAGCCAGGCCAACAGACGGTGCGCAACCCCCAATTGAATGGCAGGCAAAAAAAGGGATGGCCAAAGCCATCCCTGAAGGTTGAGGCTGGTGAAGGCCTCCTATGAACAGGTCGTCAGCTGCGCGGGCGGGCTTGCACCTGGCTCGCCCCGGTGTAGAAACCACCCAGGCCCGGCCAGAAGCGCCGTGGCGGATGCACCGTACGGAACAGGAAGCGGACGTTAGGCGTCGTTGTAGGCTGCATGATGGTGCTCCACTCAGGGCTGCAAGGGCACGAGACGCGGGGCGATCATGTTCTCAGGGCGCAGGATGTCGGCCAGGGTGGCTTCGTCCAGCAGTTGCTCCTCGCGCACCAGCTCCAGCACGCCGCGCCCGCTTTCCAGGGCGACCTTGGCGATGCGGGTGGCGTTCTCGTAACCGATGTAGGGATTCAGCGCGGTGATCAGGCCAATGGAGTTTTCCATCAGCTCACGGCAGCGCGCCTCGTTGGCGGTGATGCCGTCGATGCACAGCTCGCGCAGCATATCCATGGCGCGCGTGAGCAGGCGGATCGAGTCGAAGATCTTGTAGGCGATCAGCGGCTCCATCACGTTCAGCTGCAACTGGCCGCCCTCGGCTGCCATGGTCAGCGCCAGGTCGTTGCCGATCACTTCGAAGGCCACCTGATTGACCGCCTCGGGGATCACCGGGTTGACCTTGCCCGGCATGATCGAACTGCCCGGTTGACGCGCCGGCAGGTTGATCTCGTTGATGCCGGTACGCGGGCCGCTGGAGAGCAGACGCAGGTCGTTGCAGATCTTCGACAGCTTGACCGCCGTGCGCTTGAGCATGCCGGAGAACAGCACGAAGGCGCCCATGTCGCTGGTGGCTTCGATCAGGTCGGCAGCCGGGGTCAGCGGGTGGCCGCTGATGATGGCCAGGCGCTTGACCGCCAGGGCCTGGTATTTCGGGTCGGCGTTGATGCCGGTGCCGATCGCGGTACCGCCCAGGTTCACCTCGGTGAGCAGGGTCGGCGCCAGCAGTTTCAGGTGTTGCAGGTCTTCGCCGAGGGTGGTGGCGAAGGCGCGAAATTCCTGGCCGAGGGTCATCGGCACGGCGTCCTGCAGCTGGGTACGACCCATCTTCAGCACGTGGCCGAACTCCAGGCCCTTGGCGGCGAACGACTGGATCAGCTTGTGCAGTGCGCTCAGCAGGCTGTCGTGACCGAGCAGCAGACCGAGACGAATGGCAGTCGGGTAGGCGTCGTTGGTCGACTGCGCCATGTTCACGTCGTTGTTCGGGTGCAGGTGCTGGTACTGGCCCTTCTCAAAGCCCATGGCCTCCAACGCAATGTTGGCGATCACCTCGTTGGCGTTCATGTTGGTCGAGGTACCCGCGCCGCCCTGGATCATGTCGACCACGAACTGCTCGTGGAACTCGCCCTGGATGATGCGCGCGCAGGCCGTGCTGATCGCCGTGTGCTTGGCCGCGCTGAGGTGGCCCAGCTCGCGGTTGGCGTCTGCCGAGGCCTGCTTGACCATGGCCAGGCCGATCACCAGCTTCGGGTAGTGCGACAGCGGCACACCGGACAGGCGGAAGTTCTGCACCGCGCGCAGGGTCTGGATGCCGTAATAGGCATCAGCGGGGACTTCGAGGGTGCCGAGCAGGTCTTTTTCGACGCGAACAGATGCAGCAGAGGACATGATAGCGATGGCTCTTGGGAAATACGGCGAGTGCCGCGATGCCCATAGAATAGGGGCTCTGACCGTCTCGCTACCAATGCCGTTACTTGCTGCCCTATGCACAATCGGCATAATGTGGATGTGACTGCGAGATAGCGGCAAACGTAGGGTGGGTTAGCCGCACGCTGCCATTGCCGAACATCACATCGTTCGAGACGCGGCGTAACCCACCATCGGCGCAGCGATGATCCATCGCCTGGTGGGGTACGCGACGCACCACTGCAGCTGCGTCTGCCGAGCCGCGTTCAGCGTCGCTAACCCACCCTACGCCTCGTGCAAGCCTCGGGAGCCTGCAATGAACCTGGAAACCAAATGGCTGGAAGATTTCGTCGCCCTGGCCGGCACCCGCAGCTTCTCCCAGGCCGCTGAAAAGCGCTTCGTCACCCAGCCGGCATTCAGCCGCCGCATTCGCAGCCTGGAAGCCATGCTCGGCCTGACTCTGGTCGACCGCTCCTGCACCCCCGTCGAACTCACCGAGGCCGGCCGGCTGTTTCTGGTCACCGCGCGCAGCCTGGTCGAACAGCTCGGCGAGGTGGTGCGCCACCTGCACAACCTGGAAGGTCAGCAGGGCGAAATGCTCTCGATTGCCGCCGCCCACTCACTGACCCTGGGCTTCTTCCCCGAGTGGATCGCCCGCCTGCGCCGCGAAGGCCTGCCACTGACCACACGACTGGTGGCGACCAACGTCGGCGAAGCGGTGCACTCGTTGCGCGAAGGCGCCTGCGACCTGATCCTCGCCTACTACGACCCCGACGCAGCGCTGCAGATGGACCCGGCGATCTTCCCCTCGCTGCACCTGGGCGCGACCTCGATGCTGCCGGTGTGCGCGGTGAACGAGTGCGGCGCGCCGCTGTACGACCTCGACAATGGCCAGAGCGTACCGTTGCTGGCCTACAGCGCCGGCGCCTTTCTCGGGCGTTCGGTCAACCTGCTGCTGCGCCAGCGCGCGCTGCGCTCGACCACCGTGTACGAAACCGCCATGGCCGACAGTCTCAAGAGCATGGCCCTGCAAGGCATGGGCGTGGCCTGGGTGCCACGGTTGTCGGTCACCGCCGAGCTGGCCCGTGGCGAACTGGCCATCTGCGGCGGCGAACACTGGCAGATCCCGCTGGAAATCCGCCTGTACCGCTGCGCCCTGGTACGCAAGGCGGCGGTGCGTTTGCTGTGGCGCAAGCTGGAGACGGGGGAGGTGGGTGGCTGAGCTTTCGGTTAGGGTGCGCTGCGCGCAGCGGTTGTCGCGGGACATTGATCGTTCCCACGCTCTGCGTGGAAACGCAGCCCAGGACGCTCTGCGTCCGTCACAGCCACCAACGCCGCCACACATGACGCAGAGCGTCACACACGCAGATGCCCACGCAGAGCGTGGGCACCATCGGTACAGAGGGCATCGCGTTCTTTAAGAGCGGCTGGGCGACATTGCGCTTCAGCCGCGAGCTTTTAGCGATGAATCATTTACCCGACTTGATCGACGTCCAGGCTCGCGTACGCACGCGCTCGATCTTCTGCGGCAGCGGCTGCACCACGTACAGCGACTTCTGCAACTCCGGTGTCGGGGTCAGGTCGTGGTCGTCGGCGATTTCCGCACCCACCAGCTCCATGCCCGGCACGTTGGGGTTGGGATAGCCGAGGAAATCGCTGATCGGCGCGATCACCTTGGGTTCGAGCAGGTGGTTGATGAAGGCGTGAGCTTCGTCCGAATTATTCGCGCTCTTGGGGATGGCCCAGGTGTCGAACCAGATCGGTGCGCCCTCTTTCGGCAGGCGCCAGTTGATCACCACGCCGTTGCCGGCTTCCTTGGCGCGGTTGGCGAACTGGTAGAAACTGCCCGAATAGCCGATGGCCACGCAGATGTCGCCGTTGGCGATGTCGGTCATGTACTTGGCCGAATGGAAGTAGGCCACGTACGGGCGCACCTTGAGCAGCAGTTCGGTGACCTTGTCATAGTCGGCCGGGTTGGCGCTGTTGGGGTCCAGACCCAGGTAGTGCAGGGCGATGGGGATGATCTCGGTGGGCGAATCGAGCATGGCCACGCCGCAGGATTTCAGTTTCTCCATGTACTCGGGTTTGAACACCAGGTCCCAGCTGTTCACCGGCGCATCGTCACCGAGCGCAGCCTTGACCTTCTCCGGGTTGTAGCCGAGCAGCACGGTGCCGTACATGTAGGGCACGCCGTATTGGTTGCCCGGGTCGTTCTTCTCCAGCAGGCCGAGCAGCACCGGGTCGAGATTCTTCCAATTGGGCAGCTTGGATTTGTCCAGCGGGGCGAACACGCCGGCCTTGATCTGGGTCTCGAGGAACTGGTTGGAGGGGATCACCAGATCGTAGCCGGAGTTACCGGTGAGCAGCTTGGCCTCCAGCGCCTCGTTGGTCTCGAAGGTGTCCCAGGTGATCTGGATGCCGGACTCATCCTGGAAGTCCTTGGGTACCTCCGGGAGGATGTAGTCGGCCCAGTTGTACACGCGCAGTTCCTTGGCCTGCACTGCGCCGCTGAGCAGGGTGGCGCCGCACAGGGCGGCGCCGAGCATCTGTTTGATGGCTTTCATCGTTTCACCCTTGAAGTGTCGTTATTGGTTTTTTGTAGGGTGGACGACGCTTCACCCGTCCACCGAGCGCATGACGGTGGACGAAAAAGCGCCAGCTACGCGCCCCGGTCCACCCTACGCCGATCAGGCGCCCTCGAAACCTTCCAGCACGTTGACCGCGTTGACCCCGATGGCCTCCACCGCGTAGCCGCCTTCCATGATGAACAGCGTCGGCAAGCCGAGCGCGGCGATGCGCCGGCCCATGGCCAGGTAGTCCGGGCTGTCGAGCTTGAACTGCGAAATCGGATCTTCCATGTAGGTGTCCACGCCCAGCGACACCACCAGCACGTCGGCGCCGTAGTCGGCGATGCGCTGACAGGCCTGCTCCAGCGCCGCGCTCCAGGTGTCCCAGGAGCTACCCATCGGCAACGGGTAATTGAAGTTGCAGCCCTCGCCGGCACCCTCGCCCAGCTCGTCGGCATAACCGAGGAAGAACGGGAATTCCTCGGCCGGGTCGCCGTGGATGGAGGCGAACAGCACGTCGCTGCGCTGGTAGAAGATGTCCTGGGTACCGTTGCCGTGGTGGTAGTCGACATCGAGGATGGCGACTTTCTTGCGACCCTGGTCGAGGAAGGCCTGGGCGGCGATGGCGGCATTGTTCAGGTAGCAGTAGCCGCCCATCACGTCGCCAGCGGCGTGGTGGCCTGGCGGACGGCACAGGGCGAAGGCGCTGTGGGCGCCGTTGGCAATCTCCTGCTGGGCGCTGAGCGCGACCTGGGCAGCGCTGTAGGCGGCCTGCCAGGTGCCGGCAGTGATCGGCGCACCGCCATCGAAACTGTAGTAACCGAGCTGGCCGTGCAGGTCGTTGGGGATCATCCGGCGCAGGGTGCGTGCCGGCCAGGTGAACGGCAGCAGGTCGCCCTTGCCGCCCTGCTCCTGCCAGCGCGTCCAGGCGCCCTTGAAGAATTCCAGGTAGGCCTTGCTGTGGATACGCTCGATGGGCGCCAGGCCGAAATCCTTGGGCGCGCGGACTTCGCCGAGCTGGCGAGCCTTGACGCGCGCGAGGATGTGGTCGGCGCGCTGCGGCTTCTCGAAGCAGGGCATCAGTTGCCCGTCGATCAGCTCGCATTTGCCGTGGTGCAGGTGGTGGTCGTCGCTGTAGTAGGTGAGCATGCAAAGCGCTCCAGGCTCGTTGTTGTGCCTGCATTGTTCGCCCGCTGGCAGCGAATCGAGAACGCTGACAATGGCCAAAAGGGGATCGAAATGGCCAAAAATCGCCGGGAGCGATTTTTTAACAGCGCACTGCACCGACTCGTAGGGTGCGCCGTGCGCACCAACTCGGCAGACCGGATTGCATCCGGGCTACGCGCGAAAGCGGCTCGGCGGCACGCCGCTCCAGCGCTGGAAGGCATGGCGGAAGCTGGCGGTCTCGCTGAAGCCGAGCACCTCGGCGATGCGGTACACCGGCCATTGCTGCTCGCTGAGCAGCGCCTTGGCGCGCTCGAAGCGCAGCTCGTCGAGCAGCCCCTGATAACTGGTGCCCAGCTCCTGCAGGTGGCGGCGCAGGGTGCGCGGCGAGCAGTGCATCTGTTGCGCCAGGTTTTCCAGCCCCGGCGGCTCGGCCAACTGCGCGGCGAGCAACTGGCGCACCCGCTCCAGCCAGGCCTGGCGGCTGCTGAACTCGGCATTCAGACGTCGGCAGCGTTCCACCATGTCGCCGTGGGTGACGCTATCGGCCAGCGGCAGTCGGCGCTCCAGCAGTGCAGCGGGAAAGGCGAAGGCATTGCGCTGGGCCTCGAAACGCAGCGGACAGGGAAAGCTCTGTGCATAGCGCTTCACGTAGCGCGGCTGGGCATAGGTGAACTCGGCGCCCTCCAACGGCAGGGGCTGGCGCAGCAGTTCATCACCGATCAGTTTCAGCGAGGCCAGGCACATCTCCACGTTGAACACTTCCAGCGCCTCGGCATCGCGGTAACCGCTGGCGCAGATCCAGGCCAGCTCGCCTTCCACCTGCAGATCGAGGCGAAAATAGGTGCCGAGTAGCGCCGGGTACTGCAACAACAGACGCCAGGCGTCACCAAAGGTGGCAGCCGACAGCGCGGCGTAACCTAGCAGCCCATAGGAGGAAACATGCAGGCTGCGCCCCAGGTCGAGCCCCAGATCAGCACGCAGGGCCAGGGCATTGGCGCAGACCTGCAGCTCCTGCACCCGGGTGATGCGGGCATCGGCATTGTCCAGGTCAGCCGCACCAATGCCGCTCCCGGCCAGCAATTGCGGGCGTAGCTCGGGCTGCTCGGCGAAGCGTTGCAGGATCAGGGACACCACATGCAGGGTGGTCAGTGGGGCGTGCAGCATGATGCGTTCCGTATGCGCGGTTACGCAAAGGAACGCAAGAAGTATGCCGCGAGACGGCGGGCCGCAGCCCGCCGGGAAGGATCAGCGATTACGCAGAATCGCGTTGATGAAGTCGCCCTGATTCGGTTCGTCCTTGCGGGTGGTGAACTGCAGCTGGCCGTCCTGCTCGCGCAACTTCATGCTCTCGCCGAAGCGGCAGTCGACACCCTTGAGTGTCTTGGCCTCAGTCTTGTAGCGCTCGTCCTTGCCACACAGGTAGGCCATCTGGTTGACCACTTCACCGCAGAAGCTCGGCACGCTGAGGTTCATCAGCTGCTCATCGGACATCGCGCTCCAGTCCACCTGGGTGCTCAGCGGGGTGGCGCAGGCCTTGGAGGCCTCACCGTCGATCTCCTGCAGGCGAGCGCTGTAATCGGCGACGCGCTGCTCGCGGTCGAAGGCAGCGAGGCGCGACTGCAGGCCATCCTTCTCCTGCTTCTGGTACATCGCCAGGAGATCCTTGGGCTTCAGTGCCCTGGTCTTGTCCTCGTTGTAGCTGAGTTCGAAGCCCGGGGTGTTCGGCAGGTTGAGCTGGTAGCTCTCGCCGCTCCAGGCGCGGCGCTTGTTCAGCAGGTTGTAGTCGCGACCATCGAGACGGATGCCATAGTCGCGCTGCTCGTTACCCAGCTCGCGGACGTCGGTGAGGAACACCACTTCGTCGAGCGGGTGGTTGATGCCGCGGACCTGCACCAGCGCCTGCTTGCCGTCGGCAGAAGGGGCCAGCGCCAGGCTGACGCCCTGGCCGGCATCGAAGACCTGCGGATGCTTGGCCAGATCCAGCGCAGCGGCTTGAAGGGAGAGCAGGGAGAGAGCAACGAGCGAAACGTACTGTTTCATGACGACACGTCCTTGTTCGGATGAAGGATGCACAGTATAGCCTCCCGCCTGGCGGCGATCTGTGCGCCTGTCCGCGTCCGTTCTGTAGGAAAGTTGCCAATCCGTGGCCTTTCCCGAATCAGAACTGCAACACCACCCGCCCCTCGATCTGCCCACCGCGCATCTGATCGAAGATGGCATTGATGTTGTCGAGCTTGTCGCTGTGCACCGTGGCCTTGACCAGACCCTCGCCGGCAAAATCCAGCGCTTCCTGCAGATCGGCGCGAGTACCGACGATGGAGCCGGTGATCGTGATGGCCTTGAGCACCACATCGAAGATCGGCGTGGGGAAATCACCCGGCGGCAGGCCAACCAGCGCCACGGTGCCATGCCGGCGCGCCATGCCGATGGCCTGGCCGAAAGCAGCGTTGGATACCGCCGTGACCAGCACGCCGTGAGCACCGCCGATATCGCGCTGCACCACCTCGGCCGGGTTTTCCTTGCGCGCGTTGATGGTCAGGCTGGCGCCGAGCTTGCACGCCAGCTCCAGCTTGGCGTCATCGACGTCCACCGCGATGACGTGCAGGCCCATGGCGCGGGCGTATTGCACCGCAACATGGCCGAGGCCGCCGATGCCGGAAATCGCCACCCACTGGCCGGGACGTGCCCTGGTTTCCTTGAGGCCCTTGTACACCGTCACGCCAGCGCAGAGGATCGGGGCGATTTCGAGGAAGTCGACATTTTTCGGCAGGATGCCGACGTAGTTCGGGTCAGCCAGCACGTATTCGGCGTAGCCGCCATTGATCGAATAACCGGTGTTCTGCTGGCTCTCGCACAGGGTTTCCCAGCCGGTCAGGCAGTGCTCGCAGCAGCCGCAGGCGGTGTACAACCAGGGCACCCCGACGCGATCACCCTCTTTGACCCGAGTAACGCCACTGCCGACCGCCGCCACGTAACAAACCCCCTCGTGGCCTGGAATGAACGGCAGGCTCGGCTTCACCGGCCAGTCGCCCTCGGCTGCGTGCAGGTCGGTGTGGCAGACGCCCGAGGCCTCGATCTTCACCAGAATCTGCCCCGGGCCGGGCAGCGGGGTTTTCACCTCCTCGATACGTAGCGGCTCACCGAAAGCGTGGACGACGGCGGCTTTCATGGTCTGGTTCATGCGCGGCTCCTCTTGCATGCGAGTGTCTGACCAGTGTGCGCGCGCAGCCCACCCCGGCATTGCCCCAGAGCAAGGTTTAGGCGGTTTTCCCACCCTGCCGCAGCCTGCATGACAAACGGTCATCGCCACTGCCCGCCAGCAGTGGCTTTGCGTTATACTGCGCGGCCTTCGGCCGGCAGCACCCGGCCAACGAATCATGACAAGCCACGCTGGCCCGCCCGCGTGGCTTGTTGGTTTTTGACGCGCCGCGAGGCGCCCGAGAGAAGAGGCACTTTGATGAGCGCACTGGTTGGCGTGATCATGGGCTCCAAGTCCGATTGGTCCACCCTTAGCCACACCGCCGAGATGCTGGACAAGCTGGGCATTCCCCACGAGGTCAAGGTGGTCTCTGCCCACCGCACCCCGGATCTGCTGTTCCAGTACGCAGAAGAGGCAGAAGCACGCGGCATTCAGGTGATCATCGCCGGTGCCGGTGGCGCCGCTCACCTGCCGGGCATGTGCGCGGCCAAGACCCACCTGCCGGTACTCGGCGTGCCGGTGCAGTCGTCCATGCTCTCGGGCGTCGACTCGCTGCTGTCGATCGTGCAGATGCCGGCCGGTATTCCGGTCGCCACCCTGGCCATCGGCAAGGCTGGTGCAGTCAACGCCGCCCTGCTGGCCGCCAGCATCCTCGGTCACCAGCACCCGCAGTTTCACGCGGCGCTGAAGCAGTTCCGCCAGGAACAGACCGATACCGTGCTGAGCAACCCGGACCCGCGCGAGGCCTGAAGCCCATTCCATCAGGGGCTGCGACACGGTGCATTTGAACGCTGTCCGCTGCTCGGAATGCTCATTTACCGGCGTAAACTCCGCTTCCTGCGCTGCGGGCAGCGTTCAACTGCTTGGTCTCGCCACCTGCTGATAAAGGGGCTTTGTTATGAAAATAGGTGTGATCGGTGGCGGCCAGCTGGGCCGCATGATGGCCCTGGCGGGCACCCCGCTGGGCATGAACTTCGCTTTCCTCGACCCCGCGCCGGACGCCTGCGCCCAGGCGCTCGGTGAGCATATCCGTGCCGACTACGGCGATCAGGACCACCTGCGCCAGTTGGCCGACGAGGTCGACCTGGTCACCTTCGAGTTCGAGAGCGTGCCGGCCGAGACCGTGGCCTTCCTCTCGCAGTTCGTGCCGGTTTACCCGAGCGCGCAAGCCCTGCGCATCGCCCGCGACCGCTGGTTCGAGAAGTCCATGTTTCGCGAACTGGGCATTCCCACCCCGGAGTTCGCCGATATCCAGTCGCAGGCTGATCTCGACGCCGCCGTGGCCAGCATCGGCCTGCCGGCGGTGATGAAGACCCGCACCCTGGGCTACGACGGCAAGGGCCAGAAGGTGTTGCGCAAGCCCGAAGACGTCAGCGGCGCCTTCGCCGAACTGGGCAGCGTACCGTGCATCCTCGAAGGCTTCGTAGCCTTCACCGGCGAGGTGTCGCTGATCGCCGTGCGCGCCCGCGACGGCGAAACGCGCTTCTACCCGCTGGTGCACAACACCCACGACAGCGGCATCCTCGCCCTGTCCGTCGCCAGCACCGATCACCCGCTGCAGGCCCTGGCCGAGGACTATGTCGGCCGCGTGCTGGACAAGCTCGATTACGTCGGCGTGCTGGCCTTCGAGTTCTTCGAGGTGGACGGCGGCCTCAAGGCCAACGAGATCGCCCCGCGCGTGCACAACTCCGGGCACTGGACCATCGAAGGCGCCGAGTGCAGCCAGTTCGAGAACCACCTGCGCGCCGTCGCCGGCCTGCCGCTGGGCTCCACCGCCAAGCTGGGCGAAAGCGCCATGCTCAACTTCATCGGTTCGGTGCCCCCGGTGGACAAGGTGATCAGCATTGCCGACTGTCACCTGCACCACTATGGCAAGGCCTTCAAGGCCGGGCGCAAGGTCGGTCATGCCACCCTGCGGTGCGCCGATCACGCCAGCCTCGACGCGCGTATCGCCGACGTTCAGGCGCTGATCGCCGAAGACTGACAGGTCGATTCGCAGCTAGACTCTTGAACGACGGTGGTCGTTCAAGAGCCCCCCATGAAGCGTCTTCTTTCCTTACTGCCTCTACTGTTCACGCTGACCTGCGTTGGCGCGCAAGAGGTGCTGCGCGTCGATTTTCGCGAACGGCCGCCAGAAATGCGTGCGGTCGACGGGCTGCCCAGCGGCCCGCTGATCAGCGTGCTGGAAACTGCCGCACACCGCATCGGGGTAGACCTGCAGTGGCGTGAAGCACCTTTTCTGCGCAGTCTCGACGACCTGCGCTCCGGACGAGTCGACCTGGTACCGCGTGTGCTGCGCATCGAACAGCGGCGCGAGTACATCCATTTCCTGCCCAGCATCGGCAATCAGCAACTGAATGTTCGCTTCGTCGTGCGCCCGGGGGAAGAAGCCAGACTGAGCCGCTACGAGGATCTGTACGATCTGTCTGTGGGCGTCAAACGCGGTACAGCCTATTTCGAGCCCTTCGACAGCGATGACCTGCTCGGGCGTGCCTATGCCAGCGACGACGCGCAACTGGCCGCGATGTTCCGGGCCGGGCGCCTGGACAGCATCGCAGTGATCGACACCGTACCGATGGAAGCGCAATTCCAGGCGATTAACTTTCGCGACTACAGCTACGCGCACTACACACACCAGCAGGTACTGGGCAACCACTTCGGCGCATCGCTGAAACGCTACCAGAGCGACCGGCGCGAACTCTACGACCGCCTGGGTGCTGAGCTCGAACGCATGCGTGAGGAGGGCGAAGTCGCCCTGATCTACCACCGTTATGGCGTTCTGCCGCCAGGCGAGGCGAACTGATAGCACCTTGGCTTGTCCCATGACGAGCCTGCCGCACGAGCGGCACACATCAAGGAGACACGCCAATGGGCATTATCGGCACCATCTTCATCGGCCTGATCGTCGGGTTGATCGCACGTTTTATCAAACCCGGCGATGACAGCATGGGCTGGATCATGACCATCCTGCTCGGCATCGGCGGTTCCATTGCGGCCACCTACGGCGGCCAGGCGCTAGGCATCTACGAGGCCGGACAGGCCGCCGGTTTTATCGGTGCGGTGATCGGTGCCGTCGTTCTGCTGGTAATCTACGGCGCGATCAAGAAGGGCTGACAGGCCCTGCTCAGGAGCCGACCTGTCGGCTCCTCGTTCACGCCGCCACGAGATGCCATACCCCATGCGCCACCTGCTGCTCGCCCTGCTCTTCTGTACCGGCCTGGCCCACGCCGAACTGCCGGAAACCGACTGGCTCGACCTGATGCCCCCCGAAGACCGCAAGGCTCTCGAGGAAATGCCCGACATCAGTCACGACAGCCCCGAAGGCGACAGCACCTTCTACGGCGAAGGCGGCCTGCGTCAGCAGGACAAGAATCTGCCTGCGGTCATGTACTCCGCCAAGACCGTCGCCGCACTCGACGGCAAGGCCATCCGCCTGGGTGGTTACCCGGTGCCGCTGGAGAGCGACGAGAAAGGCAACAGCACGCTGTTCTTTCTGGTGCCCTACCCGGGCGCCTGCATCCATGTACCGCCACCGCCGCCCAATCAGCTGGTGCTGGTGCGCTATCCCAAGGGCATCGCGCTCGACGATATCTACGCGCCACTGTGGGTCAGCGGCGAGCTCAAGGTGGAGCAGGTCAGCAACGACCTGGCCGACGCTGCCTATGCCATGGAAGCGGGCGAAGTCCGCCTGGTAACTGACGAAGACCTCTACTGATCGCTCTGGAGCCCGCGCATGAAAGCTGCCGCCCTGCTATTGCTGTGCCTGCTGTCCACCGCTGCACTGGCCCTGGAGCCCGGCGAGCGCCTGGCGCCCTGGACGCTGCTGGATCAGCATGACGCACCCTATACGCTCAACGAGCAGACCCGCGTGCTGCTGGTGGCGCGCGACATGGACGGCGCCAAGCTGGTCAACGCCGCGCTCGAAGGCAAGCCAAAAGGTTATCTGAAGGAGCGCCGGGCGGTCTTTCTCGCCGATATCAGCCGCATGCCCAGGGTCATCGCCAGCCTCTTCGCCCTGCCGAAGATGCGCGACTACAACTACCGCATCCTCCTCGACCGTGATGCGCGCATCGCCCCGCGTTATCCGGCCGGCGAGGGCGAAGTGCTGTGGCTGCAGCTCGATGGCCTGCAGATCGTCTCGCAGCAGGTTTTCAGCCGCGCTGACGATCTGCGAAAAGCCCTGGAGGCACAAGCAGGCACTGACAGTCAGTGAAGAACCAGCAGGTCGCCAACCGCCTTTCGTAGGAGCCCCGCACCGGGGGGGAAGCTTCTCAAGTGCGCGTCGCCCCTGCAGGTCCGATGTATCGGCACTGACTGTTAGCCCGTCAGCTCACTCGAAATACGCAGCTCCAGGCGATGCCGTTCATCCGGTTTCAGCTGCACGACATCCTCCAGCACATTGGCCGTTTCGATGCACAGCATGTTCTGCCAGGCGTCATCGGGAAACTGCGAGAGGCGCCTGGCCTTGTCGACCCACGGATTCCACAGCACGGCCGAGCGTGAACCACGGGCATCCAGATGGATGCGCCGGCCCCAGCCGGGGTCGATGATACTGAGCCGCGCGGGCGTATCGAGGTAGATGCGATCGGTCTCGGTGCTGAATCCCAGCTCGCTCTGCTGACGCAGTTCCTGCCAGTCCTGCAGGGTGTCGAGGTAGCGGCAGGCCTGCAGCCCCTCGACATGGACCTGGCGCACGTCGCTGACGGCGAAGTAGCTGTGCAGTGCCTGGCTCAGGGTGAGCGGCGTGTCACCGCGGTTATGGGTTTCCAGGCTCATGCTGAGGTCGTTCGCCAGACGCACGACGAAGGTCAGGCTGGCATCCCTCGGCCAACCCTCCAGTGGCTGATTGCGCGTGTCGTAGGCAAAGCGCAGGGTGACGGACTGGTCTTCCTCGTCGATGCCCAGCAACTCCCAGTCCAGCGTCCTCACCAGGCCGTGGGCCGGCGCCTGCTCCTGATGATAGTGCGCTTGCACGGCCGGCGGATTGCGCCGCAGGTCACCGAACCAGGGCCAGCACACCGGCACACCACCACGCACGCTTTGGCCACGCTGGTAGACCGCATCCGGGCTCAGCCAGATCAGCGGCGGCTGCTCGCCCTGCTGGTAACCGAGAATCTGCGCACCCTGCTGGGCCACCAGCAATTCGCTGTCGGCGGCACGGATGCGCCAGCAGACCAGTTGATCCAGTTCCACACGTTCGACTTGGGCGGTGCTCATGGCGACCTCTCGTTGAGATAGATGACAGACAGTGTGACAACGCAAAAAGCAAAACGCCCATCACGAGGACGGGCGTTTGGCCAAACCAGCCAGCGATGCTTACTTGCCGTAGACCTGCTCCGGCAGCCAGGTGATCAGCCCCGGGAAGATGTAGGCGATCACCAGCAGCAGAATCTGGATCAGGATGAACGGCACGACACCCTTGTAGATGGTGCTGGTGGGGATGCTCGCCGGCGTCACGCCACGCAGATAGAACAGCGCGAAACCGAAAGGCGGCGTCAGGAAGGAGGTCTGCAGGTTCAGCGCGATCATCACGCCCAGCCAGATCGGGTCGAGGCCCATGGCCAGCAGCACCGGGCCGACGATCGGCACCACCACGAAGGTGATCTCGATGAAGTCGAGAATGAAGCCGAGCAGGAAGATCACCAGCATCACCAGGAAGAACGCACCGAGCACGCCGCCAGGCAGTTGGGCGAACACGTCCTCGATCAGCACCTCACCGCCGAAGCCTCGAAACACCAGGGAGAACAGCGACGCACCGATCAGGATCATGAAGACCATGGCACTGATTTCGGTGGTGCCGTAAGCCACTTCCTTGAGCTGACCGAAGTTCAGCTTGCCCTTGCTGAACGCCAGCAACATGGCGCCCACGGCCCCCAGCGCGGCAGCCTCGGTCGGCGTGGCGTAGCCAGCGAGGATCGAGCCCAGCACCGCGCCAATCAGGATCAGCGGGGGTACCAGGGCTTTGATCAGCTTGCCCCACTCGATCGGACCCAGTTCTTCCTGGGGCAGCGCCGGCAGTTTCTTCGGCTGGAGGATGGCGACTGCAATGATGTAGAGGATGTACAGACCAACCAGCAGCAGCCCGGGAATCAGCGCGCCGACGAACAGGTCACCGACCGACACGGTCTTCGGCGAGAAGATGCCCATCTTCAACTGCGCCTGCTGATAGGCGCTGGACATCACGTCACCCAGCAACACCAGCACGATCGAAGGCGGAATGATCTGCCCCAGGGTGCCGGTAGCCGCCAGGGTACCGGTGGAAATGGCCGGGTCATAGCCGCGGCGCAGCATGGTCGGCAGAGCCAGCAGGCCCATGGTCACCACGGTGGCACCGACGATACCGGTGGAAGCCGCCAGCAGAGCGCCGACCACGCACACGGAAATCGCCAGGCCGCCACGCAGGGTGCCGAACAGGCGCGACATGGACTCCAGCAAGTCCTCGGCCACCCGTGAACGTTCCAGCATCACGCCCATGAACACGAACAGCGGTACGGCGAGCATGGTCTGGTTGTTCATGATGCCGAACAGACGGTTCGGCAGAGCGCTGAGGTAACCGGGGTCGAAGGTCCCCGTGACGACGCCGATAGCGGCGAACAGCAGGGAAACGCCGGCCAGGGTGAACGCCACCGGGAAGCCGGCCATCAAGGCCACGCAAATACTGACGAACAGCAGAATCGCCATCAATTCAGCCATGTTTCACCTCCGGAGCCGGCAGGCGACCGCTGAAGACGTAGAGCGCCTTGATCATATTGGCAATACCTTGCAGTACCAGGCTGATGACCAGTACCAGGATGATGCTCTTCTGCAGATAGACGAACTTGAGGCCACCAGACTCGCTGGACGCTTCCAAAGTCGACCAGGCGTTGCTGACGTAGTCCCAGCTGGCCCAGCCGAGGAACAGCGCGACCGGCAGCAGGAACAGCAGGTTACCGAGAATTTCCACCAGCGCCTGACGGCGACCGCTGAACTTCTGGTAGAAGATATCCACGCGCACGTGACCGTTGCGCTGCAGCACCCAGGCCGCTGCACCCATGAACACGAGGGCGTGAGCGTAAAGCACCGCCTCCTGCAGGGCTGTCGCACCGATACCGAAACCGTAACGCAGCACCACGACGATGGCGGTACCGATCACCAGAAATACCGTCAGCCAGGCGCAGGCCTTGCCGAGCCAGCTGTTGAGCGCATCGATCAGATATGCAAGAGCGAGGGGGAATGAAGGCTTGTCGGACATAGTGAGTCCTTTATCGTTATGAGTGTAGGAGACAGGACAGCAAGCCGGTTGGCTGCACATCACGCCGCCCGCGTCCTTGTGAGCCGCAGGCCGGCGATTCTAGGCAGGCTACCGGTAATGCAGCAATGCCCGTACAACTTTAGTCGTAGTAGCTAGGCTTGTAGGTCACGACCCCCTATGTTATTCACGCCCGGTCTACCTTCGGCGATCCCGTGGTAAGACCAATACAACAAGAAGGAGCATTGCATGAAACGTCGCGACATACTCGCCGCAGCGGGCGTAGGCCTTGCAGCAACCGCACTGGCTGGCTGTAAAGAAGAGGCCAAGAGCGCCGCAGCACCCCAAGAGGGCTCGAGTTCCCAAACCTTCAACTGGAAGATGGTCACCTCCTGGCCGAAGAACTTTCCGGGCGTCGGCGTGGGGGCCGAGCGCTTCGCCAAGCTGGTCGATGAAATGAGTAACGGCCGCCTGAAGGTCAAGGTGTACGCAGCCGGTGAACTGGTACCGGCACTGGAAGTGTTCGATGCAGTCTCCCGCGGGACCGCCGAGATGGGTCACGGCGCACCGTACTACTGGAAAGGCAAGGTCCCGGCGGCGCAGTTCTTCTGCGCCTCGCCATTCGGCCCGAATGCCCAGGAAATGAACGCCTGGCTGCATCGTGGCGGTGGCCAGCAGCTGTGGGAAGAAGTCTACAAACCCTTCGGCGTACTGCCGATGGCCTGTGGCAACACCGGCGTGCAGACCGCTGGCTGGTTCAACAAGGAAATGAACTCGGTCGAAGACTTCAAGGGTCTGAAGATGCGTACCCCTGGCCTGGGCGGCGAAGTGCTGACCAAGATGGGCGGCACCGTGGTCAACATGCCAGCCGGTGAAATCTTCACCGCCATGCAGACTGGCGCCATCGACGCCACCGAGTGGATCGGCCCATACAACGATCTGGCCCTCGGCCTGCACAAAGCAGCCAAGTACTACTACACCCCGGGCTGGCAGGAGCCGAGCGTTCTGTTCGAGCTGGACGTCAACATCAAGGCCTGGGAAACCCTGCCTGCGGATCTGCAAGCCATCGTTCGCGCCGCCGCCCGTGACGTCAACGGCGACATGCTCGACGATTACAACGCCAAGAACATGGAGGCCATGGAGCAGCTCAAGGCCGACGGCGTGGAAGTTCGCCGCCTGCCGGACGAAGTCCTGGCCCGCCTGAAGGAAGTGGCGGCCGAGGTGGTCGATGCCAGCGCGGCGGCCGACCCGGCAGCGAGCAAGGTGTGGGAACACCAGAAGGCCTACCTCAAGCGCCTGTACGAATACGCGGAAAGCAACGAGAAGGATATCTACAACATCCGCGGCTGATCGCTCAGCAAAACAAAACGCCGGCTTTAAGCCGGCGTTTTCGTGACTGCCATTCGCGTTTGCGCCGGGTGAGCGTCAACCGCGACGCGGCGGCACCGGGCGAGTGCGACCACTGCCGTCGATGGCGACGAACACGAACACCGCCTCGGTGACCTTGCGCCACTCGTTGGACAGCGGGTCGTCGCTCCACACCTCGACCATCATCTGAATCGAGCTGCGGCCGATCTCCAATGCCTGGGTGTAGAACGAAAGCTGCGCGCCCACCGATACCGGTACCAGAAAGGCCATGCGATCGATGGCGACGGTCGCCACACGGCCACCTGCGACCCTGCTCGCCATTGCGGTGCCGGCGAGATCCATCTGCGATACCAGCCAGCCACCATAGATATCCCCGAAACCATTGGTCTCGCGCGGCAACGCGGTGATCTGCAGGGCGAGGTCACCCTGGGGAATCGGGTCTTCCTGTTCGTAGTCGTTCATCGGTTCGAGACTCGCGGCGCGGTTGTTGTTCTGGGCGCGGAACCCGCATGGCACACGGGCGCAGCGAGTATACCGACTGTGCAGTCGACGAGCGACCACTCTGGCAGGCCGCAAGACGTCACAGCCCATGTCGGGTCGTGCAAAACGCATGACCCGCCAGGCCTCGTTCGGGCAGTATGCCTGCCCCCTGATATTTTCAATAAAACTTAAACAAATGATTTTAAAGGATTTTATCTAAATAAACGGCCTGGCACGGGTGCTGCAATGTTCCCAGTGGGTGACCGGCCATGCGCCGGTTGCAATGCAGAACAAGGAAGAGACGGATAACGAGCCATCCGCCTCCAACGCAACAGGAGAATCGCCATGTGGATAGTTGCTCTGGTGCTCGCCACCTTGCTGCTTCTGCTCAGCCTGACGCTCGCCAGCGTTGTACTGATTGGCCAGACCCTGTGCGCGAGCCGCGATACCGCCGAGCTGGAGCTGCCCACGGGCGCTGCGCCCCAGCCTTTGGACCCGAGCAACGCGCAAGACCCCTGGCCTGCCTGGGCCATTACCCACTGATCCATCGAGGAGAAACACCATGCTTAGTTGGGCAGTCACCTTCCTGATCATCGCCATCATCGCCGCTGTACTGGGCTTCGGTGGTATCGCCGGCACCGCTGCAGGTATCGCCAAGATTCTATTCGTGGTGTTCCTGGTGCTGTTCATCGTCTCGTTCATCATGGGCCGTCGCCCGCGTCTTTAGGGAGAGATCGATGCAGTCGATTCACGCCATTGCCGCCGCCCTGCTGATGGGCGGCGCCCTGGCGGCTCAGGCCGCCGACCGCGACACCCGTTTCCATCCAGGCGAGTTGCTGACCAGCAACGCCGAGTACCGCCAAGCCTGGCAGGACCTGGCAAAGGACGAAGAGCGCCTGCCGGACTGGCTGATCAATCTCAGCGGCCTTTCCACTCCCATGCAGGCAGTGGAAGCCGACAGTGATCGCTACCTGGTCGGCCAGGTCTGCGAAGCGCACAGATGTTTCGGGCAGCGCGCCTATGTCGCCTTCGAATGGGAAGACGACGAAGCCTACGCGCTGTACGTGCAGGTGCCCGATGGCCTGCCCGAGGATCGCGTGCCCAGTGAACACGCCAGCCTGCGCTGGTTGGGCGACCCGGACGAGGAGGTCCGGCAGATGCTGATGGAACAGCTGCGCAGCGATCCCAACTGGTATTGAGTGACGACAGTTTGCCGGCTGCCCCATAGGCACCGCCGGCACGTTATCATCCCCCGCCATAACGGCATGCCCTCCTGCATCCGGCGCCTCGCGCCACCTTTCCCTCAGGGACAAGGACACCAGGGAAGGCACCGCCGGCCAATCTAGGGGGATCGCAATGCTCAATGGCCTGTGGCTGAGCTTTTTTCTGCTGGGAGCCGCCGCCGCTCTGGCACGCTGGCTGATCGGCGGCGACGCCACCGTGTTCGGCGCGATGGTCGAGAGCCTGTTCGCCATGGCCAAGCTCTCGGTGGAACTGATGGTGGTGCTGTTCGGCACTCTGACACTGTGGTTGGGGCTGTTGCGCATCGCCGAGAAAGCCGGGCTGGTCGATCTGCTCGCCCGCATGCTGGGCCCGTTGTTCGCCCGCCTGATGCCGGAAGTGCCACGGGGCCACCCGGCGCTCGGGCTGATCAGCATGAACTTCGCCGCCAACGGCCTGGGCCTTGACAACGCCGCCACGCCCATCGGACTCAAGGCCATGCGCGCCCTGCAGGATCTCAACCCCAGCGCCAACACGGCGAGCAACGCGCAGATCCTGTTCCTGGTGCTCAATACCTCATCGCTGACCCTGCTGCCGGTGTCGATCTTCATGTACCGCGTGCAGCAAGGCGCCGAAGATCCCACCCTGGTGTTCCTGCCCATCCTGCTGGCGACCAGCGCGTCGACCCTGGCCGGCCTGCTGGCGGTATCGCTGATGCAACGCCTGCGCCTGTGGGACCCGGTGGTGCTGGCCTACCTGATTCCATCCGCGCTGCTGCTCGGCGGCTTCATGGCCCTGCTCGCCGGGATGAGCGCCACGGCCCTGGCGGCGCTGTCGTCGCTGCTCGGCAACCTCACACTGTTCGGCCTGATCCTGCTGTTTCTGGTGGTCGGCGCACTGCGCAAGGTGGCGGTGTACGAGAGCTTCATCGAAGGCGCCAAGGAAGGGTTCGATGTGGCCAAGAGCCTGCTGCCCTATCTGGTCGCCATGCTCTGCGCCATCGGCGTGCTGCGCGCATCCGGCGCGCTGGATTTCGGCCTCGACGGCATTCGCTGGCTGATCGAAGCGCTGGGATGGGATACCCGCTTCGTCGACGCCCTGCCCACTGCGCTGATGAAACCCTTCTCCGGTGGTGCCGCACGCGCCATGCTGATCGAAACCATGGAGAACTTCGGCGTCGACAGCTTCCCGGCGCTGGTTGCGGCCACGGTGCAGGGCAGTACCGAGACCACCTTCTACGTGCTTGCGGTGTACTTCGGCGCGGTCGGCCTGCAGCGCGCCCGCCATGCCGTAGGCTGCGCCCTGGTCGCCGACGCGGCCGGGATCATCGCCGCCATCGGCGTGTGCTACTGGTTCTTCGGCTGATTGTCTTCGGGCTGGGGTGCTCAGTCGGCGCCCAACCCCAGCTTGTCGCCCGCCCAGCTCAGCAACGGATCGGTGTGCTGGTATTCGCGCAACGCCAGCAGCTTGGGCGCGATGAACGCCTCGAAGTCCTCGGGCTGCTCGAAGTACACCCCGGTGAAGATGGTGAACATCGACTTGTTGCCGACCGTGGCATAGAACAGGTTGCCCACCGGCTCACCGTCCTGGGTCAGCAGCTTGAGGCTGGCGCGACTGGCCAGCTTGGTTTCCAGCGGCAGATCCTGCTGCACCAGCCCGCTTTCACGCAGGCCGAACGAGGCACCGAAGGTCTCGGCGTAGCTGGTCATCAGGGCATCACCGGCGCGCGGGTAGAGCGAGACGCCGCTGTAGAGATAGAACCAGTCGCTGCCCTCGCTCTCGAAACTGAGATCGATGCTGCGCGCAGCGTAGGTCACCAGCTTCTCGTAGCGCCCCTCGTCCGGCGCCTCGTAAGCGGCGAAATCCTCACCGCTGAGCAGCAGGCGGCGCTCCTCGGCGAGTGGCGGTTCGTTGTCGATGCAGCCGCCGAGCGACAGCGCGACGAACAACACCAGCATCATCCTGAACATGACTATCCTCCCTGAACAAGCGTGGCCAGCTTGCCTGATCCACGCCTTGGTGACCAGCCGCAACCCTCATGGCTGTGCGCGGTGCCACAGCCTCCGTGCGCCTGGCGTCAATCGCCACGGCCGCTGGCGACTTCCGCCATTGTCCGCCGGCGGTCGTCTGCCTAGCCTGACGCCGGGTGAAAACAATCACCACCAGGCTCGTTTATCCAAAGGGCCACGTCCGTCGCGCCGGGGCGCTTCCGGCAGATGAACGGAGCAGAGCGGACATCAGTATCCGCCGGGAGGCAATCATGCGCGTTCTGATCACCGGTGCAGCCGGTTTCATAGGCCATCAGCTGCTCGACGAACTGGCCATCCAGCACCCCGAATGGACGCTGATCGCCGCAGACATACGCCCCCTCGCCAGCCAGGGGCTGAAAGCCAACATCGAGCCGGTGCTGCTGGACATGGGTCGCCCGGCGCAGGTACGCGCCTGCATCAGCGGCTGGAAACCGGACGCCATCGTCCACCTGGCCACGGTGATACGCCCACCGCGCGATATGACCGAAGCCCACCTGCACGCCATCGAGGTCGGTGGTACCCAGTGCCTGGTCGATAGCGCGCTCGCCAACGGCGTACGCCAGCTGATAGTTGCCAGCTCCGGCGCAGCCTACGGCTACGCCGCAGACAATGCCGAGTGGATCGACGAAGACCAGCCGCTGCGCGGCCACCCCTATTTCGCCTACGCCAGGCACAAACTGGAGATCGAACAATGCTTGGCGCGCTGCCGCGAGGAACATCCGCAACTGCGTCAACTGGTGCTACGCCCCGGCACCATTCTTGGCAAGCGCCTGAACAACCCGATCAGCGACCTGTTCAACAAGCGCACGGTACTCGGCGTGCTCGGCCACAGCAGCCGTTTCGTGTTCATCTGGGAGCAGGACGTGGTCAGCATCATCCGTCAGGGCCTGGAAGAGAACCGGGAAGGCATCTACAACCTGGCCGGCGATGGCGCGTTGAGCCTCAAGGAAATCGCCGAGATCCTCGGCAAACCCTACCGGCCGCTACCGGCGTCGCTGCTCAGCGCCGCACTGCGCCTGCTCAAGCCACTGGGGTTGAGTCAGTACGGCCCCGAGCAACTGGACTTCCTGCGCTACCGACCCGTGCTGACCAACCAGCGCCTGAAGGAGGAATTCGGCTACCAACCGCGCTATTCGAGCCGCGAAGCCTTCTTCGCCTTCCTCACCGCCCAGGGCATCAGCTACCACTCAAGCGAAAGCCAACCTTGAGTTCGACCTGGTAGTGCGCCACCTTGCCGTCGACGATATGGCCACGGGTGTCGATGACTTCGAACCAGTCCATGTTGCGCACGCTCTTGGCACATTCGGCCAATGCGTTCTGAATGGCATCCTCGATGCTGATCTTGGAAGTGCCGACGATTTCGATCTTCTTGTAGGTGCGATGGTCGGACATGTCGCTGCTCCACGGTGGCTTTACTAACAGCCTAGACCAGCGGTCAGAGCACGCGCCGAAATGACCTAAACCCGTAGCTCGTGCTCCAGCCAGTGCGCCAGTTGCTGAGCGCGGCCATCACGCACACGACCCGGCACCCACAGCGCCAGCCGCGCAGCGGTTTCGACGAAGCCCCAGGGCGCGACCAGGCGGCCGGCGGCCAGGTCGTCGGCCACCAACGGCTGCGGCGCGATGGCCACGCCCAGGCCGGCAGCGGCCGCCTCCAGCAGGTAGTAGAGATGCTCGAAACCCTGGCCCTGTTGCAGCCGCGCCGGCTCCAGGCCCTGCGCTGCGGCCCACTGCGGCCAGGCCTGGGGGCGCGAGGCGGTGTGCAGCAACGGTTCCTCGAGCAGCGCCGCAGCGGGCGCATCGCGCAAATGCGCATAGCCGGCAAAGCGCGGACTGAGCACCGGCCCGATCCGCTCGATATCGAGCTCATGCACCTGCATGTCTGCCGGCCAGGGCGGTGTGGCGAAGCACAGGGTGGCGTCCACCCCGGGGCGGCGCGGGTCCAGCTCGCCCTCACTGGCCGATAGCTGCAGGCGCAGCTCCGGCAGCTCGCGGTTCAAGCGATCCAGGCGTGGGATGAACCAGCGTGCCAGCAGGCTACCGGGGCAAGCGAGGACGAAGGGCGCATCGTCCTGGCGTTGCCGGAGCTCGGCGCAGACCCCACGCAGGCGCTCGAAGGCGTCGCCGGCAGCATCGCGCAAACGCATGCCGGCATCGGTGAGTTTCACACCACGACCGTCCTTGTCGAACAAACTGACGCCGAGCTGTTCTTCCAGCGCACGAATCTGCCGACTGATCGCACCATGGGTGACATGCAGCTCCTCACCCGCACGGCTGACACTCTGCAGGCGAGCGGCGGCCTCGAAGGCGCGCAGGGCGTTTAGCGGGGGCAGATCTCGATTCATGTCATCAATCTGCAAGGCGCGGAAGGAAGCTGGTATCGACGCTGTAACGTCGAGGGTCATTGGGGTCGACCATTACCTGCAGAAATTCATTCCCGATAAACGGTTGCGGGTCGAACCACAGGTCTTCGCTGTAGAACAGATGTACTGCGCCGGTACTCGGGTTGCACCACTGACAGACCAATTGCCAGGCCGGCACATTGTTGAAGGTGGAAAACGGGTTGCGCCGGATTTCCACGAACTGTGCCTGTACGGCCTGACCTTTACGTATGAGCCGTTTGCGCCGGCTGTCGACCAGCGCCTCCGGCATTAACAGCGCCAGCCCGATCAACGTGAAGAACAAACCAATGGCACCCAGTATCAGGCTGATGAACCAGTTCTGCAGGAAGCTATCGATATGCGCGTGCTGCGGCTCCAGGGGGTCGTAGAACAAGTCGACCGTATCGCCCTCGGCATAGCCAGATCGACTGCAGACCTCGCCCGTAAAGGTAATGCGCTCCCCCGGACGGGGAAAGAATTCGACGAGAGGGCAGCCCCGGCCCATCAACGCCACCACACTGCCGGTCGTTCGCACCATGCGTTCCTCTTCATTCCATCTGTGATTTTGTAGCAGCAATGCGATGGCAATAAGAAAAGCGCCTACCACAGGAAAAGTCCATAACCAGCGATCATTCATGCTATTCATCCATGATTAATATGTCAGAAAAAATCACACGTTTAAGCAAATTAATCAGTTTTTATCTACCCCCTTCAAGCCTTAAGCTACCTCCATTGTCTGACCAACCAACGGATGACAGCCATGCCTGGTTCACAGAATTCCTTCCGCAGCGGCCCCGACGCTCGCGGCCTTTTCGGTCGCTTCGGCGGCCAGTTCGTCGCCGAAACCCTGATGCCGCTGATCAACTCGCTGGCCGCCGAATACGAGAAGGCCAAGAGCGATCCGGCCTTCCTCGAAGAACTCGCCTACTTCCAGCGCGACTACATCGGCCGCGCCAGCCCGCTGTACCACGCCGAGCGCCTCTCCGAGCACTTCGGCGGGGCGAAGATCTACCTCAAGCGCGAAGACCTGAACCACACCGGCGCGCACAAGATCAACAACTGCATCGGCCAGATCCTGCTGGCCAAGCGCATGGGCAAGCAGCGCATCATCGCCGAGACCGGCGCCGGCATGCACGGCGTGGCCACCGCCACCGTGGCCGCGCGCTTCGGCATGCAGTGCGTGGTGTACATGGGTACCACCGACATCGATCGCCAGCAGGCCAACGTCTTCCGCATGAAGCTGCTCGGCGCCGAGGTGATCCCGGTCACCGCCGGCACCGGCACCCTCAAGGACGCCATGAATGAAGCCCTGCGCGACTGGGTGACCAACGTCCACAACACCTTCTACCTGATCGGCACCGCCGCCGGCCCGCATCCGTACCCGGCCATGGTGCGCGACTTCCAGTCGGTGATCGGTAACGAAGTGCGTGAGCAGATCCTCGAGAAGGAAGGGCGCCTGCCCGACTCGCTGGTCGCCTGCATCGGCGGCGGCTCCAACGCCATCGGCCTGTTCCACCCCTTCCTCGACGACGAAGGCGTGCAGATCGTCGGCGTCGAGGCCGCCGGCCATGGCGTCGACACCGGCAAGCATGCGGCGAGCATGGCCGGTGGCGCGCCGGGCGTACTGCATGGCAACCGCACCTTCCTGCTGCAGGATGACGACGGCCAGATCACCGATGCCCACTCGATTTCCGCCGGCCTCGACTACCCGGGCGTCGGCCCGGAACACGCCTGGTTGCACGAGATCAAGCGCGTCGAATACGTGCCGATCAGCGATGACGAAGCCCTCGCAGCCTTCCACCAGTGCTGCCGCCTTGAAGGCATCATCCCGGCCCTGGAAAGCGCCCACGCGCTGGCCGAAGCCTTCAAGCGCGCACCCAAATTGCCCAAGGACCACCTGATGGTGATCAACCTGTCCGGTCGCGGCGACAAGGACATGCAGACCGTGATGCACCACATGCAGGACAACCAGGAGAAGCACGCATGAGCCGCCTGCAGAACCGTTTCGCCGAACTGAAAGCGGAAAACCGCGCCGCGCTGGTGACCTTCATCACCGCCGGTGACCCCGACTACGCCACCTCGCTGAGCATCCTCAAGGGCCTGCCGGACGCCGGCGCCGACGTGATCGAACTGGGCATGCCCTTCACCGATCCGATGGCCGACGGCCCGGCCATCCAGCTCGCCAACATCCGCGCGCTGGCCGGCAAACAGGGCATGCAGCAGACGCTGCAGATGGTTCGCGAATTCCGCGCAGGCAACCAGAGCACGCCGCTGGTGCTGATGGGCTACTACAACCCGATCTTCGTCTACGGCGTCGAGCGTTTCATCGCTGACGCCAAGGCCGCTGGCGTCGACGGTCTGATCGTGGTCGACCTGCCGCCGGAGCACAACGACGAGCTGTGCGAGCCGGCGCAAGCCGTTGGTCTGGACTTCATCCGCCTGACCACCCCGACCACCGACGACGACCGCCTGCCCACCGTGCTGGCTGGCAGCTCCGGCTTCGTCTACTACGTGTCGGTAGCGGGCGTGACCGGCGCTGGCGCGGCGACCATGGATCATGTCGAGGAAGCCGTGGCACGCCTGCGTCGCCACACCGACCTGCCGCTGTGCATCGGCTTCGGTATCCGCACCCCGCAGCACGCCGCCGAAGTGGCCAGGCGCGCCGAGGGCGCGGTGGTCGGCTCCGCGCTGATCGACAAGATCGCCGAAGCGCAAAGCCCACAACAGGCCATCGACGGCGTACTCGGCCTGTGCCGCGAACTGGCCGAAGGGGTACGTGGCGCGCGGCGCTGATCCCAAGCCCCAAAAAAACCGCTGCCCTATCGCAAGGTGCAGCGGTTTTTTCGTTACGGCGTCACTACTCGCTCGCCCGCTTGAGCAGCTGCTTGCAACGCTCGGACAGGTGCACCACGCGCAGGTGCTTGCCGGCGCGCTCGTAGCGCTCGCGCAGGGTTTTCAGCGCGGCGATGGCCGAGTAGTCGACGAAGCTCAGGTGGCGGCAGTCCAGCGTCACCTGCTGTGGGTCATCGGCGGGCTCGAACTGCGCCAGGAAGGTGGTGCAGGAAGCGAAGAACAATGTGCCATGCACGCGGTACAGCTTGCTGCCATCGGCCTGCATATCGCTGTCGGCGTAAAGCTCACGGGCATGCTGCCAGGCGAAGTTGAGCGCGGCGATGACGATGCCGCAGAGCACTGCCGTTGCCAGGTCGGTGGCCACCGTGATGGCAGTCACCGCGACGATCACCAGCACGTCGTTGGCCGGCACCTTGCCGGCGACACGCAGCGACCCCCAGGCGAAGGTCTGCTGCGCCACCACGAACATCACGCCGACCAGCGCGGCCAGCGGGATGCGCTCGATCAGTGGCGAGAGAAACAGCACGAAGAGCAGGATCATGACCCCGGCGACCACACCGGACAGCCGCCCGCGCCCACCCGAGCCGAGGTTGATCACGGTCTGGCCGATCATCGCGCAGCCGCCCATGCCGCCGAACAGACCGGACGTCATGTTGGCTACGCCGAGCGCCACGCACTCGCGATCCGGGTGGCCGCGCGTGGCGGTGATTTCGTCGGTCAGGTTCAGGGTCAGCAGGGTTTCCAGCAGGCCGACCAGGGCCATCAACACCGCGTAGGGGGCGATGATGACGAGGGTTTGCAGATTCCAGGGAATGTCCGGCCACACCAGGCTCGGCAGACCGCCGGCAATCTGCGCCATGTCGCCGAGGGTATGGGTCGGCAGATCCATCAGGTAGACCAGCGCGCCGATGCCGAGGATTGCGACCAGCGCAGGCGGCACGGCACGGGTCAGGCGCGGCAGCAGGTAGACGATGAGCATGGTCAGCGCCACCAGCCCGAGCATCAGGTACAACGCGTTGCCTTGCAGCCAGTGGCCGTCGTGCTGGAAGTGCTCGAACTGGGCCAGGGCGATGATGATCGCCAGGCCGTTGACGAAGCCCAGCATCACCGGGTGCGGCACCATACGGATCAGCTTGCCCAGGCGCAGCAAGCCGAACGCCAGCATGATCAGACCACCGAGCAGCACCGTGGCCAGCAAGTACTGCACGCCGTGCTGTATCACCAGCGCAACGATCACCACCGCCATCGAGCCGGCCGCGCCGGAGATCATCCCCGGCCGGCCACCGAACAAGGCGGTGAGGGTGCAGATGATGAAGGCGCCGTACAGGCCCATCAGCGGGTTGACCTGGGCCACCAGGGCGAAGGCGATGCACTCGGGCACCAGGGCGAAGGACGAGGTCAGGCCGGCCAGCAGGTCGGCGCGTAGGCGTGCGGGTTTCATGAGCGGGCGTGTGAACAGGCAAAAGGGCGCGCATGTTAGCGCCCCAAGCGACTTGCCGTCATGCGCTCATAGATGACCGGGGAATCAGCAGCCTGGTCCATACCCTGTGAGTGCATGGCAATCACAGGGCAGAGGCTGTCAGGCATCGCTTACCGATACAAAGCGCACAGCGGCTCGATCTTGTCGCCCTTGACGTAGGAGAAATTCAGCTTGAGGCCTTCGATCTCCATGCCCAGCTCCATGGTCTTGGCATTGAAAGCCAGCACCTGCAGATCGAAGCTCTGGTAGGGCGAAGTGATGTGGATGGTCTGGCCATCCTCGCTGAGGCGATAGTCGGAGACTTCCACCTCCCGCTCGCCCGGCTCTGCGCAATTGAACGGATGCAGGTCGCTCTTGCCGTCGGCCTTGAACTCGACGACGTTGGCGATACCGTTGTTCAGCGGCGTCATGGCCCAGATGCCGAGCAGTTGATCCTGGCGTTCGATCGTGGCGGCACTGGCCGCGCTCGACAACAGGGCGAACAGGGGAACACACAGCAGTTTCTTCATGGGATTTCCTTATCGGATGCTGAGGCACGTCCACAGGCGGACATGCGCGGCGCCGATGCTACCTGCATCCGGCAAAGTCGGACACCAAGGGCGCCACACTTCGACAGCCCGGCATATATTCTGAACACCAGAACAACAAGGAGCCCAGTCATGAACAAGAACCTGCTGATCACCGGTGCCAGTCGCGGCATCGGCCGTGCCACAGCCCTGATGGCCGCGGCTGACGGCTGGACGGTCGGCGTGAACTACCGCAGCGACCGCGAAGCCGCCAATGAGGTGGTGGCGCAGATCGAAGCCATGGGCGGCAAGGCCGTTGCGCTGCCAGGTGATGTCGCCAACGAGGACGATGTGCTGCGCCTGTTCGAGGCCATGGACAAGCTCGGCGCGCTGCACGGCCTGGTAGTCAATGCCGGCATCGTCGCCCCGCCCATGCCGCTGCTGGAGATGAGCGGCGAACGCCTGCAACGGATGTTCGACGTCAATGTGCTGGGCAGCTACCTCACCGCGCGCGAAGGGGCCCGGCGCATGGCCCACAGCCGTGGTGGAGAGGGTGGTTCGATGGTGCTGGTATCGTCGGTGGCCGCCAGTCTCGGCTCGCCCTTCGAGTATGTCGACTACGCCGGAGCCAAAGGCGCCATGGACGTGCTGACTCGCGGCCTGGCCAAGGAACTGGGCGGCGAGGGCGTGCGGGTCAACGCCGTGCGCCCGGGATTGATCGATACCGAGATTCACGCCAGCGGTGGCCAGCCGGATCGCGCCGAGCGCCTGGGCAAGGCGACACCGCTGGGCCGCGCCGGGCGCGCCGAGGAAGTCGCCGAAGCCATCGTCTGGCTGCTCGGTGACAAGGCCAGCTATACCACCGGCGCGCTGATCGATATCGCCGGCGGGCGCTGAGGCACGCTCTACAGCCGGTGCGCACGGCGCCAGGTAGGGTGCGCCATGCGCACCGCTGGCAATCCGGACGACCTTCCGTGTGCTCAATCCCAGCGCGGCGCGAAACCCGGGTTGGCGACTCGCTCGCCACGCTCCAGAGTCGCGATGGCGGCCATGTCCTCGTCGCTCAGGCGCAGTTCGGCGGCAACCAGGTTGGCCGCCAGGTTCTCGCGCCTGGTCGAGGACGGAATCACCGCATGACCCTGCTGCAGCGACCAGGCCAGGGCGACCTGCGCCGGGCTGGCGCCATGGGCAGCGGCGATGCGCTGGATCACTGGCTCTGCCAGCACCTTGCCGTAGGCCAGCGGCATGTAGGCGGTGAGATGGATCCCCTGCTGCCGGGAGAACTCCACCAGCTTGCGGTTCTGCAGCAGCGGATGGATTTCCACCTGATTGGTGGCGATCTCGTCCTTGCCCACGGCTTCGATAGCCCGGCGCAAATGGGCGATGGTGAAGTTGGACACGCCGATGGCGGCGGTCAGGCCCTGGCGCTTGGCGTCCAGCAACTCGCCCAGGTACTGCGCCACGGGAAGCTCATCGTTCGGCGACGGCCAGTGGATCAGGGTCAGGTCGACCCGCTCCAGGCCCAGACGCTGCAGGCTCTCCTGCAAACTGGCGATCACCCGGCCGCTGCCGAGGTTCTCGGTCCAGACCTTGGTGGTCACGAACAGCTCATCGCGCGCCACCTTGCTGGCGGCGATGGCCTGGCCGATCGCCGCCTCGTTGCCGTAGATCTGCGCCGTGTCGATATGCCGGTAACCCAGCTCCAGGCCCGTGCGTACCGAGTCGATGGCGATCTGGTCCTTGAGGCGGAAGGTGCCAAGACCGAAGGGGGGAATGAATTTCATGACCAATATCCTCACAGATCGTGAATGGATGGCCGATCAGCAAACCGGCGCAGGGACTGAATGGTTCGGCCCGTGCAGGCCCAAGGCAAAGGGCGAGCAGCAGGCAGGCTTGATGGAGAGCAGTATCCGCGCCAGACTCATGCGGAAAAACCTGCCAAACCAGCAAACACCTTTGACTGAAGATCAACAATGAAGACTAGCCTGGAAGAAATGCTCGCCTTCACCAGCGTGGTCGACTGCGGCTCGATCAGCGCGGCCGCCGAGCAGCTCGAACAAACGGCGTCCGGCGTCAGCCGTGCCCTCAGCCGGCTGGAGGAAAAGCTTGCCGTCACCTTGCTACGCCGCACCACCCGGCGCCTGGAGCTGACCGAGGAGGGCGAGATATTCCTGGCCCAGGCGCGGCGCATCCTCGCCAGTGTCGAGGATGCGGAGGAGCAGATGACCCTGCGCCGCCAGGCACCGGCCGGGCGCCTGCGAATCAACACCGCCTCGCCCTTCATGCTGCATGTGATCGTGCCGCTGATCGGCGAGTTTCGCGCGCTTTATCCACAGATCGAACTGGAGCTGAACAGCGACGATCGTATCATCGACCTGCTGGAGCGCCGCACCGACCTGGCCATCCGCATCGGCAACCTGCCGGACTCCAGCCTGCATGCCAGGCCGCTGTGCCACAGCCGCCGCCGCGTGCTGGCCAGCCCGGAGTACCTGCGCCGCCATGGCACGCCAACGCGTACCGAGGAGCTGGCCGGGCACAGCCTGATCGGCTTCACCGAGCCGGACAGCCTCAACGAATGGCCGCTACGCCACGCCCTCGGCGAGCGCTGGCGCATCACCCCAAGCCTGCGCGCCTCCAGCGGCGACACCATTCTCGAACTGGCCCTGGCTGGCGAAGGCCTGGTGTGCCTGTCGGACTTCATGACTGACGGCACCCGCGCCAGCGGCGCGCTGGTCGAGGTGCTGGCCGCGCAACGCGTGGAGGTGCGCCAGCCGATCAACGCGGTGTACTACCGCAACACCGCGCTGGCGTCGCGCATCACCTGCTTTCTCGATTTTCTCAGCGAGCGGCTGGGCTGCCCGACCTGAGGCACCACGACCGAGAAAAATCGACCGTAGCCTGGAATCCGGGGAAACAGTTGAAAGGCCCCGGATTGCATCCGGATCTAGATGACAGCACAACGAAAAAGGGCGACTCAACGAGTCGCCCTTTCTGTCACCGCTGCATCACTGCTTGGCCTGCAGGCTCCACTCGGCCAGCTTCTGCTGCTTGTAGCTGAGCGCCGCAGCCGGTACCGGGGTGACCTTGCCGGTTTCCATCCAGCGCTTGAGGCGGTTGGCGTCGGCCATGTGGGTGTACTTGCCGAAGGCGCCGAGTACCACGAAGGCCACCGGGCGATTGGCGATGGTGGTGGCCATCACCAGGCAGCGGCCGGCGGCATTGGTGAAGCCGGTCTTGCTCAGGTCGATGTTCCAGTCGGGCTTGCGCACCAGGGCGTTGGTGTTGCGAAAGCCCAGGGTGTAGTTGGGCTTGCGGAAGGCCACGGTCGCTTCGGAGTCGGTGCTGAACTGGTGGATCAGCGGATACTGGTTGGCTGCCTTGACCATCAGTGCCAGGTCACGGGCGGTGGCGACGTTCAGCTCGGACAGGCCGGTAGGCTCGACGAAATGGCTGTTGTGCATGCCCAGCGCCTTGGCCTTGGCATTCATCGCCGCGACGAAGGCCGCGTGGCCGCCTGGGTAATGGTGCGCGAGGCTGGCGGCGGCGCGGTTCTCCGAGGACATCAGCGCCAGGTGCAGCATCTCGCGACGAGTGATTTCGCTGCCGATACGCACACGGGAGAACACGCCCTGCATTTCCTCGGTGTCACGGATGTTGATCGGCAAAACCTGATCCAGCGGCAGCTTGGCATCCAGCACCACCATGGCGGTCATCAACTTGGTGACCGAGGCGACCGGCAGTCGCAGGTCCGGGTTGCTGGAATAGAGCTCCTGGCCAGTTTTCAGATCGATCAGCAATGCACTGCCGGCGGCCAGCTCCTGCTTGGGCTGGGCAGGCGCGGCCTGGAGGTTCGAAACAACAAGGCTGCCGCACAGCAGCAGGCCCAAAATCGAATGATGGAGTTTCACGGTTTACTTCACCGGTTGGAGTGTGGGAGCCGCTGGCAGACCTGGAAAACGACTGGCTGGAGCGGCGGCGACCAGTATAGGGATCACGCTTGGCTATTGCAGTATGGCCCGGTCAAACGGTTGCTGCTGGCGAATCCAGCTCGGCCTGCAACCAGTCGACGAAACGCGCGGTAAGGCGCTGGCGACGCTTGCGCTCGGGCAGCACCAGGTAATAGCCCAACGCCGAATGCACCTGGGCCTCACCCAGACGACAGAGCAGCCCCTGAGCCAGAAGTTCATCGACCAGATGGCGCCAGCCGATGGCCACACCCTGCCCGGCAATCGCCGCCTGGATCAGCAGGGTGTAGTTGTCGAAACGCAACGCGCCGGGCGTTGGTAGGCTGGCGATACCCAGCGCGCGAAACAGGCCATCCCAGTCGAACCAGCGCGAACGGTGCTCGGGACGCAGGTGCAGCAGCGGTAGGTCAGCCAGCACTGCGACCGGCAGCGGCGGCTGAAGCTCGCCGAGCAGACGCGGACTGCACACCGGGAATACCTCCTCGCGAAACAGCAGATGCGCCTCGCCATGCTTGAAGCGGCCATCACCGAAGCGGATCGCCACGTCGATGTCGCTGGGTACCGTGGCCGGGTCGCGCTCGCTGGTGATCAGGCTGACGTCCACCTCCGGGTACAGCCTGTTGAAGCGCTGCAGGCGTGGCATCAGCCAGTAGGCGGCGAAGGCGAAGTCGGTGGCCACCTGCAGCACCTCATGCTGCTGCCGTGCAGTGACGGCGACGAGCCCGGCATCGAGGCTGGCCAGCCCCTCCTGCACATGGGCCAGCAACAGCTCGCCGGCCTCGGTCAGCACGATGCCGCGATAGACGCGGTCGAACAGGCGCGTGGCCAGTTGCTGCTCCAGACGCTTGATCTGCTGGCTGATGGCCGGCTGGCTGCTGCCCAGCTCGCTGGCGGCGGCGGTGAAACTGAGCTGGCGCGCCGCCGACTCGAACACCCGCAGCGCGTCGAGCGACAGTCCATCGATGGCTTTAAACATAAGCTGTGCTTATCCGAGGCATGTATTTCAGCCGGGTTTACCCTGCCGCCGTTCTACCGGAATCATGGTGCCCGCACTGTCGCATAAACCAACAGTATGGAATACCCGTCACCATGAAGCGCCCGAACATCCTCTTCATCATGGCCGACCAGATGGCCGCGCCGATCCTGCCGCTGCACGACGCGGCCTCGCCGGTGCAGATGCCCAACCTGATGAAGCTGGCCGAGCAGGCCGTGGTGTTCGACTCGGCCTACTGCAACAGCCCGCTCTGCGCGCCGTCGCGCTTCACCCTGGTCAGCGGGCGGCTGCCGTCGAAGATCGGCGCCTTCGATAACGCCGCCGACTTTCCAGCCGACGTGCCGACCTACGCCCATTACCTGCGCCGCCTCGGCTACCGCACCGCGCTGTCGGGCAAGATGCACTTCTGCGGGCCGGATCAGTTGCACGGCTACGAGCAGCGCCTGACCAGCGACATCTACCCGGCCGACTACGGCTGGGCAGTGAACTGGGACGAGCCGGAGGTACGCGCCAGCTGGTACCACAACATGTCTTCGGTGCTGCAGGCCGGCCCTTGCGTGCGCAGCAACCAGCTGGACTTCGACGAAGAGGTGGTATTCAAGGCCCGCCAGTACCTCTACGACCATGTGCGCATGACCCCGGATCAACCGTTCTGCCTGACCGTGTCGATGACCCACCCGCACGACCCCTACACCATCGCGCGCGAATACTGGGATCGTTACGAGGGCGTGGACATTCCTCTGCCGCGCCAGTACCTCGAGCAGAGTGAGCAGGACCCGCATTCGCAGCGCCTGCTCAAGGTCATCGACCTGTGGAACAAGCCGCTGCCCGAGAACAAGATCCGCGACGCCCGCCGCGCCTACTTCGGCGCCTGCAGCTACATCGACGACAATATCGGCAAGCTGTTGAACACCCTGGAGGAATGCGGCCTGGCGGAGGACACCCTGATCGTCTTCTCCGGCGACCACGGCGACATGCTTGGCGAGCGTGGCCTCTGGTACAAGATGCACTGGTTCGAGATGTCCGCCCGCGTGCCGCTGCTGGTGCATGCGCCCAAGCAGTTTGCCGCGCACCGGGTCAGCCAGTCCGTATCCACCCTCGACCTGCTGCCAACGCTGGTGGAACTGGCCGGCGGCGAGGTCGAGCAGGGCCTGGAGCTGGAGGGCCATTCCCTGCTGCCGCACCTGCAAGGCGCGGGTGGCCACGACGAAGTACTCGGCGAATACATGGCCGAAGGCACTGTCAGCCCACTGATGATGATTCGTCGCGGCCCCTGGAAGTTCGTCTATTGCGAGCAGGACCCGCTGCTGCTGTTCAACCTGGACAATGACCCGCTCGAGCGTCAGAACCTGGCCGAGTGCAGCGAGCACAAGGACATCCTCGCCGGCTTCCTGGCCGAGGCCCGCGAACGCTGGGATATTCCGGCCATCCACGCCGCCACCCTGGCCAGCCAGCGCCGCCGCCGACTGGTGGCCGAGGCCCTGAGCCAGGGCAAGCTGACCAGCTGGGATCATCAGCCCTGGGTCGACGCCAGCCAACAGTACATGCGCAACCATATCGATCTCGACGACCTGGAACGCCGCGCCCGTTTTCCACAGGTATGAACCTTTACCGACTGCCGCCCCCAAAGGGACACCTCTAAAAACTACCTGCGTTGCCATCACTGCGTTAAAAACAGGCTGGAACGCCAGCCCGGTCAAATGCTCATTTACAGCTCGTAAAGTCGAGCGCGACCCCGGTCGTTTTTCGCCTGTTTTTGCGGGGCCGCCATCGGTATTGCGCTGGCTGCCTCGCCTATGTTTTTAGAGGGGCCCAAAACAGAAGAAAAAAGGAGAGACGCCATGAACCGATTCAGCGTGCTGTTACTCGCCACTGCGCTCACCAGCGCCGGCAACGTCTGGGCTGAGGACGCCGCCTGTGCCACGGTCAAGCTGGGTGATCCGGGCTGGAGCGACATCGCCGTGACCAACGGCATCGCCAGCTTCCTGCTCGACGGCCTGGGCTACAAGCCGCAAACCCAGACCCTGGCCGTGCCGATCATCTTCGCCGGCCTGCACAAGGGCCAGGTCGACGTGTTCCTCGGCAACTGGATGCCGGCGCAGCAAAGCAACTACGACAAGTTCGTCGCCAGCGGCGAGGTGGACAAGCTGGCGCAAAACCTCGAAGGCACCGAGTACACCCTGGCCGTACCGACCTATGCCTTTGATGCCGGGGTGAAGACCTTCGCCGATCTGGACAAGCACGCCGACAAGTTCGGCAAGAAGCTCTACGGCATCGCCTCCGGCTCACCCGCCAACGAGTCGATCAGGCAGATGATCGCCGCCGACGAGTTCGGCCTGGGCGACTGGACGCTGGTGGAGTCCAGCGAACAGGCGATGCTGGTGCAGGTCGGCCGCGCGGTGAAACGCGATCAGTTCGTGGTCTTCCTCGGCTGGACGCCGCACCCGATGAACGTGCAGTACGACATGAAGTACCTCAAAGGCGGCGAGAAGTACTTCGGCGACAGCGGCCAGGTCAACACCCTGGCGCGCAAGGGCTACGCCGCGCAGTGCCCCAACGTCGGCAAGCTGCTGAGCAACCTGACTTTTACCCAGGAGATGGAGAACAGCATCATGGATCAGGTGCTGAGCAAGCAGGCCAGCAACGACGCCGCGATCAAGGCCTGGCTCCAGGCCAACCCGCAGGTACTCGATGGCTGGCTGCAGGGCGTCAAGACCCTCGACGGTGGCGACGGTCTGGCCGCCGTGAAGGCGCGGCTTTGAATTAACCGCGGCAAGTGAGTAGGGTGGAGTCGCCTGCGGCCCACCCTCGACCCGAATCATGCGCCTACCTGACCGACAGACCCTGCTGCCGTTTCTCCGCTGGTTGCCTGGCACCAGCCGCAAGACCCTCGGCAATGACCTGCTGGTGGGCCTGACCGGCGCCATCCTGGCTCTGCCGCAATCGCTGGCCTACGCACTGATTGCCGGGCTACCGGCCGAATACGGCCTGTACGCCGCCATCGTGCCGGTGATCATCGCCTGCCTGTGGGGCTCCTCCTGGCACCTGATCTGCGGACCGACGGCAGCCATCTCCATCGTCCTGTTCACCAGCGTCAGCCCCATGGCGCGCATGGGCAGCGACGAATTCATCGCCCTGATCCTGCTGCTGACCTTTCTCGCCGGACTGTTCCAATGGCTGCTCGGCCTGCTGCGCTTCGGCGCCCTGGTGAACTTCGTCTCGCAGTCGGTGGTGCTCGGCTTCACCCTCGGCGCGGCGCTGGTGATCGCCATCGGGCAGATGCCCAATCTGCTCGGCGTCGAGGTCACCAGCCAGCCCACGGCGCTGGCCAGTCTGCTGCAGATCGGCCAGCACCTGCCCGAGGCGCACTGGCCGAGCCTGGCCCTGGCAGCCTTCACCCTGCTGCTCAGCGTGGCCGTGCGCAAGCTCTGGCCCAAGGCGCCTGCACTGCTGATCGGCCTGGTCTGTGGCAGCCTGCTGGCCTGGTTGCTGCCTGCGCGTTTGGTCGATGAAATCGCCCTGGTGGCACCGTTCGCCGGCGGCCTGCCGCCATTTACTGCGCTGAGTTTCGACCTCGACGACGTGCTGCGCCTGCTGCCGGCAGCCGTGGCCTGCGGCATGCTCGGGCTGGTCACCAGCCTGTCCATCGCCCGTGCGCTGGCGGTGAAGTCGCACCAGTTCCTCGATGCCAACCAGGAAGTTCGCGCCCAGGGCCTGTCGAACATGCTCGGGCCGTGGTTCTGCGCCTCGCTGTCGGCCGGCTCCTTCACCCGTTCGGCGCTGAACCTGCAGGCCGGCGCACGTACACCGCTGGCCGGCGTGTTCTCGGCACTGCTGGTGGCGCTGTTCGCGGTGTTCGGCGCAGCGCTGCTGACGCATATCCCGCTGCCGGTGATGGCCGCCGGCATCCTGCTGATCTGCTGGGGCCTTATGGATCTGCCGGCGATCCGTGCATTGCGCCGGGTCAGTCGCTCCGAGTTCATGGTGATGCTGCTGACCTTCGCCGCCACCCTGGTGCTGGAGCTGCAGACGGCGATCTACGCCGGCGTGCTGGCCTCGCTGTTCTTCTACCTCAAGCGCACCTCGCAGCCGCGCGTGCGCCTGTGGCAGGACGGCGACGACGAGGTGCTGCGCATCGAGGGCTCGATCTTCTTCGGCGCCTGCCAGTACATCCAGCAATTGCTGCAACGCAGCCGAGGTCAGCGCCTGGTGATCGACGCGCGGCACATCAACTTCATCGACTACGCCGGGGTGGAGATGCTGCACCAGGAGGCGCGCCGCCTGCAGGCACTGAAACGCAGCCTGGTGTTGCGCCAGGCGCGACCGCAGGTGGTGGAGGAAATCCTCAAGCTCGAAGGCGCCGAGCGCTGCCCGGTGCAGTTCGAGGATTGAGTGAGCGGCCTCGAACTCGTAGGGTGGGTTAGCGGCGCAATACACGAACGACCTGACAGCGCGATGATGGCGCGCCGCGTAACCCACCAGGCGATCTTCCCGCGTGACACTAATGGTGGGTTACGGCGCGTCGGAACTTGCGGGGTCATCGGTATCTGCGGCATGCGCCTAACCCACCCTACGCAGCGGCGCTCTGCACGAACTTCGGGAAGTTCAGCCCGCCAGCTGGCGGCGCAGTTCGGCCAGCACCGGCGCGGTATCCGGACGCACGCCACGCCATAGCTCGAAAGCCTCGGCAGCCTGCTCGACCAGCATGCCCAGACCATCCAGGCAGCGCGCCGCGCCCTGTTCGGCAGCCCAGCGGTTGAAGGCGGTCGCCTCGCGGCCGTACATCATGTCGTAGCAGACCGTATGACCGGGCTGGATCAGGCTCGGCGCAATCGCCGGCAGCTCACCACCAAGGCTGGCCGAAGTACCGTTGACGATCAGGTCCACCGGCGCATCGATCCAGTCGAAGCCGGCGGCGACCAGTGGGCCGAGATCGGCGAACTCGCGCACCAACTGTTCGGCCTTGGCCACGGTACGGTTGGCAATCACCAGCACGGCCGGTTTCTGCGCCAGGAAGGGTTCGAGCACACCGCGCACGGCACCGCCGGCACCGAGCACGAGGATGCGCTTGCCGGCCAGGCTGAAACCGGCGTTGTCCTGCAGGTCACGGGTCAGACCGGCGCCATCGGTGTTGTCGCCGAGCAGACGACCGTCTGCCAGCTTCTTCAGGGTGTTCACCGCTCCAGCGCGGCGCGCACGCTCGGTCAGTTCGTCGGCCAGGCGAAAGGCCTCTTCCTTGAAGGGTACGGTGACATTGCCGCCCAGACCTTCGGCAAAGAAGGCGCGGGCATCGCCGACGAAAGCGTCCAGCGGCGCCAGGCGCGCGTCATAGGTCAACGCCTGGCCGGTCTGCTCGGCGAACAGACGATGGATCAGCGGCGATTTGCTATGGCCGATGGGGTTGCCGAAGACGCAGTAGCGGTCCATGGGAAATCCTGTTTGTGTAGGAGCCAGCTGGCTGGCGATTCGCTCTGGGGCCAGATCGCCCGCAAGCGGTCTCCTGCGGGGAAATGGCGCCAGTTGGTAGCCCGGATGAAATCCGGGAGCGGTCGATAAGTGCCCCGGATTGCATCCGGGCTACGCGAAAAAACTTATGCCAGCCAATCACGATCGGTGAGGAAATACTCGGTCAGGCGCGCTTCCTCGCTGCCCGGCTCCGGCTTCCAGTCATAGCCCCAGCGCACGTGCGGTGGCAGCGACATGAGGATCGACTCGGTACGCCCGCCCGACTGCAGGCCGAACAGGGTGCCACGGTCGAACACCAGGTTGAACTCCACGTAACGACCGCGACGGAAGGCCTGGAACTCGCGCTCGCGTTCGCCGAAAGGCGTCAGCTTGCGGCGCTGGACGATGGGCAGGTAGGCCTGGATGTAGGCGTCGCCAATGGCACGCATGAAAGCGAAGCTGGTGTCGAAGTCCCACTCGTTGAGGTCGTCGAAGAACAGCCCGCCGATGCCACGCGGCTCGCCGCGATGCTTGAGGTGGAAATAGCGGTCGCACCAGACCTTGAACTTGGGATAGACCTCGGCACCGAACGGCGCACAGGCGTCATGCGCGACCTGGTGCCAGTGCACGCAGTCTTCTTCGTTGGCGTAGTAGGGCGTGAGGTCGAAACCGCCACCGAACCACCACACCGGCTCCTCGCCTTCCTTCTCGGCGCTGAAGAAGCGCACGTTGGCGTGCGAGGTCGGCACGTAAGGGTTTTCCGGGTGGATCACCAGCGACACGCCGAGGGCCTGGAAGCCACGCCCGGCCAGTTCGGGGCGATGGGCACTGGCCGAGGGCGGCAGGCTGTCGCCGAACACGTGGGAGAAATTCACCCCGCCTTTTTCGATCAACGCGCCGTTCTCGATCACCCGCGTGCGCCCGCCACCACCGGCCGGACGCTGCCAAGAGTCCTCGGCGAACACGGCCTGGCCGTCTTCGGCTTGCAGGGCGGAGCAGATGCGGTCTTGCAGGTCGAGCAGGTAGGCCTTCACGGCCTCGGTACGGTCAGTCACGGCGGCACCTTGAACAGAGAGCAGGTCGAAATCGGCGGGCAGCATAGCATTCACCCAGGCACATCCGCAGTTGACGTCGGTCAATCGGGACGATTGGATAGACCCTTTCGCCGCTCGCAGCGGCTCAAGTCAGACAAGGAATCCGAGATGGCCAAGCGTATTCAGTTCAGCCAGCACGGCGGCAGCGACGTGCTGGAATACCGCGACTACCAGCCGGCAGCACCAGGCCCGCGCGAGGTTCGCGTGGCCAACCGGGCCATCGGCCTGAACTTCATCGACACCTACTTCCGCAGCGGCCTGTATCAGCCACCCGCGCTGCCTTCGAGCCTGGGCACCGAAGGTGCCGGTGTGGTCGAGGCGATCGGCAGCGAGGTAGAAGGCCTCGAAGTCGGTGACCGCGTCGCCTACGCCACCGGCCCGCTCGGCGCCTACAGCGAGCTGCACGTGCTGCCCGCCGACAAGCTGGTGAAACTGCCGGACGACATCAGCTTCGAGCAGGCCGCGGCGGTGATGCTCAAGGGCCTGACCGTGCAGTACCTGTTGCGCCAGACCTACGAGCTCAAGGGCGGCGAAACCATCCTGTTCCACGCTGCGGCCGGCGGTGTCGGCTCCTTCGCCTGCCAGTGGGCCAAGGCGCTGGGCGTGAAGCTGATCGGCACCGTCAGTTCTGCCGAGAAAGCAGCTCGGGCCACGGAGCAGGGGGCCTGGGCGACCATCGACTACAGCCATGAGAACGTCGTGCAGCGCGTGCTGGAACTGACCGACGGCGCCAAGTGCCCGGTGGTCTATGACGGCGTCGGCAAGGACACCTGGGAAACCTCGCTGGACTGCGTGGCGCCACGCGGCCTGCTGGTCAGCTTCGGCAATGCCTCGGGCGCGGTGACCGGCGTCAACCTGGGCATTCTGGCGCAGAAGGGTTCGCTGTACGTCACCCGCCCGACCCTGGCCGGCTACGCCACCAGCGCACAGCGCCTGCAGGCCATGGCCGACGAGCTGTTCGGCATGATCGCCGGTGGCCAGCTGCAGGTGGAAATCAGCAACCGCTACGCACTGAAGGACGCCGCCGCCGCACAGGATGCGCTGAGCTCGCGGCAGACCACCGGCTCGACCATCCTGCTGCCGTGAGGACGGATAGATATTGGTGGTGTCGCGATTCTTTCGGACAGGGTGTTGCGAAGCGCCGGTGCGCGCGGCGCACCCTACGAGATGATTCGTGAATGGCGGCGCGACGTACCGTAGGGTGCGCCATGCGCACCGCTCGCCCTCGGACCTGTGTGGTTTTCGCGGTGCGCGCAGCGCACCCTACGGCAATGGCTTGCAGCTTGAACCGCTCTGCTAGGACGGGCGAATCACATCGCCCGTACGCAGGTCACGAATCAGACTGGGGTTCTTGCGTCCGCCCAGCGCGCCGCCGAGGACCTTGTCCAGTTCGCCCGGGAAGTACTGCTCGACGCGCAGGCGCGAACGCGCCGAAGGGCGCCCCGTCGGATTGGCCGAGGTGGAGATCAGCGGGCCGGTGTAGCGGCACAGCGCGCGAACCAGCGGATGGTCACTGACGCGCAGGGCAACGCTGTCGTGCTGGCCCGTGACCCATTCGGGCAGGCGATTCTGATGCGGCACCAGCCAGGTATTCGGGCCAGGCCAGGTGCCGGCGAGGCGTTCCTGCCAGACCTCTGGCAGATCATCGAGCAGGAAGTCGAACTGTTCGATGTCATCGGCCACCAGAATCAGCCCCTTGTGCATCGGCCGCTCCTTGAGCGCCAGAAGACGATACACCGCCTCCTCGTTCCAGGGATCGCAGCCCAGGCCCCAGACCGCCTCGGTCGGATAGGCGATCACGCCTCCCTCACGTACCACTCGCGCCGTTTGCTGTATCTGCCAGTTGCTGGCCATCGCCTGTCTCCCACGGAATCAATGGGCGGCAGTCTATCCAAGCCAATCGAGACCTGCCACGGCACTTAAGGTCGGCGCGCCAGCCAACGCCCTGCCTCGTTGCACACCTGGCCATCGAGCTCCAACTCGGTCAAAGCTGCCAGCACCTGTGACAGCGGCCAGCCGCTGCCCTGCACCAGCGCCTCGGTGCTGTGCGGCGCGGCATGCAGCAAGGCCAGCAATGGGTGTTCGACGCCAGCGAGCGGCACCGATAGAGGTTCGGCGGTGGGCGTCTGCCAGCCACGCAAGGCTTCGAGGATATGTTCGATGCTTTCCACCAGGGTGGCGCCATCACGAATCAGCTGATGACAACCCCGTGCGCCAGGATGATGGATCGAACCGGGAATCGCATAGACCTCGCGCCCCTGCTCGGCGGCCAGGCGCGCGGTGATCAGCGAGCCACTGGACGGGCTGGCCTCGACCACCAGCACACCCAGCGAAAGCCCGCTGATGATCCTGTTGCGCCTCGGGAAGTTGCCCGCCTGCGGCGGACAGTCCAGCGGCAGCTCGGAGACCAGCGCACCGCCGTGCTCGATGATCTGCGCCGCCAGCCCCACATGCCGACGCGGATACAGGCACTGCAAGCCGGTGCCCAGCACGGCCACCGTTTTGCCGCCCCCTTCCAGCGCACCCTGATGCGCAGCACCATCGATGCCCAACGCCAGACCACTGGTGATGGCGAAGCCACCGCCCGCCAGGCTGCGGGCAAAGGCTCGTGCGTTATCCATGCCGGGCCGCGAGGCGCGCCGACTGCCGACCATGGCCAGTTGCGGCGCCTCCAGCACGCTCGGCTCGCCCGCCACGAACAACAGCGGCGGCGCATCCGCCAGCTCGCCGAGCAGAGCCGGGTAGCCTGGATCATCCCACATCACCACATGCTGACCAGGCTCATCCAGCCAGCGCAGGGCGGCAGCCGCGCGCTCGCGGATGCCCGCACTGCGGCGAGGTTCGGCGCAGGCAGCCGGCAACCCCAACGCACGCCAGGCACTGGCCGGCGCACTGAGTGCAGCCGAGGCGCTATCGAAAGCGCTCAGAAGTTTGCGAAAGCGTCGCGGCCCCAACTCTGGCAACAGATGCAGGCGCAAGCGGGCTTCGAGCTCGGCAGGAGAAACGGCGGGGGAAAGCGAGGAGGCGGCAGGCATGGCGACTCTTCCCTGAACAGTTGCACCGCCATCCTGGCGGCCTGAAAGCACGAGCCCCGCTAGTGCGGGGCTCGTTGGGCATTACGGGTTGCGGACCTTGTCCATCACCGCCAGTTGGCGGCTGGCCTGCAGTACCAGGCCGTAGCTGAGCTTGTCGTAGGTGCGGAACACCATCAGCAAGCCGGAGCGCTCGTCCGGAATTTTCACGCTTTCGCCGGTAACGCGGTCACGTACGGTCTCGCCGGTCTTGAACACCGCCAGCACGTTGCCGATTTCCAGGCCGTCACGCAGCCCCTTGTTCAGGGTGACAACGTCGAACTGACCGATCTGGCTCACACCGCGCGGCACGTCGAGGATCAAGCCGTCGATATCGGTTATCGGCTCGCTGGGCATGAAGGTGGAGTTGATCGCACGTTCTTCGGTGGGGAACAGGCGATCGCCCAGGCGCACTTCCTGAGTGGAGCGCTTCAGCAGCAGGGTACCGACATCACCCTCTTCGGCCACGATCTCGCCAGAGCCGACGTCATCGGCGTTGATGCCGAGAAATTCCTTGGTCTCCGGGTCCACGTAGGTCTTGCCCTGACGGAAGATGCCGTAGATCGGATGCTCTTCATCGAACTGGCCACGGGCGTAGACGCGATCGCCAGCGCCGCTGACCACGCGCTCGGCGTTGCCGGCGACGACGTAAGGCTTGCCGTTGAATTCTTCCGGCGTGTCGACGATGCGGTTGCTCAGCAAGAAGCTGTTGATCGCCTCCAGCGGGATGGTCGGAATCGCTTCGGCCATCGGCGTGCTGCGCACCTGCGGCGACAGCTTGATGGTGCCGCGCGACTCGCCGCGGTTGAGCATCAGGCGCGGCTGACCGTCAACGTAGACCAGATTGAGCGTATCGCCGGGATAGATCAGGTGCGGGTTGGCGACCTGCGGGTTGGCGTGCCAGATCTCCGGCCATTTCCACGGCTGGCGCAGGAATTTGCCGGAAATGTCCCAGAGAGTATCGCCCCTGACCACAGTGTAGCGGTCCGGGTGACCGTCCTTGAGTTGCACTTCGGCCTGAGCCAAGCTGGTCAGGGCCAGTCCGCCAGCTGCAAAGAGCAGGGCGAGTAGTGATTTCCTCATACGGTGAATCCCTTTATTATGTGCCTTCACGTGAAGCGCCCTAGCGCCGCGTGCCAAACCCGCTGAATACGCGGCGTGAAGCCGTTTTTCAATGCTGTTCATCATCTTAGCAGCGGATTTTGACTTTATTCCACAAGTGCATCACAAACGCATATGGCGATCCTGAATATCCTCGAATTTCCTGATCCACGCCTGCGTACCATCGCCAAACCGGTGGACGTCGTGGATGACTCCATCCGTCAACTGGTCGACGACATGTTCGAGACCATGTATGACGCTCCGGGTATCGGCCTGGCCGCGACGCAGGTCAACGTGCACAAGCGCGTGGTGGTCATGGACCTGTCCGAGGACAAGTCCGAGCCACGGGTGTTCATCAACCCCGAGTTCGAGTCACTGACCGACGAGATGGACCAGTACCAGGAAGGCTGCCTGTCGGTGCCTGGTTTCTACGAGAACGTCGACCGCCCGCAGAAGGTCAGGATCAAGGCACTGGATCGCGATGGCCAGCCCTACGAGCTGATCGCCGAAGGCCTGCTCGCCGTGTGTATTCAGCACGAGTGCGATCACCTCAACGGCAAGCTGTTCGTCGACTATCTGTCCAACCTCAAGCGCGACCGGATCAAGAAGAAGCTGGAAAAACAGCATCGCCAACGCGCCTGATCCACTTATTCCAAGGGCTTGTGTAGCAGGTCGCATGGAAACGTCACGAGCGAAGGTTAGGCAAGGCGAAAACAGGCGAGGATCGGTCGGAGTCGCGATCGACTTTACGAGCTGTAAATGAGCAGTCCGAGCCTGTTTTCAACGCGGCATAACCGAGCGCAGTAGTTTCCATGTGACCTGCCAGGCAAGCCTTTTTCTTTAGTGACCGCCCATGCCTGACTCATTGCGTATCGTCTTTGCCGGCACCCCGGAATTCGCCGCCGAGCACCTCAAGGCCCTGCTGGCCAGCCCGCACGAAATAGTCGCCGTCTATACCCAGCCGGATCGGCCGGCCGGCCGTGGCCAGAAACTGATGCCCAGCCCGGTCAAGCAGCTTGCTCTGGAGCAGGGTATTGCCGTCTACCAACCGGCCAGCCTGCGCAATGAAGAGGCCCAGGCCGAGCTGGCGGCGCTCAAGCCGGATCTGATGGTGGTGGTCGCATACGGCCTGATCCTGCCCCAGGTGGTGCTCGACACCCCGCGCCTGGGCTGCATCAACAGCCACGCATCCTTGCTGCCACGCTGGCGCGGCGCAGCGCCGATCCAGCGCGCGGTGCAGGCCGGTGATCTTGAGTCTGGCGTTACCGTGATGCAGATGGAGGCCGGCCTGGACACCGGGCCGATGCTGCTCAAGGTCAGCACCCCGATCAGCGCCAGCGACACGGGCGGCTCGCTGCACGACCGCCTCGCCCAGCTCGGCCCACAGGCAGTGCTGCAGGCCATCGACGGCCTGGCGGCCGGCACACTGAAGGGTGAGGTACAGGATGATGCCTTGGCCAACTACGCGCACAAGCTCAACAAGGACGAGGCGCGCATCGATTTCAGCCGCCCGGCCGTGGAGCTGGAGCGCCTGGTGCGCGCCTTCCATCCCTGGCCGATCTGCCACACCACGCTGGGTGGCGATGCCTTGAAAGTGCATGCAGCCGAGATCGGCGAGGGCAAGGGCAGCCCAGGCACCATTCTCGCGGCTGACAAGAACGGCCTGACCGTGGCCTGCGGCGACGGTGCACTGCGCCTGACCCGCCTGCAGTTGCCCGGCGGTAAGCCGCTGGCGTTCGCCGACCTTTATAACAGCCGCCGTGAGCAGTTCGCCGCCGGTCTGGTGCTCGGTCGATGAACCCGCGCCTGGCAGCCGCCCGCGCCCTGACCGCCGTGCTGTCCGGCAAGGCCTCGCTGGGCAGCAGCCTGCCGCCACAGCTGGACAAGGTCGAACACCACGACCGCGCCCTGGCGCAGGACCTGGCATTCGGCGCGGCCCGCTGGCAGCCGCGTCTGCAATTGCTGGCCGAGAAACTGCTGGAAAAACCCTTCAAGGCCGCCGACAAGGACGTGGAAGCGCTGCTGCTGATCGGTCTCTACCAACTGCTGCACAGCCGCATTCCCGAACACGCCGCCATCGGCGAGACCGTCGGCTGCGCCGGCGCGCTGAAAAAACCCTGGGCCAAGGGCCTGCTCAATGCCGTGCTACGCCGCGCCCAGCGTGAGCACGAAGCCCTGTTTGCCGAACTCGATCGTGACCCGGTGCTGCACAGCGCGCATCCGCGCTGGCTGCAAAAGGCGCTCAAGGCGCACTGGCCGCAGCACTGGCAGGCCATCTGCGCCGCCAACAACGCGCACCCGCCGCTGATCCTGCGGGTCAATCGCCGCCACGGTTCACGCGATGCCTATCTCATTGAGCTGCGCAGCGCGGGCATCGAAGCCGAGCCCTGCACCTTCAGCCGCGACGGCGTGCGCCTGCTGCAGCCCTGCGATGTGACGACACTGCCAGGTTTCAAGGACGGCCGCGTCAGCGTGCAGGACGAAGCCGCGCAACTGGCCGCCGACCTGTTGGAGCTGGCGCCCGGTCAGCGCGTGCTGGACGCCTGCGCCGCACCAGGCGGCAAGACCTGCCACCTGCTGGAAGCCGAGCCGGGGCTGGGTGAAGTGGTCGCCGTGGATCTGGAAGCCAAGCGCCTGGCGCGCGTGCGCGAGAACCTCGAGCGCCTGCGCCTCGACGCCACGCTGATCGCCGCCGACGGCCGCGATACCGGCGCCTGGTGGGACGGCCAGCCATTCCAGCGCATCCTGCTCGACGCGCCCTGTTCGGCCACCGGCGTGATCCGCCGTCACCCGGACATCAAGCTGACCCGCAAGCCCGAGGACATCCCGGCCCTGGCCCAGCTGCAAGGCGAGCTGCTCGATGCCCTGTGGCCGACCCTGGCACCCGGCGGCATCCTGCTCTATGCCACCTGCTCGGTGCTGCCAACGGAAAACAGCGAGACCATCGCCGCGTTCCTGGCCCGCACCGCCGACGCGCAGGAAGTCGCCATCACCGGCGGCTTCGGCCTGCAGCCGGAGCACGGTCGCCAACTGCTGCCACAACTGGAAGGCCACGACGGCTTCTACTATGCCAAGCTGATAAAGACCGCTGTGACCAGCCACAGCTAACGGAGCGATCAGTGAAAATCATCATTCTCGGCGCCGGCCAAGTGGGCGGCACCCTGGCCGAACACCTCGCCAGCGAGGCCAACGACATCACCGTGGTCGACACAGATGGCGACCGCCTGCGCGACCTCGGCGACCGCCTGGACATCCGCACCGTACAGGGCAAGGGCTCCTTCCCCACCGTGCTGCGCCAGGCCGGCGCTGACGATGCCGACATGCTGGTGGCAGTGACCAACAGCGACGAAGTCAACATGATGGCCTGTCAGGTGGCCTACACCCTGTTCCACACGCCGACCAAGATCGCCCGGGTGCGCGAGGCGGCCTACCTGACCCGTGAGGCGCTGTTCGACAACGAAGCGATTCCGGTCGACGTGCTGATCAGCCCCGAGCAGGTGGTGACCAACTACATCAAGCGCCTGATCGAATACCCCGGCGCCCTGCAGGTGATCGACTTCGCCGAAGGCAAGGCGCAACTGGTGGCGGTCAAGGCCTACTACGGCGGCCCGCTGGTGGGTCAGCAACTGCGCCAGTTGCGCCAGCACATGCCCAACGTCGACACGCGCGTGGCGGCCATCTTCCGCCGCAACCGGCCGATCATGCCCAAGGGCGACACCGTCATCGAGGCCGATGACGAGGTATTCTTCATCGCCGCCAAGGCGCATATCCGTGCGGTAATGAGCGAGATGCGCCGCCTGGAAGACAGCTACAAGCGCGTGGTGATCGCCGGCGGCGGCAATATCGGCGAGCGTCTGGCCGAAGCCATCGAAAGCCGCTACCAGGTGAAGATCATCGAAATGAATCCGGCACGCTGCCGCTACCTGTCGGAGAGCCTCGACAGCACCATCGTGCTGCAGGGCAGCGCCTCGGATCGCGACCTGCTGGTGGAAGAGAACATCAACGACGCCGACATCTTCCTCGCCCTGACCAACGACGACGAGGCCAACATCATGTCGTCGCTGCTGGCCAAGCGCCTCGGTGCGCGCAAGGTGATGACCATCATCAACAACCCGGCCTATGTCGACCTGGTGCAGGGCGGCGAGATCGACATCGCCATCAGCCCACAGTTGGCCACCATCGGCACACTGCTGACCCACGTGCGCCGTGGCGACATCGAAAGCGTGCACAGCCTGCGCCGTGGTGCAGCGGAAGCGCTGGAAGTGATCGCCCACGGCGATGCCAAATCGAGCAAGGTGATCGGCCGCGCCATCGAAGACATCGCCCTGCCGCCGAGTACCACCATCGGCGCCATCATCCGCGACGAAGAAGTGCTGATCGCCCATGACGACACGGTGATCGAGTCCGGCGACCACGTGATCCTGTTCCTGGTCGACAAGAAGTACATCCGCGATGTCGAGCGCCTGTTCCAGGCCGGCCTGACGTTCTTCTGAGTCCCTTGTCGCACCCGGCTACGAGCCCGTAGCCCGGATGAAATCCGGGAATGCCCAATGCAGGAGCCAAGATGAGCAGCGAAGCACTGGAGAAACTGCTGGCCAAGGGCATGGACAACGCCCTGCTGCGCTTCGGCCTGGGCAAGGCCCATCTGGATGGTGGCAACGCCTCGCAGGCGGCCGAGCACCTGCAACGCTGCGTGGCGTTCGACCCGGCCTATTCAGCGGCGTGGAAGCTGCTGGGCAAGGCGCTGCAGGCCGAGGGCAACCACGACGGCGCACGCCAGGCCTGGCAGCAGGGCATCGCTGCAGCCCAAGCCAAGGGCGACAAACAGGCCGAAAAGGAGATGAGCGTGTTCCTGCGCAAGCTGGACAAGCCAGAGAGCAATCGCGGCTAAAGCCCCTCCCACAAGCTCAGTACTACCCCGCTGATCGAAAAGCCCGCCGCGGACTGTGGGAGGCGCTTCAGCGGCGAGCTTCTAGGCATTTCTGCATGTGGCCGATCCGGGATCAGGGCTTCAGCCGTCGCGGCTGAAGCCCCTCCCACAGGACGGCAACCTGCCGCTCTAGCGAGCTCAGAGTACCTCGCTGGCCACCGCATCCACCGCCGCCTTGGCGATCCCCACCACCTCGTCCGCCTCAGCCTTGGTCAGCACCAGCGGCGGGGCGAAGCCGAGGATGTCGCCGTGCGGCATGGCGCGGGCGATCATGCCGCGTTCCAGGCAGGCGGCAGAAACCCGGGGGCCGACCTTGAGCGCGGCATCGAAGGGCGTGCGCGCATCCTTGTCCGCCATGAACTCCAGCGCGGCGAGCATGCCGACACCGCGCACTTCACCCACCAGCGGGTGGCCTTCGAAGGTCTGGCGCAGTTGCTGGTTGAGGTAGGCACCGACATCGGCGGCGTTGGCGGCGATGTTTTCCTTCTCCAGGATGTTCAGATTGGCCAGCGCGGCGGCGGCACAGATCGGGTGACCGGAGTAGGTCCAGCCATGGCCCATGGCGCCGTCGCGGCTGGAGGCCTCGTCGATCACGTTCCACACCTTCTCACCGACAATCACTGCCGACAGCGGCGCATAGGCGCTGGTCAGGCCTTTGGCAGTGGTGATCAGGTCCGGCTGCATACCGAACATCTGGCTGCCCATCGGCGTGCCCAGGCGACCGAAGGCGCAGACCACTTCATCGGCAATCAGCAGGATGTCGTACTTGGCCAGCACAGCCTGGATCGCCTCCCAGTACCCGGTGGGCGGCACGATGATGCCGCCGGTCCCCATCACCGGCTCGCCGATAAAGGCTGCCACGGTGTCCGGCCCTTCGGCCAGGATCAGACGCTCAAGATCCTCGGCGCAGTGACGCACGAAGGCGGCCTCGTCCATGCCGGCCGGCGCCTTGTAGAAATGCGGGCAGGCGGCATGCTTGATGTCCGCGTGAGGCAGGTCGAAGTGCTGGTGGAAGCTGGCCAGACCGGTGAGGCTGCCGGTCATGATGCCCGAGCCGTGGTAGCCGCGCTGGCGGGAGATGATCTTCTTCTTCGCCGGGCGACCGAGCACGTTGTTGTAGTAACGCACCAGCTTGATCTGGGTCTCGTTGGCGTCCGAGCCGGACATGCCGTAGTAGACCTTCTTCATGCCCTTGGGCGCCCAGTCGATGATGCGCGCCGACAGCTCGATGATGGCCTCGGTCGAATGACCGACATAGGTGTGATAGTAGGCCAGCTCCTTGGCCTGCTTGTAGATGGCCTCGGCGACCTCGGTACGACCGTAGCCGATGTTCACGCAGTACAGACCGGCGAAGGCATCGATCAGCTCGCGACCTTCATGATCCTGAATGCGGATGCCCGAGGCGCCGGTGATGATGCGGCCCTTGAGCGCGCCGCTGGCGTGGTCGTGGGCGTGGGTGGACGGGTGCATGAAGTGGGCACGGTCCTGCTCGAACAGGTTCTGGTAGTCGGTCATGGCGATCTCCATCTGATTCGCTGAGGTAGCGTTAAAGGTAATTCACTTCCACCTGCACTCTGGATCATCAGGGGTAACGCTGGCCCTGGTGATGAATGCAGAAGTACTTGGTTTCGACGAAGGGCTCGAAGCCTTGCGTGCCACCCTCGCGGCCGAGGCCGGAGGCTTTCATGCCGCCGAAGGGGATCGGGTGGCCGGTGAACTTGGTGCCGTTGACCGCGACCATGGCGTGGTCGAGGCGGCGGATCAGCGGGTGGACGACATCCACGCGGTTGCAACAAATGTAGGCGGCCAGGCCGTATTCGGTGTCGTTGGCCATGGCCACCGCTTCGTCCAGGGTGTCGAAGGCACGCACGCCGGCGATGGGGGCGAAGTTCTCCTCGCGGTAGATGCGCATGCCGTCGGTAACGTCGGCCAGCAGGGTCGGCTGCCAGAACCAGCCGCCCAGCGCATGAGGCTCGCCGCCTGCCAGCAGGCGCGCGCCCTGTTCGATGGCATCGGCAACCCGTGCGGCAGTCACATCCAGCGCAGCCTGGTGCATCAGCGGGCCGATCTGGTTGCGCGCGTCATGCCCAGGGCCGACGCGCAAGCCGCGCACGGCCTTGGCGAAACGCTGGAGGAACGCCTCATAGACCGGACGCTCGACCAGAATGCGGTTGGCCGCACAGCAGTCCTGACCGGAGGTCTGGAACTTGGCGTCCAGCGCCACCTGCACAGCGTGATCCAGATCAGCGTCGGCGCAGACGATCAGCGGCGCATTGCCGCCCAGCTCCAGCGCCACCTTTTTCACGTCTTCGGCGGCAGCCTGCAACACCAGCTTGCCGACGCGGGTCGAGCCGGTGAAGCTCACCGAGCGCACCCGCGCATCCTTGACCAGGGTTTCCATGGCCATCTGCGGCTCGCCCAGTACCACGTTGAATACACCAGCCGGCAAGCCCGCTTCCTCGGCCAGTTGCGCCAGGGCGAAAGCGGAATAGGGCGTCTCGTGCGCCGGTTTGACCACCACGGTGCAGCCAGCGGCCAGGGCGGCAGCCGCCTTGCGGGTGATCATCGCGCTGGGGAAGTTCCACGGCGTGAGCAGGGCACACACGCCGACCGGTTCCTTTACCGTGCCGAGCTGAGCACCGGGGATATGGCTGGGAATGGTCTGACCGTAGAGCCGGCGCGCCTCTTCGGCGAACCAGGGAATGAAGCTGGCGGCGTAGCGGATCTCGCCGCGTGCTTCGGCCAGCGGCTTGCCCTGCTCCAGGCTGAGGATGCGCGCCAGGTCTTCCTGATGCTGCAGGATCAGCTCGGCCCAGCGTCGCAGCAGCGCCGCGCGGGCGTCCAGGCTCTGCTCGCGCCAGTCGACGAAGGCGCGCTGAGCGGCATCCACGGCGCAGATGAGCTGTTGCCGGTTGAGCATCGGCACATGGCCGATCACGCTCTGGTCGGCGGGGTTGTGCACGGCGATGCTGGCGCCGTCGTCACTGTGCAGCCAGTGACCATCGACATAGCACAGCGATTTGAACAGCAGGGGATGATCGAGGGGCATGGCGGTGTCTCCGGGCCGTGGGGCATGGGAGACATGCTAGGGAAGAGCCGCTTGGCGTTTTTTCCAAGACGGGTAGGCGCTACCGCAGTTTTTTCTGAAGGTGGCGGGGCAATAGGAGAATTCTCGTGTGGCGTAGCCCGGATGAAATCCGGGGCAGGGCACAGAACATTCCCGGATTGCATCCGGGCTACGGATTCAGCTCAGGCTGTGGCGGTACGCTGCGGCAACGCCCGCACGATGGCGCTGAGCAGCATGCCGTACAGCGGCACGAAGAGGATCAGGCTGATAGCCAGTTTGATCACGTAGTCCACCGTGGCGATCTCCACCCAGTTGGCGGCCATGAACGGATCGTCACTGCGCCAGAAGGCCACCGAGAAGAACAGGAAGGTATCGAGCAGGTTGCCGAAAATGGTCGAAGCGGTTGGCGCGACCCACCACTGGCGCATCTTGCGCAGGCGGTCGAACACCTGAATATCCAGCAACTGGCCGAAGGCGTAGGCCAGGAAGCTGGCCACGGCGATACGGAAGACGAACAGGTTGAACTCGCCCAGCGTGGCCAGGCCGCCGAAGGCGCCTTGATGGAACAGCACAGACACCACGTAGGAGGCGATCAATGCCGGCAGCATCACCCGGGCGATCACCACGCGCGCGGCATGCTTGCCGATCAGGCGCACGGTGAGGTCAGTGGCCAGGAAGATGAACGGGAAGCTGAACGCACCCCAGGTGGTATGCCAGCCAAACAGGGTGATCGGCAGCTGCACCAGGTAGTTGCTGGCGATGATGATGAGGATATGGAAGGCGATCAGGCCGGCCAGCACGGGCCGACTGACCGACGCAGGAATCAGGGTCATGTCGATGTCCTTTTTCATGGAGTGGGGTTAGGGAACCCACTGCCGCAGCCGACATGGCCGCGAGCGGCGCGCATTCTAGCGCGTTGTTGACCCGCAGGATAGGTTTTGCCGCAGACGGCCACGCCGCTCGGATGAAAGGTCGCGCCTTCGCGTAATGCGGTGCACTTGAGAAATGGTCTTGCGCGATGAGCCCCTGCAGGGAGAGGGCAGCCAATCACGCCGACCTTGAACGCGCCGTCGCAGACTCAAGCCTGCGGCACTACCCGCTTGGCCAACTGGAAATGCCGCTGCCAGTACGAATTGTCGAGGAAGTCGATGCGCACCTTGGTGCCGCGACGCGGCGCGTGGACGAAGCGACCTTCGCCAATGTAGATGGCCACGTGATCCACCGCGCGGCTGCGAATGCGGAAGAACAGCAGATCGCCCGGCTGCAGGTCGCTGCGCTTCACCGAGGGCGCATCCAGGCGCGACAGCGCGCGGGAGGTGCGCGGCAGGTCGAGGTCGTCCTGGGTCTTGAAGGCGTATTGCACCAGGCCGCTGCAATCGAAGCCGTGGCGCAGGCTGGTACCGCCCCAACGGTAGGGAGTGCCCAGCGCGCCGAGGGCGCGGTCGATCACTTCGCTGGCCGGTTTGGGCGCAACCGCTGGCGCGGTGGCAGGAACGGTGTGGATACGAAAGGTGGCGGAGGCTTGGGTACAGATTCCCAGTAAAAGAGCGCCTCCCAGGCAAAATGACATGAAAAATTTATTCAAACCCAGTGACCCTGGTGATTGGCCTTTGCGCGGAAGCCCTTCCTGATCAAGGCGTTGCATCGGAAACGAGCCGCCTGCCCGTCCCGGAGAGGGACTGCCTGGAAAAGTCTTTGGTTCATTTCCAAACGAGAAGAGTCGACGAACGGTTTACCGCTGATGCCTGCGTATTGCCGACCATTCGCGCCCAACTGCGCCCCTCCGGCTGAGCCGCCCCACAGGCCGTTAAGGTCAGGGCGATGACCTGGCGGCGTTCAAGCTGCCCTCGGTCGAGCCACTGCCTGCAGTGGTGGGTTAGCGACGCTGAACGTGAATCGAAGATGCCCACTATCGCGGCGCGGCGCGTAACCCACCAGGCGAGGAAGCATGGTGCTCCGATGGTGGGTTACGCCGCAGCCAATGGGGTGAAACGCTCGGTCACCTCGGCAGGCGGCTAACCCCCCCGACATCTCATGGTGGCGTACGTCAGTCGTCCAGTTCTGTGGGCGCGCCCGACGTGTCTGCCTTGATGGTCTTGGTCACGATATAGGTGAAGTAGCGCTCGATACCGAGGTCTTCCAGCAGCAACTGGTCGATGAAGCGCTGGTAGTGGTCGATGTCGCGGGCGCGGATCATGGCGATGTAGTCGACACCGCCGCCGGTGGCGTAGCAGAAGCCCACCTCCGGCGCCTCGCTCAGGCGCTGCTCGAAGCGGCGCATGTCCTGCGCGGTGTGGCGAGCCAGGGTGATTTCCACCAGCACCTGCTGGCTGCGAAACAGCGTTGCCCAGTCGATCTGCGCGCGGTAGCCCTTGATCAGCCCGGCGCTTTCCAGCTTGCGCACCCGCTCCCAGGCCGGCGTCACCGACAGGTTGATCGCCTCGGCCAGGGCCGACTTGGTGATTCGCCCGTCCTCGGCAAGGATGCGCAGGATCTTCAGGTCATAGCGGTCGAGCTTGTGCATCGGCAGTACGCCTATCTTGGGAACGATGCGAGGCCTGTAGGAGCGAGCGTGCTCGCGAAGCGTCTGCCTTACCGGCGCTCACGAGCATGGCCAGGTGCTTTCACAGCGGCTGCAGGTCGGGTTTCTCAACTCACCACCTCGGCGATGACGGCCAGGGTATCACCACCTTTCACCAGCCCCGGAAAGTGCCGGGCGGCGAGCAGGCCGCTGCGTTTGGCGCGGTACTCGGTAGCCGCCGCACCGGTGCGGCGCACGCTGTGCACCCGCGCGATCACCTCGCCTTTCTGCACCGTATCGCCGAGGTCGCGACACATCTCCAGCAGGCCGTCATCCTCACTGGCGACGAAGCAGTCGCCATCCGGCATGTCGAGCATCACCGATTCACTCGCCTCGATCTCACCCTGCAGCAGACCGAAGTGGATCAGCAGGTTGCGCACACCGCGCTCGGCGATGGCCAGGCTTTTCGCCGTGCTGCTGCCGCCACCACCGAGTTCGGTGGTGACGAACACCTTGCCCTGCTCCTCGGCGGCGGTGTCGTACATGCCCACCGCGTCCAGCTCCAGCATGCGCATGCAGTAGGGCGCAGCGAAGGCGCGCATGCCGGCGGCGCAGGCGGCATCCTGGGCCTTGTCCGGCAGCACGTGGCAGGCGGCGAAGGGCAGAAAATCCAGGGTCTTGCCGCCGGAGTGGATGTCCAGCACCACATCGGCCAGCGGCAGCAGCGTGCGCTGGAAGTAGTCAGCGATCTTCTGCGTCACCGTGCCATCCGGCTTGCCGGGGAAGCTACGGTTGAGGTTGCCCTTGTCGATCGGCGAAGTGCGGCTGCCAGCCTGCACGGCCGGGGTGTTCATGAACGGCACGATGATCACCCGGCCGCTGACGTCCTCGGCGCGCAGGCGCTGGGCCAGCTTGCTCAGGGCCAGCGGGCCTTCGTACTCGTCGCCATGGTTGCCGCCAGTGAGCAGCGCGGTGGGGCCGCTGCCATTCTTCACCAGGGTGACCGGAATCATCACCGCGCCCCAGGCCGAATCGTCGCGGGAATGGGGCAGCTTGAGAAATCCGTGTTGCACGCCGTCACGGTCGAAATCGACCGTGGGGCTGATGGGGTTGTCGCGTAAAGAGGTCATTGACGACATTCCACGTAGGGTGGACATGCCGAAGGCTTGTCCACCGTTGAGGTCCAGGATCGGTGGAAAACGCTTCGCGGTTTTCCACCCTACGATCAGATCAATCCTTCACGAACAGCTTGCGCGGCACGTCGCAGAGGGTTTCCACGCCGTGGTCGGTGATCAGGATCGACTCGGTGATTTCCAGGCCCCAGTCGTCCAGCCACAGGCCGGGCATGAAGTGGAAGGTCATGCCCGGCTGCAGCACGCTCTCGTCGCTCGGGCGCAGGCTCATGGTGCGCTCGCCCCAGTCCGGCGGATAACTGATACCGATGGGGTAGCCGCAGCGGCTGTCCTTGTGGATGCCAAATTTCTCCAGCACCTTGAAGAAGGCGCGGGCGATATCGCCGGTGGTGTTGCCCGGCTTGGCCGCTTCCAGGCCGGCGGCGATGCCTTCGACCACGGCCTTCTCGCCGTCGAGGAAATGCTGCGGCGGCTTGCCCAGGTAAATAGTGCGCGACAACGGGCAGTGGTAGCGCTTGTAGCAGCCGGCGATCTCGAAGAAGGTGCCGGCGCCACTGAGCATCGGCGAGTCGTCCCAGGTCAGGTGTGGCGCGCTGGCGTCGGCGCCGGTGGGCAGCAGCGGCACGATGGCCGGGTAGTCGCCGCCATGGCCGTCGGCGCCGAGGATGCCGGTGCGGTAGATCTCGGCCACCAGCTCGTTCTTGCGCAGGCCCGGCTCGATCTTGTCGAAGATCGCCGCGTGCATCTGCTCGACGATCTTCGCCGCGATGCGCATGTAGCCGACCTCGGTGGGCGACTTGATCGCCCGCTGCCAGTTGACCAGCGCGGTGGCGTCGACGAAGCGTGCATTGGGCAGGTTGCGCTGCAGCGAGCCGTAGGCGGCGGCGCTGAAGTAGTAGTTGTCCAGCTCGACGCCGATGGCGAGCTTGTCCCAGCCACGCGCGGCGATGACCTCCTTGGACAGGTAGTCCATCGGGTGGCGCTCGGTGGACTGCACGTAGTGATCGGGGTAGCCGACGATATTGCTCTGCTGCATGAACACCGTACGCTTGGCGCCGTTGGCATCCTGACCACGGCCATACCAGACCGGCTCGCCATCGAGCGCCAGCAGCACGCACTGGTGCACGTAGAACGACCAGCCGTCATACCCGGTGAGCCAGGCCATGTTGGACGGATCGGTGACGATCAGCAGCTCGATGCCCTTGGCCTGCATGGCCGTGCGGACCTTGGCGAGGCGCTGAGCATATTCCTCCCGGCTGAAGGGGAGGTTGACGACGATTTCGGACATGGATGAATCCCCGTGGTTTTTGGACTGTGGGAGAGGCTTTGGTCGCGATTGGTTTATCGCGGCTAAAGCGGAGCGCCGCCCGGCCCCTCCCACAGGTTCATGAATCGAAACTGAGGCCTTTGCCGGCCGCAACGGCGCGCTGGTAGGCGAGGCTGGCGATGGCGGTATCTTGTGCCCCGGTGCCGGTGAGGTCGCACAGGGTGATCTGCTCGGGCGCGGTGCGCCCCTGACGCTGGCCGGCGATGACCTGGCCGAGTTCGGCGAAATCGGCATCGGCGGCCACCAGGCCGGCGGCGACGGCGTGATTGAGCTCACCGAGCACGCGGGTCTGGCTCAGGCGGTCGGCGACATAGGCATCGACCCGCGCCAGCGCGGCCGGGGCGATCTCGTTCTTGTGCTCGGCATCCGAGCCCATGGCGGTGATGTGCAGGCCGGGGCGCAGGTGCTGCGGCTGGAGCAGCGGCTCGCGACTCGGTGTGGTGGTGATGGCGATATCGGCGCCCTCCAGCGCCGCGTCGAGGCTGTCCAGCGCGCGGGCGTCCTCCAGCTCGGCAGCCATGGCCTGAGCCTTGGCGGGATCACGGGCCCAGATACGCACCTCGCGCACCTCTCGCACCAGGCGCAGGGCCTGCAGCTGCAAGCGCGCCTGCTCGCCGGCACCGAGGATGGCGACCACCTTGGCGTCTTCGCGGGCCAGCCATTTGGCCGCGATGGCGCCAGCGGCAGCGGTGCGCACGGCGGTGAGGTAGCCGTTATCCAGCAGCAGCGCATCGGCCAGGCCGGTCCGTGCCGAGAACAGCATCATCAGACCATTGAGGCTGGGCAGGCCGAGCCTGGGGTTGTCGAAGAAACCGGGGCTGACCTTGATCGCGAAGTGCGCCACGCCGGGCAGGTAGGCGGTCTTCACGTCCACCTCGCCGTTATGCTCGGGCACGTCCAGGCGCAGGATCGGCGGCATCGCCACGGCGGCCGTGGCGAGCAGGCGGAAGGCGTTTTCCACCACCGCGAGGCTGTCGGCGTCGAGGCCAACGCACTCGCGCAGATCGGCCTGGTTGAGTATCAGGGTCTTGGCCATGGGAGTTCCTCAGGCGTCGGCGCCGTTGAGCACACGCAGGTGCTGGTCGATGTCGATGTTGCGGCCGCTGACCACCACCACCACCGGGCCACGGGGTTCGATCAGGTCGTCGAGCAGGGCGGCGATACCGACGGCAGCGGCGCCTTCGACCACCAGTCGCTCCTCGCGGTAGGCGTGGCGGATGCCACGAGCGATGGAGGCCTCGCCGAGCAGGTGCAGCTGATCGCACAGCTCGCGGGTGAGGGCGAAGGTGTAGCGGTTGTCCAGGCCGATACCGCCACCAAGCGAATCGGCCAGGGTCGGCAGTTCCTCCACCTCGACCGGCTCGCCGACCTGCAGGCTGGCGTGCATGGCGGCGCCCAGCTGCATGCTGATGCCGTGGGTGCGAATGGCCGGGCTCGCCGCCTTGATCGCCAGTGCCACACCGGCGAACAGGCCGCCGCCGGACAGCGGCACCAGCACTTCGCAGACATCCGGGCACTGCTCGAGAATCTCCAGGCCCAGGCTGCCCTGGCCGGCGATCACGTGCGGGTGGTCGAAGGGCGGGATGAACGCGGCGCCCTGTTCGCGGGCAATGCGCAGGGCTTCGAGCTGGGCGTCGTCCTGGCTGCGGCCGCTGATCACCACCTCGGCGCCCAGTTCGCGAATGGCGCGCACCTTGTTCTGTGGCACCAGTTCGGAGAGGCAGACGATGGCCTTCACGCCCTGCTGCGAGGCGGCGAAGGCCAGGGCGCGACCATGGTTGCCGGTGGAGGCAGTGACCACGCCGAGACGCTTGTGCTCGGCATCCAGCTGCGCCACCGCGTTGCTCGCGCCGCGTAGCTTGAAGCTGCCAGTGGCCTGCTGCGACTCCAGCTTCAACCACACCGGCACACCGGCCAGGCGGCTCAGGCTGGGCGAATGCTCCAGTGGCGTCTGGCGCACCAGGCCGGCAATACGCTGGCGAGCCTGGAGCAGATCATCGAAGGCAATGGTGGAGGGCATGGTGCACATTCCGTGAAGGTGTGCGGCCGAGTGTATGAGCGGGAAATTGAGCGGCTTAATGTACTAGGACGATTTTTTATTGGTGTGCCTCAAGAGACCAGCAATCGGCGCGTTTGCGTAGGGTGCGCCGTGCGCACCGATGTAACCCGGACGCATCGGAGCAAACCGCTCCCGGATTTCATCCGGGCTACAAAGCCCCTCTCCCCAACCCTCTCCCGCAAGCGGGAGAGGGGGCTGAACCCGCCCGCCGTTGAGCACGTAGGGTGGATCACGCTTCACCGATCCACCGTTGCGGTGGACGTGAAAAGCGACGTCCACCCTACGACCCTCAAAAATCATGCACCTTCGGGTACTGCTCGAAGACGTCACGCACGATCTGCACGCCCTGGCGCATCTTCGCTTCGCTGCATTCGGCGCCGACGCACAGGCGCACCGCACGCGGCCTCGGCATGCCCGGCGGGACGAATGGGTCGGGCAAAGTCAACGCCACGTTGCGCCGACGCAACTCGCGCAACAGGCCGTCGATCTCCCAGCCGTCGGGCACCCGCAACCAACTGTTGAGCGAATAGGGATGAGCGCCGATCAGGTGCTCGCCCAGTTCCTGCTCCACCAAAGCCTGCCGGTTGGCCAGCAATTGCCGCTGCAGCTGCACCAGGTCCTCGGCCTCGCCGGAGTCGATCCAGCGCGTGGCAATCTCACCGAGCAGCGACGGCGCCATCCAGCTGTTGACCCGCAAGATGCTCTCGGTACGCAGGGCCAGGCGCTTGGGCATCACCAGGTAGCCGATGCGCAGACCGGTGAGCACCGACTTGGTCATGCTGGTGCAGTAAAACGACAGCTCCGGCGCGTAATGGCTGAGCGGCCGCGTGCTCTGCTGGCCGGCCAGCAGCGGGCCGTAAACGTCGTCCTCGATGATGTACACGCCATAGCGGCGGGCGATCTCGGCGATCTCGCGGCGGCGCTCGTCGGGCATCAGCGCGCTGGTGGGGTTGTTCAGGTTGGGCGTGCAGACCAGCGCGGTGATGCGCTCGTTGCCGCACATGTCCTCGAAGTGCTCGGGGTTCAGCCCGTAGCGATCCATCTCCAGCCCCTTGAGGGTGAAGCCGAGCACCTGCGAGCTGCCAATGGCACCGTGATCGGTCAGGCCTTCGCAGAGCACCACGTCGTCCGGGCCGGCCAGCGTCGCCAGGGCGAGGAAGATGCCGTGCGCAGCGCCGCTGGTCAGCAGCACGTCCTCGATACCCACGTCCATGCCCAGGCGCGCCAGCCAGCGCACTGCCGACTCGCGCTGGTGCTGCATGCCGGCTATCGGGCGGAAGGCGTGAATCCAGGGCTGGTCAGGCTCCTGCGCCAGCTCCAGGCAGGTCTGTCGCCACAGGCGGTCGTGGGCATCGGTGTGCAGGATGCGCGCATTGGAAAAGTCCATCAGCGCCTGCTCGCTGCGATCGAGCATGCTGGTGGCCACGCGCTCGCTGGTGCGCCGTGAGACAAAGCTGCCACGACCCACCTCGCAGCGCACGCGGCCCTGGCGCTCCAGTTCCTTGTAGGCGTTGGTCACGGTCTGCACGCTGATGCCGAGCGCATCGGACACCTGGCGTTGCGGTGGCAGTCGCTGGCCGTCGATCAGGCTACCCTGTTCGATATCGGCGGCGACCGCCTGGACCAGCAGCTTGTACTTCGACTCGCCCGGGCGAGCGTTGGCCAGGGCCTTCTTCCAGTTGTGCATCGATGGCTCCTGCGGCGACTGCGCTCAAGCATCCCGCGTGAGGCATTGCGATTCAATTGTCCTAGTGCAATACCGCAGCGAAAAAAGCCTTTGTATGCTCGGGCCAAGGGTGGAAAACAGTGCCTCGGCACCGCAGAAGAATGACCACCTGGCGCGAACAGCGCCACCAACGCTCTTGATTTACCTGCCTCCTAACACAGCACGCCGCCGTTGGCGGACTACAAGAAACAGGAGAATACCAAGATGAGTAGCGTTATCCCCTCCCGCTTCGGCCGCCTGGCGCTGGCCTGCGCCCTGCTCACCAGCGTTGCCGGCGCCCAGGCTTCAACGCTGGACAAGGTCAAGGACAGCAGCAGCGTGCGCATCGGCTACGCCAACGAAACCCCCTTCGCCTATACCGCTCTCGACGGCAGCGTCACCGGCGAGTCGCCGGAGATCGTCAGGAAGATCTTCGAGCGCATGGGCGTCGAGAAGATCAACCCGGTGCTTACCGAATGGGGCTCGCTGATCCCCGGCCTGCGCGCTAGCCGCTTCGACCTGATCGCCGCCGGCATGTACATCACCCCCGAGCGCTGCAAGCAGGTGCTGTTCACCGACCCGCACTACCAGTTGCCCGATACCCTGCTGGTGAAAGCCGGCAACCCGAAGGACCTGCACAGCTACGCAGACATCGCCAAGAGCGGTGCCAAGGTGGCGATCATGTCCGGCACGGTGAACCTGGGTTATGCCCGTGATTCCGGTATCACCGACGACCAGATCCTCCAGGTGCCGGACACCACCGCGCAGCTGCAGGCCGTGCGCGCCGGTCGCGCCGACGCCGCCGTCGGCACCCAGTTGACCATGAAGGGCCTGGCCGACAAGGGCGGCGACAGCGTCGAAGCCATCGCCGAATTCAAGGATGACCCGGCCCACACCGGTTACGGCGCCCTGGCCTTCCGCCCGGAAGACAAGGACCTGCGCGATGCGGTCAATGCCGAGCTGAAGAAGTGGCTGGGCAGCGAAGAGCATCTGGCCACGGTCAAACCCTTCGGTTTCGATCAGTCCAACATCACCGACAAGACCGCCGCCGAACTCTGCGGCCAGTAATGCACGGGTAACGCCGCGCACGAAGGTGCGTGGCGTGTTTCCCTGCATAGAGCGGTAGACATTCATGACCGATCTTTTCCCCCTGCTGCTGCAAGGCGCCTGGGTCACCGTGCAAGTCACCTTCTGGGGCTCGCTGCTGGCCATCGTCTCGGCAGTCATCGCCGCCCTCGGCCGGCTGTCGCCGATTGGCCCGCTACGCTGGCTGGCCATCACCTACATCGAAATCTTTCGCGGCACCTCGCTGCTGGTGCAGCTGTTCTGGCTGTACTTCGTGCTGCCGATGCCACCCTTCAACGTCGAGATGAGCGCCTTCACCGTGGCCATCGTCGGCCTTGGCCTGCACATCGGCGCCTATGGTGCGGAAGTGATGCGTGGTGCCATCCGCTCCGTGGCCAAGGGTCAGTACGAGGCCTGCACCGCGCTGAACATGCATCCGTCCAAACGCTTCCTGCGCATCATCCTGCCGCAGGCGCTGCTGGCAGCGATTCCGCCAGGAACCAACCTGCTGATCGAACTGCTGAAGAACACCTCGCTGGTGTCGCTGATCACCCTGTCTGACCTGGCCTTCCGCGCTCGTCAGCTGGACCAGGCGACCTTCATGACCCTGGAGATATTCGCCCTGGCCCTGGTGCTGTATTTCCTCATGGCCCAGGTGATCAACCTCGGCATGCGCCTGTTGGAAAAACGCCTGAGCCGTGGCCGGATGCGCGGAGGCCTGCAATGAATTTCTTCGACTGGGACTTCGCCCTGAGCATCCTTCCAGATCTGCTCGAGGCCTCGCTCAATACCCTGCTGATCACCTTCGCCGGCTTCGCCATCGCCATCGTCCTCGGCCTGCTGCTGGCCATCGCCCGACGCAGCCGGCATATGTGGCTGTCCTGGCCGGTGGCCGGGCTGATCGAATTCATCCGCAGCACGCCGCTGCTGATCCAGGTGTACTTCCTGTTCTACGTGTTCCCCAACTACGGGCTGAACCTGACTGCGCTGCAGGCGGGTATCCTCGGCATCGCCCTGCACTACGCCTGCTACACCGCCGAGGTGTACCGCGCCGGCCTCGATGCGGTGCCGCGTGGCCAGTGGGAGGCGGTGACGGCATTGAACATGTCGCCGCTGCCTGCCTATCGGCAGATCATCCTGCCGCAGGCGCTGCGGCCGATCCTGCCGGCGCTGGGCAACTACCTGGTGGCCATGCTCAAGGACACCCCGGTGCTGTCGGCGATCACCGTGGTGGAAATCATGCAACAAGCCAAGAACATCGGTTCGGAGAGCTTCCGCTACCTCGAGCCCATCACCATGGTCGGCATCTTCTTCCTGCTGCTCAGCCTGGCCCTGGCCTGGTGCGTGCGGCGCGTGGAAGATCGCCTGGAGGTCACTGCCCGATGACTGCTTTTCTCAACTCTACAGACGCCGCAGGGAGTTCCTCCATGCCCCAGCCCATCGTCCGCTTCACCGACGTGACCAAGCGTTACGGCAACCTCACCGTACTCAACAAGCTCAACCTGGACGTCGCCCCCGGCGAGAAGGTGGCGATCATCGGCCCCAGCGGCTCGGGCAAATCGACCCTGTTGCGCGCACTGATGACCCTGGAGAGCATCGATGAGGGCGTGATCGCCGTCGATGACGAGCCGCTCACCCACATGCCCGGCCGCAACGGGCGTCTGCTGCCGGCCAGCGCCAGTCACCAGCGCAAGGTGCGCGGCAAGATCGGCATGGTGTTCCAGAGTTTCAACCTGTTCCCGCACATGTGCGCGCTGCAGAACGTGATCGAGGCGCCGATGCAGGTGCTCGGCATGGGCAGGAAGGAAGCCACCGAGCGCGCCGAGGAGCTGCTGGCGATGGTCGGCCTGGGCGAGAAGCTGCGCCATTTCCCGTCGCAGCTGTCGGGTGGTCAGCAGCAGCGCGTGGCCATCGCCCGTGCGCTGGCGATGCGACCCAAGGTGATGCTGTTCGACGAGGTGACCTCGGCGCTCGACCCGGAGCTGTGCGGCGAAGTACTCAACGTGATTCGCCGCCTCGGTAGCGAACACAACCTGACCATGCTGATGGTCACCCACCAGATGGGCTTCGCCCGCGAGTTCGCCGACCGTGTGTGCTTCTTCCACCAGGGCTGCATCCATGAGCAGGGCACGCCGGATCAGCTGTTCGGCAACCCGCAGCAGGAGCGTACCAAGGCGTTTCTGAGTGCAGTCAACGAGGCGAACTGAGGCGCCGAGACCGGACCTGTGGGAGGCGCTTCAGCAGCGACAGGGGCAGAGCTGCAGGGCATCGCGGCTGAAGCCCCTCCCACAACAAAGTGCTCTGCAGTTTCCGTAGGAGCGGATTCAGCCGCGACAGGTCGGCAGCGTTCTGTTCCGGGCCCTTGTGCTGCCAGCAGTGACGCGGGGTGTCGATGCCCGCCAGCGGCCATATGCTTGGCCGAAACACGCGTTACGAACCTCCAGGCTGGCTACCGCCGTTCAGGCTTCGCCGAGAAAACGCAGGCCGGCCCCTTCGGGATCCACGCGCATCACTTCCATCTTCAATATCGGGGCGGGGAAAGGCAGATCCTGCACCTGGCCGATCACTTCGGCGCCGACCGACAGGCTGGCCATGTCCGGGTGCTTCACGTAGACGCCGCTATCGGACAGGTCACGGGTCTGCGCCAGCAGCTCGCCGAAGTTGGGGTGGCTGATCTTGATCCGGCACTTCATCGGGGTACGCACCTGCTGGCGCTGGTTCGGCATGGAGGCTCCGGGGGTAGGCGGACGATGCAGCCTTTAATAACGCAAAATCGAAACAATTCCCAACGCTCGACAGAAAAAAGGTGGCGACAGTTACCAAGACCCTCCTGGGCCCAGGGCGTGTCATGACCGTTTCGTCTCCTGGGCGCACCCACGGAAGCGAGCGACGCCTCCTTGACCGAGAGGGACAACCGCCGTCGAGACCTTCGCAAAAGGGCGTCCTGGCGCACGAAAATAGGTGACTGAACAGCCTGCGCAGTAGGCGTAAACGCCTTGCTGGTTCATCATGCGGGCTGTTCCCGATGCCTGAACAATGGATTGTGCATGCCGATCGACTCTTTACCTCTGCGCACCCTGTCACTTCTCGGTAGCGGCCATGCCCTGCCAAAGCGGCGTCTGACGAGCGCCGAAATCGACCATTCGCTCGGTCTGCCCGATGGCAGCGTCGAGCGCCTCAGTGGCGTACGCAGCCGCGCGGTTGCCGCTGCCGACGACACTGCCGCCAGCCTTGCCACACAAGCCGCGCACAAGGCGCTTCAGGCTGCCGGTCTGACGGCAGACCAGCTCGACTGCGTGATCGCCGCCAGCGGTACCATGGACCAGGGCATGCCCTGCAATGCCGCGCTGGTTCACCGCGAGCTGGGCCTTGGCGCGAGCGGCATCCCGGCCTTCGATATCAACGCCAGTTGCCTCGGTTTCATCGTCGCCCTCGATCAGCTGTCCTGGGCACTGGTTGCCGGTCGCTACCGCCGAGTGCTGCTGGTCTGTGCCGACATTGCCTCCTGCGGGCTCGACTGGCAGCAGTTGCACAGTGCCGCGATCTTCGGCGACGGCGCGGCGGCGATGGTTCTCGGGCGCGACGGCGACGGGCTGCGCCTGAACATCCTCGCTGCGCAGCTACGCACCTATTCCGAAGGCGCCGAGCTCTGCCAGATTGAGGCAGGCGGCTCGCGTCACCACCCCTCGCGCGGCGACGAGCATTTCGCCGCCCTGAGCCGTTTCACCATGCGGGGCAAAGCGGTTTTTCGCCTGGCCTCGACCCATCTGCCGGGGTTTGTGCAGTCTCTGCTCGACGAAGCGCGATTGCAGCGGACACAGATCGACCGAGTGATTCCGCACCAGGCCAGCCATCTGGCGATGCAACACCTGCGCAAACGGCTGGGATTCTCTGCCGAGCAGGTGATCGACATCTTTGCCGACTACGGCAATCAGGTCGCCGCATCGCTGCCGACCGCCCTCGACATAGGCCTGCGCGACGGGCGTGTCCGCGCCGGTCAGCGCGTGCTGCTGCTCGGCACAGGGGCCGGGCTTTCGCTCGGTGGCATGCTGCTGGAGCTGGAATGAAGATTCTGCTCACCGGAGGCACCGGCTTCGTCGGTCGGCATATCGCCTGGCGTCTGGCCGCAGAGGGTTGCGAGGTGGTGTTCAGCGGCCGCAACCGTGACGCCGCTGACGAAGTACTGCGCCACGCTCGCGCAGCGATGCGCTTTCTACCCATAGAACACGGCACTCCACAGGCACGTGCCGCGCTTGCAGAGGCGGCCAGGGGCGCCGACGCTCTGGTGCATTGCGCGGCGCTATCGGCGCCCTGGGGCAGCGCCGAGGCATTTCAGCGCGCCAACGTCGCCTCTACCGAAGAAGTCATCAATGCCTGTCGCACGCAAGGCGTCGCGCGCCTGGTGCACCTGTCGACACCGAGCCTGTACTTCGACTTCCAGGATCGACTCGGCGTGCGTGAGAACGACCCATTGCCGCCCCCGGTGAACCACTATGCGCACACCAAGGGCATGGCCGAAGCGCTGCTGCGTGCAGCCGATGTCGCGCCAACCGTGGTGCTGCGCCCGCGCGCCGTGTTCGGCCCGTGGGACGCCACACTGATGCCGCGCATGCTGCGCGTGATGCGCCGTGGGGCGATTCCACTGATGCGCGGTGGGCGTGCCGAACTCGATCTGACTTACATCGACAATCTGGTCGATGCCGCCTGGCTCGGCCTGACCCGCCCGCTACCAGGCCGCTACAACCTGTACAACGTCAGCAATGCCGAACCTATCCGTCTCGACCATCTGCTGGAACGCGTCGCCACGGCCTTCGCGCTGCCGCTACGCACGCGCCGACTGCCCTGGCCGCTGGTTTCTGCCGTCGCCCGCCTGCTCGAAACCGACGCGCATTGGCGCAGCGGCGAGGAGCCGCTGCTGACCCGCTACAGCGCCGGCGTACTCGCCTTCAGCCAGACCCTGGATACCTCGGCGATTCGTCGCGAGCTTGGCTGGCAGCCCAGGATCGACCTCGCAGAAGGCATTCGTCGCCACGCGGCCTGGTGGCTGGAGCAGGGTAGATGAGCGCATCGGTCGAAGTCGCCTGGCTACGGGTCGGCAGCTGCCGTCACCTGGCGTGCATGGCCGCGCGCGGGGCAGGGCTGCGGCAGGTCGACTTCCCGTCGTACTGCGCCCTGCTGCGCCACCCGACGCGCGGCTGGATGCTTTACGACACCGGTTATGCGGCGCACTTTCTCAAGGCCACCGCCACGTTTCCCGAGCGCCTCTACGGCAGCCTGCTGCCAGTGCATCTACCTGCCGAAGAGTGCCTGTCGGCGCAGCTCGCCACGCGCGGTATTCGTTGCGAGCAGATCTCCACCGTGATCGTCTCGCACTATCATGGCGACCACGTTGCCGGCTTGCGCGACTTTCCGCAGGCGCGCTTCATCGCCCTGCGCGCCGAGAGCGAGCATGTGCTGGCGCTGCGTGGCAAGGGGTGGCGGGCCACGCTGCAGGGGCGCCTGCCGGGCCTGCTGCCGGATGATTTCTCGGCGCGCCTGGAACAGGCTGACCATTGCCCACAGCGGCCGCTGCCAACGTGGATGGCACCGTTCAGGGACGGTTTCGACCTGTTCGGCGATGGCAGCCTGCTCGGCGTCGTACTCCCCGGACACAGCCACGGCCAGCTTGGCCTGTGCATCCCCGATGCAGGTGGCCGGCCGCTGCTGCTGGTGGCGGACGCCTGCTATTCGCTTCCCGCTTGTCGTGAAGGTCGCCTGCCTCCAACACCGACGCAATGGTTCAGCAACAGCAGCGTTCGAGCCTATCGCGAGACTTTCGCCGCCGTCGGCGAACTGGCCCGGCGCGAACCCTCGCTGCTGATCCTGCCGTCGCACTGCGAAGTGGCTGCAGAGGCTTTCCATGCGCGACCTTGAACGACTGCGCAGCCTGCTGCGCGTTGCCATCAGCTTCATCCACAGTCGTTGGTGGCTGCGCTTCTCCGACCGGCGCCGCCTGGAGGCCTGGCAGGCGCGTCAGCTGACGCGCTTTCTGCGCGAAACCGCACCACAGGCGCCGCGCCTGCGTGCTTTTCGGGGACAACCGCTGGAGCGATGGCCTGGCATGGACAAGGCGCTGTTGATGAGCGAGTTCAGCGCCTGCAACAGCCAGGGCATCGACCTGCAATCCGCTCTGGACGTCGCGCTGCAAGCCGAGCATTCGCGGGATTTCAGCCCCCAGCTGGGCGAGCTGACCGTCGGCCTTTCCAGCGGCACGTCCGGTCATCGCGGCGTCTTTCTGGTCGGCAGGGAAGAGCGCGAACGCTGGGCCGGAACGTTGCTGGCGCGCACCTTGCCGACACGCCTGCTCGGCCATCTGCTGCCGTGGCGAGAGCCGCTGCGCATCGCCTTCTTCCTGCGCGCCAACAGCCGTCTGTACACGACGCTGTCCAGCCGCCGGATCGACTTCGCCTTCCATGATCTGCTGCTGGGCCTGGAGGCTGCGCTGGAAGCGCTCGAACAGCAACAGCCGCATGTACTGGTAGCACCGGCCACGGTACTGCGCGCTCTGGCCGACGCGCATCTGGCCGGGCGCCTGCGCATCGCCCCGGCGCATCTGGTATCGGTCGCCGAAGTCCTCGAGGAAGACGACGCACAGCGCATCGAGCACGCCTTCGGCCGCCGCCCGGCGCAGATCTACCAGGCCAGCGAAGGCTTTCTCGGCTACAGCTGCGAGCGGGGCAACCTGCACCTGAACGAAACCCATCTGCTGATCGAACCCGAGTGGCTGGACCAGGAGCAGCGGCGCTTCCAGCCGCTGATCAGCGACTTCTCGCGTACCACGCAGATCATCGTTCGCTATCGCCTCAACGACATTCTGCAACTGGCGCCGGCGCCATGCCCCTGTGGCCGCGCCGAGCGCACCCTGGCCGCCATCGAAGGCCGCGCCGATGAAGTATTCTGGCTGCCGGCCCTGGATGGCAGCGGCCTGCGTCCGCTCTACCCGGATCTGCTGCGGCGCGCCATCGCTACCGCGCAGGCCAACCTGGAGCAATGGCGCCTGCACCAGGATGGCATGGACTGGCATCTGCAGTTGAAGGCCGCAGCACCCGGCAAAGCCGAAACAGCCTTGCGCGAAGCGTTGGCGATATTCTTTCAACAGCAGCAGGTGCAGCCCGCGACCTTGCACATCAGCGACTGGATGCCGGATGAACCCGGCGCCAAGCGTCGCCGTCTGCTGCTGCAACGCAGACCAGAGGGAACGCCATGCACGTACTGATCCTCGGCGCTCGTGCGCCGGCGTGCCTGGAATGGGCACACGCATTTGCCGCCAGCGGCTGGACAGTCAGCGTTGGCGACTCACTGGCCTGGCCCCTGGCTCGCTCGAGTCGGGCGGTACACCGCTTCGTGCGCCTGCCGGAGCCACGCAGCAACCCGCAAGCCTGGGTCGACACACTGGCCGAGCGCATACGCCAGGACGCTATCGACCTGCTCCTGCCGACCTGCGAGGAGGTCTTCTACCTGGCCCATGGCTTGCCACAACTGACACCGCTGTGCCGGGTGCTGACCAGCGATTTCGAGCTGCTGCACCGCCTGCATCACAAGGGCCGCTTCGCCGAGATGACCCGCGGCTGGCAAGTTGCAGCGCCCGAGACACGCCTGCTGCAGTGCCACGAAGAGTGCCTCGCCCTGGCCGCAGAGAGCCGCGACTGGGTGTTCAAACCGGCCTATTCGCGCTTCGCCTCGCGCACCCTGATCCGTCCCGACCCGCGTACCGTTCGCACACTGCATCCGACGCCAGACCAACCCTGGGTAGCCCAGCGCTTCATCGCCGGCGACGAACACTGCAGCTTCAGCCTGCTGGTCGACGGGCAGTTACGCGCACATGCCTGTTACCGTCCGCTGTATCGCGTCGGACGTGGCTCCGGGATCTACTTCCAGCCTGCGCAACCTGCTGCCGTGCGGGGCTTCGTCGAGGCCTTCGGTCAGGCCACCGGCTATAGCGGCCAGGTCGGCTTCGACTTCATCGCCGATGCCGAGGGAGACTTTCACGTCCTTGAATGCAACCCACGCGCTACCAGCGGTATCCATCTGTTCGACGACCAGCCCAGGGCGCTGGTGAACACCCTAAGCACGGCCGGCGAGCCGCTGCTGCCCAGCTCGACCCCGCGCATGGTGGCGCTCGCGATGTTGCTGATCGGCGCGCCACGCCATCTCGCCAGCCGCACCTTCTGGAGCGACTATCGCGCGGCGCGCGACGTGATCCTACGCGACGGCGACCTCGGCCCGCTGGCAGGCCAGTTGCTCGGCGTTGGCGAGATCGCCATGCGCGCGCTGATGCGCCGGCGCGGCCTGCTGGCCGCCTCGACTGCGGATATAGAGTGGGACGGTCAGTCACTCGCAGGAACACCAGGATCATGAAGCTGCTGGCTGCCGACGATCCGCAACTGGCGCAACGCGACAGCGCAGCGCCGCGTTACGTGCGCGAACATGCCGAGCGCGGGATCGGCAACCGGCCTGCGAACTGCAGTTGCTCGAGCTCGGCCAGTGGCAGATGCCGGTATCGATCAACCACGGCGGCGAGCGGGCCGACAATTGCTATGTGGTCTCGCCCCTGACCGCCTACAGCGGCTACGCCCGCGACGAATTGCAGCGCCTGCCCAGCCGGCTGCTTGCACACCTGCTGAAACCGCTGGTCGCGAGCGTCGAATACCTGCTCAGGAGCGCCCGCATCGATCGCATCGTGCAGGTCAACAACTGGCTGCTGTCGACCAACCTGTATCCCTCGGACTGGCAAGGCCAGGGCCTGGATGAGCTGACAGTGCAGCTGCGCCAGCGTTTTCCGAGCCATGCCTTCGGCTTTCGCTCGCTCAACCCGGCCAGCAACGCCGTATTGCTGAAACGGCTTGATGCACTCGGCTATCTCGCCGTGCCGAGCCGCCAGGTCTATCTGTTCGATGGCCGCGAGGGCGCCGACAGCGCTTATCTGCGTCACCACAATTGCCGGCTCGATGCGACGCTGTTGCGCCGCAGCGGTTACCAGGTGGATACGGGCGAAACCCTGACACAGGCTGAGTTCGAGCGTATCGAAGCGCTCTACGACCTGCTCTATCTGGACAAATACAGCGTCCTGAATCCGCACTACAGCGCAGCCTGGCTGGAGCAGGGCCACCGTGATGGCTGGCTCGAACTGCGCGTGCTGCGCACGGAAAGCGGTCGTATCGATGGGGTCGTCGGCTGGTTCGCCAGCGACACCGTGCTCAGCGCGCCCATCGTCGGCTATGACACCGCACTGCCACAGCGTGCCGGGCTCTATCGTCAATTAACCCGGCTGTGCCTCGAAGAGGCGGCCACACGCCGCATGCTGCTCAACTTCAGCTCCGGGGCAGCGCACTTCAAGCGCTTGCGCGGCGGCCAGCCACAGATCGAATACAGCATGCTGCATATCGCTCACCTGCCGCTGCGCCAGCGCCTGGTCTGGCGCACCCTGGCCGCACTCCTGCAGGGGCTGGGTGTGCCGCTGATGAGGAAGCTGAAACTATGAACCCGACCGACCAGCCGCTGGCCTACTGGTGGCCGTTGGCGACAAGCCAGCAGCTCGGCGCGGGCCAACCGTTGGCGCGCGTGCTGCACGGCCGGCCGCTGGTCCTGTTCCGCGAGCGCGACGGGCGGCCTGCGGCACTGCCGGATCGATGCCCGCATCGCTTCGCTCCGCTCAGCGCCGGCTGCGTGCGCGACGGCGCAGTCGAGTGCCCCTACCACGGCTGGCGCTTCAACGGCGCCGGTCACTGCACCCGCGCCCCGGGCAGTCTCGACGAAGGCAGCCGCGCAGCCATGCTGCAACCGCTGCAGGCACTGGATTCCCACGGCCTGATCTGGGTGCGCGACGCCAGGCTGGCGGCACCGACACTACCCTGTAGCACCCCGCAGGAAGGACTGGACCTGTTCTGGATGCACGACAAGGTCCGTTGCAGCCTGCAAGAGGCGGCGGAGAACTTCCTTGACGCCTTCCACACCCACTTCGTACACGCCGGCTGGATCCGCCGCGACAGCCAACGCCAGCGGGTGATCGCCGATATCCGTGCACTGCAAGACGGGATCGAAGCGCGTTACAGCGAGGAGCACCTGCAGACCGGGCTGATCTCCCGGCTGTTCGAAGGCAGTCGCGCAGAGAGCTTCGGCCGCTTCCGCCTGCCGGGTCAGGCGGAAATCGAATACCGCGACGCCCGTGGCCGGCTCACGCTGCTGATCACGGCCTGGCTCGTTCCCGCCGAACCCGGTCACTTGCAGGTGATCGCCCGTATTGCCACCCGCCGCGGCTGGCTACCCGGCTGGCTGAAACAGCTACTGATACGGCCGCTATTCGGTGTAGTGCTGCGCCAGGACAAGCGCATCCTCGAGGCCGTCAGCGCAAACCAGCAGCGCTTCGCCGGATGCGCTGAGCAATGGGGTCCCGTGCAGATGCTCGACGGGCGTCAGGATCTGCTGGGCCCCTGGATTCGCCAATTGCTGCTGAAGGGACGGCTGGACGATTTCGCTGCCCGGCGGCTGGAACTGGAGCTCTAGAGCCTGGCCGCGATCGCATCAGCCAGAGATGGGCGAAACCGCTTCAGTACCACCTGGCCTCACCCTCGGGCCGCTTCTTGAAGCGCTTCATGCTCCACATGTACTGGCTCGGGTAGTTGCGTACGTAGCGCGACACCACTTCGCTCATCGCCGCCACGCCTTCTTCCACATTCTCGCTGTACATGCCTTCCGGCGCCGCTTCGAGGATCACCTTGTAGCCGCTGCCGTCCGGCAGGCGCAGCGCATGCAGGAACACGCCGACCGCCTTGCCGCCAGTGAGCATGCCGGGCACGAACTTGCTGGTCAGCGCGGTGGTGCCGAGGAAGGGCACGAAAACCCCCGACGAACGGCTCGGCTCCGGGTCGGCAGGAATGCCCACGGCGCCGCCCCTGCGTACCTCCTTGATGACGCTGAGGATGCCTTCCTTGGTCGAGGGTGCGACGCGGTTGCCCATCTGCACGCGCTGCTGCTGCAGCAGCTCGTCGACGGCCTTGAGCTTCGGCGGGCGGTAGAAAATAATCGGTTTGCACTGGTTGCAGTAGAAGTGGTTGAGCACTTCCCAGTTGCCCAGGTGGCTGGTGATGCCGACCACGCCCTTGCCCGAGGCCAGGGCCTGTTGCAGCACTTCCAGGCCTTCGACTTCGCGGACCAGCTTGAGTGACTTGTGCGCCGGCCAGATCCAGGCGCAGGCGCTTTCGGTCAGGGTCTTGCCGATGTCCTTCAGGCTTTGCCCGACCAGGTGCTCACGCTCGGCCTCGTTCAGCTCGGGGAAGCACTTGCTCAGGTTGATGCGCACCACGTCGCGCGAGCCGTTCGGCAGCTTCCACATCAGCCAGCCGATGGCATTGCCCACGGCCTGTACGGCACGCCAGGGCAGCAGTGCGAACAGGCGCAGGAAACCGACCACCAGGGCGCCCTTGAGTTTTTCCACGACAGACTCCAACCGTTTCCGCAAAGCGCCCAGTGTAACGGCCAGGGCCGAGCCAGTCAGTACAGGCTCGTCCGAAGCCTCTGCTGCAGATCGCGCTCGTAGGCCTCGACGTCGAACTCCTCATAGATACAGCGGAAGATATCGCCGGCACTCGGCAGACTGGCGCGCTCGACCTGACGCGAGGCATCCCACAGGCCGGAACGCACTGCCGCCTTGGAACACTGGAAGTAGCAGGTATCGATATGGATGCGCAGCACGCTGCGCGGCAGCTTGCCCTGCGCACGGCCCAGCTCCAGCAGCTCGGGGTCGAGGGAGATCTCGGCGCGGCCATTGATGCGCAGGCTCTCACCGACGCCGGGAATCAGAAACAGCAGCGCCACCTGCGGGTTGAGCACGATGTTGCGCAGGCTGTCGATACGGTTGTTGCCCGGGCGATCCGGCAGCAGCAGGGTCTGGTCATCGAGAATTCGCACGAAACCTGGCTCATCGCCACGCGGCGAGCAATCCAGGCCATCCGGACCCACGCTGGCCAACACCACGAAGGGCGAGGCATCGATCAGCGCGCGGTAGGGTTCGATCAGCCGCGGCAGTTCCTTGCGCCGCGAGCGTTCGTGGCTTTCGCCGTACAATTCTTGTAGTTGGTCCAGCGTGGTGATGGTGGTCATGAGCCCTTCAGTTGCGCATAGCGGTCGCAGTCGGTGGTGTGGTCCATCACCATACCCGTGGCCTGCATGAAGGCATAGCAGATGGTCGGCCCGACGAAGGTGAAACCGGCCTTCTTCAGCGCCTTGCTCATTGCCTCGGCTTCGGGCGTCACCGCCAGCATCTGGCTACGGTCGCTGAAGTGATTGATCTTCGGCACGCCGCCGACGAACGACCAGAGCAGCGTCACCGGGTCTTCCAGCTTCAGCCAGGCCTGGGCGTTCTGCCGCACGGCCTTGAGCTTGAGGCGATTGCGGATGATGCCCGGGTCCTGCATCAGCGCCTCGATCTCTTCGTCACTGAGGCGGGCCAGACGCTCAGGGTCGAACCCGTGCAGCACCTGGCGGTAGCGCTCGCGCTTCTTCAGCACGGTGATCCACGACAGGCCGGCCTGCGCGCCTTCGAGCAGCAGCATCTCGAACAGATGACCGGCATCGCGCTGCGGCACACCCCATTCCTCGTCGTGATAGGCCTGGTAGAGCGGATCGTCGGTACACCAGAAGCAGCGGGGCATGGCTGTGAACCTCGGTCAGGGTCGAAGCGGTGACTATAACGACAAAACAACTGGATATAAATACAGTCACGCTATCCGTCGGATGATGCCGATATGCCGTACCCTGCGGCCTGCGCCGAGTTTCGATATACTCTCCGGCTTTCCCTCGCAAGCCTCCACAGGTGATTTTTTCGTGAGCCAGACCAAGCCTGCCGTGCGCACCTTCCAGGACCTGATCCTGGCCCTGCAGAACTACTGGGCCGAGCAGGGCTGCGTAGTGCTGCAACCCTACGACATGGAAGTAGGTGCCGGCACCTTCCACACCGCCACCTTCCTGCGCGCCATTGGCCCGGAGACCTGGAATGCCGCCTACGTGCAGCCTTCGCGTCGCCCGACCGACGGCCGCTACGGCGAAAACCCCAACCGCCTGCAGCACTACTACCAGTTCCAGGTGGTCCTCAAGCCCAACCCGGAGAACTTCCAGGAGCTGTACCTGGGTTCGCTGAAGGCCATCGGCCTCGACCCGGAAGTGCACGACATCCGCTTCGTCGAGGACAACTGGGAGTCGCCGACCCTCGGCGCCTGGGGCCTGGGCTGGGAAATCTGGCTCAACGGCATGGAAGTCACCCAGTTCACCTACTTCCAGCAGGTCGGTGGCATCGAGTGCTACCCGGTGACCGGCGAGATCACCTACGGCCTGGAGCGCCTGGCCATGTACCTGCAGGGCGTCGACTCGGTCTACGACCTGATCTGGACCGACGGCCCGTTCGGCACCGTGACCTACGGCGACGTGTTCCACCAGAACGAGGTGGAGCAGTCCACCTACAACTTCGAGCACGCCAACGTCGAGAAGCTGTTCGAGCTGTTCGACTTCTACGAGAGCGAAGCCAACCGTCTGATCGAGCTTCAATTGCCGCTGCCGACCTACGAAATGGTGCTCAAGGCCTCGCACACCTTCAACCTGCTGGACGCCCGCCGCGCCATCTCGGTGACCGCGCGTCAGCAGTACATCCTGCGCGTGCGCACCCTGGCCCGCGCCGTCGCGCAGAGCTACCTGCAGGCGCGCGCCAAGCTCGGCTTCCCCATGGCCACCCCCGAACTGCGTGACGAAGTATTGGCCAAGCTGGAGGCGCAAGCATGAGTGCACACGATTTCCTGGTCGAACTGGGCACCGAAGAGCTGCCACCCAAAGCCCTGAAAAGCCTCGGTGAAGCCTTCCTCACCGGTATCGAGAAAGGCCTCAAGGCCGCCGGCCTGAGCTACACCGCCAGCCGCGTGTACGCCGCGCCGCGCCGCCTCGCGGTGCTGGTCGAGCAGCTCGAAGAGCAGCAGGCCGACCGCAGCATGAACCTCGACGGCCCGCCCATCCAGGCCGCCTTCGACGCCGACGGCAACCCGACCCAGGCCGCCCTGGGCTTCGCCCGCAAATGCGGCGTGGACATCGCCGAGATCGACCGCAGCGGTGCGAAACTGCGCTTCGCCCAGCACATCCCCGGCCAGCCGGCGGTCAACCTGCTGCCGACCATCGTGCAGGATTCGCTGAACGACCTGCCGATCCCGAAACGCATGCGCTGGGCCGCGCGTCGCGACGAATTCGTGCGCCCGACCCAGTGGCTGGTGATGCTCTTCGGTGACGCCGTGGTCGACTGCGAGATCCTCGCGCAGAAGGCTGGTCGCGTGTCCCGTGGCCACCGCTTCCACGCCAACCGTGACGTGCGTATCAGCGCCCCGGCCAACTACGCCGAAGACCTGCGCAGCGCCTTCGTGCTGGCCGACTTCGCCGAGCGCCGCGAGCTCATCGGCCGCCGCGTCGACGAGCTGGCCGCCGCCGAGCAGGGCACGGCCATCGTGCCGCCGGCGCTGCTGGACGAAGTCACCGCCCTGGTGGAATGGCCGGTGCCGCTGGTCTGCTCCTTCGAGGAACGCTTCCTCGAGGTGCCGCAGGAGGCGCTGATCAGCACCATGCAGGACAACCAGAAGTACTTCTGCCTGCTCGATGCGAACGGCAAGCTGCTGCCGCGCTTCATCACCGTGGCCAACGTCGAGTCCAAGGACCCGGCGCAGATCGTCTCGGGCAACGAGAAGGTCGTGCGTCCGCGCCTGACCGACGCCGAGTTCTTCTTCAAGCAGGACAAGAAGCAGAAGCTCGAAGGCTTCAACCAGCGCCTGGCCAACGTGGTGTTCCAGGCCCAGCTGGGTTCGGTATTCGAAAAGGCCCAGCGCGTCTCCGCCCTGGCCGGCTTCATCGCCCGCGAAGTCGGTGGCGACGCCCAGCGCGCCGCCCGTGCCGGCCTGCTGAGCAAGTGCGACCTGGCTACCGAGATGGTCGGCGAATTCCCCGAGATGCAGGGCATCGCCGGCTACTACTACGCGCTCAACGACGGTGAGCCGCAGGACGTCGCCCTGGCCCTGAACGAGCAGTACATGCCACGCGGTGCCGGCGCCGAACTGCCAAGCACCCTGACCGGTGCTGCCGTGGCGGTGGCCGACAAGCTCGACACCCTGGTCGGCATCTTCGGCATCGGCATGCTGCCGACCGGCTCGAAAGACCCCTACGCCCTGCGTCGCGCCGCCCTCGGCGTGCTGCGCATCCTGATCGAGAAGGGCCTGGACCTGGACCTGGCCGCTGCGGTCGACTTCGCCGTCGCCCAGTACGCCGGCAAGATCAAGACCGAAGGCCTGGCCGCCCAGGTGCTGGAGTTCATCTTCGACCGCCTGCGTGCGCGCTACGAGGACGAAGGCATCGAAGTGGCCGTGTACCAGGCGGTGCGCGCGGTGGGCCCGACCTCGCCGCTGGACTTCGACCAGCGCGTGCAGGCCGTGCAGGCCTTCCGCACACTGCCGCAGGCCGCTGCCCTGGCCGCCGCCAACAAGCGAGTGTCGAACCTGCTGAGCAAGGCCGAAGGTGGCGTCGCCGCCCAGGTCGAAGCGCACTACTTCGACAACCCCAGCGAGTTCGCCCTGCACGCCGCCATCCAGCAGGCCGACCAGGCCGTACAGCCGCTGGCCGCCGCCCGCCAGTACAACGAGGCCCTGGCCAAGCTGGCTGGCCTGCGTGAGCCGGTGGATGCCTTCTTCGAGGCGGTGCTGGTCAATGCCGAGGATGCGCGCGTGCGCGCCAACCGTTACGCCCTGCTGGCCCGCCTGCGCGGGCTGTTCCTCGGCGTGGCGGACATCTCGGTACTGGGCTGACCCCTTCTGTAGGAGCGAGCTCCGCGCGTGAAAGCGTTCGCGAGCAAAGCTCGCTCCTACGGCAGACTCTGAAACGACTGCATGAAACTACTGATCCTCGACCGCGACGGTGTCATCAACGAAGACTCCGACGCCTATATCAAGACGCTCGACGAGTGGCTGCCGATCCCTTCGTCGATCGCCGCCATCGCACGCCTGTCGAAAGCCGGTTGGACGGTGGCGGTGGCCACCAACCAGTCCGGTATCGCCCGTGGTTATTACGACCTGGCGACCCTGGAATCGATGCACGCGCGCCTGCGCGAGCTGGTGGCGGAGCAGGGCGGTGAGGTTGGCCTGATCGTTCATTGCCCGCACGGGCCGGACGATGGCTGCGAGTGCCGCAAGCCGAAACCGGGCATGCTCCGGCAGATCGCTGCGCACTACGCCACGGAACTGGCAGGAATCTGGTTCGTCGGCGATACCGGCGGTGACCTGCAGGCCGCGCTGGCCGTCGATTGTCAGCCTGTGCTGGTGAGAACCGGCAAGGGCGAACGCACCCTGGCCAAGCCGTTGCCGCCAGGAACCCTGGTATTCGATGATCTGGCGGCTGTCGCCGATCAATTGCTCTCATAAGGTGTGAAGGTTCATGGCGCTAGTGCAGGCATTCAGAGTCACGCTTTTCTACCTGCTGCTGTCGGCCAGCTCGTTCTTCTGGTGCCTGATCAGCCTGGTGGTCGCGCCGCTGCTGCCGTTCCGCCAACGCTACCGCTTCGTCGTCCAGGCCTGGTGCAACTGCGCCGTGTGGCTGGCCAAGGTGATCGTCGGTATCCGCTATGAAGTGCGCGGCCTGGAGAACATCCCGGAGCGCCCCTGTGTGATCCTCGCCAACCACCAGAGCACCTGGGAAACCTTCTTCCTCTCCGGCTTCTTCGAGCCACTGTCGCAGGTGGTCAAGCGTGAATTGCTGCGCGTGCCCTTCTTCGGCTGGGGCATGGCGCTGCTCAAGCCCATCGCCATCGACCGCAGCAACCCCAAGGCGGCGCTCAAGCAGTTGGCCAAGCAGGGCGACGAACGCCTCAAGCAGGGCGCCTGGGTGCTGGTGTTCCCCGAAGGCACGCGGATTCCGCCAGGCCAGATCGGCAAGTTCTCCCGAGGCGGCACCTCTCTGGCGGTGAATGCCGGTCTGCCAGTGCTGCCCATCGCCCACAATGCCGGTGAGTTCTGGCCGAAGGCAGGCTGGGGCAAGCGCCCGGGCACCATCCAGGTCATCATCGGCCAGCCGATGCATGCCGAGGGCGAAGGCCCGCGTGCCATCGCCGAACTCAACGAACGTGCTTTTCAGTGGGTGCGCCAGCAACAGACCGAACTGCGCGGCGAAGAGCCGCAGCTGAGTCGTCTGGGCGAGACCGCCTGAGCTGTGGATAAGCTGTGCGTCAAATGCAGTCAAAGCGCCATCACCACCCGTATCCGCCTGATTTTAATGGCGATTAAACCGCGCTAGGAAAATCCAGTGGCGGGGTATAAGTTGTGACTCAGATGTAGGGCAGGTCGTACCTGCGCTACGAATGCCGTCGATGAATCCGCTTCTACCTCGATGGGTTCACAGTCTCGCCCGCGGCAATGGCCGAAGATGGGACAAGAAAAGGAATTCGCTGCCATGCCCTCGATCTACCAGCTCAAACCGGCCTTCCAGAATCTGCTGCGCCCCGGCGTCGAACGTCTTTACGCACGCGGCGTCACCGCCAATCAGGTCACCCTGGCGGCAGCCGTCGTTTCCGCGCTGCTCGGCGCCCTGCTCGCCGCGTTCAACCACATCACCTGGCTGTTCGCCCTGATTCCGTTGTGGATGCTGCTGCGCATGGCGCTGAACGCCGTCGACGGCATGCTCGCGCGCGAGTTCGGCCAGCAATCGAAGCTCGGCGCCTACCTCAACGAACTCAGCGACGTGATCGCCGACAGCGCCTTGTATCTGCCCTTCGCCCTGCTGGCCGGCGTTTCGCCGCTGCTGGTGATTCTGGTAGTACTGCTGGCGGTGATCAGCGAGTACGCCGGCGTGCTTGGCCCGATGGTTGGCGCTTCACGTCGCTATGACGGGCCGATGGGCAAGAGTGACCGCGCCTTCTGCTTCGGCGTGCTCGGCGCTGGCGTCGCCACCGGCCTGCTTCCGGCTTTGTGGATCAACCTGCTGTTGGCCCTGATCCTCGCCTTGCTGCTCTATACGCTGTACAACCGCGTTCGCCACGGGTTGGCCGAAACGGCCTGAACCCTCTCAAGGAATAAGGAGATTCCATGCGCCCCGTACAACTTCACAGCTTTACTACACATGACGGCGTCGAGCTGAGCTATCGCCACTGGCCGGCGACAGCGCCCGGCGATGGCCCGCGCCAGGCCGTCGTGCTGTTTCATCGCGGCCATGAGCACGGTGGGCGCATGGCCCACCTGGTGGACGAACTGGAGCTGCCGCACTGCGACTTCTTCGCCTGGGATGCCCGTGGCCATGGCCTTTCGCCCGGCGTACGCGGCGACAGCCCGAGCTTCACCACCAACGTGCGTGACGTGCAGACCTTCGTCGAGCATATCGGCAGCCAGCACGGCATCGCCGAAGAGGACCTGGCGGTGGTGGCGCAAAGCGTTGGCGCGGTGATCATCTCCACCTGGGCCCACGACTACGCGCCCAAGGTGCGCTGCCTGGTACTCGCCTCGCCGGCGTTCAAGGTCAAGCTCTACGTGCCCTTCGCCCGCCCCGGCTTGAAGCTGCTGCACACCCTGCGCGGCAACTTCTTCGTCAACAGTTACGTCAAGGCGCGGTTCCTCAGCCACGATCCCGAGCGTATCGCCTCCTTCGAGAACGACTCGCTGATCGCCCGGCCAATTTCGGTGACCATGCTGCTCGGTCTGTACGAGGCGGCCGACCGTATCGTCGCCGACGCCCAGGCGATTCAGGTGCCGACCCAGTTGCTGATCTCCGGTGCCGACTTCGTCGTCCACCGCAAGCCGCAGGAAGACTTCTTCGCGCGCCTCGGCAGTCTGCGCAAGGAAAAACACCTGCTCCCGGGTTTCTTCCATGACACCCTTGGTGAACGTGACCGCGCCCATGCCCTGAGCCGCGCGCGGCGCTTCATCCTGCGCAATTTCGAGGAGCCGGTCGCACGCCCCTCGCTGCTCGATGCCGATCGCCTGGGCGCCACCTGCGCCGAGGCCGAAGAGCTGGCCGCACCGCTGCCCAAACACTCGCTGCGTGACCTCTACTGGCGCGCCACCCGCGCGGGCATGCGCCTGGGCAGCAGTGTGTCGGCCGGGGTGAAGCTGGGCTTCGACACCGGCTTCGATTCCGGCAGCACGCTCGATTATGTCTACCGCAACCAGCCCACCGGCAAGGGCACACTGGGCCGACTCATCGACCAGAACTACCTGGATTCCATCGGCTGGCGTGGCATCCGCCAGCGCAAGCTGCATGCCGAGGAGCTGCTGCGCCTGGCCATGAGCAGACTGCGCGAGGCGAACAGCGCGGTGCGCATCGTCGATATCGCCGCCGGCCACGGCCGCTACATCCTCGAATCGCTGGAAGGCCAGCAGCAGCGGCCCGACTCGATCCTGCTGCGCGACTACAGCGACATCAACGTGCGCGACGGCAATGCCCTGATCGCGCAGAAGGGCCTGGGCGATATCGCCCGTTTCGTCAAAGGCGATGCCTTCGACCGTGACGACCTCGCCGCACTCGACCCGAAACCGACCCTGGCGGTGGTCTCCGGCCTGTACGAACTGTTCGGCAGCAACCAGATGGTCGGCGACTCGCTGGCCGGCCTGGCGGCGGCAGTCGAGGAGGGCGGTTATCTGGTCTACACCGGCCAGCCCTGGCACCCGCAGCTGGAGCTGATCGCCCGCGCCCTGACCAGCCACCGCGACGGCCAGGCCTGGGTCATGCGTCGGCGCAGCCAGGCGGAGATGGATCAGTTGGTCGAAGCCGCCGGCTTTCGCAAGGTGGCGCAGCGCATCGACCAATGGGGCATCTTCAGTGTGTCCCTGGCACAACGGGTGAAGTGATGGAGCACGCCCGCGAACAAGGATTGTGGAAGCGCGGCGTACTCTGGCTGCTGCTGCTCGGCCCGCTGTTCTTCGCCAGTTACGGCTTCGCCAACTGGTTCAGCGGGCAGCGCGATGATGTCGGCAGCCTGGTCTTCGCCTGGGAGCCGCAGATACCGCTGTGGCCCTGGAGCATCGTCCCGTACTGGTCGATCGACCTGCTCTATGGTTTGTCCTTCCTGCTGCCGGCCTGCCGCCGCGAAATGGATCGCCACGCTCTGCGCCTGCTTGCCGCACAGGTGATCTGCGTCGCCTGCTTCCTGCTCTGGCCACTGCGCTTCACCTTCGAACGACCCGCGCTGGACGGCACCTTCGGCCTGATGTTCGACGTACTGATGGGCTTCGACAAACCCTTCAACCAGGCGCCGTCGCTGCATATCACCCTGCTGGTGATCATCTGGGCGATGTTCGCCAATCACACGCGCGGCCCGTTCTGGCGTGGCCTGCTGCACGGGTGGATGGCGCTGATCGGCATTTCCGTGCTGACCACCTGGCAGCACCACTTCATCGACGTGCCCACCGGGGCGCTGGCCGGTTTCCTCTGCCTGTGGCTGTTGCCGCTGCAGGGCGATACGCCGCTGAAGCAGCTACGCCTGGCCAGCGATCCGCGCCGTTGGCGCCTGGCACTGCGCTACGGGCTTGGCGCAACGCTGAGCGCCGTGCTCGCGGTCAAGCTGGGCGGTGCCTGGCTGTGGCTGCTCTGGCCGGCCGTGGCCCTGGCGCTGGTTGCGCTCAACTACCTGCTGTTCGGTGCTGGCGGCTTCCAGAAACAAGCCAATGGGCGTCTCAGCCCGGCCGCCACGGCGTTGCTCGCCCCCTATCTGCTCGGCGCCTGGATCAACTCGCGGCTGTGGACGCTTCGCCAGCCTGCGCCCAGTCAGGTGGTGGAAGGCATTCATCTCGGTCGCCTGCCCGCCGCAGGCGATCTCGATGGATTTACCGCCCTGGTCGACCTCTGCGCCGAGCTGCCGCTGCTGCATACGCCGCAGCACTACTGCAGCCTGCCGTCACTGGACCTGGTGGTGCCGGATGCGCTGACCTGCCAACGCGCCGCCGAGGCCATAGAGCGTCTGCGTCATGAGGGCCCGTTGCTGGTGTGCTGCGCCCTCGGTTATTCGCGCAGTGCCACCGCCGTGGCGGCCTGGCTGCTGCACAGTGGCCGCTGCCAGAGCGTGGAAGCGGCCGTGGCGCTGATCCGCCAGGCGCGGTCGCAGATCGTGCTTGGCCCGCAGCACCTGGCCGCACTGCAGGGCATGCTCGATGCCGGGCCCAGACTGGAGGTCGCTCATGCAGGCTGATCTGCTGCTGGTCGCGGCACTGCTGCGACGGGGGCGCAGCCTCGATCATTGCTCCGGCGCGCTGAGCCTGCTCGCCGTGCTCTTCGGCCTGGCGCCTTGGCTGGGTGCGCCATCCAGCCTGACCCTGGCGCTGCTCTGCGCCGCGCTGCTGATCACCGGACTGGCCGAGAAATACTGGGCGCTGCGCGTGGCGCTGGACGCCGAACTCTTTCAACGTCTGGCCCAGGCCGGTGAACAGCTCGACAGCCAGACCCATGCGCTGGATCAGGCACTACAGAATCTGGGCCTGCAGAATGCACAGCAGGCTGGCCGCAGCTGGAGCCTTCGCTCTCAGGGCGCACTCGGCCTGCTACGCAAACAGGCGCTGTGCCTGCTGCTACAGATCGTCATCGTCGTACTCGGGATCTTCATCGTTTTCGCTTAAGGAGTCGCCATGCTCGCTGCATTGACCGCTTTCGCCATCACCTCGGCAGCTCGCCTGCTGACCGGCGCACGAGCCCTATGGCTCGGCAGCACCGCGCAGGCAACGCAACGCCTGTACTACGCCAACCACAGTAGCCATGGCGATTTCGTCCTGCTCTGGGCCTCGCTGCCGCCGGAACTGCGCAAACGCACCCGACCGGTGGCCGGCGCCGACTACTGGCAGAAGCCGGGCGTACGCAGCTTCCTGATCAACAAGGTATTCAACGGCGTATTGGTCGACCGCGAGCGCAAGGAAGGCGCCAACCCGCTGCAAGCGATGCTCGACGCGCTGGACGGCGGCGACTCGCTGATCATCTTCCCCGAGGGCACGCGCAACCTCGGCGACGAGCCGCTGCTGCCCTTCAAGAGCGGCCTTTATCACCTGGCTCAGGCGCGCCCGGACGTGGAGCTGGTGCCGGTGTGGATCGCCAACCTCAACCGGGTGATGCCCAAGGGCAGGGCGCTACCGCTGCCGCTGCTGTGCACACTGAGCTTTGGCGCTGCGCTGGAGCCCATCGAGGGGGAAGGCAAGGACGCCTTCCTGGAACGCGCGCGTAACGCCCTGCTGGCACTGGCACCCGAGGAGGCCTGAGATGGATCGTAATACCCTGCTGTTATTCGCCGGTATCGGTGCCCTGCTCCTGCTGGCCAGCCTGGTCGGCTTCATCCTCAAGAAACGCAGCGGCGACCGCCCCAACCCGGTGGTCGACAACCTCAACGCGCGGATCAACGCCTGGTGGGTGATGGTGCTGGTGATCGGCATCGCCTTCCTGTTCGGCAACACCGGCGTTGTGGTGCTGTTCTACTTCGTCTCCTTCTATGCCCTGCGCGAGTTCATGACCCTGACGCCGACCCGGCGCAGCGACTACCCGGCGCTGGTGGCAGCCTTCTACTTTGCCCTGCCGATGCAGTACGTGCTGATCGCCTTCGGCTGGTACGGCCTGTTCGCCATCTTCATCCCGGTCTACCTGTTCCTGCTGCTGCCGATCCTCGCCTCGCTGGGCGGCGACACCACCCGTTACCTCGAACGTGCGGCCAAGGTGCAGTGGGGCCTGATGATCGCGGTTTACTGCATCTCCTCGGTGCCCGCCTTGCTGACCCTGGACATTCCCGGCTACGAGGGGCGCAACCTGCTGCTGATCGCCTGGCTGATCATCGTCGTGCAGCTCTCCGACGTGCTGCAGTACGTGTGCGGCAAGCTGGCCGGCAAACACAAGATCGCGCCCAACCTCTCACCCTCGAAAACCGTTGAAGGCTTTGTCGGCGGCGTGGCACTGGCCACCCTGATCGGCGCCATGCTGTGCTGGATCACTCCGTTCGCCTTCTGGCAGGCCGCACTGTTCGCCCTGCTGGTGTGCTTGCTGGGTTTTGCCGGCGGCCTGGTGATGTCGGCGATCAAGCGCGACCGTGGGGTGAAGGACTGGGGCCACATGATCGAAGGGCACGGCGGCATGCTCGACCGCCTCGATTCGGTGTGCTTCGCCGCGCCGGTGTTCTTCCATATGGTGCGCTACTGGTGGGCCTGACCTGACGCAAGTACTGGGACACAGGATTGCACTAGAGTTAAGCAACTCCTGAGAACAAGAAGGCCGACATGATCGCCCACACCCAGACCCTGTTCGGAGCCGTCGCGCTGGTCGCCGTGATCATGGGCAGTTGCCTGATCCTGGTCGGCCAGTTGCGTCACCGCGACGGCATGCTCACCACGGGTTTGGGCATGCTTTCCCACGCGCTGGCCTACATCGGCTTCACCCTGTTCGGGCAGGCTTCGATTTGGCTGACCTATGTGCTGGCCAACACCCTGCTGTCGACGGCACTGGCGTTCTACACCGTCAGCCTGCCGCTGATCCATGGTCGGCGCCCGCCCTGGCGGTTGGCCTTCGCCTTTCCGCTGCTGCTGGGCGTGCTGCTCAGCCTGCTGGTCGACACCCAGGAACCCCGCCAGTTGGTGGCCTGCCTGCTGCTGTTCACGCAATGCCTGGTGATCCTGCGCCTGAGCCGCATCCATGCCGTGGCAGGTGGCCGTGCCCATCGCATCCTGATCATTGGCGCAGGCATCAGCCTGTTCGGGCTGGGCATTCGCGTAGCGGTCATCCTCAGCGGCGCGCCGGCAGAGATGCATTACGACGTGAGCAACCTGAAGCAGACCGTATCGGTCGCCCTCGGCGCCGCCACCATCATCATGTTCTCCTTCGGCCTGGTGCTGCTGTCGCGCGAGCGTATCGAATCGGAACTGCGGCAGACCGCCCTGCGTGACACGCTTACCCGGCTGCCCAATCGCCTGGCGATACTCGAGCGACTCACCGACGAACTGGAGCGTGCTCGCCGTCAACACACACCACTGTCCATCGCCATGCTCGACCTGGATCACTTCAAGCAGATCAACGACAGCCATGGCCACCTGGTTGGCGATGACGTGCTCAGGCACTGCGCGGACCATCTTCAGCAGCGTCTGCGGCGTAACGACAGCATTGGTCGTTACGGTGGTGAGGAATTCCTGCTGATCCTGCCCGGCACCGACGCCAGCGGCGCGCTGGAGCTGGTGGATCAGCTGCGCCAATCCCTAACCCAGCACCCGGCGCCGGTTGACGGCAAGCACATCGACTTGAGCTTCAGTGCCGGTGTTTACGGGCTGACACCCGCCCTGGACGTTGACATCACCAGCATGCTGCTCAAGGCCGACGGCGCGCTCTATCGCGCCAAGCATGCCGGGCGCAATACGCAGGTACTGGCCACGGCGCAGTAAGGCAATTGCGGAAACTGGCCGGCGATGCTCGATGGAACCTCTCACCGGTCTCCCGGCAGCGTTGAACCATGCTTGGCCGCCGCGCAGCCTGACCCGATTTTTTGCAGGCAACAAAAAACCCGCCGAAGCGGGTTTTTTAATGACCTTCCGACATCCTGTCGTTTGCCATCCTGGCGCGGTCTGTCTTCCTTGACCCGGGACATCCAGTTCCCGGCAGGTGTGTGTAGATTAGCCAGCCTACGCATGCGGCGGGAGAGGCTCATTGCGCTTCGGCGTGTAAGCCTTTTGCCATAGCGGCAGACATGAGAACGATGCGTGAAGGCCTGACCCGGCTCGCGTGGCGGCAACACGATCAGCTCCCCTCTCCTATTTATGGGAGAGGGGTTGGGGGAGAGGGACGATAACACCACAGATTGTCGGTCTTACTTTTCCGAATGCAACTGCCCTCGCCTCTGAGAAAAATCGATCTAAAGCGTGGCCCGCCCCTAACTCTACAGGTCCCCTTTTCCGCGTACGGCTTACTAAATGTTTTTTGATTTGAAGAACTCGTAATATTTCTTTGGCTCTTCCTTAAAAACTCTAGCCTTGCCGAAATCAAAAGCCTTCTTGAAGTAGTTGAAGGCTGCATCATGATCGCTGAGCTCGTAATAAACTTTCCCTAGATTCATCCAAGGACCCACATCAACATCTGACTCCCTGATATCTAACTCAATAGACGCCCAATGCAGTGCGCTCTTAAAGTCTTCGAGTTGAAAAAAAGACTCATAAAAACAGCCAACCAACCAGCTGCTAATCATGGTCCACTCTATTTTAGGGCCAGGTAGAAGATTCCAAGCTTGATTATAAGCAGCCAGCGCTTTCTCGTGCGCACCTTCATCTGCCATCATATTACCTGACTCAATAACGTTGATAATTTTCTCTGCTAGGTCTGGCAGTTCTACTTCTAGATCTCTCATTTCTCACCTTAGAAATAGGTTGATTTTTCAGCAGGTCCAATAAAGCCTCCAGGATCTCTGTAAGTTTCCCCGAGACTTGCACCTTTAGAACGATTATGTGAAAAGTACTCTAGCTCATAGTTGTCTGAGTCTCGCATCCATGCACGGACCTCTTTCGACTTGGCACCGTGGAACCCACCTTTCTTGTTCCAATAGCTGACAAGCAAAAAGGGGACAGATTTATTTATTGAACCGCAATACTAGTGGCCAAAAATAAATCTGTCCCCTTTTCCTCTATTCATCGATATCTTCCTCGTCGATCAACCCTTGAACGAAGCTTGAAAAATCGGGGCAGATTACCGTTTCCGATTTTTGTTGATTGTCCTCGACACTAAGTTCTTCGTAAAAGTTGTCAACGGTAAAATAGCTGATCGCCCCGCTGTCCAAGTCCAAACAAAAATAATTCCCTCCCCAATCGTTTGCAAAAGGGAGTAATCGTGCAGGTATAACCTGCCTGCTTAGCATTGACTGATAAGTTGATAGTAGACTTGACTGAGCGCTCGAAATAGATTTAAAGACAGAAACCTCTATTGGCTCAGCGTCTGTTTCGCTGAGCCAATAGGTGCGTTCTGGTATGCCTCCATTGTATTTAAGATAGTGATCCCTAAAGGAGGCAGGTAATTTTTTCCTGATCAATCTTTCCAGGTTGTCTAAGTCAGGCGAACCAATGGCGGACTCAGTATTTGAGAAGATATTTTCTCTCATCATTAACCCCTACTTATTAACATCGGCCAGCTTTTGATCTTGGTATTTTATTGGCGAGCCACCCTTTTTTCGAGGACGCCAAAATCGATTCAGATGTTTCGTACTTTACTTTGAAATGCTTTTCATATTGCGATACTGAACCTGCAACAACAGGGGACAGACCACGATTTACGGATAAATTAATCGTGGTCTGTCCCCTATTCCTCCAATCTCTGCACCTCTTAAAGAAGAGGTATCGAACTCTATTGATACGCTAGGGGCATTGACACCCTTGAGTAGCTCTAGGGTTTTTGAGTCATTGACGCGCCATTGGGCAAAATCTAGAGGATAGACTCTTTGC
>NZ_JBLWTV010000001.1:395174-464622 GCF_048269965.1 Pseudomonas sp. | reverse complement strand
TGAGTATCAATGGATTGCTGGTGCGCGCGGCGCACCCTACGGGGAGTGCGATCCGAGTTACGGCAGGCTGTAACAGCGTTGCCACAGCGCCAGGTAATTCGTCTCTTCCTGCTGCCAGCGTGCATCGCTCCAACCCAGACGCGGCTGGCACAGTGAGCGGATACGCGGCAGCTCGGCGCGGCCGCCGCCAGCCAGGAGCAGGCCCAGGCGAGTGCGCCGCAGCAGCAGATCGTCCAGGTGCAGCACCAGCTCGCCTTCGGCCGCCCAGGCCAGTTCGGCCCACAAGGTGTCGGTGCCGGCGACGCAATCGCCGCCGACTTCGTCGATCAGGCGCAGCACGTCCTTCAGTTGCCGGCCATGTCGGCCAAGCAGACGCCGCTGCTGCGCCAGGCTCAGGTGCGACATTTCCAGCGGCGGGCAGTCGCGGAACACGGCGCCGCCCTGATCGTCCACCGACTTGCCGACGAAACCCGCGCAGGCGCGCAGCACCTGAAGCGCCAGCAAGCGAAAGGTGGTCAGCTTGCCGCCGGCCAGGGTCACGCTGCCCGGCTCGACCCATAGCGCGTGTTCGCGCTTCTCGTCCGAGGGTTTCAGCCCGGCGCTGCCATCGCCCACCACCGGCCGCACGCCAGCCCAGGTAGACAGCACGTCTCCCCGCGCTACTTGCGCATGGGGAAACTGCTGAGCGCAGGCGGCGAGCAGGTAATCGACCTCCTCGGCACTGATGGCGGCCTCACGATCCAGCTCGTCAGCATGATCCAGATCGGTGGTGCCGATCACCGTCGCGCCTTCCCAGGGGAAGACGAAGACCGGCCGGCCATCGCTCTCGTGCATGAAGCTGAAGGCATGCGCCACCGGCAACCGCCAGCCCGGCAGCAGCAGGTGGCTGCCGCGCAGCGGGCGGATGCGACCATTGCCAGGCTGACGCAGGCGATCGGCCCAGGCACCGGTGGCCTGTGCCACAGCGCGGCTGCGCAGGTGATAGCGGTTGCCCGTTTCTACGTCCTCGGCGAGCACACCGATCACCTGCCCCGCCTCACGCAACAACTCGACCACGCGCATGCCATTGAGCGCCTCGCCGCCTTCTGCACGCGCCTCGCCCAGCACGCGTTGCACCAGGCGGGCATCGTCGGTCACCGCATCGAAAAAGCGCGTGCCACCGAGCAGGCCATCCTCGCGAATGCCCGGCGCCAGGTAACGCAGTTGCTGCAGCGGGTAGAACAGATGATTGCGCTTGCCGGCCAGGGCGTCGTACAGGCTGAGCAGGCCGCCGAAGACTCTGGGCCCCGGGAAGCCGCCGCGATAGTGCGGCATGACGAAACTCAAGGGCTCCACCAGCCCCGGCGCCTCGCCGAGCAGGCGCTGGCGCTCGCGTACCGAGTCGCGGGTCAACCGCAGCTGGCCCTTGGCGACGTAGCGCAACCCGCCATGCACCATCTTCGACGAGCGGCTGGAGGTGCCCCAGGCGAAGTCGCGCTGTTCCAGCAACAGGCAGCGCCAGCCACGCCGCGCCGCCTCACGGAGGATGCCGGCGCCGCAAATGCCGCCGCCGATCACCAGCAGATCCCAGTCGCGCGCCGCCAGTTCAGGCAGCGCACGCTCGCGCCAGGTGGCGTTCCAGGGTTCCATGCTCAGTCCTGCAGCAACACGCCAGGCACCAGGCGCTGGTCAGGGTCGAAATGCGTGGCCAGGCTGCGCAGCGTGGCCATGCCCAGCTCGCCCTTCTCTGCTGCCAGATAGGGCGCGTGGTCGCGGCCGACGCCATGCTGGTGGCTGATGGTGCCGCGGTTGCCTGCGATGGTGCGGCTGGCCGCCGCCTTGAGCCGCTGCCAGCGCGCCATGGCCGCGGCGTAGTCGCTGCCGGGGCGGAACACATAAGTGGTGTAGATGCTCGAACCTTCGCCGTAGACGTGCGACAGGTGGGTGAACACGTGCACGCGCTCGCCATCACCGGCCAACTCGTCACGCAGGCTGGCCTCGACCTTGTTCAGCAGATTGTCGACGTTCGACCAGTCGGTGGCGGTTTCCAGGGTGTCGACCAGGTAGCCGCGCTCCCACAGACCATGACGCAGATAAGGGAAGCGGAAGCGGTTCTGCTCCCATTTCTTGCCCAGCAGGGTGCCGGTGAACACGCCGCCGAAGCCTTTCAGCAGGCGCCGTGCCTGTTTCAGCGAAGCGGCATTCTGCATGCGGCTGCCGGTGACGCCGAAGGTCAGCATGCATTTGCCGTCACGTGCACCGCGCAGGGCCAGGTACTTCTCCAGCAGGGCGATCTGCTGCGGGTGACCGGCCAACGCCAGTTGGGTACGGGTTTCGATGGCGTTGGACAGGCGCAGCATGGACAGCGGCACCCGCGCCTGAGCCAGGCTGCGAATGGCACTCAGCGCCTGCTGCCAGTTGGGCAGAAACACCGCATAGAAGCGCTCCTGCTCGGCCAGGCGGCTGATGCGCACACGCACCTCGGAAATCACCCCGAAGCGCCCCTCCGAGCCCATCACCAGCTCGCGCAGATCGGGCCCGGCGGCCGATGCCGGGAAGGTGGGAATCTCCAGGGTGCCGGCGAAGGTTTCCAGCTTGCCGCCGGCGAACAGTTGCTCGATTCGCCCGTAACGCAGCGACTGCTGGCCGCTGGAACGGCTGGCGACCCAGCCGCCGAGGGTCGACAGCTCCCAGGACTGCGGGAAATGCCCCAGGGTGTAGCCGCGTGCGCGCAGCTGGCTCTCCACTTGCGGACCATTGGCACCGGGGCCGAAGGTGGCGATCAGGCTGTCCTCGTCGATATCCAGCAGGCGCGTCATGCGCTCCAGCGACAGGGTCAGCACCGGGCGCTGGCCGGCCTGCGGGTTGATGTGCCCGGCCACCGAGGTACCACCGCCGTAGGGAATCAGGGTGACATCATGCTTCTGCGCCCAGGCCAGCAGCTCGCGGATCTGCTCGGTGCTTTCCGGGCAGGCGACGCCATCGGGAAACAGGCCGAAGTCACCGGAGCGCATCGCCAGCCAGTCCGGCAGGCTCTGGCCACGGGCGTGACGCACGCGCACCTCGGCATCAACACAGATCAGCGGATGCGGCGCCAGGCGCGACGCCGGCACGCGCGCCAGCACATCCTGCAGGCTGGCATCGGCCAGACGCTGGCCCGGCCCGATCAGCTCGGCGAGAAAGGCCTCGCCGTGGGCCGGCAGCTCCACGTCGGTCGCCTCGTCACCCCATCCGTTCCAGCGTCGCATCGCATCCCCCATTCCGATCAGCACTTATGGCTGCCTATACTAGCCAGCCGCCGCCGGCCGTCACTGTCGGATTGTGACAGGCGATATCGCCAATCAAGACAGGCCTTGCGCAAGGCGCGCCGCGCGCCGGCGCAACCGGTGCGGCCCCGCGACACTGCAAAGGCATCCGTGCCAGGCACCAAGGCTTGTCTGATCCACGTCACTTCACCAGAACAAGAAGAATCCATGGAAAACCTCGGCTATACCTCGGTTCCCGCCCTGCTCAAATACCTGCGCCAGGCCGAACAGCTCGGCCTGGACATCGACCGTGCCCTGGCCGCCGCCGGCATTGGCGCGCAGGACCTGACCGACAATGGCAAGCGCATGCCCAGCGAGGTGCATGAGCGCCTGCTGGCGCATCTGCTGGAGGTGTCCGGCGACAGGTTGTTCGGCCTGCATGCGGCGCGTTTCGTCCAGCCCGGTTCGTGGAGCGTGCTCGGCTACATCGCCATGAACTGCGCCACCCTCGGCGAAGCCATGAGCCGCATCGTGCCCTACGAGAAGCTGGTGGGGGACATGGGCACCAGCCGTATCGAGGCGGCCGAGGATCACGTGCGGCTGATCTGGAGCTGTCGCCATCAGGCGCCGGACGTGCGTCGCCACATGGTCGAGAACGTGCTCGCCTCCTGGCTGCTGTACGCCCGCTGGATCGCCGACTCCGAACATTCGCCGCGCGAGGTGTGGTTCGAGCACGCACAACCGGCCGCCACCGACCTGGCCGAATACCAGCAACTGTTCGGCTGTCCCGTGCTGTTCGAACAACCCTGCAACGCCCTGCTGGTGCCGCTGGACTACCTCGGCGTACCGCTGCGCCAGGCCGACGCCAACCTGCTGCGCACACTGGAAGAACACGCACTGACCCTGATGGCCGGGCTGGATGACGACGAGCCACTGCCTCGCCGAGTGAAGAACGCCTTGCGCCTGCTGCTCAAGGACGGCCTGCCGCGCAAGGAACGGGTGGCAGAGAGGTTCAACATGACCGTGCGTACCCTGCAGCGCCATCTGCAGCAGGCCGGTACCAGCTACCAGCAGATCCTCGACGAGCTGCGCCAGGAACTGGCCGAGCACTACCTGCTGCGCAGCGACCTGGCGATCCAGGACATCGCCTGCTACCTGGGCTTCACCGAATCACGCTCGTTCCACCGCAGCTTCAAGGGCTGGACCGGGCAAACGCCGGGCGAATTTCGCGAGAGCCGGCGCCGGGACAATCCGCTGGGCTAGCGCGGAGCTCGGAAACGTCGCGCCAGCCAGTAATCGATGCTCAGCCAGCGCCCTGCCCCGCTGAAGAACAGCGCCACCAGCATCACCAGGTAGGTGGCGGCGAACTCGATGCCGTTATTCAGCACCACGAACTTGCCGCTGCCGGTCAACCAATCGTAATTGCCGTGCTCACGCAGAATCGCCCGCGCCCGCTCGACCTTCTCCGCCGCCGCCAGCACGCGCTCGTTGGCAAAGGGTGCCGACGGGTCGGCAATCGCCTGCCAGCCATAGGGCCAGTGCACGGCGAAGATTGCCACCAGCATGGTGACGATCAGTGGAATGCTCACCCAGCGAACGGCCAAGCCGAACAGCAGCAGGATGGCACCACCAGCCTCGGTCAGCGCTGCCGCCCAGGCCAGCAGTTCGGGAAACGGCAGGCCCAGGCCCCAATCCGGGTTGCCGAACCAGGCAGCGGTGGCCTCGATATCCGCAAGCTTCCGTGTGCCGGCCATCCAGAACACCGGCACCAGATACAGGCGCAGCAACAGCGGGCCGAGAAAATCCAGACGCCGGCAGGCATCCAGCGCGTCCTGCAGACGATTGAGCAGCGTGATCATGATGGTGACTCCTCGGAATACGCAAACCAGATATCGCGCGCCTGCCAGTCATCCAGCAGCGCGCGGGCGTTATCGAAATAGGCGCGATCAGCGGCCAGGCCATGGGCCGTGGCCAACTCCAGCTGCGCCTGCACAGGCGGTTCGCCAGCCTGCAGGCGCAGCGCCAACTGGTAGGCGAAGGCCGTCAGTTGCATGAAGCGCACCTGATCCTGGCGATCACGCCAGACCAGCAGGCAGGTCGGCTCGGCAGGCGGCTGCGTGGGGCAATGATCGACACCGATCATCTGCACCGGCCAGTGATAGGCCAGCGGCCAGGCCAGTGGCGACCAGCCTCGCTCGGGCAACCGCGCGTCGCTGACATCCAGCGCCAGCTCGACCCACTCGTAGTGCGCCAGCTCCAGCATGAACGCAGGGTCTTCAGGCGCTGGGCGATAGCCCTGCTGCAACCAGGCGATGAACTCCTGGCTGATCTCCAGAAAGTACGGCGTGCTCGCCCGGTGCTCGGCGAAAAAGGTGCGTAGCAGCCGCTGCCAGCGCTCGGCGCCGAGGATGCCGCGTAGCACCGGGAAGGCCCCTCCAACCAGGCTGGCGACGTTGTTGAAGAACAGCTCTTCGTAGACCGCCATGCGCTCGGCCGTGATGCCCGGCAGCAAAGACTGCGCCTCGGGCTGGCGAATACGCGCGGCGAAGTCGCGCTGCTGCTCGATACCGCTCATGTGCCATACCTGCTCAGCGGTTGTGCGGCCTGCTGCAGGCTGCGGATATGCGCCAGCTCGGCATACAGCTCGGCCAGTGGCGGGAAGTTGAAGTCACGCTCCAGCAGCGTCGGGCGTACGCCATGCAGCGCATAAGCGCTGCTGAGCAGCGTCCACACCGGATCGATCACCGGCGCACCGTGAGTGTCGATCTTCAGGTCTGCCGCCTGGTCGTAATGACCGGCGACGTGCAGATAGGCGATGCGCTCGCTGGGCATCGCGGCGATGTAGGCATCGGCATCGAAGCCGAAATTCAGGCTGTTGACGTAGACGTTGTTGACGTCCAGTAACAGCTGGCAGTCGGCACGTTCCAGCACCGCGCGGACGAAGCCTGCCTCGTCCAGCTCGCCAGGCAGGCGCGCGTAGGCCGAGACGTTCTCGATGATCAGCGGCCGCTCCAGCACGTCCTGAACGATGCGCACGCGCTCGGCGATACGCAGCACCGACTCTTCGGAAAACGGTAGCGGCATCAGGTCATACAGCTGACCGTCGTCGGTACAAGCCGACAGATGCTCGCTGTAGGCCAGCACACCATGCGCGTCGAGAAAACCCTTGATGGCGTGCAGCAGTTCCAGGTTCAGCGGCGCGAAGCCGCCGAGGTTGAGGGACAGACCATGACACAACAGCGGCCGGCGCTCGCTCAGGGCACGCAGTTGCTTGCCCAGGCGGCCACCGACACCGATCCAGTTCTCCGGCGCCACTTCGAGAAAGTCGGCGCCGCTGGCGTCATCACCGGTCAGCTCGGCGAGCAGCCCGCGACGCAGGCCGAGGCCGGCGCCGGTGAGGTTTGCGAGTCGCATGATCCGTCCTCTCCTCTGCCCTTACTCGCTTTTCTCGCCGCCGCATTTGCCTTCGCCGCACTTGCCTTCGGCGTCGGCTTTCATCTCGCCACCACACTTGCCCTCGCCGCACTTGCCCTCTGCGTCGCCTTTCATCTCACCGCCGCATTTACCTTCGCCACAGGCGCCTTCCTGCGCCTTCTCGGCAGCAGCCAGGCTGTAGCCGCTGGTCAGCTCCTGAGCGGCGAACGGGTTGCTCGCGGCATGGGCGGTGAACGCCATGGAAGTCAGCAGCGCAGCGCCCAGGGTGGCAGTCAGGGTATTGAGTTGTTTCATGGCATCTCTCCATCGGTTTCGAATGCGGGGCCGGATTGGCCCTCTCGCAGCAATGGACGAGACAGGAATGCGGGCGTTACAGCGAGGCTGGATTTTTTCGTAGCCCGGATGCAATCCGGGGGCGCTTTGCCCGCTACCAGTCGCGGCTACGACTGCATGGATGCAGGAGGTAGAGCGAAGCAGGATGCCAGAACCGAAAGCCCCTCCCAAAGGTACAGGGACATCCACCGCACCGTGGGAGGCGCTGAAGGGCACCTCTAAAAACTACCTGCGTTGCCATCGCTGCGTTAAAAACCGGCTCGTGTGCGAGCCCAGTCAGAATACTCATTTACAACACGTAAACCCGAATGCGGGCTCAGTGCCTTCTTCGCCTGTTTTTGTGGGGCCGCCATCGGTATTGCGCTGACTGCCTCGCCTACGTTTTTAGAGGCGCCCTTTAGCGGCGAGGCTTTCGATAGCCAGTAGTGCGAACAGCCAGCGCAAACAGTGGATGAAAAAAGCGTCACCCACACTACGCGCAGCAGCTCGGTATCGACCGTTGATTTCGACACAGTCTCTCGCGTGCCTTGCACCTTTCCAGTACCTTTGTGTATATCTTCCCAGTAGTAATGAAAGCGTGAAATGTGGAAGTCAAGCGAACACGCACTGACGCGCCCTCCGAATCCTAACTTACTGGAATAAGTAAGTTTTTCTGAATTTAAGACTGCCATCTTTCGGAGCTATACCGCCTTCCATGCTATTGAATTAGTAAGAAAGACTATATAACTACTGTTAGACACCACTAAGAAACCAGGGAGTAATCTATGAAAAGATATTTTGCAGCCATTATCCTAATAAGCATATCCATAAATTCTTATGCAAAAGAAATGTATCGCGCACCCTCTTCCGGTGATAGCGGAAGTTATTATGTGCTGAAGCACGAAGAAATTGAGGATGGAATAATTAAAGTTCTAACCAGTCGCACAGACAAAGGAAACCAATACACAGACTTTACTGAGCTCAAGATTAACTGCGTATCAAAGCAATATTTTGAACTGGCTGGCAGCAGTGAAGACGGCGCGCAAGAAAAGCCAAGCACCCCCCTTAAAGATTGGTCTAGCCAGTCAAAATGGACATCTCTCGTTACTGGGTCAAGCAAATACGATCTGGTTCAATTTATTTGCAAAAAAAATAAAAAACCTAACAACGTTAGCGGAAAAAAGGGGACAGATTTATTTATGGCGCAGTACTATCGGCCTAAAAATAATCTATCCCCTTTTCGAAAAATCAATGACACCACCCCATTGATGCTCAAAGCATTAACACAAGCTTATAATTATGAATAGATTTTTCATGCCATTATTGATCTTCATGATGTCCTTAGCTGGCTGCACTAGCGCACCACCTGAGCCAGCCGATATACAGCCGCACCTGAACGAGCTGCCAGTTTTAGCAATATATTACGACGACACTGAAGAGCCTGCTGGATATGGAAAATATCAAGCTTTTTTATTTCTTCTGCCAAATGATCAATTTGTAATATTGCGCAACAGGGACAATGTTGAAACATTTCTATCCAACCTCGCCAATTTAGAAGCAGAATATCCACCCACAAAAGAACCCATTAAGTTCACCAGGAATGGGAATTTAATTTCAGGACAAAGAATATTTGACCATTTGAAAACCGATGGATTTGTGCCGCACATCTACCACACAAAGTATGAAGGAGAATTTCAAGGCGACACCCTTCATCTTAGATCGCTATCTGGTCGGGTTTATCCAGACGGGCAAGAGAAAAAGGGCGAGAATATTACATGGGATTTTCGCAAGCTAAGAGAATATTGAAATTACTTTTCAAATACCATGACACCAGCAAGTAGCCTGGGTAGAGCACAGCGAAACCCAGGGAAAATTCGATGGGTTTCTCGTTGCTCTACCCATCCTACGGTGCTGCTATTGCAAGCGAGGTTTGCCGGAAGTTGCTTAGCTGCGGGGCGCTAGCGAGTAGCCCGAACAACCACCGCAAACGGTAGATGAAAAAAGCGTCGGCTACGCGCCCCGATCCACCCTACGCAGTGACTTGCCTGGGTGGGCGACACCAAGCCGTCCAACATGGACGCAGTTCACCCCTGATTACGCCGACTCTGCGCCAGGCGCTCGGCCAGGGCATCGAGTTCGGGTAACTCCTCATCCGGCATCTGCCGGATCACCGCCTGGGTCAGTTTCATCTGGCGGATGAAACGCCGGCAGTTGCCGCACATGGCCAGGTGCGCGCGCACGGCCAGGCGCTGGCGTAGCGTCATTTGGCCGTCGAGATAATCGCTGGAATGAGCGACCAATTCCTTGCAGGTCAGCATTGGCCTGTTTCCTCGAAGTGTTCCAGGGTGGCAAAGACTTTCAGGCGTGCCCGGTGCAGCAGCACACGGGCATTGGAGAGCGAGATGTCGAGAAGATTACAGATCGCCTCCAGTTCCAGGCCCTGTCGCTCGCGCAGTACCAATACGCTGGTCTGCAACTCGGACAGGCTGGCCAATGTGTGCTCCAGGCACTCGCGCAATTCGTCCTCGGTGAGCAGGGCTTCGGGGCTGTCCTGATGCCAGGCATGCGGCGCCAGCAGCCAGTGACCATCATCGGAGAAGCGCTCGTCACCCACCGTGCCGTGCGGCGCAGCCAAGTCATCGAGCAGCACCTCGCGGCGGTTGTGCTTGAGACGAGTCTTGGCGGTATTGGCGGTGATGGTCAGCAGCCAGGTCTTGAGGCTGGAGCGCCCCTGAAAACCGCTGAGGCTGCGCACCACGGCGAGCCAGGCATCCTGCACCACCTCATCGGCGTTGCGGCTGCCGACGATGGCATAAGCCACCGCGCGCATCGCCCCCTGATAGCGAGCGACCAGCTCGCGGTAGGCCTTCTGCTCACCGGCGAGCAGACGATCCAACAGATCGGTATCGGACATGGAACTCCCGTAGGTAGCGCGTATGCACGAGGCCGAACGCCCCGTGCACCTCAGGCATTCCTACAGAGAGTTCAGCGCTTGCGCAAAATTACACTGCCGATCGAATAACCGGCACCGAAAGAGCTTAGAACACCCAGGCTACCAGCAGGCAGATCGTCCTGATTCTTGTGCAGGGCGATCACCGAGCCGGCCGAACTGGTGTTGGCATAGGTGTCGAGAATCACCGGCGCCTCGTGCGGCTCGGCATCGCGACCGAGCAGCTTGCGCGCAATCAGCAGGTTCATGTTGAGGTTGGCCTGATGCAGCCAGAAGCGCTTGACGTCGCTGACGTTGAGCTGGTTTTCCGCCAGGTGCGCGGCAATCAGCTCGGCGACCATCGGGCAGACGTCCTTGAACACCTTGCGGCCTTCCTGCACGAACAGTTTGTCGCGCGCGCCCACGCCCTCTTCCGCCGCGCGGTTGAGGAAACCGAAGTTGTTGCGGATGTTGTTGGAGAACTGGGTCAGCAGCTTGGTGCCGACCACGTCGAACTGGTGCCTGGAGGTCGCCAGGTCGGCACGCTCGATGATCACCGCAGTGGCGGCGTCGCCGAAGATGAAGTGGCTGTCGCGGTCACGGAAGTTCAGGTGGCCGGTGCAGATCTCCGGGTTGACCATGAGGATGGCGCGGGCCTGGCCGGTCTGGATGGCAGTGGTCGCAGCCTGGATGCCGAAGGTGGCCGAGGAGCAGGCCACGTTCATGTCGTAGCCCCAGCCCTGGATGCCCAGGGCGGCCTGTACTTCGATGGCCACTGCCGGGTAGGCACGCTGCAGGTTGGAGCAGGCGACTATCACTCCGTCGATATCTGCAACGGTCTTGCCGGCACGCTCCAGCGCCTCCTTGGCAGCGCCCACGGCCATTTCGCAGAGAATGCCCCAGTCGTCGTTGGAGCGCTCGGGAATGCTCGGCACCATGCGCTGCGGATCGAGAATGCCTTTCTTGTCGATGACGAAGCGGCTCTTGATGCCCGACGCCTTCTCGATGAAGCCGCTGCTGGACTCGCTCAGCGCCTCCACCTCACCGCGGGCGATGGCCTCGGCGTTGTCGGCGTTGAACTGCTGCACATAAGCATTGAAGGATGCCACCAGCTCGTCGTTGGAAATGCTGTTGGCCGGGGTATAGAGGCCGGTACCACTGATGACGACGTTATGCACGCTCATTCCTCTTCTCGGCCGCTGGCGGCCTCAGGCAGTAGGCCGGCGACAATGGCGCAGGCCGAAAATCGGGAGACTTGGGCCAAGCTCTTGCGACGGTTGGCTCCGGGCCACTGAGTGTGCCACAGGGCGATGGGGTTCGTCCTCAGCCCTTGAGAGTGTCTAGGTGGACAGAACATGACCCAATATAGCCGTTTGGTCTAAAGTCTTATCTCGATCCGCGCATCTGGAGCTTGCATGAACCTCTCCCTGCTCAGCCGCTACGCATTTTTCGCCTTCTGCGTGCTGTTCACCCTGGCCAGCCTGCCTTTTCTTGGCCATCAATGGATGTGGCCCTTCACCCTGCTCGCGGGCGTGCTCAGCCTGATCGGGATCGGCGATCTGCTACAGACGCGCCATGCGGTACGGCGCAACTACCCGATCCTGGGCAACATCCGCTATCTGGTCGAAGGCATCCGCCCGGAGATTCGCCAGTACCTGCTCGAAGGCGACGCCGAGCAACTGCCCTTCTCCCGCGCCCAGCGCTCGCTGGTCTATTCGCGCGCCAAGAACGAAGGTGCCGACAAACCCTTCGGCACGCTGAGCGATGTGTACCAGAACGGCTTCGAGTTCATCAGCCACTCGATGCGCCCGGCGCCGCTGACCGACCCCTGCAGCTTTCGCGTGGAGATCGGCGGCCCGCAGTGCAGCCAACCCTACTCGGCGTCCTTGTTCAATATCTCGGCAATGAGCTTCGGTTCACTCAGCGCCAACGCCATTCGCGCGCTCAACGAAGGGGCGAAACTGGGCGAGTTCTACCACGACACTGGTGAAGGCAGCATCAGCCCCTACCACCGCGAGCACGGCGGCGATCTGGTCTGGGAGCTGGGCAGCGGCTATTTCGGCTGCCGTGCTTCCGACGGGCGCTTCGACCCCGAGCGTTTCGCCGCTCAGGCCAGCAGCGCGCAGGTGAAGATGATCGAGATCAAGCTCAGCCAGGGCGCCAAACCGGGCCATGGCGGCATCCTGCCCAAGCACAAGGTCACCGAGGAAATCGCCAACACCCGCGGCGTACCGATGGGCGAAGATTGCATCTCGCCGTCGCGTCACAGCGCCTTCTCCACCCCCATCGAGCTGCTGCAGTTCATTGCGCAACTGCGCGAGCTGTCGGGCGGCAAGCCGGTCGGTTTCAAGTTCTGCCTGGGCCATCCCTGGGAGTTCATGGGCATCGTCAAGGCCATGCTGGAGACCGGCATCCTGCCCGATTTCATCGTCGTCGACGGCAAGGAAGGCGGCACCGGCGCCGCGCCGCTGGAGTTCACCGATCACCTCGGTGTGCCGCTGCGTGAAGGGCTGCTGTTCGTGCACAACACCCTGGTCGGCAGCAACCTGCGCGACAAGATCAAGCTCGGTGCCAGCGGCAAGATCGTCAGCGCCTTCGACATCGCCCGCGTGCTGGCCATCGGCGCGGATTGGGCCAACTCGGCGCGCGGCTTCATGTTCGCCATCGGCTGCATCCAATCGCAGTCCTGCCACACCAACAAGTGCCCGACCGGCGTGGCCACCCAGGACCCGCTGCGCCAGCGCGCCCTGGTGGTCGAGGACAAGGCCCAGCGCGTCTTCAACTTCCACCGCAACACGCTCAAGGCGCTGGCCGAAATGCTCGCCGCCGCAGGCCTCGACCACCCGGCGCAGATCGATGCAAAGCACCTGGTGCAGCGCATGTCGGCCACCGAGATCAAGCTGTTCGCCCAGCAGCATGTGTTCCTCGCCCCAGGCGAGTTGCTCAGCGGCCAGATCGCTGGGGCGTTCTACGAGCGCATGTGGCGCATGGCGCGCGCCGACAGTTTCGAGCCGGCGCCGGCTTGAGCGGCCGTCGTCTAGTCTGTTACGGCCAAGCTCGGCGCGGCATCGCTTAACGTCTTGAACCGGTAACCGCATGCGCCTTTCGCTTTCCGTCCTGCTGCTTCTGCTCTGCCTCGCAGCCTGGGGCGAGGAGCAGCGCCCGCTGCGGTTCTCGGTGTCCGAGAGTTGGGCCGTGCCGATGATCAAGATCGTCGATGGTCGGGCCACGGGCGGGATTCTCTACGATCTGCAACTGCGCCTGGCACAGAAGGTCGGCCGCCGTGCAGAGATGCTGGTGCTACCGCGCCTGCGCGTACAACGTTTGCTGGTCAGCGGTGGAATCGACGTGCGCTGCTACGTCAATCCAGACTGGCTCGTCGAATCCCATCATCAGTACATCTGGAGCCTGCCGTTCATGGTGCAGCGCGACCTGATCGTCGCGCGCAACGCCGAGCCGGACTTCAAGCTGGAGCAGTTGCGGGATGAGCGCCTGGGTACGGTGCTGGGCTTCAGCTATCCAAACCTGGAGCCGCTGCTGGCCAATGGTGCAATACACCGCGAAGACGCCCGCACCCAGGAACTGACCCTGGAGAAACTCGGGGCCGGCCGTTACCGCTATGCCATCAGCAATCACCTGGCGTTGGCCTGGTTCAATCGCGACCTGCCGCCTAACCAACGCCTGCATGTGCTCGGTGAAATCAGCGCCGACCTGATCGCCTGCATCGTCCGCGACGAGCCGGATGTACCGACCCAGGCGCTGCTGCGTGCCCTGGTGCAGATGAGACAGGATGGCGAGTTCGATGCCATTCTCGAACGCTATCGCTGAAGCGCACGGCGAGCGTGGCTAGCCGCTCAGATGCCGCAACACCTGCTCGACTCGTTGCAACAACGAACCACTCAGACAGGTGAACGCCCAGCCACGCCGATCCAGCTCCTGCTCGTACCAGCGGTTTTGTCGACGGCGAAAGGTCTCGTCCTGGCGTGTACCGTCCTGCACGAAGGGGAAGTCATCGGCGCACAGGAACAGGTGCTGATAACGACGCTCGGCCAACTGCTCCAGCTCGGCCTCGGCACGACCGAACAGTTCGCGGCAGTAGAACAGCGTGGTCAACGGCGTGGTGTCGCACACCAGGTAGCGCTGGCATTGCCCGGCCAGAGTCTGCTCACGGGCGACCTGGGTGCGGCCGATGCGCAGCAGATCGTCATAGGCGAGTACACCACCCTGCTCTTCCCACAACTCACGGCCGTACTCGGCGGCGTGACGCGTACCCAGGGCTTCGGCCAGCGCCTGGGCGAGGCTGCTCTTGCCGCTGGACTCGCCGCCGAGCAAGGCGATGCGCTCGACGAAATCGCTGTAGACCTGCGGCGCCAGGTAGTGACGCAAGCCATGAATATCGGCGCGCAGACGCGTACCGGATACCGCTACCTGAATGCGTGCACGATCGATCTCGACATGCTGCACTGGCCGGCCGAAACATCCGCTCAGGTGCGCGGCGAAGCCGTCGCCGTAGGCCTCGCTGGTGAATACCGCGTCGACCGGATGGCCGAGCACTACCAGACAGAAATCGGCAACGAACTGGCGCTGCGCGGCATCGGCTGCGGATTCGTGGGGAAGGTCCGGCAGCACCAGGCCTCGTGCTCGCTGCCGGGCAACCCACTCGGGCGTCACCACCCAGCTACGCAGTTCGGGAAAACGTACCTGCAACCAGTTCGCCCGCCGTTCAGGCTCGTAGCCGGCAAGCTCAGGGCATGCCCAGCTGAGCAACACCAACTGCTCGCACTGTTCTTGCGCCTGACGGATCAACCACTCATGCCCGAGGTGCAGCGGTGCGAACTTGCCGACCACCAACCCAATGGAAAATCGCTTGCTCATCTCAGACCGTCTGCGCGTTCAGTTCACGGCGCCAGCGATACAGGCCGTACCAGGCGTTGCACCAGAACAGCAGGTAGATGAACGCCGTCAGATACAACTCGCGCGACGCGAACAGCGGCACCGCGAGGGTGTTCACCAGCAGCCAGCCGTACCAGGTTTCCAGCTTGCGACGCATCAGCAGCAATTGCGCCAACACGCTCAACGTCAGCACCAGCGAATCGATGAAGGGCGCGTAGGCATCGGTGAAATGATGCAGCAAGGCGCCATATGCGCCGGCCACGGCCACCGCGAGCAGCAGCGCCAGGCCCAGCCCGGCTCCGCGCGAACGACTGATCGGCAGCGCCTCGCCCTGGCGACCGTGCAACCAGCTCCACCAACCCAGCAGGCTGGTGGCGATGAAGAACGCCTGCAAGGTGACATCGGCATACAGCTGCACGCTGAAGAACAGCCAACCGAACAGCACACAACCGACCAGGCCGACGGCCCAGGTGTGCACCGAGTTGCGCGCCGCCAGCACGACCGAAACCAGATAGAAGAGGTTGGCGAAAATCTCCAGCGACGACGGCATGCACGCATCCTTATGGACATGGAATCAGCCGCGCAGCCTAGCACGTGACGTAGGCCACAGCCGTGCATGCGTCACCAGACAACAGGGCCGATCCATGCTCTGATAAGCCTCCCCTCGCACTCCAAAGGACTGGATCGCCCATGCCTCTGCTCGCCCTGCTGGTCATCGCCTGCCAAGTCACCTGCGGCCTTCACGTGGTTCGCAGTGGCCAGGAACGCTACTGGCTGTACCTGATCATCGCCCTGCCCGGGCTTGGCTGCCTGATCTACTTCCTCGGCATCATGCTGCCGGACCTGCTCGGCAGCCGACGCGGCCGGCAAACGCTCAACCGCCTGCACGACAGCATCGACCCGCAGCGCCATCTGCGCGCCCTGCGCGATGAACTGGATATTCGTGACACCCGCGATACCCGCGTCAACCTGGCCGATGAGCTGCTGCGCATGGGCCAGGCCGAGGAAGCGGCCCAGCACTATCAGGCGGCTCTGCGCGGCATCCACAGCGATGCTCCGGACATTCTCCTCGGCCTGGCCAGGGCACGTTTCGCCCTGGCTGATTTCGCCGGCTGCCAGGCGAGCCTCGATCAACTGATCGCCCACAATCCCGACTTCCGCTCCAGCGACGGCCACCTGCTGTATGCCCGCGCGCTGGAAGGCCAGGGCAACGACCTCAAGGCCGAAGAGGAATACCGCGCCCTCGGCAGCTACAGCGCCAGCCCGGAAGCCAACTACCGCCATGCCCTGCTGCTGCGCCGACTGGGGCGCCAGCACGAGGCCACCGAACTGCTGCAGCAGATCCAGACCCACGCCCGCCGCTCCGCCCGGCACTACCGCACGCTGCACAAGGAGTGGCTGGACCTGAGTCAGAAGGCGCTGCTCGACCTGCAGCGCGACTGAACGGCCGGCTGCCAGGCTACTCCCAGGCCTCGCGCTCACCCTTCCAGGCATGCAACTCGCGCTTCTGCGCCCCCGACCACAGCCAGCCGCCACGTGCACCAACCAGGGTGCTGACCGCATGCTGGCGGCCGAAGCGATTGTGCCGAGCGAGCAGCAGAGCGATATCGCGCAGCACGGCCAGGGTGTTGCTGTTGGACTGGAACAGCGGCGTGAGCAGGCGGCTGGCCTGGCGGTAGTAACGCAGATGATCACGACGGGCATCGCCGTAGCGGGTGAAGATGGCGTTCCAGTCGAGCCCGTGCTGGTGCTCGTCACCGGCATTGCCAAGCGCATCGGCCAGCGCAGCGGCATCGACCAGCGCCATATTGGCGCCCTGCCCCAATTGCGGGCTCATGGCGTGGGCACAATCACCGATGGCCAGGACGCGGCCATCGTTCCAGCGTTGCATGCGCACGTCCGCATAGGCCGCCAGGGTCAGTTGCGCGGGATCATCGATCTGCTGCAGATAGGCCTCTGAAGCCTCGCCAGCGAGGCTGCGCACGCGGGTTTTCCAGGCCTCCAGCCCGCTGCTGCGCCAGCTCTCATGCTCGTTCAGTGGCAGGCTCCAGAACAGGCTGGTCAGCGACTTCTCACGGGCTTGGTGGGTGCAGCCGGTCGGCATCAGCCCGAACATCTCGCGGCAGCCGCGATACCACTGGCGCAACTCGCCAGACTCGGTCGCAGGCGAAGTCGGCAACATGCTCCACAGGGCGCCCCAGGGATAAGGCCGCGACCACTGCCGTACCTGCATCTGCGTGCGCAGGGTCGAACGCGTGCCATCGGCCAGGATCAGTGCGGCGAAGTCTCCCAGGGGTTGCTCATCGCCCGCTTCGCTCTGACGCAGCAAGCGCACATGGCCGCTCGCCTGCTCGAAGCGGCTGACCGCAACGCCGGTTTCCACCTGCACGCCCGCACGCTGCGCAGCATTGAGCAATGCCGTCATCAGCACGCCGCGATGAATACCAAGGCCGAAGCTGCCTGGCTGCCAGTCGTGATAACGGGTATCGAGGATCACCCGCCCCTGGCAGCTGGTGCCATACAGGCGACTGACCGGCGCGCCCAGCGCGGTGCATTCAGCCAGCAGACCAAGACGCTGCAGAATTGCCAGACCGGAAGGCTGCAACAGGATGCCGGCGCCCACCGGCTGCAGACGTTCGACCCGCTCCAACAGGCGCACTGCATAGCCCTGGCGGGCAAGGAATATGGCACTGGCCAGGCCAGCGGTACCCGCACCGACTATCGCGATTGGCAATCCGTTCACAGCTGCTCTCCCTGTTCGATCAAACGATTCTAACCGTTATGCCGCCCGCTTCGCTCGATCCTGAGCGGCTTGCAGACGCGTCGCTTACTCCACTATGGTGGCGCACCCATTGGTACAAGGATCGACCATGCGCTGGAATTTCTGGACAGGCCTCATTACGCTCGCCCTGCTGATGCTCGGCTTCTACCTGCTTAATCCGCTGGGCACGGCCACCCTCGATCCGCGAGCGCGCATCACGGGTTATGTGCCCTACAAGGTGCCAGCAAACTCGATGGCTCCCACCCTGCAGGCGGGCGACCACATCCTCGGTAGCGCCTGGGCCTATGTCGGCAACCAGCCCGCGCGCGGTGACGTGGTGGTCTTCGTAAGCCCGGTGAATGACATCAGTTACGTCAAGCGCATCATCGGTCTTCCTGGCGACCGTCTGGCGATGCACGATCATCGCGTCTACATCAACGGCAAGTTGCTGGACGAGCCTTACCTGCTCCCGGCACCACCAATGGGTATTCAGGTTCAGGACTACGGCAACCTGGCGGAAACGCACATCGCCGATGGCGAGTTATTCATGCTCGGTGACAACCGTCGGAACTCCGCTGACAGTCGCCTCTGGGGCAGCGTGCCGCGAGCCAACCTGATCGGTCGCGTCGAGCGCATCTGGTGGGCACAGGATCCACAGCGAACAGGCAAGGTGCACTGATCGAGTAACTATCCGTGCCCAGCCAGATGCTCAAGGCTTGTCCGCACGAATATCGAAGCCACCCTTGTTCTGGCTGACGATGCGCAGGTGCTGGGTTTCTCCGGTTTTCACCGGCACCGCCACCTCACGCAGCAGGCGGCCCATGCCGCACAGGGTGTCGTCCATGCGATCCGGTGTGATGCCGACCACGCGCGTGCCTGGCGGCACCTGGAAGGTCGCGACTTCGCCGACGCCGATGCGGGCTGCGACCTTGCGATCCACCTCGATGGCCACGAAGCAGCCGCCTCCCATCATCCCGAAGTCGCGATTGACCACGATCTGCGCACTGTTCGCCTGCGCTTCCTGAAAGGCCAGCAGGCGATCTTCCGGCACCGGTTCGACATGCTCGGGGTCGCCCCGAAACGACGAACAACCGGCCAACAGCAACAGCGGTAGAGCGATGAGGATCGAACGCATGAAGCCCTCCATGGGCAGATGAATGCCGCCTGAGTATTGGGCTTGGCAAGCCTGCGGGCAAGGTATCGATGGCAGCGATTTTCGCTAGCACAAGCATCGATTTCTGCAATGAAGGCCGCGGTGTTTTCATTGCTCCCGAACCCAGCGCCACCTACTTCGGCGCAACTGATCGGAGATTACCCGGATGAAATTCGCAGCCCTCAATGCCACCCTCCTCGCCGCTTTCACCCCTATCGCCTTCGCCAGCGAGAAAGCACCTGCCAGCACCAAAGTGGAGGTACAGGAATACCAGTACGGCATGCAGCTGGACATCGACCAGGTTCTGCAGCGCACCGACAACAGCCGCAAGAGCGGTGTAGTGCCCAGCGTCCTGGTCTACCGCGACAGCCAGGGCGACGTGCACGCCGTGCGGTTCGTGGAGTGGGGCGGGCTGAGCAACCAGAACGGCTAACCCACAGGTTGCCTGATGCCCCGGCCGATTCACGCGTCCGGGGCAATACCGCTTCAGCCCTGCAGGCGTTTGACCAGACGAGCCTGCAACGCTTCCAGCTCGGCCGGGTCGGCCTTGGTGGCCGCGTGAATACCCAGCCCCTCGCCCTCGAAGCGCGGGATCACGTGCATGTGGATATGGAACACCGTCTGCCCGGCAGGCGCGCCGTTGAACTGCGCGACCTGCACACCAGCCGGTTGCAGTTCGTCGACGACCGCCTGGGTGACCTTCTTCACCACGGCCATGACCTTGGCCAGGCTGGCGTCGTCGATTTCCAGGATATTGCGCGCCTCAGCGCGCTTGGGGATCACCAGGCTGTGGCCCCTGGATTGCGGAAACAGATCGAGGAAGGCCAGTACATCGTCGTCCTCGTAGAGTTTGTAGCAGGGCAAGTCGCCACGAATGATCAAGGCGAAGATGTTCTGGGAGTCGTAAGTACCGTGCAGGCTCATGCCGATGGGCTCCGTGCCGGGTGGATGAAAAACCCACCATACCGCCTCGCTCGCGTGCAGGGAACCAGGCAGGATTGCTCGAGTCGATGACTACTAGCAGCTGGATCGATTTCCTTCGCTCTGGCCACTCGTGTTCTGATCGCCTCTTTCGTAGAGGCTGTTCAGGATCTCGCGAGCTAGAGCGATACAAGGCAAAAACAAGCGAGGAAGCGCAGTTTACGAATGGTAAATGAGCATTCCGAGCTTGTTTTTAACGCAGTAGCGCCGACGCGCAGCAGACCATGAACAGGCTCTTAGGCCCATTCGACATGGAACCCCACATGACCGACCTCAGCCCCTTCCACATCACCCGTAAATGGCCCGCCCAGCATCCCGAGCGCCTGCAGCTGTACTCGCTGCCCACGCCCAACGGGGTCAAGGCCTCGATCATGCTGGAAGAGATCGGCCTGCCCTACGAGCCGCACCTGGTCAGCTTCGATAGCAACGACCAGTTCAGCCCCGAGTTTCTCTCGCTGGCGCCGAACAACAAGATTCCCGCCATCCTCGACCCCAACGGCCCCAATGGCCATCCGCTGCCGCTGTTCGAGTCCGGGGCGATTCTGATCTACCTCGCGGAGAAGACCGGCAAGCTGCTGCCGCAGGACGCCGCTGCCCGCTACGAGACGATTCAATGGCTGATGTGGCAGATGGGCGGCCTGGGCCCGATGTTCGGCCAGCTCGGTTTCTTCCACAAATTCGCGGGTGCCGAGTACGAGGACAAACGCCCGCGTGATCGCTACGTCGCAGAATCCGCGCGCCTGCTCGGCGTTCTCGATCAGCGCCTGCAAGGCCGCGACTGGATCATGGGCGAGTACAGCATTGCCGATATCGCCGTGCTGCCCTGGGTGCGCTGCCTGGTGGACTTCTACAAGGCCGGCGATCTGGTGCAGTTCGAACGCTTCGCCAACGTGCGCCGCGTGCTCGATGCCTTCCTCGCCCGCCCGGCCGTTCAGCGCGGCCTGAACATTCCCGCACGCGGCTGATGCGGTTGCGGGAGTCGGCCATCGACTCCCGCATCGCTGCAACGGCAGCGTTGCGCTGAGCTAACGGGTCGCCACCAATTGCTGCTCGACACTGCGCTGATCGGCCTGGCCGCCCAGGTACCAGCCGAGCAATCCCCACAGCGCCGCACAGGCAGCGCCCACCAACGCCACCAGCCAGGCGCCCTGGGCCAGCATGTCGAGCAGGCTCTTGAGCCAGCCACTCATGGCATCGCCCGCGCGATAGACCACGGTGTCGATGAAGTTCTTCGCCTTGTACTTGCTCTCGGCATCCAGCGGCGCGAAGAGCATTTCCCGCCCTGGCCGCACGAAGGCGTATTCACCGATACGCCGGACGATCATCAGCGCCGCCAGCATGGCGAAGGTCGGCATCAAGGCCAGGCCGATGAAGCCGACGCACACCAGCAGCGGCACGCAGGCCAGCAACACCCGCACGCCCAGGCGCCGCGCGATGCGCCCGGTGATGAACAGCTGGGCAAACAGCGCCCCGGCCTGCACCACGAAATCGATGGCCCCGAACACCCGCACCTGATCGGCGCGCTGCGGGAACAGCTCGGCCACCAGGCGGGCCTGCTCGAAGTAGAGAAAGGTACTGGCCGTGGCGAGCAGGATCACGAAACCGGCGATGCCGAACAGGTAGGGCGAAGACAGCACGCGCATCAGGCCGCTGAACGGGTTGCCCGGCACCGGGCGCCGCGGGCTTTCCGCCCGCACGGCACCGGCACGCCCTGCGCCACCCAGCTCGCGCCAGCGCATCAGCACCTGCTTGAGCGACAGCGCCACGGCCAGCAGCACAGCGGCCAGCAGAATCAACCCACTCTGCCCCAGCGTGCTCACCAGCAAGGCACTCAGTGCCGGGCCGACCAGGCCGCCAACACTGGCACCGGCGGCGATGAAGGCGAACAGTCGCTTGGCCTGTTCGCTGTCGAACACGTCAGCCATCAGGCTCCAGGCCACCGATACGACGAACAGGTTATAGACCGAAATCCACACGTAGAAGCTGCGCGCCAACCACACGCTCTCCTCGGCACTGAAGAACAACAGGGCGAACAACGCCAGGTTCAGGGTGAAGAAGCCATACACCCAGTCGATGAAGTGAATGCGCGGCACCCGCGAACTCAGCCAGGCGAACAACGGCACCGCGATCAGCATCACCACGAAGGTGGCGGTGAACAGCCATTGCAGGTTCTCCACCCCCGAGACGATGCCCATCGCCTCGCGGATCGGCCGCAGCATGAAGTAGCCCGAGAACAGGCAGAAAAACAGCGTGAAACCGGCCAGCGCCGGCCACAGCTCGTTGCGCTGCGCGTTGATGGCCACGGCCACACGCTGCGCCATCGTTGACGATGACATGCGAAATTCCTCGAAAGGGCGCGCCGGTACAGCGCGCCGGCATGACTCAGCCGTACCTGACGCCCGTCAGACGCTCGGCTACCGACCACAGGCGAGCCGCATCATCGGCGTCCGCCGCAGCCTCCGGCACCTTGGCCAGGCCCAGTGGGCCGCGTTTTTCCTCTGCGCCGGTCGGTCCGTAGTAGCGACCGCCCTCGGCCTCGGCAGCCGTCGCCGCGAACAGCGACGACAGCGCGCCCTGCGCCGCCGAGTGATAGACATCGCGATCCTTGGCCCACTGCTGAGCGAACTCGCTTTCAAGCCCTGGCCCCCGCTCGACCAGCTCGGTCACAGCCACGCCAGGGTGCGCGGCGACGCTGCGAATACCCCAGTCATTGGCCAGGCTGCGCCGCTGCAGCTCGAAGGCCATCATCAGGCAGGCCAGCTTCGACTGGGCGTAGGCGGCGTAAGGGTTGTAGTCGCGCTCGGACTGCAAGTCATCGAAATTGATGCGGCCGCGATTCACGGCAATGCTCGCCAGCATCACCACGCGCGGATCGGGCGACTGGCGCAGCGATGGCAGGAGCAGGCCGGTGAGCGCGAAATGGCCAAGGAAGTTGGTCGCCAGCTGCATCTCGAAGCCATCGCGTGATACGCCGCGCTGAGGCGGCGCCATGATCGCGGCGTTGTTGATCAGCACGTCCAGCCCCTCGCCCTCGGCATTCAGACGCTGGGCCAGGCTGCGCACCGAAGCCAGGTCGGCCAGATCCAACTGCTCGAAACGCACGCGTGCATCCGGCACCTGGGCACGAATACGCGCGATGCTTTCGGCGCCGCGCTGTCCATTGCGCGCGGCGATGATCACCTGCGCGCCGGCCCCGCTCAGGGCCAGGGCATCCTCGAAGCCCATGCCGCTGGTGCCGCCGGTGACCAGCATGCGCTTGCCAGTCAGCGCCGGCATGTCGCTTGCCTGCCATCCCGGTGAGGTATTGGCCCAGGCGAATGTCGGTACACCGCCCAACACCCCGTGCAAGGCCAGGCTGCCGCCTACCATGCCGAACAGTTTCAGGGCATCACGACGCGAATGGCCTCGCCCCACAGCATGCTTCTTGTCCATCGACTGATTCCTCGTGTCCGTTGACTCGATGCGCCAGAGCAGGCGCAGTTACAGGACATAGGGTGCGGGCAGACGGCGCGTACGATAAGCCGTCCAAAGCCGAACAGCGCATACGGTCAGGCGGACAGTTACCCGATGTTTCGCGGGCGCGAAGCGTAGCCCGGATGCAATCCGGGGCCGCTGGTGTGCATTCCCGGATTTCATCCGGGCTACATCCCTGCAGACGCTCCTCAGGATTGGCAAAGCGGCCGCTGCGCCGCATTATCAATCCCTTCGTCATCACACAGCCGACGCCCATGCGCCAACCCAACTTGTCCGATATCGCCCTGTTCGCTGCCGTGGTTGAGGCCGGTGGTTTTCGCGTCGCGGCGCAGCGCCGTGGCATGTCGGCCTCGTCGCTGAGCGATTGCGTGCGCCGCCTGGAAAAGGAGTTGGGCGTGCGCCTGCTCAACCGCACCACACGCGGCCTGACGCCGACGGAAATCGGCGCACGCCTGCTTGAACGTCTGCGCCCTGCGCTGGACGAGATCAACGCGGCACTCAACGATCTGCAGGAAGATCCGCAACATCCGGTCGGTTCGCTGCGCCTGCATGTGCCCGGCGTGATCGCGCGGCACATCCTGCCGCAACTGCTGGACGGCTTTCTCGCGCGCTACCCCGGCATCGCGCTGGAGGTGAACATGGACAACACCTTCATCGACGTGATCGGCGCTGGTTACGACGCTGGCATTCGCTACGAGGAAAGCCTGGCCAAGGACATGATCGCCATCCCCATCGGGCCGCGTCGCCAGTGTTTCATGGCGGTCGCTGCGCCCGGCTACCTGCAGCGCCATGGCACGCCGCAACACCCCAGCGAACTGAGCGAACATCGCCTGCTCGGCTACCGATTCGCCAGCGGCAAGCTCGGCGTATGGGAGTTCGAGCAGGATGGACGCACCCTGCGCATCGCTCCCGAAGGCCGGCTGGTGAGCTCGTCGCAGGACCTGCTGATCGCAGCGGCCTGCGCCGGCCACGGCATCCTCTACACCTTCGAGGAATACATCGCGGCGCACCTCGCCAGCGGCCAGTTGCAACCCTTCCTGCATGACTGGTGGCAGCATTTCGACGGCCCCTACCTGTACTACCACAGCAGGCGTCACGTACCGGCGCCTCTGCGCGCCTTCGTTGACTACGTGAAGACCCTCAACGCCTCCGACCACTCGTCTCCAGGCCCGAAATAGAGCGGCCGCCAATACCCAAGCAAGGCGCTGGGAGATTATAATCGCGCGCTTGCTTCTCCCCCCTTCCAGGTCACTCATGAACAGTTCTGCATCCGACGCCGCGACGAGTCTGTCGCCGGGCGCGATCCTTCTCATTCAACTTGCCCTCGCGCTCGGCGGCTTCGCCATCGGCACCGGCGAGTTCGCCATCATGGGCCTGATGCCCAACGTCGCGGCCGATCTCGGCGTCAGCGAGCCGCAGGTCGGCCACGTGATCAGTGCCTATGCCCTGGGCGTGGTGGTCGGCGCACCGGTGCTGGCCTTGCTCGGCGCGCGCCTGCCACGGCGCATCCTGCTTCTGCTGCTGATGGGCTGCTTCGCCCTCGGCAACTTCGCCAGCGCCCTGGCACCGAGCTACGAGCCGCTGCTGATGTTCCGCTTCATCGCCGGCCTGCCGCACGGTGCCTACTTCGGCATCGCCATGCTGGTGGCCGCCTCGATGGCGCCGCCACATAAGCGCGCCAAGGCCGTGAGCCGGGTGCTGGCCGGCCTCACCGTGGCCATCCTGATCGGCAACCCGCTGGCTACCTGGCTCGGCCAGTTCATGAGCTGGCGCTACGCCTTTGCCCTGGTCGGCATCATCGCCATCACCACCATCGCCATGGTGGCGATCTTTCTCCCGGCCGACCCGCACGAGCAGCGCAGCAGCCCGTCGGGCGAACTGCGCGCCTTCAACCGCGCGCCGATCTGGCTGGCCCTGGGCATCGGCTCCATCGGTTTTGCCGGGATGTTCTGCGTGTTCAGCTACATGGCGCCGACCCTGCTTCACGTCACTCAGGTCGGGCCCGGCTGGATTCCCCTGGCCATGGGCGTGTTCGGCGCCGGCTGCATCGTCGGCAACAGTGCCGGCGGCTGGCTGTTCGACCGTCTGCGCCTGCGCGCCGTGGCCTGGATTCTGGCCTGGAGCACGCTGGTGCTGCTGGCCTTCCCGTTCGCCGCGCACAGCCTGTGGACCCTCCTGCCGGCGATCTTCGCCCTGGGCACCATGATCGCCCTCGGCCCGGCCCTGCAGACCCACCTGATGGACGTCGCTACCGGCGCACAGACACTCGCTGCCGCGTCCAACCATGCCGCGTTCAACGTCGCCAACGCGCTCGGCCCCTGGCTCGGCGGCCTGGCCATCAGCGCCGGCATGGGCTGGACGGTGACCGGCTACATCGGCGCAGCCACCGCCATCGGCGGCCTGCTGCTGTTCGCCTGGGCGTGGCAGGTGCAGCGCCAGAACGCAGCAATCTGAGAGGTGCGAGAGCGTGCGCCGGCAGGTATCGTCTACGTCCCGAGCCACTATCGCGTAACCCGCCCGATGATTGCCCAGCGTTTACGATTCGCCCTGATCGGCACAGCTCTGTTCACCGCCCTGACCGCCCACGCTCAGGTGGAGGTAGAGGCCAATGCCGGCCTGCTGGCGGCGAAGATTTCCGAAGAGATCGTGCCCGGCGACTACGAGAAACTGCTGCAGGGTTTGCGCGCCAATCCGGGCAAGCACACGCGCAAGATCGTGCTGCTCGACAGCATCGGCGGCAGCGCGCCGGAGGCCATCCGCATGGGTCGCCTGCTGCGCGAAACCGGCTTCGAGGCGCTGGTGCCTTCCGGCGGACTGTGCCAGGGCAGTTGCATCTATCTGCTCGCTGCCGGCAGCAAGCGCACCGTCAACGGCCACGTTGCCCTGCGCCGACCACCCTTCCCCGCTGGTGACTCGGCGCTGGCACAGGCCGCCCATAGCAGCCAGCCGTTCAGCCCGGCCAGGTACTTTCGCGACATGGGCGTCGACATCAGCCTGGCCGAAGCGATCTACCAGGCCCCATTGGGGCGCTTGCGCCTGCTGAGCCAGGATGATTTGCGACGCTATCGACTGAAATAGCGAAAGGCGCTTGCTCGCACCCGGACAGCGGGATATCTTTGCCACCGGCATGGCAACAGGCCATCAAGGAAATGGAATTCGAGCATGCGCATGATGCGTACAGGCAAAGCCCACTCCCTCGTGCAACTCCTACTCCCTTCCCGATAGCTCGCCACGGCTGAACATCCAGATCCGTGCTGCCACTTTGCCGTGCACATCATCCATCGTTATTTGGAGTCATCATGCTGAAGAAACTGGTCCTGGCCGCCTTTGCCTCATCGCTGCTCGTCGGCTGTGCCTCAGTCCCAATGGAAGACAAGAACGCCTCTGCAGAAGCCAAGCGCTTTGCGGCCCCTGCTCCCGGCAATGCCGGTCTGTACATTTACCGCAACTCGGGCGCAGGCACTGCACTGAAGAAAGACATCTGGGTCGACGACACATGCATCGGTGAATCCGCACCGAATGTCTTCTTCTACGAGCAGGTCAAGGGCGACATGGAGCACAAGATCTCCACCGAATCCGAGTTCTCGCCCAACGACCTGCTGGTCAAGACCGAAAGCGGCAAGAACTACTTCATCAAGCAGTACATCAAGATGGGCGTATTCGTGGGCGGCGCCAACCTGGAACTGGTCGACGAGAAGGAAGGCAAAGAGGACATCGCGGAACTGGAACTGGCCCGAAAAGGCAACTGCTCCAAATAAGGCGACACGCAACATCAAGCCCCGGCACCTCTCGATGCCGGGGCTTTTTTCATCAGAACAGGAAGGTCAGCGCCAGGTTGAACAGCATCGCCGCGACGAAACCGATGGGCGCGGCGCGCAGCAGCAGTTGCGAGAACAAGCCCGAGCGTACCTTGTCGTCCGTGCAGGAGCCGAGCAACAGGCTGCCGCCGGAGGAGAACGGCGAAATCGAGGTGGCCTGGGCGCCTACGACGATGGCGATGAAGATGATCATCGGATCGATCGACATCGACGCTGCCAACGGCAGCACCATGGGGAACAGTGCCGGCGTCACCACACCGAGCGTGCTGGCGAAGATCGACATCAGCGCCGCCACCACACCGAATGCCAGCGGAATCATCAGCGGCGGGATGTTGCCGCTGATCCAGGACGCCAGGGCGTCGATGGTGCCGGCCTTGATCGCTACGGTAATCAGCATGCCGACGCCGCAGATCATGATCAGCGTGGCCCAGGGCACGGAAGCGATGGCCTTGCGCTCGTCCCCCAGCTTGAGCAGCAAGGCGATCACCGAGAACACGCTGGCGATCAGGCCGATGTCCACCTTGCTGTTGATGAACCTGACCGTGGCGTTGTCCGGGAAGGCCAGCAGCGCCAGGGGCGCGGCAAGCACCACTACCATCATCAGCACGGTCAGCAGCAGGGTCAGTTTCTGTTCGCGATTGAAGGCTTGCGGCAGGTCGGCATTGATCACGGCATTCTTCAGGTTGCGTCCATGGCCGCCGAGGAAGACGAAGGCGGAAATCACCAGCACCGGGATGATCGCCGTGCTGGCGAAGATTGCCAGGGCATTGACGAAGGCCTCGCTCTCGGGCATCCCGGCGCTGGTCATCAGCCCGCGGAAGATGATGCCGCTCTGGCTGGAAACGAAATTGGCCCCGGCCAGCGCGCCGTAGTTCACCGCCATACCGCCGAGAATCAGGCTCATGCCGGTGCGCTGGCACAGCAGCAGGGTCAGCGGCGCCATGAAGGCCAGCACCGTGTAATAACCGGCGCCCATGCCGGAAATCACGCTACCGGTCACGAAGATCGCGTACGGCAACAAGTGCGGCACGCCACGGCAGCGATACAGCAGATGCCCGGCGAGTTTTTCCAGGGTGCCGTTGACGGTGGCGAAGCTATAGAACAGGCAGACCGAAAAGATCACGAAGAAGATCTTCAGCGGCCACATGTTGATGATGTCGCCCGGGCTCATGCCCATGCCGAAGCAGCCCAGCAGGTAGGCGAAGGCAATGGCGAACAGGCCGATATTGATCTTGGTGGTGTACCCCAGCGCGACGGCGAGGACGATCGCGGCAACGACGAGCAGGCTCATCATGGTTTGACTCCTTTTGTTGTTCTGATGTGAGCGACGGTTACGCCGAGGCGAAACCGAACAGGGTTGCGGGGTTATCCACCAGAACGCGTCGGCGCTCCTCGGGGTTGGGCAGCAGGGCCTCGAGCAGCGCGAATTGCTGATCGTAGCGGGTCTGCGACTCGAACTGGGTGTTAGGCCAATCGCTGCCCCAGAGGAAGCGCCCTGCTCCACCGCAGGCCTCACGCAGGCGCGCTTCGATGGCCTGGGCGCGGGCCAGATCGGACTGGCTGCGATAGGCCGCCGACAGCTTGATCCACACTGGCGCCTGGCCGAGCAGATCGAAGAAGGCGTGATGCTGCGCAGCGTCCAGTTGCACGCTCGGTGCCGGCAGGCCGAAATGATCGATCACCAGGGTGACGCCGGACTCGAGAATCGCCGGCACGATCAGCGCCAGATCGTCGAAACCACGCTGGATCTCCACCTGCCAGCCGCGTCGCGCCAGGCGGCGGAACAGGCCGTTCCAGGCCGGCCCCGTGTAGTCCTCCAGCACCTTGCCGATCAGGTTCAGGCGTATGCCCACCACACCCGCGGCGGCCAATTCGTCCAGCTCGGCATCGCTGACCTGCGCGTCGACCACCGCAACGCCACGCAAACGCTCCGGGAAACGCTGCAACGCCGCGAGCATGTAATGGTTGTCGGTGCCGAGAAAGCTGGGCTGGATCAGTACACCGTGGGACAGCCCGCAAGCGTCCAGTTGCGCCAGGTACTGTTCCACGGTGGCGTCATAACTGGGGCTGTAGCGGCGGCCGGGAACCATGGGCAGGTCCTGGCGAAAGATGTGCGCATGGGTGTCGATGCCGGTGATTGCGGCATAAGGCATGGGCGTCACGAAGCGATACCTCTGTCGATTCTTGTTCGAGCCGGCCGGTACGAGCGACTCCTTCTTATGAAACATCTAAACATATATATGATTAGATGACTGTATCTACAGAGATCGGATGCTGTCAATCGCCGAGGCAGTGGTAGAGTGACGGCCGGTCGACTTTTGGATTGGAGGTTTATGAGCACCACGGCTCTGGGACAGGACGAACGCCTGCCGCTGTATCAGCGGTTACGCGACGAGATGCTGGGCAAGATCGCCGCTGGCGAATGGCTGCCCGGCGAGGCCATCCCGACCGAGGCGGAATTGACACGCCACTACGGCGTGGCCGTGGGTACGGTACGCAAGGCGGTGGAGACACTGGTCGCAGAAGGCCTGCTGCTGCGCGCCCAGGGTCGTGGCACCTTCGTGCGGCGGCCGAATTTCGACGGTTCGCTGTTCCGCTTCTTCCGTCAGGTCAACGCCAGCGGCCAGTCTCAGGTGCCACAGAGCCGTATTCTCGACTGCCGCCAGGTGCCTGCCGACGCGGCCGCCAGCCAGGCGCTGAAACTGAGCGAAGGCGACCCCTGCATATTCCTCCAGCGCCTGCGCCTGATCGACGGCCGGCCGCTGTTCCACGAACGTATCTGGCTGCCGGCGTCGCGCTTCGGCGCTTTGCTGGACATCGCCGCCGACGAGTTCCCGCAACTGCTCTATCCCTTCTACGAGCAGCACTGCGGCCAGCGCATTGCCTCGGCCCAGGAGACCCTCACCGTCTCTGCAGCCGATGCCGAGCTCGCTGCCGCCCTGGATGTAGCCGAGGCCAGCCCGAGCGTGGTGATCGAACGCACCGCACTGGGCTACGACCGCACGCCGCTGGAATATCGCCTGTCACGCGCTGCAGCGGAGAACTTCCGTTACCAGGTGGAAATCAGCTAACGCCGACCTCCAGATGCAAAACGCCCGGGGCAAGCCCGGGCGTGAGAGGCACTGCAGAGCGTCCCCGGTCTAGAACAACCCGAGCGCCCAGGCCGCACCGAACAGCAGCAGCGAGAAACCCCACATCCACCACAGCGAGTAGCGAATGTGCCGGCCCAGATCCAGCCCGGCCAGACCCAGTGCCAGCCACAGCGCCGGCGAGAACGGGCTGATGAAGGTGCCGATGATGTTGCCGATGGTCAGCGCGTAGACCACGCTGGCCGGCTCGACGCCCTGGGCGCCGACCACTTCCAGCGTCACGGGCAGCAGGCCGAAGTAATAGGCGTCGGTGCTCAGCATCAGCTCCATCGGCAGGCCGAACAGACCGAGCACGATGTGCATCTGCCCCACCAGCGGCGCCGGCAATACCTGCGCCAGGTCCTGGGCGATGGAGGTGAGCATGCCGGTACCGGTGAAGATGCCCAGCATCGAGCCCGCCGCCAGGATGATCATGCCCATGCTCAAGGCTGCCGGGGCATGGGCGGAAATGCGCTGCATCTGCGCCTTGCCGCCCGGATAGTTGATCAGCAGCGCCAGGCACAGGCCGATCATGAAGATATAGCCGGACGGCAGCACGCCAGAGAACAGCGAGACCAGCACCACCAGGAACAGCACAGAGTTGGCCCAGAGCAGACGCGGGCGCTCCAAGTCGCGCTCCTCGGCGCTCGGCTCATGCAGGTCGGTGCTGGTTTCCACCAGTACGCCTTCGTCCCCGGTCGTGCCGGCCGCGATACGTCGCTGCTCACGCCAGCCCAGCAGCGCCGCCAGGGCAACCAACAGCACGACGCCAATACCCTGCACCGCGATCAACGGACGCCACAGCTCGGTGACTTCGATGCCGGTCACTGCCGAGGCGCGCCCCAGCGGCCCGGCCCAGGGCAGCATGTTGAAGATGCCGGCACCAATGGCCAACAGCAGGAGCATCAGGTACGGGCTCATGCGCAACTGCTTGTACAGCGGCAGCAAGGCGGGAACGGTGAGCAGGAAGGTGGTGGCACCAGCGCCGTCGAGGTGCGCCAGCATGCCGATCACCGCCGTGGCGACGGTCACCGCGATCACGTTGCCGCGGGTCAGGCGCACCATGCCATTGATCAGGGGCCTGAACAGACCTGTGTCCTGCAGCACGCCGAAAAAGGTGATGGCAAACACGAACATGGTGGCAATCGCCGTCACGCGGCCGATGCCAGCGGTGAAGAAGCCGGAAATCGCCTCCGGGCCAAAGCCCGCGGCCAGAGCACCCAGCAAGGGCACCACGATCAATGGCAGAACAGGCGACATGCGCCCGATGAGCAGCAGCACAACCAGGCTGAAGATGGTCAGCAGACCAATCAAGGTCAACACAGCGCTATCCCCTCTTTTTCTTATAGGCACGCGAAAAGCGTGTACGGAGGCTAAGAGGCGAACCTTTCAAGAGCCTTTCAGCGCTGGAGATGTGCCACGCGGAATGTCAGCGGATATGTCGAGTCGGGGCGGCGGCCCTGCCGCCCCGGCTTGGCTCATTGCAGGGTGTAGCCCTTGTCCACCAACCAATCCTGGCCATGGACGCCGCGCGCACCATTGCTCAGCTGAAACAGCACCACCTCGGCAATCGCCTGCGGATCGAGAAACTCGCCGTCGACCAGGCGCCTGCTGACCTCACTGGCAACGCCCGCCAAGGCATCGTCGGCCAGGCCCAGGCTGTTCCAGATCGGTGTCGCCGTCGGCCCTGGCGAAACCAGATTGAGCCGCAAGCCTTCAGCGGCATGCTCGAGCGCCAGACTGCGCACCAGCGCCGAGAGTGCTGCCTTGCTGGCGATGTAACCGCCAAGCCCGGCGAAACCGAGTTGACGCAGGAAGGTACTGATGAACACCACCGATGCAGGCCGTGCCAGATGCGGTTTGAGCACCTGAAAGGTATTGATTGCACCGGCGCCGTTGACCCGCCACTGCTGCTCGAACGCCTGCATGTCGCAGCCCGATGCCAAGCGTGCGATCCCGGCATTGGGCACCAGATAGTCGACGGCACCGAGCCGCCCCGCCCGCTCGGCCAGCACATGCAGCGCATCGATATCGGTGACATCGCCCGCGCACCAATGCAGCTGATCGGGGTACAACGCCTGCAGCGCTTCCAGCGCACCCAGACGCCGTGAGAAAGCCAGCACGCGCGCGCCGCGCTGCAGCAACAGATCACACACCGCCAGGCCGATACCCGAACTGGCCCCGGTGACGACGGCCAGACGACCCTGAACATTCGTACTCATGACGTTCCTCGAAGTGAAAAGAGAGTGAGTGCCGCGACTCGCTCGAGCCGCGCTGAAATCGGCTTACTGCGCCTGCAGGCGGATGCCATTCATCTCCACCTGCTGACCCAGCGCGAAGCGCTCCCTGGGCGAGCGCACCCACTGCTCACGACCGCCTTCGTGGCGCACCACATAGGCGGTTCCACTATTGCCAGTGGCAGCCTGAACCTGCGCACCGGTCCAGAGCCCGGCTGCACCACCGACCAGCGCACCGACAGGGCCACCCGCGGCGGCGCCCAGCATCAGGCCGGAAAAACCTCCGAAACCGGCACCCACCGAGTTTTCTTCACGTTCGGCCACCACTTCGGCAGCCTGCAGAACATTGGCAGCCGCAAGGCCGAGGGAAAGGGCAAGCAAGGCAATGGATTTCATCTGATTTCTCCTGTAATGGGCATTGCACCCGGAGAGAGTCAGATTCTGTGCCATGTATTTTCTCTATCAAAAACAGATAGATAAGAAAAAACAGGTACTAATGACAACAAGGAAATCGAGTCACAATGACAGCTTTAAAGTCATTGTGACCCCAACCCAGGATCGACAGGAAGTGTTCAGCTAAACGTTTTGACCCGCTCCAGCCACGCCACGTCGAGCCGCGTCTGCTCGATGTCCAGCCCCTGCTGCTCCATCGCCTCGCGATGGCTGTCGATCTCGCCCACCATCTGGCTCAGCTCGCTGGAGTTGCCATCGAGTTGATGCATCTGACTCACCCCCAGGTGGTAGAAGCGCAGCAGCTTCATCGCGCTGTCATCGCCCTGCGCCACGCCCGCCTTGACGTGATGCATGACGTTGGTGACACGCATCAGGCTGCGCTTGAGTCGCCAGCCGTAGACGGCCGGCGCCATGAACGGCCGCGACCAGAGTCGCTGACGCACCAGGGCAAGGGTCAGGCCGAGCCCCGCCAGCACACCGAGCATGTTCCACTTGAAGTTGTCGCCACCGGGCGTGCCGAACGCCTGCGTGCTCAGCGTGGCGCAGAGCATGGCCAGCGCCAAGAAGATGAGCGCGATCACCACGGTGCTGCGGCGAGTCTGCTGACGGTAATAGGCCGGGTCGATGGTTTGGATTTCGAACATGGAGCGCACTCTCGGAGCTGACGACATGGGGCGCCACCATGCACCATCGCGACACGTCGGTCGAGCCCGGTGGCGACAGGATTCAACCCTCAACCCGCCTGCTTCAGCCACTCGCTGGGACTCGCCCCCACCTTGCGGCGAAATGCGCGGGCCAGGGCCGAGGGGCTTTCATAGCCGACCTCGTCGGCGATCAGCGCCATGGGCCGGCCCTCGCGCAGGCGCTTCTGCGCCAGGCTGACGCGCCAGCCCACCAGGTAATCGGCCGGCGTAGCACCGACCACGTCGTGGAAATGCGCAGCGAAACTGGCGCGCGACATGCCGGCCAGCGCCGCCAGCTCGGCCACCGACCAGCCATGCTGCGGCCTCTCGTGCAGTTGATTGAGCGCTCGCGCCAGACGTGGCTCGGCCAGGCCCGCCATCATCCCCGAGGCCAGCTCGCGGCTGTTCATCAAGTGCCGAAGCAGCTGGATCACCATCAACTCGAACAGGCGGTTGAGCACCAGCTCACGCCCACAATCCTCCCCCGCCGCCTCGGCGAACAGCCAGTCCAGGCAGCCGCTCAGACTCGGCAACTCGCGCAGCGGTTTGACGATGGCGCCCGGCAGCGACCGCGACAGCGGATTGTCGATGCCGCCATCGAAGGCCAGGGTGGCGCAGACCAGTTCGGCACCATCGGCCTCGCTGGCGCTCATCTGGTGCAGACGCGGCCTGGCCACCAGCATCAGGCTCGGCTCTTCCAGGCGCAGCTCGCGGCCATTGCCCTCGCGAAAGTTGATGCGCCCGGCGCGCAGCAGGTGAATGTAGCCATGTGGCTCCTGCTCGCCATGGCTGCTGGTGCCGCAGAAGCCGCCCCGGTGAAAGGTGCTGGCGTGCAGGTTGAAGTGATGCAGCAGGTTGGACAGGCGATCCATGGTCATCTCGCACTCTGGACGATCTGTCGCATAACATCGACGATCTGAATCCGAAAAGCCAGTTCTACTCACTAGCATGGCTCCAGGCTTGAACAACAGGCCCTCACCCAAGACTGGAGAATCACCATGACGCGTATCACCGCACTGCCCTTCGAACACACCGCTGCCAGCGCCCAGGCGCAACTGGAAGGCATCCGCAAGGGACTCGGTTTCATCCCCAACACCTTCGCCACCCTGGCCCACGCCCCGGCCGCGCTGAGCGGCTACCTGGCACTGTCTCAGGCGCTGGGCAAGGGCACGCTGAACGCCAAGGCGCGCGAAGTGGTGGCACTGGCCAGCTCGCAGGTCAACGGCTGCGAATACTGCCTGGCTGCGCACAGCCTGTTCGCCGGCAAGGCCGGCCTGAGCGCAGCGGATATCCGCAGCGCCCGTGATGGCGAGTTCGATGCCGTGGCGCGCCTGACCCGGCAGATCATCGACAGCCGCGGCCGCCTCAGCGATGCGCAACTGCAAGCCGCGCGCGATGCCGGGCTGAGTGACGCCTCCATCGTCGAAGTAGTGGCCAACGTCGCCCTGATGACGCTGACCAACTACCTCAACAACCTGGCCGAAACCGCTGTCGACTTTCCACCCGCAGCCGTCTGACAAGACAGGAGGTGCGCCATGCAAGCCGTCACTCTTTACACCACCGGACACTGCCCCTACTGCGTCAATGCCAAGACCCTGCTGAGGCGCAAGGGCGTGACCTACGAGGAAATCGACGTGGGCAGTTCGCCGCAGCGGCTGGCGGAAATGCTGCAACGCAGCAACCGCCGCAGCGTGCCGCAGATATTCATTGGCGAGCATCATGTCGGTGGCTTCGATGACCTCGCCGCACTGGAACGTGGCGGCGAACTGGATGCGTTGCTGCAGGCCTGACCCTGATGGCCGACCTCGCCGGCGGCCATCACCCCTTCTGCGCCGGCAGCTGTGCCGGCCTACTCCTTTTCGTCAAAGCGCTCGTCTTTGCCCTCATGCACCTGGCCATCGCTGCCGATACAGGAGCGGCAACATCGGCCCGATAGGCTGAGCGTCGCCCTGCGCCCTATCTCGAAATGGAGTATTCCCATGCGTCTCGACGCCCTCTCTTTGAAAACCCGCCTGATCATCGCGGTGGCGATTCCCTGCATCGCCCTGCTGCTGGTGGCGCTGACCAGCCTGAGCAGCATGTCGAGCATGCATCGGGACACGGAGGTGCTCTATCTCAATACGGCTGCGCCCATGCGCGCCATGGCCGAGGTCGCCTCACGCATCCCGCGCATGCGCGTTGGGCTCGACATGATGCTGCTGCAGGAAACCCCGCTGCGCGACGAGCGCGGTGTGAAATCCCGCGTACAGGACGCCCGCAACGAGGACGTGCCCGGCATGCGCGAGGCGATGCGTCAGGCCGTGGCCGCCCAGGTCAACCCGGAGCGCAAGGCCCAGGCGCAGCAATTGCTCGATCAGTTCGAAGCCATGGTCAGCAACGAACTGAACCCGATGCTTGCCGCCTTCGACGCTGGCGACATGGCCAAGGCGCAGCAGATTTACCGCGATCAGTACGCCAAGACCTACGGGGTGATGCGCCAGGGCGCCAACGACCTGCTCGACGCCCTGCTCGAGCAGGCCGAGCAGCAGAACCTGCACAGTGCGCAGAGCTATGACGATGGCCTGACCCGCCAGATCGCCATCATCGCCACCGGCCTGCTGGTGTCGATCATCATGTCCTGGCTGATCGTGGTGCAGCTACGTCGCCGTGTGGCGGTGTTGCAGAGCAGCCTGGGCCAGGCCGCCGACAACCTGGCCCTGGACACCCGCATCGAATTGCACGGCCAGGACGAGCTGAGCGAGATCGCCCGTAGCTTCAACCAGTTCATCGACAAGGTGCACGGCGCCATGCGCCAGCTCGCCGACAACTCGCGTCAGCTCTCGGGCATGGCCCGCGATGTGGCCGAACGCGCACGCCTGACGCAAGGCAACTGCACCGCACAAAGCGATCGCACGGTGCAGGTGGCCACCGCCATCAACGAGCTGGGCTCGACCGTCAACGAGATCGCGCGCAACGCCGAGAACGCCGCAGAGGTCGCCCGCGAAGCCACCCAGCATGCCAGCGACGGCAGCGCGGTGGTCAGTCAGGCGCATCGTCAGGTCGACGCTCTCAACGGCGAACTGGAGCAGGCCGCCAAGGTGATCGAGGCACTGGCCGCGCAGACCAACGCCATCAGCACCACGCTCAACACCATTCGCAGCATTTCCGAGCAGACCAACCTGCTCGCCCTCAACGCCGCCATCGAAGCGGCGCGCGCCGGCGAACAGGGTCGTGGCTTTGCCGTGGTGGCCGACGAGGTACGCACCCTGGCCAGCCGTTCCGGCGCCTCCACCGAGGAAATCCAGCAAGTCATCGACCGCCTGCAGAACGAATCACGCTCGGCCGTCGAGGCCATGGCCAAGGGGCAACGGCAGAGCGCGCTGGTGGTGGAGTACGCGAGCAAGGCGTCGGTGGCGCTGGAACAGATCAACAGCCATATCGGCCAGATCAGCGACCAGAACATCCAGGTCGCCACCGCTACCGAGGAACAGTCCAGCGTGGTGGAAGAGATCAACCGCAATATCGTCGACATCAACGAGCTGACCGTGGGCACCACCCATATCGCCGATCAGCTCAACCAGGCCAGCAGCGATTTGCAGGCGCTGTCGACCCAGCTCGATGGCCTGGTCGGACGTTTCCGGTTGTAACCCCTCAATCCACTCGGAGCGCACGGTGCGCACCCTACGGTCGGACGCCGTGCGCACCGGGCCACCTACAAGTCTTCGTCGATGCGCTCGCGCAAATAGGCGTAGAAGGGGTTGGACGTCATACGCTGCAAACTATCGAGCCCCACCACCAACACGCCGTGCTCACCGCGCGGTGCCAGCGTGCCAAGGGCCACGCCGTAGAACTCCTCGGCGGTCGGTGCGCTGCCATACAGCGGATCGTCAGGCGGGAACGGCAATGCGACGTGCGACAGCGAGAACAGCTGGCTCGGGTATTCGACGTTCAATGGCGTCACCACCGCCTCACGCTCGCCGGCTGCGATTCGCCGCGCCTCGACCTGACGACCGCTGCTCTGCGCAACGCCGACCACGGTCAGGTCGTAATCACGCTCGGCCGGCGGCAGCAGTTGCTCCAGCAGGCCACTCATGTCCGGTCGCAGCAACGAGCCGATGGCCTGCGCGCGGTTGATGTCGAAGATCACCAGCTCGCTGCCGTTGGCCGGCAGACGCTCGAACAGGTCATGCACCACGGCCGGCGTGCTCACCGTGCTGTCGGCCAACGACTGGAAGGCCAGCACCGGCGGCAATCGTGACAGGCGGCCATCGGCCTCGGCAGCCTCGAAGGCGTCTTGCACCTCGCTGGTCAGCTCATAGGTCTGCCGCGCCGCATGCACCGGAAAGGAGTTGTACTTGAACGGGTTGAACTCCGGCAGCACGTTCATCCAGGCCGACTTGGCGAACGCGGGCAGCAACGCCGGCAGGGCCGCCAGCCCGGCGTAACGGGCGTAGCTGGTGACGCCGATCATCGGCGAGATCAGCACCAGGCGCTGTGGCATGGCCAGGCTCTGGTCCTCCAGCGCAGCCAGGCTGTAGCGCAACGCCAGCGCCCCGCCATTGGAATAGCCGAGCAGATACAGCGGCCCATCAGGCACCTGGCGCCGCGCTTCGCGAACGGCCAAGCGCGTGGCAGCCAGCCATTGCTCCCAGTGCGCAGCGGTGAGCGCCGCCGGCACCGTGCCGTGGCCAGGCATGCGCGGCACCACGGCGAGCAGGCCCTGCTCACTGAGGTGCCGGGCGATATGGCGCAGGCTGTAGGGCGAGTCGGTCAGACCATGCAGCAACACCACCACGCCACGCGCCGGGCCTGACGGCTGCAGGATGAAGGAGCGGTTCCAGTCGCGCGGCAGATTGCCAGGGTAGACCGGACTATCGCTGGAATAGCGGCTGTATGCGGCGCTGCCGGCGGCCGTGACCGGCTCGATCAGTTCACGCTGCAGGTGCTCGAACAGGGCCGCCTCGGCAGCCAGGTAGGCCTGCCAGTCGCCCGCATCCAGCTCGTCGACCTCAAGCTCCTGTGGCACCAGGCGATGCCAGGGTTCCAGCTCGGGCAAAGCCGACAGCCCGGCGATACGAATGCCGAGCAAGACCACCACGATCAACAACAGCACCACCAGCGTCCAGGCCATCACGTTGCGCATGCGCGGTAAACGCATCAAGCGCCTCCCTCGAAATATCTGGCCGAGAAAATCCGTCCCGGCGACCGGCTCAGGGACTTTAGTGCAAAGCTGCTGCTGGCCACCACTGGGATTGCTTTTGTGCAGCGAGCCAACCAGCACGACATCTGAAGCGATGTAGGCGCTTGCGCGGCGAAAATCGCGGCCGCGACTGCCTGGATGCAGGAGGTAGAGCGAGCGAAAGCCGCTCCCACGCAGTGGAGCGGCAGCCTGATCAGCCCGCCGTAACGTAGAGCGGCGAGGCGGCCAAGTACAGCATGGCCAGCAGAACGACCAGCGTCAGTGCGTTGAGTTGAATCCGCCGGACCTTGCCAAGGCCGGCAAACTCCTTGGCAACACTCAACACGAAGACGGCCCCGACCACCAGCATTGCCGGCATGGAAACCAAGGTGTGGGCAAGCCAGCTGTTCATCAGTCGCTCGCTGCCCGGGTAGAGCTCCTGGCTGATCGCCATATAGCTTGGCCTGGCGCTGACCATGCCCCAGTACGCAGCCAGGGTGATCAGTTGCAACAGCAGTAGAAGCAGATTGCCCAGGGTCTTCAAACGCGGGAAACGACCCGGATCGCGATTAGCCACAGAGCATGCTCCCGCTCCGGGTCTGCCCCATCATGTCCTTGATCACGCCGCGTACCTTGGTATCGGCCAACTGTCCGCCGTTCGACTCGACCTGCACCCGGCTGAGGGAAAAATGGGCCTCGTTATTGGCGTCGTAAATGGTGAAGGCGACGTCCACGCTGCCACTGAACAGCAACGTACCCTTGAGCTCGATTTCCCCCAACTTGCCGACCAGCGATGAACGACTGCACAACCAGGCATGCTTGCTGACGTCGATTTTCATCCAGGCAGTTTCGATATGACCGGCGATCAGCGTGCCGCTGTTACCGCCGATCTCAGGCCCGGTAGCGATACCGAACACCTGCGGCTTCTCGGCACTCGAGCGTCTGAGTTGTATGTAGACGCCACTGAACAGATTGAAACCAATGCTGGTCTTGGGGATGGCCGCGCCGACGCCGCTGGCCAGGATCTTCATTTCCATTACATGTTCCCTATGTATAGGTGGATCAGCTGCAAAGCATGAATCAAAGCGGCCTGCTTTGCCATGAAACAGGCCACAAACGAGCGCTCCCGAGTCGCCAAGCGCTTAAGACCATCCGAGTCGGTATTGGTGCCGTGCGATCGACACGCCGCGTTATCTGGAAGCCGCCCAGATGCGCCAGATCACCGTCTGGTGGCTGCCGTAGGGTGGATCACGCTTCATCGATCCACCATGTGGTGGATGTAAAGAGCGACATCCACCCTACGCACTGGCCGAAGTCGAAGGCGCTGCCGCAGGGTGGATCGCGCTTCATCGATCCACCATGTGGTGGATGCAAAGAGCGACATCCACCCTACGCACTGGCCGAAGTCGAAGGCGCTGCCGTAGGGTGGATCACGCTTCATCGATCCACCATGTGGTGGATGCAAAGAGCGACATCCACCCGCCCCTCCCACAACACCGGTCAGATGCCGGCGACCACCGCGCAGAAGCCCGGCGCGCTGCCCGCGAACTGGCTGCACAGGTGATTGATGGAGGTCACCAGCACCTGCTCGGGCGAGGAGATGAAATCCACCGACATCATCAGGCTGAGCATGGTGATGGTGACGATGGAGAAAGTGAACAGCTTGCGCGCCCACACCCGATCATCGACCGCCTTGTAGCCCGACACGCCCATCCACAGCCAGTAGGCACCGCTCAGCGCGGCGACCACGAAGTAGCTGTAGCCGGCGTAGCCGCTGAGCGTCAGCATCAGGGTCGCGACCACGAAGGCGGCGATGTACAGCACGATCTGCCGCTTGGCCGCCGAGATCCCCTTGATGACCGGCAGCACCGGGATGTTCGCGGCCTGGTAGTCATTGAAACGGAAGATGGCGATGGCATAGGAATGCGGCATCTGCCACAGGCTGAAGATCAACAACAAGATGGCGGCGCCAGCATCGAACTCGTTGCTCACCGCGCAGTAGCCGACCACGGGCGGTGCCGCCCCGGACAGGCTGCCGACCAGGGTGCCGTACACCGAGCCGCGCTTGAGCCACAGGCTGTAGAGGCCGACGTAGACCACGAAGCCCATCAGCACCAGCATCACGGCCAGGGTGTTGGTGGCGGCGTACAGCAAGGCCACCCCCGCCACTCCGAGCACGCAGGCATAGACGATGGCGTGCGCAGGCGATACCAGCCCCTGCGCCAGCACCCGGTTACGGGTGCGCTCCATCTTCTGGTCGATGTCCCGATCGATGTAGTTGTTGAACACGCAGCCTGAGGCGATCACCAGCGCAACCCCCAGCGCTGTCGCAAAAAACAGCGCCAGGTCGGCATCGCCGCGCGAAGCCAGGAAGAAACCGCCCGTGACGGAAATCAGATTCCCGAAGACGATGCCCGGCTTGGCGAGGTTGAGGTACTGCTTCAGGAGCGCCAGCATCAGTTGATCATCATGTGATAGTGCATGCTCCACATGATCCAGACCGACAGGCCGACCACGAACGCGATGATCAGCACGGTGAAGATCATCGAAACGACGTTCCAGCGCCCCTCCTCATCGGTCTTCATGTGCAGGAAGTACACGAGGTGGACGAGCACCTGCGCCAGGCCGAAGAGCACCACGGTGATCAGCGTCGCGCCACGGCTCAGGCCCAGCACGTCAGGGTGCATGACCAGCATGAAGGGGATCACGGTGAGGATCACCGACAGGATGAAACCGCTCAGGTAATCCTTGAAGCCCACGGCGTGGGCGGCGTGATTGTCTTGGTGAGCCATTTACAGCACCCCCATCAGGTAGACGACGGTAAACACGCAGATCCACACCACGTCGAGGAAGTGCCAGAACAGGCTGAGCAGCCCCACGCGGGTCTTGTTGGTGTCGGTCAGGCCACGGCTGCCAACCTGGAACATCAGCACCAGCATCCACAGCAAACCGGCACTGACGTGCAGGCCGTGGGTGCCGACCAGGGTGAAGAACGCCGACCAGTAGGCGCTGACCTGTGGCCCGGCACCTTCATGGATCAGATGACGGAACTCGTACAGCTCGATGCTGATGAAGGCCACACCGAACAGGAAGGTGATACCCAGCCAGCGCAGCACCGCGCCCTTGTCGCCACGGTAGGTGGCGAGCATGGCCATGCCGTAAGTGATACTGGAGAACAGCAGGGCGAAGGTTTCCACCAGCACCAGGTGCAGGCCCGGCCTGAGCATTTCCTTGGCGGTGGGGCCACCGGCGAAGGAATTGCTCAGTACCGCGAAGGTGGCGAACACCGTGGCGAAGATCAGCAGGTCGGTCATCAGGTAAACCCAGAAGCCGAACAGCTTGATGCCACTGCTGTCGTGGTGGTGCTCATGGCCGTGGCCATGAGCGTCGTTTGGATAGTGGGGTTCGTAAGCGGTCATGATCAGGCCTGTACGACTGCGTTGGCTTTGGTTTGGTGGTGCGCCTGCTCGATCCGCGCGATCTCTTCGGGCTGCACGTAGTAGTCGATGTCCTCGTCGTAGGAACGCACGATGAAGCTGACCACGGCGCCGACCAGCCCCACGATGGCGAGCCACCAGATGTGCCAGATCATGGCGAAGCCAAAGGCGATGACGAACGCCGACACGATCAGGCCGTTACCGGTGTTCTTCGGCATGTGGATCGGCTCGTAGTGCTCCGGCGCGGGCATCAGCTCGACACCGTTCTTCTTCGCCTCATGGAAGGCGTCGATCTTGTCCGCCGTCGGGATGACCGCGAAGTTGTAGAACGGTGGCGGCGAGGACGTCGCCCACTCCAGGGTGCGGCCATCCCAGGGGTCGCCGGTGACGTCGAGGTTGTCCTTGCGCTTGATGTAGCTGGTGACGAACTGCACCACGGTAAAGACGATGCCGATACCGATCAGCACGGCGCCGACCACGGCCACCTGCACCCACGGTACCCAGGCCGGGTTGTCGAAGTGGTTGAGGCGACGAGTCATGCCCATGAAGCCCAGCACGTACAGCGGCATGAAGGCGAAGTAGAAGCCGATCAGCCAGCACCAGAACGAGTAACGGCCGAAGCGGTCGAGCAACTTGAAGCCGAAGGCTTTCGGGAACCAGTAGATGATGCCGGCCAGGTAGCCGAACACCGCACCGCCGATGATCACGTTGTGGAAGTGGGCGATCAAAAACAGGCTGTTGTGCAGCACGAAGTCCGCCGCAGGTACCGCCATCAGCACGCCGGTCATGCCGCCGATGGAGAAGGTCACCAGAAAGCCCAGGGTCATCCAGGTCATGGCGTTGAGTTGCAGACGGCCACGGAAGATGGTGAACAGCCAGGTGAAGATCTTCACCCCGGTGGGGATGGCGATGATCGAGGTCATGATGCCGAAGAAGGCGTTGACGCTGGCCCCCGAGCCCATGGTGAAGAAGTGGTGCAGCCACACCACGAACGACAGCACGCCGATGGCCGCGGTCGCCCAGACCATCGAGGCATAACCGAACAGGGTCTTGCGCGAGAAGGTCGCCACCACTTCGGAAAACACGCCGAACGCCGGCAGGATCAGGATGTACACCTCCGGGTGCCCCCAGATCCAGAACAGGTTGGCGTACATCATCGGGTTGCCGCCCAGTTCATTGGTGAAGAAGTGGAAATCCAGGTAGCGGTCCAGCGACAGCATCGCCAGGGTCGCGGTCAGCGGAGGGAAGGCGCCGCAGATCAGCACGCAGGTCACCAGGATGGTCCAGGTAAAGATCGGCATCTTCATCAGACTCATGCCCGGGGCACGCATCTTGAGGATGGTGGCGATGAAGTTGACCCCCGTCAGCGTCGTGCCCAAGCCCGACAGCTGCATGCTCCAGATGTAGTAGTCCATCCCCACGCCCGGACTGTACTGGATGCCTGACAACGGCGGATAAGCCACCCAGCCGGTCTTGGCGAACTCGCCCAGGCCCAGCGACAGGTTGATCAGCAGCGCGCCGCCGACGAACAGCCAGAAGCTCAGCGAGTTCAGGTAGGGGAAGGCCACGTCACGTGCGCCGATCTGCAGCGGCACGACGATGTTCATCAGGCCGGTGACCAGTGGCATGGCCACGAAGATCAGCATGATGATGCCGTGCGCGGTGAAGATCTGGTCGTAGTGTTCCGGCGGCAGGTAGCCCTGCCCGTCACCGTGGGCCATCGCCAGGTGGGTGCGCATCATGATGGCGTCGGCGAAGCCACGCACCAGCATGACCAGCGCGACGAGGATGTACATCACGCCGATTTTCTTGTGGTCCACCGAGGTGAGCCACTCGCTCCACAGGTAGCCCCACTTCTTGAAGTAGGTCACCGCCGCGAACAGCCCCAGACCACCCAGCGCCACCATGGCGAGGGTGATCATGATGATGGGCTCGTGGTACGGAATCGCGTCCAGAGTCAGTTTTCCAAACATATTCACTCCTGCACCTGCGCTGCTTCGTGCATGGCCGTGCTGTGGGAATCTTTCAGGGTCACGTACTGCCCGATCACCGTGTTGAACAGGTTCGGTTCGACCTGGCCGAAGTAGCGGACCGGGTAGATCGGATAGCGGTGGTTGACCATCTCGCCAGGCTCGCCCACCTCTTTGAAGGTGGCGAAGTCCATGACCTCGGGCGACTGCTTGACCTTGTCGAGCCACTGCGCGAACGCGTCGTCGCTGACCGAGTGAGTGCTGAAGCGCATGGCCGAGAAGCCTTCGCCGCTGAAGTTGCCGGACTGGCCGAAGAACTCGCCCTGCTCGTTGGCGATCAGGTTGAGCTGGGTGCGCTGGCCGCCCATGGCGTAGATCATCCCGCCGAGTTGCGGGATCGACAGCGCGTTCATCACCGTGTCGGAGGTGATGTGGAAGGTCACCGGAGTCTTCTCTGGAATCACCAGTTCATTGACCACGGCCACGCCCTGATCCGGGTAGATGAACAGCCACTTCCAGTCGAGCGAGACGACTTCGATGTTCAGCGCCGGCTTGTCCGATTCGATCGGGCGATAGGGGTCGAGCGAATGCGAGGTTTCCCAGATGATGACCGCCAGCACCGCGACGATGATCAGCGGGACACCCCAGACGACCAGTTCGATCTTGTGCGAATGTGCCCAGTCGGGCATGTAGGTGGCCTTCTCGTTCGACTCACGGTAACGCCAGCCAAACCAGAAGGTCATGATGATCACGGGGATGACCACGATCAGCATGAGTCCGATGGAGATCAGGATCAGATTGCCCTGCTCGACACCGATCTGCCCTTTCGAGTTGAACAGTGCCCAGTCACATCCACCGAGCGCTGAGAAGGCAATCGCCATCAGCAACCAGCGCGCACAACGATGGTATTTCTCTTCTTTCATGTCACGACCTTCAACTGAGTGATGCCCACAGTCGGCTTCGGTTGCCGTGCGGCCCATCGAGCAAAAGGCCGGCAGCGAAAACTCAGAGCTTGAGCATCCGTGCAAGCGAAGCGGTAAAACCGTGGGAAGCGCCGATGTTGCAGGCTATCGAGGCCTCGCACAATTCATTAGCAGCCTACTTATGAGCAAACTGACGGCCTCTCTGCGACATATTTCGCAACATTTACGCAAAGATTTGAAACACTTTGCAGCAAGAAGTCGGCAAAGAATCGAAGGGGTGCGACAAATGATCACAGGCCCGTTTTAGAGCTATTTGTCAGCGAATTGACAGGAATCAATGACATGAAAGATGCCACCCGCTGACAGCGTAATCGGGCTTGACATTGAGGACATTTCAATATTCTAGAATGCGAGCGAGAGGCGCCTGGGCCCAGCGAAAGGCTGAGCGCAGAGCGGGGTCAAGTAGAAGCAGAGGACGGCTGGTGTTGTAGCCCGGATGCAATCCGGGGCGATTGAGAGCGGCCAAAAACATCGCGGCTGAAGCCGCTCCCACGGGACTGCTGAACGCCTGCAGACGCCATGCTTCAGCCGCGATAGCTCTGCCTGCTTCGCCCACGTGCAAACTAGGACGATCCCATACCGGCCCCGAATTACATCCGAGCTACGCAACTGCAGCCGACAGGGGGGCTTTTGTGGGAGGGGCTTTAGCCGCGACAAGCATCGCGGCTGAAGCGGAAGCCTCCCCGCCGCTCCTACAGGCATTCACCTATCTCGTAGGAGCGGCTTCAGCCGCGATAGCTTCACCTAACCCACATACAACCCGGAACGATTCGATGTGCCCCGGATTGCATCCGGGCTACGCAATTGCAGCCGACAACGGCTTTTGTGAGATGGGCTGGGCGGCATTGCGCTTTAGCCGCGACATACATCGCAGCGCCTACGGGCAGCCTCTGCACATCGGCGCCGCCCCAAAAGCATCGCGGCTGAAGCCGCTCCTACAGGTGTACCCGTCCGTAGGAACGGCTTCAGCCGCGATGGCTCTATCCAGCGCCACAACCGGCCTACCACGCTACTTCCACGCGCAATAACAGCCCACCGCCAGACCACTGGCCAACGCCACATGGCGCCCCTGGGTCAGTGCATCGAGCACCGGCTCGACGAAGCTGTTGCTGGAGTTGCACACCAGCCCCTCGCTGTATGGGCCGGCATAGGCCAGCTTGCCGTCGCGATCCCAGATCGCCAGGGCCGGGCTGGCCGGTAGCGACTCCATGCCCTCGATGCCCGGCAAGGGCGTCATCCGCCCACGCAGGAACGGCGCGATCTCGCCCGTGCTGCCCGGCTTCTGCACGCTGTAGAACGCGACATCGGCATTGCGGTGCAGGCCGATCAGGTAGCGCAGGTGCGCATCGGTTTCCGCATTGCAGGGGCAGTCCGGGTCCCAGAAGTGCACCACCCGGATCGGGCCGGGGCCGGCCAGTTCAGCCGGCAGCTGCAACTCACCCTGACCGAAGATCACCGTCTGCTCGGCATAGGGCCGCAGATAGGCCGCGCCACTAAGCCACCAGATCAGCACGATTGCCGCCAACACCACGGCAAAGAAGCCCAGCACAACGTGCTTGAGCGTCAGGCGGCTGAACACACTCATGGTTTTTCGCCGAACTTACGCAGGAACTGCTTTTCCATTTCCTGGCAACTTTCCACGGTGAAGGCGCGCTCACTGTCTGCGCCCTTGGCACGCTCCCAGCAGGCGGCGATGGCCGCGCGCTCACCCGCTTCAATCTCGCCACCCTGCGGACAGGTGACAAAGTAGATAAAACCGGCAACCAACGAAATGACAAACAGCAGCCCCACCACAAACAACCCCAGACAGCCACTGCGGCTCAGCCCGGCGTTTTCATCTTTTGCACTCATGTATCACGTCAACCTTACAGTGGAACCCACTTCGAATCGGGCGCCAGGCGCCCTACCCTGCCGCGCCGGCCCGGGCAGTGCAGCCCAGGCCACGCCGATCACGCATCAACCAGCGTCCACTGCTTGCTCAGGCGCTTGTCCGAAACCGCCATCTTCGTGCCCAGTTGCTGGGCGAACAGCGACACGCGGTACTCCTCCAGCATCCAGCGATACAGCGTGAGCTGCGGGTCGCGCTTGCCCTCCTGGGCATGCTTGCCGGTGCGCGCCTGGTACTGCTCCCAATAGCCGCTCAGTTCGCCCGTCCATACACGGTCGCGCTGCACCTGCGCGCCCACCTTGTCCAGGCGCTGCTCGATGGCCTTGAGGTAACGCGGGATTTCCTTGAGCCACTCGCCCGGCGTTTCACGCACGAAGCCGGCATAGACCAGATTGGCCAACTGCTGCTTGATGTCGTTGAGCGCCATGGCCTGGGCCAGGTCGATCTTGCCCTTGAAGCGCTTCTGCAGGCCGTGGTTGAGCTTGAGAAGCTCCAACACCAGGCGGGCGATGCGCTCGGCATGCGCCGTCCAGTCGCCGCGCTTGCGCTCGGCCAGTTGCGCCAGGGCCGCACCGTCACGCGGCAGCGTGGCTTCGCCGTCGAGGATGCAGGCATCCAGGCTGGCCAGCAAAATGTCCTCGACCAGCGCCTCGACGCGGCCGATGTCGCGATACAGCAAGCCCAGCTCGGTCAGTCCCGGCAGCTTGCCACGGAGGAATTTCGCCTGCTCGGCCAGTTGCTGCAGCAGCAGGCGTTGCAGGGCGCGGCGGTGCTGGAAGTCGGCTTCGGCCTGGGTCGGGAAGCGCCCTTCCTTGACCACCCCAGCCTCCTCCACCAGCGCCGGATAGACCGTCATGGAAAGGCCGGCGATCTTCTGCTGGGCCTTTTCCGCCACCTCGGCGAAGGCCTTGGCCTCCACCGTTTTCGGCTTGTCGCTCTGCTGCGGAATCGCCAACGCAGCCTGGCTGGCTTCGGCGAAACGCGCGGTCAACTCGGCCAGATTACGGCCTTCGCCAAGGAACTTGCCCCGCGCATCCACCACCTCGATGTTCATCTTCAGGTGGCTTTCGATGCTTTCAGCCGCCTCCGCCCAGGCCTCGTCGGACACCCGTGCGCCGGTCATGCGCAGTAGCTCATGCCCCAGCGCCTGCGGCAGCGAGCCCTGGCCGAACACCAGCTTGTCCAGCGCTGCGCCGACGAAATCCGGCACCGGCACGAAGTTCTTGCGCAGCGCCTTGGGCAGGCCGCGCACCAGGGCAATGCACTTGGCTTCCAGCAGACCCGGCACAAGCCATTCGAGGCGCTCGGGCTGCAGTTGCGGCAGCAGCGGCGCCGGCACGCGCAGGGTCACGCCGTCACGCGGATGGTTGGGCTCGAAGTGGTAGGACAGCGGCAGTTGCAGCTCACCGATGTGCAAGGTGTCCGGGTACTGCGCGGCGGTGATTTCGGAGGCCGAGCGGGCCAGGGCGTCTTCCTCGCGCATGATCAGAAGCTGCGCGTCGGCGGCGCTGCCCTTCTTGTACCAGCTCTCGAAACTCGCAGCCTGGTAGATGTCCTGCGGGATGCGCGCCTCGTAGTAGCCGAACAGGGTTTCCTCGTCGGCGAGAATGTCGCGGCGGCGCGACTTGGCCTCCAGCTCATCGAGGCGTTCGAGCAACTGGCGGTTGGCGGTCAGGCAGCGCACACGGCTGTTGATCTCGCCGCGCACCAGGCCCTCGCGAATGAACATCTCGCGCGAAACCGGCGGGTCGATGGGGCCGTAATGCACCGGGCGCCGACCGACGATGATCATGCCGTACAGGGTGATCTGCTCGAACGCCACGACCTGGCCGCGCTTCTTCTCCCAGTGCGGTTCCAGATGGTTCTTCTTCACCAGATGCGCCGCCAGCGGCTCGATCCAGTCCGGCTCGATCTTCGCCACCATGCGCGCGAACAGCTTGGTGGTTTCCACCAGCTCGGCGGCCATCACCCAGTTGGGCTTCTTGCGTCCGATCACGCTGGAGGGGTGAATCCAGAAGCGCCGCTGGCGCGCGCCGAGGTAGTCGCCCTCCTCGGTCTTCTGGCCGATCTGGCTGAGCAGGCCGGCGAGAATCGCCTTGTGCACGGCGGCGTAATTCTTCGCCCGCACCGCGGCCTCGCTGGCCTCGGCCTGCTGACGGGCGATGGCGTTGACGCGAGTGTCCTTGGTCGGCTGCGGCGTGTTCGCTGTTTGCTCGCCCTGCGCGTCTGAGCGGTTCTGGCTGCCCTTACCCATCAGTTGCAGATCACGGGCAATCAGCACCAGTTGCCGATGCGCATCGCGCCATTCGCGCAGGCGCATATAGTTGAGGAAGTTCTTCTTGCACCAGGTACGCAGCGGATTGCTGCCCAGCTCCTGGCGCTTTTCCTCGAAGCCGCGCCACAGGTTGATCAGCGCCGCGAAGTCCGAATCCACATCCTTCCACTGCGCGTGCGCCTGGTCGGCGGCCTGCTGGCGATCCATCGGTCGCTCACGCGGGTCTTGCACCGACAGCGCGGCGGCAACGATAAGGATCTCCTCCAGGCTGCCCTGCTTGGCACCTTCGAGCACCATGCGCCCCAGGCGCGGGTCGATGGGCAGGCGTGCCAGCTGGCGGCCAAGAGGCGTGAGCTGGCTTTCGCGGTTGACCGCCGACAGCTCCTGCAACAGGTTGAAGCCGTCGCTGATGGCCTTGCCATCTGGCGGCTCGATGAAGGGGAAGTCCTCGATACTGCCCAGGCGCAGGTGCAGCATCTGCAGGATCACTGCCGCGAGATTGGTGCGCAGAATCTCCGGGTCGGTGAACGTCGGCCGACCGAGAAAATCTTCCTCGCTGTACAAGCGAATGCAGATGCCCGGCTCGACCCGGCCGCAACGGCCCTTGCGCTGGTTGGCGCTGGCCTGCGACACCGGCTCGATGGGCAGGCGCTGCACCTTGGCGCGGTAGCTGTAACGGCTGATGCGCGCGGTGCCAGAGTCGATCACATAGCGGATGCCCGGCACCGTCAGCGAGGTTTCGGCGACGTTGGTGGCCAGCACGATCTTGCGCCCCGGCATGGGCGCAAAAATCTTCTGCTGCTCGGCCGGCGTCAGCCGTGCATACAGCGGCAGCACCTCGGTAAAGCGCAGGTTGGCCTTGCGCAGCACCTCCGCCGCCTCGCGAATCTCGCGCTCGCCGGGCAGGAACACCAGCACGTCGCCGGGGCGCTGGCCCACGCTGCGCTCGTGCTCGGTGATCTCGTCCAGCGCGGCGAGAATGCCCTGGTCGATGGACAGGTCATCGAGCAGGCGCTCGCCCTCCTCGTCCACCTCGGCCGCCAGCGGGCGGTACCAGGTTTCCACCGGGTAGGTGCGGCCAGATACCTCGATGATCGGCGCATCCGGAAGGCCGGCCCCGCTGAAGTGTTTGCTGAACCGCTCCAGATCGATGGTCGCCGAGGTGATGATCAGCTTCAGGTCCGGGCGACGCGGCAGCAGGGTCTTCAGGTAGCCGAGCAGGAAGTCGATGTTGAGGCTGCGTTCGTGCGCCTCGTCGACGATGATCGTGTCGTACTTTTCCAGAAAACGGTCGTGCTGGGTCTCGGCGAGCAGGATGCCGTCGGTCATCAGCTTGATCAGCGTGCCGTCCTTGCTCTGATCCTCGAAGCGCACCTGATAACCGACCAGCTCGCCCAGCGGCGTACCGATCTCTTCCGCCACCCGAGTCGCCACACTGCGCGCCGCCAAGCGGCGCGGCTGGGTATGACCGATCAGCCCATGCACGCCACGGCCAATCTCCAGGCAGATCTTCGGCAACTGCGTGGTCTTGCCCGACCCCGTCTCACCGGCGATCACCACCACCTGGCTCTTCTCCAGCGCGGCCTTGATCTCCTCGCGCTTGGCCGCAATCGGCAGCGCATCGTCGTAACGCATCGCGGGGATGCTGTCACGGCGCGCCGCCACCTTGTCGCTGGACGCCTGAAAACGCGCCAGCCACTGCGCCAGCTTGGCCTCATCGGGCTGCTTCTGCAGCTCATGCAACTGCCGGCGCAAGCGATGGCGCTCGGCGATCATGACGTGGTCGAGGTTGTGCTGCAGCGTGGCGAGGTCAGTCATCTGGATCGGAGCAATCAGGGCAAAGGCGCGATTGTCGCAGATTACGGCAGGTAGAGCCTCCACCTTGCGTAATTCGTGCTTTATAAACTACATTCAGCTCATGCAGAAAATCGAATCCGCCACCTTCAGAAACTGGCTGAAGAAGCTCAAGGATGAAACCGGCAAGGCGCGCATCGTGGCCCGGATAAACCGGCTGATGGAAGGCCTGCCGGGCGACGTGGCGCCGGTCGGCCACGGCGTCAGCGAACTGCGGATTCATTATGGCCCCGGCTACCGAGTGTATTTCCACCAGCAAGGCGACACGCTGGTGGTCCTGCTCTGTGCAGGCGACAAGGGCAGCCAACGCCGTGACATAGAGGCCGCCCAGCAGATCCTGCAGATGTGGAGAAAAACGAAATGACTGAAACCTTTAGCGACTTCGACCCCGCCGAATACCTCACCAGCCCCGCAGCCATTGCCGAGTTCATGAGCGACGCCCTGGAAACCGGCGACGCCGGCTATATCGCCAAAGCCCTGGGCGTGGTGGCACGCGCCAAAGGCATGACCGAACTGGCCAGAGAAACCGGACTGTCCCGCGAGCAGCTTTATCGCTCCTTCAGCGAACACGGCAACCCGACACTGAAAACCATGCTAGCTGTGATGAAGGCGCTGGGCATTGAAATGGCGGCACGACCGCATATTACCGGGTGAGGTTGCTGGTGCTCGTTGGGCAGCGCCAATAATCGGACGACACCATCCACCAGCGCCTGCGCTCACCGCAAGGCGGCGGGCATCAGGCTCTGTGCACGGAGTTGCGGCTGCAACGATACAGGCGAGTGCATGCCTTCGCCTTGATCGTTCCCACGCTCTGCGTGGGAATGCAGCCCTCGACGCTCCAGCGTCCACCACGGGTAGTTGCGCGCCGTGCTGTGACGCAGAGCGTCACGGGCTTGCTCCCACGCCGGAGCGTGGGAGCCATCGTTCCTCTGCGTTGATCGTTCCCACGCTCTGCGTGGGAATGCAGCCCTCGACGCTCCAGCGTCCACCACGGGCGGTTGCGCGCTGTGCTGTGACGCGGAGCGTCACGGGCTTGCTACCACGCCGGAGCGTGGGAGCCATCAACAAACATTCGGTACGCCCTGCCCTTCGCGCTCAGAAAAAGGGGGGCAGATTTATTTAATCCGCCCCCTTTTCATTACCGCTCCAATCCTTACGCCACCGCAGCAGTTGCCGCCCGGGAACGCCAGGCAAATCCAAGCACCATCAGCAGCCCCAAGCCCGCCATCGCCGCACCGGCCAGGGAGATCGCCGGGTAGCCCAACCCCGCCTTGATCACCGCGCCGCCCAGCGCCGCACCAATCGCATTGCCCAGGTTGAAAGCGCCGATATTCACTGCCGAGGCCAGGTTGGGTGCTTCCTGAGCGGCTTCCATCACACGCATCTGCAGCGGCGGCACGATGGCGAAGCTGGCGATGCCCCAGATCAGGATGGCCACGGCCGCCGGCAGCGGCCAGCGCATCAGCACGGTGAAGGCCAGCAAGACCAGGATCAGCGCGCTCAGCGAGACGATCAGGGTGCGGTCGACGGAGCGATCCGCCGCCTTGCCGCCCCATACGTTGCCCAGCGTCAGGCCGATGCCGTACAGCACCAGCATCGCGGTGATGAAGGCGGTGGACGCCTGGGTCTCGCTGCTGAGGATCGGCGCGATATAGGTGAACACGGTGAACATCGCGCTGGAACCGATCACGGTCAGGGCCAGGGCTGCCAGCACCGGGCCACGGCCGAGCACGCGGATTTCCGCCAGCACGCCGTCGCTCTTCGGCAGCGGCACGTTGGGCAGCGCGAACCACAGCGCGAGCATGGCCAATACGCCCAGGCCAGTGATGCCCCAGAACGCGGTGCGCCAGCCGAGCACTTCACCGAACCAGGCCGCCAGTGGCACACCGCCGATGGTCGCCAGGGTCAGGCCCATGAACATCGCTGCCACCGCCCCTGCGCGTTTGTCTGGCGCGACCACGCTGGCGGCGACGATGGAGCCGACGCCGAAGAAGGCGCCGTGGTTCAGCGAAGTCACCACGCGGGCGATCAGCAGACTGGTGTAATCGGTCGCCAGGGCGGACATCAGGTTGCCCAGGGTGAAGATGGCCATCAGCCCGATCAGCAGGTAGCGCCGGGGAATCTTGCCGGTGGTCAGGGTCATCAGTGGCGCGCCAAGCAGTACGCCCAGCGCGTAGGCGCTGACCAGCAGGCCGGCAGCCGGAATGGAGACACCGAGATCGCTGGCGATACCCGGCAACATGCCCATGGGGGCGAACTCGGTAACGCCGATGCCGAAGGCACCGATGGCGAGTGCAACTAGGGGTGGATTGATACGCATGGAAAGGCTCCTCATCTATGCCGCGAATGCTAGGATCCAAACCTTGGCGGCGGTAGATGGTATTTCTGGCAAACACCTTTGCTTACGGAGCACAAATGGACTTCAACGGCAGGTCAGGTGAGATGGTGGTGTTCGCCACCGTGGCGGAGGAAGGCAGCCTGTCCGCTGCGGCGAGAGCGTTAGGACTGACACCCTCGGCCGTCAGCCGGATCATCGCGCGCACCGAGCAGCGCCTTGGCACCCGCCTGCTGCTGCGCACCACCCGCTCGATCACCTTCACCGCCGAGGGCGAGGCGTATCTGCGCGGCGCCCGGCGCATCCTCGCCGACATGGCGGAAGTCGAGGAAGCCATCGCCGACCAGGGCGTGCCACGGGGTCGCTTGCGTGTGAGTGCCGCGCTCGGTCACGGCCGGCTGGCCATCGTGCCGCTGGTGGCCGCCTTCAGCGCGCGCTACCCGAACATCACCGTCGACCTAAGCCTGGGCGACGAAGTGGTCGACATCCTCGGCGGCCAGGCTGACGTCGCCGTGCGCTTCGGCCACCTGCCGGACAGCCCATTGACCGCCCGCAAGGTCGGCGAAACCGGCCAGGTGGTGGTGGCCTCCCCCGACTACCTGCAACGCCATGGCACGCCGCAGCAGCCGGAAGACCTGCTGCAACACAACTGCCTGCGCTTCAACTTCCGCCGCGCCGAACCCAACTGGCCTTTTACCCGCGACGGCCAGGCGTTCTCCCTGAAGGTTTGCGGCAACATCGAATGCAGCAGCGGCGAGGCGCTGGCGCAGTTCGCCCGGGTCGGCGCCGGCATCGCACGCATCGGCGAGTTCAGCGTGACCGAGGACCTGCAGCGTGGTGATCTGGTGCCGCTGCTGCAAACCTTCAACCCCGGTGATCGGGAGCCGATTCATGCGGTGTTCGTGGGCGGTTCGGCGATGCCAGCGCGGGTGCGGGTGTTCGTGGATTTCCTGCTGGAACATCATCGGATGTGAGCCGAGCAAGTGGCTGGCGCTGGACGGTTGCGCTCTGCCCCGCCCTCACGGAAGACCGCTACCCAGGGAAAAAACCGCGCTACATCTGCATTTCCGCCAGGGCTCTGCGCAATGGTGCGTCTGATATCTGTATCGGCCCATGGAAGGGAATATCCATGTCCAGAACCAGGTACACGGAGGCGGCAATCAGCAGTGCAGACAAGGTGAACATGCCAATTACCATCGGGTTGTTCGGCGCGCGATAGCCAAAGCTGGCGTAGATCAACGTCAACCACGCGACGAGCATGCCGATGAGTGGCATCGGTATTTGATCGTTCCCACGCTCTGCGTGGGAATGCAGCCCTCGACGCTCCAGCGTCCACCACGGGCGGTTGCGCGCTGTGCTGTGACGCAGAGCGTCACTGGCTTGCTCCCACGCCGGAGCGTGGGAGCCATCGACATCACCCCTGCCTTTGATCGTTCCCACGCTCTGCGTGGGAATGCAGCCCTCGACGCTCCAGCGTCCACCACGGGCAGTTGCGCGCTGTGCTGTGACGCAGAGCGTCACGGGCTTGCTACCACGCCGGAGCGTGGGAGCCATCGACGGTCGCTGGGATGCTTGCGTTGATCGTTCCCACGCTCTGCGTGGGAATGCAGCCCTCGACGCTCCAGCGTCCACCATGGGAGGTTGCGTGCTGTGTTGTGACGCAGAGCGTCACGAGCTTGCTACCACGCCGGAGCGTGGGAGCCATCAACACAACTACTCCCCGTCTCGCTCAGCCAACCCTGCCAACACCTTGCCATTCAATTCATGCAACGCGCGCTGCTCCTCGGCGGTCAACCCTGCAAGCACGCGCTGCAGGTTGGCCACGTGGGCCGCCAGGATGCCGTCGATCAGCTCGAAGCCGGCCGGGGTCAGCGCCACCAGCACGCCACGGCGGTCGCTGGGATGCTTGCGTCGCTCGATGAGCCCGGCCTTTTCCAGACGGTCGATGCGACTGGTCATGCCGCCCGAGGAAATCATCGCGCTCTCGTACAACGCCGTGGGCATCAGCGCATAGGGCTCGCCCGAGCGGCGCAAGGTCGCGAGCAGGTCGAACTCGCCGGCCTGCAGGCCGTGCGCGGTGAAGAACGGCAGCAGGTGATCGCGCGTGATCACCTGGCTGAGCTCGCCCAGGCGGCCGATCACCGCCATGGAAAAACCATCCAGATCCGGCCGCTGTCGAAGCCACTGTTCGGCAGCCAATTGTGCACGGTCTTGCATATCACCCTCGATTTATCTTGCCATCAAGATACTTTTCAAAAAGAATGTTTGCATCCTAACGCATTCACTCTCAGGAGACAGCTGCATGTCCGGCTCCCATTTTCGTCCTGTTCTCGCCTTGTCCTTGTTGCTGGCCATAGGCGCCTTGATGGGGCTGACCAGCAACCTGGTGAAACTGGCCGGCAACGTCGGCTGGCCGGCCATGGCTTACCTGCTCTGGAGCCTGCTGGGCGGCGGTCTGCTGCTGTTGCTGTTCACCTGGATACGCGGCGAGCGTCCCGGCACCCGCCCCGGACTGCTGGGCTATTACCTGGCCTCGGGACTGCTCAGCATCGCCGTGCCTAACGGTTTGCTGTTCAGCTCGATTGGCCATGTCGGCGCCGGCTTCGCCTCGATGTGCCTGGCCTTCCCGCCCCTGATCACCTACCTGCTCGCCCTGGCCTTGCGCATGGAAGGACTGAGCCGTATTCGCCTGCTGGGCATCTGCATCGGCCTGGTCGGCAGCCTGTTGCTGGCCCTGGGCAAGCTCAACGCCGGTGACAGTCCCCTGCTGTGGGTGCTGGCGGCGCTCTGTGTGCCGCTGTTCCTGGCGCTCGGCAACATCTACCGCGCCCGCTACTGGCCAGCGGGTGCCAGCCCGCTGTCCCTGGCCCCCGGCATGCTGCTCGGCGGCGCACTGCTGCTGGTGCCGCTGGGCCTGTTCGGCGTCGACCTCGCACCGCGAATGCAAAGCCCTGCGGCAGTCGCCCTGCTGATCGTGCAGATGCTGTTGTTCGCGGCGGTCTATGCGCTGTTCTTCGTCCTGCAGAACCTGGCCGGCACGGTGTTTCTCAGCCAGATCGGCTCGGTGGCAGCGATCACTGGCGCGGCCATCGCCATCGGTCTGCTCGGCGAACAGGGCAGCTTATCGATGCTGCTGGCAGCGCTGTGCATCGTCGGCGGTGTGCTACTGGTGGCCTGGCGCGGGGCGAAGGAGGCACAAGCATGAAGCGCCAGACCTTGCTGCTCATCGCCATCGTCCTGCTCGGCCTGAATCTGCGCCCGGTGCTGGCGGCCATCGGCCCGTTGCTCGACCGCATCCAGCTCGATAGCGGCCTGGATCACATCGGCGCCAGCCTGCTGACCAGCCTCCCGGTGGTGATCATGGGTCTCGGCGCCCTCGCCGCTGGCCTGCTGCGCCAGCGCCTCGGCGAGCGCAACGGGATTCTCTTCGGCGTACTGCTGATCGCCCTCGCTTGTCTGCTGCGCGGCGTGCTGCCGGATTCCAGCACCTTGATCGCCACCGCCTTGCTGGCTGGCGCCGGGATCGCCTTCGTCCAGGCACTGCTGCCGGGCTTGATCAAGTCGCGCTTCGCCGCCGACAGCGGCCGCCTGATCGGTTTCTACAGTTGCGCGATCATGGGCGGCGCGGCCTTCGGTGCGGCGCTGACGCCCTGGCTGGCGCAGTCGATAGGCTGGTCGTGGGCGCTGGCGAGCTGGGCACTGCCCGCTCTGCTCGCCGCTGCGTTGTGGCGCCGCGCGGCACCTGCGCAGGCAGTCGCAACCTCGAGCGAGCTGCCACGCCTGGATGTCTGGCGCTCGCCGAGGGCCTGGCTGTTGATGAGCTTCTTCGGCATCGGCACCGCCGGTTATACGCTGGTGCTGGCATGGCTGCCGCCCTACTACACCTCGCTGGGCTGGAGCGCACAGGCCAGCGGCCTGCTGCTGGCTGCGCTGACGCTCTGCGAAGTAGTCGCCGGCCTGATGGCATCGAGCCTGCTGCCACGCTACCCGGATCGACGCGTTCTGCTGGCGGTGGTCTTGCTGGCGCTGCTGGCCGGGCTGCTCGGCCTGATGCTGGCACCGCTGCAACTGGTGGTGCCGATCTGCATGTTGCTGGGCATCGGCATCGGCGCGCTGTTCCCACTGTCGTTGGTGGTGGCCCAGGATCATCTGGATGATCCGCGCCAGACCGGCGACCTGCTGGCCTTCGTGCAGGGCGGCGGCTACCTGATCGCCGCCACGGCTCCATTCCTGGCCGGCCTGCTCCGTCAGTACACCGACGACCTGCGCCTGAGCTGGCTGACCATGGCCGTCGCCACGCTCGTGTTGATGGCCATGGCGGCGCGCTTCGCCCCTGGCAGTGGGCGGTTCCAAACCCGCCCTATCCTTAGCCTGTAGCCCGCAAAACCCTGGTGGCGCACTGCTGGTGGCCTGGCGCGGGGCAGAGGCGCCCCCTACGAAGCTGATGCAATGAAAAACGCCACCCGAAGGTGGCGTTTTCATCAGCGGGCTCGAATCACTTCTTGCCCAGCTTCTTCAACTCTTCGTCGCGCAGCTCGCGGCGCAGGATCTTGCCGACGTTGGTGGTCGGCAGCACGTCGCGGAATTCCACGGCCTTGGGCACCTTGTAGCCGGTGAGGTTGGCGCGCATGTGCTCCATCACCTGCTCCTTGGTCACGCTCTCGCCCGGCTTGACCACCACGAACACCTTGATCGCTTCGCCGGATTTTTCGTCCGGAATACCGATGGCAGCGCACTGCAGCACACCGGGCAGGGTCGCCAGCACGTCTTCCAGTTCGTTCGGGTAGACGTTGAAGCCGGACACCAGAATCATGTCCTTCTTGCGGTCGACGATGCGCAGGTAGCCATCTTCCTGGATCAGACCGATGTCGCCGGTCTTCAACCAGCCTTCGGCATCGAGGATTTCGTCGGTGGCGTCCTGGCGCAGCCAGTAGCCCTTCATCACCTGCGGGCCCTTCACGCACAGCTCGCCGATCTCGCCGATGGCCAGTTCCTGACCATCGTCGTTGATGATCTTGCACAGGGTCGAGGGCACCGGAATACCAATGGTGCCGAGCTGGATGGCGCTGAACGGGTTGACCGTGGCCACCGGGCTGGTCTCGGTCATGCCGAAGCCCTCGCAGATGGCGCAGCCGGTGACGTCCTTCCAACGCTCCGCGGTTGCCAGCTGCAGGGCCATACCGCCGGAGACGGTGAGCTTCAGGCTGGAGAAGTCCAGCTTGCGGAAATCCTCGTTGTTGCACAGGGCCACGAACAGGGTGTTGAGGCCGACGAAACCGGTGAAGCGGTACTTGGCCAGGTCCTTGACCACCGCCGGCAGGTCGCGCGGGTTGGTCAGCAGGATGTTGTGGCCACCGATCAGCATCATCGCCATGCAGTGAAAGGTGAAGGCGTAGATGTGGTACAGCGGCAGCGGCGCGATCAGCACCTCGCAGCCTTCATCGAGGTTGGCGCCCATCAGCGCCTTGACCTGCAGCATGTTGGCCACCAGGTTGCGATGGGTGAGCATCGCGCCCTTGGCCACGCCGGTGGTGCCACCGGTGTACTGCAGCACGGCGACATCGCCATTGTTCGGATTGGCTTCGCTGAAGCTCTGGCCACGGCCCTTGGCCAGGGCATCGTTGAGCTTGACCGCCTTGGGCAGGTTGTAGGCCGGCACCATCTTCTTCACGTGCTTGATCACGGCATTGACCAGCAGACGCTTGAAGGTCGGCAACATGTCGCCGACTTCGGTGACGATCACCGTCTTGACGCCGGTCTTGGGCACCACCTGCTCGGCCAGGTGGGCCATGTTGGCGAGGCAGATCAGCGCCTTGGCGCCGGAGTCGTTGAACTGGTGTTCCAGCTCCCGCGCGGTGTACAGCGGGTTGGTGTTGACCACCACCAGGCCGGCGCGCATGGCACCGAATACCACGACCGGGTACTGCAGCACGTTGGGCAGTTGCACGGCGATGCGGTCGCCGGGCTTGAGATCGGTGTGTTTCTGCAGATAGGCCGCGAAGTCACCGGACAGCGTGTAGATCTCGCCATAGGTGAGCGTCTTGCCCAGGTTGCTGAAAGCAGGCTTGTCGGCGAAGCGTTGGCAGGACTCTTTCAGTACCGCGAGGATGCTCGGGTACTGATCGGGATTGATTTCGGCAGCAACCCCAACGGGATACTTGTCCTTCCAGAAGTTTTCGGTCATGGAAGCCCACTCCTAAGCAACAGCTGATCTTCACCGCGCGAGGGCGGTTGTTTGTTGTGTGTATAGCTCGCTTTCCCGCTGGCACAGGGGCCCGGAAGCGCGCCGAGAGTAGCAGCTTTGCCAGAGGCCGACCAGCACCAAACATGGGCTCAAGAGTCGCAAAAGTGACCGAAAGAGGCCTCGCAGTCACATACGATCCTTATCTTCGTGAACCCGCGAAAAGCCTCTAGCTCGCATCTTGCAGCGCGTAGAGCCTAGCTCGTCTCTGCCGGTGATGCAGCACTGGGCTGCATGAAACACGCGAAGGTCGTTACTAAATCACAACAATTGCACGGCGCGATGGCAGCCGAGGCGGGAAAGCCCCTCCCCCAACACCGGGGAGGGGCTTTGGGTCAGGCGATGTCGCGCAGCTCGCGACGCAGGATCTTGCCGACCGGGGTCATCGGCAGCGAGTCCTTGAACACGATGTGCTTGGGCACCTTGTAGCCGGTGAAGTTTTCCTTGCAGTAGGCCTTGAGCTCCTCGACGGTAACGCCGCCGTCACGCGGCACCACGAACAGCTTGACCACCTCCCCGGACTTGTCGTCCGGCACGCCGATGGCCGCGCAGCTGGCGACTTTCGGGTGGGCCATGACCACATCCTCGATCTCGTTGGGGTACACGTTGAAACCCGAGACGATGATCATGTCCTTCTTGCGGTCGACGATACGCACGAAGCCGTCGGCGTCGATCACGGCGATGTCGCCGGTCTTGAACCAGCCTTCGGCGTCGAGCACTTCGGCGGTCGCTTCCTCACGCTGCCAGTAGCCCTTCATCACCTGCGGCCCCTTGATGCACAGCTCGCCGCGCTCGCCCAGTGGCATCTCGTTGCCGTCGTCGTCGATCACCTTGAACGCCGTGCCCGGCACCGGAATGCCGACCGTGCCCAGGCGCGCCTTGTCGCCGTAGGGGTTGGTACTGGCCACTGGCGAGGTTTCGGTCAGGCCGTAGCCTTCGACCACGGTGCAACCGGTCATCTGCTGCCAGCGCTCGGCAGTCGCCTTGACCAGCGCGGTACCACCGGAGTTGGTGACCTTGAGGTTGGAGAAGTCGAGGTTCTTGAACTCGGGGTGATCCATCAGCGCGACGAACAGGGTGTTCAGCCCCAGCAGCGAGGAGAACTTCCACTTGCCCAGCTCCTTGACGAAGCCGGGGATGTCGCGCGGATTGGTGATCAACACATTCTGGTTGCCGTTGACCATCATGCACATGCAATTCGCGGTGAAGGCATAGATGTGGTACAGCGGCAGCGGCGCGATCATGATCTCCTGGCCCTGCTTCATCAGCGGCGTGCCATCTTCACCGAGCTGCGCCAGGCAGGCATCCACCTGCAGCATGTTGGCCACCAGGTTGCCGTGGGTGAGCATGGCGCCCTTGGCCACGCCGGTGGTGCCGCCGGTGTACTGCAGCACGGCGATGTCGTCGTGACCGGCCTTGACCGGTGTCAGCGTCTGACCGTGGCCCTGCTTGAGCACCTGCTTGAAGGCAATGGCCTGGGGCAGATGGTAGTCGGGCACCATCTTCTTGACCTTCTTCACCACGGTGTTGACCAGCCAGCCCTTGAGGCTCGGCAACATGTCGCCCATCCTGGCTTCGATCAGGTACTCGACCTCGGTATCGGGCAGCACTTCCTGCACCAACTTGCCGAACATGTTCAGGTACACCAGCGCACGCACCCCGGCATCCTTGAACTGGTGGCGCATCTCACGCGCGGTGTACAGCGGGTTGGTGTTGACCACGATCAGCCCGGCGCGCATGGCGCCGAACACGGCAATCGGATACTGCAACACGTTGGGCATCTGTACCGCGATACGATCGCCCGGCTTGAGGTCGGTGTGCTTCTGCAGGTAAGCGGCGAAGGTCGCGGAGAGACGATCCAGCTCGGCATAGGTCAGCGTGACGCCCAGGTTGCTGAAGGCCGGACGGTCGGCGAAACGTTTGCATGAGCGCTCGAATACTTCGATCACCGACTTGTAGCTGGACAGGTCGATATCGTTGGGCACGCCGGGCGCGCGCTTGTCGTTCCAGAAATCAGGTTGCATTGTTCTTGTCCTCTTCCCCTGAAGTGATCTGGCCCGCGGTGCGGGACTGCCCGGAAAGTAGCAGTTCAGAGCGGCGCCGCAAATAGCTCGAAGGCGTCATTGATGGGCTGAATTTCGCAATAAATGTAGTGATTCGTAACCGATCTTTGCGGCTCGATGGAAATTCGACGGTGCTTTGCGTGATGACGGCCAGGGTGCACAATGCCGCCAACTCCCGGCACAAGGATTCGCCATGCGCCACGACGCCTTCGTTATCAACGCCAGCGATGGCACGCCATTGCAGGTCAATCACTGGTATGGCGACGAGCCGCCACGCGCGGCGGTCATGCTGGCCCATGGCATGGCCGAGCACAGCCTGCGCTACGCACGCCTGGCCGAAGCCCTGGTCGCAGCAGGCTTCGCGCTCTACGCGCTGGACCAGCGCGGCCATGGAGCCACCGCTGAACGCGGCACCCTTGGCCACTTCGCTGATGAAGACGGCTGGAGCAAGGTGGTCGGCGACCTGTCCACCCTCAACCACCACATTCGCCAGCAGCACCCGCATGCGCCGATCTTCCTCTTCGGCCACAGCATGGGCAGCTACATCGGCATGGCCTATCTGCTGGGCCATAGCTGCAGCCTGCAGGGCGCCGTGCTCTGCGGCTCCAATTACCAACCCGTGGCGCTGTACAAGGCCGCCAGACTGATCGCCGGCTTCGAGCGCTGGCGCCTGGGCCCCAAGGGGCGCAGCAAGGTCATCGATTTTCTCTCCTTCGGCTCATTCAACAAGGCTTTCAAGCCCAACCGCACGGCCTTCGACTGGCTCAGCCGCGACCCGGCGGAAGTAGACAAATACGTGACCGATCCGCTGTGCGGCTTCGTCTGCACCACGCAGTTGTGGTGCGACCTGCTCGATGGCCTGCAGCGCATCACCCCGACCAGCAACCTGGCGCAGATCGATGCCGACCTGCCGCTGCTGGTCATTGGCGGCTCGCGCGACCCGGTCAGCGACGGCAAGCGCCTGGGTGATCTGGCTGGCGCCCTGCGCGAGGCCGGCGTGCGCGACGTGCAACTGAAGATTTATCCCGAGGCCCGTCATGAGCTGCTCAACGAGAGTAATCGCGACGAGGTCACCGCCCACCTGATCGACTGGCTGCAGCAGGCGCTGAGCCAGGGTCGAAGCCCAATCAAGGAGTGTCCATGACTCAGGTCACCAATATCCCTTACGAAGCCCTCAGCGTCGGCCAGCAAGCGGCCTTCGAGAAAACCGTGGAAGAGCGCGACGTGCAACTGTTCGCCGCCGTCTCCGGCGACAACAACCCGGTACATCTGGACGCCGCCTTCGCCGCCGAGACGATGTTCAAGGAGCGCATCGCCCATGGCATGTTCACCGGCGCGCTGATCAGCGCTGCCATCGCCTGCCGCCTGCCCGGCCCGGGCACCATCTACCTCGGCCAGCAGCTCAAGTTCACCCGTCCGGTGAAGCTCGGCGACACCCTGACCGTGAAGCTGGAAGTGCTGGAAAAACTGCCGAAGAACCGCGTACGCATCGCCACCCGCGTGTACAACCAGGACGGCAAGCAGGTAGTGGACGGCGAAGCCGAAGTGCTCGCCCCGGCGAGCGAGCAGACCGTGAGCATGCCGCCGATGCCGCAGGTGACTGTTGTTACGTAACGCCTACGAACGGCTGGGCCAGGTCTCCCTGGCACCACAAATTGAAGCGGCTGCCATGAACATGAACGCCGCCTTCGACCTGAAAACGAAGCAGCACTGTCCTCAAGCCGAAGTGAGGTACGAGCCGTTTCAGTGGTGGAGTGTTAAAGATGTGAGGTGATTGACAGCATCCGCGTCGATCAGACCAACCTGCGGCGCGATATTGGAGAGCCTTTAGGCAGTACCGGTAGTCTGTCTCGCCTCCCTCGTAAGCTCTTTGGTGCTCATGGCCTGGGCAGTTGACTATAAGTTTTTACAAGAAGACCGTATGAATTATAGTTTTCTCGCGTTTCCTATAGGAAATTCGCCATGCGAAATCCCATTGAGCGAGCCGGATACAGCTGGCTGATCAACGCCCTCGATCTTCGCTGTGTGCCGCTTGATCGTGAGTGCGTCATAGGCTCGCGCCAGGCGCTCTCTCAGTCCGCTGGTGGTGTCAACGTAGAGGTCTTCACCAAGGGTTACGCCAGAGAGCAACGCCCCATCGACCAGATGCTCTTTGCACTCTCGTACGAAGGGGTAAATCTGGGCGTCCTGGAGCGCGCCTTGCAGATTCCAGCTGTCCGCGATGACCTGGTTGCTGCAATCGCTGGGAAGCCAGCCAGCGGCTATCTGCGCCGGCTCTGGTATATCTGCGAGAACATTGCAGGCCACCCGTTGCCTCTGCCCGACGCCGCCCAGAACATTCCCTATGAGCACCTGCTGCCACCGGAGAAATATTTCACCGGCCCAGAGGAGATGTCGCGCAGGCATCGCGTACGGATGAATCTCCTGGGAACACCTCGGCTTTCAGCGCTGATTAGCCGCCGGGGCTGGGCAGACGACAGCCTTTTGAATGCACAAATAGTCGAGCGCATGCATGACCAGATGGTTGATTTCTCGGTCACCGAGATTGCCAGAGCGGCGCAGTACCTACTGACCACCGAGACTCGCAGCTCATATGAAATCGAGCATGAGCGTCCAACACCTGATCGAGTCTTGCGCTTTGTCCGTGTGCTGGAACAGGCGGGCCAGCGCCCGCTGGATGAGGAGTTTCTCTTCGACATCCACCGGATAGCCCTAGGCACGGGGCGCCCCGATCCGTCCATTGGCGCATACAGGCATCTGCAGAACTGGCTCGGCCGCGGCGATCTGATCCACCTGATCCCGCCGGCGCCGGAAACCGTGCCTGAGATGATGGAAGAGTGGTTCGTCATGCGTGAGCGCGTCATGCGCAGTGATGCCCCAGCGCTAGTGAAGCTAAACGCGATCGCGCACAGCTTTATCTACATCCATCCTTTCATGGACGGCAACGGCCGGTTGTCCCGCTTCATCATGCAGGACATCCTGGCCAATGAAGGCCTCAAGCTGCAGGGCATCATCCTGCCCATCTCTGCCGGTCTTCTGGTCAACCTGGACAGTTACATCGGCACGCTCGACGCACTGTCACGGCGGCTACTTAGCGCTACGCAGTACCGTCGGAAGGACTTGGCCAGCGACCCTGAACTGGATGAGGCGCATGCCCATCTGTTCGCCCACCTGGACTTCACTGATCTGCAGGGCGAGGTCAATAAAAGCGCTGCACGAGTTCTGGATGGACTCATGCGTGATGAGGTCAACCATCTCGTCCGCCGCGATAGATTCAAAGAGCAGATGAATCGCGAGCTGGACCTGTCGAACCGGGACCTTGAGCTGCTTATCGCGGTGATTTACGAGAACAGCGGGCGTGTCTCCAAGCGTAAGCGGACGAGCGTGTTCCAGCACCTGACGGATGAAGATATTGCGCTGGCAGAGAACATCTACGCCGACCTGCATGCGCCGGAAGAACCGGAATCGGAGGTGACATTGGATCGCCTGCAGTAGGCTTCTCTGGGGATTGAGTGGCTGATAGGTAGCCAAAAGGCTAGACCGGCACAGTCTTCACGCCAGGCCAGCGCCTATAGCCGCAAAAAAACCGCTGCAAGCTGGTGCGCGACAGCAGCGTCGCGCACCACTTCTGTTCTACACTCACAAATCTTGAGCGATCCTTCGCTTTATTAGTGCGTTTCTTTGTGCATTTCGCACAAAAACCTTTGACCACCTTGCCAAGCGGCCTGCTGCGCTGATTTCTGGCACGTCCCCTGCTTTCACCAAGGCTTCACCATCCATACCGGAGCCAGGTCCATGAGCAACGTCCCCCCCGATAGCGATTACCCCCTGAGCGAGGTGCCCAATGGCGCGCGCAAAGGGCTGTTCTCCACCGCCATCCTGTTGTTCGGTTTCACCTTCTTCACCGCCACCATGTTCGCCGGCGGCAAGATCGGTATGGCCTTCGACTTCACCACCCTGCTCTGGGCTGCGGTGATCGGTAACCTGCTGCTCGGCCTGTATGCCGCCGTGCTGGGCCTGATCGCCTGCCGCAGCGGGCTGAATTCGGTGCTGATGGGCCGTTTCTGCTTCGGCGAGGTGGGCAGCAAGCTGTCCGACATGCTTCTCGGCTTCACCCAGATCGGCTGGTACGCCTGGGGCACGGCGACCATCGCCATCGTCCTGGTGAAAATCCTCGGCCTGCCCGAAAGCCTGACCATCCCACTGATGGTGCTGTTCGGCTTCGGTTTCTGCCTCACCGCCTTCGTCGGCTACAAGGGCCTGGATCTGCTCTCGCGCGTCGCCGTGCCGGCCATGCTGGTGCTGCTGGTGGCTTCGCTGTGGATCGCCACCCGTGATATCGGCGGCCTCGCCGGCCTGCTCGCGGTGGAACCATCCGAGAGCATGAGCCTGAGCGTGGCCATTACCCTGGTGTTCGGCACCTTCGTCAGTGGCGCCACCCAGGCCACCAACTGGACGCGCTTCGCCAAGAGCGGGCGCGTCGCGGTGCTGGCCAGCCTGTTCGGCTTCTTCATCGGCAATGGCCTGATGATCGTCGCCGGTGCCTATGGCGCCATCGTCTATCAACAACCGGACGTGGTCGAGGTGCTGGTGCTGCAGGGCCTGTCCATGGCTGCCGTGATCATGCTGTTCCTCAACCTGTGGACCACCCAGGACAACACCATCTACAACTTCGCCGCCGCCGGCTGCAACCTGCTGCGCACCGGCAAGCGCAAGACCGTCACCCTGGCCGGCGCGGCCATCGGCACGCTGCTGGCCATCGGTGGCATGTACGAGATGCTGATTCCCTTCCTGATCCTGCTCGGCTCGATCATTCCGCCGATTGGCGGCGTGATCATGGCCGACTTCTTCTACGGCCACCGCGCGCGCTACCCGAAACTGGCCGATGCGCGCCTGCCCGCATTCAACTGGGTCGGCCTGGGTGCCTACCTGATCGGTGCGCTGAGCGCCTATTTCTCGCCCTGGGTCGCGCCGCTGGTGGGCATCGCCGTGGCTGCCCTGGCCTACGTCGTGCTGTTCGAGGCGAACAAGGCCCTGGCTGGCCGCCAGCAGGTCGCTGGCGCGTGAGCCTGACCGTCGCCGATGTGCTCGCCCTGCCCGGCTTGGGCAGCATGCATCTGCGTGCTGGCCAGGCCGGGCGCGACAACGCCGTGCGCTGGCCCTACGTGGCCGAGAACGAAGGCATCGCCGACTGGGTGATGGGCGGCGAGCTGATCTTCGTCACCGGCATCAACCACCCGCGCGACGAGGCCAACCTGCTGCGCCTGGTGCGTGAGGGTCATGAGCGTGTGGCCGCCGGCCTGGTCATTCTCACCGGCGCCGAGTTCATCCAGGCCATCCCGCCCCACGTCATCGCAGAGGCCGAGCGCCTGGGCCTGCCGCTGATCGAGCAGCCCTACGCGCTGAAGATGGTGGTGGTCACCCAGGCCATCGGCACCGCCCTGGTGCAGGCGCAGCAGCTCGGCCGCTCGCGCCAGCACGTGTTGGAGCAGGTGCTCGACGGCGATTACCAATCGCTCGACGTATTGCTGCAACGCGGCGACAGCCTCGGCCTGGCGCTGCACGTACCGCGTCAGGTAGCGCTGCTGCGTCTCGACGGCAGCGAGCAACTGTTCGGCGACCTGCCTGATGAAGACGCCGAGCGCCAGCTGCAGAGCCGCCAGCAACTGCTGCAACGGCGCCTGGAACAGAGCATCGGCGAACTCGGTGACGCGCTGCCGCTGGTCAGCCAGGGCCGTCACTGGATCGCCCTGCTGCCCTGCCCCGATAGCCAGGCCGAAGCCCGCAACCGCCAGGCCATGACCGCGCTGCTCGACGAACTGCGCCCGCAACTCGGCCCGCTGCGGCTGTTTCTCGGCCTGGGCAGCGCCGGCTGCGCTGCGCCGCGTTTCGCCCAGGGCCTGGGGGAGGCGCGCCAGGCCCTGGCCGTGGCGCAGCGCTTTCCCGAACGCCTGGGCCTGTGCAGTTTCAATGAGCTGGGCGTGCTGGAGCTGCTCGGCGCGATCCGCGACCGCAGCCTGCTCGATCGCTTCGTCGAGCGCGTGGTCGGCCCGCTGATCGGCGACGATTCGCGCCACCAACCCGTGCTGATGCCGACGCTGGAAGCCTGGTTCGCCGAGAACGGCAACCTGGCCCTGGCCGCACAGCGCCTGAACGTTCACCGCAATACCCTGAGCTACCGTCTACAGCGCATCGAGGCGCTGACCGGCTGCTCGTTCGAAGACCCGCACGACCGCCTGAACATCAGCGTTGCGCTGTTGATCCGGCGCCTGTCGTCGCCTGCCTGAGAGGAAACCTGATGATCATCCACAATGCCCGCCTGCGCGGCCGCGACGGCCTGCACCGCATCACCCTGGACGGCGTGCGCATCGCCGCTATCGACGTCCAACATACGCTGCACTCCATCGCCGAAGGCGATCTGGACGCTGCCGGCAATCTCGTCGTGCCGCCCTTCGTCGAGCCGCACATCCACCTCGACGCCACCCTCACTGCCGGCGAGCCGGCCTGGAACATGAGCGGCACGCTGTTCGAGGGCATCGAGCGCTGGGCCGAGCGCAAGGCGCTGGTCACTCATGAAGACACCAAGACCCGCGCCAGGAAGACCATCGACATGCTGGTCGACCACGGCATCCAGCACGTGCGCACCCACGTCGACGTCACCGACCCGACCCTGGCCGCGCTCAAGGCCATGCTCGAAGTGCGCGAGGAAACCCGCCACCTGATCGACCTGCAGATCGTCGCCTTCCCGCAGGAGGGCATCGAGTCCTACGCGGGTGGCCGCGCGCTGATGGAGCAGGCCATCGAGCTGGGCGCCGACGTGGTCGGCGGCATCCCGCACTTCGAGAACACCCGCGACCAGGGCGTATCGTCGATCAAGTTTCTGATGGACCTGGCCGAACGCACCGGCTGCCTGGTGGACGTGCACTGCGACGAGACCGACGACCCGCAGTCGCGCTTTCTCGAGGTGCTGGCCGAGGAAGCCCGCGTACGCGGCATGGGCGCGCGGGTCACCGCCAGCCACACCACGGCCATGGGCTCCTATGACAATGCCTACTGCTCCAAGCTGTTCCGCCTGCTGAAGATGAGCGGCATCAGCTTCATCTCCTGCCCCACCGAGAGCATCCACCTGCAGGGCCGCTTCGACACCTACCCGAAACGCCGTGGACTGACCCGCGTGGCGGAGATCGACCGCGCCGGGATGAACGTCTGCTTCGGCCAGGACTCCATCGTCGACCCCTGGTATCCGCTGGGCAATGGCAACATCCTGTGCATCCTCGAAGCCGGCCTGCACATCTGCCACATGCTCGGCTACGAAGACCTCAAGCGCAGCCTGGACCTGATCACCGACAACTCGGCGCGGGCGCTGAACCTGGGTGAAGGTTATGGCCTGGAAGTGGGGCGTCCGGCTAACCTGCTGATTCTCTCGGCGCCGGACGATTACGAGATGGTGCGCAGCCAGGGCCATGCGCTGGTGTCGGTGCGCCACGGCAAGGTACTGATGCGCCGCACGCCGGCCAGTATCGAGCGCGCCTGATCACCTTCATTGATGGTACCCACGCTCTGCGTGGGCACCTGCACCTGGGACGCTCGGCGTCCTGCTTGGCGATACTGGACGCTGCCCGAACCGCAGCGGACGCAGAGCGTCCTGGACTGTGCTACCACGCGGAGCGTGGGAGCGATCAGGCAGAAATGGTGATGGTACCCACGCTCTGCGTGGGCACCTGCACCTGGGACGCTCGGCGTCCTGCTTGGCGATACTGGAC
>NZ_JBLWTV010000001.1:0-395074 GCF_048269965.1 Pseudomonas sp. | reverse complement strand
GAAATGGTGATGGTACCCACGCTCTGCGTGGGCACCTGCACCTGGGACGCTCGGCGTCCTGCTTGGCGATACTGGACGCTGCCTGAACCGCAGCGGACGCAGAGCGTCCTGGACTGTGCTACCACGCGGAGCGTGGGAGCGATCAGGCTGAAATGGTGATGGTTCCCACGCTCTGCGTGGGCACCTGCACCTGGGACGCTCGGCGTCCTGCCTGGCGATGCTGGATGCTGCCCGAACCGTAGCGGACGCAGAGCGTCCTGGACTGTGCTACCACGCGGAGCGTGGGAGCGATCAGGCTGAAATGGTGATGGTACCCACGCTCTGCGTGGGCACCTGCACCTGGGACGCTCGGCGTCCTGCTTGGCGATACTGGACGCTGCCTGAACCGCAGCGGACGCAGAGCGTCCTGGACTGTGCTACCACGCGGAGCGTGGGAGCGATCAGGCTGAAATGGTCAGGTTGTCGCGGCTAAAGCCCCTCCCACAGTATCGAAAACGCCCTACTCCACCCGCACGCTGGCGGTCATGCCGGCGCTCAGCACCAACCCCTCGGGCACCTGATCCAGCTTGATGCGCACCGGAATGCGCTGAGCCAGGCGCACCCAGTTGAAGGTCGGTTCGACATCGGCCAGCAACTGCCCGTCCGGGCTGGCATTGCGGTCGGTGATGCCGCGGCTGATGCTCTCGACCTGGCCGCGAAGCTGCTGATCACCGCCCATCAGCCAGACCTCCACCGGCGCACCGACCTGAATGCGCGGCAACTTGGTTTCCTCGAAATACGCCTGCACGTAGAACGATTGGGTGTCCACCAGCGCCATCACTGCCTGCCCGGCATTCACGTAGTTACCCTGGGCCAGCACCAGATTGGTGATCTGCCCATCGCGTGGGGCATGCACTTCGCTGCGTGCCAGATTCAGCTCGGCCACGCGCAGATCAGCCTGCGCTTCGCGGTATTCGCTGCGCGCCATCTCGGCATTGATCTGTGCGTTCTCCAGTAGCTCGGCACTGATGGCCTGGGCGCCCAGGCGGGAGCGGCGCGAAGCCTCATGCTCGCGCAGGCTCAATTGCTGGCGGCGAATATCCACCACCGCCCTGGCTTTCTCCACCGCTGCCTGATAGCGGTCGCGGTCGATGCTCATCAGCAGGTCGCCCGCCTTGACCTGCTGGTTGTCGCGCACCTTGAGCTCGACCACCCAGCCGGACACGTCCGGGGCGATGGTCACCACGTCGGCACGCACCCGGGCGTCGCGCGTCCAGGGCGAATACATATAGTGCTGCCAGATCCACGAGCCGGCGAAGATCGCCGCCGCCACCATGGCCAGGGTGATGCCGACTCGGATGGTCGAACGCATACTTTAATCTCCTCAATACGCCAGGACGGCGATTACCGCCGCCAGCACGCAGACATACAAGGCACAATCGAACAAGGCTTCGTGCCAGATCCAGCGCGACAGCCCGATGCGCTGCAGCCCCAGGCGCAACACGCCGGTCAGCAGCAGCGCCAATAGCGCGTAGGCCGCCATCGGGCTCAGCAAAACGCCGCCCAGCGACCATTCATGCAAACCCATTAGCCCCTCCTCTTAGTTGGCACCAGTGGCGCCAGCCGCTCTGCAGCTGCAACAGCGCCGCCTCGGCCAGGCGCTTGTCGATGCTTGGCGTGCAGGCGCGCAGGGACTCCTGCAGTTCGGCCACCGCTGCATTCAGATCGTCTTCACGGCCCTGCGCGGGGCCTCGTTCCAGCGCCTCATCGAGGTGTTCCAGGAAACGCTGCTGCGACCGTGCCAGGCCGGCATCGGCATTGGCCAGGCACTTGCGCAGATGCAGCAGCTCATCGCCCAGATCGAGGCCGGCCACGCCATCGTCCCAGCGGCTGCGCGCCTGATCCGGCCGCGCCGGATAGTGCCGCGCCAACTGCAGCAGACGGTCGGCCATACGCCCGCCGAACCAGTTTTCGGCGCGGCCCAGGTCGCGGCGGGTCAGACGCCCCAGGTCGGTCAGGATCGCCTGCATCAGGCGGCGGCCATGCCAGACCGGATTGCGTAACACCACCAGTTTGAAGGCCATCACCGCACAACCGACGCCCATCAGCATGCCGGGCGCTTCGTTGAGGAAGAACTCGACGTTGTAGCCGACACCCGGCGCCGGCAGGCAGAGCACGATGAAGTGCAGGCAGAACGAGGTGGAGGTGGCGGCCGTCGCCGGCTTGGCCATGCCCAGCACACCGAAGAACAGCGGCACGCCCAGCACCATGCAGAGCATCACGAAGCCATCGATCTGCGGCATCAGAATCTGCCCGACGAAGAACGCCACTGGCAGCGCGTAGAAGATGCCGCGCAGGAACATCATGCCGATCTGCGGCGCGGCCTCGAGGCGGGCAAACAGGCTGCAGACCACGCAGGCCAGCAGCAGCGCGCCGGTGGCGTGGGTCCAGCCAGTGGCCAGCCAGAACGCCGCCAGGGTCAGGAAGGTCAACGCACTGCGCGAGCCATAGACCAGCGCGGCCTGCCAATCGTAGTGCCAGGACAAGGCGCGTGGTGCATCGGCCGGTGCCCTGCCCTCCTCGACCGCGCGCAAGGCACGACTGGCATCCTCTACACGCAGCAGCAGCACCATCAGCCGCTCCAGGCACAGCTGCTGGCCACTGCTCAGTTCTTCGTCCTGCGCTGTCTGGCGCAGTTGCTCGACCAGTTCCAGCAAGCCTGATGGCTGCTCCTGCTGCAGGCGCTCATCCACCATTTGCAGCCAGGCCGCGACAGCCTGTGCCTCGCCGCTGCTCAGCTGTCGCCACTGCCGCGCCACACCGCGGGCCAGGCGCAACATACCGAGCAGATCGCGACTCAGCACCCGCAGCGCCACGGCACGCTGGCGACCGCGTGCGCCCTCGAACCAGGCGTGCTCCCGCTGGGCATCCACGGCGACGATGCGCGCCAGCACTTCCAGCAAGCCTTGCCGCGAGTCGGCCTCACCCGCCAGCGCCTGGCGCGACGCCGCAACGCCGGCCTGCCAGGCGTTGCGCGCCTGCTGCGCCAGTTGCCGTTCGACGCGCTGCGGCCAGAGCAAGGCGCTGCTCAGGGTCGCGCAGATGATGCCCAGGCAGATTTCCGTGCAGCGGGCGATGGCCTCATCGAACACCACATGCGGCTTGCCAATGGCCGGCAAGGCGATGATCGCCACGGTGTAGCCGGCCAGCACGAAGGCGTAGGACCAGGCGCTGCGCAGCATGGTCGAGGATGCCGTACACAGCGCCAGCCACAGGGCGAATGCCAGCACGAACAGCAGCGGCGCCTGGGCGAACAGCCCCATCATCACCACGGCCATGAAGGTACCGACCAGCGTGCCGAGCAGCCGCGCCAGGCCCTTCTGCACCACCATGCCGGACAGCGGCTGGGCGACGATGAAGGCGGTCATCAGCGCCCATTGCGGCTGTTCCAGACCGAAACGCAGCGCGCACCACAACGCCAGACCACCGCCGAGCAGGGTCTTGATGGCGAATTGGACGGCTTGCGAGCTTGGCGCCAGAAACGCCAGCAAGGAATCACGCACGGTGGCTACCTGAAAGAATCTCAGCTCTGAACATAGCTGTAGCGATTGGGTTGCGCCTCCATGCGAAACTCAATTATTAGCTAGCTAAGCATTTATGTCCAGAAGGTGCCTCGATCTCAGGTGGCCGGCGCGCACATAAAAAAAGGGCGACCGAAGTCGCCCGAATTGCCTTGCGTGCCCATTGAACTGGAAGGATTAGCTCTGCTTGCGCTTGTGCGCATCCTTCCAGATGAAGTAACCAACACCCCCGAAGAACGCGACCATCAGAAGTACGGTGCCGACTCCGGCGAGAACCACTGTATCGACGAACATGGCTGCCTCCTGTTGTGCCTGTCTGTCTGGGATGGCTTCACGTTATCAGCGCTGGTGGCGGACAAATTGATCTGGATCAATGGCCAACGAGCAGGCGCGCCTGGGTCAGGGGCAATACTGACCCAGGTCAAGAAATCGAGGGGGTGCGAGGCGGGCAGCACGGCCTGGCAGCCGTGCATGATGATCGAATGGCGGTAATTTCAGCGCTTCTTGGGTTTGCCCTTGGACTTCTTCTTGGCCTTGCCGATCGGCAAGACCTGCTCGAAGACCTGGCGCATCTCGTTGAGGCGCTTGTCGTTGAGGTCGTGGATACGCTTGTCGCGCTCGGCGGCGAAATCGATCAGCTTGTCGTCATGGCTCATAGCGGAAACCGGATCAGGCGAAAGGTCAGGTTCAGGCGTGGCGCGCAGGCTTGGCGCGTCTTCGCCACTTGATGTTGCCAATGATGCTGGGTCGGCCCGCGCATGACCAGTAGCGAAGCGTGTTGCAGCGTCAGTGAATGTTCGATGCGCGTGCTGCCGACGCGGCGCAAGTCGAAACGTCGGCTGCCGCCCAGGTTGAGTGAGGCGATGAGTGGATCACGCCCCAGCTCCGGCTCGGCATCGCTGTGCCAGCCCATGGAGTCCTGGCCGTCGCGGTAATGATTGAGCAGCACCGCATTGAGCGGTTGTCCGACGGTCTTCATGACCCGTTGGCGAATATCTTCCAGCAAGGGCGTCCAGGGCAAGGGCTCGTGGATAGTCCCGGAATAGCGATAGCGCGCCTCGGGGTCGCCGTACCAGGCCGTCAGCCGTGGCGTTCGGTGATAGCGACCATGGATGAACAACTCGGGTTGCTGCCAGGGCGTTTGCTCGACCAGCGCATGCAGCCAGCTGTCGGCCAGGGCAGCGTCGACCCAGCCGGGCAGATAGTCCAACTCGGCATCGGCGAGTACGGGCAAGAGATCGGCGAACAGCATGGCAATCTACGCGCGAGAGAATGAAAAGAGTGTCTCAGACTTCAACGTCTACCCACAGCCCTTGCCGGGGCAGATCACCAAGTGCCTGCTCCACCTCTTCTGGCTCGGCCTCGGCCAACTGTTCAGGGGTGTAGCCACGCCGCTGGCGGCGGCGCTGTTCTTCGCGCAGCAGCTCCTCGGTTTCCTGCGGGTGGCGCTTGTCGAGGCTCAGCGCACTTTCCTTGGCGCTGCTCTCGGCCGGGGTCACCGGAGGAATCTCGGGCTTGGGCTTGATCACGTCCTGCGTGGCAGTGACCGGCACCAGGCTATGGGGGATAGGCGGTAGCACGTTGCAGCACCTCCTTTGGTCAGGCTGTCGGCCCCGTTAGCCGCGACTTTAGCCGGCGCTCGCTACACTTTTGACTAAGCCGCACGGCAATAGTGCCACGACCGCTTTGGCCGCAGCTCGGCTTCCGTTAACATAGCCGGCTTTTTCACGCGGGAGACAGACAGGCATGGCGCAATATCAACCGGGGCAACGCTGGATCAGTGACAGCGAAGCGGAATTGGGTTTGGGAACCATCCTCGCCGAGGACGGCCGCCTGCTCACCGTGCTCTACCCGGCCACCGGCGAAACCCGCCAGTATGCTACGCGCAATGCTCCGCTGACCCGTGTGCGCTTCGCCCCGGGTGACGAGATCACCCATTTCGAGGGCTGGAAACTCACCGTGCAGGAGGTCGAAGACGTCGACGGCCTGCTGGTCTACCACGGCCTCAATGCCCAGCATCAGCCGGTGACCATGCCGGAAACCCAGCTGTCGAACTTCATCCAGTTCCGCCTCGCCAGCGACCGCCTGTTCGCCGGCCAGATCGACCCGCTGGCCTGGTTCGCCCTGCGCTACCACAGCCTCGAACACAACAGCCGCCTGCTGCAGTCCTCCCTCTGGGGCCTCGGCGGTGCGCGCGCCCAACCGATCGCCCACCAATTGCATATCGCCCGCGAAGTGGCCGACCGCATCGCCCCGCGCGTACTGCTGGCCGACGAAGTGGGCCTGGGCAAGACCATCGAAGCCGGCCTGGTGATTCATCGCCAGCTGCTCTCCGGTCGCGCCAGCCGTGTGCTGATCCTGGTGCCGGAAAACCTGCAACACCAGTGGCTGGTGGAAATGCGCCGTCGTTTCAACCTCGATGTCGCCCTGTTCGACGCCGAGCGCTTCATGGAAAGCGACGCCAGCAACCCCTTCGAGGATTGCCAGCTGGCGCTGGTCGCCCTGGAATGGCTGAAGGATGACGAGAAGGCCCAGGACGCACTGTTCGCCGCCGGCTGGGACCTGCTGGTGGTCGACGAAGCCCACCACCTGGTCTGGCACCCGGAGCAGGCCAGTGCCGAGTATGCGCTGGTCGAGCAACTGGCCGAGGTCATCCCCGGCGTGCTGCTGCTCACCGCCACCCCGGAACAGCTCGGCCAGGACAGCCACTTCGCCCGACTGCGCCTGCTCGACCCCAACCGCTTCCATGATCTGCAAGCCTTCCGCGCCGAAAGCAGCCAGTACCGCCCGGTGGCCGAAGCGGTGCAGGAACTGCTCGACCAGGGCAAGCTCAGCGCCCAGGCGCGCGATGCCATCGGCGGCTTCCTCGGCGATGAAGGGCGCGCGCTGCTCGACGCCATCGATACCGGCGACAACGAAGCGCGCGCGCGCCTGGTACGCGAGCTGCTGGATCGCCACGGCACCGGCCGCCTGCTGTTCCGCAACACCCGCGCCGCCGTTCAGGGTTTCCCCGAACGCGAACTGCACCCCTACCCGCTGCCGAGCCCCGACGAATACCTGGAACTGCCGCTGGGCGAGCATGCCGAGCTGTACCCGGAAGTCAGCTACCAGGCGCAGGACAATGTCGATGAAGAACAGCGCTGGTGGCGCATCGACCCGCGCGTCGAATGGCTGATCGACACCCTGAAGATGCTCAAGAAATTCAAGGTGCTGGTGATCTGCGCCCACGCCGAGACCGCGCTGGATCTGGAAGACGCCCTGCGCGTGCGTTCCGGCATCCCCGCCACGGTGTTCCATGAAGGCATGAGCATCCTCGAGCGCGACCGCGCCGCCGCCTACTTCGCCGACGAAGAATTCGGCGCACAGGTGCTGATCTGCTCGGAGATCGGCTCCGAAGGCCGCAACTTCCAGTTCGCCCATCACCTGGTGCTGTTCGACCTGCCGGCCCACCCGGACCTGCTCGAGCAGCGCATCGGCCGTCTCGACCGCATCGGCCAGAAGCACCGCATCCAGTTGCACGTGCCTTACCTGGAGAACAGCCCGCAGGAACGCCTGTTCCAGTGGTACCACCAGGCGCTGAACGCCTTCCTCGCCACCTGCCCCACCGGCAACGCCCTGCAGCACCAGTTCGGCCCGCGCCTGCTGCCGCTGCTGGAAAACGGCGATGACGGCGAGTGGCAGCAACTGGTGGACGAAGCCACCGCCGAGCGCATCCGCCTGGAAGGCGAGCTGCACAGCGGCCGCGACCGTCTGCTGGAACTGAACTCCGGTGGCGCCGGTGAAGGCGAGGCGCTGGTAGAAGCCATCCTCGAGCAGGACGATCAGTTCACCCTGCCGATCTATATGGAAGAGCTGTTCAACGCCTTCGGCATCGACAGCGAAGACCACTCCGACAACGCCCTGATCCTGCGCCCCAGCGAAAAGATGCTGGACGCCAGCTTCCCGCTGGGCGACGACGAGGCAGTGACCGTCACCTACGACCGCGAGCAGGCCCTGGCCCGCGAAGACATGCAGTTCCTCACCTGGGAACACCCCATGGTGCAGGGCGGCATGGACCTGGTGCTGTCCGGCTCGATGGGCAACACCGCCGTCGCGCTGATCAAGAACAAGGCGCTCAAGCCAGGCACCGTGCTGCTGGAGCTGCTCTACGTCAGCGAAGTCGTTGGCCCGCGCAAGCTGCAACTGGGGCGTTTCCTGCCACCGGCGGCGCTGCGCTGCCTATTCGACGCCAACGGCAACGATCTGGCCGCCAAGGTCGGCTTCGAGACCCTCAACGATCAGCTGGAAAGCGTGCCGCGCGCCAGCGCCAACAAGTTCGTCCAGGCCCAGCGCGATGTTCTGGCCAAGCAGATCAACGACGCCGAAGCCAAGGTCACGCCGCGTCACGTCGAGCGTGTAGCCGAAGCCAAGCGTCGCCTGATCGCCGAACTGGACGAGGAACTGGCGCGCCTGGTCGCCCTGCGTGCGGTCAACCCGAGCGTGCGTGACAGCGAGATCGACGCCCTGCGCGAGCAGCGCGAACAGAGCCTGGCGATGTTCGACAAGGCCGCCCTGCGCCTGGAAGCGATTCGCGTACTGGTGGCGGGCTAAGCCCGACACCACCGTAGGGTGCGCCGTGCGCACCTCCTGCGCGCACAATAATGCTGGTGCGCGCAGCACACCCTACGTGCAGCCCTACAAGCCCGGATGCAATCCGGGAGTACGTCATCCCCCCGGGCAACGGATACAGGTGCTAGGCACCCAGCTCTTCCAGCCGCTTCTGCAGAAACTGCCGATCAGGCCCCTGCTGCGCCAGCGCCAGGGCCTGGCGGTAGGCAGCAATCGCCTGCTCACGGCGGCCCAGTCTACGCAGCAGGTCGGCCCGCGCCGCATGGGCCAGGTGGTAACCGTCCAACTCGCCGGTAGCGAGCAGACGGTCGATTTCCTCCAACCCTGCCTGCTCACCGTCACGCATGGCCAGCGCCACGGCGCGGTTGAGTTCGATCACCGGCGAAGGCTGCTGCCGCAGCAACTCGTCATACAGACCGACGATCTGCACCCAATCGGTTTGCTCCAGGCTGGCCGCTTCGGCATGCACCGCAGCAATTGCCGCCTGCAGGCTGTAAGGGCCGAAACGTCGCGAATGCAGCGCCTGCAACACCAGGGCCTCGCCTTCGGCGATCAGCTCGCGATTCCACAGGCCTCGATCCTGAGCCTCCAGCAGGATCACTTCACCATCGACGCCGCTGCGCGCAGCACGACGCGACTCGTGCAGCAGCATCAGCGCCAGCAACCCCTGTACTTCCGGCTCGGGCAGCAATTCCAAGAGCAAACGGCCCAGGCGAATCGCCTCGTCGGACAGCTGGCTGCGGGTCAGCGAATCACCGGAGCTGGCGAAGTAGCCTTCGTTGAACACCAGATAGACAACGCGCAGCACCGCCTCCAGGCGCTCGGGCAGCTCGCTGCGTCCCGGCACCTCGTAAGGGATGCGCGCGTCGCGAATCTTGGCCTTGGCCCGCACAATGCGCTGGGCCAGGGTCGACGGGCTGGAGAGAAAGGCGCGGGCGATCTCCTCGGTGCTCAGGTCGCATACCTCGCGCAGGGTCAGTGCCACCTGGGCGTCACTGGCCAGCGCCGGGTGGCAACAGGTGAAGATCAGGCGCAGGCGGTCGTCTTCGAGCAGCTCGTCCCCCTCGGTGCCGCTCTCATATGGCAACTCGACCTGTTCATCCAGCGGCTGCAAGCGACGCTGCCGACGCAGGCTGTCGATGGCCTTGAAGCGTCCGGCAGAGACCAGCCAGGCACGCGGATTGTCCGGTACACCTGCCTGCGGCCATTGCTCGACCGCGCTGCGAAATGCCTCGTGCAGCGCCTCCTCGGCCAGGTCGAAGTCACCCAGCAGGCGGATCAGAGTAGCGAGCACGCGCCGTGACTCCTCGTGGTATAGCCGCGCGATCAGCTCGGTGACAGGTGGCGATATCGACATGCGCTTCTCCTAAACGAACGCATACGTTGCCCAATACTGCCGGTGACGTCGAGTAGCGGCACGATCCGCCCCTCGATTTGGCACCCCTCGCATTGGCATCCGTTCGGTCGCTGGGCATAGTCGCGCCATTCCAATAACGAAGGGAGTCTTGCTATGCGTTGGTTGCTGCTCGGTCTGGTGGGTGCTGCGGTATTTCTCTACGGCCGGATCACCGGCGATGCGCAGCTCAGCCTGCTGACCAAGGGCATCCCGGTGATCGCCCTGCTGCTCTGGCTGCGCCAGGCGCCGGTGGGCACCTATCGCCGCTGGATCGGCATCGGCCTGGTGTTCTCCCTGGCCGGCGACATCCTGCTGGACTGGCCGGGTGATCTGTTCGTGTTCGGCCTCGGCGCCTTCCTGCTCGGCCATCTGGCCTACCTGCGCGCCTACTGCTCCGACAGCCGGCAACCGGCTCTGCCCGCCCTGCTGCTGGCGCTGGTCGCCGGTGGCGCAATGTTCGCCATACTGGCCAGCAGCGGCCTGGGCGAGCTGTTGATCCCGGTGGCCTGCTATGCCACGGCAATCAGCCTGATGCTCTGGCGCGCCCTGGCTCGTATCGGCCAGCCGCAGCTGCAGCCACGTTCGACCTGGCTCGCCGCTGGCGGCGCGACACTCTTCGTGCTGTCCGACAGCCTGATCGGCATCGACCGTTTCGTCACCAGCTTCGACGCCGCGCCGTACGCCATCATCCTCACCTACTGGCTCGGCCAGTGGGGCATTGCCGCCTCGGCGTTCGAGCGCCAGAACGCCTGAGGCAGCCAGCGAAGGTTTCCACTTGCAGCCAGGACAATCGCATGAACGTGTAGGAGCGAATTCATCGCGAATATCGCGGATAAATCCGCTCCTACAAAAGCATGCTTTCCCCCGGGGAGGCAAAAGGATTGTCCTGCACTTGCAGCTCGTAGCCTGGGGATTGCGACCGTCTTTTTGCTAAAATGCCGGCCTTTTCCGCTACCCGTTGCGACTGCCGTGAGCCAAGAACCCGATCGTCTATTCGCCCAGCCTCTGCCCGAGGTGCCCGATTTCGTCTTCAACGAGGACGTGGTGCGGGTGTTTCCCGACATGATCAAGCGCTCGGTGCCCGGCTACCCGACCATCGTCGAGAACATCGGCGTGCTCGCCGGCCAGTTCGCTCAGCCGCAGACGACGCTGTATGACCTCGGCGCCTCGCTCGGTGCCGTGACCCAGGCGCTGCGTCGCCACGTGCGCGTCGATGGCTGCAGGGTGATCGCCGTGGACAACTCGCCGGCCATGGTCGCGCGTTGCAGCGAGTACCTGCATGCCCAGGACGCCATGTTCCAGGAGTTGCTGCCGGTGGAGGTGATCGAGGCCGACATTCTTGCCCTCGACCTGCAGCCCACCTCATTGGTCACGCTCAACTTCACCCTGCAGTTCATCCCGCCGGAGCGGCGCCTGGAGCTGCTCACGCGCATTCGCCAGGTCCTGCTGCCTGGTGGCGCGCTGATCCTCTCGGAGAAGCTGCGTTTCGAGGATGCAGTCGAGCACGACCTGCTGACCGAACTGCACCTGGCTTTCAAGCGCGCCAACGGCTACAGCGAACTGGAAATCGCACAGAAGCGCAGCGCCATCGAAAAAGTGATGCTGCCCGACAGCCTCCAGCAGCACCGCGAGCGCCTGCTGGCCGCTGGCTTCAGCAAGGTGGTGCCGTGGTTCCAGTGCCTGAACTTCGCCTCGCTGGTGGCCCTGCCATGATGCGCGACCTGGACCTCGATGCCCTGCAGGCGCAACTGGCCGGCACCCCGCTGCAGGAGTGGGCGGCCGACCTGCCCGGCCAACTCGACGCCAAGCTGGCCGTTGGTCACGGCGACCTGGCGCGCTGGTACGGCGCCGTACAGGCGCTTCCAGACCTGCCGGTGAGCGAAGTGGAGCTGGTTCAGCGCTTCGCCTTTGGCGGCGCCTGCGACGAGGCGAGCCGCTCGCAGCTTGATACCGCCCTGCGAGGGCTGATTCCCTGGCGCAAAGGCCCGTTCGACCTGTTCGGCGTGCATGTCGATACCGAGTGGCGCTCGGACTGGAAATGGCGGCGCGTTGCCCCGCATCTGGATCTGGCCGGCAAACGCATCCTCGACGTCGGTTGCGGCAACGGCTACTACATGTGGCGCATGCTCGGTGCGGGTGCCGACAGCGTGGTCGGCATCGACCCCAACTGGCTGTTCCTCTGCCAGTTCCTGGCGATGAAGCGCTACCTGCCGGATCAGCCGGTATGGCACCTGCCGCTGGCCTTCGAGGAACTGCCGGCCAGGCTGCAGGGCTTCGACACGGTGTTCTCCATGGGCGTGCTGTACCACCGCCGCTCGCCCATCGATCACCTGCTCGACCTCAAGGATGCCCTGGTCAAGGGCGGCGAGCTGGTGCTGGAAACCCTGGTGGTCGAAGGCGACGCCGAGCAGGTACTGGTGCCCGAGGATCGCTACGCGCAAATGCGCAACGTCTGGTTCCTGCCCTCGGTACCGGCGCTGGAGCGCTGGCTGCGCCGCGCCGGTTTCGAGGACGTGCGCTGCGTCGACGTCAGCACCACCTCGGTGGAAGAGCAACGCGCCACCGAGTGGATGCGCTTCCAGTCGCTGCCGGAGTTCCTCGACCCGGCCGACCACAGTCGCACCGTCGAAGGCCTACCCGCGCCGACCCGCGCCGTGCTGGTCGCACGCAAAACCTGAAGACAGCCGTTCTCGTAGGGCGGGTGAAACCTGCCTGAGCGCAATTGGCGGGTTGCACCCGCCCTACGGCCTTAGCCAACGTGCACGCCGCTGCGCAATCAGCCGCAGCGGCTCGCTTGCGCCCTGCTCCACCACGCCACGGGCGCTGCCCAGGCGAATCCCTCCCTCGATGTCCTGCGCCAGCAGGCGGCGCATGCGCCGACGCCAGAACCAGGCACCAATCCAGTCGACGATGGCGTTCTGCAGATCCAGCGGCCACATGGCCGGCATGTAGAACTCGGGCATGGCTGGGCGCGACTTGTCGTGCTTGCTCGAACTGTTCATGAACTTTCCTCCATTTCGCTGCCGGCGTATGCCGGGCTTGCGATCAGGATGGAACGCGCCTATCGTTCAAACAATCGACAAATATCAAACGATAAATTAAGAAATATTTAACGATCATGAACGCATCATCCCCCATCTCCCCACCGCTTCTGGAAAGCGATGTGCTGCGTACCTTCGTCGCCATCGCCGATAGCGGCAGCTTTACCCGTACCGCCGCCCAGGTATTTCGCAGCACGGCGGCCGTCAGCCTGCAGATCAAGCGCCTGGAGGAAACCCTCGGCCAGCGCCTGTTCATCCGCGAGGCACGACAAGTTCGCCTGACTGTCGAAGGCGAGTTGCTACTGGGCTATGCCAGGCGCCTGCTCAAGCTCAACGAGGAGGCCGTGGCGCGCTTTCTCACTCCGACGCTGAGTGGTCGCGTGCGCTTCGGTACGCCGAACGACATCGGCGACCGCGTGCTGCCAGGCGTGCTGACCCTGTTCGCGCGCAGCCACCCGGCCGTGGAAGTCGAAGTGAACGTGGGGCGCAGCGTGGACCTGGTGGCGAAGCTGGATGCCGGCGAGCTGGATCTGACCCTGATCAACGCCGGCAACGACGGCCTGGATGACTCTCGCGGCGAAGTGATCTATTCCGAGGAACTGGTCTGGGCCGGACGCGATGGCGGCCTGGCCATACAGCGCTCCCCCCTGCCGCTGGCGCTGGCCAACCCGGGCTGCGCCTGGCGCAGGACTGCGATCGATGCGCTGGATCGCCAGGGTATGGCCTATCGCATCGCCTACTCCTGCGAGCAGTGCGCCGGCCAGGAAGCGGCGATGACGGCCGACCTGGCCATCGCGCCCTTCCCGCGTAGCCTGGTCAAGCCGCCACTGCGTCGACTGGGAGCGGAACAGGGCCTGCCCGCCCTGGGTGAATACCACATCAAATTGATACGCGGTCATCAGCGCAATGACGCCATCGAGGCGCTCGCCACGCAGATGATTCAGGCGTTCGCGCAGAGCCGAGCCCTGCACCACTAACAGGGTGCGCCGTGCGCACCGCGAATATCGCGGCGCCGGCCTGGTGCGCACGGCGCACCCTAAGAGAGGCAGTCCAACCGACAGTTGAACGGCGGCATAGCGCACGCATTCGTTTAGAGGGTCCTGGCGCTCACGCAAAGCCAAGTAGGGTGCGCGATAGCTGACCTGCGGCAAACATCCGGCAACCCCACGCCTGCCTGGGTTCAGGGGTTCAGGCAGAGCTCAGTAGGGTGCGCCGTGCGCACCGGGAATATCGCGGTGCCGGCCTGGTGCGCACGGCGCACCCTACGAGAGGCCGGCCGCGCGATAGCTGATCGGCCAGGCGTCTGCGTTTACCCGCGATTGGCTGCAGCGACGATCAGCGCTTTCATCTCGGCGACTGCCTGCTTGAAGCCGACGAACAGGGCATGAGCGACGATGGCGTGGCCGATGTTCAGTTCGTTGACACCAGGAATCGCCGCCACGGCTTCGGCATTGTGATAATGCAGGCCGTGGCCGGCGTTGACGATCAAACCGTGGTTCAGACCGCAGATGACGCCATCACGAATGCGCGACAGCTCATGCGCAGCTTCTTCCGCCGTATGGGCATCGGCGTAGCGACCGGTGTGCAGTTCGATGACCGGCGCACCGACACGCATGGCCGCTTCGATCTGCCGCTCCTCGGCGTCGATGAACAGCGACACCTCGCAGCCCGCCAGGGTCAGACGCTCGACCGCTGCGGCGATACGCGCTTCCTGCCCGGCCACGTCCAGGCCGCCTTCGGTGGTCAGCTCCTGGCGGGTTTCCGGCACCAGGCACACGTGCGCCGGGCGGATCTGCTCGGCGAAACCGAGCATGAAATCGGTGACGCCCATTTCGAAGTTCATCCGCGTCTGCAGCACGTCAGCCAGCACGCGCACATCGCGATCCTGGATGTGACGGCGATCTTCACGCAGGTGCACGGTGATGCCATCGGCACCGGCTTCTTCGGCGTCCAGCGCAGCCTTGACCGGGTCCGGGTAACGCGTCCCGCGAGCCTGGCGCAGGGTGGCGACGTGGTCGATGTTCACGCCGAGCAGAATACGATTGGCCTCAGTCACGCTTGGACTCCTTGAGCGTCATGAAAAGTTCGCGGCTGACCAGGGGCCTGCCGCCGAGATGGGGGGCCAGCGCCTGACGCATCAGGCGCTTGGCGGCGGCCAGCGCGCCCGGCGTCTGCCAGTCGGCCTCGGCCATGGCCAGCAGCTCGCGGCCCTGGAACACACCGGGTTGCAGTTGTACCACTGGCACCAGGCCGATGTCCTGCTGCCAGCGGTAAAGTGCCGTGGGATCGATGGGGTGATCGTGCTGGTCACGATCCAGGGCGAACCCATAGCCCAGTTCGTCCAGCAGGCGCCATTCGAACGCGCGCAGCAACGGTTCCAGCGCCCTGCCGGCAGCCAGCGCCTGCAGGGTCAGGCCGTAGTGCTCGAGCATCACCGGGTGCGGGTCTTCGGCCGGTAGCAGGCGAATCAGCAGTTCGTTGAGATAGAGCCCCGAGAACAGCGCCTCGCCCGTCAGCAACAGCGGAATGCCGGCACTTTCCAGGCGTCCGACGGTCTTCAGCTCACCGCGCCCACGCAGTTCCAGCTCCAGCGGCGCAAAAGGCCGGGCAATGCTGCCAACCTTGCCGCGTGCGGCGCGCAGCACGGCACGCACGCGCCCCTGGGCGGTGAAGAAATCCACCAGGGCGCTGCTTTCCTTGTACGGACGGCTATGCAGAACGTAGGCGGCAGGAATCATGTGGGTAACCGCCAGAATGCGCCATGAGCAACGACGAGGATGCGCATGACGCCCCGATCAATCCAGGTAACCCAGCGAGCGCAGGGCGCGCTCGTCGTCGGACCAGCCACCTTTGACCTTGACCCAGAGGTTGAGCATCACCTTGGAATCGAACATGGTTTCCATGTCCTTGCGCGCTTCCTGGCCGATGCGTTTGATGCGCTCGCCCTTGTCGCCGATGATGATTTTCTTCTGTCCGTCGCGTTCCACCAGGATCAGGCCGTGGATATGCAGAATGCGGCCTTCCTGCTTGAACTCCTCGATCTCCACGGTGATCTGGTACGGCAGCTCGGCACCGAGCTGGCGCATGATCTTCTCGCGGATCAGCTCGGCAGCCAGGAAACGGCTGGAGCGGTCGGTGATCTGGTCTTCCGGGTAGAAATGCTCGGACTCCGGCAGGCGCTCGCCCACCAGCTTTTCCAGGGTGTCGAGGTTCTGCCCCTGCAGCGCGGAGATCGGCACGATCTCGGCCTGCGGCAATTGCTCGGCCAGCCAGCCCAGGTGCGGCAGCAGCTCGCTCTTGTCTTCCAGGCGGTCGGATTTGTTCACTGCCAGCAGAATCGGGCATTTGACGTGCTGCACCTTCTCCAGCACCAGTTGGTCTTCGTCGGTCCAGCGCATGCGGTCGACCACGAACACCACCACATCGACATCCTTCAACGCGGTGGAGGCGCTGCGGTTCATGTAGCGGTTCAACGCCTTGTCGTTTTGCTTGTGCAGGCCGGGCGTATCGACGTAGACCGCCTGAATCTCGCCCTCGGTCTTGATCCCGAGCATGTTGTGGCGGGTGGTCTGCGGTTTGCGCGAGGTGATCGCCAGCTTCTGCCCGAGGATGTGGTTGAGCAGCGTCGACTTGCCCACGTTGGGCCGGCCGACGATGGCGACGTAGCCGCAGCGGGTCATAGGTGTATCAGTCATTGCCATTCTCCACCCCGAGGGCGATCAGCGCCGCAGCCGCAGCGACCTGCTCGGCAATACGCCGGCTGCCGCCCTGGCCCAGGGTCTTTTCATTGAGCAGGGAAACCTGGCACTCGACCATGAAGGTGCGGCAGTGCGGCTCGCCCTGAACGTCCACCACCTCGTAACGAGGCAGCTCACAGGCACGCGATTGCAGGAATTCCTGCAGTCGCGTTTTCGGATCCTTGTTGGTGTCGACCAGGGTCAGGCCGTCCAGCTCGCCGGTCAGCCAGTCCAGCACGCGCTCGCGTGCCACATCCATACCGGCATCCAGGTAGATGGCGCCAATCAGCGCCTCCAGGGCATCGGCCAGGATCGACTCGCGACGAAACCCGCCGCTCTTCAGCTCACCGGAGCCCAGGCGCAGGTATTCGCCCAGCTCGAAACCGCGCGCCAGCACGGCCAGGGTCTCGCCCTTGACCAGGCGTGCACGCAGGCGCGACAACTGGCCTTCGCGGGCTTGCGGGAAGCGCTCGAACAGCGCCTCACCGGCTACGAAATTGAGGATGGCATCACCGAGAAATTCCAGCCGCTCATTGTTGCGGCCGGCGAAACTACGATGGGTCAGGGCCAGGACCATCAGGTCCTGGTCCTTGAAGCTATGGCCGAGCTTGCGCTCGAGGCGGGACAGGTTTGGACTCACGGCATCCGTACACGAAATTCTTTGTCGAAATTCACCACCAGATCGAGGTTCTCGATCAGCGGCTCGCGTTTTTCATACTTGAGGTGGACCAGAAACTCGTTGTTCTCCACCTTCACCTGCAAGGCGTCGCGCATGTTCAGGTCACGAATGTTGTTGACCTGCATGCCCTTGCTCACATGGTTGTAAAACTCACCGACGGTGCGCACATCCGACGCCTTGTCGGTTTCCACCGAAGTGATGATCTTCTCCAGCGACATATAGTCGAGATAGTGCGGCATCACCTTGAATGCCGTGCTGGCGAAGAATGCCACCACGGCCAGAACCATCAGCCAACCCAGAATGGAAAGCCCCTGCTGCGAGCGCGCGAAAGTCATGTGTATCCCCAATGAACGGTCTTGTTGGAAAGCCTGACGGCTAGACTATTTATAGCCTGCGGCGCTGCATTGAACAGCGCGCCAGTGCTCAATGAATCAGGCCGACCCGAGAGAAATTGGGCAGATTGCTGGTCTTGGGCTCCGGCCAGCTCATCCAGATGGCGAAGGCCTTGCCGACGATATGATCGTCCGGGACCATGCCCCACAGCTCCTGAGGGATATGACGATCACGCCAGTAACGGCTGTCGTTGGAGTTGTCACGGTTGTCGCCCATCATGAAGTAGTGCCCTTGTGGCACCACCCATTGGCCGCCAGGCTCGCGGCGCATGCGAGTCATTTCCTTGCGAATGGTGTGTTCGACCTGACCGAGGCGCTCCTGGTAGAGCATCGCACTGCCCAGGCTGCCAGCTTCTTCGCCGATCAGCTTCTCGGCCACTGGCTCACCATTGATCAGCAGACGCTTGCCCTGGGTGTACTCGATACGATCCCCCGGCAGACCCACCACACGCTTGATGTAGTTGATGCTCGGATCGCTGGGGTAGCGGAACACCATCACATCGCCGCGCTGCGGGTTGTCCACCTCGATGATCTTCTCGTCGATCACCGGCAGGCGAATGCCGTAGGCGAACTTGTTGACCAGGATGAAATCGCCCACTTCCAGGGTCGGCTTCATCGACCCGGAAGGAATCTGGAACGGCTCGACCAGAAACGAGCGCAGCACCAGCACGATAGCCAGCACAGGGAAAAAGGATTTGCCGTACTCGACGAGCAAGGGCTCCTTGTTCAGGCGCTCCAGCACCCTGTCGTCGGGGTCGTCGACCCGCCCCTGGTACGCCGCAATCGCCGCACGGCGGCGCGGAGCCAGCAGGATCAGATCGATCAGGGCCAGGAAGCCGCAAACGGCGACCGCGATAACCAACAGGAGCGGGAAATTGATCGACATAGAGCCTTAGCTATCCAACCTGAGCACGGCAAGGAAGGCTTCTTGTGGAATTTCCACGTTGCCGACCTGCTTCATGCGTTTCTTACCGGCCTTCTGCTTCTCCAGCAGCTTTTTCTTACGGCTCACGTCGCCACCGTAACACTTGGCCAGTACGTTCTTTCTGAGCGCCTTGACAGTGGTCCGCGCGATGATCTGGCCGCCAATGGCCGCCTGGATCGCCACATCGAACATCTGCCGAGGAATCAGTTCCTTCATCTTCTCGGTCAACGCACGGCCCTTGTAGGCCGCGTTGTCGCGGTGCACGATCAATGCCAGGGCATCGACCTTGTCGCCGTTGATCAGTACATCGAGCTTGACCAGATTGGCGGACTGGTAGCGATCGAAATGATAGTCCAGCGACGCATAGCCGCGACTGGTGGACTTGAGCTTGTCGAAGAAGTCCAGCACCACTTCGTTCATCGGCATGTCGTAGCGCACCTGCACCTGACTGCCGAGGAACTGCATGTCGCGCTGCACACCGCGCTTCTCGATGCACAGGGTGATGACGTTACCCAGATGCTCCTGCGGCACCAGGATGGTCGCATTGACGATCGGCTCGCGGAAATCGGTGACCGCAGAAACGTCCGGTAGCTTGGAGGGGTTGTCGACGACGATGGTTTCGCCGGTCTTGAGCTCCAGCTCGTAGATCACGCTCGGCGCGGTGGTGATCAGGTCGAGGTCGTACTCGCGCTCCAGGCGCTCCTGGATGATCTCCATGTGCAGCATGCCGAGGAAACCGCAGCGGAAGCCGAAGCCCAGCGCATCGGAGCTTTCCGGCGCGTACTGCAGCGACGAATCGTTGAGCGTCAGCTTCTGCAGGGCATCGCGGAAGTCCTCGAAGTCGTCGGAGCTGACCGGGAACAAGCCGGCGTAGACCTGCGGCTGGATCTTCTTGAAGCCCGGCAGCACTTCGACCTCGGGGGTCGAGGACAGGGTCAGGGTGTCACCCACCGGCGCACCGTGAATGTCCTTGATGCTGGCGATGATGAAGCCCACTTCACCGGCCTTGAGGTCAGCGGTGGCGGTGTGCTTCGGGGTGAATACACCGACGCTGTCGACCAGGTGCACCTTGCCGGTGGACTTGACCAGAATCTTGTCGCCCTTCTTCACTCGACCGTGGCGCACACGCACCAGCGAGACCACGCCCAGGTAGTTGTCGAACCAGGAGTCGATGATCAACGCCTGCAGCGGTGCTTCGATATCACCAGTCGGCGCGGGAATCGTGTGCACCAGGCGCTCGAGCACCTCGTCCACGCCCATGCCGCTCTTGGCGCTGCAGGCCACGGCGTCGGTGGCGTCGATGCCGATGATTTTCTCGATCTCGTCCTTGACGCGGTCCGGATCGGCCTGCGGCAAGTCCATCTTGTTCAGCACCGGCATGACCTCGAGGCCCTGCTCGATAGCGGTGTAGCAGTTGGCAACCGATTGCGCCTCGACGCCCTGACCGGCGTCGACCACCAGCAGCGCGCCTTCGCAGGCGGCCAGGGAGCGGCTGACTTCGTAGGTGAAGTCAACGTGACCGGGCGTATCGATGAAGTTCAGCTGGTAGACCTTACCGTCCTGCGCCTTGTAGTGCAGCGTGACGCTGTGAGCCTTGATGGTGATGCCGCGCTCACGCTCCAGATCCATGGAGTCCAGAACCTGAGCCTCCATTTCACGCGCGGTGAGACCGCCGCACATCTGGATGAAACGGTCAGCCAAGGTGGACTTGCCGTGGTCAATGTGGGCAATGATGGAAAAATTGCGGATATGACTCAGGTCACTCACAGATCAACACTCAAAGAAGGCACGGGCAAGACGCTTGCCGAAAATAGCCGCAGATTGTACCCGATCCCTCGCAACCACGTCACGTCTGCACAGCGCTGGTGCAGATACGAAGAAGGGCGCCCGAAAGCGCCCTCCTCAACGTGCCTGGATCACTCGGCCAGCTTGAAGGTGATGAAGCTGGCACGCCCCTGACGCAACACGCGCATCGACACCGAACGATTCTTCGGCAGCTCCTGCGCCACCTGAGCAAAGGCGCTGGTGGAGTCAGTGGCCTGATTGTTCAGGTGCGTGATCACGTCACCGGGCCGCAGACCAATCATGGCCGCAGGACCATTGAGCACTTCCTTGACCACCACCCCACCCTTGAGGTCGAGGCCTTTCTTCTGCTCGGCGGTCAGCTCCACCACCGTGACGCCCAGGCGGTTGTTGCTGCGCTCACCACCCTGCGCCGAACCGGACGACGCCAGTTCCTGGCCCTCCTCCGGCAACGTGCCGACGGTGACGTTGAGCTTCTTGCGCGAGCCATCACGCACGACATCCATCTCGGCTTTCTCACCCGGCTTCAGGCCACCGACCAGGTGCGGCAGATCAGCCGACATGATGATCGGCTTGCCATTGAGGCTGAGGATCACGTCCCCCACCTGCAGGCCGCCCTTGTCCGCCGGACCATCTTCCAGCACCTGCGCGACCAGCGCGCCAGCCGGCTTCTCCAGGCCGAAGGACTCGGCCAGATCCTTGTTCACTTCCTGAATCACCACGCCGAGCCAGCCGCGGGTCACCTTGCCATCAGCCTTGAGCTGGTCGGCCACCTGCATGGCCACTTCCATCGGGATGGCAAAGGACAGCCCCATGAAACCGCCGGAGCGGGTGAAGATCTGCGAGTTGATACCCACTACCTCACCCTGCAGGTTGAACAGTGGACCGCCGGAGTTACCCGGGTTGATTGCCACATCGGTCTGAATGAACGGCACGTAGCTGTCGCTCGGCAGGTTGCGCCCCTTGGCACTGACGATCCCTGCCGTCACCGAGTGATCGAAGCCAAACGGCGAACCGATGGCCAACACCCACTCGCCAACCTTCAGATCATCAGCCTTACCCAGACGCACCACAGGCAGGTCCTTGCCCTCGACCTTGAGCAGCGCGACGTCGCTGCGCGGATCGGCACCAATCAGTTTGGCTTCCAGCTCGCTGCGATCGGACAGACGCACGATGATCTCGTCGGCGTCGGCGACCACATGATTGTTGGTCATGATGTAGCCGTCCGGCGAGATGATGAACCCGGAACCCAGCGACTGCGCTTCGCGCTGGCGACCACCCGGGTTACGCGGAACCTGCGGGATGCTGCGCTCGAAGAACTCGCGGAACATCGGCGGCAGACCTTCCAGATCAGGCAAGCCCGGCTGCCCGGCAACGGCGCGCTCGGGCATCTTCTGGCGGGTACTGATATTGACCACCGCAGGCGAGGCCTCCTCTACCAGATCGGTGAAATCGGGCAGGCTGGCCTGAGCCAACAGACTTTGCCCCCAGAGCAAGGCAACCGCCAACAACGGCGCAATGGACTTGAGTTTTCTCATCGAACTACGACTCCCCATGTAAAACTCGAACACACTCACCCGCCACTGGCACAGACACCAGCAGCGTACGTAGGACAACGGGTTGCAAAGAGGGGTTCTCGGCAACGCGAGCGGCGCGCCAGCGAACCATCAGCCAACTGGCGAACAGGCCACCAAGGCCGGCCAGGATCACCAGAGGCTCGGAAAGCCCCAGACCATCGGCCAGCAGCGCAGCGGCGAACAGCCCCAGAAGCGGAAGCAGATAAACCAGCAGAGAACTGCGCACCAGCAGATCTTCGCGCACACCGATGATCACGCTATCGCCAATCGCCAGCTGCCTTTGACTGAGCGCACGCACATAGCCGCGCTGACGACCCACACCGAGACGATCCATCAGCCCCTGACCACAAGCCGCATTGGCCGAGCAACTGGAGCAGGTGCTCTTGCGCAGCGTCTCGACCCAGACAGCGCCGGGCTCGAGCGCCACTACACGCCCCTGCTCCTCGATCATTGGCCAGCCTGTTCAGGCACTCCAGCGCGCATGGACAAGGCGATGCGCTCGGCAGTTCCCAGAGGAATCTCACCGACCACGGTCACCATCACGTCACCTGCATCGGTGCTCATCCGCCGCGAAACGGCGACGGTCGGGCCCAGTTGACTGCGCGCGTCCTCGACGACGCGACCTTTGAGCGGCTCGAGAAAAACCGAGAATCGCGCCAGCCCATCGCCGTACATCAGGTAGGTGACGGACTCATCAGAGGAAGGCTCGCGGCGCACCCGCGCAGTGGTCAGGGTAAAGCCCGGCGGCAACCAGTCGGATCGCCAGCTACCGTCGGCCATGCTGTCGGCAGCGCGCAAGCGCACCGGCCTGCAACTCGAACTCGGCTGCATGGCATTTTCAGTAGGCACCGACGTGTCCAGCTGGGCGAACTGGAAACGCTCCAGAAGCTGGCCACGCTCGTTCAGCAGCAGGGATTTCAACGGCAGACCGGTCTCCCGATCCAGATGCAATTCGAAGCCGTAGCGATGTTGGTCCTTGGGTGCCAGCACCAGCACGGCCGCCGGACGATTGGCGATGCGCGACTGACCCACGACACGAATGTCGTACCAGTTACCCAACTGCTCGACAGCCAACTGGCGAGCAGACCAGGCCTGCCCCTCACTGACCTGGTCGGCCAACGCACCACTGACGCACTGAGCCTGACCATCGACTTTCAGCACCTCCTGGGCAGGCCCATCGAGCTGCAGAAGGCGCTCGCGAACTTCGCCCCCCTCCTCTACCCGATGCCACACGGCATGGGTGGAAAAACTCCCATTGCGCTCATAGATAAACGTGCCCTGGAAGCTTTGCTGGCGCTCTGCCGCAGCGAGGCGCCCGAGCAAGTCTTGCACCTCGGCGGCCTGAACCGGCAACGCCAGCAGACCACCGAGAAGATAGAGGGGAATCGCGCGCATGTGACTCCTTAGCGCTTAGCGGTTTTCCAGACTTGCAGCACGAGCATAAGGCAGAGCGGTTTCACCGGTACCCATCACGGCTTCCTGCGCATGTTGACGCAAGTAGCTCGGCAAACGCTGCTCATGCCAGCTGGCGGTACCCACCTCGGCAGGCTCACCGGCTTCCTCGCTGCTGTTGTAGCCCGCGAGCAGTGCAGGACCTTGCACCTGCGGCACCGAGAGTACCGGAGAAGCTTCCTGCTGGGCCAGTTGAGCGCCACTCAGGTCATCCTGATTGTAGAAGCGCACACCCGCCAGCACTGCAACGGTCACCGATGCTGCCACGGCTACACGCCCGACACTGCGCCAGATCGGCGTCTTGCGTGCCGGGACGGCTTCGTCGACCAGCGCCGCAGAGACCGCAGCTGCAATATCCAGTTGCGGCACCAACAGCTCACGGTGCATGGCTGCACGAGCGATCTGGTAACGCGACCAGGTGCCACGCAGCTCGCCATCCTCACTGGCTGCAAGCACACGCCGCAGCTCCAGTTCGTCCGCTTCGTTATCCATCACCGCGGACAGCGATTCCTGCAGGGTTTCACGACTCATGGTGTTCCTCTCTTGGCTGTCGCCGCTGCCTTAGGTTTCCTGCAACAGAGGCTGCAGGGACTTATCAATTGCCTCACGCGCACGGAAGATCCGCGAACGCACCGTACCGACCGGACACTGCATGACGCCGGCAATGTCCTCGTAACTCAAGCCCTCGAACTCACGCAGGGTCAGAGCCGTGCGCAGGTCATCCGGCAACTGGGCGATGGTTCGATGCACGGTGGCTTCGATCTCGTCGCGCAGCAATGCCCGCTCCGGTGACTCGATGTCCTTGAGGCCGTGATCGCCGTCATAGAACTCCGCGTCATCGCTACTGACATCACTATCCGGCGGCCGCCGACCGCGGGACACCAGATAATTCTTCGCCGTGTTGATGGCGATGCGGTACAGCCATGTATAGAACGCGCTGTCACCGCGAAAGTTTCCAAGCGCTCGATAAGCTTTTACGAACGCTTCCTGAGCGACATCCTGAGCCTCGTGGGTGTCGTGCACGAATCGCACGATCAGACCGAGGATCTTGTGCTGATACTTCAATACCAACAGATCGAAGGCACGCTTGTCGCCACGCTGCACTCGCTCGACCAGTTGCTGATCATCTTCCTGGGTTAGCATGCACTCTCCTCGTAACGCTCGGAGGAGGTTTGCGCCCGTAAGCGAATCAGCCTGCCAAGATAGACTCGGGTCTTACGCAAAAGTTCTCCCCTCCAAGCAAGCTTCCCGCAGAGTTTTCTTCCCTCTGCCTGGAATGGCGCGAGCGAAACCTTTCCGCTCGCGCAAATAATCTTATCGCCGCTCATTTCCACATCCTCCGCCGACTTCAGATGCAGGCACGCGCAAGCGCTCTCCCTTATATGGGCGACCTTCTATGGAACCTTAATGACTAAGAAAGTTCCCGAGCACCGCGGTCGGTCATAAGAGCCTCTTCAGTATCTGCGAGCTAGAGCCCTGCAAGGCGAAGGCAAGCGAGGACGCGGAATTTACAGCTGTAAATGAGCAGTCCAAGATTGGCTTCAACGCAGCAGGGCCGACGCGCAGCGGATACTGATGTGGCTCTGGCTGGCTATTGTGCCGCCGCCCCTCTCTATATACTAGGGCTCGCTTTCACGCGGAACTCGGACATGAGCCAACACTTGCAGCACGATGTTCTGGTCATCGGCAGCGGCGCCGCTGGCCTGACGCTCGCCCTCACCCTGCCTTCCCATCTGCGCATCGCGGTATTGAGCAAAGGCAAGCTGGCCAATGGCTCGACCTACTGGGCGCAAGGCGGCGTGGCAGCCGTTCTGGACGATACCGACACGGTCGAATCCCACGTCGCCGACACCCTCAATGCCGGTGCAGGCCTGTGCAGCGAAGACGCCGTGCGCTTCACCGTAGAACACAGCCGCGAGGCCATCCAGTGGCTGATCGATCAGGGCGTCCCTTTCACCCGGGACGATGAAACCGCGCGCGAGGACGGCGGCTTCGAGTTCCACCTGACCCGCGAGGGCGGCCACAGCCATCGACGCATCATCCACGCAGCCGACGCCACTGGCGCGGCAATTTTCAACACCCTGCTGGAACAGGCCCGGCAACGTCCGAACATCGAGTTGCTGGAGCAGCGCGTCGCTGTCGACCTGATCACCGAGCGCAAGCTCGGCCTGAATGGCGAGCGCTGCCTGGGCGCTTACGTGCTGGATCGTGATCGCGGTGAAGTGGATACCTTCAGCGCGCGCTTCGTGATTCTCGCCACCGGCGGCGCGGCCAAGGTCTACCTCTACACCAGCAACCCGGACGGTGCCTGTGGCGATGGCATCGCCATGGCCTGGCGTGCCGGTTGTCGCGTGGGCAACCTGGAGTTCAATCAGTTCCACCCGACCTGCCTGTATCACCCGCTGGCCAAGAGTTTCCTGGTCACCGAAGCCGTGCGCGGCGAAGGCGGCTTGCTCAAGCTGCCCAATGGCGAACGCTTCATGCAGCGTTTCGATGAGCGCGCCGAGCTGGCGCCGCGCGATATCGTTGCCCGCGCCATCGACCACGAAATGAAGCGCCTGGGTGTCGACTGCGTGTACCTGGACATCAGTCACAAGCCGGCCGAGTTCATCAAGAGTCACTTCCCCACCGTCTACGAACGCTGCCTGGGCTTTGGCATCGACATCACCAAGCAGGCCATTCCGGTCGTACCGGCGGCGCATTACACCTGCGGCGGCGTGGTGGTCGACCAGCATGGCCGCACCGATGTGCCCGGCCTTTACGCCATCGGCGAAACCAGCTTCACCGGCCTGCATGGCGCCAACCGCATGGCCAGCAATTCGCTGCTTGAATGCTTCGTCTATGCGCGTTCGGCCTGCGCCGATATCACCGGGCAGCTGGACGCCATCGACATGCCCGCCAACCTGCCGGGCTGGGACGCCAGCCAGGTGACCGACTCGGACGAGGACGTGATCATCGCCCACAACTGGGATGAGCTGCGCCGCTTCATGTGGGACTACGTCGGCATCGTGCGCACCAACAAGCGCCTGCAGCGCGCGCAACACCGCGTGCGCCTGCTGCTGGACGAGATCGACGAGTTCTATTCGAACTACAAGGTCAGTCGCGACCTGATCGAGCTGCGCAACCTCGCACTGGTCGCCGAGCTGATGATCAGCTCGGCCATGCAGCGCCATGAAAGCCGAGGGCTGCATTACACCCTTGACTATCCCGAGCAGCTGGCCGAAGCCCGCGATACTATTCTGACGCCGCCGTCCCAGGCTCAGCCCAGCGCCGCCGGCTGAACTTCAGACGCAGACGCAGGCGCCGATGCTGCTCGGGCGCCAGCGCATCGCGGGCAATGCACAGCCCGCGACTGCAACGCTGGCCTGGCAGGCGATAACGCAGCACGACCGCCAGCGGCAACGCCAGACTGTCAGGACGCAGCTGCACCGCCTGCCAGCCGGCTGCAGCGCTGTACAGATGCCAGCCGAGGCCATCACGGCGCAGCCCCGTGATGGCCTGCGGCGCAGTCAACAGGACATGTCGCGGCAGCACCCAGGCCGCATGTGCCAGACACGCCGCGAGTGACAGCAGCCTTGACCAGATGGGAATGTCGGCCAGCCACGGCGCCAGCAAGGCCAGCGCCAGGACCGACAGATAGAGCCTCAGCAGCCAGCGCGATGGCTGCCAACGGCACTCGAAGACATCACTTGGGCTGGACACGATCCAGGATCATTCGCACGATGTGGCGCAGGTCGGCATCCTCGGGCTCGCCGCGCTGCATGAACCAGCCGAACATGTCCTGATCCTCGCACTCCAGCAGCTTGCGGTAGCGCGCCTGGTTCTCGGCATCCAGGCTCGGGTACACCTCCCTGACGAAAGGCACCAGCAGCACGTCCAGCTCCAGCATGCCCCGGCGGCTATGCCAGAACAGGCGATTCAGTTCACTTTGCTCAACCATGCAACGGACTCCTCGAACGAGGGCGGCAGTATAACGGCGAATTGCCTCGCTGTTCACCGCGACGCTGCGCAATTGCGCTGACAAGGCCCCACCCCGACCACTATGATGAGGCCCCTGACCCTTATTCAGTGATTCGATTTGCATCATGGCCGATAGCGCTTACTTCACACTCCTCGATCACGAAGGCCTGCTCGCCGTACGCGGGGCGGACGCAGCCAAGTTCCTGCAGGGCCAAGTGACCTGCAACCTCAATTACCTCAGTGCCAGCCAGTCCAGCCTTGGCGCCCGCTGCACGCCCAAGGGTCGCATGCTGTCGAGCTTTCGCATCGTCCCGGTGGAAGACGGCTACCTGCTGGCCATGGCGCGCGAGCTGATCGAGTCGCAGCAGGCCGATCTGCAGAAATATGCAGTGTTCTCCAAATCCAGGCTCAGCGACGAAAGCGCCGCCTGGGTCCGCTTTGGCCTGGCGGGCGCCGATACCGTGCTGAGCGAGCTCGATTTGCAGCTGGGCAGCGCCAGTGATTCCCTGGCCAGCGCCGGCCAACTGCTCGCCGTACGCCTGAGCGATGGCCGCGCCGAGCTCTGGGCGCCAGCAGCGCAAGCGCAAGGACTGCAAGCCCACCTGGCCGCCCAGCTGCCGCAGGCACCCCTGAACGACTGGCTGCTGGCTCAGGTACGGGCGGGCGTGGGCCAGGTGTTCGGCGCCACACGTGAGCAGTTCATCCCGCAGATGATCAACCTGCAGGCCCTGGGCGGCGTGAGCTTCAAGAAGGGCTGTTACACCGGCCAGGAGATCGTCGCGCGCATGCAGTACCTGGGCAAGCTCAAGCGCCGCCTGCAGCGCCTGCGTCTGGTCGCGGCAGAGCTACCGGCCGTCGGCGTCGAATTGTTCTCACCGGTGCATGGCTCCAGCGTTGGCGAAGTGGTGCTGGCGGCCCAGGCCGGCGACGCCATCGAGCTGCTCGCCGTGTTGCAGGAAGACGCCGTGAACGACGGCCGCATTCATCTCGGCAGCAGTGAAGGCCCGGCGCTGACCCTGCTCGACCTGCCCTATCAGCTGGACGCCAATCTGGAAATCCAGCGCTGACTGAATTTCCCCGGCACCGTATCGAATCGCCTAAGAGAGCCATTTCATGAGCAAGCTTGCCGAAAAAGTCCAACAGGAACTGATCCACGCCATCGAGAACGATGAGCTGGTACTGCCCACCCTGCCCGAGGTCGCACTGCGGGTGCGTGAAGCAGCGGAAGACCCGGATATCGGCATCCCGCAGATCAGCAAGGTCATCGGTAACGACGCGGCCCTCACCGCGCGCATCATCAAGGTGGTCAACAGCCCGCTGCTGCGCAGCAACAAGGAAATCACCGACCTGCAGATGGCCGTCAGCCGCCTGGGCATCAACTACACCTGCAACCTGGCCACTGGCCTGGCCATGGAGCAGATGTTCCAGGCCACCAGCGATGTGGTCGACCGCAAGATGCGCGAAGTGTGGAACAAGAGCACCGAGATCGCCGGTATCTGTCACGTGCTGTGCCGCCACTACACCCGCCTGATGCCGGACCAGGCCACTCTCGCCGGCCTGGTGCACCAGATCGGTGTGCTGCCGATCCTCACCTACGCCGAAGAGCACAACGAACTGCTGGCCGACTCCATCAGCCTCAACCATGTGATCGAGCAGATTCACCCGATCATCGGCGACAAGATCCTGCGCACCTGGGAGTTCCCCGAGCCTATCGCCATCGTGCCGAGCCAGTACCTGGACTTCACGCGCGACTCGGCCAAGGTCGATTACGTCGATATCGTCCAGGTCGCCACGCTGCAGAGCTACCTGGGCAGCGAGCACCCCTACACCCAGCTGGACTGGAGCAAGGTGCCGGCGTTCGCCAAGCTCGGCCTCGACCCGCAGGTCGACATGCAGGCCGACGAAGACCTCTCCGCCGCCATGGAAGCGGCCATGAGCATGCTGCAATAAAAGCATCTCGCCATGGATGGCAAAAAATTGTCGGGAGCAATTTTTGACGTCGCTGCGCGACGGCCCGAAGGGTGATCTACAGGGATGTAGATCACAAAACGCCTCTACACTCGAGTGACTCGTTTGAGGAAGTAGAGCCATGCGTTACGCATTCGTCCTGCTCGTCCTGTTGTTCTGCAGCGCCCAGGCTGCCGAACAGGTGCGTCTGACCAATGGCGAATGGCCGCCCTATCTCGGTGAAACCCTGCCCCACCACGGCGTGGCCTCACGCATCGTTGCCGAGGCCTTCGCACTGCAGGGCGTCGAAGTGCAGTGGGAATTTCACCCCTGGGCACGCTCGCTGAAAATGGCCGAACAGGGCCGGCGCGACGGCAGCGCCGTCTGGCTTGCCAACCCGGAACGTGAACAGCGCTTTCACATCAGCGAGCCGGTGGTCGAAAGCGGCTACTACCTGTTTCATCGCAAGAACCATGCGTTTGACTGGAACGATGTCGAGGATCTGCGCGGCCTGCGCATTGCCGGCACTCGCGGCTATGACTACGGCGAAGCCTTTGAACGCGCCGAAGCCGCCGGCGAACTCGAGGTGGCGCGCCTGACCGGTGATGAACAGGGCCTGCGCCAGTTGCTGGCCGGAAGGGTCGATCTGTTTCCCGTGGACAAGGTGGTGGGCTTCGACCTGCTCTATCAGAAATTCAGCGCCGCCGAGCGCCAGCGCCTGAGTTTTCATCGCAAGCCCCTGCGCAGCGACAGCCTGCATCTGCTGCTGTCACGCGAGGTGCCGGGCAATGCCGAGCTGATGCGGCGTTTCAATCGTGGCCTGAATCAATTGCGCGACAGCGGCAAGGTCTCCCAGTACCTGCTGGAGATTCAGCAGCCGCTAAGCCTCAGCCACTGACAGCGGAAATTCGACACGCACCCTCAGGCCATGCGGTTGTGCCTGATGCAGGCTGATTCGAGCCTGATGGGCACGACAGATTTCGCCAACGATGGCCAGCCCCAGGCCTGCACCGTTGCCCAGCCTGCTGCGTCGGTAGAAACGCTCGAAAACCTTCTCATGCTCGGCCTCGGGAATGCCCGGACCGTCGTCCTCGACCTCAAGCACCGCCGGCGCCAGTACACGGATGATCAGGTTGCCACCGGCTGGCGTATGCGCCAACGCGTTGTCCAGCAGGTTGTTCAGCAACTCGTTGAGCAACGTCGGCTCGCCATCGATCCACACCGGCTGATCGGCCTCCAGCGCCAGCGCGACACCACGGGCGTGAGCCAGTGGCGCCATGGCCAGACCCAGTTCACGCGCCAGCTGGCTGAGGTCGATACGCTCGGCGCCGCCTTCGGTAATGGCACGCGCACCACTCTCGATACGCGCCAGGGACAGCAGTTGATTGGCCAGCGAAGTCAGACGATCACCCTGTTGCGCCACCTGTTCAAGGGTGCTGCGCCATTGCTCGGGCTGTTCGGCACGCAAGCCCAGGGTGATACGCGCTTTCAGCGCTGCCAGCGGCGTGCGCAACTCATGGGCGGCATCGGCTATGAACTGGGACTGCCGCTCGAACAGACCGCGCAAGCGCTCGTTGAACTGGTTCAACGCCTCCACCAGCGGCAGCACCTCGCGCGGCAGACCGCTGTCCGGCAGTGGCTGCAGGTCGTCGCTGGCCCTTTCGGCCACTTCCCGGCGCAGCGCCTCCAGTGGTCGCAAGGCCAGGTTCACGGCCAACCACACCAGCAGCAGCGCACCGACTGAAAGCAACCCCATGCGCCACAGGGTGCCGATCAGCAGCTCACGGGCCATGCGTTCACGCGCGCCCTGGGTTTCCGCCACGCGGATTTCCGCCATGCCGTTGATCTGCGGCTCGCTGACCGGCTGCAGCAGGCTCACCACACGTACGCCCTGCCTGCGGTACTCGGCGTCGTAGAAGTGCGCCAGAGCCGGATAATCGTCAGTACGCGGCGTGCCCGGCGGCGCGGGTGGCAGGTCCTCATAGCCGGAAACATGAGTTCCCCGCAGGTCGAGCACCTGATAGTAGATGCGCCCGGCGCTGTCGTAGGCAAAGGTATCCAGCGCGACATAGGGAATATTGGCATGCAGGCGGCCATCATCGGCATACAGGCCATCGGCCACCGCGCGCGCCGACGCCAGCAACGTACGGTCATAGGCGGTATCGGCTGCGCGCCTTGCATTCCAGTAGGCACTGAAACTGCTCAGCAGCAGGATCAGCGACAACAGCAATGCCAGGCGCCGCAGCAGACGCCCACGCAGACTGACACCACGACTCATGCCTCGACCGCTTCCAGCAGGTAGCCAAGGCCACGGAAGGTGACGATGCGTACGGCACTGCCCTCGAGCTTCTTGCGCAGGCGGTGAATGTAGATTTCGATGGCATCGGGGCTGGCGTCCTCGTCCAGACCGAAGACCTGTGCCGCCAGTTGCTCCTTGCTCATCACCCTGCCCGGCCTGGCGATCATCGCCTCCAGCACCGCCTGTTCACGAGCTGTCAGGCTGAGCGTCTCGCCATCGAGGCTGAAACGACGTGCACCGAGGTCGTAGACCAGGTCGCCGCAACGCTGCAACTGCTCACCGCCGAGCACGCTGCGCCGCAGCAGTGCCTTGACCCGGGCTTCGAGCTCGGTCAGTTCGAAGGGCTTGGCCAGGTAGTCATCGGCCCCCAGATTGAGGCCATGCACACGATCCTTGACCTCGCCACGCGCCGTCAGCATCAGCACCGGCAACGTCTGGCCGCGATCACGCAGGCGCGCCAACACGGCAAAGCCGTCCAGGCGAGGCAACCCGATATCGAGAATCGCCAGGGCGTACTCTTCGCTGCACAGCGCAAGGTCAGCGGCGACGCCATCGTGCAGCACGTCCACCGTCCAGCCGGCGCCCTTGAGCGCCTGGGCCACGCTTTCCGCCAATTGCGGATGGTCTTCGACCAGCAGAATCCGCACCGCCACCTCCGACTGCAGCATCGTTAAAGGCGCGCAGTTTAGCGCCGTCACGGCTGCTGTGAATTGCCCAAATGCCAAAGCAGCATCTGTTAGCTGCATTGCGCCACCCGCCATGACGCGACAACACAGGATCATGAAAATCTTTCGTTCATGAAAGCCTCGTGAAAGCTTGCCCTCATAGCATCGCTGCAAGGTGGCTCGATCCACCTGCTCAAGTGACCTGGCAGTGGTGCCAGGTCGCGACAAGAACAAAAACGGAGACCACATGATGCTCGCAGCCTCACGCCAGGCCCTGCCGCCTGTCCGCCTGCTCTGCCTGGCCATCGCCGCTACCGGCGCTGCCCCCCTCGCCAACGCCGCCTTCATCGAAGACAGCGGCGCCAGCCTCACCGCTACCAACATCTACCTGAACCGCGACTTCCGCCAGTTCGACGGCCAGAACAAGCGTGAAGAATGGGGCCAGGGCTTTCGCCTCGATCTGCAGTCCGGTTTCACCGAAGGCACCGTCGGTTTCGGTGTCGACGCCATGGGTCTGCTCGGCCTCAAGCTCGACTCCGGTCGCGGCCGCACCGGCACCGATCTGCTGCCGGTACACGACGATGGCCGCTCTGCCGACGAATTCAGCCGCCTGGGCCTGACTGCCAAGGTCAAGGTCTCTGCCACCGAACTGCGCTATGGCTCGCATGTGCCGGAACTGCCGGTGGTCAAGGCCAGTGACAGCCGCCTGCTGCCGCAGGTATTCGAAGGCGGCCTGCTGACCTCCTCCGAACTGGAAGGTCTGACCTTCACCGGCGGTCGCCTGGACAAGGTCATCGACCGCGCTTCGACCGACTCCGAAGAGATGGTGCTCAACGCCAAGAACCGCCGCTTCGCCTCCGGCGTCGAAGCCGACCACCTGGACCTGGCCGGCGTCGACTACAAGTTCGCCCCCGGCTTTACCGGCCGTTACTACTTTGCCGATCTGGATGACATCTATCGCCAGCATTTCTTCGGCCTGCTGAGCAGCCACAAGATCGGTGCGGGCACCCTGAGCAGCGACCTGCGTTATATCGTCAGTCGTGACAGCGGCGCGGCCAACGCCGGCAAGGTCGACAATCAGGCCTTCAACGCCATGGTCAGCTACGGCCTGGGTAGCCACAAGTTCGGCCTGGGCTTCCAGGACATGAACGGCGACACCGGCTTTGCCTACATCGATGGCAGCGATCCGTTCCTGGTCAACTTCGTGCAGATCAACGATTTCGCCAACGCCGACGAGCGCTCCTGGCAGGCCCGCTACGATTACAACTTCGCCAGCATCGGCGTGCCCGGCCTGACCTTCATGACCCGCTACATCCGTGGTGACGATGCCCGCATCGCCGGCTCCAACGACCGTGGCGGCGAATGGGAACGCGACATCGAGTTCAAGTACGTGGTGCAGACCGGCCCGCTCAAGGATCTCTACGTACGCGTGCGCAACGCCAGTTTCCGCTCCGACTTCGCCCGCGACGCGGACGAGAACCGTGTCATCGTCGGCTATACCCTGCCGATCTGGTAAACAACAAAAAGACCCGCGAGGAATCACCCCATCATGAAATCTGTCCTCACCCGCGCCGCACTGGCAACCGCCTGCCTGGCCTTTGCCGGTCAACTGCTGGCCGCCGAACCCAAGCGCCCCGAATGCATCGCCCCGGCCAAGCCCGGTGGTGGTTTCGACCTGACCTGCAAGCTGGCCCAGAGCGGCCTCAAGGATGAAGGTCTGCTCAAGGCGCCGATGCGCGTCACCTACATGCCGGGCGGCGTCGGCGCCGTGGCCTACAACGCCGTGGTCGCCCAGCGTGCCAAGGACCCAGGCACCATCACCGCCTTCTCCAGCGGTTCGCTGCTGAACCTGGCCCAGGGCAAGTTCGGTCGCTATGACGAGAACGCCGTACGCTGGCTGGCCGCGGTCGGTACCGACTACGGCGCGATTACCGTGCGTGCCGACTCTCCCTACAAGAACCTCGATGACCTGGTCCAGGCTCTGAAAAAAGATCCATCCAGCATCGTCTTCGGCGCCGGCGCCACCATCGGTGGGCAGGACTGGATGCAGACCGCGCTGATCGCCCGCCTGGCCGGGATCGACCCGAAAAACCTGCGTTATGTCGCCTTCGAAGGCGGCGGCGAAACCCTCACCGCGATGCTCGGCGGCCATGTGCAGGTCACCAGCAGCGGCCTCGGTGAAGTCACCCCGCAGCTGGAAGCGAAAAAAGTGCGCATCCTCGCCGTGCTCTCCGATGAGCGCCTGCCGGGCAAGCTGGCCGAAATCCCGACCGCCAAGGAGCAGGGCTACGACATCACCTGGCCGGTAATCCGCGGCTTCTACATGGGCCCGGAAGTCAGCGACGAGCAGTTCGACTGGTGGAAGCAGCAGTTCGATACCCTGCTGGCCAGCGAAGACTTCGCCAAGCTGCGCGAACAACGTGACCTGCTGCCGCTGTCGGTGACCGGTGATGAACTCAAGGCCCTGGTGTTCAAGCAGGTCGCTGAGTACAAGACCCTGGCCGGTGAATTCGGCCTGATGCAGGAATAAGTGCATCGGCGGGTTCGGCGTCGTCCGACACCGAACCCGCATTGGAACGGCCTGCCGTTCGACAACGACCCTCCGCAAGAGACCATTGCTATGTACGTTCGCCTGTTCGCTGCGATCTGGCTGCTGTTGTGCGCCTGCCTCGCCGTCATCGCCTGGGGCTTCCAGGCTCCCTTTGCCTATGACCCGGTTGGTCCTCGTGCCTATCCGTTGTTGCTGCTGGCTCTGATGGGCGCTGGTGCTGCCTGGTTGGTGTTCAAGCCAGGCGCGGACACCGAGAAACTCACCCGCCAGGCACTGCTGCGCAGCGGCCTGTGCATCCTCACGCTGCTGGCCTACGCCCTGCTCTTCGAGCCCCTGGGCTTCGTCCTCAGCACTGCACTGGCCACCTTCGTCCTGGGCTTGCTGTTCACGGGTCGTGTACTGCCGTGCCTGATCAGCGGCGTCCTGATGGGCGTGCTGCTGTATGCCTTGTTCGATTATGCGCTAGACGTTCCACTGCCACTGGGCGTGTTCGAAGCGTTGGTGGAGAGCTGAGATGGAAACTTTACATTTTCTGATGCAGGGCTTTGACGTCGCCACCCGGCCGACCAACCTGCTGGTTGCACTGTTCGGCGCCTTCGTTGGCACCATCGTCGGCCTGTTACCAGGCCTGGGCCCGATCAACGGCGTCGCCCTGCTGCTGCCACTGGCCTTCGCCCTTGGCCTGCCACCGGAAACCGCACTGATTCTGCTCGCCGCCGTGTACCTGGGCTGCGAGTACGGCGGTCGCATTTCCGCCATCCTGCTCAACGTTCCCGGCGACGCAGCCGCGGTGATGACCACCCTCGACGGCTACCCGCTGGCTCGTCAGGGCAAGGCGGGTATCGCCTTGTCGCTGTCGGCAGTCAGCTCCTTCACCGGCAGCATGATCGCCACCTGCGGTGTGGTGCTGTTCGCGCCGATCCTGGCGAAATGGGCGGTCGCCTTCGGTCCGGCCGAGTACTTCGTGCTGATGATCTTCGCGATTGCCTGCCTCGGCGGCATGGTCGGCGACAAACCGGTCAAGACCCTGCTCTCGGCGCTGATCGGCCTGGCCCTGGCCACGGTCGGGGTCGACTCCACCACAGGGGTCTACCGCTTCACCTTCGACAGCGTCAGTCTGTCCGACGGCATCCAATTCGTCATCGTGGTGATCGGCTTCTTCAGTGTCAGCGAGATTCTGCTGATGCTGGAAAACACCCACAATGGCCAGAAGGCGGTGAAGGCCAGCGGTCGTGTGCTGTTCAACTTCAAGGAATACTGCTTCACCTTCTGGACCATGATTCGCAGCTCGGTCGCCGGTTTCGTCATTGGCGTACTGCCTGGTGCCGGTGCGACCATCGCCAGCGCCATGACCTACATGACCGAGAAGCGCCTGGCCGGTGACAACGGAAAATTCGGCGAGGGCGACCTGCGCGGTCTGGCCGCTCCCGAGTCGGCCAACAATGCTTCGGCCTGCGGCTCGCTGATCCCGATGCTGACCCTCGGCGTACCCGGTTCGGGCACCACTGCGGTGATGATCGGCGCACTGACGCTGTACAACATCACCCCGGGTCCGTTGCTGTTCGAACAGCAGCCAGACGTGGTCTGGGGCCTGATCGCCTCGCTGTTCATCGGCAACGTCATCCTGCTGGTGATGAACATCCCGCTGGTCGGCCTGTTCTCGCGCATGCTCAGCGTGCCGAACTGGGTGCTGGTACCCGCCATCACCGTGATCAGCATGGTCGGGGTCTACGCCGTGCACAGCACCACCTTCGATCTGGTGCTGATGATCGGCCTGGGTGTGTTCGGCTATATCCTGCGCAAGCTGGACTTCCCGCTCTCGGCGGTGATCCTCGGCTTCGTGCTGGGCGAGATGATGGAAGACAACCTGCGTCGCGCCCTGTCGATTTCCGCGGGTGAGCTGAGCATCCTCTGGGGCAGCCCGATCACCCTGGTACTGTGGGCGCTTGTCGTACTGATGCTGGCTCTGCCGGGTATCCGCTGGATGCGTCGACGCAAGCAGATCAAGGCGCAGGCTGATGCCTCTGCCGCGTGACCTGTGGGTAACACCGCTGACCGGAGCGGTCGGCGGTTACCTGGCCAGCCTCGCCGGCTGGCCTTTGCCATGGATGGTCGGATCCTTGCTGGCGGTAATCGTCGTGCGCTGCCTGACCAATCGCGCCTTCAGTGAACTGCCGGGCGGGCGCAAGGCCGGCCAATGGCTGGTCGCCAGCGGCATCGGCCTGCACTTCACCAGCGACGTGCTGGAGCAGGTGCTCAGCCACTTGCCGGTGATCGTGATGGGCGCCTTCGGCACGCTGCTTCTGAGCCTGATCGGCATCGCCATGCTGCGCCGCGCTGGCGTCGACCGCGCTACCGCTTTCTTCGCCAGCATGCCTGGCGGCGCCAGCGAGATGGTCAACCTGGCCCTGCGTCACGATGCCCAGCCTGCGCGCGTGGCGGCGGCGCACAGCCTGCGTCTGCTGCTGGTGGTGCTGCTGATTCCGGCCCTGTTCACCTGGGGCCTGCCCGCCGTCAGCGCGCCGACTCGCGCGCCGGTGGACTGGACCTGGCTGATCGGTCTGCTGGCGGCTGGCGCGGTACTGGCGATCTTCTGGGGCCGCCTGAAACAACCCAACCCCTGGATGCTCGGCCCACTGACCGCCTGCGCCGTTGCCAGCGCCAGTTTCGATCTGCATCTGGGCCTGCCGCAAGGCCTCGGCCAGCTCGGCCAGTGGCTGATTGGTTGCGCCCTGGGCTGTCACTTCGACCGTGCCTTCTTCCGCAGCGCGCCGGGTTTTCTCGCCCGTGTGCTGGCCTTCACCCTGCTGGCGATGCTCGCCGCTGCCGTGCTCGGCGAAGCCCTTGGCTGGCTGGCCGGCGAAGACCACCTGTCGCTGATGCTGGGCATGATGCCAGGCGGCATTACCGAGCTGTGCCTGACCGCCGAAGCCTTGCAGCTATCGGTGGCGCTGGTCACCGCATTGCAGGTGCTACGGCTGTTTCTGGTGATGTTCCTCGCCGAACCCTTATTCAAGCTCTGGTGCAAGCGCCACGCTTAGCCCGCCTTGTGCGGGCGTTTTTATGACCCCTGGTGCGCACGGCGCACCCTACGACCATGCCGCTCCGTAGGGTGCGCCATGCGCCCAGCGCTACCACTGCAACTGCAATCCACTCTCGAACTCGCGCAGCTGGCCGCTGAGCGGATCGACGAAACGCAGGCCGCGCGCCAGCAGCTTGAGCGGCCTGGCGTAATCGTCCGGCTGGTTGCGACTCTCGTGCAGCTCGGGATAGAAATCGTCGCCGACGATGGGCGCACCGAGCCCGGCCAGGTGCACGCGCAGCTGATGCTTGCGCCCCGTCACCGGCGACAAACCATAGCGCCACAGTGCGTCCCGGCGCTCCAGCACCTCGATACGCGTCTCGCTGTTGGCCTCTCCCGCCACTTCCTGCATGCGAAAGAACGGCTCGCCCTCGACCATCCGCGAACGATGCAGGTAGGGAAACTGCAGCTGCGGCAAAGCCGGGGCGATGGCCTCGTAGTATTTCTCCACCGCACGCTGACGAAACAGCGCCTGGTACTGACCGCGACTGGCCGGATCGACCGAGAACAGCACCAGGCCGGCAGTCAGCCGATCTATGCGGTGGATCGGCACCAGATCGGGATTGCCGGTGCGCTTGATCAACCGCGCCAGCAGCGTCTGCTCGACGTATTCGCCGGCCGGCATCACCGGCAGAAAGTGCGGCTTGTCGGCGACCAGCAGGTGCTCGTCCTGCCACAGCACCTGTTCGACGAAAGGAATTGGCGTCTCGTCCGGCACTTCGCGGAAGTAACGCACCTTGAGCCCGGCCCGATAGGGATGCGTGGCGTCGATGGGCGCGCCAGCCGCATCCAGCACCCGACCGCGCGCCATACGTTGCAACCAGGTGGCGCGGTCGATGGCGGGAAAGTGATCGCACAGGCAATCAAGCACCGTCGCCCAGTCGCCCTGGGGCAAATGAAGCGTGCTGGGGCGCATGGCGGGGCTGGGCATTGCAGAAGGTGCTCGGTCAGTTCTGGACCGGCGCATTAGGCCGCACTCGCGTGGCTCAGTCAAAGCCAGGGCATACTGCAACAGCAGCCGAACAATGAAAGCCTGCGAGGCATGTCCCCTCATCCGGCGCTTCGCGCCACCTTCTCCCAGAGGGAGAAGGACAAAAGGGAGGACGTCGCTGCGCGACTTTCATGCTCACGGCTTGAGCCAAGGTCGCGCTGTGGCTATGGTGGCCGCTCGTATCTGGAGAGACTCATGTCCATCACCCGCTCCCTGCTTACCAGCGTCGCCCTGCTCCCACTTCTGGCCGCCTGCCAGGTCTACACCGGCAAGCCGGAAGGCCCGCCACCGGCAACCCGCCTGCAAGGGCAGGTACAGGTTGAAAATGGTCAGCTGGTCTTCAGCCCCTGCCAGGAGCAGCGCCGTTTCGTGCTGGTTGATGGCGATAACACCGGTATCGAGCGCGAAGCCAGCCAACTCGGTAGCGACCTGTTCGCCGATCTGGCTGGACGCCTGGGCGGCAGCCAGGGCAAAGGCAGCGATGGCCGCTTCGAGGTCAGCAAGATCTATCGCCTGCAGGGCGAAGGGCATGGCTGCGACGACCTCAACTTCAAACGCCTGACCCTGCGCGCCAGCGGCAACGAGCCGTTCTGGCAACTGGAAGTCGGCAGCAAGGGCCTGGTGCTCAACCGCCCCGGGCAGGAGCCGCTGGCCCTGCCTTACCTGGAAGAACAGTTGCCGGATGGCCGCCTGAACTTCAGCAGTGAAGCCAACGGCCAGCGTCTGGATCTGTGGGTGGCCCCACAGCGCTGCGTCGACGGCATGAGCGGCGCGGTCAACCACCTCAGCGCCGAACTGCGCCTCGATGGCCAGGTGCTGCGTGGCTGCGCGCACTATGGCGCCATGCGCAACTGAGCCGCGCCAATGCCGGTGGCCCCGCCAGGTGTCACCGGCATTGATCGCTCAACGGGGCGCTAGCCCAAACTCCCGGCAAAACGCCGTGCATAGTCTTCACGCTGGAAAGCCTCGACCACGAAGTCGATGAAGCTGCGCGTCTTGCCCGGCAACAACTGGCGACTGGGGTAATACAGCGACAACGCGCCGGCATCCGCCCACCAGCGCGGCAGCACCCGTACCAGCTCACCCGACTCCAGCTCGGACAGTACATCGGGTACGGCAAGCATCGCCACCCCCAGGCCCAACCGCGCAGCCTCTCGCACGGCAGTTGGATCGTTGACCACTACGGTCTCGCGCATCGTCGCGATCACTTCATCGCCCTGCGCATTGCGCATGTTCCAGGTACGGATACGACCCGACGACAGCGAACGCATGACGATGCAATCCAGCTCGATCAGACCTGATGGATCGGCCGGCAAAGTGTGCCGAGCCAGATAAGCGGGAGAGGCAAAGGCAACGACGTGCAGCGGCGCCAGTGTGCGGGCGACCACACCGCTTGCCAGCTCGAAACCGCCACCGATGGCGGCATCATAGCCTTCGGCGATCAGGTCGACCGTACGGTTCTCGAAATGCCATTCAGGGCGGACGCGAGGATAGCGCTGCAGGAACTCGGGTAACAACGGCAGCAGGTAACCGATCCCGAAGGATGGCGCCACGCTGATCTTGAGCACACCAGCCGGCTGGCCATCATCGGCTGATACCGCTGCAATGGCGTTCTGCAGGGACTCCAGATTGCCGCCAACCGCGGCCAGGAAAGCCTCGCCCGCCTCGGTCAGCGTCAACTTGCGTGTCGAGCGCTGGAACAGCCGTACACCCAGGTTACGCTCCAGCATGGCGACGTTGCGGCTCACCGCAGCCGGCGTGAGCGCAAGCCGGCGCGCGGCCGCCGAGAAGCTGCCACTCTCGGCACTGCGCACGAATGATTCCAGGTTGGCCAATGTTTCCATAGGCCGATCTTAAACAGATACTTGAAGATAAACCAAATTATTAGCTACTAATAAACGGCCAATGAAAACGCGATAGTCACTCCACCGAATGTCTCGGCAATCAACCGGAGTGAATCATGAGCAACCTAACCTCTTCCCAACCCCTTCCCCTGGCCGGCAAGACGGCTCTCGTCACAGGCGGCTCTCGCTCTATCGGCGCAGCTATCGCCAAACGCCTGGCCGCCGACGGCGCCCAGGTTGCCTTCACCTACAATGGCTCGCCCAAGCTGGCTGAAGAGGTCGCCGTCGAGATCGAATCGGCAGGCGGTCGAGCGCTGGCGATCCAGGCCAACGCAGCCGACCCCGAGGCCGTGCGCGCCGCCGTCGCGACGACGGTGGAAGCGTTCGGCGGCCTGGACATTCTGGTGAATAACGCCGGTATCGGCGTGTTCAGCCAGTTCGAAGAAACCAGCTTCGAGGATTACCAGAAGATGCTCGCGGTCAACGTGACCGGTGTATTCGTCGCCACCCAGGAAGCGGTAAGGCACATGCAGGCAGGCGGTCGCGTCATCCACATAGCCAGCTCGGTCACCAAGTACGCAGGTGTGCCCGGACTTGCCGCATACAGCCTGACCAAAGGCGCCGTCGCCGGTTTCAACCGCAGCCTGGCGCATGATCTGGGGCCACGCGGGATCACGGTCAACAGCATCCACCCAGGCCCGGTGAACACCGACATGAACCCGGCCGATAGCGAGGTTGCCCAGCTCCTGACCCCCCGCATGGCAGTGGGTCGCTATGGAGAGCCACACGAAATTGCCAGCCTCGTGGCATTCATCGCCAGCCCGCAAGCCTCGTTCATCACAGGTGCGGACATCCTCGCTGACGGCGGATTGACCTCTTGAGTCTGCCGGGGCAGGCCAGTCAGCCTGCCCCACAGTTTTCCGACACTTCTGGCCTCAAGGAGTCCCAGCATGAGCAAATTGCCCTCCATCGGCATCATCGGCGCCGGCCATATCGGCGCGGCCTTCGCACGCGCCCTGGCGCGTCGGAACATTCCGGCAATTCTCTCCAACAGCCGAGGGCCAGAGAGCCTGCAAGCCCTTGTACAATCCATCGGCCCGAGCATCCGTGCCGGCACCCGTGAACAGGCGGCAGCGCAGCCCATCGTGTTGGTCGCGGTGAACTGGTCGAAGCTGCCAGCCGCGCTGTCCGGGCTCGCGGACTTCGCCGGGCGAATCGTCATCGACAGCAATAACCCGATCGAAGCGCCACTGTTCAACCCTATCGATCTGCATGGCCGCACCTCAAGCGAAGTGTTTGCCGACCTGGTGCCGGGCGCCCATGTAGTGAAGGCGTTCAATCACCTGAACCCCAGACTGCTCATCGCCGATCCCGCCGAGCGCGGCGGCCGGCGTGTGCTGTTCCTGGCGGGTGACGACAATCGCGCGAAAAACCAGGTCAGCGCACTGATCGATGAGCTGGGCTTCGCCGCTATCGACCTTGGCGAGCTGGCCGAAGGTGGGCGCCTGACGCAATTCCCCGGTGGGCCGTTGCCCTCGCTCGAACTGGTGCGGTTCGGCTGAGCTACCGGAAGACAAAAATGAAGGATTCCATCATGCCCCATACCGATTCATCTACTGCTGATACCAGATCCATATCTGCTGCGTGGTGGGCCGTCATCTCTCTTGCCCTGGGCGCCTTCGGCCTGGTCACGGCGGAGTTCCTGCCGATCAGCCTGCTGACGCCGATGGCCGCCGACTTGGGCGTATCCAACGGCGCGGTGGGCCAGGCCATCACCGCTACCGCCGTGGTCGCCGCATTCGCCGGACCACTGGTGGTGCTGTTCTCGGGCCGTCTGGATCGACAAAAGATCGTCTGGGGGTTGATGGGCATGCTGGTGTTCTCCTGCATCCTTTCGGCCTATGCCTCAAACATCACGGTGCTGCTGATCGCGCGTGGACTGCTGGGCTTCGCCCTCGGCAGCTTCTGGGCCATGATGGCAGCGCTCGCCCTGCGCCTGGTGCCTCCGGACAAGGTGCCGCGTGCCATTTCGATCATCATGATGGGCATTTCGCTCGCAACCATCTTCGCTGCCCCGCTGGGTGCCTACCTGGGAGAACTGTGGGGGTGGCAGGCAACCTTCCTGGCCGCGTCCGGTATTGGCGTGGTGACGCTGGTGATTCAGATGCTGACCCTGCCCAAACTGCCGGCCACAGCAGCACCAGGCCTGGCCTCCTTCAAGGCAGCGCTGACGCGGCGTGCGGTCGTCGTCGGCATCTGCACTGGGCTTCTGGTCATTTCCGGGCACTTCGCCGCTCTGACCTTCATTCGTCCCTTCCTCGAGGAGGTCCCCCGCCTGGATGTCGCGACCGTCTCGCTTGCCTTGCTGGCCTTCGGTGTCAGCGGCTTTTTCGGCAACCTTGCCGGCGGCGCCGTCGCCGCGCGCAGTCCGGCCTGGGCAGTCAGCAGTTGCTCGTTCCTGATCGCTGCCGTTGCACTCACGCTGATCCTGTTCGGCACACAGGCTGACGTTGCCTTCGTCGCGATTGCGCTGTGGGGCTTCGCGTTCGGCGCCTTCCCGGTATCGATCTCGATCTGGAACGCGCGCGCCGCCGCCGATCACGCGGAAAGCGCTGGCGCCCTGCTGTCATCGACCTTCCAGGTCGCCATTGCCGCAGGTGCGGTTCTAGGCGGGCTGATCATCGACAGCCTCGACTCGCAAGCCGTGATCGTCTATGCCGCGACAGCAGCCTTCGCGGGCGCTGCCCTGATGTTCATTCGGGGTCGCGCAATCGAACGTCAGCACGGCTAAGCACTTACTCGCGCAGCGTTCGAGACATCGTTCACCTACGCTCAACGGAGCAAAGCCGTCAGTAGTTCGAGAATGCCGTCCTCTCCACCCGAACCGCGAATCCCGTACAATCGCCGACCTTCTTCACCTTGCCGGATCACCACCGGCCAACCAGGACACCGCCCATGCTTCGCCTGACCGAACTGAAACTACCCCTCGACCATGCCGATGAGGCCCTGCGCCCGGCCATCGTTCAGCGCCTGGGCATCGACGACGCCGACCTGCTGGCCTTCAGCCTGTTCAAGCGCAGCTACGATGCGCGCAAGAAGTTCGGCGACATGCCCTTCATCTACACCCTCGACTGCGAAGTGAAAGACGAAGCCGCCCTGCTCGCTCGCCTGAGCGATGACAAGCATGTCGGCCCGGCACCGGACATCACCTACAAGCCGGTCGGCAAGGCAGAAACGCCGCTGGAAGAACGCCCCATCGTCGTCGGTTTCGGCCCCTGTGGCATCTTCGCGGCGCTGATCCTGGCCCAGGCCGGCTTGCGCCCCATCGTCCTGGAACGCGGCAAGGAAGTGCGCCAGCGCACCAAGGACACCTGGGGCCTGTGGCGCAAGAACGTGCTCGACCCGACCTCCAACGTGCAATTCGGCGAAGGCGGCGCCGGCACCTTCTCCGACGGCAAGCTGTACAGCCAGATCAAGGACCCGAATCACCACGGACGCAAGGTGCTGCAGGAGTTCGTCAAGGCCGGCGCGCCGGACGAGATTCTCTACGTCAGCAAGCCGCATATCGGCACCTTCCGCCTGACCGGCGTGGTCGCCACCATGCGCGAGGAAATCAAGGCCCTCGGCGGCGAAGTGCGCTTCCAGCAGCGCGTCAGCGATCTGCTGATCGAAGACGACCAGCTCACCGGTGTGGTGCTGGAAAGTGGTGAGCAGATCATCAGCCGCCATGTGGTACTGGCCCTGGGCCACAGCTCGCGCGACACCTTCCGCATGCTGCATGCCCGTGGCGTGTACCTGGAGGCCAAGCCCTTCTCGGTCGGTTTCCGTATCGAGCACCCGCAGTCGCTGATCGACCGCGCACGCCTGGGCAAGTACGCCGGTCACCCGAAACTCGGCGCCGCCGACTACAAGCTGGTGCACCACGCCAGCAATGGTCGCTCGGTCTACAGCTTCTGCATGTGCCCGGGCGGCACCGTGGTCGCTGCCACCTCCGAGCCGGAGCGCGTGGTCACCAACGGCATGAGCCAGTACTCGCGCAACGAGCGCAATGCCAACGCCGGCATCGTCGTCGGCATCACTCCCGAGCAGGACTATCCGGATGGCCCGCTGGCCGGCGTGGAGCTGCAGGAGCAGCTGGAATCCCACGCCTACGTGCTCGGCGGGCGCAACTACGAAGCGCCGGGGCAACTGGTCGGCGACTTCATCAAGGGCACGCCGTCCACTGCGCTGGGCGAAGTGCAGCCCTCCTACAAGCCCGGGGTGAAACTGGGCGACCTGGCGCCGTCGCTGCCGCACTTCGCCATCGAAGCCATCCGCGAGGCATTGCCGGCCTTCGGCAAGCAGATCAAGGGCTTCGACCTGGCCGATGCGGTACTCACCGGTATCGAGACGCGCACCTCTTCGCCGGTGCGCATCACCCGTGACGAAAACCTGCAGAGCCTGAATCTCAAGGGCCTGTACCCGGCAGGCGAAGGCGCGGGTTACGCCGGCGGCATTCTCTCTGCTGGCGTCGACGGCATTCGCGTGGCCGAGGCGGTGGCCAAGGACATGCTCGGGTTGAATCGCTAAACCCTCTTCGGATCACCCACCCCTGCCGGGTGGGTTACGGCGCACCTTGACGTACGGACTCATTCACCTATTCGACAAGCGCCTAACCCACCCAACTGTACTGAAACGCATCAGCAGGGGCAGTGGCATGGCCAGCGCCAAAGTGCCCACTCCAACCACCAGCAGGCTGCGGTACGGCATGCTAGCGAAGGCATTGGCCCAGAATGTCGCCCAGAGCAGCAGGCAGACGCCAGAACCGATCAGACCGCTGCGCCGGCTACGGCAACTCAGCAACCAGACAGCATTGCACACTGCCAGAGCGCCGAAGAGGTACAACGAGTGCTGTAGTTGCAGGCCATAACTGATATCGCGGCGAATCCCGCCGAACACCTGCCGATAGGCCTCGATGGCGCTGCGGTAAAGCAGCAACGCCAGCAGCATCTGTGCGGCGGCCAGCACAGCCATCGCGAGCAGTCGCCGAATCATTGCCTGACCCGCTGGCAGCACAGGGTCGAACGCCGCGAACCATTCGGTCGACGCACCGGGTCGACGTAGGTCAACAGCTCGGTGAAGCCGGCCTTGCGCATCATCCCCGCCGACGCCGCGTTCTCTTCGTGGCGATCGATATAGACGTCGCACACACCCAGCCGCCACAGCTCGGTGACGGCCTCATGAAGAAGCCGCGCACCCAAACCTCGGCCGACGCAGTCGTGATGCACTACCGCTTCGCAGATATAGCCATGCACCTGCCCGGCACGCGCGGCAGGTTGATGAGCAGCGAAATCCTGGGTCAGGCGATAACTGACGAACCCCAGCAGTTGCCCCTGCTGCTCGGCCAGCACGGCCAGCGTCGTGCTGGCTGCAATACCCTGCAGGTGCTGGCGAACCTCGACTTCGGGCAAATGGTTCCAGGGGTTGGGTCCATGCTCGAGAATCAGCGCGCAGAGCGCCTCGATATCCTCGACACAGGCCTGACGAATGACCCGCTCGCTCATCTCCTGACTCCCCTGAGGCAATACCTCGTTTGATTCAAGAGCGCAGTCTAGAGCGGGTAATTGCCTGACGACAGTGACAGCCAGAGGCAAGAAATGCCTGACAGTGGATCAGTGATCATCGTCCCAAGGCTGGCCACGCGTCTGCTCGAAAAGCTCCACCTTCTGCTGCATCGCGGCCTTGGACAGGATATGCGCACTGACCGGCGCAGTCAGGAACAGGAACAGAGTGATCAGCAGTTCGTGCAGGCTGAGGTTGCCGGTGTGGTGCGCGAAGAACAGCATCGAAGCGATCAGCGTAGCGCCGACGCCCAGCGTCGTGGCCTTGGTCGGCCCGTGCAGGCGGGTGAAGAAGTCCGGCAGCCGATACAGACCGATGGCACCCACCAGGGCGAACAGACTGCCCAGGATCAGGCAGGCACAAATCAACAACTCCAGCCAGAACGGCATGGTCATTCCCCCCTTAATCGATGATGTCGCCGTGCAGCAGGTGCTTACCCACTGCAACCGTACCGACGAAGCCCATCACCGCGATCAGCAGTGCAGCCTCGAAGAACAGATCCGATGCCAGCCAGATGCCGAACAGCACGATCAGCGCCAACGCGTTGATGTACAGGGTATCCAGGGCCAGGACACGGTCGACCACGCTCGGCCCTTCGACCAGACGCGCAACATTGAGCAGCATGGCCAGCGTGAGGATGCCCATGCACAGAAAGACTACGTTCTCGAGCATTCGAATATCTCCAGCAGCGGCGTTTCGTAACGGCTCTTGACCGCCGCGATCAGTTCGTCGCGATCCGGCACGTTGAGCCCGTGCAGCAGCAGTGTCTTGTGGTCTGAGCTGAGGCCAGCAGAAACCGTGCCGGGGGTCAGCGAGATGATGCAGGCCAGCGTCGACAGCACGAACTCATCCTCGATCTCGACCGGCACCTCGACGAATGCCGGCTCGAGGCGCGATTTCGGCCCCAACACCAGCTTCACCACCTGCAGATTGGCCACCACGATGTCGTAGAACACCTTGCCGATGAACAGCAGCAGCCCCAAGGGCTTGCGCACCTTCGGCACGCTCAGCAGGAAATCGCCACACAGGTGCACGATCGACCACCCCAGAAACAGCCCGAGCAGGAGATGGCCCAGATTGAAGGTGTTGACCAAGAGCAGCCAGAGCACCGTCAGTACCAGCATCATCCGCGGGTGGGGAAAGAAACGCCTCATGCCGCACCTCCAGCGATGATCGACAGATAGGGTTGCAGATCGAGCAACTGCGCCGCTGCAGCCTCCAGGTAGGCCAGTATCGGGGCAGCGCCGATCAACAGCAGCGGGCTGGCCAGCAACAGGCCTAGCGCAGCCAGGAGGCTGACGCGGTCAGCCGGAGCAGCGGTCGAAGGGGCTGCGTCCGCCTGCTGACCGAGCCAGAACAGACTGGTACCGGCGCGGCTCAACGCCACCAGGGTCAGCAGACCGCCGATCAGCACCACCGGCCACAGGCTCCAGGCCTGCCACCCCGGCTCCGCCGCCCGCAGCAGCAACATCTTGCCGAGGAAACCAGAGAACGGCGGCAACCCGGCCACGGAAATGGAGGCGAAGAAGAACATGCAACCCAGCACCAGCGGCTGACGCAGCACACGCTCCTGCTGCAGATCGCCACCGGCGCTGTCACGCTGGGCGACCACCAGCCCCGCCAACAGGAACAATGCGGCGCTGATCAACGTGCTGTGCACCATGTAATAAAGCGCAGCACTCAGCGCCGCCACGTTACCGATGGCGAAGCCGGCCATCAGCGTGCCCACCGAGACCAGCACCAGATAGGCCAGCAGCGCCTGCAACTGCCGCGCACCCAAGGCGCCAATCACACCGAAGGCAATGGTCGGCAGTGCCAGCCACCAGAGCAGTTCATGGCCGAGATTGGCCAGTGGCCCGGCCTCTTCGCCGAACACCAGGGTGAACACACGGACGATGGCGTAGAAGCCCACCTTGGTCATGATCGCGAACAACGCCGCCACCGAAGCGGGCGCTGCGGCATAGGCGCGCGGCAACCAGAAGCACAGCGGTAGCACGGCAGCCTTGAGGCCGAAGACGATCAGCAGCAGGTAGGCGGCCGCCTTGATCAGCGGTGCGTCAGCAACGTCGGCGCTGGCCACGCGCACAGCCAGGTCCGGCATGTTCAGAGTGCCGGTCAGGCCATACAGCAGACTCACGCCAATCAGGAAGAATGACGAGCCCAGCAGGTTGAGCACCACGTAATGCACACCGGCCCTGACCTGATTGGCGCGGTTGCCATGCAGCAGCAATGCATAAGAGGAGATCAGCAGGACCTCGAAGAACACGAACAGGTTGAACAGGTCGGCGGTCAGGAACGCGCCGTTGATGCCCAGCAACTGAAACTGGAACAACGCATGGAAGTTCGGCCCGCGCTCATCGTCACCGCGACAGGCATAAAGCAGGGCGAAGCAGGCGAGCAGCGAGGTGAGCAGCAACAGTGCCGCGTTGAAGCGGTCGAGCAGCAGCATGATGCCGAATGGCGCAGCCCAGTTGCCCAGCGCATAAACCTGCAACTGCCCCGCTCCGGCCAGCCACACCAGATACAGGCAAATCGGCAGCAACGCCAGGCAGCCAACCAGGGAAATACCCCGCTTCACGTCACGCGACCAGCCGTGGCCGACCAGCAACAGCGCGCCGAAGAACAGCGGCAGCAGAATGGGGAGGATGATGGCGTGACTCATGCGCGCGGCTCCTCGCCATCGACGTGATCGGTTTTCAGTTCACCCATGCCACGCAGGGCCAGCACCACGACGAACGCGGTCATGGCGAAACCGATGACGATGGCGGTCAACACCAGTGCCTGTGGCAGCGGGTCACCGTACTCGGCGCTCTTGCCGATCACCGCCGGTACACCCGTGCCGAGCCGGCCCATGGCGAAGATGAACAGATTGACCGCATAGGAGATCAGGGTCAGCCCCATCACCACCGGAAAGATGCGCGCACGCAGCAGCAGGTAGACGCCGCTGGCAGTCAGCACCCCGAGGGTGATTGCGAATACAGCCTCCATATCAGATGACCTCCTTGCACGACTCGTCCTGACTGACATGGCCGATGTTGGAAAGAATCAGCAGGGTGGCGCCAACAACGGCCAGATACACCCCGAGATCGAAGAGGATCGCGGTGGCCAACTCGATTTCACCAATCAGCGGAATATGGAAGTGGCCGAACGCCGAAGTCAGGAACGGCGAGCCGAAGAGCCAGCTGCCCAGCCCCGTCAACCCGGCGATCAGCACGCCCCAACCGGCGGTGGCGTGATAGCTGAACTTCAGGCGCTCCTGGGTCCAGGTCACACCATGGGAGATATATTGCAGAATCAGCGCCACCGCCGTGATGAGGCCGGCGATGAAGCCGCCGCCCGGCAGGTTGTGCCCGCGCAGGAAGATGAACGCCGAAATCAGCAGTGCCATCGGCAGCATGGCACGCGCCAGGTTGTCGAGGATCATCGGATGGGCATCGGTCGACCACGGACGACCGTTCTTGTCATGGGCAGGATGCGGCAGGTGCAGACCATGCAGCAGCGCGTAGATACCGATGGCGGCAATCGCCAGCACGGTGATCTCGCCCAGGGTATCGAAGCCACGGAAGTCCACCAGAATCACGTTGACCACATTGGTACCGCCGCCCCCGGAGACACTGTTCTCGAGGAAGAACGAGGAAATGCTCTGGTAAGGGCGGGTCAGCACGGCGTAAGTCAGCATCGCCACCATGGTGCCGCTGCCCAGCGCCAGGACCAGATCGCGCAGGCCACGCAAACTGCTGGACTCGGCCGGGGTGCGGTCGGTCATGAAGTACAGGGTGAGCATCAGCAGGATGATGGTCACCACCTCCACCGACAGCTGGGTCAGCGCCAGATCCGGGGCGGAGAAGCGGGCGAAGGCCAGCGCCACCATCAGACCAGCGGCGCTGAGAATCATCAGCGCCACCAGGCGGCGACGGTGGAAAAACACGGTGAGCACCGCAGTCACCATCAGGATCAGCATACCCGTGACGGTCAGCGGATCGATGGGGGTCATCGGCACGCTACCGGCCAACTGCTCGAGCGGCGACAGCGCGACCACTACCAGGATCAGGGCACTGCCAAGCATCCAGGCCAGGTAGCGCTGCAGCGAACCGCACTCCAGAAACGCGGTGAAGCGTACGGACGTACGCGTCATGTAGCGCACCACCTGGTCGAAGACGTCCTTGGCATCCAGGGTCGGCAACCCTTCGTACCAGCGGAACAGCGGCTTGCGACAGGCGTAGACGATGATCCCGCCGAACAGCGCGACGAAACTCATCAGGAGCGGCAGGTTGAAGCCGTGCCAGACCGCCAGGCTGTATTCGGGCAACTGACCACCCAGCGTCGAAGCCGCTGCGGCCGCCAGCAACGGCGCTACCGTGTAGGCAGGCACGATGCCGACCAGCAGGCAGAGGAACACCAGCACCTCGACCGGCACCTTCATGTAGCGCGGCGGCTCGTGCGGCGGATATTTGGGCAGGTCGATCGGCTCGCCGTTGAAGAACACGTCGTGAATGAAGCGCAGCGAGTAGGCCACCGAGAACACGCCGGCCAGGGTCGCAGCAGCCGGAATCACCCAGTTGAAACCGCCCAGCAGGTGCTGGTGCAGGGTTTCGGTGAAGAACATTTCCTTGCTCAAAAAGCCGTTGAGCAACGGCACGCCGGCCATGGCCGAGGCCGCCACCATCGCCAGCACGGCCGTATGTGGCATGTACTTCCACAAACCGTTTATTCGCCGCATGTCGCGGCTACCGGTTTCGTGGTCGATGATGCCTGCGGCCATGAACAGCGAAGCCTTGAAGGTCGCATGGTTGATGATGTGGAACACCGCTGCGACAGCCGCCAGCTGGGTGTCCAGGCCGAACAGCAAGGTGATCAGGCCCAGGTGACTGATGGTCGAATACGCCAGCAGGCCCTTGAGGTCATGCTGGAACAGCGCCATGCCGGCACCCACCAGCAACGTGGCCAGACCGGTCAGGCTGACCATGTAGAACCACCACTCGGAACCGGCCAGTGCCGGGTACAGACGCGCCAGCAGGAAGACCCCGGCCTTGACCATGGTCGCCGAGTGCAGATAGGCCGATACCGGTGTCGGCGCCGCCATCGCATGCGGCAGCCAGAAATGGAAAGGGAATTGCGCCGACTTGGTGAATACACCCAGCAACACCAGTACCAGCGCCAGCGGATACAGCTCGTGCGCACGGATCGCGTAGCCGGCCGCCAGCACCTGAGACAGCTCGAAGCTACCGGCGATGTGGCCGATCAGCAGGATACCGGCGAGCAGCGCCAGGCCACCGCCACCGGTGATCGCCAGCGCCATGCGCGCGCCCTTGCGGGCATCGGAGCGCGAACCCCAGAAGCCGATCAGCAGGAACGACGACAGGCTGGTCAGCTCCCAGAACATCAGCATCAGCAGCAGGTTTTCCGACAGCACCACGCCGAGCATGGCGCCCATGAACAGCAGCAGGAAGGCGAAGAAACGCCCCATCGGCTCGGTCTTGGCCAGGTAATAGCGCGCGTAGAGGATGACCAACAGGCCGATGCCGAGAATCAGCAGGGCGAACAGAAAGCCCAGACCATCGAGGCGCAGACTGAGATTCAGCCCCAGGTGCGGCAGCCACTCCAGCTTGACCCGCAACACCTCGCCTGCGAACACCGCAGGCTGGTAGCTGAACAGCAGTACCAGCGCCACGATGGGCGCCATAGCCGCAGCCGCGGCACAGGCCGAGCGTCCGAGCCGATCGGCAAGCACCGGCAGAAACAACCCAAGAAATGGCAAGGCGACAATCAGCGCAAGCGCCATCGGAAAACCCCTTAAGCAGGCACGCCAGACCAGCTGACCCAACGACGAGAATTGGAGTCGCAAGTCCCTGACGGTGATAGTTCATGCACCACAACGGTTCCGCTAAGTCGTTGTCGGCACAAGCATAACGGCCGATTATCCATAACTATCAACACAACGTCATGCATTGAATTATCGTTAAACACACTTGGTAACATGCAGGCTACTGGCAGTGCTGCTGACAGCCGACCACCACTATAGCGAGGCCACAAAAAATTGCCGGGAGCACTTCTTTGTGCAGCCCGACGAGTTGTCGACCAGGGATGACAGACAACAAAAAGCCGGAGCAACCAACGCTGCTCCGGCTCGTTTGTCACGATCAGTGGGCGACGCGGCTGGTGCCGTTGACCGTCATGATGCGCACGCGCTCGCCGACACGGAACACCTGGTTCGGTTCGACTTCCTGGACATAGGCGCGCAGGGTGCCGTCGTCCTCTCGCACGGTAATCTCAACACCCTGAGTCCGGGTCAGGCCTTCTTCAGCGGCGGCGCCCAACAGACCACCGGCAACGGCACCGACCACAGCCAGCACCGCGCTGCCGCGCCCGCCACCGAGGCCACTGCCACCGATACCACCGACCACAGCACCGGCACCGGCACCGATCGGAGTCTTGGTCCCTTCGATCTTCACCGGGCGCAGCGATTCGATGGTCCCCATGCGTACCGTTTGCACCGCTCGGGCCTCATCGCGGCTGTAGGTATCGCCAGTCAGGCTGGACTGACAGCCCCCAAGGGCCAGCATCGCGGCCAGCGAGGTAATGAGCAGAGTGGGTTTACGCATAGCAATTCCTCCAGAGATATCTCGATCCATTAGACGCCGGGCGAGCGTAACTGTCACGGCGGAGCCTGAACAATAGTTATTTAAGACAGACCAGGTTCAGTCAGGTTCGCCCTGTCAGGACCGCGCGAGGCGCCAGAGCCGGGCGATATCCGTGGTACGCGCCTGCAACTCAGCCGCCGCGCCGGCCATCGCCTGCTCCAGGGACAACGGGCCCGGCGCCAGGCTGAATGCAGCTTCGATACCCGCCTCGTACAGCGCCTGATAGTTGTCACCCAGACTACCGGACAAGGCGATGACCGGGACCCCGACCGCACGCGCCACGCGCGCTACACCGACCGGTGTCTTGCCGTGCAGGGTCTGGGCATCCATGCGCCCTTCCCCGGTAATCACCAGATCCGCGTTCTCCACTGCTGCGGCGAGGCCGGACAGTTCGGCCACCAGCGCGATACCGGGGCGGAAACTGGCCTTGAGGAAGGCACGCGCAGCGAAACCGAGACCACCCGCGGCGCCCACGCCGGGAAACTCGGCGTGATCCTCGCCCAGCGTCGCCGCTGCGATACGGGCGAAGTGGCCGAGTGCCGAGTCCAGCTCGGCGACATGCTCAGGCGTCGCCCCCTTCTGCGGACCGAACACCGCAGACGCGCCACGTGGCCCGCACAAGGGATTGTCGACATCGGCAGCGACCTCGATCTGCACCTTGAGCAGACGCGCGTCCAGCCCACTCAGATCAAGCTGGTCGAGACTGGCCAAGGCCGCACCGCCCGGCGTCAGCTCACGCCCCTGGGCATCGAGAAAACGCATTCCCAGCGCCTGCAACAGGCCAAAACCGGCGTCATTGGTGGCACTGCCGCCCAGCCCCAGGATGATTCGCGTGGCACCGGCATCCAGCGCCTCACGAATCAGCTCGCCAGTGCCGAAGCTGCTGGCCAGACGGGCGTCGCGCTGTTCACGCGGCACCCAGTGCAGACCGCTGGCAGCCGCCATCTCGATGACCGCCGTAGCCTGCCCCAGCCAGCCCCAATGTGCCTTGACCGGCTCCCCCATGGGGCCGCGCACGTCGCATTCACGACGCTCGCCACCCACGGCGGCCAGCAACGCATCGACCGTACCCTCGCCACCATCGGCCATTGGCCGCAGCAGACACTCGGCCTCGGGAAACACCTGCTGCCAGCCACGGGCGATGGCAGCGGCCACGTCGGGCGCGCTGAGGCTCTCCTTGAAGGAGTCAGGAGCAATGACGATTTTCATGATAGGTACCTCGAAAGGAGGCAGGCGACCGTAGCCGCCTGCCGGCAAAGCGGGATTACAGCAAAACCAGGCTAAGCAACCAGACAGCGGCCATACCGGCAATACCCTGAATCAGGGTCGCCATGGTCTGGGCGCGATAGGCGGTCGCCACCTTCATGCGGCTGAACTGGGTCACGACCCAGAAGAAGCTGTCGTTGGCGTGAGAAACGGTCATTGCACCCGCACCGATGGCCATCACGGTCAGCACGCGACCCATCTCGCTGTCGAGCCCCAGATTGCCCAGCAGTGGCGCAACCATGGCCGAGGTGGTGACCAGGGCAACGGTGGAGGAACCCTGGGCGCTCTTCAGCGCGGCCGCCACCAGGAACGGCATGAACAGACCGATACCCAGCGCCGACAGGGTGTCGCCCAGGTAGCCGGTCAGCGCGGTGGCCTTGAGAATGGCACCAAAGGCGCCACCGGCACCGGTGATCAGCAGAATCGGCGCCGCCTCTTTCAGGCCATGCGCCACATGATCATGGAACTGCTGACGCTTGCCTTCGCCCTTGAGCAGCGAGCACGCCAGCACCAGGCCTACCAGCAGCGCGGCAACCGGCTGACCGAGGAAGCTCAGCACGTCGAAGAATGCGCCAGTGCCGAAGGGCTTGCTCGGGAAAGCAGCGAGCGAGCCCAGGCAGATCAGGATGATGGGCACGAAGATTGGCGAAAATGCCTGCCAGGCGCTGGGCAGCTTGCCATAGCGGGCACGCAGCGCATCGAAATCGACGTTATCGGCGAGCAGTTCGCTCGGCGCTTCTTCCAGCAACTCGTGGTCGTTCTGCTTGAGGAAACGGTTGGCCCACAGCATACCGGCCACAGCGGTGACCGCGGCGACCAGCAAACCGACCAGAATCACCAGACCCAGCGAGGTTTCCAGGCCCAGGTTGCCGGCCGCAGCAATCGGACCAGGAGTTGGTGGCACGAAGGTGTGAGTGGCGTACAGGCCGGTGGCCAGAGCCACGCTCATGGCCACCACGGACACCTTCATGCGGGCGGCCAGGGCATTCTTCAGCGAGTTGAGAATGACGTAGCCGGAGTCGCAGAACACCGGAATCGAGACCAGATAGCCGATGATCGACATGGTCAGGGTGGGGAAACGCTGGCCCAGCAGACGAATCACCGTCTCGGCCATGGTGATGGCAGCGCCGCTGCGCTCGAGGATCACGCCGATGATGGTGCCGAGGACGATGACGATACCGATGTAACCGAGGATGCCGCCGAAGCCGGCCGTCATGGTCTTGATGATTTCGCCGCCGGGCAGCTGGTAGGCGAAACCGGCGATCAGCGCAGCGGCGAGCAATGCCAGGAAGGGGTGCAATTTCAAACGGGTAGTGGACAGCACGATGAACGCGATCAGTGCCACCAGAATCAGGACCAGGCCCATGACCAGTCTCCTCATTGTTGTTATGGCGGGCGCAGGGCCCGGATGGGAATGCCGAGAGGCGCCACATTGTGGCTCAGCCAACCCCAGCCTCGCCCTGTGCGCTGGCACTAAAACAGCCGCAGCCAAACCCAGAAGGCTGTGCAATCGCACAAAGCCATCGGCCCGCCTCCCCCAACGGGAGCGGATTACCGAGCGTTCAGCTGAGCCGTCTCGGTGGGTTCCAGCAAGCCCAGCCCCAAGGATAGCTGCAGGCGCTGATCCAGCCGATTGAGGTCCAGGCCACTGAGTTCGGCGATGCGCTCCAGGCGATAGCGCAACGTATTGCGATGAATGCCCAACGCCTGCGCACAGGTTTGCACCTGGCCGTCATGCGCGCACCAGGCTTCCAGCGTGGCCCTCAGCGTGCCCTGTGAGTCCTGCGTCAGCACCTGACGCAAGGGTGCCAGCCAGCCCTGCAGCAACCAGCTGTGGCGCTGGGCATAGAGCAACGTCGGCAGGCGCAATTCGTCCAGACGCAGCAGCCGACGACCGGGAAAACGCGCCTGGCCGTAGGCCTGAAGATCGCGCAGAGCCAGGCTGGCCTGGCGCAGCTCGGTCAGATCATGCAGCGGATCGCTGAGCGCAAGCGAGCTCACGCCCCACTCGCGTTCGTCAGCCTGCAGGAGCCAGGCACGATCATCGCGCGTGGTGCTGTAAGGTCGACACCAGAGCAGTTCGTGACGCCCGAGCGGCGCTACCAGATGTTCACTCTTGCCCCCCAATGCAGCGAGCACACGCGCCTGACGCGGCAGCGGATCGCCCTCTCCATCGAGTTGCAGCAGGCACATCTGTCGCGGCCAGGTCAGTTGCAGCCCCAGGCGTTCGGCATCGACCTCGAGACTGGACAGGCGCAGCATGGGGTCGAGCAACTGTCGCAACCAGGCTTCCTGCTGATGCCGCTGCCAGTGCCGTTCGGCCTGCAGAACGCGATGCTCGACCAGCATCTCCGCAGCCATGCGCACCAGTTCGGCATAAGGCCGCACGACCTCGGGATCACCCGTGATACCGAGCACGCCAATCAGGCGCTCGGCATGCAGCAACGGCAGATTGACACCGGGTTTGACGCCACGCAGGCACGCCGCTGCCTGAGCGTCGATCTCCACCACGCGCCGGTTGGCCAGCACCAGTTGCGCACCTTCATGACGGGTGTGCAGGCGGCTGGGGTCGCCGCTGCCGATGATCATGCCCTGCGCATCCATCACGTTGATGTTGTGCGGCAGGATGGCCATGGCGCGGTCGACGATATGCTGCGCCAGGGTGGAGTCGAGTTCGAGCATCGGAAGCGGCCTCGCGAGTGAGGCCGCCATTGTAGGCCGATCAGCGGCGCTTCACGATGCGGCCATCGAGACGCCAGCGAGCCTGAAAACCATCAGGCTGCCAGTGGGCTTACTCCGCGCTTGGCTGCTCAACGCTCTCGGCGGCCTTGTCGTCCGCTGGCGCTTTTGCCTTGGCCTGATTGCGCCGAGCCTCGGCACGGTGCCGCCTGGCCTGCTGCCTGGCATGCAGCGCCTGCGCCGCCGTCACCACGCCAACGGGCTGGCCTTGCAGATCCAGACGCGGTGCATTTTCCGTCATCGCAGCCCAGTAGCGACCGCCACGGCACCAGGCGGCAATACCCGCCTTGAGCTGCTCAGCGGTGATACCGAGCAACTGCAGATGCTGCTCGGCATCCTTGAGAATGCCTTCCTTCAACGGCACCTTGGGCGCCGGATTGACCGGGAAGGCCAGGGGGAAGTGCTTCTGCAACCGCCAGATCGCCTCGACGGTGGGATCCTGCTCGCGCGGCTTGGCTTTGGGCGGCGCCTTGCGCTTTTGCGGCTTCGCGCTTTCGGTTTTTACCTGCTGTACCTGCTGCTTCTCGGCGCGCAGGCGGTCACGTAGCTCGGCTAATTGTTCAAAACCCATCGTTCGGTTCGCAGCGTCCTGGTTGGTTCGTCGCGCAAGGGTATCTCATGTGCTCGTTTCGTACAGCCTTATTGGCAACCGGCATGCTCGGTGGTAGGTGATGGGCAGGCGTTTGAGGGACTTATGAAGGGCCGCTTTCGCTACATGACTGTTGCGGGGTGATGCAGCAACAGGCCAAAGGCAACCGCAATCAAGGGCACGCCCCCGGCCGATTCATGCCGTTCCTGCGCTACTACCATTTCTCGCGATAGGGGCGCACCTCGGAGATAAAGGTCCAGGCATCTTTGGGCTGATTTGCCAAGTGAAAGACTTCAGCGGCGATGCTCTTGGGTTGGATGAAAAAATCATCCGGCGCGTTGCTGTACATTTCTCGGGCCCACGGCACATCGATTACGGCATCGATGACCAGATACGCCACGTGGACCCCTTTGGGCCCCAGGTCCCTGGCCAGCGACTCAGCGAGAATGCGTTGTGCGGCCTTGGTGGGCGCGAACCCGGCAAAGTTGGGTGAACCACGCAGCGCCGAGGTATTGCCGGTGACGACGATGGCGCCCTCGCCTGTCTCGATCATCCCCGGGGCCACCATTTGCGCCAGGTTCAGCAGCGCCATGGTGTTGACTTCGAAGTTGCGGCGCAGGGTTTGCGGATCGGTCTCCAGGAAGGGGGCAAAGGAACCGCCCACCGCGTTGTGCACCACGACTTGCGGTACGCCAATCTGCTCGATCACCTGCTTGAGCGCCGTTACGTCGGTGACATCGCAGGGCATGGCAAAGGCGCCGGGCACTTCGGCCTGAAGTTCGGCCAATCGGGCAGTATCGCGGGCGATCATCGCAACGCGATAGCCGCTCTCGGCAAAACGACGAACCAGGGATGAACCGACGCCCGGGCCAACGCCGGTAATCAGCGCCAGAGGTTGCTGAGTAGCTGTAGTCATGATGGTTGAGCTCCTGCCAACTGTTCGCGAACAAAATCGAGTCGATCATTGCCAAAGAACAAACTCTCGCCGAGCAGAAAGCTCGGCGCCCCAAAGACGCCGCGCTCGGCCGCTTCCTGGTTGTTTTTTTCCAACTGCTCAAGGGTTTCCGGTGCATCGATCAGACCGGCCAGGCCCGCCGTTTCGATGCCTGCCGCTGCGAGCACGCTGAGCACTTCAGCAGTCGTGGTCAGGGTCTGACCATCCCGCCAGCAGGCATTGAACAACGCAGTGGTGATCTGCCATGCGAGCTCACTGGACGGCGCAGCAAGCACGGCCCGCGCGCAGGCAGCGTTGTTCATGGCGCGCATGTCCGGACGCTTGACCACCACGCCATAGCGGCGCGCCCAACGCGCGAGATCAGCAGCGGCGTAACGACCTTTCGCGGAGCAGGTGACAGTGGTTGGCGTATTGCCAACGGCCTTCATAACGCTCAGAACATGCATGGGGCGCAGGCTGATGTCCGCCGGCAGGCTGTCCAGCTGGCTATACGCCAGATAGCTGTAGGGGCTGACGAAATCAAAGAAAAACTCAAAGGTTTGCGTCATGTGCGAGCTCCTGTGGGTGCAGTATGAAAGCGCGAGTCTTTTCATCCGCGCCGGGTCCGGGGAGCAGTCGAGCGCGCCCGCCGGGAATGTTTGTGGCTATCCAGTGTTTGCAGCGGTTTAGTCATTGAGCTGCAGGCTTTTACGGATGCCGGCATCGAGCACTCCCGCTGGCGCGAAGGTACGCAGCAGGCTCAGGCGGCCGGCAGCGACTCCTGCGGTGTAACGCAACCTGGGGCGCGCGGCGCCAGCCGCCTTGACCACGACCCTGGCCACGACGTCTGGATCATCGGCACTTGCCATCGATTGGCTGAACACCTTGGCAAGGCTTGCACGTACGCTGTGGTACTCGTCGAGCGTGGCATCGGGCTCGATGGTGTTCGCCTCGAATGCGGTCTTGGTAAAGGCCGGCTCGATGACTGCAACGCGAATGCCGCGCGTGCGCAGTTCGTGATCAAGGGCTTCCGAATAGCCTTCTACGGCGTGCTTGCTGGCGGAATACAGCGCGATGTAAGGCATGGGCACGACGCCCAGAATCGAGCCGATATTGATGATCCGGCCACTGCCTTGGCGGCGCATGTGCGGGACCACGGCGCGGGTCATGCGCACGATGCCGAAGAAGTTCGTATCGAAGAGCGCTTTAGCCTGCTCGATCGAGCTTTCTTCTGCGCCGGCCGGGGCAATGCCGAAACCGGCATTGTTCACCAGCAGATCGATACGCCCTTCAAGCCGGATCAGCTCGCTGACCGCCGCCGAGACGGACGCATCATCCGTGACATCGAGCGCTAGCATCGTGACGGCACTGTGCGCGGCCTGGGTTGCACGCCTGCTGCTGCCGTAAACCTTGTAGCCAGCCTGCGCCAGCCGCTTGGCCGTGGCTTCGCCAATGCCGGATGAAGCGCCGGTGACCAGTGCGATGGGGGTTTTGGAAGTCATGGCAGTACCTCATGCGTGAGCGATTGCGGCAACCGCTCGGCGAGCTGTTGCAATCAAGGTTTTCGCTGAGTGATTGTCTTAAGTACGCGCACGCAAGCGTCGGGTGCGATAGGTGCCCCAGCTGCTCATGGCCAGCGACTTGACGAGCGCCAGCAGGCCACTCTCGTTGGCACGCGGTTCGCCACCCTTGGCGATTCGCTTGAGTTGCAGGGAGTACCAGAGAATCTCCATCAGCCCCATGCGGTCGACCGGCTTGATGCCTGTCTTGATGGTGTGCACCTGGTGTGCGCTGTCCTTGCCCTGCAGCAGTGCAGCCGGCGCGTCAGGGTCAATCGCCAGCAGCCGTGCCAGGCCAATGACATCCACTGCACCGCAAGCCAGCGCGGCATTCATGCCAGCGGCACTGCGAAACCCACCGGTCAGCATCAACGGGACTTGCACCGCAGCGCGTACTTTCTCGGCGAACTCGAGGAAGTAGGCTTCGCGCGCCATGCTGGAGGCCTTCTTCTGCTCCTGGAGTGCGCCGCTCATGGCTGGGGCCTCGTAGGTGCCACCCGATATCTCGAGCAGATCGATGCCCGCATCGACAAGCGCGTGAATCGTTGCCAGCGACTCTTCTTCGGTAAAGCCGCCGCGCTGGAAGTCTGCGGAATTGAGCTTGATCGCCACCGGGAAGTCGGTGCCCACCTGGCGACGGATCTCGGCGTAGACGGCCAGCAGGAAGCGGCGGCGGTTCTCCGGCGAGCCTCCCCATTGATCTGTGCGTTGATTGTGGTGTGGCGAGAGAAACTGGTTGATCAGGTAGCCATGTGCGCCATGGATTTCGATACCGCTGAAACCCGCTTTCTTGCAGATGGCGGCACTGCGGCCGAAGCGCTCGATGATGTCCTGAATTTCTTCGGCGGTGGCTTCTTCAGGCGTTTCGAAGAACGCCGCCATGTCTTCGCGAAACGGCACCGCCGATGGCGCGATATTACGGGTGTTCAAGCCTTTGGTCGCTTGCTTGCCGGGGTGGTTGAGCTGCACCCAGATAGCCGCACCCTGCTCGGTGGCGGCGCGCGCCCATTGTTGCAGGACAGGCAAGTCCGTCTCGTCCTCGATGACCACGTTACCCGGCTCACCCAGTGCACGCCGATCGATCATCACGTTGCCGGTCAGGATCAGCCCAATGCCGGACGCGGCCCAACGCTGGTAAAGCGTGACCAGCCCCTGGGTCGGACGGTTGTCGTAGGTGCCCAGCGCCTCGCTCATGGACGCCTTGGCCAGACGGTTGCGCAACAGGCTGCCGTTGGGCAGGCGCAGTTGTTGCGCCAGGAAGTTTGTGTTGAGCGAGGCAGATTGGGACATGTGGGGCTACCTGAGGATGAAATGAGCAAGATTCGCCAGCAAGTCTCTTGGTCTTCAGGGCGCCAGAAGCGCTTTCCGAAGATGATGAAATTTATGATGATGACCATAATCAAAATAGTCAAATGTTTTGATGATGATCAGCATCAATGTATTCTTGCCGTGTCGATGTCGGCAGAAAGAGGAGCCGGGCATGAAGGTTACAAAGGCACAGGTCGAGGCAAATCGAGCCCACATCGTCGAAACCGCCTGCACATTGTTTCGTCAGCGCGGTTACGACGGCATAGGTGTGGCGGAGTTGATGGCGACTGCCGGTCTTACCCATGGTGGGTTCTACCGGCACTTCGCCTCCAAGGCGGAGCTGATGGCAGAAGCTGCCGCGTGCGGGGTCGCCAAGACCAGGTCACTGATGGACGGCGTGGACATGGCTGATTTCATTGGCCACTACCTCTCGCGTGAGCATCGCGATGACCGCAGTGGCGGTTGCACCCTGGCGGCGCTGAGTGGGGATGCGGCGCGACAGCCCGATGCGATCAAGGCGACGTTCGCGACGGGGCTCGAAAATATGCTGGCCGACCTGCTGGCCGCCGGGGGTACTCGCAGTGAAGAAGAGCTGCGGCACGCGCGGGCTCGGACAATTGACACCGTTGCCCATGCGTTGGGGGCACTCGTTCTGTCCCGGGCCTGCCCTGATGACTCTCCACTGGCGGATGAAATTCTGCAGACCTGCCGCACAGCCATTCTTCAATCGCGTGAAGCTCGGATGACGACTGGGTAACGCTCCAGAAGCTTGGAAGCAGCCGACCGACGCGCTCGCTACGCCGGCCTGGCTGTCAGGGCGCCAGCCGTTCGCGAATCCAGGCCTCGCCCTTGAAGCGGTAGTTGAGGCGGTCGTGCAGGCGGCTGGGGCGGCCCTGCCAGAATTCGATGCGCTCCGGCAGCAGGCGGTAGCCCCCCCAGTGCGGTGGGCAGTGCGGTGTCTGGTTGAGGAAACGTTTTTCGGTTTCCGCCAGCAGGTTCTCCAGCTCGGCGCGGTCGCGGATCACCTTGCTCTGCGGCGAGGCCCAGGCACCGATACGGCTGCCCAGCGGGCGTACCTGGAAGTAACCGTCGGATTCGGCCGGGGTAACCTGCTCGACCCGGCCTTCGATACGTACCTGACGTTCCAGGCTGGGCCAGAAGAAGGTCATCGCGGCGAACGGACGCGCCGCCAGTTGCCGACCCTTGGCGCTGTCGTAGTTGCTGAAGAAGGTGAAGCCACGTTCGTCGAGCCCCTTGAGCAGCAGCACCCGGCAGTGCGGGCGGCCCTCTTCATCGACGGTGGCCAGGGTCATGGCGTTGGGTTCGACCGGCAGTTGCTCGGTCTTGACCGCGTCATCGAACCACTGGCGGAACAGGGCAAAGGGTTCCAGCGGGGCCTGGGCTTCGCTCAGGCCATCGCGGGTGTAATCGCGGCGCATATCGGCCAAGGTTTGGGTCATGGCAATTCCTCAGGGCAGGGCCGGAAACCAATCCACCTGGTTTCTAGTGCCTGCCCGCGCAAGGTGGAAATGCCCGCAAGCTTACTCCGACTTGCTCACTTTTCCTTGATCTGCGGCAGCTACCTTGGGTGCATCCTTGAGCTCTGCCTTGGCCGGTTGGCTGTACTTGGCGATCAGGCCCTTCATGGTGTCACGCGAAGTCAGCAGGATTTCCACTCGGCGGTTGAGCGCACGGCCGGCAGCGCTGTCGTTGGCAGCGCGCGGCATATCGGAGCCCAGGCCCATGACCTGCAGACGATTCTGCTTGAGGCCGCTGAGACGGAAGATGGACGTCACGGCGCGCGCGCGCTGCTGGCTCAGATCACGGTTGAGCGCAGCATTGCCGCTGCTGTCGGCATGGCCAAGAACCACCACCGCGATGTCTTGATCGGTTTCCAGCAATTTGGCCACGCGGGTGATCGGCCCCAGGCTGGCTGGCATCAGCATGTGCGGGCGATCAGGGTTGAAGGAGCTCTGCACCGGCGCAGTCACCACCAACAGATTCTCGCGACGCTCGAACTCGAACTGGCTGCCCTTGACCGCTTCACGCAGTTTTGGCTCGTACTCGTCGAGCCAGGCGCGGGTTACCTGAGGCGGCGGCATCACCGCCGGCTTGGCGGCTTCCTTCTTTTCCGAGCCGGCACAGCCAGCCATCAGCAGGCAGCAGGTAAAGGCAAAAATCTTGTTGGCGCGCATGTAGCCCCCGAGGTCACGCAAATCTAATGGTCGGATCGTTATGGTTGGTATTGAACGATTGGCGCAAGTTTAGCCGCTTCGATCAGATACAGTCCGCAATCTGGCGCGCAAGTTTCTGCGCGCGGGGGTCCATCAAGACGAACGGTCCTAGATTGTTGGTGACGAAGCCGAATGCCAGGTCCCGTTCCGGGTCGGCAAAGCCACTGGAACCACCGGCACCGGGATGACCGAAGGCTTTTGCCCCCATACCGTAGGTGGCGTTGGCCACATCGGCCTGATCGAGCATGCAGCCCAGGCCGAAACGCGTGCGGGTCAGCAGGGTCTTGTCATCGCCGACACTGTGCTCACGGGTCATTTCGCCCAGCAGGTCGGCATCGAGCAGGCTGCCGTCGAGCAGACCGGCATAGAAGCCCGCCAGGCTGCGCGCGTTGCCGTGCCCATTGGCGGCTGGTTGCTGCATGCGCCGCCACTCGGGCTTGTTGGTACTGGTCATGATCGACGGCGGATTGGTGAACGAGCGCGTGCTCATGGCAGTGGCATCGCTCATCATCACCTTGAGCAGGCGCTGCGCTGCGGCGTCGCCGAGATTGCCCTTGCCGCGCGCGATGTGGGCGACGCGCTCGAACTCGCTGTCAGCCAGGCCGACATGGAAATCCAGCCCCAGTGGCCTGGCGATGCGCGCAGCGATGCTCTCGCCCGGACCACGGTCTTCGACACGACGAATCAGCTCACCGATCAGCCAGCCATAGGTAATGGGCGCGTAGCCGTGACCATCACCCAGCGGCCACCAGGGTTCTTCAGCCGCCAGCGCGGCGGTCATGGTCTGCCAGTCGTACAGCGCCTCGGCGGGCAGTGCCTGGCGCAACGCCGGCAACCCTGCCTGGTGGCAGAGCAGATGACGCACGCTGATGCGCTGCTTGCCAGCCGCAGCGAACTCGGGCCAGTAGCGCGCAACCGGGGCATCCAGATCGAGCTTGCCTTCGCCCACCAGTTGCAGAGCGACGACGGCAGCGAAGGGTTTGGTGCAGGAGAACAGATTGGCGATGGTGTCGCTGTGCCAGGCCTGCTGGCCGTCCTTGTCCATGACCCCGGCCCACAGGTCGACCACGGTTTCCCCGCCGACCTTCACGCACAGGGCCGCGCCCCGTTCCTGCGCGTCATCGAACAAAGCGGCGAATGCGTCCCTCACCGCCTCGAAGCCCAAGTCGAAATAGCCCTGAATCTGCACGCTGTTCTCCCGTGTCGCTGCTTGGCCAGATGCTGCCGATGATGGCAGCCGCCTATCATGCAATGTTCTGAAACTTCATAAAATAGCGATCTTCGATTGGTTTTTTCTATGCTGAAAAAAGCGCGGCCTGCTATGAGCGATGGCCTTGCCTCCCGCGGCAGACCGGCAAACGCCGGCTGCAGGGGCAGGCGTGATCATCGCGCCGCCCTGGATTCGATGCTCGGCACAGGAGAAACGAGTGCTCTACCTACTGTCCCTGCTCGCCATGGCGGCCATCATGGCACCCGGCCTGACGCGTCTGCTGGGCGCTCGCACGGGTTGGCTGCTGATGCTGGCGCCGCTGGTGGCCTTCATCTGGTTCGTGCAGCAGATTCCGCTGATAGCCGGCGGCGACAGCGTGATGCAGAGCCTGAGCTGGATTCCGGCGCTGGGCATCAACCTGAGCCTGCGCCTGGACGGTCTCTCGCTACTGTTCGCGCTGCTGATCAGCGGCATCGGCAGTCTGATCGTGCTGTACTCCGGCAGTTATCTGTCCAGCCACGCCCACCTCGGCCGCTTTCACGCTTACTTGCTGGTGTTCATGTTGGCGATGCTCGGCCTGGTGCTGGCCGACGACCTGGTGGCGATGTTCGTGTTCTGGGAGCTGACCAGTATCGCCTCCTTCCTGCTGATCAGTTTTCAACACGACAAAGCGGTATCGCGCCGCGCGGCATTGCAGGCGCTGCTGATCACCGGCGGCGGTGGCCTGGCGCTGCTGGCAGGGCTGATCCTGCTCGGGGGCGCGACGGGTAACTGGCAGTTCTCCAGCCTCAGCGCCGAGCAGATCGAAGGCCATGTGCTGCTGCCGGCGATCATCGCCCTGGTACTGCTGGGCTGTTTCACCAAATCGGCGCAGGTGCCCTTCCATCTGTGGCTGCCCAACGCAATGAACGCGCCGACGCCGGTGTCGGCGTATCTGCACTCGGCGACCATGGTAAAAGCCGGCATCTACCTGTTGGCCCGTCTCAACCCGGTGCTCGGTGGCTCCGTCGGCTGGGGCACCCTGCTGATCACCTTCGGCGCCGCCACTGCGGTGCTCGGCGCCTTCCTGGCCTTCCGCCAGACCGATCTCAAGCGCTTGCTGGCCTACACCACGGTGACCGTGCTGGGCCAACTGACCATGCTGATCGGCACCAACACCAGCTATGGCCTGCAGGCGTTCGTGCTCTATCTGGTGGCGCATTCTCTCTATAAAGGTGCGCTGTTCATGGCGGTCGGCGCCATCGACCACGCCACCGGCACTCGCGAGCTGGCGCGCCTCGGCGGTTTGATCCGCTTCATGCCGATGACTGGCGCGGCCGTGGCCCTGGCAGCATTCTCCAATGCCGGGCTACCGCCGTTCTTCGGCTTCATCGCCAAGGAGTTCAAGTACACCGGCCTGATCGAGATGGGTCATATCGGCTGGGCGGTGACGCTGGTGATGATTCTCACCAACGCCCTGCTCTTCGCCGCTGCCGGCCTGGTATTCCTGCAGACCTTCCTCGGCAAGCGCGGCGACTATCCGCGCACGCCACATGAAGTTGGTTTACCGATGTGGCTGGGACCGATGCTGCTGGCCATCGGCGGTTTCCTGCTCGGCGCCTGGAATGCCTGGCCGGAAACCTGGCTGGTGAATAACGCGGTGCAGGCCGTGGCGCGCGGCCCGGTGGATGTCCACCTGTACCTGTGGGGCGGCATTACCCCTGCGTTGCTGGCCAGCTTGCTGACCGTATCACTGGGCGTGCTGTTCTACGTGATGCGCGACCGCGTCAGGCGGCTGCTCGATCGCGCCAACGCAGCCTGGAACGTCAGTGGCGACCTGATCTGGGATCGTCTGCTCAAACGCGTGTTCCACTTCGCCGGGCTGCTTGCCGCCCGCTTCCAGCACGGCTCGCTGCGTCAGCATCTGGTACTGCTGGCCCTGGCGGTCGGCGGCCTGTTGGCGGTAGGCCTGGTGCCTGCGCTGCCGCAACTGCTGCAGGGCAGCTACAGCCCGATCTCGCCACTGGGTCTGGCCGGCTGCCTGTTGGCACTGGCTGGCGGCGTGGCAGCGGCGTTCCTGCCCGGCCGGCTTACCTTGCTGGCGGCACTGGGTGCCTGCGGCCTGGGCCTGGCGCTGGTGTTCGTCGCGGTCAATGCACCGGACGTGGCGATGACCCAGCTGATGGTGGAAACCCTCAGCCTGATCTTCCTGGCCCTGGTGTTTCGCAAGATGCCCACGGTGCCAGCCAGCGGCGCACGCGCCCCGTGGAAGCGCCGCCTGCACGCCAGTGTGGCGATCCTCTTCGGTCTCAGCGTGACTGGCGCCCTGCTGCTGGCGACAAGCCTGCCACTGCCGGGCGAAATCGCGCAGTGGTATCAGGCCAACAGCCTGCCGGGCGGTCACGGGCATAACGTGGTCAACGTCATCCTGGTGGACTTCCGCGCTTTCGATACCCTGGGCGAAATCCTCGTGGTCGCCCTCTCTGCCCTTGCGGCGGCCAGCCTGCTGGGCACTGGCCGGCGCTTCGGCAACGAACACAGCGGTGAAGATGCCTTCACCTCGCCGCTGCTGCGCCAGGGCCTGCGCCCACTGGCCTGGCTGATGCTGGCCGCCTCGCTACTAGTGCTGTGGCGCGGCCACAACCTGCCGGGCGGTGGTTTCATTGGCGGCTTGGTGGCGGCCTGCGGCCTGATTCTGCTGGTGCTGACCTACGGCCACGGGCAGATTCGCCGGGTGCTGCCCATTGCGCCTGCGCAACTGATCGGTATCGGCCTGGGCTGCGCGGCGGGTGCCGGCATGCTTGGCCTGATCACCGGCAATGCGTTTCTCACCGGCCTGTGGACCTTCCCCGGCGGGCTGCCGCTGGGCACGCCCTTGCTCTTCGATGTTGGCGTATTCCTCACCGTGTTCGGCTCGGCCCTGCACATGATCGACAAACTGACGGGAGTTCGCCAGTCATGGAATGGTTAGCCGCAATCACGACCGGAGGCCTGGCGGGTCTGGGCCTGTGGATGCTTCTGGATCGCAACCTCAAGCGCGTCGTGCTGGGCGTGGTGGTCCTGGGCAACGCAATCAACCTGGGCGTGCTCACCGCCGGACGTTTCTTCGGCGAGCGCCCGGCATTCGTCGAGGCTGGCAACGCAGCCAGCACCGCCAACCCGTTGCCGCAGGCACTGGTGCTGACCGCCATCGTCATCGGTTTCAGCCTGTTCATCTTTGCCCTGGCGCTGCTCAAGCGCACCCGCGAACTGCATGGCGACAAGACCACCGACTCGGTCAGTTCGATCACCGAACAACCGGCGCCGGACTGGCACGACAGCGAGCATGGACACGACGCCAATGGTGCGGAGGCTCGCCGATGAATCACGCGTTACTCGTTGCGCCGATCCTCGTGCCCCTGTGCAGTCTGCTGCTGGCGATCATCCTGCGCCGCAACCTGCTGGCCGTGCGCGTGCTCAGCCTGAGCGGCACTGCCCTGCTGCTGGCCGTTGGCCTGGTGCTGGTCTGGCAGGCCGCGCAGGGCGTCGTGCTCAGCGGTCAGGTAGGCGACTGGCAGGCGCCGTTCGGCATCAGCCTGGTGATCGATCGACTGTCGGCGGTGATGATCGCCATCAGTGCCCTGGTCGCGCTGGTCACCCTGCTCTATGGCGTGGCCAAGGACAACGACAGCACGATCGGCCGCGACTTCCACCTGTTCATCCAGGGCCTGCTGACGGGCATCTGCGGCGCCTTCATCACCGCCGACATCTTCAACCTGTACGTCTGGTTCGAGGTGCTGCTGATCGCCTCCTTCGCCCTGATGGCACTCGGCGGTGGCAGCCGCCGGCTGGCCGGCAGCATGACCTACGTGGCCCTCAACCTGTTCGCCACGCTGATCTTCCTGCTCTCCGCCGGCCTGGTCTACGGCGCCAGCGGCACGCTGAACATGGGTGAACTGGCAGTGATCATGCGCAGCGGTGAGGCGCCACCGGGCGTGACGCCGGCGCTGCTGCTGATGCTGCTGTCGTTCGCCATCAAGGCTGCGCTATTCCCGGTATTCGGCTGGCTGCCGGCCACCTACCACGTTGCCCTGACGGCGGTTTCGGCGATGTTTGCAGGCCTGCTGACCAAGGTCGGCGTGTACGCGCTGATTCGCCTGGTGACCCTGCTCTGGCCGGAGTACGGCCTGCCGCATCAACTGCTGCTGTGGGTCGCCTGCGCAACCATGCTGGTGGGCGTGCTGGGTGCGGCGGCGCAGACCGAGGTGCGGCGCATCCTGTCGTTCCACATTGTCAGCCAGGTCGGCTACATGATCCTCGGCCTGGCCCTGGCCACCCCGCTGGCGCTGGCCGGCGCGGTGTTCTACCTGATCCACCATATCGTGGTGAAGGCCAATCTGTTCTTCATCGGCGGCCTGGCGGCGCGCATCTGTGGCTCCGAGCGGCTGGCCGACATGGGCGGGCTTTACAAGCGCATGCCCTGGCTGGCGCTGCTGTTCGCCATTCCGGCGCTGTCGCTGGCAGGCATTCCGCCGCTGTCCGGTTTCTGGGCCAAGTTCCTGCTGGTCAAGGCCAGCCTGGATGCCGCTGCCTGGTGGGCGGCGGGCATCGCCCTGGTGACCGGCGTGTTCACTCTACTGTCGATGAACAAGATCTGGAACGAAGCCTTTCTCAAGCCTCATCCAGAAGGTGAAGAGGTGCTGCAAGCGGTTGCCGGCATACGCGCGGCCTGGCTGGGGATGAGTGCCCTGGCGCTGCTGACCGTACTGATCGGCCTGGGCGCCGGCCCGCTGATCGACTACGCCGTGGCTGCCGCCGCGCAGCTCGCCGACCCGCAAGCCTATCTGCAACCCTTTACCGGCGCAGGAGGTACCTGATGCTGTTTCTCATCCATTTGCTGGCCAGCGCTGGCCTGGCCTGGAGCCTCGGCGCCGGTCATCTGGGCGGCGCTCTGCTGGCCTTCGCCCTGCTCTACCTGAGCGCTCGCCTGCTGGGGTTGGCAGTCCCGCGCCTGGGCCGTTACGCCCGTAGCCTGGAGCATGGCGTCAGCTTCTGCCTGTGGTTCATCGCCCAGGTGTTTCTTGCAACCTACCAGGTCGCCACGCTGATACTGGCGCGCCGGATCGAGGTGGAGCCGGCCGTGCTGGCCTACCCGGTGACCCGCCGGGAAGTGGACAAGGTCACCCTGCTCGGCACGCTGCTGACCCTGACTCCCGGCACCCTGGCCCTGGACTATGACGAGGAACAAGGCCTGCTCTATATCCACACCCTCGATGCCCGTCGCCGTGAGGACTTGACCGACATCCTCATCGAGCTGGAACGCCGCCTGCTGGCCTGGCTCGACGCCGGCAAAGCCGAAGGAGCAACGCCATGACCCTGCACCTGGCCGGAGCAGCCTGGGTATTGCCCCTGGCGGCTGCCTTGCTCGCACTGAGCGGTTTGATCACGCTGTATCGCCTGTTACGCGGGCCGAGTCGCCCGGATCGCGCGGTGGCCATCGACGCCCTGACCCTGCTGGCGGTCGCTGCCATGGCGCTGCTGTGCCTGATGCGCGGCGAGGCGCTGTTCCTCGACGTCGCCGTGCTGCTGGCACTGGTGTCGTTTCTCGGCACGGCGGCCTTTGCCTTCCTGTTCGATGATGCCCACAGCCAGATGCCGGAAAAAAGCGAGGAGCACCCATGAACGACGTACAGGCCTGGCTGGCGTCGCTGCTGGTACTGAGCGGTGCGGTGATCTCTCTGCTCGGCGCGATTGGCGTATTGCGCCTGCCCGACAGCTACAGCCGCATGCACGCGGCAAGCAAGGCCGGCGTGCTCGGCGCCGTGTTGCTACTTGGCGCAGTGGCCTTGGCCAGCAGTGGCGAGCTGGCGCTGGAGGCCTTTATCGGCCTGCTGATTCTGCTGGCCAGCGCCCCGCTAGCCGCTCACGCCATCGCCCGCGCCGCCCATCGCGCCGGGATTCGGCCAACGCTGGGGCGACTGGGCGATGAACTGGAGCAACGCAACAGGGGGGGCGAATAGGCTCGATCAGTCGATCTGCCGGCGAAACGGCGGCAGAGCATTGAGAATCGCCTTGCCATAGCGCTGGGTGACCACACGCCGATCCAGCAACGTGATGGTGCCGCGATCGGCCTCGGTACGCAGCAGGCGACCACAGGCCTGGACCAGGCGCAGCGAGGCGTCCGGCACGGCGATTTCCATGAAGGGATTACCACCGCGTGCCTCGATCCATTCGGCCAGCGCCGCCTCCACCGGGTCGTCCGGCACGGCGAAGGGAATCTTGGCGATCACCACGTGTTCGCAATAGGCGCCGGGCAGATCGACGCCCTCGGCAAAACTGGCCAGGCCGAACAGCACGCTTTCCTCACCGGAATCGACGCGTGCCTTGTGCTTGTTCAGGGTCTCCTGCTTGGACAGGTTGCCCTGAATGAACACGCGCTTGCGCCAGTCGCGATCGAGGCCGTCGAACACGTCCTGCATCTGCTTGCGCGAGGAGAACAGCACCAGCGTACCGCGGCTGCCTGCCACCAGGCCCGGCAACTCACGAATGATGGCCGCCGTATGCACAGCAGCCTCACGGGGATCGGCCTTGAGATCAGGCACGCGCAGCAGGCCGGCGTCGGCATGGTGGAAGGGGCTCGGCACGATGGCGGCGACCGCCACCTTGGGCAGCCCGGCACGCATGCGATAGCGGTCGAAGGTGCCCAGCGCAGTCAGTGTGGCGGAAGTCACCAGGGCGCCGTGAGCGACATTCCACAGGTTGCGGCGCAAGGTCTCGGCCGCCAGGATCGGGCTGGCGTTGACCTCGATGTCAAACAGCGCACCGCTCTCGGCCAGGGTCAACCAGCGCGCCATGGGCGGGCTTTCCTCAGGGTCTTCTGCGGTGAAGGCCAGCCACAGCTCCCAGTTGCCCTTGGCGCGCGCCATCAGGCTGCCGAACAGCGGGTACCACTCCTCGGCCTGATGGCTGGCGATGCCCACCGCGCCCTCGCCATCCATCGCTTCCTTGAGCAGCTCGGTAACGCCGGTGAACAGATCGTTGAGCTTGGAAAAACCCTTCTTCAGCTCCAGCCCCAGTTCGGTCAGGTGCTCCGGCACCACGCCGCCGACGAAACGGTGACGCGGGCGCTCGCGGCCCTCCATGTCCTCACCGGCCTTGAAGTCGGCGATCTGCTCGCAGGCGGCGAACATGAACTGCTGCTGGGTCTTCAGTTCGCGGGCCAGTTCCGGCACCTGTTCGATCAGCCGCCCGAGATCGCCCGGCAGCGGGTTCTGCGCCAGCAGCTTGGTCAGGTTCTTGTCGATCTGGGTCAGCCAGTCGGCGGTCGAGCGCAGGCGGGTGAAATGGGCGAAGTGGCCGATGGCCTTGTCCGGCAGGTGATGGCCTTCGTCGAACACATAGATGGTTTCGCGCGGGTCGGGCAGCACCGCGCCGCCGCCGAGCGCCAGGTCGGCCAGCACCATGTCGTGGTTGGTGACGATCACGTCGACCTTGCCCATGCCCTCGCGCGCCTTGTAGAAGGCGCACTGCTGGAAGTTCGGGCAGTGGCGATTGGTGCACTGGCTGTGATCGGTGGTCAGCTGCGCCCAGCGTACGTCCTCCAGCTCCTCCGGCCAGCTGTCGCGGTCACCATCCCATTTGTTGCCGGCGAGCTTCTCGATCATCGCGGTGAACAGCTTCTGGCCCTGTTCATCCACATCGATGCGAAAGCCTTCCTCCTCGAACAACTGCGCGGTTGCGCTCTGCGCCGCGCCGTCCTGCAGCAGGTGGTCGAGTTTGGACAGGCACAGGTAGCGCCCACGCCCCTTGGCCAGGGCGAAGCTGAAATTCAGGCCGCTGTTGCGCAGCAGATCCGGCAGATCCTTGTGCACGATCTGCTCCTGCAGCGCCACGGTGGCAGTGGCGATCACCAGACGCTTGCCGGCGGCCTTGGCCGTGGGAATGGTGGCCAGGCTGTAGGCCACCGTCTTGCCGGTACCGGTGCCCGCCTCGACCGCCACGACGGCAGGATCACCCAGACGCTTGCCCTCGTCATCGGTCTTGATGGTGCCGAGCACCTTGGCGATCTCGGCGATCATCAGCCGCTGGCCATAGCGCGGCTTGAGCGACTTGGCTTCGAGAAAGCGCGAGTAGGCGCCCTGGATCTGGGACTTGAGTTCGGTACTGAGCATGGATTCTGAAACGAAAAAGGCTGGATAAATTTTCAGTATTCGCGGAGCGGTCGCTATCATAGCGCGGCAATCGATCTGGCGCTGACTCGCGTGTCTATCGAATGAACCGAGCTGCCAGACGGCCCCTCCGGAGATACCGCATGACCCCCTACGCACCGCTCTACGCACTTCACCTGTTGGCCGCCGTCGTCTGGGTTGGCGGCATGTTCTTCGCCTGGATGATCCTGCGCCCGGCAGCGGTCGAAATACTGGAACCGCCAGCGCGCCTGCGCCTGTGGCTGAGTGTGTTCAGGCGATTTTTCGTCTGGGTCTGGTTGGCGGTAGCGGCCCTGCCACTGAGCGGGCTGGGCATGCTGCACATGAGCTACAGCGGTTTCGACGCCGCGCCGCGCTACGTGCACATCATGATGGGGCTGTATCTGGTGATGCTCGCCCTGTTCCTGCGTATTCAGGCACTGCAGCTGCCACAACTGCGGCGCGCCGTGGAGGCCGAGAACTGGCCTGCAGGCGGCGAAGTGCTGGGGCGGATTCGCAGGGTCGTGGGCAGCAACCTGCTGATCGGCCTGGCACTGATGACACTGGCCGCCATGCGTCCGTCATTCTGACCGACGCGGCTGCCTTGGTTTGCACATGCAAACCAAGGCAGCGACGGTTATCTAGAAACGAAACACCTGAACGGCACCGCTGCGACCCGCTGCACCTTCGCGTCCGGGCTGACCGGGTTTGCCATCGGCCGCACCCTCCACGCCGTAGAGCAGGCAGCCCTTGGCGGCACCGCCACGGCCGGGGCGCCCCGCCAAGCCGGCTGCACCGCCCGCGCCGCCGTCGAGCAACACCTGCATGCGCTCGACCTCGACATGGTGAGGCACTTCAAGGACCACCTTGCCACCTGCTGCGCCTTCATGGCCATCGGTACCGTCCTGGCCATCGTGGCCGGCACTGGCCTGGCCCCAGGTGCAACCACCTGGCTTGCCATGCGCCCCATCGAGCCCGGCATAACCCGGCCTGCCTTGCCCACCCCGTACATCCAGGGTCAGCGATTCGAATGTCAGCTTGTGCAGCTTGAGATTGATTTCACGCCCAGCAGTAGCCGGCCGAGTGTAAGTACCGGCCGCACCTTTGGCGCTGATCCAGGCGCCCGGACCGATATCGGCGTCCTCGACTAGCAGACGCAGCGGCTGATCGCTGGGCGCTACGCCAATACGCGCGTCGCGGCCCATCAGCAACTCGCCAATGCGCAACTCGGTCACCGTGGCCGGGATCATCAGGGTCGCCTGATCCGCCACTTCCAGCCGCTCGAGCTGCAGGCTGCTAGTGGCGACCGGCAGACGCATCAAGGTATTGGACGGCACCTTGACCTGAGTAGCGGCCAACGACGCGCCTGTGAACAAGCAGAGCAACAAAGCGAGACTACGCATGAGCAGCCTCCTCATGCGCTGCAGCCAGGCTCTCGCCCGCCCGCTCGACCTTCAGCGGATAGAGGTGAAAAATGCCGAACAGCAGGACCTGTACACGATCCAGCCAGGGGCTGGCGCGACCGCACAGCAGACCTGCGAACAGCCACAGCTGTGCCCCATGCAGCAGCGCAAGAAAGGCCCCGAGCAGATAGACGAGTTGCTCGAACGGTGCGCCGAAACGCTTGGCCAGCGCCGCCCCGAATACCAGCCAGAAGGCCAAGGTCAGCGCCTTGCCCACCCCCAACAATGCTTTCATCCCCGCCCTCTTGCTCTGGTTCTTCTAATAGCGCAGCACGTTAACCGGTCGCGGCGCTGACCACCAGAGCGCGGGATTATTTTCCATGACTTCAGCTGTCACCCGCCGCAAAAGCGACACCCCCAGGCCGTGACGACCTGTGGGGCGCCCCTTCGCTTCAACGCGAAACGTACAACTCGACGCGGCGGTTCTGGGCGCGGCCGGCATCGCTGCCATTGTCCGCCACCGGCTGGCTCTCACCACGGCCTTCCGTGCTGAGCTTGGCGGCAGGCACACCCTGGGCGCTGAGGAAGTCGGCAACACTGCGTGCACGGCGTTCGGACAACGCCTGGTTGTAGGTATCAGAACCGACGCTATCGGTATGTCCGACGACCTTGACTGCGACCAGACTGGCGCCGGTCAGACGGCTACCGACATCGGCAAGCAGGCGCCGCGCCTCGCCCGTCAGCTCGGCTGAGTCGAACGCGAACAGCACATTTCCCAGGTCGCTGAGCACGATGACCTCATCCTGCACCTGCTGCTCCATCGCCGGCTCGGCCGCAACGCTGGCGGGGTACTGCGGCAAAGGGCAGCCGTTATGGCCTACAGCAGTACCCGCTGGCGTACCGGGGCAGCGATCACGGCGGTCGAATACAGCGTCGCCATCTTCGTCGCCGTCCTGCGCATAACAGATGATGGTGCCCAGCAGAGCGCCGGCTACCGCGCCGCCTGCTGCCCAGGTGGAACTTTCGATTGCGCCGAGGCCGCCACCGGCCAAAGCTCCAATCGCACTGCACAGGGGCCAGTTCCCCTGGTTGAGCGGCGCGTCTCCCGTACTGGAAGTCGTGGCACAACCCGAGAGAACACTGCTGACCAGGAGAAAGGGTAAAACCCTCGAAAGCTGGATTCTCATGGCGGTGTCTCCTGTGATACCGGCATGTGGCCGGTATCACAGGAGTAAAGACCGCAGCAGGGGTTCATACAAGAAAAGGCCCGACCGATGGAATCGGTCGGGCCTTCGCGGGTGACACCTGACGTGGCTTGGAAGAAGCGCCTTACGGCTGAGCTTCGACCTCGGCTTCTACGCGGCGGTTGATGGCACGACCATCGGCAGTGGCGTTGTCGGCAACCGGGCGGCTCTCGCCATAACCCACTGCCTGCACGCGGCCGGACTCTACACCGTACTGGTTGACCAGAACTTCACGCACGGCACTGGCGCGGCGCTCGGACAGACCCTGGTTGTAAGCATCGCTGCCCACGGAGTCGGTGTGACCTTCAACCACGGTGCTGGTCTGCGGATACTGCTTCATGAAGTCGGCCAGGGCCTTGATGTCGCCATAGCTTTCCTGCTTGACCTGAGCCTTGTCGAAGTCGAACTTGACGTCCAGCTCGACACGAACGGCCTCGGCCGGCTCGGCAACTGCCATCTCCTCGACAACGACTTCTTCGACGACGGCAACCTGCTGCTCTTCGGCACCGTGTACCCAGCAGTAGGCAGCAGCCATACCGGCACCTAACACCGCACCGCCGCCCGCCCAGGAAGAACTTTCGATTGCCCCGAGCGCAGCACCACCCACGCCGCCTACAGCGGCGCAGGTGGGCCAGTCGGTTTTCTGCAGGCCGGCGCAACCGGTCAGCAAGGTGCTAGCCAGAATCAGGGGTACTGCGTTCCTTGTGATACTCATACTTTAGGTCTCCAATGTTCATCGGCGCATAACCGACTCGATAGTAGTAAAGACAGGAGTTGTACAATCCGCCAGCTATAGCAGCTTCTACGGATAATTTTCTCTCACTCTAGGCCTGATACCGACACCACGTTAGTCTTTGCAGACTTTTCGAGGAAGTTCGATGACCGCCAGCCTTAGCACCCGTACTCCACAGCAAGCCATTGCGGCACTGCTTGCCCGCCATACCCCCGAGAAACTGCTGTTACTCGGAGCAAGCGAGCTCCCCGCAGTCAGCGCCTTTCACAGCGCCCACCCGCAGTGTCAGGTCACTACCGCACCTGCTGCTCCCCTGGCGCCTGAACTGGCCGCACAGCGCTTCGACCTGGCAATTCTGGTCGACTGTCTGGAGCACTTGCCCAAACGCGATGGACTGCAACTACTGGGTGGCATTCGCAACCTCAACGCCAGCCGGGTCGCCGTATTGCTCGACCTCAAGGCAGGTGATTGGCAGGAAACCGACTTTTTCGCCCTGGCCATGCAAGCCAGTGAACAGTTCCAGCGCGAGGGACAGACCCTGCATCTGTTCACCTATGATCTACTCGATTACAAGCAAGTTCCCGACTGGTTGAACGCGAAGTTCTGGGCAAATCCACAAAACTTCGGCAAATACTGGTGGTAGAACGATGCACCCTCTCGATCCCAATTGTCCTTGCGGCAGCGGCAACCTGCTGAGCCAGTGCTGCGGCCACTATCACGCGGGCACCCACGCACCCAGCGCGCAGTTGTTGATGCGTTCGCGCTACACCGCTTATGTACTGGGCCTGGTGGATTATCTGGTAGCCACCACCTTGCCCGCCCAGCAACAGGCCCTCGACCGCGACGCGATGGCCGCCTGGAGCGCGCAAAGCACCTGGCTGGGTTTGGAAGTCGAGGGCAGCGAGGTATTCGGCGGTCAGCCGGAGCATGCCCAGGTGACTTTCGTCGCTCGTTGGCACGATGACAACGGCGAACATCGTCACCGCGAATGCTCCGCTTTCGTTCAGGTGGACGGGCGCTGGTTCTTCCTCGACCCGACCGCACCACTGAAGGCCGGACGCAATGACCCTTGCCCCTGCCAGGGCGGGCAGAAGTTCAAGAAGTGCTGCGCGCCTTACCTGAATGGCTGATTGGCGTTAATCCTGCTTTCTGCTTGAGTTGATGGGTCCCACGAGGACACTCAACAAGGAGAAAGTCATGCACAAGAAAAGTGGTATCGCTCTTATCCTGGCCAGCCTGCTTTTTGGCTGCGCCAACCAGCCCGCCGGGCTGCAAGGGGAAACGCTGGACCTGGGCGACAGCCAGCGCGTCAGCCGCCTGTTCGCTTACCCGAACAACTGCAGCGTGATCTGCTACCGCGACTGGACGCTGGAACAGACGGTCGAACACTACCTGCAACAGAGCCTGACGCGCGATGGTTACCCCCAGGCCAGCGTGCGCGTAACACGCAACGGGGAACGTATTCACGCCAATTTCGACGGCACGCCAAAGGATTACGGCAAACCCCTGCTGCAATTGCTCGATGCCGGTGACCTGGCCTATCAGGGCGCCAGTCAGCTGAATCGTGACGGTAAATGGCAGTACAACTGGTACTTCTTCCTGCCGCTGGGCATGGCTCTGGAGAACCGCAAGAGCGTCGAGCTGCTGCACTTCCCACCGGACTACTCACTGACCCAGGCTCAGGATTATCTGCGTTCGAGCACCACCGATCGCTGGGCCTCGCTGCTCGGTTTCAATGGTGTACAGGCGCAACACACTCCTGCCTACCAGACCATCATCGACATCGCTCCCATCGCCGCCCCGGCCAGTGCCGGCAGCGCATTGCAGGGCGTGTACGGCTACTTCAACAGCTATCAGCGGCGCATGGTCAGCGAACTCAGCGCCGGCCCGAACGATGCCAGCCTGCCAATGGTCGCCTTCGGCAGCCCGGTGCGCAGTTGGATCAAGCAACAGTACGGCGTCAATCTGCCGGTGCTGGGCCTCGGCCAGATCGATGCGGCCCCCGGGCAGCAGGTCTACGTGCTCGGCGCCAATCATCCCAGCTACATCTGGTATGCGGCCGATCCGGCCAACAACAAGGGCAGCAAGGCTGCCGCCAACGCAGCCGGGATCAAGGTCATGGGGCAGGACTTGAGCGCCGCCTGCTGGCAGGCTGGCATGGGCCAGCAGCCGACGAGTGATCCGCAGCAGACGCTCAATACCTGCACCGAAAAATGGCAGGTAACGGAGAAGCTGCAAACCTGCGAACTGTTCTTCACCAGCGTGCGCAACCTCAAGCCCGAGGAAGCCGCGACCGCGTGCAAGGCGGGTTAGCGGCCCTGAACGCAAAAACGCCGTGGCTGCAGGCTCAACTCAGGGCGTTTCAAGCCAGGCTACCGAATGCTCAGTCCTGCAGTTTCAGGTGCGATGTATCCGGTGCAACCGCTGGAGTCGCAGCCTTGGCCTGCCCCATATCGCTACCGACGGGCGCCAGACTGAACTGCGACAAGTCGACCTGTGGCGCTGCAGCGTCGGGCCTGGCGTCCTGCAGATCGCTGCCCACCGGAGCGATGTCGAAATCCGGGGCATCCACATCACTGAACGCGGCCATGTACTCATCTCGTGGCGCGACCTGCAGGCGCCCTGGCTTGGCCACAGCCCGTGCTGCTGCCGGAGCCGGTTGCGGCTCTACGGGCGGCGGCGGGGCCAGTTCGACCTCCTCGATCAGGGCGTCCATGTCGACGACTTCGACCCGCGCACCGGCCCGCTCCAGAGTCGCGCGGTACTTCTCCGCCCCGGCGGCGTCGAGGTTGTTCTTGATCACGATGCGGCGCCCGGAGAACAACTGAGCGATGCGCTGAGCATCGGCCTGGAACAGCTTGGCCATGTTGGCCTTGACCAGCTCTGGCTGGGCGCCCGGCACCAGTTGCCCGGAGAAGGCGATCTCGTAGCGACTCATGGTCACACTCCTGTCCTATTCGCCGCTCAGTATGGCGCAGGTTCCTTTGCCCTGACACTGCAGGCTTCTCATTCATGCTCTCGCGATCACCAACACCCCGAAACCACCACAGTATCTCATTGAAAATAATGAGTGCGTCCCCGTTGCAGCCAAGCGCTTGCTTGTTACACTGGGCCGCAATGGGGGTATGAAATGTTTTCTCAGGCGCAAATGATAAGAATTATCAGCCTATTGATGTTTTTTGGCCTGCTTTCAGGCCTGACAGGATGCTCCACCTGGATGACAGGTGGCTTCAAGGACCCGGACGTCCAACTCATCAAAGTTGATGTGGTCAAGGCCAGGCTGCTCGAACAGGAGTTCCGCCTGCGCTTTCGAATCGACAATCCCAACGGCGTCAGCCTGCCGGTGCGCGGGCTGGACTATAACGTCCAGCTCAACGGTATCCAGCTGGCCGAGGGCTACTCCAACGAGTGGTTCACCGTGCCCGCCCATGGCCACCACACCTTCGACGTATCGGTGCGCACCAACCTCTGGCGCCATGTGCGGCAGATCGTCAAAGCACTGGAAAAACCGGACGTGCCGATTCGCTATAGCCTCAAGGGTAAGGTAAAAACCGGCATGTTGTTCGGCCGCAGCGTGCACATGGCGCGTAATGGCGAGATAATCCCCGGCGATTTCATCCCCGAATAACCTGCACGAGTAACACCATGAGCAACCAACCCCACGTCCACGGCCCTGACTGCAACCATGACCACGATCATCACGATCACGGCCATGTGCACGGCCCGCACTGCAACCATGGCCATCAGGAGCCGGTGCGCAACGCGCTGAAGGACGTCGGCCGTAACGATCCCTGCCCATGCGGCAGCGAGAAGAAGTACAAGAAGTGCCACGGCGCCTGAACCGCGCATGGATGCTCTGACCCTCATCCTGCTGCTGACCGGTCTGCTGTTGATCGCAGCGCTGGCCGCCTATGCCTGGCACCTGTGGCGCCGTGTGTGGGCGAACCAGCGCGTGCACGAGCAAGCGCAGCAAGAGCGCCAGCAACGCATCGGTGGCGATCTGCACATCCTCGCCAGCAGCCTGCTCGACGAGCAGTTGCCGTTGATCGAAGGTGCCATCCGCATCAAGGTGCTGCTCGACAACTATGACAGCGCCCTGAGCAATGACAACCGCTGCCAGGTGTTCCATCTGCTCTTCGAGGCGACCGCCGAGGTGCCCACCCATGCGGCCTGGAAGGCCCTGGACAAGGCCGAACGGCGCCGCTTCGAAAAACGCTTCAACGAGCTGGAACTGCAGCACAAGGCCGCCGCGCGCATCGCCGCTCGCTGGTTGCTGGACGAAGGGCTGAAGAGGCCTCAGACGAGCGTCTGAGGCCTCTTGCCAGGCATCGCCAGCCTCATTACCTTGGCGCCTTTGTGGCCGGTCACTGCACGACCGGCCGCGACCGTCCGCACACCAAGGAAATTCGCCATGCGCACGCTGGCTCGCCTGACTATTGCCGCCTCACTGATCAGCCTCGCCGGCTGCCAGTCCCTGCTCAACAGCCGTTATGCCGACAGCGTGCCACCGACGCGCGGTGTCGAGCGCATCCAGGGTGTGGCCGAAAGTGCGTCGGTGCGGCGCAATGCCCTCGGCATGCCACTGATCGAATCGAGCAATTTCCACGACGCCCTGTTTACCCTGGGCTACGTGCATGCAGGTGACCGTCTCAGCCAGATGGTCGGCATGCGCCTGCTGGCTCAGGGTCGCCTGGCCGAGATGGCCGGGCCCGGCGTGCTGGAAATGGACCGTTTCATGCGCGCGGTCAACCTGAAAAAGAATGCGGAAATTCTCTACGCCGACGCCTCGCCTCGCCTGAAGCGCTTCTTCGAGGTCTATTCGCGTGGCGTCAACGCCTATGTGTTCCGCTACCGCGATCGCCTGCCGATGGATCTGGCCGAGTCCGGCTACCGCCCCGAGTACTGGAAGCCCGAGGACTCGGTGCTGCTGTTCTGCCTGCTCAACTTTGGCCTGGCGGTGAACCTGCAGGAAGAGATCGCCGCGCTGACCATGGCCCAGCAGGTGGGCACCGACAAGCTGCCCTGGCTGCTGCCGATCTACCCGGACGAACCGCTGCCCTTCGCCGAGGCGGAAAAACTCGCCGGTCTCGACCTCAAGGGCCAGTTGCCGGGCCTGCAGGCGATTTCCCGCACTGCGACGCAGATCGCCGAACAGCACATGCTCGGCGTCGCCGCCTCGAACAACTGGGCCATCGCCCCGCAGCGTAGCCGTGGCGGCAAGAGCCTGCTGGCCAACGACACTCATCTGCCATTGAGCATGCCTTCGCTGTGGAATTTCGTGCAGATCCGCTCGCCCAAGTACCAGGCCGCCGGCGTGTCCCTGGCGGGCGTGCCGGCCGTGGTCGCCGGCTACAACGGCAAGCTGGCCTGGGGCATGACCATGGTCATGGGCGACAACCAGGATATCTACCTGGAGCGCATCAAGCGCGAGGGCAGCCGCCTGATGTATCAGGCCGGCGGCAAGTGGCTGCCGGTCAGCGAGCGCCAGGAGACGTTCTTCATTCGCGGCCAGCGCCCGATCCGTGAAACGCTCTACGAGACCCGCAACGGGCCGCTGCTCAACTCGGTACTGGGCGAACGCAAACATATGCTGCAGCCCCTGGCGCTGCAGAGCGGTTATGGCCTGGCCCTGAAAACCACCCAGTTCGAGCGTGACCAGAGCCTCGATGCCTTCTTCGACCTGTCACGCGCACAATCGGTGGAGCAGGCCTTCGAGGCGACGCGGGAAATCCGCGCCATGCCGCTGAACATCGTCTTCGCCGATGCCCAGCACATCGGCTGGCAGGTCACCGGTCGCTACCCGAACCGCCGCGAAGGTCGTGGCCTGCTGCCCTCGCCCGGCTGGGACGAACGCTACGCCTGGGATGGCTTCGCCGACCCGATGCTGCACCCTTACGATCAGGACCCGCCGCAAGGCTGGCTGGGCACTGCCAATGAGCGCAGCGTGCCGCCCGGTTATGGCATGCAGTTGTCCAGCTCCTGGTACTACCCGGAGCGCGCCGAGCGCATCGCCGAACTGGCCGGCAACGGCCGTCACGATGGTCGCAGCATGATCGCCATGCAGTACGACCAGACCTCCCCCTTCGTCGCCAAACTGCAGGCCATGTTCAACGACCCGGTCATGCACGATTCGCTGCGCCAGGCCATCGCCGCCCTGCCCGCTGGTCAGCGCGCCCGTGCCGATGAAGCCCTGAAGCGCCTGCTGGCGTTCGACGGCAAGCTCGCCGCCGGTTCGGCCGATGCCGCCATCTACGGCGCCTTCCTGCATGAAAGCGCGCGGCAGATCTTCCTCGACGAGCTGGGCCCGGAAGACAGCCCGGCCTGGAAGGCGCTGGTGCAAACCGCCAACACCTCCTACTCGGCGCAGGCCGATCATCTGCTTGGCCGTGCCGACAGCCCGTTCTGGAACGACATCCGCACGCCGGAGCAGGAAGACAAGCCGGCCATCCTCGCGCGCAGCCTGGCCGCCAGCATCGAGTTGCTGGAAAACCGCCTGGGCATGGAGCGTCGCAACTGGCAATGGGGCAAGCTGCACAGCTATGAGTGGGTGACGGACACCACACGCATGGCGCCCTACATGAGCGCCAGCCAGCGCACCAGCATCAATGCCCTGAAAGGTTATCTGGATCGCGGCCCCTATCCGGCCGGGGGCGACCACAGCACGCTGAACGTCTCCGCCTACGCCTGGGGCCAGGATTTCCACACCTTCCTGATCCCGGCCATGCGCATCGTGGTGGATTTTGCCGCGGACGAGCCTCTGGTCGGCGTCAACAGCTCGGGCCAGTCCGGCAATCCGGCCAGCCCACACTATGCCGACGGCATCGAATCATGGCTCAAGGGCGGCTACATGAGCTTCCCCTTCAAAGCGCAGAACCTGGACAAGGTCTACGGCAAGCAGCGCCTGTTGTTGATGCCGGCCAAGTAATGACCGTTCGTCGGGCAGCGCTGAACCTTTCCCTCAGCGCCTGACTCTGAATGATCGACTTACTCCATAGATCATCGTTTTAAGGCGCCCCTGGCGCCTTTTCTTTTGCCTGCAGGAAAAAGATGGCTTTTTTCCATCACCGTACGGAACTTCCCGAACGAAGCAGGCTCAGAGACTATGCATCGATTGAAATGCTCCCCTGGCGCCTCTGGCGCCTATTTTTTGCCTGCGATTCAGAGAGTGCCTGCGAACAGGCCGTTGAAAAACGTAGGCGACGACTGCATGGATGCAGGAGGTAGAGCGAAGCAGGAAGCCCGAGCCGAGGCAGCCAGGGCAATACCGGTGGCGGCCCCGCAAAAACAGGCGAAAAACGGTCGGAGTCGCGGTCGACTTTACGAGCTGTAAATGAGCATTTTGACTGGGCTCGCACGCGAGACTGTCTTTAACGCAGCAATGGCAACGTAGGTAGTTTTGCAACGGCCTGCTAAGCCAGCAGGCTACGGTCGAAGATAAAGGCCTCAGCCGCTTGCGGGCGATGCTCCAGCAGACTCTGCGGGCGCCCCATCTTCGGATAGTTCTTCTCGCCGGTGTCACGGATCCAACCCTGCGCCTTCATCCGTTCCAGCCTCCCGCGCAAGGTGGTGTGCTGCACCGGCTCGCCCAGACAAGCCTGGAACGCCGTCAGCGCTTCGGTCACGGTGAATCGCGGCGCCAGCAGATACAGCGGCAGGGAGCTGTAGACCGACTTGCCGCGCAATCGCTCGGCCGCCAGGCGCACCAGTTGCGTGTGGTCGAATGGCAACGCCTGCTGTCCTGCAGTTATGAGCGTCAGATCGGCGAAGCGCAAACCTTCATCCTGCGGTACGGCATCAGGCGCCAGCAGCGCCAGATAGCAGGTGCTCAACGACCAGCCGCGCGGATCACGCACGCCATTGCCCACCGTCGCCACCTGCTCCAGATACTGCGGTTGCAGGCGCGCCTTGTCCGCCAGCGCACGGGCAGCGGCGGCGTCCAGGCTGGCATCGACGCAACGACCATTGACCAGCACGCCCGGTAGCGCCCATTGCCCTGCGTAGGGTTCGCGCTGGCGACGCAGCAGCAGCACCTGCAACGCCCCCTCCTCGCTCAGGCGCAGGGCAACGATATCCACCCCGGCCAGAACCTCCACTGCACTCATCCTGTCCCTTGCTCCTTCATATACTTATTCCATCTTGACCAATAACTCATATTTTTTCACGCAGGATTTGGTGAAAACACTTGACTACATATTTCATCAGATGAAATATGTAGTCACTCACCCACGAGAAGGAGGGCGCCATGAAGATCGCCAGCTTCGATGTCGATGCCCAGAAAGGCTTCACCCCGCTGTGCCCCAACGAGCTGCCAGTGCCCGAGGGCGACGCCATCGTCCCGGCACTGAATCAATTGGCCGCTCGCGCCCAGCTGCGCATCGGCAGCAAGGATGCCCACAGCCCGCAAGCCACCTGGGTGGTGGCAGAACATGCGCAGATGCTGCAGCCCCTGCCGTTGGCCAATGCCGACCTGACCTGGGTCAGCCACTGCGTGCCCGGCACGCCCGGCTTCGAATTGCTCGATGGCCTGCCAGCGCCGCTGGACTACGACTACTTCGTGTGGAAAGGCGTCGAGCCGGACCTGCACCCTTACGGCGCCTGCTATCACGACCTGGCCGAGAAGCGCAGCACGGGCGTGATCGAATTTCTCCGGCAAAATGACGTCGACCTTGTACTGCTAGGCGGCCTGGCCCTGGACTATTGCGTCAAGACCACCGCCCTGCAGCTGCGCCGCGCCGGCTTCGAGGTGATCGTGCATCTACCGGCCTGCCGCGCAATTGCCAGCGAAACAGCCGAAACCGCCTGCATCGCCATGCGCGAACAGGGCATTACCCTGGCCGCCAGCCTGGAACAGCTGGATGGCGCCCTAGCCAAGGAGAATCTGCGATGAGCGAGAGCATCTTCGCCGAGCGCACCGTGCAGAACCTGCTGGACACCGACTTCTACAAGCTCACCATGATGCAGGCGGTGCTGCACAACTACCCCAACGCCGAGGTGGAATGGGAGTTCCGCTGCCGCAGCAGCGAGGACCTGACGCCCTACCTGGCCGAGATCCGCTACCAGATCGAACGCTTGAGCGAGCTGAGCCTAAGCATCGATCAGCTCGCTTTTCTCGAAAGCATTCCCTTCATCAAGCCCGACTTCATCCGCTTTCTGAGTTTGTTCCGCTTCAACCTGCGCTACGTGCACACCAGCATCGAAGACGGCCAGTTGAACATCCGCCTGCGCGGCCCCTGGCTGCACATCATCCTCTTCGAGGTACCGTTGCTGGCCATCGTCAGCGAGGTGCGCAACCGCTATCGCTACCGCGAAGTGCTGCTGGAGCAGGCCGCCGAGCGCCTGTACGAGAAGCTCGACTGGCTCAAGGCCGAAGCCTCGCCGAGCGAGCTGGCCGGTTTCCAGCTGGCTGATTTCGGTACCCGCAGGCGCTTTTCCTACCGCGTGCAGGAGCAGGCGGTGCATATCCTCAAGCGCGATTTCCCCGGTCGCTTCGTCGGCACCAGCAATGTGCACCTGGCGCGCGAGTTCGACCTCAAGCCCATTGGCACCATGGCCCACGAGTGGCTGATGGCGCATCAGCAGCTCGGCCCACGGCTGATCGACAGCCAGATCGCCGCCCTCGACTGCTGGGTCCGCGAATACCGCGGCTTGCTCGGCATCGCCCTGACCGACTGCATCACCATGGATGCCTTCCTCGCCGATTTCGACCTGTACTTCGCCAAGCTCTTCGACGGCCTGCGCCACGACTCGGGCGACCCGCTGGTGTGGGCAGAAAAAGCCATCGCCCACTACGAGAAACTCGGTATCGACCCCAGGAGCAAGACCCTGGTGTTCTCCGACGGGCTTGACCTGCCCAAGTCGCTACAGCTCTACCGTGCACTTTCCGGGCGAATCCACGTAAGCTTCGGTATCGGCACCAACCTGACCTGCGACATCCCCGGCGTCACGCCCATGAACATCGTGATCAAGATGATCGCCTGCAACGGTCAGCCCGTGGCGAAAATCTCCGATACCCCCGGCAAGACTCAATGCCGCGACGAGAACTTCGTCCATTACCTGAAACACGTCTTTCGCGTTACCCAGTGAGGAGCCAGACATGAGCAACCGCCAAGCCGAAATCGCCGCCGCCCTCGATGTGGTGCCGCCGTTCGCCGACGTCGCCGCGCTGAGCGCGGAGATCGAGCGGCGCAAGACCTTCATCAAGAACAGCCTGAAGAATTCCGGCCTCAAGGTACTCGTCCTGGGTATCAGCGGCGGCGTCGACTCGCTGACTGCCGGGCGCCTGGCCCAGCTTTCGGTCGAGGAGCTGCGCGCCGAAACGGGAGACGCCGGCTACCGCTTCATCGCCGTGCGCCTGCCGCACAACGCCCAGCACGACGAACCTGACGCCCAGGATTCGCTGAAATTCATCTGCGCCGATGAACAAGACACTGTGAACATCGCCGGCAGCGTATCCGGCCTCGGCGAGCAGGTCAGCCATCTGCAGAAACTGACCGACGCCCGCCGCGATTTCGTCGTCGGCAATATCAAGGCACGCATCCGCATGGTCGCCCAGTTCGCCATCGCCAACGCCAACAATGGCCTGGTGATCGGTACCGATCACGCCGCCGAGGCGGTGATGGGTTTCTTCACCAAATTCGGCGACGGCGCCTGCGACCTCGCGCCGCTGTCCGGCCTGGTGAAGAAACAGGTGCGCGCCATCGCAGCGCACCTGGGCGCACCGCAGCACCTGGTGATGAAAACGCCGACTGCCGACCTGGAAGAACTGCGCCCAGGCAAACCGGACGAGGAGGCGCATGGCGTCACCTACGCCGAAATCGACGCCTTCCTGCATGGCGAGACAGTCAGCGACGAAGCCTACGCCACCATCGTTCGCACCTACGACAACACGCGCCACAAACGCGAATTGCCATTGGTGCCGTGACGGCGAACTGCGGGCGCCTGCCAGTTGAATCATCGCAGAGGGTCCGGTGCCGGGTTGCAGTCGCCGTCCGCAGTCCTTTCACCGGCACGCTCGCTGTTGAGGGCCTGCACGCACAATCATGGCTTGGGCCGCTCGGGGAGCTCCCCTGGCGGCACCGGGTTGAAAGCCCTGAATCGCGAAGCTGATCGCGCACCCATCACATCGTCGTTGCCCCTCGCATTCAGCCCCGGGATCAGGGCGCCTGCGTACCCTTGATCCCGGCTTCCAGCCTTTGCCGCAGATCACTACCGCGGCGAGCGATGAAAACCAGTTGCGCGGCATATTCGCTGGGTTGATTGGCGGCCGGGATGAACTGGCTGCGCTTGCCCACATGCTGCAACCAATAGGGCTGTTCACTTCCGTCCAGATGAACCAGGCCCTTGAGACGCAGCAGATCTGCAGGCAGGCGCGCCAACCAGGCGCGCAGGGCCGTTGGCTGCAGCGGTCGCACGCTGCTCCACACCCAGCTCTCGAACAGCTGGTCGTGCGCCTGAGGCAGAAGCTTGAACAGTACCTCGCTGGAACGCACCAGTGGCGCCAGCAGCAGCTCGGGCGGCAGCTCCGCCCGTACCGTCTCGAACACCGGCACACGGCTGCCAAGTCCGATACGAATGTTGTGCAGCTGTTCAGGCGTCACCAGATCGACCTTGTTCAGCAGCAGCCAATCGGCGCTGGCCACCTGGGCACGTGACAAGCGGGCCATTTCGACGTCGAGGTTGTGATGGCTGCTGGCATCCACCAGGGTGATGACCGCGTCCAGATGCAGACTGGTGCGCAACTGCGGGTAGGCGATGGTCTGCACGATGCGCTGCGGGTCAGAGACGCCGCTGCATTCGATGATGATCCGCTCCGGGGCCGGGCGCAGCCTGGACAGGCTGACGAGTTGCGCCAACAGGTCTTCCTGCACGGTGCAACAGATGCAACCGTTCTGCAAGCTGTACACCGCATCGGTGACTTCGGCAATGATCGCGGCATCGATGTTCAGCTCGCCGAAATCATTGACGATCACCGCCAGCCTGCCGCTGTCGACACGCTGCACCATCTGGCGCAGCAGGGTGGTCTTGCCGGCGCCAAGGAATCCAGCCACCACGGTCACCGGGATACTCGGTGCGCTGTTCATCGTTGCGCGCCCTCGACTACCGGCGGCTGACCTTGCCAGATCGCCTGCAACGGCGTGTCGCTGAAAACGCCCTGGCGGTCATAGACCAGCTGTCCTTCGACAAAGGTCAGTTGCACCTGGGTATGGTGGATATAGTTGCGCGCCCGCTGAGCGAACAGGTCGCGGTCAAGCACGATCAGGTCCGCCGACTTGCCGACCTCGAGGCTACCGGTCAGATGCTCGAGCCCCATGGCATGAGCGCCATTGAGTGTTGCCACTTGCAGTGCCTGCTCCAGACTGATCGGTTCGCCGAAGGTGTGCGGTTCCTGGTTCCATGGGTTCTGCCGGGTGACCATGGTTTCCAGTGCCAACCACGGATCGATGGATGCCACCGGCCAGTCGGTACCGAACACCGCGATACCGCCAGCGGCCAATACGCCCTCGAAATCATAAATGCGCTTGAGACGCTCCGGACCGTAACCGGATCGAGCGCCGCTGGCGAAGGGCGTTGGATACCAGGCGGCAGGCGAGAATTCGGCAATCACGTCCAGGCTCTGGAAACGCTTGAGGTTGCCAGGGTGCAGAAGCGTACTGTGGGCGCACTGATGGCGAATACCGCTGTTACCGTTACGCCGCCTGGCTTCAGCCACTGCGTCGAGGAACACGTCGGATGCACCGTCGCCAGTGCAGTGAGCGATCACCCGCAGGCCACGCCTGTCCATGTCCACGACCATATCGGTGATGTGTTCAGGGGTCAGATTGAGCTTGCCGCGCCAGCTCGACTCATCAGGCCAGGGCGTCAGCAAGTAGGAGGATCGGGGCTCTACCGTGCCGTCGAAGTGAAACTTGACCGCATTGGCGTTCAGCCGTGCGCTGCGATAAAAATGCCGCTCGCCGCTGAGCAACTCCCAGCGCCGACGCACCGGAAAAATATCGTCCTGCCAACTGATGGCGGCCTCCACACGCAGGGTCAGCTCACCGGCATCGTCCAGCTCCTTGAGGGCTTGCAGACGATTTTCGCAGACGTGTACGTACTTGCTTGCCGTCACCCCGCGCGATGTCTGGAAGTGCACGCCATCACGATAGGCCCGGCGCAGCACCGACACGGGGGTCGGTGGCATGGCCGCGTGAATCAGTGCATAGGCGCCGTCGATCAGCAGACCGTTGGGTTCGCCGCTCAGCTCATCACGTTCCAGATAACCGTTGCGCGGGTCGCGGGTATGGCGATCGATACCGGCCACCTCGAGCGCCTTGGAGTTGACCATCATGCTGCCCCACATACGATCCAGCAGGGCCACGGGACGGTCCGGCATGATGCTGTCGAGCCAGTCGCGGCCTGGCATCAGGCCGGCTTCGCGGAAGGTGTAGCGCACCCAGTACTGGCCGTAGATCCAGCCATCGCCGGGGTGACTGTCGGCATAGGCATGAATCGCTGCCGCCAGTTGCTCCGGGGTAGGGTCTTCAACGCCCACGTCCAGGTCGTCGGCATAGCGTGGGGCCAGCGCCAGGTCCGGGTGGGTGTGCATGTCATGCAGGCCGGGCATGCAGAAGGCGCCCTTCAGATCGTGCTGCCGGGTATGGGGGCCGATAAGCGAAACCAGATCATGCAGACTGCCGACCGCAATCAGCCTGCCCTGGCGGATAGCCACGGCATCCGCCCAGGGCTGGGCCGGATCGAGGGTGTACATCCGGCCGTTGTGCAGCACCAGCTCAGCGTATTGATCGACGGCGCTGTGGGTGGAGTTGAATTGATCGGCTGCAATCACGGATCACCTCTCAGGGCAGCGCCCTCAAGGGGGCAGAAAATAGACGACAAGCGCTAATGAACACAGTTGATTCCGGGTTTCTGCAACGGGTGACGGGTACGCAGACGAGGAGGCACGTAGCCCCTTCGGTCGCAGCAGCATGATCTGCGGGCAACAGGCGTCATGTCGTGGCAAGCGCGCGCCGACTCTTCAGTCAGCCGACTGGACTTCCAGGATTGCAACGAAGTCGGCAATACGCTGGCTGGCCTCGAGGAGCCTGTCGTCAGCGACGGTAAAGGAGATCCGTACAAACCCCTCGCCACTGGCGCCAAACGCCTGAGCATCCAGCACTGAGACGCCGGTGGCCTGGAACAGTCGCCAGGCGAAATCCATGCTCGAAAGCCCGGTGCGACGTACATCCACCAGCATGAACATCCCCGCCTCGGGTTCGCGGCAGTCCAGCAGACTGACTTTTTTTAAGCACCCCAGCACCAGATCACGCCGACGCCGATAGACCTCGCGAGCACTGCCGAGCACTTCCTCATCCAGCTCCAGCGCCTTGAGAGCGGCCTGCTGAATGAACCCGGGCAAGCCGTAAAGCATGCACAACAGCAAGTTGTCCAAATGCCTGACCAGAGGCGCCGGGGCGACTACCCAGCCCACACGCCAACCGGTCATCGCGTGACTTTTCGACAGGCTGTTGAGGATCACCGTGCGCTCGGCCATGCCAGGTAACGAGGCGATGCTCAGGTGCTCACGGTCATAGGTCAGTTGCCCATAGACCTCATCGGAGATCACCCACAGATCGTGCTTGCGGGCCACTGCGGCAACAGCCTCCAGCTCTTCGCGGCTGTAAACGTTGCCGGTGGGATTGCATGGTGTGGCCAGGGCGATACCACGGGTCTTGTCGCTGAGCGCCGCCTCCAGAGCCGCTGCGGTCAGGCGAAAACCGTCGGCCGCTGGCTGCTGAACACAGGCAATACTGGCGCCCGAGGCGTGGATGCAAGCTTCGTAAGTCAGGTACATCGGCTCGGGCACCAAGACTTCATCACCGCTGCTGAACAGGCACAGCGAGGTGGCGAACAAACCGTTCTGCGCTCCCGCCACCACGGCGACGTTCTCGACACCGACGTCGATCCCGAGCAGACGCTCTTGCTTGGCGGCGATGGCATCGCGCAACGCCGGACGACCGAGGACGTGGGTGTAATGGGTATCGCCTTGCTCGAGCGCGGCGCTGGCGGCTGCGCAGATGCGCGCGTCAGTGGCGAAATCCGGATCACCCACACTGAGGACGATCACGTCCTCGCCACGAGCACGGGCATCGATGGCTGCATAATGAATATCCCAGGCGCTGACGGATTCACCGCTGATGCGCTGAACGAAGGGCGAGTAACGCATGCTGTTCTCCTCGCGAGCATCACTGCCCGCGTGATCGATAAATTCAGACCTGGCGTTGGGAAACACGCCCCAGGCGTGCACACAGATGTTCGATGACAAAAGCCAGGACGATGTAGATCAGCGCCACCGCCAGCAGCGGCTCATAGACCTTCAGCGTCTGCGCACGCACCAGATTGGCAGCGCCCAGCAAGTCGGTGACTGCCACGGTGGACGCCAATGCAGTAGCCTTGAGCAGCAGCACGCATTCCCCCACCAGGGTCGGGCGCACCAGTTCCAGCGCTCTGGGTAGCCAGACCCTCTGCAGGGTCAGCCGGTAACCCATGCCATAAGCCCAGGCCGCTTCCAGTTCGCCCCGGGGCACCGCTCGCAGGCCGCCACGCAGCACTTCGCCAACATAGGCGCCGACACTCAGGGTCAGGGCCAATGCCACATACCAGAAGCCGTCGCGCAGGTAGGGCCAGAGAATGCTGCCGCGAATTGGCGGATAACCGGCGAACAGACTGCCAACCCCGTAGTAGAGGATGTAGATCTGCACCAGCAACGGCGTACCGCGAAATACGCTGATGAAGAACTGCATGGGCGCACTTATCAGTGGATTGCGCGACACCCGGCCCAGGCTCACCATCACCGCCAGGACAAAACCGCAAACGCCACTCAAGACCAGCAGCTTGAGGGTGATACCCAGGCCGCGCAGCAATTCTCCGGAAAAACCGTTGAGCCAGGAAAAGTCCATACGCGCCTCCTAATGTTGCGGCAACCACCGATTGATGCGTCGCTCGAGCACACGCAACAGGCTCCCGGACACCAGGGTGATGACGAAGTAGAAGGCTGCGACCGCCAGGTAGAACACCAGATAGTGCTTGGTAGAACCGGCAGCCTGCTTACCAACCGAAAGCAGCTCGCTGTAGCCGACGATGCTGATCAGCGCACTGTCCTTGACCAATACCAGCCACAAGTTCGACAGACCGGCCATGGCGTAAGGCAGCATGCCCGGCAGCAGAATGCGGCGCACCAGCAGCCAGCGCTCGATCCCGTAGGCTCGTGCAGCCTCGATCTGGCCGTAGGGAATGGCCTGAACCGCTCCCCGGATGATCTCTGCCGAATAGGCGCCCTGGACAATACCCAGCACCAGCACCGCTGCGATGAAACCATTGACCGTGACGCTCGAGTGCCCCATCGCGGCCATGGCCATGTTCAGCAGGTCAGTGCCTGCGTAGTACAGCAACAGGATCAGCAGCAGCTCCGGTATCGCGCGGTACAAGGTGGTGTAGACATTGGCCAGTTTCACCAGCCAGCGCGGCCCTTTGAGCTTGATCATCGCCACCGAAAAACCGATACACAGGCCAAGAACGAAGGCGCCAGCGGAAATCTGCAGGGAGGTCAGCGCGCCGTTGGCCAAAGCACCAAGCCAGCCGTCAGCAACGAACAACTGGGACAGTTCGGACAGAGTAATCATGACGTATCCAGTCAACGCCAGCGCCCCACCGCAGCGGGCCGACCGGGCGCTCCAGCTAGTGGGCGGAAATATCGATGCTGAAGTAGCGACTGCGGATCCTGTCATAGGTACCGTCAGTCTTGAGCGAAGCCAGGGCGGTGTTGATTCGCTGCTGCAGGGCACTCTCGCCCTTGCGCATGGCCACGCCAATGCCGGACCCGAACAAGGGATCGCTGGGCGCCAGGCCCTTGTCCGCCAGGCCGGCACCGGCTGCACTCTTGAGGATCGGTTCGACAGTCAGGGCATCTGCCAGCATCACGTCGATCCGCCCGCTTTGCAGGTCGGCAATCATGTCGTCCTGGGTGCTGTAGTAGCGCAAGGTCGATGTCTTGCCATAGTAGGTCTTGGCGAACGTGGCGTTGGAGGTCGAACCCTGCACGCCTATCAACTTGCCTTCGAGACCTTCGGGCGTGGTCAATAACTCCCGACTGCGGTCGGCGACCCACATGGCCGGGGTCTGATAGTAGGGCTCGGAGAAATCGATGACCTTCTGTCGCTCTTCGGTGATGCTCAGGGAGTTGAGGATGGCGTCGATCTGGTTCGATTGCAGAGCCGGGATCAAACCGTCCCACGCCACCTCCTTGAGTGGGCACTGAGCCTGCATGCGTTCGCACAGAGCCTCGATCAGCTCGGGTTCAAAGCCACTCCAGTCACCGTTACCGCTTTTCATCGAGAACGGCGGGTAGGGTTCCAGCGCGATACCGAAGACTATCTGATCGGCGGCTACGACCTGACCGGTCAGCGAACCGAGCAGAGCCCCAACGAGAAGACTCCTGAGCATGTTTTTCATGGCTTTACCCTTCTATCAATGTTGTTGTTTTCAAGGATTGAAGCGCAACGTCAGGTACGATTTTCCTGAGTCATGACGAACTGCCGACAGCGCTCGCTGACGGGATTGAGAAACAGCTGCTGTGGCGGCCCCTCTTCTTCCACCAGCCCCTGGTGGAGGAACATCACCTTGCTCGACACATCGCGGGCGAAGGCCATTTCGTGGGTCACCAGAATCATCGTGCGCCCCTCCTCGGCAATGCCTTGGATCACCTTGAGCACATCGCCCACCAACTCCGGATCCAGTGCAGACGTGGGTTCGTCCATCAGCAACACCTGAGGCCGCATGGCCAGCGCGCGTGCAATGGCTACCCGTTGCTGCTGACCGCCAGAGAGAAAAGAGGGAAAGGTGTCGCGCTTGCTGGCCAGGCCAACTTTTTCCAGCAGGAACTGCGCATGAGCAATGGCGTCCTTGCGATCCTCGCCGAGGACATGCACCGGCGCTTCCATGACGTTCTCCAGCACAGTGCGATGAGGCCACAGGTTGAAGCTCTGGAACACCATGCTCAGCTGTGTACGCAGGCGCGTTACCTGAGCCGGGTCGGCGACTTGAGGGTTGCCGGCGCGGTCCGTCCTGATACGCACTTCTTCGCCATTGATACGCAAGCTGCCGCTGTTGGGGACCTCCAGCAGGTTGATACAGCGCAGTAGCGTGCTTTTACCCGAACCGCTGGAGCCGATCAGCGACACCACCTCGCCCTCATTGGCACGCAGGGAGATGCCCTTGAGTACAGCGTGATCGCCGTAGCTCTTGTGCAGATCATCGATCGCCACCACGGGATTGATGGAGTTGGGCTGCGATTGCAAGGGTCGACCCTCTTGTTATTGTCTGGTGGCCGGGCAGCACCTGGCACGGGTTGAGCTGGAGAATTAGCCACTGAGGTGGTGGGGTCAATCGAGCTTTTTTGCCTGGATAGGGTATTTTTTTTCAGCAATCGGAGAATTTTGCAGCCACAGGCAAGGCTATTGCCTGGGTCCTTTCACGACTAAGGTGCTGCTATTCGTTTCCTTGCAGTCGAGGCAGAGTCGGTATGCGTTATCCCTCCATGACCGCGCTGCGCGCACTGGACGCAGTCGCTCGCCTGGGCAGTGTCGCCGAAGCCGCCAGTGAGCTGAACCTGACCCCGAGCGCGATCAGCCACCAGATCAAGAGTCTGGAGCAGACCCTCGGCTTTGCCCTGACCGAACGCCATGGTCGCAACATTCGCATCACCTATCAGGGCGAGCGCTATGCCCGTGACATCCACCTGCTGCTGGCCAGCATCCTCGAAGCCGGACAGCGTTCCGACGGCCAGCACATCAGTGGCCGGTTGCGCATCAGCAGCCCGCCGGGGTTTGCTACCTATTGGCTGTGCGCCCATGTCGCCGAGTTTCAGACACTCTATCCCCAGGTTGAGCTGCAACTGGTATCACCACGTACACCCAGGGATACCAGTGAAAGCAGTGTCGATCTGTTCATTGCCTATGGCATGGGCGACTGGCCCAACCAGCATGTCCAGAAGATCGTGTCACTGCGCTATTTCCCGGTGTGCAGCCCAAGCCTGGTAAATGCCATGGGCGGTTTGAACAGCCTGGACAGCCTCCGGCATGCGTTACTGCTGCACATGATCGATTACTCCGACTGGCGAGTCTGGCTGGCAGAGGCCGGGGCGCCGAACATCGAGGCTGAGCGAGGCATCATCTTTGCTGATGCCCATTTCGTGCAATCGGCCTGTATTGCCGGCCAAGGCATTGCCATGGGCGACAACCTGCTCAGCGGTGAAGCCCTGGCTCAAGGCCGGCTGGTAAAACCCTTCAGCACCGAGATCGAGTCCAGCCGCGGCTATTACCTGGTGGCCGACATGCTCAAGGCCGAGCGACCGGTCGTGCTGGTTTTCAGCGAATGGATCAAGTCCCAACTGCAAGGCATCACCCGCCTGGTGCCCGACCCTGGTCACACTGACAACGCATGAATTTTATTGAGCAATCGCGACGATTTATTTCGATTGTTGCCGCTTGAGTGCAGCGTCTAACGTCCTCGGACGTCAGCCGGGCACAAGGTGTCGCAGGCATGCAGACACCCAAGAGGAGTGGTCGATGAACACCTGTGCGCAGTCATTGGTTCGTTTGCTGGAAGGTTACGGCGTGGACACCGTGTTCGGGATTCCCGGCGTGCACACCGTCGAGCTCTATCGTGGCCTGCACGGCAGCCGTCTGCGTCACGTCAGCCCACGCCATGAACAGGGTGCCGGATTCATGGCCGACGGCTACGCGCGGGCCAGCGGCAAGCCAGGCGTCTGCTTCATCATCACCGGGCCCGGCATGACCAACATCCTCACCGCGATGGGCCAGGCCTACGCCGACTCGGTACCGATGCTGGTGATCTCCACGGTCAACCGTCGCGAGCACCTGCGCCTGGGCCACGGCCACCTGCATGAGCTACCTGACCAACGAGCCATGGTGGCCGGCGTATGCGCCTTCAGTCACACCCTGCAATCGCCCTCTGAGCTGCCGGAACTCCTGGCCAGGGCCTTTGCCGTATTCAAGTGCGCGCGGCCTCGGCCGGTGCACATCGAAATTCCCCTGGATGTGCTGGAACTGCCCGCCGACCAGCTCAACCTGATGCCCCGCAGCCTGCCCGAGGCACCTGCTCCAGCAAAAGCCTCCATCCAGACGGCGGCATGCTTGCTCAATGCCGCTCACCGCCCACTCATCCTCGCGGGCGGCGGCGCCCGCCATTGCGCCGAGGTACTGCGTCAACTGGCCGAACGCCTGCAAGCACCGGTGGCGCTGACCACCAACGCACGCGGCCTGCTGCCCGGCTCACACCCGCTGCTGCTCGACGGCGTACAGTCATCGCCCCACGGCCGGGCGCTGATCGACGAGGCCGACGTGGTGCTCGCCGTAGGCACCGAGCTGGGAGAAACCGACTACGACTTCTTCGGCCTGGGCGCACTGTGTTTCAGGGGTTCACTGATCCGCCTGGACATCGACCCCATGCAGGTCATGGGGGTGCAGCGGGCCCATGTTGGCCTGGTGGGCGATGCCCTGCAAGGCTTGCAGGCCTTGCTGGAAGCCCTGCAGCCCTGCGCTCGCGGCCGCTGGGCGGAGGACGGCGTAAAGCGGGTGAATCAGGCAGAACGCGACGGCTGGACGCCCAGGCAACAGGGCCTGCAAAACCTGCTCGACGGGCTGCGCGACACCCTGGGCAGCCCGATCATCGTGGGGGACTCGACGCAACCGGTGTACCAGGGGGCCTGCGGCTACAGGGCTCCGGCTCCCGCAAGCTGGTTCAACGCAGGCAGCGGTTACGGTACCTTGGGTTACGGTCTGCCGGCTGCCATAGGCGCCAAACTGGCCCGACCAGAGTGTCCGGTGATAGCGCTCGTGGGGGATGGCGGCCTGCAGTTCGCCAGCAGCGAGCTGATCGCCGCCCACGAGGCGCAGATCGGCATCATCCTGCTGCTCTGGAACAATCAGGGCTACGGAGAAATTCGCGACTACATGCAGCATCGGGATATCGAACCACTGGGCGTCGACATCCTGACACCGGACTTTCAGGCCATGGCCCGTGGCTTCCACGCGTCTTATCACCGTGTCGATACGCCCGCTCGGTTACAGACCCTGCTGCTGCAGCTCAAAGACACTCGACAGCCGGTAATGATCGAAGTGGACGCCGAAAACTACCTGCGCCAGGCCTGCTCGATGGATTAGCGCCTGCGGCACCCTTGATCATGTTGGCGCACGCCCCTGCCAGAACCGGTGATCAGGCCTTGGGCAGGGTTACCCCGGTCTGGCCCTGGTACTTGCCGCCGCGATCGCGGTAGGACACCTCACAGGCCTCGTCGGACTGCAGGAACAGCATCTGCGCCACCCCTTCGTTGGCGTAGATCTTCGCCGGCAGGTTGGTGGTGTTGGAAAACTCCAGGGTCACGTGACCTTCCCACTCAGGCTCCAGCGGCGTGACGTTGACGATGATGCCGCAACGCGCGTAGGTGCTCTTGCCCAGGCAGATGGTCAGTACGTCGCGCGGGATGCGGAAGTACTCGACGGTACGCGCCAGGGCGAAGGAGTTCGGCGGAATGATGCAGACGTCGCTCTTGATGTCGACGAAGCTCTTCTCGTCGAAATTCTTCGGGTCGACGATGGCCGAGTGGATATTGGTGAACACCTTGAATTCATCAGCGCAACGCACGTCGTAGCCATAGCTGGAAACGCCGTAGGAGATGACGCGACTGTCGTCGGCACCGCGTACCTGGCGCTCGACGTAAGGCTCGATCATCCCGTGTTCCTGGGCCATGCGGCGAATCCACTTGTCCGATTTGATGCTCATGGCGGGGGAGTCCTGAGTTGAGTTATTGCGAAAAAAGTGAGCGCATCTTACCGATGCAGGCGACACGCTTCAAAGACTGCCGCTCCCGGCGCTGAAGATTATTTGCAAAAAAGCTGCATCGAGCATTCGCACTTGGCGATAAAAACACGTATGGTGTCCCCACTGTGCTGCATGTGTCACCGCGAATCGCTACTTGATGCCTAGATCTCGATCCAAACATCGTCCGACTCCTAGTACTCGTTGCACTCAGTCCCGGCCTGGGCTTTTCCAGGGCTGCTATTACTTTTGTTAGGAGACATCACATGTCCAATCGTCAGACTGGCACCGTCAAGTGGTTCAACGATGAGAAAGGCTACGGCTTCATCACCCCGCAATCCGGTGACGACCTCTTCGTACACTTCAAAGCCATTCAGAGCGATGGCTTCAAGAGCCTGAAAGAAGGCCAGCAAGTGACTTTCGTGGCCACCCGTGGTCAGAAAGGCATGCAAGCTGAGGAAGTTCAGGTTGTCTAACCTGCACTGTCCTGCTTGATAAAGAGCCCCGCCAAGTGCGGGGCTTTTTTATGGCGATTTGCACGCCCTGTAGGAGCGGATTTATCCGCGAAATTCGCGGCTGAAGCCGCTCCTACGAAAGCGGAATCGGAGTGGGCTTCGCCAAGCCGAGACTGAGTCGCCTGTATGGCCCTCTCCCGCCCTCTTAGTCCTCACTGATCTCGATACTGGGCATCGCCGGCTTGCCCGCCAGGGCGATACGCGCGCCAACCTTGCGCGCCAGGTCCTGGTAGATCATGGCGATCTGGCTTTGCGGATCGGCCACCGTGGTCGGTTTGCCATCATCGGCCTGCATGCGAATGGCCATCGACAGCGGCAGCGAGGCCAGCAGCTCCACGCCATACTGCGCGGCCAACTTCTCACCACCGCCCTCGCCGAACAGATGCTCGGCATGGCCGCAGTTGGAGCAGATGTGCACGGCCATGTTCTCCACCACGCCGAGCACCGGGATGTGCACCTTGCGGAACATCTCCACGCCTTTCCTGGCATCGAGCAGGGCCAGGTCCTGCGGCGTGGTGACGATCACGCTGCCGGCCACCGGCACCTTCTGCGCCAGGGTCAGCTGGATGTCGCCAGTGCCCGGCGGCATGTCCACCACCAGGTAATCGAGATCGTTCCAGGCAGTCTGGGTAATCAATTGCAGCAAGGCGCCGCTGACCATCGGCCCACGCCACACCATCGGCGTGTTGTCGTCGGTGAGAAAGGCCATGGACATCACCTGCACGCCATGCGCCTCGAGCGGCACGAACCATTTCTGATCCTTGACCTGCGGCCGCGTACCTTCGGCGATGCCGAACATGATGCCCTGGCTGGGGCCGTAGATATCGGCATCGAGAATGCCCACCCGCGCGCCTTCACGCGCCAGGGCCAAGGCCAGGTTGGCTGCGGTTGTGGATTTGCCTACACCACCCTTGCCCGAGGCCACGGCGATCACGTTCTTGACCCCGGCCAGTGCCGGCACCTGGGCCTGGCCCTGATGCGAGTCAATCACGCAATCGACCTTTACCTGCGCACTGTCGATGCCATCGAGGTTCTCCAGCACCATCTGCAGCATCTGCGCCCAACCGTTCTTGAACAGGCCGGCGGCATAACCGAGCTGCAAACGCACGGAAACACGCGCGCCCTGAATGTCGACTTCACGCAGGCAACCGGCACTGACCGGGTCCTGATCGAGATGAGGATCGGTGAACTGACGCAGACAGGCTTCGACCGCTTCGCGGGTGACGGCACTCATGCATGGACTCCAGAAGGCAGCGCAATAACAGGCCGGCATCATAGCAGCAGCACCGAGCCATGCGCGGTACATCGACCACGCTCGCCTGCTGCAGGTGGCTTGCAGCCTGCCGCTGCTTTATAGTTGCCGACTTCCCTCGTTTCCCCCGTGCAGCCGATCACCATGACCGAAGCCCGCAAGATTCTCGTTACCAGCGCCCTCCCCTATGCCAACGGTTCGATCCACCTCGGCCACATGCTCGAGTACGTGCAGACCGACATGTGGGTGCGCTACCAGAAGCTGCGTGGCAACCAGGCCATCTACGTCTGTGCCGACGATGCGCACGGCTCGGCGATCATGCTGCGTGCCGAGAAGGAAGGCATCACGCCTGAGCAGCTCATCGCTAACGTGCAGGCCGAGCACACCGCCGACTTCGCCGACTTCGGCGTGGACTTCGACAACTACCACTCCACCCACTCGGAGGAGAACCGCGAGCTGTCGGCGTCCATCTACCTGGCACTTCGCGACGCCGGCCATATCGCCACCCGCGCGGTGACCCAGTATTTCGACCCCGAGAAAGGCATGTTCCTCGCCGACCGCTTCATCAAGGGCACCTGCCCGAAGTGCGCCGCTGAGGATCAGTACGGCGACAACTGCGAGAAATGCGGCGCTACCTATGCACCGACCGAGCTGAAGAACCCGCGCTCGGCCATTTCCGGTGCGGTGCCGGTGCTCAAGGAGTCGCAACATTTCTTCTTCAAGCTGCCCGACTTCGAAGCCATGCTCAAGCAGTGGACGCGCAGCGGCACCCTGCAGGACGCGGTGGCCAACAAGCTCGCCGAGTGGCTGGACAGCGGCCTGCAGGAATGGGACATCAGCCGCGATGCGCCCTACTTCGGCTTCGAGATTCCGGACGAGCCGGGCAAGTACTTCTACGTCTGGCTGGATGCGCCGATCGGCTACATGGCCAGCTTCAAGAACCTCTGCTCACGCCGCCCGGAGCTGGATTTCGATGCTTTCTGGGGCAAGGATTCCACCGCCGAGCTGTACCACTTCATCGGCAAGGACATCGTCAACTTCCACGCCCTGTTCTGGCCCGCGATGCTCGAAGGCGCCGGCTACCGCAAGCCGACCGCAGTCAACGTGCACGGTTACCTGACGGTGAACGGGCAGAAGATGTCCAAATCGCGCGGCACCTTCATCAAGGCGCGCACCTACCTCGATCACCTGAACCCGGAGTACCTGCGCTACTACTACGCCGCCAAGCTGGGCCGTGGCGTGGATGATCTGGACCTGAACCTCGAGGACTTCGTGCAGAAGGTCAACTCGGACCTGGTTGGCAAGGTGGTCAATATCGCCAGCCGCTGCGCCGGCTTCATCCACAAGGGCAATGGCGGCCTGCTGGTCGCCGCCAACCCGGAGCCCGAACTGTGGGAAGCCTTCCAGGCCGCCGCGCCGAGCATCGCCGACGCTTACGAGGCGCGTGATTTCTCCCGCGCCATGCGCGAGATCATGGCGCTGGCCGACCGCGCCAACGCCTGGATCGCCGATAAGGCGCCCTGGGCGCTGAACAAGGTCGAGGGCAAGCAGGCCGAGGTGCAGGAAATCTGCGCGCTGGGCATCAACCTGTTCCGCCAGTTGGTGATCATGCTCAAGCCGGTGCTGCCGAAGCTGGCCGCAGAAGCAGAAGCCTTCCTCAACGTGAAACCGCAAACCTGGTCCGACCTGGCGCTGCCGCTGGCCAATCACCAGTTGAACCCGTTCAACCCACTGCTGACCCGCATTGAGCCAGCAAGGATCGAAGCCATGATCGAAGCCTCCAAGGAAGACCTGGCCGCCGAAGCGCCCAAGCCACAGGGTAATGGCGAACTTGCCAAGGACCCGCTGGCTGCCGAGATCAATTTCGACGCCTTCGCTGCCGTCGACCTGCGTATCGCCCTGATCGAGAAGTGCGAGTTCGTCGAAGGCGCCGACAAGCTGCTGCGCCTGTCGCTGGATATTGGCGACGAGAAGCGCAACGTATTCTCCGGCATCAAGTCCGCTTACCCCGACCCGAGCAAGCTGGAAGGCCGCCTGACCCTGTACGTCGCCAACCTGGCGCCGCGCAAGATGAAGTTCGGCATCAGCGAAGGCATGGTCCTGGCCGCCGGCCCCGGTGGCGAGGACATCTACCTGCTCAGCCCGGACAGCGGCGCCAAGCCGGGTCAGCGCGTCAAATAAGCCAAGCGCCAGGAGGCAAGGATGAAACCATGGATGGCAGTGGCGCTGCTGGCTGTGCTGGCCGGCTGCTCGGAGCAATCGGGCGCCCCGCTCGGCGGCGCCCTGCAAGGTGAACGCAACAAGGCCGGCAACTACCTGGCCTACGAACACTATGCAGGTATCGAACTGGCAGCCGAGCAGATCGGCGAGCGTATCGCGGCCACGCGCGAAGCCTGCCTGGCCGAGCGCTTCGGCACCTGCAGCCTGATTGCCGCCCAGCACAGCAGCGGCCGAGCACCTCACGGCGAACTGACCCTGCGCATCGTGCCGGACGGCGTCGAGGCCATCACCGCCTTGGCCAGCGAGGGCGGCGAGCTGACCCATCGCACCACCCGCGCCGAAGACCTGGCCCAGGCCGTGAACGACAACCGGCGCCAGCACGAGCAACTGCTGCGCCAGCAACAGACCCTGCAACAGTTCGAAAAGCGCGATGACCTGGCCGTGGCCGACCTGCTGGCTCTGGCCCGTGAGCAGGCCGCCCTGGAAGTGCAACTGCAGGCACTGGCGCAAGAGGCTGCCCAACAGCAGCGGCGTCTGGATACCAACCTGCTGACCCTGAATTTCAGCAGCCCCTACGAAAGCTCACCCCTGGGCCGCATCGGCGACGCCTTCTCGCGCCTGACGGACAACCTCGCCGAAGGCACCGCCAACCTGATCGAGTTCATCGGCTACAGCCTGCCCTTCCTCATCGTGCTGTTCCCCGTGGCACTGGGTTTGCGCAAACTTTGGAAACGCCTCGCCAGCCGCTGAAAAGATCCATACTGCTTGCGACGCGAGGTCGCCAAGGGCAGGCAATTCGCCGCATCCGGCTTGTATGCCCGGGGCGGCTTCCCGATAATAGGCGCCCTTTTCCTATGGCCTTTGCGCACTCGACGGCAACCCGATGACCGAACTCGTCCTGATCATGGTCAGCGCCATCCTGGTCAATAATTTCGTGCTGGTGCAGTTCCTCGGCCTGTGCCCGTTCATGGGCGTGTCGAAGAAGATCGAAACCGCCATCGGCCTGTCCCTGGCCACCACCTTCGTGCTGACCCTGGCCGCCATGTGCAGCTACCTGGTGCAGCAGTACGTACTCAAGCCGCTGGATCTGGAATTCCTGCGCACCATCAGCTTCATTCTGGTGATCGCGGTCACCGTGCAGTTCACCGAGATGGTGGTGAACAAGACCAGTCCGCTGCTCTATCGCGTGCTGGGCATCTTCCTGCCGCTGATCACCACCAACTGCATCGTCCTCGGCGTCGCCCTGCTCAACGCCAACAAGGCCGAGTTCACGTTCATCACCGCCACCGCCAACGGCTTCGCTGCGGGTCTGGGTTTCTCCCTGGTGCTGGTGCTGTTCGCCGCCATGCGTGAGCGCATCGCCATCGCCGACGTGCCGAAATCCTTCCAGGGCGCGGCCATCGGCATGATCACCGCCGGCCTGATGTCGCTGGCGTTCATGGGCTTTGCCGGGTTGATCAAGCTATGAGCCTGGTCCTCATCGCCGTACTCGCGCTGCTCGGCCTGTGCCTGATCGCCGGCGCCATCCTCGGTTTCGCTGCGGTGCGTTTCAAGGTCGAAGGCGACCCCATCGCCGAGCAGATCAACGCCCTGTTGCCGCAGACCCAGTGCGGCCAGTGCGGCTACCCCGGCTGCAAGCCATACGCCGAGGCGATCGCCGGCGGCGACAAGATCAACAAGTGCCCACCCGGCGGCGAGGCGACCATCCAGGCGCTGGCCGACCTGCTGGATGTCGAGGTAGAGCCGCTGGATGCGGTGGAAGGCGAGAAGCCGCAGATGGTCGCCTACATCCGCGAGGCCGAGTGCATCGGCTGCACCAAGTGCATCCAGGCCTGCCCGGTGGACGCCATCGTCGGCGCGGCGCGGCAGATGCACACGGTGATCGTCAGCGAGTGCACCGGCTGCGACCTGTGCGTCGAACCCTGCCCGGTGGACTGCATCGACATGATCGAGGTCGGCAGCACCGTGCAGAACTGGAAATGGGACAAGCCGCTGGCACCCGGCCAACTGATCGCCAGTGACCGGGAGCAGGCGGCATGAGCGCCATGTCAAAGGACGACATGGGCGCAGCGCGGGCAAGCCACGCTGACGCCATGAAGATCTGGGACATTCCCGGCGGCATCCACCCGGCCGAGCGCAAGGAACTGTCCAATCGTACGCCCATCGTCTCGCCGCCATTGCCCAAGCGCCTGGTGTTGCCGCTCGGCCAGCATATCGGTGCAGTCGCCGAGCCCTGCGTGGTCGTCGGCCAGCGTGTGCGCAAGGGCGAGAAGATCGCCGAGGCCAATGGCTTCGTCAGCGCGCCGCTGCATGCCCCGACCTCCGGTACCGTCAGCTTTATCGGCCCGCAGCCCTACCCACATGCTTCCGGCATGCTGGCGCCGGCCATCGTCATCGACAGCGACGGCCTGGACGAATGGATCGAACTGACGCCGCACACCGACTACCGGCATATGGAGTCGGCCGAGCTGCTGGCGCTGATCCGCGAGGCCGGCATCAGCGGCCTGGGCGGCGCCGGTTTCCCCACGGCGGTGAAACTCACTGCGCGCCCTACGCAGAAGATTCACACACTGATCATCAACGGCACCGAGTGTGAGCCCTACATCACCGCCGATGACCTGCTGATGCGCGAGCGCGCCGCTGAACTGGTTTCCGGCATCGATATCCTGGTGCAGCTGATCCAGCCCGATCAGGTGCTGATCGGCATCGAGGACAACAAGCCCGAGGCCATCGCCGCCGTGCGCGGTGCCTGCAGCGAGCGCAGCTACCAGGTGCGGGTATTCCCCACCAAGTATCCGTCCGGCGGCGAGAAGCAGCTGATCCAGATTCTCACCGGTGTCGAGGTGCCCTCGGGCGGGTTGCCGGCCGATATCGGCATCCTCTGCCAGAACGTCGGCACCTGCACGGCCATTCACGACGCAGTGGTGCTTGGCCGACCACTGATCTCACGCATCACCACCCTGACCGGCGAGGCGCTGGCACGCCCTGGGAACGTCGAGGCGCTGCTTGGCACGCCGGTGGGCGAACTGCTGGCCTTTGCCGGACTGGATCAGGCCAAGCTCAGCCGCCTGATCATGGGCGGGCCGATGATGGGCTTTACCTTGCCCAGCCTCGACGTACCGCTGATCAAAACCAGCAACTGCCTGCTGGCCAGTACCGCCGCCGAGCTGCCGCCACCGCCGCCGGCCATGCCCTGCATCCGCTGCGGCGAGTGCGCAGAAGCCTGCCCGGCCAGCCTGCTGCCGCAACAACTGCATTTCTTCGCTCTCGGCCAGGAGCACGAGCAGCTCAAGGCGCACAACCTGTTCGACTGTATCGAGTGCGGCGCCTGCGCCTACGTCTGCCCATCGAGCATCCCGCTGGTGCAGTACTACCGCGCAGCCAAGGCGGAAATCCGCGAACTGGAACAGAAGCAGCTCAAGGCCGAGCATTCCAAACAGCGTTTCGAGCAGCGCCAGGAGCGCCTGCGCCGCGCCGAGGAACAGAAGGAAGCCGAGCGCAAGGCACGCGCCGAGAAAGCCGCCCGCGCCAAGGCCGCGCAAGCCGATGCGCCAGCCGTAGCGGCAGCCGCGCCAGCCGACGAAGCGCTGAAGAAGCTCAAGATCGAAGCCAGCATGGCCCAGGTCGCGCTGAAGAAGGCGGAAAAACAGCTGGCCGCCCATGACACGCCGGAGCTGCAAGCCCAGGTCAATGAACTGCGCGCCGCCGCCGGGGCTGCACAGAAGGCCCTGGCCGATGCCCAGGCTGCTGCACCTGCTCTCGCACCCAAGCCAGCCGGCGATGAAGCCTTGAAGAAGGCCAAGATCGAAGCGGCCATGCTCAAGGCCCAGTTGCGCAAGCTGGAGAAGCTCGAAACACCTGACGACGAGCAGCAGGCCGAAATCGCCCGCCTGCGCCAGCAGCTTGAAGCCGCCGAGAAGTCCCTGGCCGATCTGCAGAACCAGGCGCCTGCGCCGACTGCCAAACCTGCGGGCGACGAAGCCCTGAAGAAGGCCAAGATCGAAGCCGCCATGCTCAAGGCCCAGCTGCGCAAGCTGGAGAAGCTCGAAACCCCGGACGACGAGCAGCAGACCGAAATCGCCCGCCTGCGCCAACAGCTTGAAGCCGCCGAGAAGTCCCTGGCCGATCTGCAGAACCAGGCGCCTGCGCCGACTGCCAAACCTGCGGGCGAGGAAGCCCTGAAAAAGGCCAAGATCGAGCTGGCAATGAAACGTGCCGAGCTGAAAAAGGCCGAGAAGGCCGGCAACGACGAGGCCAGGCTGCAACCATTGCGCGACGCCCTGGCCGCTGCCGAGCAGGCCCTGCATGTTGCCGAGGCGGCATCGGGCAAGCCGGCGCCGGAACTGGTGCGCAGCGAACGCCCCGGCGTGGATGCCGAGCTCAAGGCGTTGAAGACTGAAGCGGCCTTCGCCCGCGCCGACCTGCGCAAGCTGGAGCGTGATGACAACGCCACAGCCGATGCGTTGGAGCAGGCCCGCACACGCCTGGCCGAGGCCGAACGCAAGCTGGCGGAATACCAGCCGTAGCGATCGCCCCGGATTACCCTCCAAGGCAGGCAGCACAACGATTAAAGCCCCTCTCCCACTTGTGGGAGAGGGGTTGGGGAGAGGGCCAGTACACCGCACCCTCTCCCCGGCCCTCTCCCGTAAACGGGAGAGGGGGAACGAAAACGCCGGCACGCCGGTACAGTGCCCCGGATTACAGCCGGGCGACACAGACAACCGTATCCCGGATGCAATCCGGGCAATGAACACCAACTGCGATCACCAAGAACGCAGTAACGGAACCACCGGAGCGCCGATGGCCCTGCCCCGCATCACATCGCCCCACGCCACGGGCAGCAACCGTACCCAGCAGGTCATGCTGCAGGTGCTGCTGGCAACCGTGCCGGGCATCCTCGCGCTGACCTGGTTGTTCGGCGCCGGCACGCTGTTCAATCTGGTATGGGCCTGCCTCTGCGCGCTGGGCTTCGAAGCCGCGCTGCTGGCCGCGCGCCAGCGCCCGCTGGCGTTCTTCCTCAAGGACTGCAGCGCCCTGGTCACCGCCGTGCTGCTGGCTTTGGCACTGCCGCCCTATTCACCCTGGTGGCTGACCCTGATCGCCTGCGGCTTCGCCATCGGTTTCGGCAAGCAGCTCTACGGCGGCCTCGGGCAGAACCCGTTCAACCCGGCCATGGTCGGCTACGTGGTGGTACTGATTTCCTTCCCGGTGGAGATGACCAGCTGGCCGGCCCCGCACGGCGTCGCCGCGCTGGACGGTCTCCAGCACATACTCGGCATGGCCAATCTGCCCGATGGCTGGGCGCAGGCCACCGCGCTGGACGCACTCAAGGTCAACAAAAGCCTGACCATCGACGAGCTACATGCCAGCAATGCAGCCTTCGGCCACTTCGGCGGAGCCGGCAGCGAGGCGGTCAACCTGGCGTTTCTCGCCGGCGGCCTGTACCTGCTGCACAAGCGCCTGATCACCTGGCACGCGCCGCTGGGCATGCTCGCCGCGCTGTTCGTCATGAGCCTGCTGTTCTGGAATGGCAGCGGCTCGGACTCCAACGGCTCACCGCTGTTCCACCTGCTGACCGGCGCCACCATGCTCGGTGCCTTCTTCATCGTCACCGACCCGGTTTCCGGTGCCACCAGCAACCTGGGGCGCCTGGTGTTCGGCATCGGCGTCGGCGTGCTGGTCTACGTGATCCGTACCTGGGGCGGCTACCCGGACGCGGTGGCCTTCGCCGTGCTGCTGATGAACCTGGCGGCGCCGACCATCGACTACTACACCCGGCCGCGCAGCTACGGCCACCGCAAGCCCAACAGCGGCTTCAAGCTGGGAGAATGAACATGCTGCCGGAAATCAGCCGCTCGATGCTGAAGAACGCTCTGGTACTCGGCCTGTTCGCCATCGGCACCGTCGGCAGCGTTGCCCTGCTGCAACAGGGCACTGCCGAGCGTATCGCCGCAGCCGAACGCGAGGCCCAGGTGCGCGCGCTGGCCGAAATACTGCCGGTCGGCAGCTACGACAACCATCTGCTGGACAACCGCATCGAACTCAACGCTCCTGAGTTGGGCCACCGCAGCCCGCAGTCAGCCTACCTGGCGCTCAGGGGCGGCCAACCCAGCGCGCTGATCCTGCCGGTGACCGCACCCGACGGCTACAGCGGGGCCATCCACCTGCTGGTGGGCATCTTCGCCGATGGCCGCCTGGCTGGCGTGCGTGTGCTCAGCCACAAGGAAACACCGGGCCTGGGCGACAAGATCGAACTGGCCAAGAGCGACTGGGTGCGCAGCTTCGAGGGCAAGTCCCTGAGTGACCCCGGCGAAGACCGCTGGGCGGTGAAGAAGGATCGCGGCGACTTCGACCAGTTCGCCGGCGCCACCATCACCCCGCGCGCGGTGGTCAAGGCCGTGCACGGCGCCCTGCGCTACTTCGACAAGCACCGCGCCCAGCTGCTGAGCCTGGCGGAGGACGAGCAATGACCAGTTACCGCGAAATCAGCCTCAACGGCCTGTGGAAGAACAACCCGGCGCTGGTGCAGTTGCTCGGCCTGTGTCCGCTGCTCGGGGTAAGCAACTCCACGGTCAACGCCCTTGGCCTGGCGCTGGCCAGCGCCGTGGTGCTGGTGTGCTCGAACACCGCCGTATCGCTGGTGCGCGGCGTGGTCAACAGCGCCGTGCGCCTGCCGGCCTTCGTCATGATCATCGCCGCACTGACCACCTGCATAGAACTGCTGATGCAGGCCTTCACCTACGAGCTGTACCAGATCCTCGGCATCTTCATCCCGTTGATCACCACCAACTGCGTGATCCTCGGTCGCGCCGACGGCTTCGCCGCCAAACACGATCCGGCCCGCGCCGCCTATGACGGCCTGATGATGGGCCTGGGCTTCGGCCTGGTGCTGGTGCTGATCGGCGCCATGCGTGAACTGCTCGGCACCGGCGCGCTATTCGCCAACATGCACCTCTTATTCGGCCCGATTGCCGCCGACTGGACGCTCACCCTGGTGCAGGACTACAAAGGCTTCCTGCTGGCCATCCTGCCACCGGGCGCCTTCATCGTCCTGGGCCTGTTGATCGCCGGCAAGAACCGCATCGATCAGATCGCCGCCGAACGCGCCAGGGCACTCGCCCCCGAAGCGCCGGCGCAAAGCCGCCGCGTGCGGGTCACCGGCGTGATCGAATGACGCCACCAGCGAGCGACCAACCCTGGCCCGGATGCAATCCGGGAATGCCAAATACCCACCCCGGATTGCATCCGGGCCACGCCTGAAGTCCGACACCATGAATGCTGCCAAACGCCTGGAAATCTTCCGCCGCCTGCACGAGGACAACCCCGAGCCGAAGACCGAACTGGCCTACAGCTCGCCCTTCGAACTGCTGGTGGCGGTGACGCTGTCGGCCCAGGCCACCGATGTCAGCGTCAACAAGGCCACGGCCAAGCTGTTTCCGGTCGCCAATACGCCGGAGGCGATCTACGCCCTGGGCGTCGAGGGCTTGAGCGAATACATCAAGACCATCGGCCTCTATAACAGCAAGGCGAAGAACGTCATCGAGGCCTGCCGCCTGCTCATCGAGAAACACGGCAGCCAGGTACCGGACAACCGCGAAGACCTCGAAGCCCTGCCCGGCGTCGGCCGCAAGACTGCCAACGTGGTGCTCAACACCGCCTTTCGCCAGTTGGCCATGGCCGTGGACACGCACATTTTTCGCGTCAGCAACCGCACCGGCATCGCCCCGGGCAAGAACGTGGTCGAGGTGGAGAAGAAGCTGCTCAAGTTCGTGCCCAAGGATTACCTGCTCGACGCCCACCACTGGCTGATCCTGCACGGGCGCTACGTCTGCACTGCGCGTAAACCACGTTGTGGCGCCTGCCGCATCGAAGATCTGTGCGAGTACAAGGCCAAGACTTCCGACGATTGATCGACCATAGAATCTGGCGATCTCCTGATTGAAAAAATCTTTTTTACCCGCTCGTTTTTTGCCGCTATAAGGTGCGCAAACGGCCCCAGTCACTGGCCTGGAGTGGAATAGATGAGCACTGACAAAGAAGATCTCGAGCTGGACGAAGACTTTGTCGCGGAAGAATCGGACGATGCCGAGCCTGCGGTGGAAGTCGCCAAGACCAACCTGACCAAGCGCCGCATCATCGACAACTTCCTCGAAGAGCGTCGCCTGCACAAACAGCTGGCCGAGTATGATTTCGATATCTGATTATCGAGTTGCACAGAAGAAGCCCCGCTGATTGCGGGGCTTTGCGTATCGGCCGATCAGTCGCGGCGCGACGGCGAGAGCAGCTCGACCTTGTAGCCGTCCGGGTCCTCGACGAAGGCCAGGACGCTGCTGCCATGCTTCATCGGGCCTGGCTCGCGAGTGATCTTGCCGCCGCGACTGCGGATGTCCTCGCAGGCCTTGTAGACATCCTCGACTTCCAGGGCGATATGGCCGTAGCCGGTGCCCGGCTCGTAGCTGTCCACGCCCCAGTTGTGGGTCAGCTCGATCACGCTGTTGTGCGCCTCGTCGCCATAACCGACGAAGGCCAGGGTGAACTGTCCGTCGGGATAGTCCTTGCGCCGCAGCAGGGTCATGCCCAGCACTTCGGTATAAAAGGCGATGGACTTGTCTAGGTCGCCGACGCGCAGCATGGTGTGCAGCAGTCTCATGGGTTCACTCCTCCAGAAAGCAGAACCCCGGCACATGGCCGGGGTCCTTGTAGCGCAGCTGCCTCAGCTTAGACCAGCTTGCGGCCCTTGCCTGCGGCAATGCGCATGCGCAGGGCGTTGAGCTTGATGAAGCCCGCCGCGTCCTGCTGGTTGTAGGCGCCGCCATCTTCCTCGAAGGTCGCGATGTTGGCGTCGAACAGCGAATCGTCGGACTTGCGGCCGGTGACGATGACGTTGCCCTTGTACAGCTTCAGGCGGACCACGCCGTTCACGTTGGCCTGGGAGGCGTCGATCATCTGTTGCAGCATCAGACGCTCCGGGCTCCACCAGAAACCGTTGTAGATCAGGCTGGCGTATTTCGGCATCAACTCGTCTTTCAGGTGCGCCACTTCGCGGTCGAGGGTGATCGACTCGATGGCGCGGTGAGCCTTGAGCATGATGGTGCCGCCGGGCGTCTCATAGCAGCCACGGGACTTCATGCCGACGAAACGGTTCTCGACGATGTCCAGACGGCCGATGCCGTTCTCGCCACCGATGCGGTTCAGCTCGGCCAGTACGGTAGCCGGGCTCATGGCCTTGCCGTCGATGGCGACGATGTCGCCGGCGCGGTAGGTCAGCTCGATATAGGTCGGTGCGTCCGGTGCTGCCTCGGGGGAGACAGTCCACTTCCACATGTCTTCTTCGTGCTCGGTCCAGGTGTCTTCCAGCACGCCGCCTTCATAGGAGATGTGCAGCAGGTTGGCATCCATGGAGTACGGCGACTTCTTCTTGCCGTGGCGCTCGATCGGGATGGCGTGCTTCTCGGCGTAATCCATCAGCTTCTCGCGCGACAGCAGGTCCCACTCGCGCCACGGGGCGATGACTTTCACACCCGGCTTCAGCGCGTAGGCGCCCAGCTCGAAACGCACCTGGTCGTTGCCCTTGCCGGTAGCACCGTGGGAGATGGCGTCGGCGCCGGTCTCGTTGGCGATTTCGATCAGGCGCTTGGCGATCAGCGGACGGGCGATGGAAGTACCCAGCAGGTACTCACCTTCGTAGACGGTGTTGGCGCGGAACATCGGGTAGACGAAATCGCGGACGAACTCTTCGCGCAGATCGTCGATGTAGATTTCCTTGACGCCCATCGCCTGAGCCTTGGCGCGGGCCGGCTCGACCTCTTCGCCCTGGCCGAGATCGGCGGTGAAGGTCACCACTTCACAGTTATAGGTATCTTGCAGCCACTTGAGGATCACCGAGGTGTCCAGGCCACCGGAATAGGCCAGAACTACCTTTTTGACGTCCGCCATGCCATCACTCCACGGGTTGTACGGTAAAACCGGTGATTCTACTGACCCTGCGGGCCAATTTACAGGGGCGCGACAGCTTGTGACGACGAAGCGACGGCAAGAATGGGCGTTTTTGCCTCAGGAGGGCGTACTTCCGGCCGGATCGACCGGGGTGCTCGGTGGAGCGGTCTGCGGTTCGCTCTGTACCGGGACTTCCGGCGCGGGCACGCGATCCAGGCGCAGCGTCGCACGACGGTTCTTGGCGCGATTGGCTTCGCTGTTGTTTGGCGCCAGCGGGTAACGCTCGCCATGAAAGCGCATGGTGATCTGCTCGACCGGTATGCCGCCGGCCACCAGATATTCCTGCACGGCCAGCGCACGACGGCGTGACAGGTCGCGATTGGTCAGGCGATTGCCGCTGTTGTCGGCATGACCATCGATCTGGAAGCTGTTGATGCTCGGATCGGCCTTGACGAAGTCGAGGATGATGTCGAGCTTGGCCCTGGCCATCGGGTCGAGATCGATGCCACCGCCCGGAAAACCGATCTGCGCCTGGCGAATCTGATCGAAATTGACCGGCAGCAACTTGGCGATACAGGCCTGGTAATCGCCATAGGCCTTGTGAAACTTCACCGGCAGCAAACGCACTTCCAGATTATCGCCATCGTTGGGGGTGCGATGACGTACCAGCGGGCTGCGCCCTTCGAGCAAACCGGTGAGCAGGCGCGAACCCTGTTCCTGCGAACTGTTGAACGGCACCTCGCCATTACCGACACTGACCACACCCAGGTTGATATCGCCGCGCCCCGGCTGCCAGGGTGCAGCCGCCGCCAGCAAGGTCGCCGAACCGGCGCCCATCCAGCGTTCGCGGGCCTTGAGGCGGAAGGTGACTTGTTCACCCGCGCGGCGTACGAACTCGCCACTGCCGAAATTGCTGATCGGCTGGCTCAGGCGGCACTCGAACTGATCGCCCTCGACCGCCCACTCCACCTTTTCCAGTCGCGTCTGGAAGCTGATGGCGTGTGCCGGCAGGCACAACGGCATACCAGCCAGCAGGCTGATCAGAAGGAAATTGGGCACACGCACGGTCGACTCCACGGCGGTTCACGGCATTCTCACGGGGTATCGGTCAGGCGCGCGGAAACTTGACACCGGCGTGCGATTGTCGCGTCGGCGCGAGCGCGAACAGGCGCTTTTCAGTTACCATGCGGCCACGTTTTACCCGCCTGGAAGCCTCCATGTCCGACCGCCTGACTCTCCTGCGTCCCGATGACTGGCACATTCACCTGCGCGACGGCGCAGTGCTGCCACACACCGTCGGCGATGCCGCGCGCACTTTCGGCCGCGCCATCATCATGCCCAACCTGGTACCGCCGGTACGCAACGCCGCCGAGGCCGACGCCTATCGTCAGCGCATCCTCGCGGCGCGCCCGGCGGGCAGTCGCTTCGAGCCGCTGATGGTGCTCTATCTCACCGACAACACCAGCCCCGAAGACGTGCGAGCGGCCAAGGCCAGCGGTTTCGTGCATGCGGCCAAGCTCTACCCGGCCGGCGCCACCACCAACTCCGACTCGGGCGTGACCAGCATCGACAAGATCTTCCCGGCACTCGAAGCCATGGCCGAAGTCGGCATGCTGCTGCTGGTACACGGCGAAGTGACCCGCGCCGAGATCGACGTATTCGACCGCGAGAAGACCTTCATCGACGAGCACCTGAGCCGTGTGGTCGACCGCTTCCCGACGCTCAAGGTGGTGTTCGAGCACATCACCACCCGTGACGCGGTGCAGTTCGTCGAGGCCGCCTCGGTCAACGTCGGCGCCACCATCACCGCGCACCACCTGCTGTACAACCGCAACCACATGCTGGTCGGCGGCATTCGCCCGCACTTCTATTGCCTGCCGATCCTCAAGCGCAACGTGCATCAGGAAGCCCTGCTCGATGCCGCCACCAGCGGCAACGTCAAGTTCTTCCTCGGCACCGACTCGGCGCCGCACGTCAAGCACGCCAAGGAAGCCGCCTGCGGCTGCGCCGGCTGCTACACCGCCTATGCGGCCATCGAGCTGTATGCCGAAGCCTTCGAGCAGCGCGGCGCGCTGGACAAGCTGGAAGCCTTCGCCAGCTTCCACGGCCCGGACTTCTACGGCATGCCACGCAACAGCGACAGCATCACCCTGGTGCGCGAGGAGTGGACCGTGCCGGCCACCCTGCCGCTGGGCGACAACAGCGTGGTGCCGCTGCGCGCCGGCGAAACCCTGCGCTGGAAATTGCTGGAGGCCCAGGCGTGAGCGAAGACAACTACGACGACGAACTCGAACCCAGCCTGCCGTCCGGCCCGCGCACGCCCATGGCCGCACGCTTTCGCGGTTATCTGCCGGTGGTGGTGGATGTGGAAACCGGCGGCTTCAACTGCGCCACCGATGCCCTGCTGGAAATCGCCGCGACCACCATTGCCATGGACGAGAGCGGCTTCCTCTATCCGGATCACACCCACTTCTTCCGCATCGAACCCTTCGAAGGGGCCAACATCGAACAGGCCGCGCTGGAATTCACCGGCATCAAGCTCGACCACCCGCTGCGCATGGCAGTGAGCGAGGAGCACGCGCTGGGCGAAATCTTCAAGGGCCTGCGCAAGTCGATCAAATCGGCTGGCTGCAAGCGTGCGATATTGGTCGGCCATAACAGCAGCTTCGACCTCGGTTTCCTCAATGCGGCGGTGGCGCGCTGCGGCATCAAACGCAATCCCTTCCACCCTTTCTCCAGCTTCGACACCGCGACCCTCGCCGGCCTCGCCTATGGCCAGACCGTGCTGGCCAAGGCCTGCCAGACCGCCGGTATCGAGTTCGATGGCAAGGAAGCGCACTCGGCGCGCTACGACACCGAGAAGACCGCCGAGCTGTTCTGCGGCATCGTCAACCGCTGGAAGGAAATGGGCGGCTGGGACGAATTCGATCAGTGAGCCTCTGCGCATTCACCCTTCAATGAAAAAACCGGCCAAGGCCGGTTTTTTCATATCTGCGCAACGGGCTCACACACCGTTCGTCAGGAGATGCGAGCATTCGCAATCGATCTTTGACAAGCATTCTCATTAACATTAGTATCCGATCCATCGAACAGAACCACCAAGACGAGCCTTGCTTATGTACGTCTGCCTCTGTGAAGGTGTCACCGATACGCAAATCCGCGATGCGGTCTACGAAGGCTGCTGCAGCTACCGTGAAGTGCGCGGCACGCTCGGCATCGCCAGCCAGTGTGGCAAGTGCGCTTGCCTGGCCAAACAGGTCGTTCGCGAAACCATCGCCGAAGTGCAGAGCAGCCAAGCCTCGCTGGCCTATCCTGCAGGTTTCGTCGCTGCCTGAGGCACGACACGAGAATGAAAAAACCGGATCTCGGCATCCGGTTTTTTTTCGTCCTCGATCAGCCATAGGCTCACGCCAGGCCGTCGCGCTCCAGGTGATCGAGGTCTACCGCTTCACCCGGCTTGGCATGCAACCTGGCGCGAATGTCTTCGAAGAGCGCATCGTACTCGGCATGGGCACGCATGATCGGGCTTTGGTTGGGCGGCAAGCCATGCTTGGCTACCAGGCGGGAGATCACGCTGGCGAAGTTGAACGCGGTATCGCGATGCATTTCGAAGACTTCCTCGAATGCCCTGCCCTCGATCTCGCCAACCAGGCGCCCATGCAGCATGGGCCCTTCTTGCGAATCCTTGCGCACCTCGTAGTAGAAATCGATGCTGTAACCGGGTTGCCCGCCCAGGCCAGGCGGATTGCTGCGATGCAGGTGACCAGGTTCGAACATGGGTTCACTCCTTTGCCGTCGCGCTGTGAGAGACTCCCTGACGGGAGCGTGCGAAGAGTCTAGCTCGCTGCTCATCGCCCTGCAGTGCGCCATTTCAGTGCAGAGTCGAATCTCCTGCCCTTTCCTGTACCAACACCCAGGGGGCGACCACGACCGCCCACAACTGCGGGTCACGCGCGAGCAGATCTTCGGCACGTGAATCTTCGAGCTTGCACAGCAGGCCTCGGTTCATCCAGTGCGCAACTCTGCCCTGATCGTTCTCGGCCACGGCCTGCGCGACCGCCACCAGATCCTCGCCACCCTCGACCCAGAGCAGCGCACCGCGAGCGAAGAACGGCTGCAGTTCCTGCCAACGAATCGGCGCGGTCTCACCGAGCAGCTTGGCATAGAGGGTGCTAGATTGATCCGTCATGGTGTGTCCCGTGTCGATGGCTGTGAATGCAGGCGCGCAATGATAGCGTCGGCAACTGCCCTGGCAACCGCGTGACGCTCGCCAGCCGACCCAGGCCACGCCGTTTTTCTATACATTCCTTGCAATTTAGCGACAACCCCACGTCTCGCCTCCAGCTGCCGGCTTTTCAAGGCGCAAATCCGCGCTCTACACTGTTCCGGTACAGTTGCCGGAGGCATTACCGGGGTAACAGACCCGGTTCTGCAGCTTCGGCCGCAAGAACTACAACAACGAAAAAACATAAGAGTGGAGCACTCATGAACAAGGCTAAGCAGATTTCCAAGCTGTTCGCGGCAATGGCACTGGCGGGGGCAGCCAGCTATTCGATGGCAGCCGACAACATCAAGATCGCCCTGGCCGGTCCGGTGACCGGTGCCGTTGCTCAGTACGGCGAGATGCAATTCATCGGCGCCAAGATGGCCATCGAGCAGATCAACAAGGCCGGCGGCGTCAATGGTGCCCAGCTCGAAGGCGTGGTGTACGACGACGCGTGCGATCCGAAGCAGGCCGTTGCCGTTGCCAACAAGATCGTCAACGACGGCGTCAAGTTCGTGGTTGGCCACCTGTGCTCCAGCTCCACTCAGCCGGCTTCGGACATCTACGAAGACGAAGGCATCCTGATGATCACCGCGGCTTCCACCAGCCCGGACATCACCGCTCGTGGCTACGAGCTGGTCTTCCGCACCATCGGTCTGGACAGCCTGCAGGGCCCGACCGCCGGCAACTTCATCGCCGACCACGTCAAGCCGAAGAACGTCGCCGTCATTCACGACAAGCAGCAGTACGGTGAAGGTATCGCCACCGCGGTCAAGCAGACCCTGGAAGGCAAAGGCGTGAAGGTTTCCCTGTTCGAAGGCATCAACGCCGGCGACAAGGACTTCTCGGCACTGATCGCCAAGCTCAACCAGGCTGGCGTCGACTTCGTCTACTACGGCGGCTACCACCCGGAGCTGGGCCTGCTGCTGCGCCAGACCAAAGAGCGCGGCCTGAACGTCAAGTTCATGGGCCCGGAAGGCGTGGGTAACAAGGAAATCTCGGCCATCGCCGGCCCGGCTTCCGAAGGCCTGCTGGTCACCCTGCCGAAATCCTTCGACCAGGATCCGAAGAACCAGGCGCTGGTCGAGGCCTTCAAGGCCAAGAACGAAGACCCGAGCGGTCCGTTCGTGTTCCCGGCCTACGCGGCCGTTCAGGTCATCGCCGAAGGCATCGAGAAAGCCGGCGACACCGATACCGCCAAGGTAGCGGCTGCCCTGCGCGCCAACAGCTTCAACACCCCCACCGGTTCCCTGGGCTTCGACGAGAAGGGCGACCTGAAGGACTTCAGCTTCGTGGTGTACGAATGGCACCAGGACGGCACCAAGTCCGAAGCCAAGTAAGCTTCCTGTCTGAGCCAAAGCCCACTGCGCGAGCAGTGGGCTTTGTTTATTAGAAGAATTCCGGCCTCGCGCTGCGCCACAAGCGCCGCTTTACGCAAGCGCCCAGGAGTTAGGCAATGCCTGATCTTTATCACTACCTACAACAGCTGATCAATGGCCTGACCATTGGCAGTACCTATGCCCTGATCGCCATCGGCTACACCATGGTCTACGGCATCATCGGCATGATCAACTTCGCCCACGGCGAGGTTTACATGATTGGCTCGTACGTAGCCTTCACCGTTATCGCCGGCCTCGCCATGTTCGGCCTGGAAGCCGTGCCCTTCGTGATGATCGCGGCCTTCGCGGCCACCATGATCGTCACCAGTGCCTACGGCTACAGCATCGAGCGGGTGGCCTATCGCCCCTTGCGCGGCGGCAACCGCCTGATCCCGCTGATCTCCGCGATCGGCATGTCGATCTTCCTGCAGAATGCCGTGTTGCTCTCGCAGGACTCCAAGGACAAGGCCATTCCCAGCCTGCTGCCCGGCAATTTCGTCTTCGGTGAAAGCACAGCCAGCGGCGTGGTGGTGTCCTACATGCAGGTGCTGATCTTCATCGTCACCTTCGTCACCATGATCGGTCTGACCCTGTTCATCTCCCGTTCGCGCCTGGGCCGTGCCTGCCGCGCCTGCGCCGAAGATCTGAAGATGGCCAACCTGCTCGGCATCAACACCAACAACATCATCGCCCTGACCTTCGTCATCGGTGCGGCGCTGGCCGCCATCGCCTCGGTACTGCTGGGCATGAACTACGGCGTGATCAACCCGCACCTGGGCTTCCTCGCCGGCATCAAGGCCTTCACCGCTGCGGTACTCGGTGGCATCGGCAGCATCCCTGGCGCGGTACTCGGCGGCCTGCTGCTGGGCGTTGCCGAAGCATTCGGCGCCGATATCTTCGGTGATCAATACAAGGACGTAGTGGCCTTCAGCCTGCTGGTGCTGGTGCTGCTGTTCCGTCCAACCGGCATCCTTGGCCGCCCGGAGGTGGAAAAGGTATGAGCCGCAACATCAAATCCGCGATTTTCAGCGCCCTGCTGGTGCTGATCATTTCCTACCCGGTCCTGGGCCTGAAACTCTCCACCGTCGGCATCAGCCTGCGCGTGGAAGGCGCAAGTGCCTTCGAACTCTGGTGCATCGGCGGCGCTGCTACGCTGATCTTCCTCTGGCAATTGCTGCGTGACCGACTGACTCCGACCTGGGCCAAGCTGCCCAAGCTGCCCAGCGGCTCCGGTCAGGTCGGCAACTTCCTCACCCTGCCCTCCACCCAGCGCTGGATCATTCTGGCGATGGTCATGGTGGCGCTGGTGTGGCCGTTCTTCGCCAGCCGAGGTTCGGTGGATATCGCCACGCTGATCCTGATCTACGTGATGCTCGGCCTTGGCCTGAACATCGTGGTCGGTCTGGCCGGTCTGCTCGACCTGGGTTACGTCGGCTTCTACGCGGTCGGCGCCTACAGCTATGCGATCCTCTCGCACTACTTCGGCCTGAGTTTCTGGATGTGCCTGCCGATCGCCGGGATGATGGCTGCGCTGTTCGGCTTCCTGCTCGGTTTCCCGGTGCTGCGCCTGCGCGGCGACTACCTGGCCATCGTGACCCTGGGCTTCGGCGAGATCATCCGCATTCTGCTGCGTAACCTCACCGAACTGACCGGTGGCCCGAACGGCCTGAGTATCGCCAACGAGAACAAGCCGACCCTGTTCGGTCTGTCCTTCGAGCGCCGCGTGCCGGCCGACATGCCGACCTTCCATGGCTACTTCGAAATCGCCTACAACTCGCAGTACAAGGTGATCTTCCTCTACCTGATCGCCCTGCTGCTGGTGCTGCTGACCCTGTTCCTGGTCAACCGCCTGCTGCGCATGCCGATCGGGCGTGCCTGGGAAGCCCTGCGTGAAGACGAGATCGCCTGCCGCGCGCTGGGCCTGAACCCCACCGTGATCAAGCTTTCGGCCTTCACCATCGGTGCCAGCCTGGCCGGTTTCGCCGGTAGCTTCTTCGCTGCGCGCCAGGGCCTGGTGACACCGGAGTCGTTCACCTTCATCGAGTCGGCGATGATCCTCGCCATCGTCGTGCTCGGCGGCATGGGCTCTCAGTTGGGCGTGATCCTCGCCGCCATCGTCATGGTGATGCTGCAGGAGATGCGTGAGCTGAGCGAGTACCGCATGCTGATCTTCGGCCTGGTCATGATCTTCATGATGATCTGGCGCCCGCAAGGGTTGCTGCCGATGCAACGTCCCCACCTGGAGCTGAAGCGATGAGCCGCACGATTCTCGAAGTAAGCGGCCTGTCCATGCGTTTCGGCGGCCTGTTGGCCGTCAACGGGGTGGGCCTGAACGTCAAGGAAAAGCAGGTGGTGTCGATGATCGGCCCGAACGGCGCCGGCAAGACCACCGTCTTCAACTGCCTGACCGGCTTCTATCAGCCAAGCTCGGGCAGCATCCGCCTGAACGGCGAGGCGATCGAAGGCCTGCCCGGCCACAAGATCGCCCGCAAGGGCGTGGTGCGCACCTTCCAGAACGTGCGTCTGTTCAAGGACATGACGGCGGTGGAAAACCTGCTGATCGCCCAGCATCGCCATCTCAACACCAGCTACCTGGCGGGTCTGTTCAAGACCTCGGCATTCCGCCGCAGCGAGCGCGAGGCCATGGACTACGCCGCCCACTGGCTGGAACAGGTCGACCTGGTGGACTTCGCCAACCGTGAGGCGGGCACCCTGGCCTACGGTCAGCAGCGTCGCCTGGAAATCGCCCGGTGCATGATGACGCGCCCAAGCATCCTCATGCTCGACGAGCCGGCCGCCGGTCTCAACCCGCGTGAAACCGAAGACCTGAAAGCGCTGATCAGCGTGCTGCGTGACGAGCACAATGTCACCGTGCTGCTGATCGAGCACGACATGAAGCTGGTGATGAGCATTTCCGACCACATCTACGTGATCAACCAGGGCACTCCCCTGGCCGACGGCACGCCGGACGACATCCGCAACAACCCGGACGTGATCAAAGCCTATCTGGGGGAGGCGTAATCCATGCTGAGCTTCAACAACGTCTCAACCTTCTACGGCAAGATCCAGGCCCTGCACGACGTCAGCATCGAAGTGCAGAAAGGCGAGATCGTCACCCTGATCGGCGCCAACGGTGCCGGCAAGTCGACCCTGCTGATGACCCTGTGCGGCAACCCGCGCGCCACCAGCGGCAGCATCCGTTACATGGGTGAAGAGCTGGTGGGCATGGACACCCCGGAGATCATGCGCAAGAGCATCGCCATCGTGCCGGAAGGCCGCCGCGTGTTCGCCCGCCTGACCGTCGAGGAAAACCTGGCCATGGGCGGCTTCTTCGGTGACAAGGCGGACAATCAGGAGCAACTGGACAAGGTGCTGCACCTGTTCCCGCGCCTGAAGGAGCGCTTCGCCCAGCGCGCCGGCACCATGAGCGGCGGCGAGCAGCAGATGCTCGCCATCGGTCGTGCCTTGATGAGCAAACCCAACCTGCTGCTGCTCGACGAGCCGTCGCTGGGTCTGGCGCCGATCATCATCCAGCAGATCTTCGACATCATCGAGCAACTGCGCAAGGACGGCGTGACCGTGTTCCTGGTCGAGCAGAACGCCAATCAGGCGCTGAAGCTGGCGGATCGCGGCTACGTGCTGGAGAACGGCCACATCGTCATGCGCGGCAGCGGTGAAGAGCTGCTCAGCGACCCCAAGGTGCGCGACGCCTACCTCGGTGGCTAAGCGCAACCTGCGACATCGGAACCGCCCTTCGGGGCGGTTTTTTATTGGTTATTCCTATTTGGATGTTTTTGACACTGGACTGGAAAGTGCGTGTGTTCTTTTGCGTTATTTATATTCTGGTAAAGATCGTTAGCGTGTCGATCTCTCGTCTTGGTTTCGCCCCTTACGGACGCAACCCAAACGCTCAGCACATGCGCTAATGGATAGTGCCAAGCCCGTGAGCAAGACGCACACAAACTTACCAGTCCAGGATCAATCCGCACGTTCCCAACCCATGCAAAGAATCCCTTTTGCCCGCGATCCGAACCTCACACCAGCGAAGTCTTGAGCGGATATTTCCGCCCTCTTGCGTCAGCCTCGACGAGTATTAGTCTCAACAGCTCTACTCTCGCGAGTCCCGCTCATGCGCAAGCCTCTGCTCCTGCTACTGGCCATCACCCTGCTGCTGAGCGCCTGCAGCCGTGTCGGCCTGGCCTATCGCAACCTCGACTGGCTGATCCCCTGGAAGCTGGGCGACTACGTGGCGCTGACCAGCGAACAGAGCGCCTGGCTCAAACCCCAACTGCAGGAGCACCTGGCCTGGCATTGCAGCGTCGAGCTGCCGCGTTACCTCGACTGGCTGCAACGCAGTCAGCAGGCGCTGAGCAGCCGTGACAGCGAGCTGATGGCCAACCAGTTGGCCGACTTCGAACAGGCCATGCAGCGCATCGCCGTGGAGATCACGCCCAGCGCCATCGAACTGCTGCGCGGCCTCAGCCCGCGTCAGGTCGATCAGCTATTGGCGGCAATGGACGAGCAGAACGCCAAGCTGCGTGAAGAGTTTCTCGAGCCGCCCGTGCAGGAACAGGTCAGTCGGCGCGCCGAGCGTATGGAAGAGCGCCTGCAGCCCTGGTTCGGCACGCTGAACGCCGGGCAGCGCGAGCGGGTGCAGAGCTGGGCACAGGGCCTGGGCGAACAGAACAAGATCTGGCTGGAAAACCGCATGGCCTGGCAACAGGCTCTGCGTGAGGCATTGGAAGTACGCCGTGGCGACGATTTCGCTGCGCGCATGACCGCCCTGCTGCAACAGCGCGAGCGCTTCTACACAGAGGCCTACCAGTCCAGTTTTGATAAGACCCGTCAGGCCATGGCCGAGATGATCGTGGACCTGGTCGCCCAAGCCGACTCAAAACAGATGGAGCGAGCCGATACGCGCCTGAAAAGCCTGCATGCCGACCTGGCTGCGCAACAGTGCCAGGGAGGCGAGTCAGTAGTCAGTCGTTGAAACAACGGCAGCCGATAGACTCAGGGTGTCGTGGGGCTAACCAGGCCGTACGCACCAGGTAAGCCGGTACGCACGGCGCACCCTACGACGCGATCTCGCTATAGCGCCGGCAAGCGCCAGTCGATGGGGCTCATGCCGTTCTGACTGAGGAACTGGTTGCAGCGACTGAAATGACCATTGCCGATGAAGCCGCGATGCGCCGACAGCGGCGACGGATGTGGCGAGCGCAGCACCAGGTGCTTGGTCGGGTCGATCAGGCGCTGCTTGCTCTGCGCATGGGCGCCCCAGAGCAGAAACACCAGCTTGGGCTGCTGTTCGCTGACCACCTCGATCACCCGATCAGTGAAGAACTGCCAGCCCTTGCCGGCATGCGAGCCGGCATTGGCGCGCTCGACGGTCAGCGAGGTGTTGAGCAGCAGCACGCCCTGATCGGCCCAACTCTGCAGGTAGCCGTGGACTGGAATGTCGATGTTCAGGTCGCGTTTGAGCTCCTTGTAGATGTTCAGCAGCGACGGCGGCGTCTGCACGCCCGGCTGCACCGAGAAGCACAGGCCATGCGCCTGACCCGGACCGTGGTAAGGGTCCTGACCGATGATCACCACCTTGACCTGATCCAGCGGCGTGGAGTTGAGCGCATTGAAGATCAGCGGACCTGGTGGAAAGATTTCCTTGCCGGCCGCCTTCTCCGCCTGCAGGAACGCACGCAGCTCGCTCATGTAAGGCTTGTCGAACTCCTCGCGCAGCGCGTGTTTCCAGCTGGCTTCGAGCTTGATGCGATCATCGGTCATGCGGTTTTCCTGCAGGGTCAAAACAAGTGCAGGCACGCTAGTGAAGGGGGCCGGGCAAGTCAAGGCAGCAGCCGAGCATCGGCTTCAGGCCAGGGCTCTGCCAGCATTTCACTACGCCGCTGCGGTTTCACGGCAGTCCCCGCCATCATGTCACTGTCCCCGACGCCATCCGCTTCGCCCTGCTCACCCGTTTTCTCAAAGGTCAGGCCAAGGTGACGCAAATGCCGGAAGCGGCCATGCGCATCCGCCGACTGGGGCTTGAACAACCGCTCACCAGCCTGCGCGATGGGCTGCTGGCCGAGCAACAGTTATGGCTGCGCATGCTGGCCTGAAAGCCTCCAGCCGGTGTATCACCTTACATTGACTGAGCAGGCGATGCGCATGGCGCACCCGACCCTGAGCCCCTCTCCTACCCCAGGTGCAGCGCTCGATAATGACTGGGCGCCATGCCCACCACCTTGCGAAACAGCCGTGAGAAGTAATAAGGGTCGTCGTAGCCCAGTTGCTCGGCGACCTGCCGCACTTCGGCATCGCCGCGATCGAGCAGGCGGCAGGCCAGGGCCATCTTCAACTGAATGAAGTCCTGGATCGGCGCGTGACCGGTCAGTGCACGATAGGTCTTGGCGAAGTGAAAGCGCGACAGCTTGAACTGCGCCGCCAGCTCGTCGAGGTTGAGACTGCCGTGCAGGTGCTCGCGCATCACCGCCTGCACCGCCTCGATATCCAGCACGCGGCCGGACTTGAGGTTGACCCGCGCCGGTAGTACCGCCAGCGAACTGAGCATCGCCTGCAAGCGGTGCGCAGCGTGGATGAAGGGCAACGCATTGAGACTCTGGCGCTGCAAGCCCAGCAACGCCTCGAAATCGCCGATCAGCCTGGGCTGCACGCCGATGCGCCGGTGCGGTTGAGTGCCCAGCAGGTGCAGGAAGTCCTCGCCGAGACTGCCGTCGAAGTGCACCCAGTAGAGGGTCCAGGGGCTTGAGCCGTCGGCGCCATAGGCATGCGCCACGTCCTTGGGCAGCAATAGAAGATCACCTGCAGTGACCTCGAATCGTCCATCCGTGGTTTCCAACCAGCCCTTGCCCGAGCGGCAGTAGATCAGCAGGTGGTCATCCGGTTGCGCGCGACGCATCTGGTGACCGACCGCATCGGGGTAAAACCCGATGGCCAAGGGATAGCACCCAGCGCTCAACGGATGGCGTGCCAGCAGACGGCGCAGGCGCGGCGGCGTGATGAAGCGCTGCCCACCAACGGGCAACGGCCAATTGGAGGTTTCCACCCGCATCCCCACTTGCCCACCTCTGCTGTTCCAAACGAATGACAAGATCGTCCATCCCCAGACCAAGATCGTCAATCCACAAAGCGGCAGCGAGTGGCTATAAAGAAGCCCATACAAGAACAACAGGAGGCGACCATGCCCCGCACGCTACCGCAACTGATCGACGGTCACTGGCAAACCAGCCAGGCCCATGAGCTGATCGACGTCACCGACCCGGCCACCCAGGAGGTGATCGCCCTCGCCCCCAAGGCCACTGCCGAGGAAATCGAAGCCGCAGTCAACGGCGCGCAGAAAGCCTTCCTCGCCTGGCGCGAAGTACCGGTATCGGAGCGCGCCCGCCTGATGCTGCGTTACCAGCATCTGCTCAAGGAGCATCACGACGAGCTGGCACAGATTCTCGCGGCGGAAACCGGCAAGACCTTCGCCGATGCCAAGGGCGACGTCTGGCGCGGTATCGAAGTGGCCGAGCATGCCGCCAACATCGCCAGCCTGATGATGGGCGAGACGGTGGAGAACGTCGCCCGCGAGATCGACACCGCCAGTTGGGTCCAGCCATTGGGCGTGTGCGTCGGCATCACCCCGTTCAACTTCCCGGCGATGATCCCGCTGTGGATGTTTCCGCTGGCCATCGCCTGCGGCAACACCTTCATTCTCAAACCCTCGGAACAGGACCCGATGACGCCCAATCGCCTGGCCGAACTGTTCCTCGAAGCTGGCGCACCGGCCGGCGTGCTGCAGGTGCTGCATGGCGGGCGCGAGCAGGTCGATGCGCTGCTGGTGCATCCACTGGTGCGCGCGGTGTCCTTCGTCGGTTCGGTGACGGTAGGCCAGCATGTCTATCGCACCGGCACCCAGCACCTGAAACGCGTGCAGGCCTTCGCCGGGGCCAAGAACCATATGGTGATCATGCCTGACGCACCCAAGGATCAAGTGCTCAGCAACCTGCTCGGCGCCAGTTGCGGCGCGGCCGGGCAGCGCTGCATGGCGATCAGCGTGGCGGTGTTCGTCGGCGAATCGAAACAGTGGATCGACGAGCTGGCCAAGCAAATGGCCGAGCTGCGCCCTGGTCACTGGCAGGACAGTGGTGCCGCCTATGGCCCGCTGATCAGCCCACAGGCGCGCCAGCGCGTACTGCGCCTGATAGAGGAAGGCAAGGCCGAAGGCGCCGACTGCCTGCTCGACGGCTCGCACTGCACGGTGGACGGCTACCCGGACGGTAACTGGGTCGGGCCGACACTGTTCCGTGGCGTGACGACGAAGATGGGCCTGTACCGCGAGGAGATCTTCGGCCCGGTGCTGGTGTGCATGGAGGTGGCGACCCTGGAAGAAGCCATCGAACTGGTCAACGCCAGCCCCTACGGCAACGGCACCAGCCTGTTCACCCGCTCCGGCGGCGCTGCGCGGCATTTCCAGCACGCGATTGAAGTCGGCCAGGTGGGCATCAACGTGCCGATTCCGGTGCCGCTGCCGTTCTTCTCCTTCACCGGCTGGAAGGGCTCGTTCTATGGCGACCTGCATGCCTACGGCAAACAGGCGGTGCGTTTCTATAGCGAAACCAAGACGGTGACCAGCCGTTGGTTCGACGACCAGCCTCTTGGCGAGGGCCCGAACATGACTATTCAGCTGAAATGAGAAGCGGGTGACAGTTTCTTAGACTAATAGACGATCACTCGAACTGGACGAGCGGCGTAAAACTGTTCTCAGCAGAACAAAAACAAGGAGAACTGCAATGCGCCAACTGTCCACCACGCTGGCCCTGTGGGCCGCACTTACCGCCTGTGCGCAGGCTGCCGAGCCGATCACCCTCGGCCTCAATTACCCGCGCACCGGACCATACAAGGAGGAGGGATTGGCGCAGATGCGTGGAGCCCTGCTGGCCATCGACGAAATCAACGCAACGGGCGGTGTGCTGGGCAGACCTTTGCGCCTGTCCAGCAAGGACACCGCCTCGCGTCCGGCCAAGGCAGAGAAGAACGTCGACAAGCTGGCCGCCGAGGGCGCGGCGATGCTTTTCGGCGGCTCCTCCAGCGCGGTTGCCATCGCTGCAGGCAAGCGCGCCAAGCAGCACGGCCTGCTGTACTTCGGCACCCTCACCTACTCCAATGACACCACGGGCAAGGATGGCCACCGCTACATGTTCCGCGAGTGCAACAACGCCTGGATGAGCGCCCGGGTGCTCGGCCAGTACCTGAGCAAGACCCTGCCGAACAAGCGCTACTTCTACGTCACCTCCGACTACACCTGGGGCCACACCACCGAGGCCTCGCTGCGTCAGGCCACGGCCACCGACGATACCGCACGGCACACCAGCCTGCGCATCCCCTTCCCGGGTGCGCGCCTGGCTGACTATCAGGACGCGCTGACCCAGGCCGCCGCCAGCAACGCCGAGATCCTCGCCCTGGTGCTGTTCGGCGAAGATCTGGTGCGCGCCATGCGCATCGCCAAGGACCTGGGCCTGACCGAACGCATGCAGATCGTCGCGCCGAACCTGACCCAGAGCATGGTCGAACAGGCCGGCCCCGACCTGATGCAGGGCGTGATTGGCACCGAGCCCTGGACCTGGCGTGTGCCGGCGCTGGAAAAATCCGCTCGCGGCGAAGCCTTCGTCGAAGCCTTCAAGACCCGCTACGAGATGTACCCCTCCAGCTCTGCCGCATCGGCCTACAGCATCGTCCAGCAATGGGCCGACGCCGCCACGCGAGCCAGGAGCCTCGACAGCGAAGCGCTGATCAAGGCGCTGGAAGGCCACAGCTACACCTTGCTCAAGGACGAGCAGCAATGGCGTACCTTCGACCATCAGAACCTGCAGACGGTCTACGCGGTCAAGGTCAAGCCGCGCGACGAGGTGCTCAAGGACCCGCTCAAGCAGGACTACTTCGAAATCGTCGACCGCCTCGATGCCAGCAGCGCGCTGCCCAACCTCGCCGAGTGGCAGGCCGAACGCCGCGCCGGCGACCAACCCCTGACCTTGCAATGAGATGCCATGGACTTCGAACTCAGTGATGAACAACGCCTGCTGACCGACAGCGCCCGCGCCTTCGCCGCGCGGGAGCTGACGCCCCACGCTGCCGAGTGGGATCGCGAGCAGCACTTCCCTGTCGAAGTGATTCGCCGCGCTGCCGAACAGGGCTACCTGGCCCTGTATCTGCGCGAAGAAGATGGCGGCCTGGGCCTGTCCAGGCTGTCCAGCTCACTGATTTTCGAACAACTGGCGGCCGGCTGCGTGGCCACCACCGCCTACCTGACCATCCACAACATGGCCACCTGGATGCTCGCCAGCTTCGCTGACCAGGCGCTGAAGGATGCCTGGTTGCCGGGACTGATCAACGGCCAGTTGCTGGCCTCCTACTGCCTGACCGAACCGGACGCCGGCTCCGACGCTGCCCACCTGCGCACCCGCGCGCGGCGCGACGGCAGCGACTACGTGATCGACGGCAGCAAGTGCTTCATTTCCGGTGCGGGAAGCACGCAGGTACTGGTCGTCATGGCGCGTACCGGCGAGGATGGTGCCAAAGGTGTTTCCTGCTTTCTGGTACCCGCCGATGCGCCCGGCGTGCGCTACGGACGCAACGAAGACAAGATGGGCTGGAAAGCGCAGCCGACACGCACCATCAGCTTCGAAGGCGTGCGCATTCCTGCCAGCCACCGCATCGGCCCGGAAGGTGAAGGCTTCGTCTACGCCATGAAGGGCCTCGATGGCGGGCGCATCAATATTGCCAGTTGCTCGCTCGGTGCGGCCCAGGCAGCGCTGCAGCAGAGCCTGCGCTACGTGGAAGAACGCAAGCAGTTCGGCAAGCCGCTCAGCCAGTTCCAGGCCCTGCAGTTCAAGCTGGCCGACATGCTCACCGCCCTGACCGCCAGCCGGCAGATGGTGCGCCTGGCCGCGCACAAGCTCGACCATGGCCACGGCGAAGCCAGCCTGTACTGCGCCATGGCCAAGCGCTTCGCCACCGACCAGTGCTTCGACCTGTGCAACGAAGCGCTGCAACTGCACGGTGGCTACGGCTATCTGAATGACTATCCGCTGGAGCGCTGGGTACGCGACGCCCGCGTGCACCAGATACTGGAAGGCACCAACGAGATCATGCGGGTGATCGTCGCCCGCCGCCTGCTCCTGCAGGGTGGCATGCTCGATCGCCTGTTGTAACCGTTCCCCCCTCCCCCGCCCCTCGCCCATCAATGGGTGAGGGGAGAAAATTGACGAGGACCGCTATGAGCACCGCCATCGAAACCTACAAGTCCGGCATCTTCGACCTGACCCACAAGCTCACCGTGGAGAAGCACGGCCACACTGCGCTGATCACCATCAACCATCCGCCTGCCAACACCTGGGACCGCGACTCGCTGATCGGTCTCAAGCAGGTGGTCGAGCATCTCAACCGTGACGACGAGGTCTACGCCCTGGTGGTGACCGGCCAGGGGCCGAAGTTCTTTTCCGCCGGCGCCGACCTGAACATGTTCGCCGATGGCGACAAGGCGCGTGCCCGTGAGATGGCACGGCGCTTCGGTGAGGCCTTCGAGACCCTGCGCGACTTTCGCGGCGTGTCCATCGCCGCGATCAACGGCTACGCCATGGGCGGCGGCCTGGAGTGCGCGCTGGCCTGCGATATCCGCATCGCCGAACGCCAGGCACAGATGGCCTTGCCGGAAGCCGCCGTGGGCCTGCTGCCCTGCGCCGGCGGTACCCAGGCACTACCCTGGCTGGTGGGTGAGGGCTGGGCCAAGCGCATGATCCTCTGCGGCGAACGCATCGACGCCGAAACCGCCCTGCGCATCGGCCTGGTCGAACAGGTGGTGGACACTGGCGAAGCACGGGGCACCGCCCTGCTGCTGGCATCCAAAGTGGCGCGGCAAAGCCCGGTGGCGGTACGCACCATCAAGCCGCTGATCCAGGGCGCTCGCGAGCGTGGCTCCAACACCTGGCTGCCGGAAGAACGCGAGCGCTTCGTCGACCTGTTCGACGCCGACGACACCCGTGAAGGGGTCAACGCCTTTCTGGAAAAACGCGACCCGCAGTGGCGCAACAAATGATCCGCGGCATCGTAGGGTGCGCCGTGCGCACCGCAATCGGCCAGGCCCGTAGGGTGGATGTCGCTTTTTACATCCACCAGAACCGCCCCGCACCACGCTGGAAACCTATATGAACCTGCAATTCGAAGAACGCCCCAGCCTGCACGGCTACCGCATCGGCATCGCCAGCCTGGACGCGGAGAAGAGCCTCAACGCGCTCTCCCTGCCGATGATCGAAGCACTCGACGAACGCCTGAAGGCCTGGGCAGAAGACTCGACCATCGCCTGCGTGATGCTGCGCGGCAACGGCCCCAAGGCCTTCTGTGCCGGCGGCGATGTGGTGCAACTGGTCAATCAGTGTCGCGAACAGCCAGGCGAAATACCGGCCCTGGCACGACGCTTCTTCGCCGACGAATATCGCCTCGACCATCGCATCCACACCTACCCCAAGCCCTTGATCTGCTGGGCCCATGGCCACGTGCTGGGTGGCGGCATGGGCCTGATGCAGGGCGCCGGCATCCGCATCGTCACCCCGAGCAGCCGCCTGGGCATGCCGGAAATCAACATCGGCCTGTACCCGGACGTTGGCGGCAGTTGGTTCCTCGCCCGCCTGCCGGGTCGCCTGGGTCTGTTCCTGGGTCTCACCGCTGCGAGCATCAATGCCCGCGATGCATTGGACCTGAACCTGGCCGACCGCTGCCTGCGCGACGACCAGCAGGAGGCGCTGCTCGAAGGTCTGGTGCAACTGAACTGGCGCGAACAAGCCGACCTGCAACTGCACAGCCTGCTGCGCGCGCTGGAGAACGAAGCGCGCGGCGAACTGCCGGCGGCCCAATGGTTGCCGCGCCGCGAGCGTATCGATGAGCTGCTCGACGTCGCCGATCTGCCGGCTGCCGTACACGCGCTCAGCGCACTGCAAGCGGATGACGACGCCCAGCTCGCCCGCGCCGCCAGGACCCTGACCCATGGCTGCCCGCTGACCGCGCACCTGGTCTGGCAGCAGATCCGCCGCGCCCGCCACCTGTCGCTGGCCGAGGTGTTTCGCATGGAATACGCCATGAGTCTGAACTGCTGCCGCCACCCGGAATTCCCCGAAGGCGTGCGCGCCCGCCTGATCGACAAAGATCAAACGCCGCATTGGCACTGGCCGGACGTGGCCGCAATCCCGGCTGCCGTGGTCGAAGCGCACTTCGCGCCAGCCTGGGAGGGCGAACACCCGTTGGCGGACCTTTAGGATGCCGCGCCGACTCGGTGCGCACGGCGCACCCTACATATAGCCCGGATGCACTCCGGGAGAGCTCACACGCAATCCTCGAACAATGACAATCGAAGCGCGAAGCGCCCCAAGAGAAAGGAAAGCTGCCATGACCCAAACCGCCTTTATCGGCCTCGGCCACATGGGCCTGCCCATGGCCCGCAACCTGCTCAGGGCGGGCTATCCGCTGACAGTCTTCGACCTGGTGCGCAGCGCCGTCGACACCCTGGCTGGCGAAGGTGCCGTGGCGGCCGCTAGTGCCACCGACGCCATCGATCAGGCACAGGTAGTGATCAGCATGCTGCCGGCCAGCCGTCATGTGGAAGGCTTGTACCTGGGCGATGAAGGCCTGCTTGCGCGGCTGCCCGCCGGCACGCTGGTGATCGAGTGCTCGACCATCGCCCCGGAGTCGGCGCGCAAGGTGCACGCCGCCGCCCGCGAGCGCGGCATTGCTCTGCTCGATGCGCCGGTATCCGGCGGTACCGGCGGTGCGGCAGCCGGCACCCTGACCTTCATGGTGGGTGGTGAAGCCGAAGCGCTGGAGAAAGCCAGACCGCTGCTCGCCGCCATGGGCAAGAACATCTTCCACGCCGGCCCCGAAGGCGCCGGCCAGGTGGCCAAGGTGTGCAACAACCAGGTGCTCGCCGTGCAGATGATCGCCACCGCCGAAGCTATGGCCATGGGCGTGGCCAACGGCCTGGAGCCGGCGGTGCTGGCCGAGATCATGCGGCAGAGCTCCGGCGGCAACTGGACGCTGGAGAAGTACAACCCCTGGCCCGGCGTGATGGAAAGCGCCCCCGCATCGAAAGGCTACAGCGGCGGTTTCATGGCCGAACTGATGGCCAAGGACCTCGGCCTGGCCCAGGAAACCGCCAGCCACAGCGGCAACAGCACACCGATGGGCGCCCTGGCCCTGCAGCTCTACCGCCTGCTGCTCAAGCAGGGCAAGGGCAAGCAGGATTTCTCGGTGGTGCAGCAGTTGTTCGTGGAATAGCGCCTGCAGCCAGTGCGCATACAAGCACAGCCGCGCCGCAGCCTACACGAAGCCTCTCGCACTGCCGCCGTAGGGTGCGCCGTGCGCACCGGGGCCTTTCCCGGCAAGGCTGGTGCGCATGGCGCAGCCTACACGAAGCCTGTCGCGCTGCCGCCGTAGGGTGCGCCGCGCGCACGGGGGCCTTTCCCGGCAAGGCTGGTGCGCATGGCGCACCCTACAGGGAGCCTGTCGCGCCGCTAACGCAGGGTCAGGCCGAACGCCTCGTCGCTGAAGTCGAAACAGTTGAGGAAGCGGCGAATCTCCAGCAGGTTGCCGTCGACCTTCACGTCGCCGAGCAGCGCGCCCTTGACCAGGCCACCCTCACCGGTCAACAGGGTTTCCATGAAGCGCTTGTCCATGCTCAGGCGCAACGCGGTGCCTTCGGGAATGCCCCTGTGCAGCTGCGCGACGCCGCGCCGAACCTCCAGCGCCCATTGCTCGTCCACGTCGGGGAAGCTGAAGCCCAGGGTCAACTCGAGATCGCCGGCCTTCGCCGGATCAATGCGAGTCACCCAGTTCTGCAGGAAACTCTGCGGGGTGAAGCTGCGCACCATGTCCGGTGAGAGAAAGACCTTGCGCATCTCCACCGAGCGCTGGCGAATGACGTCGCCGTCGAGCTTGCCCTCCAGCTCCATGGCGCTCATCAGGTACCAGTTGCGCCAGTTGATGTTCATGCTGGCATAGCCCAGTTTGCGGAAGCTGCGCGCCTTGATCTCGCGCGCCAGCATGTCTTCGTGGTCGACGCGAATGGCATAGCCGGACAATTCGGCAGCCCACTGATAGTCGCCCTTGAGGTAGGCATTGCCGGCTTCCAGCAGCAGTTTTTCACGACCGCCGGCCAGGGCGATCAGGCGTTCGGCCTGCTGCCGTGGCGGCGTCGGGTCAAGGTCTGCCGGGTCACCCTGGAACCAGCCCAGGTAACCGTTGTAGATCTGCCGCACGCTGTGTTTCACCGTGCCGTAGTACTCGCGCAGGTAGGGCGTGTAGCCGGCCAGATGCGGCGGCAGTTTGACCTTCTCCACCAACTCGTCGGGCGTCAGGCCCTTGTTCATCCAGCGCACGGTCTGGTCGTGGATATAGGCGATGCCATCGCGGGTCATGCGCAGCACCTCCTCGACCTTGTCCTGGCCGCTGACGGGCCGACCATGCAGCGGCACCATGTACTCGGCCTGGTAGGCGCGCAGCTTGTCCAGGCTCTCGACCCACTGCACCGGATCGCGGAACTGGGTGCCGCGCAGCGTGTGGATGTTCGGCAGGGTCGGGCCCTGATCGACCTCGGCGCTGATCAGCACACGGTTGGCCGGCAGATACAGAGTGATCTCGTCCGGCGCCTCGCTGGGCACGTGCAGAAACTGCACGTCGAGGCCGGCGATGGTGGTGTCCAGGCGCTCGCCAAAGGTCAGGGTCGGCGCGATGAAGGACGACGGCTCGGGTTTGACCAACGGGCCGATGCCAGCGTTCATGCCCTCCTGATCGCTGGCCGGCAGGAAGGAGCCGAAGCTGTACGCCGAACGTACGCCGAGAATCGGCCCGACCAGCGCGCCCTGCGCCACCACGTTCTGCAGCAGGGTCTCGTGGGCGTAGATCTGCACCTCGCCGCGCTCCACCTGCTCGCGGCTGACGAATGCCTGCACGCCGTTGATGTGATCCGGATGAAAGTGGGTGTAGACCACCGCCTTGACCGGCTTGTCGGTGAGCTTGCGGAACTCGGCCATGATCTTGCGCGACTCGCTGACCGACTCGCCGGTATCGACGATGATCAGCCCCTGCGGCGCCTCGATCATCACCACGTTGCCCAGTTGCCAGCCGACCGCCGAATAGACGTTGTCGGCGACGCGATAGAGCTGCTGGGCGAACACCTTGGTGTGGGCAGCCAGTTCGGCGTTGATACTGGGCTCGATGCGCTCGGCCGGCAGCTCGGCAGAGGCGCTCAATGGCAGGGCGACGGCCAGCAACAGGCCGCTGAAGCGAGAGAATGGGCTCATGGCGTTGGAAGATCTTGTTGTTGGAGTATTGGCAGGTTGGCAAAGGCCGACCGATAATTCCAATGCATTCGAATAGACCAGTCAATGCAGGAGGCGCATGAACGATCTACGCCAGCTCCGCCACTTCGTCGCCCTCGCCGAACACCAGCATTTCGCCCGCGCGGCAGCAGCCGTGCACCTCAGTCAGCCGGCGCTGAGCCGCAGCATCCAGGCACTGGAAAGCCAGCTCGGCTGCACCCTGGTGGATCGCCACAACCGTGGCGTCAGCCTCACCGCCCATGGCCGCCTGGTGCTGGAGCACGCGCGCCGCCTGCTCGCCGGTAGCCTGGCGCTGAGCAATGCGGTCAATCAGCTGGGCAATCTGGAGGCCGGCGAACTGCGCCTCGGCGCCGGCCCCTACCCGGCCGCGCGCCTGATCCCGCAGGCGCTCGGGCAGTTGCTGCAGCGTTATCCACGGGTGCAGGTGAAACTGGACATCGCCAACTGGCTGGAACTGCGCGACAGCCTGCTGGACTCGGCCATCGAGCTGTTCGTCGCCGATATTCGCGAACTGCAGGACGACGCCCAGTTGCACATCGAACCGCTGCGCGTGCACGAGGGCGTGCTGTTCTGCCGTCCGGCTCATCCGCTGCTGCAGCGGCGCAACCTGCACCTGCGCGACCTGCTCGACTTTCCCCTCGCCGGCACACAGCTGCCAGAGGTGGTCGAACGCAGCCTGGGTCAGGCCAGCGGGCGCGCGCAGCCGTTGAGCGTGCAATGCGACAATTTCCTGGTGCTCAAGCGCCTGGTGGCCGACAGCGATGTGCTGAGCATGGCGCCCTGGGACGTGATCGCCGACGAACTTCACAGCGCTCAGCTTGCCCTGCTGCCACTGTTGCCCCAGGGCCTGCATCAGCATTCGGCCTATGGCCTGGTCAGCCGCGCCGGCCACAGCCTGTCGCCAGCGGCGCAGGCCATGGTCGCAGCGATTCGTCGGGTCGATGAGGAAACGCCGCGTGCCGGGCACGCGGCGGATTGAGGTAGGGCTTACCAGCGGCGCTCGCCGCTACGGCGTTGTTCGTTGTGGCTGCGCCCGTTGGAGTAACGATGCTGCGTATTGCGGCCGGCGTCCCAGCCGCGCGGCATCTGCCCGCCGCGATGCTCCTGACGACGCTGGTCACGGCGATAATCATGTCGCGGCTGCTGGTGCTTGTAGCCGTCGCGATAACGACGATCGTAGCCGTAGTGATGACGCGGCGGCGGCGCCGGTACATAGCGCGGAGGAGCCGGGTAGTAGTTATGCCGACGTTCCTCGTAGTAGTAGCGTGGCGGCGGGTAGTAATCGCGCCGGTAGCCGTCGTGGTAACGATAGCCATGGCCATTGTGATAGCCACGGTCGTAGCCATCGCCATAAACGGCGCAACCGGAAAGCATCAAGAGCAGGGCGGAAAACAGCATCTTGTAGGGCATGGCGGCCTCCTGTGACCGCTGGGACGACGCCGACCGATGTCGGCCTCCGGGATGGTGATCCCTGACGCATCAGACAGCGCCGCCCGCAACAGGTGCGATTCATTTCGTCGGCTGTGACCGACAGCGCAAAACCACAACAGCACAGGACAATTGCCCTGTCGCTGGCATGGCCTTCGCTTGCTCAGCACTGCGGAAAGCCGATCCATGCACAGGATCGTCAGTGGTAGCGAATCGTAATGGCCGACTAGGGTTCCGGCTCGTCAGAAGGCGAGCGGCTGGTCCGAGAGTGGGCGACCTCATGCAGTGGTTGGAAGCCACGGGGTTACACGGCGGGACAAAAGCCCGGGAGAACGCGCAGCCAGGCTGCCGGCTTTCCCGCTTTCGTCCATGACCCGAGGTTTCCATGTCCATTCGCTCCCTGCTCACCGTCCTGCTCTGCGCCTGCCTGCTTGGCGCTCCGACAGCCCAGGCCGCGCCAAGAACCTTCACCCTGTGCTGGTCGATATTCGCCGGCTGGATGCCCTGGGGCTACGCCGCCGAACAGGGCATCGTGAAGAAGTGGGCGGACAAGTATGGAATTGACATTCAGGTGCAGGAAGTGCCGGATTATGTCGCTTCCATCGAGCGCTACACCGCCGGCCAGTTCGACGCCTGCAGCATGACCAACATGGACGCCCTGACCATTCCCGCAGCTGCCGGCAAGGACAGCACCGCGCTGATCATCGGCGATTTCTCCAACGGCGCCGACGCCCTGCTGCTGCGTGGCAGCGGCCAGAGAATCCAGGACCTGAAAGGCAAGAGCGTGCTGCTGGTGGAGAACTCGGTCTCGCATTACCTGCTCAGCCGGGCTCTGGAGCGGGCCTTGCTCGACGAAAGCGACGTAACCATCATCAACGTCTCCGACACCGAAATCGCTGATGCCTTCCTCGCCGGCAAGGGCGACGCGGTGATCACCTGGAACCCGATCCTCTCCGAGATCCGGCGCAAGGCCGAGGTCAGCCAGGTGTTCAGCTCCAATCTGATTCCCGGCGAAATCCTCGACCTCACCGTGGTCAGCAGCCAGACCCTTGCCCAGCACCCGGAGTTCGGTCGCGCGCTGACCGGCGCCTGGTTCGAGACCCAGCGCCTGCTCGGCCTGCCCACCCCGGCCGGGCGTGAAGCCAGGGCCAGAATGGCAGCCGCCGCCGACACCAGCGTGCAGGACTTCGACGCCCAGTTGGGCACCCTGCGCTCGTTCTACTCACCGCGCAGCGCGCTGAACTTCGCGCGCACCGGCAAGCTGCCGGACCTCATGCAACGGGTCGCGCGCTTTGCCGATGCGCATGGCCTGCTGGGCAAGAGCGGCATGGGCCTGACCAATCTGGGTATCGAATTCAGCGGCGAGAAGCCGCTGGGCAACCCGCAGCGCATTCTGCTGCGCTTCAACCATCGCTATATGGAGCTGGCCGCCGAAGGGGCGCTGTAACGCCCCATCGCACAGCAAACCAATCACAGGCCGCACCAATAACGCGCACCTGCAGCGATAAGCAGCGACGAAACCCGCCAGATAGGCGCCTCGGCTAGCTGGCACGATGTTCGCTACGGAGCCTGTGTGCAGGAACACCCCGGCTCGCCGGGATCGCGGCACCACAATTTGCCAATAGCCGGCTAGGGTTCCGGCTCGCCACAGGCGAGCGACTGGTCCGAGAGCTAGCGACCTCCAGCGAGGTTACACGGCGGGACAAAAGCCCGGGAGAACGCGCCCCATTCATGGGGACCGCCGCGAACTCCTGCCCGCCCCTGTCAAACTGGAGGTTCATCATGGGTACGCCCCACTCGCATCAGCGGCAACCAGCCGTCACCCCCAACGGCCCGAAACCAGCGCGCTCTTGCGCTTGCTAGCTGCGCACGCATTTCGTTCCAGGCCCGACGAGGACTATCCATGCGCCTGATCAACCGCCACCCGGATCGCAGCGGCCGCCTGCTGCTGATCCTGCTGCCCTTCGCCCTGCTGCTGTTCATCTACTTCAGCGCCTCGACCAGCCGCCTGGCCGAAAACCCCAACGACAAGCTGCTACCCAGCGCCAGCCAGATGGTCGATGCCATCGACCGCCTGGCCTTCAGCGAAGACAAGCGCAGCGGCCAATACCTGTTCTGGCAGGACACCGCCTCCAGCCTGCAGCGCCTGGGGCTCGGCCTTGGCATCGCCGCGCTGCTGGGCCTGGTGCTGGGCATCGCCGCCGGTAGCGTGCCGTTGTTCGGCGCGCCGCTGTCGCCGCTGCTCACGGTGCTGTCGATGATTCCGCCGCTGGCGATCCTGCCGATCCTGTTCATCGTCTTCGGCCTCGGCGAGCTGTCCAAGGTGATGCTGATCGTCATCGGCATCACCCCCTGCATCGCCCGCGACATCGAACAGCGCGCCCGCGAGATTCCCGGCGAACTGCTGATCAAGGCGCAGACCCTGGGCGCCAACTCCTGGACGCTGATCCTGCGCCTGGTGCTGCCACAACTGATGCCGCGCCTGCTGATCTCGCTGCGCCTGATGCTCGGTTCGGCCTGGCTGTTTCTGATCGCCGCCGAGGCCATCGCCAGTACCGACGGCCTCGGCTACCGCATCTTCCTGGTGCGCCGCTACATGGCCATGGACGTGATCCTGCCCTACGTCGTATGGATCACCCTGCTGGCCTGGCTGATGGACCTGGGCCTGCGCCAGGTACTGCGCCTGTGCTTCCCCTGGCATGAAGGAGGCAAGGCATGACCCTGTTCAGCCAACACATCGTCCCGCTGAGTGAACCTGCCATGAGCGACTCCAGTACGGCCCCTGCAAACACAGCGAAAGCCGCCTTTATCGAGGCGCGCAACCTGTGGCAGGAATACGGTGACCTGGTCGTGCTCGAACGCCTCAACATCAGGGTCGACGAGGGTGAATTCTGCACCCTGGTGGGCGCCTCCGGCTGCGGCAAATCCACCTTCCTGCGCATGCTGCTCGGCCAGGAACGCCCGAGCCGTGGCGAGCTGTTGCTGGGCGGCCAGGCACTGCCCAACGAACCCGATCCGAGCCGTGGCGTGGTGTTCCAGCGCTACTCGGTATTCCCCCACCTGAGCGTGCTGGACAACGTCGCTCTGGGCCTGGAACTGCCGAAGTCGAAGCTGCTGGGTCGGTTGTTCGGCGCAGCCAAGCGCGAAGCCCGCGAGCGCGCCGCCGAAATCCTCACCAAGGTCGGCCTCGGCCATGCCCTGAACAAATACCCCAGCGCGCTTTCCGGTGGCATGCAGCAACGCCTGGCCATCGCCCAGGCACTGGTGATGCAACCGCGCATGCTGCTGCTCGACGAGCCGTTCGGCGCACTCGACCCCGGCATTCGCAAGGACATGCACGCGCTGCTGCTGGAGCTGTGGCAGGAAACCCGCCTCACCGTGTTCATGGTCACCCACGACCTGTCCGAAGGCTTCAGCCTCGGCACCCGCCTGCTGGTGTTCGACAAAGTGCGCCACGACCCGCAGGCGCCCAACGCCTATGGCGCGCGCATCACCTACGACATCCCGCTGAACGAAGCGCGCCGGGCGCAAGCGCAATTGCCCAGCGAGCTGGCCGAGCGTATCGCCGCGCGCAACGAACGGTAGCCGGATGGAATCCGGGGAACACCGGCACATTTGCCCCGGATTGCATCCGGGCTACGGACCTGAGATGTAGCGTATCTCGGCGTATTCGGTGCGCGCGGCGCACCCTACGACGCGCAAACCGCGCGAGATCCCGTAGGGTGCGCCGTGCGCACCAACTCTACAGTGACACCATCGCGGCTCAAGCCCCTCCCACGAATCGACCGGAACCAAACCGTGGGAGGCGCTTCAGCGGCGAGCTTTTCAGCGGTCAATCAGACGGTCACCGTCTGACTAACTCAACAGCTCCAGATACCGCGACAGCGTTTCGCCTTCCGCAGCGAACCAGCGTTGCGCTTCATCAGTACAAGGCGTAACCGGGTCTGCGCGCCAGTCCGGCTCCAGCGTATCGATGATGAACGTCCGCACCACTGCACGGCCATCCGCGCGTTGCAGGTGCTGGCAGACGCGCCCCGCGCCCGGCAGCTCGAAGCCTTCCAGCGAGATGCTCTGCCCCACCCGCGCCGGCAGCGTGGACAGCGCCACCTGATAACGTCCCTGCCGATCGGCGTAGGCCAGCGAGGTCTCGCAGTCGAACAGCGCGGCCAGGGCCTCGCCATCCCCGCGCGCCAGCTCGGCGCGCTCGCGCAGTTGCAGCGCTGATTCACCCGGCTCAATCGCCCGCCCCTGCACCCAACCAAGCTGCTCGCCACAGAGAATCAGGCCGCCACCGCGCTGCAGCACCTCGCCGCTTTCGGCGTCGCATTCCTCCACCAGGCGCAGGCCGATCAACGGCCCGCTGCTGGCCTGCAAACGCCAGTCCTCGACATAGGCGCCGCTGGTGCCGAACTCGATCATGCAATTGCCGATGCGCTGCAACTGCGCCGGCTCCGGCCAGCGGTTGTGCAGTTGCAGGGACACGCCACCGTGCCAGCTCAGATAGCCGTTCTCCCAGACGCTGTCGGCCACCCAGCCTTCATGGTTGGCGAGCACGCGCAGCTCGGCGGCGTCGTAGTCCTGCCAGGCCCGTAGCGGCAGCGCGGGCGCGTCCGGCAGGCGCAGGTCTATGGTGAAGGTGCGGCTTTGCAGCCAGTGCACCTGGGTACGCTGGTCGCTGCGGCCATCGGCGAAGCTGATGCTGCGCCGGCGAAAGTGCCCGAGCATCCAGTCCGGTACGCCCCCCTCGGCGCGCTGCGGGTAATGTGCCGCCAGTTCCAGCAGGTTCATGCCATCACCTCCCGGCGGCCTTGACCGACACTGGAGGGGCCGAAACTGGACAAACCCGCCGCACCATCCGGCAGTTGCAGCGAACCATCCTCCAGGCGCTCGCGCAGGTAGCGGAAGGTCTGCGCGGTTTGCGCGAACAGGTGATCGCCACAACTCACCGGCGCATACACACGCTCACCACGGGCTGGCAGGCCGGCAATCGGCGCGATGCGCGTCGGGTAGTCGCAGGCGCAGAACAGCGGGAAGGCGAAACGCTCTTCGCTGACCTTGCGCACGCGGTGCGAGGTGGCGACGAAATGGCCGTTGCTGAGCACTTCGAGCATGTCGCCGATGTTGATCACGAAGGCGTCCTCGACCAGCGGCACGTCGATCCACTGCCCGTCGCCGTTGAGCACCTGCAAGCCTTCGGCCGTCGGCAACAGAATGGTGAAGCACTCATAGTCGGTGTGCGCGCCGATGCCAGGACGGTCAGCCACCGGGTCGGGATCGAGCGGGTAATGGATCATGCGCAGCTGGCTGGTGGGTTGCCGGGTGATGCCGGCGAAGGTGTCCTCGGCCAGCCCCAGCGCCAGGGCGAAGCCACGAAACAGCGTGTCGCCCAGCGCCAGCGCCGCCCGGTAGTAAGCGCCCACCTCGCGCTTGAAGTCCGCCGAGTCCGGCCACTGCGTCGGCCCCAGCAGTGGATAGACCTGGGCCGCCTCGGTGTAGTCGTAATTGACGTCGTAGGCTTCTTTCAGGTCCTTGCTGCCGCCGACGAACTGCTCCTCGCCTTCCGGCACGTAACCGCTGTGGTTGCCCGACTGGCCGATATGGAAGCGCATCTTCTCTTCCAGCGGGCGAGCGAAGAAGCGGCGCGCCTGCTGGATCAGCCCGTCGCGCAGATCACGCGAAATGCCGTGCCCGATGATCTGCAGAAAGCCGACCTCGCGAGCCGCGCGGCCCAGCTCATCGGCAACGCGCTGACGCTGGGCAGGGTCGTCGGCATACAGGCCGGCAACGTCGATCAGAGGAATGGACGTGAAATGGGTATGCGCCATGGCAATCTCCCTTGAACAAGTGAGTTACCTGGTCGTCCAGACGAGCAGCGGGTCGGGTCGTCCCGAGGGCAGCAGCAAGGCCGTCCCTGCAGCAGGATCGATAGCGATTTCCATGCCACCGCCATAATGCCGCCAAGCTGCGATGCCACGGGCCGAATCGCCCCCGAACGGTGCAATGAACGCTACTCAGGCCCCATCAGGCAGCACGCAAACCGCAAACAGCATCGCCAGAGCGCCCAGCCACGGGCTTCGGCGAGCTGGCACGCTATTCGCTACTGCCTGAGTGTGCAGGTTTCAACCGGGTTTTCCCGGAATCGCGGCACCACAATTTGCGAAATGGATGACTAGGGTTCCGACTTGCCCGGCAAGTGCTGGTCCGAGAGTCATCGACCTCCAGTGAGGTTACACGGCGGGATAAAAGCCCGGGAGAACGCGCCTTTCGAACGATTCGAAACGTGCCGCGACTCCTGCCCGTACTCACCAAGACTGGAGGTTCCAAATGCGCAAGTACCGTCTGCTCTCCTTCGCCGCTGCCGGTCTGGCCGCGGTGCTCAGCTTCAGCGCTCACGCCGAGAAGAAAGACAGCTTCAGCGTCTGCTGGACGCTCTACGCCGGCTGGATGCCCTGGGGCCATGCCAGCACCTCCGGCATCATCGACAAATGGGCGAAGAAATACGGCATCGACATCGATGTCGTGCAACTCAACGACTACGTCGAATCCATCAACCAGTACAGCGTCGGCCAGTTCGACGGCTGCACCATGACCAACATGGACGCCCTGACCATCCCCGCCGCCGGTGGCGTGGACAGCACCGCGCTGATCGTCGGCGATTACTCCAATGGCAACGACGGCCTGCTGATCAAGGGCGAGGGCAAGACCCTGGCCGACATCAAAGGCATGCAGGTCAACCTGGTGGAGCTGTCGGTCTCCCACTACTTCCTCGCCCGAGCGCTGGAGTCGGCAGGCATGAGCGAGCGCGACGTGACGGTGGTGAACACCTCCGACGCCGACATCATCGCCGCCTATACCACCTCCAGCGTCCAGGCCGCCGCCACCTGGAACCCGATGCTCGCCGAGATTGTCGCCCAGCCCGGCAGCACCCAGGTGTTCGACTCCTCGAAGATCCCCGGTGAAATCCTCGACATGATGGTGGTCAACACCCAGACCCTGCAGGACAACCCGGACTTCGGCAAAGCCCTGGTCGGCGCCTGGTTCGAGATTCTCGAACTGATGCAGTCCGGCACGCCCGAAGCCACCGAAGCCCTGACCGAAATGGCCAAGGCCTCCGGCACCGACCTGGCCGGCTACCAGGCGCAACTGGCGACCACCAAGCTGTTCTACACGCCGAAGCAAACCCTGGACTTCGTCACCAGCCCGGCCCTGCCCGAGACCATGACCAAGGTCGCCAACTTCAGCTTCGAGCACGGCATCCTCGGCGAAGGCGCCCGCAGTGCCGACGCCATCGGCATGACCTTCGCGGGCGGCGTGAGCACCGGCGACAGCGCCAACATCAAGCTGCGCTTCGACCCGAGCTACATAGAAATGGCCGTCGACGGCAAGCTCTGACGGGCAACTCTAAAAACTACCTGCGTTGCCATCACTGCGTTAAAAACAGGCTCAAAATGCTCATTTACTACTCGTAAACTCCGCTTTTTCGCCTGCTTTTGCCTTGTGCTGACTGCCTCGCCAACGTTTTTAGAGCCGCCCTAAACCGAACGTATCGCAACGATGATCAGGCGCCCCTGGCGGCGCCTGACGACCAGGCTTTGATCCCGAGGTACCCATGACCACTGCCCTTACCCTGCGCCCGACTTTGTACGAAGAGACCGTACCTGGTGGCGGCCACACCTCCTTCATCCTCAAGCGCGGCCAGCTGCTGCGCATCACCGATATCGAAGGCGGCGCCAACGTCAGCCTGCTGCTGTTCAACGCCCTTGAGAAGAGCGAGCGCCTCAACCTGCCCGATACCTTGAAATGCCAGCACACCGCCAAGCTCACCGCCGGCCACTGCCTGTACTCGGACATGGGCAAGGTGCTGGCGGCGATCACCGCCGATACCTGCGGCTGGCACGACAGCTTCGGCGGCGTGCTGAATGCCGATGAAGTGCTGGAGAAATACGGCCAGGGCCGCTACCAGGAACTGCGCAACGGCTTCTTCCGCAACGGCATGGACAACCTGCTGGTGGAAATGGGCAAGTGGGACCTGAACCTGCTCGACCTGCTGATGAACCTCAACCTGTTCAGCCGCGTGGACGTCGACGCCGATGGCGCCTTCCGCTTCCAGCCCGACAACAGCACAGCCGGCGACTACATCGAGCTGTACGCGCCGATGGACTGCCTGGTGGTGCTCACCGCCCTGCAGCACCCGATGGACCCCAACCCGCAGTACGCACCCAAGCCGGTGCAGCTTCGCTTCAGTCAGGTCGACAGCGACGGCATCACCGTGCTCTGCCGCACCTCGCGCCCGGAGAACGGCCGGGGCTTCCACAACACCGAACGCCAGTACATTTGAGGATGCCGACATGAGCCTGACCGCAAGCCACCTGCATCCCGAAACCGCCGTGTTCCGCCACACCATCCCGGCGGGCGAACCCTACCTGTTCGAGGTCAAGGCCGGGCAGACCCTGCGCCTGCATGACCTCGAAGGCAACCAGGCGATCGACACCCTGTTCTTCGCCGCGAAAAACCCGCGCGAGCGCTTCGACCCGCAGCGCACCCTGCGCAGGCAGAACAACGTCTACCTGACCACCGGCACGGTGCTCTACTCCAACCTCGGCAACCCGCTGCTGACCATCGTCGCCGACACCTGCGGTCGCCACGACACCCTCGGCGGCGCCTGCGCGCAGGAGAGCAACACCGTGCGCTACGCGCTGGACAAACGCTACATGCACAGCTGCCGCGACAACTTCCTGCGCGCCAGCCTGCACGACGGCCGCCTGAGCAAGCGCGACATCGGCGCCAACATCAACTTCTTCATGAACGTGCCGGTAACGCCCGAAGGCGGCCTGACCTTCGAGGACGGCATCTCCGCGCCCGGCAAATACGTGGAGCTGCGCGCCGAGACCGACGTCATCGTGCTGATCTCCAACTGCCCGCAGCTGAACAACCCGTGCAACGGCTGGAACCCGACGCCAGCCGAGGTGCTGGTCTGGAACTGACGTAGGGCGGGTGAAACCCGCCAAGGCCCGGCGGGTTTCACCCGCCCTACGCTGAGCATTTCCCGTAGGAGCGGCTTCAGCCGCGATACCCGTAGGGTGGATGTCGCTTTCTACATCCACCGGCTCAGCCGGTTCGCGGTTAAAGCCTCCTGCATAGGCAACACGCGACACCCGAATTTTCACCACGGACGACCGTGGCACATGACGAATGACGGCGGGACGGCCCGCCACCTTATACGAGGCAGGAGCAAAGCGTCGCGAGCGAACATCAGGCAAGGCGGCAGCCAGTGAGAAAGCGGAGTTTGCTGGAGCAAATGAGCATTTCGCACTGGCGGCCAACGCAGCATGGTGGAGCGCAGCAGCTTTGAACTGTCTCGGGAGCGGATATGTTCGAGAAACTGTTGATCGCCAACCGTGGCGCCATCGCCTGTCGCATCCTGCGCACCCTGCGTGAACTGAACGTCGGCGGCGTGGCCCTGTACTCCGAAGCCGACGCCGCCAGCCTGCATATCCAGCAGGCCGCTGAAGCCTTCTCCCTCGGCGACGGCCCGGCCGCGCAGACCTATCTTGTTGTGGAGAAAATTCTCGACGTCGCCAGACGCAGCGGCGCCTGGGCCATCCACCCCGGCTACGGTTTTCTCTCCGAAAACGCGGCCTTCGCCGAAGCCTGCGAAGCCGCCGGCATCGCCTTCGTCGGCCCGACGCCGGAACAGCTGCGCGTGTTCGGCCTCAAGCACACCGCCCGCGCCCTGGCCAAACAACATGGCGTGCCGATGCTCGAAGGCACCGAGCTGCTGGAAAACCTCGATGCCGCGCTGATCGCCGGCGAACAGGTCGGCTACCCGGTGATGCTGAAAAGCACCGCTGGCGGTGGCGGCATCGGCATGCGCGTCTGCCATTCGGCGGCCGAACTGAGCGACGCCTTCGAGGCGGTCAAACGCCTGGGGCAGAACAACTTCAGCGACAGCGGCGTGTTCATCGAGAAATACATCCAGCGCGCCCGCCACCTGGAAGTGCAAGTGTTCGGTGACGGCCAGGGCGAGGTGCTCGCCCTCGGCGTGCGCGACTGCTCGGTACAGCGGCGCAACCAGAAGGTGCTGGAAGAAACACCGGCACCGAACCTGCCGGCCGGCATGGCCGATGAGCTGTGCGCAGCGGCGATCAAGCTGGCCAAAGCGGTGAATTACCGCAGCGCCGGTACCGTCGAGTTCGTCTACGACAGCATCGCGGAGCGCTTCTACTTCCTCGAAGTGAACACCCGCCTGCAGGTCGAACACGGCGTCACCGAACAGGTGTGGGGCGTCGACCTGGTGCGCTGGATGATCGAGCTGGCAGCCGGTGACCTGGCACCGCTGAGCGAACTCGCCAACGGCCTGAAGCCCAGCGGCCATGCCATCCAGGCGCGGCTGTACGCCGAAGACCCGGGCCGCGACTTTCAGCCCAGCCCCGGCCTGCTGACTGCCGTGCAGTTTCCGGAAGCCGATGGCAAGGCGCTGCGCGTCGACACCTGGGTCGAAGCCGGCTGCGAGATTCCGCCCTACTTCGACCCGATGATCGCCAAGCTGATCACCTGGGCGCCGACCCGCGAACAGGCCAGTGCGGCGCTGGACAAAGCCCTGGCCGACTCCGTGCTGTACGGCGTGGAATGCAACCGCGACTACCTGCGCCAGATCCTCACCGACGCGCCCTTCGCCAGCGGTCATCCCTGGACGCGCTGCCTGGAAAATCTCGTCTACCAGGCGACCACCTTCGAGGTGCTCAGCGCCGGCACCCAGACCAGCGTGCAGGACGTCCCCGGCCGCCTCGGCTACTGGGCGGTCGGCGTACCACCATCCGGCCCGATGGACGACCGTGCCCTGCGCCTGGGCAACCGCCTGCTCGGTAACGACGAAGGCGCCGCCGGCCTGGAAGTCACCATGAGCGGGCCCACACTGCGCTTCAACTGCGACGCCGTGGTGGCCGTCACCGGCGCCGAGATTCCACTGAGCATCGATGGCGTGGAACAGCCGATGAACACCGCGCTGCTGATCGCAGCCGGCAGTACCCTGACCCTCGGCACGATCAATGGCGCCGGCGCACGCAGCTACCTGAGCATTCGCGGCGGTATCCAGGTGCCGGACTACCTGGGCAGCAAGAGCACCTTCACCCTCGGCCAGTTCGGCGGCCACGGCGGTCGTGCCCTGCGTGCCGGCGACGTGCTGCACCTGCTGCCGCTCACCAACCGCGAGGCCGGCGCACAACTGCCCGCCGAACTCTGCCCGGCCCTGCCGGCCGTGCGCGAATTGCGGGTGATCTACGGCCCCCACGGCGCGCCGGAATACTTCAGCGAGCGCTACATCGACACCTTCCTCGCCACCGACTGGGAAGTGCACTTCAACTCCAGCCGCACCGGCGTGCGCCTGATCGGCCCGAAACCGGAATGGGTGCGCGACAGCGGCGGCGAAGCCGGCCTGCACCCGTCCAACATCCACGACAACCCCTACGCCATCGGCGCGGTGGATTTCACCGGCGACATGCCGGTGATCCTCGGCCCGGACGGCCCCAGCCTGGGCGGCTTCGTCTGCCTGGTGACCATCATCGAGGCCGACCTGTGGCAGCTCGGCCAGCTCAAAGCGGGTGACAAGGTGCGCTTCGTGCCGGTGGATATCGTCACCGCGCGGGCGTTGGCACAACGCAATGCATGCGAATACGCAGAACTCTGTAGGAGCGAATTTATTCGCGATGCAGGCAACACCGAAATCGCGGATAAATCCGCTCCTACAGGTGCGACCGTAGCCCGGATGCAATCCGGGGAAAACACAGCAACGAACAGCCCCCGGATTTCATCCGGGCTACAAAGCCCCATCGTTCTCGACCTCGGCACCGACGACACCCGCCTGGTCGCACGCCTCTCCGGTGACACCCACCTGCTGCTGGAAATCGGTGCGCCAGAACTCGACCTGGTGCTGCGCTTTCGTGGCCACGCGTTGATGCAGGCGCTGCAGGCCAAGCAGCTCGATGGCGTGATCGACCTGACACCGGGCATTCGCTCGCTGCAAGTGCACTACCAACCGGAAACCCTGCCGTTGCATGCGCTGCTCGACATCGTCGCCGGCGAGTGGGATGCCGTCTGCGCCGCACGCGACCTAAAGGTGCCGTCGCGTATCGTCCATCTGCCGCTGTCCTGGGACGATCCGGCCTGCCAGCTGGCCATCGACAAGTACATGACCACCGTGCGCAAGGACGCCCCCTGGTGCCCGAGCAACCTGGAGTTCATCCGCCGCATCAACGACCTGCCGAACCTCGACGAGGTGTACCGCACGGTGTTCGACGCCAGCTACCTGGTCATGGGCCTGGGCGACGTCTACCTCGGCGCGCCGGTGGCCACCCCGCTCGACCCGCGCCATCGCCTGGTCACCACCAAGTACAACCCGGCGCGCACCTGGACGGCGGAAAACTCGGTCGGTATCGGCGGCGCCTATATGTGCGTGTACGGCATGGAAGGCCCCGGCGGCTACCAGTTCGTCGGCCGCACCCTGCAGATGTGGAACCGCTACCGCGCGGTCGAGGCCTTCGACGGCAAGCCCTGGCTGCTGCGTTTCTTCGACCAGATCCGTTTCTACCCGGTGAGTGCCGACGAACTGCTGCGCATCCGCCGCGACTTCCCGCTCGGCCGCTACCCGCTGCGCATCGAACAGAGCGAACTGGCCCTGGCCGACTACCAGCAGTTTCTCGATGACGAGGCCGATGGCATAGCCGCCTTCCGCCAGCAGCAGCGCGCCGCCTTCGATGCCGAGCGCCAGCGCTGGATCGACAGCGGCCAGGCCCACTTCGAGGTCGAGGAAGTGGCCGCCGAACTCGGCGATGACGCCCCGCTGGCAGCCGGCCAACACGCCATCGAAAGCCATATCGCCGGCAACCTCTGGCAGGTGCAGGTCGAAGCCGGCGCGCAGGTGCAGGCTGGCGATGTGCTGGTGATCCTCGAGTCGATGAAGATGGAAATCCCACTCACCGCCCCGATGGCCGGCACCGTGCGCGAAGTGCGTGTGCAGCCGGGTTCACCCGTGCGCGCCGGGCAGCGCGTGGTGGTGCTGGAAGAAGCCTGAAAAGCTCGCCGCACAAGCGCCTCCCACGAGTCGCGCAGGCTGCTTGTGGGAGTCAGCCAGCACTCCGTAGGAGCGGCTTCAGCCGCGATTTAGGCAAACGCCCAATCCCTGTGGGAGGGGCTTTAGCCGCGACCGCCTCATGCCCCACCGCAATACCGGCAACCCCAATCGCGGATAAATCCGCTCCTACAACCCCGTGGCCCGGATGTAATCCGGGCACCTCACCCAGCATTCGCAACCGATAAACAGCGCCGATCATGATCACAACTGGCGCTTAGCCCGCCCAGCACGCTAGCATCGCGCCTCTGGCCCCGCTCCCGGATTCACCCATGTCCCTGCGCCCCAAACGGCACACGCAAACCTCGTTGGTGTTACTGCTCCTGTTCCTGCTCGGCAGCGGCTTTCTCACGACTTCGCTGCTGAGCTACTACGCCTCGCGCGATTCGATCCGCGACCACATCATCAACACCGAGCTGCCGCTGACCTCCGACACCGTCTATTCGGAAATCCAGAAGGACCTGGTGCGCCCCATCCTCATCTCCTCGATGATGGCCCGCGATACCTTCCTGCGTGACTGGGTGCTGGCCGGCGAGCAGGACAACGGGCAGATGACCCGCTACCTGCGCGAAGTGCAGGAGCATTACGGCGCCTTCACCAGCTTCTTCGTCTCCGACAGGACCAGCACCTACTACCAGGCCAAGGGCGTGCTCAAGCAGGTCAAGCCGGACGAGCCGCGCGACGTCTGGTACTACCGCGTGCGCGGCCTCGAGGAGCCTTACGAGATCAACGTCGACGTCGACATGGCCAACGCCGACCGCCTGACCATCTTCATCAACTACAAGGTGCTCGACTACGACGGCAGCTTCATCGGCGCCACCGGCGTCGGCCTGGCCGTCGATGCTGTGGTCAAGCTGATCGACGAGTACCAGGCGCGCTACGAACGCAGCGTCTACTTCGTCGACACCAGCGGGCGCATCACCCTCACCGGCGCCCAGGGCGGGCCGATGGGCGCCCAGGTCGGCGATTCGCTGGCCGACGTGCCCGGCCTCGACGGCCTGATGGCCAAACTGCCCACGCCACAGAGCGGCCAGTTCGAATACCAGGAGCAGGGCCGCGAGCACTTCCTCAACGTGCGCTACATCCCCGAACTGGACTGGTACCTGTTCGTCGACAAGCAGGACAAGGCCCTGGCCGGCATCCGCCAGGGGCTCTACATCAACCTGCTGCTGTGCCTGCTGGTCACCGCCATCGTGCTGACCCTGGTGAGCCTGGCGCTTCGTCGCTACCAGCAGCGCATCGCCGCCCTGGCCACCACCGACAGCCTCACCGACCTGCCCAACCGTCGCGGCTTCGACATCCTCGCCGAACAGGCGCTGCAGGAAGCCCAGCGCGACAGCAGCCCGCTGTGCGCCGTGCTGCTGGACCTGGACAACTTCAAGCTGATCAACGACGAACACGGGCACCTCGCCGGCGACCAGGTGTTGCACGACTTCGCCCAGCAACTGCGCAGCACGCTGCGCCAGTCCGACATTCTCTGCCGCTGGGGCGGCGAGGAATTCATCCTGCTGCTGAAGAACACCGACCGCCAGGCCGCCCATGACCTGGCCGAGAAACTGCGCCAGCAATGCGCCGAACAACGCCACGAAGTCGAAGGCCAGAGCCTGCAGGTCACCGTCAGCCTGGGCCTCAGCCAGTGGCAAGCCGGCGAGAGCCTGCACACCCTGCTCGGCCGCACCGACCGCGCGCTGTACCGCGCCAAGCAGGCCGGGCGCGACCGCGTGTGCGTCGATCTCTGATGGACACTCGACACTGCCCGCTGTGCGGCAAGAGCAACCAGTGCGGCGTCGCTGCCGGGCGTGACGAGCCCTGCTGGTGCTTCGACGCGCAGATCGACCCGGCCGCGCTGCAGCGCCTGACGCCCGAGCAACGTGATCAGGCCTGCCTGTGCCCGGCCTGCGCGGGTGCGCTGAAAGCCACTGAGCCCCGCGAGCGCGATTGAGCCATGCGCCTGGACCGCTTCCTCAGCAACTTCCCCCGCTTCAGCCGCCAGGACAGCCGCCTGCTGATCAGTGCAGGGCGCCTGCGTGTGGACGGCGCGGTCGTTCACGACCCGCGCCATGAGGTGCGCGACTTCCAGCGCGTCGAGCTGGACGACGAACTGCTGCAGGCCGGACGCAGCGCGCGCTACTGGATGCTGCACAAGCCGGTCGGCGTGGTCAGCGCCACCGAGCACAACGAACACCGCACCGTGCTCGACCTGCTCGACGAGCCGGACAAGCACGACCTGCACCTGGCCGGGCGCCTCGATCTGAACACCAGCGGCCTGCTGCTGATCACCAACGACGGGCGCTGGTCGCGGCGCATCACCCAGCCGCAGCAGCGCAAACCCAAGGTCTACCACGTCAGCACCGAGCAGCCGATCACCGCCGAATACGCCGAGGTGTTCGCCCAAGGCCTGTACTTCGCCTTCGAAGACCTCACCACCCTGCCCGCCCAGCTCGAGGTACTGAGCAGCCACCAAGCCCGGCTGACCCTGTTCGAAGGTCGCTACCACCAGGTCAAGCGCATGTTCGGCCACTTCCGCAATCGCGTCGTCGCCCTGCACCGCGAAAGCATGGGCGAAATCGTCCTCGATCCGCAGCTCGCCCCCGGCCAATACCGCCCGCTGACCGATGCGGAAATCGCCAGCGTTTGATCGTCATCCGGCGCCTGAATCTGACTACCCGACCAACGGCAGCGCCAATCGGCTACAAAGATGTGACTCACCCTTGCGTGGCTGCAAGGTAACTGCTTGAATCGAACCACAAGTCTTGAGATGACCAACCGGTCACTACGAGACAGCTAAGTGTTCTTTCAGTTGCTGGCGCCCTGCGCCGACTGGATTCCTGCCTGGTAACACCGCCCTCTCCAAGGCCCTGAAAACGCCTGGAGCGCACGCCTGTTTCGATCCTAACTGCTTGAAATTCCAATACTTATAAAAATCTCCAGCCTGACATCATGCTGTCACGCTCAGGCGCTTTTCTGACTGCTCAATCAAATGCGAACGGCCGCCCGCTCGCCTTGACACACTTGCGCCAGGAGAAAACGACATGAGGCCAGAAACCGCAGTCGTCGAGATCAACAGGAAGCACAAGGTTCACACGGAGTTCTACGGCAACCCGGCAGCAAGCAAGACCATCATCCTGGTCAATGGCTCTCTGGCGACCACCGCTTCGTTCACGCAAACGGTCAAGTACCTGCAGCCGCAGTTCAACGTGGTGGCCTTCGACCTGCCCTATGCCGGCCAGTCGAAACCGCACAACAGCGACTTCACGCCCATCACCAAGGAAGACGAAGCGGCGATCCTGCTCAAGCTGATCGACCACTACGGCGCCAACTACCTGATGTCCTTCTCCTGGGGCGGCGTCGCCTCCCTGCTCGCCATGGCCCAACGCCCGGCGACCCTGGAAAAGGCCGCCATCTGCTCCTTCTCGCCGATCCTCAACGTGCCGATGCTCGACTACCTGCACAAGGGCCTGCGCTTCCTCGGTTCGGTAGACCGCGACAACATCGCCCTGCTGGTCAACAGCACCATCGGCAAGCACCTGCCGTCGCTGTTCAAGCGCTTCAACCACAAGCACGTCAGCACCCTCGACGAACACGAGTACCGGCAGATGTACGCGCACATCAAGCAGGTGCTGAACATGGAGGCGAACTGCGGCAGGGAATGCCTGCAGGCCATCGACATTCCGCTGATATTCGTCAACGGCGACCGCGACGAATACACCTCGGTGGAAGACGCCTGCCTGTTCGCCCAGCACATCGACCACGCCCAGTTCGCCGTGATCCACGACGCCGGCCACTTCCTCGACATGGAACACAAGGCTGCCTGGCTGCAAACGCAACGCGTGCTGCTGGACTTCTTCAACGCCCCCGGCAAGCGCCTGCAACTGCCGACACGCGGCGAGCTGCAGGAACTGCAGGCCATGGCCATATGAACCGTCCCGGAGGCGAACCGGCTGCACGACCAGCGCCGGTTCGCCCTTCATTTCCCCGCCGAGTTCCGGTATAAAGGCACCCGCTGCGGGTGTCGTATAATGGTAATACCCTAGCTTCCCAAGCTAGAGCCGTGGGTTCGATTCCCATCACCCGCTCCAGACAGCCAAGCAAAAGCCCCGTCATCACTGACGGGGCTTTTTCGTTTCGACCTCTGCGCATAGCAATAAGAGGCTTTGCCGTGATGGTATCAAGGACTGATAAGTGATCGAACGTACAAAAATCGTGGCATATGAAAAGGATCGTGACATCACGAAACTGCTTACGGCCTGGGTCGACGCGGTGTTGCGCTACCAGGGTCTTTTTCCACGTGATAACTGCTGGTGGTACAACGAAAGGGCGACGTTGAGCAGTCTCGCCGGCGCAGCCTGGAGTCTGCCAAACTGGGTGGCGCTGGAGGAATTCAGCACGCAGAAACGCGGCAAAATCCCGGATGGCGAGATGGATGAGGGTGAATTACGCCCTGGTCGTTGCGATCTGTTCATCTCAAACAGAAACAGATCCTATGCAATCGAGGCCAAACAGGCCTGGCAGCGTATTGGCCAAAGCGGATCGGGAACCAAAGCCATGCATCATGCCCAGCGAGCGGCGTGGTACGACTGTTGGCACCTGAAGGATGAGGCAGACCGCCGATTCGCCGCTACATTCGTCGTGCCGACCATTACCCTGAATGAAGCCAAGGGCGAGTTGGGCAGGGGCCAAATCTGTGCCAAAACAGTCTCCGAACGGGTAGCGGCCTGGCTGGTGAAATGCAACGGTTTTTCTAGTCGCCATAACCGCCGAACCTCCTATGCCTGGGTTTTTCCGAAGCTTGGCAAGGACTACTCCAACGACTGTCATCATTTCCCTGGCGTCGTATTGATCCTGGAAGAAATGCTCAGCCACACCAAGAAGCCATCCGCCCCCAAACGCTGACTGAAACCTACTTCCAGATGCTTTGTATTTCCGCTTGGCGGTAGCTCTTTTTCTAAGACAGCCAAGAAAAAGCCCCGTCATCACTGACGGGGCTTTTTCGTTTCTGGCGTTTGCAAGGGCTCGACCGCAAGGGTTTGGGCCGGGAAAGAGAGCGCTTTGCGATCAGGTAAAAAGGGGCTGGAGAGGAAAACAACTCTGTCACCTGTTCTCGTGGCGGTTTCCACCTCAGGGTCTTGCCGACATAGCCCGCTGCAGTGGCAACATCGAGCTGGATACCTGGCTTAGCGGTGGTTGCACTCCCCGTCCCTGATCTGGCCCTGGAACAGCTGCGTTAGCGGCAGGCAGCCCAGCGCCTTGCCGGTTGCGTGACGATCACGAACGACCCGGATGGTGTTGATGCTGTCGAAGTAGACCTCCAGCGGCAGGTCTTCGCTGCCATCGAACGGCATGATCAGGAAGTAGCCGTGCTCGAACACACCCGGCACCGGCAGCACCACACCCACGATGTGATAGCAGCACCAGAGCATTTCGTTGTCGTCGTCCCAGCGCAGTTCCATGAGCACGGTCTGGCCGATAAAGCCAATAGCGGTAACGGGGTCGAACACCAGGGCAGGCTTAGACATCGGCGTAGTCCCCCGCGCTGAACAGGGTCTTGCCCTTCTCCAGATCGGCGCGCAGGCGGGCGAGATTGACCATGCGCCAGTCGGCCAGCGGCATGCTCGGGATGGTCTGGCTGTCTACCCAGTTGATGACCTCTTCGACCGTCACGCCGCTGAGTTCGGCGAAGGTCTTCACGCTGTACAGGTCGAGGCTTTCGTCTGCTTTGCTCATAGCGTCCATTCCTGTTCAAGCAGTTGTTGATGCAGCAAGGCCACGTTGACCATGGTGCGCTTGCCTACCTTGCGTGACGGCAGGTAGTTACGTTCGATCCAGGTGCGTAACACGATGGGTTCGTCGCCCATGCCGATCCACTCGGCGAACTTCTGCCACGGCATCAAGGGCGGGGCACCGTGCAGCTTTTGCGGGTCGAGACCTTCCGTATCCATAAGCTTTGTTCCACTATGTTCGGCAATTTTCGGAATGCTTGGGTTGGCATCCAAGTCAATAATTACCTCAGGTCAATTATTGACTCGACACTTTTGTCGCGTCAATAGTTACCCCCAGCAAGGCAGTTGCTTTTTTCTATATGGAAAGCTCAGCAGATAGAGCACGCTTATTGATCAAGACGGTCGGCCCCAAGAAGCTGAGCCAGATGAGCGATACGGATCACAGCCGTTGGCTGAACGTGAGCAAGGGAGCTGTGCGGGTGAGCACGGAAGAAGTCGACGTGTTGGTAGGGCTTTACCCCCAATACGCCCTATGGCTGGCCAGCGGGAAGACTGCGCCAGAGATCGGCCAGACCAGCCCAGCCCACGACGAAGCCAACCGAAACTTGAGCCAACCCAACGCGGGATAGCGATCACTCAGAAAACAGCTAGGCGCTGGTATGCCCGTAAGGAAAAGAATCAGAGCAAGTAATCAAGGAATGATCAGAGAACGATTGATAGCCGTATGGGACAGAAAGAAGCTCTCAGCCCCTAAGCTTGAGAAGCTGACTGGCATAGACCGCAGCAGCTGGTATCACCTGAGAAACGGAAAGCGGCGCGCCAACGAGCAGGACATCGAGGCCATCGTGCAGATGTTTCCCCAATACGCCTTCTGGATCGCGAGCGGGCAAATAGCGCCAGAGATTGGCCAGACTAGCCCAGACTACGACGAAGCCAACCGAAACTTGAGCCAACCAAGCGCGGGATAGCGATCACCCAGGAAGCAGCTAGGCGCTGGTATGCCCGACCACAAGGAGCCAAGTGCAAGTGAAGCAATTCGTGTAGCGCTTTAGAAGGGGCTGAGGTCTTGGCGACCTCGCTTGCTAATTTTCCTAAATATACGGCCGACTCGATATCTAACAGAGCTAATTTTGAACCAAGCCTCTGACCATTTTCGACTAAGAGGCATGTTTAGTTGCCTATATTCATGTCTGATACCTAGCAACATTCTAAGATACGGATCGTCAATCGACTCTTCTATTGCCTCGCATGCCTGCTCATTAATCCGTTTGAGAGAAAGGTATTGGCTTTTTACCTTCCCAGGAGAGAGAAGCCTCATTTTCTCCCAGTTATCAACTATTACTGGACTGAAAAAAGAGAGATTTTCAGTTACATGATTGAGCAGACGATTGAAGCGAGTAGAAAACTCCTCATCGTCCAAATGAAAAACCGGCGACTGGTAGTTTACAAACCCAGCAAATGAATTACTTTGCTTTTCCCGCTCGAACGTGTAATACGCATCTCTAACTTTCTCACGAAAATTACACCTATCTTCCTCAGTACTTAACGACTCGGGAATATATATATTGTACCCGTAAGTTTGCTCAATCCAATGCGCATTACCATATTCATTCACAGCCCGCTCCAGATCTTTATCCTCAGATTCAAAGGGCTTTTCAATTGATTTTCTATAATGAAACAGGAGCAAGTCAGATGCATCATGGTACACCTTATCGTACGCCCGCAACCTTTCGCTCTTCTTGTTAAGCCTTGACTGCCTAATAGCAAACAGAAGACTTAAAGATGAAACCGCCAAGCTTCCCAGAGATATGTATATTGCAATTTGCGACTTTTCCAACATAACACCTCCAATACATCTAAAACTTGAACGATCAACTATAGACAACTAAACAACCTCTACATCTGCCACCTTCGCAACAAAAATTTTCAACTGATTATAGAGCACCCTGGATAAAGCAAGCTGATCAGTATATGCATCAACCACATCCAAACAGTCTTCTTCAAAATCCGATTCTATTCGCTTCAACTCTGTGCGGTACAACTCAAGCTTTGCTGTAAGAGACGCCCCCATCAGGACTGAATATACGTTTACAGCATGATTTATCTGTGCCTCAAGTTTCAAGTACAGCTTCACATCTTCAACGCGCTTATCCTCGGAGTAAATACTATTAATCACACCCTCAATTTGACTTATTGTTTTTGATAGAGTATCAAGCAAATCCAATAAAACAGCTTTATTAACATCCCAAACCCTAAGTCTTCTCTGACGACCAACAGAGTCTATATGTATATATGTTGCAACGCATGTTGCTGCAGCTATAACAATATTAGTAACTATCGCAACATCAAATTTTACATCAAGAACAGCAATCACCGAGACCAGCATAAGCGCTAAAAAAAGCCCAATTATTGCACCTAAAAAAAACTTAAACACACCCCCCCCCAAGCATCTCAAAAGCACTCACCAAAGAAATAGCACCGTTACAACCATCAAAACCAGACCGACCCTCAAAGGAAAAGGACAGATTTATTTTTAGACCAGTGACGCCGTCACCATAAATAAACCTGCTCCCTTTTCCTATAGATAAATCCGTCCCCTTTTTTCTTGGTATACCCGGAAAGCGCTAGAGAAAAATCAAAAAACCCAACAAGTCTAATACTTAATTAATCATTAAGTCAGACGACATGTTTAGACAAATATATTCTCGGCTCCATATGATAATGCCGGACCCGTTTTGCCCATGAGTCGAGCGCCAAAAGAAAAAGAATAGATTTAAAATCCACTATCGAATCAATGTCATCCTTCGTAATAACCCAAAGAGCTACCGACTTTAAGCCCATACCCTCCCGCACCACTTTATTTTTTATCAGTTCAAGAGCAGCCTTAGATTGCTCAATATTAAATATCAACTCAGGGGCTTCCGATGAAATCTTAACAGAAACAATTTCTTCATCTTTGTAAAGATCAGCCACCTCAACCTTATATTTTTTTCTCGCAGGACTTAGAGAGGGTATTTGCTCAAGCTCCCTGTCTAGCAAAACATACCCCTGCTCCAAACTCATCTTTTCATTAAAATAATACTCCCTATAGGTAATATTATTTAAAACCGGCTCCCCCTCCTGCATCTTGAGCTTCTTTTCCGCCTGCCAAGCCAGGAACTCTTTTTCAACCAGATCCTCCCTACGTACAAAATCAATACTTTCGAGAGAGCGCTTTAGATAATCCAAAAAAACCTGATTGAACTTATACCACTCCCCACTATTGAGAAAATAGTGAGCACCTTGATACTCAACATTAAAGTCAAGTACCTCCTTAATCTCCTTAACAAACCAGCCAGCGCCGTCAACCCTAAACCGCACCTTAACCAAATTTATATCTTGAATATCATCATGCGCCAACAGAAACTCTTGGACGTCCTCAATATTGAGAGAATCGCCAAGCACTGCGTGCTTATGAGCAGTACCATTTTCTAATCGGCTAAATATCTCATAACTGTAATTCGAAAAATTAAAACAAATATTTACGCCATGAACATTAAACTCCTCAACAGCGACTTGAGCATTCAACTCTTTAACTGAGGACAGCATTTCACCATCAAGATAAGAGATTAAATCTAAATCCTTTACCTGCTCAAGCTTTGGAAGATTAATTACATGATCACCAACCAGGGCCTCATCTATATAACCAAAGACTTCAACAAGCTGATCAGGCGACTTAGATATATCCAACTGAATTGAGTCAGCACAAATAATATTTCTACCGCCCCAGATATCCTTATTCGCAGCCTTTAACTTAAGGTGATCCACAGACTCACCAGACTCATAATTATCTTTAACGAAATCAGTATAAGAGGATATATCTTGCCTTTTTGAACCAGAAAAATACCTACTCTTCTTTAACAGTATCGTATCTTCATCAGCCATTCTAATTGCCAAATCAATACCAAAATCCAACTCTATAAACTTATTCAAATAAAAATGCGACTTACCCAAGCTGACTATATACACAACCTCTGGATTCTCTGAATTAGTACAAATCAGTAAACCAAAGTGAAAAATATTTTTGGGAACAGGAATGTCATCATTAAAGAATGAATTATAAACCTTCCACCACCAAACCTCATTACCTTCAACACCCTCCGAAAAATAAAACTTTAAATCATACTGATCTATAGTCTTTGTCTTCTGCTCCCTCAGACCAACCCTAGCAAGCTTATCTAGCAATTCATCCAACTTCCCTGGCTTAAGCTTATATATATTGTAAGCATTACTCATTGGTATCCATCCCGATTAACGAACCAACAACCAGAAGTGCTACTATTTCCCAATGCCTAAAAACAACACCGGCAAGTTTCACCGTGATAGCCAAACGCCCCCCTCACCCTCAGAACTGTCTAGCTACCGTGTCGAAAAAGTGTCGAAATCACTGCAAGATATAGCGAAAAAGGAAAAAAGGGGACAGATTTATTTTTAGACCAGTGACGCTGTACCGTAGATAGATCTGTCCCCTTTTCCAAGTGAAGCAATGGTAACGCCTCAAACACCGGCTTGGTGAAATTGGCAGCTTTTTGGGAAAAATAAAGGTGGCAGTTTTACCAAGCCCGAGCAATTTGACTTGTTACATTTATTCGCGCATCTGATCTTTTGGTTTTTCCGCCTGCTCTTGCTCAGACGTTTTTAATGAACTTTTAAATATTTCTCTTATTGCCTCGTTTACATCAAGAGGCTTTACCTTAGATTGAACCGGCTTTTCAGTGGAGCTATATAACAATGGAAGTTCAGCCAACAGAATTGGCGTTAATTGATTTAGAGTTGTAATCTGAGCCTGCACCATTTGCTCACCACTTATTGCACCGTTCATATACATTTGACAGGTGTAATAGGAATTAGCCAAAAACATTTGAACCACTTGGGAACGTTTATTTAGCACCGAGTTTCCGCTGCTAGAACCTATCAAGAGACCCAGAGCTATATTTCCTTGAGTGGTGGCATCGGCTGAACCTGACGCATTAATAACATTGGCCAAATCTAGCCCAACTTCAGCTGGTGCTTCAGCACAAAAGCGCTGATTAAAAAAATTCACCAATACAACTCTACGCTCAGGAGTGAGGGCCAACGTACCAATATTCTCTCGCTTAGTCCAAAGACTTGGCCCTAATTTATCTTCAATTACCGGATCATTCATTTTTGGTGTAAATAATGAACACCCAGAAATCAGGGTAATAAAAAATGCAATAATTAGATATTTCATGATGGCACTCTCCTTGTTGGTTTGAACATGTAACGCCGCGCCCTGCGGAAAATTTGGAGCGGAGCGGAAAAGCGACAGTGCATAGACCAGACAAAGCAACGTGATGGCTAGACGCTAGTAGTAAGACTAAAAGCTGTCCAGACGACGTGTCGAAAAAGTGTCGAAGACACTGCAAGGGATAGCGGAAAAATGCTGTAGCTGATGGGCTGCAAGGCCAGTAAAGCCGGGCGTTGCGGATCACTGCACCTGGCTGGAAAGGGTTCGATTCCCCTTCTCTCAACTAACCAAAACCGCTCACCCTTTCCCCGGAACTTCTGCCCCCCAACGCCACCAGAACCCTATACGTCTTTTTCTGGAGGCCCCTGGCGATGGAACAGTGGACTATCTGGCTCGAGCGCGATCTCTGGCTCAACGCGGCGATCGTGGTGGTCGCCACGGCGCTGATCTACAGCGTGCTGCGCACCCTGGTGAATACGCTGCACAAGCGGCTCAAGACCTGGTCGAAGGATCAGGACGGCAGCTGGCAGCACTTCGTCGCCATGGTCATCGGCCGCACCAGCCGCGCGCTGCTGCTGGCCTTTTCCCTGTTGCTGGCGTTGCGTCTGCCGGAGCTGCCCGGCAGTTGGCAGAGCGCGCTGAGCCATACCTGGTTCGTTGCCCTGGCCCTGCAGGTGGCGCTATGGGTCGATACCGGCGTGCGCCTGTGGTCGCGCAGCCTGGTGATGGGCAAGAACGGCGGCAGTTACAACCCGGTGATGACCACCATCATCAGCATCATGATCCTGATCGTGGTGTGGTCGGTGATGCTGTTGTCGATCCTGGCCAATCTGGGGGTGGATATCACCGCGCTGGTGGCCAGCCTGGGGGTCGGCGGTATCGCCGTGGCGCTGGCGGTGCAGACGGTGCTCAGCGATGTGTTCGCCTCGCTGTCGATTGGCGTCGACAAGCCGTTCGAGATCGGTGACTTCGTGGTGTTCGGCGAGGTGGCCGGGACCATCGAGCATATCGGTCTGAAGACCACGCGCATTCGCAGCCTCAGCGGTGAGCAGGTGGTGTGCGCCAACGCAGACCTGCTGCGCCAGGTCGTGCACAACTACAAGCGCATGGACACGCGCCGTATCGTCTTCAAGTTCGGTATCAACTACGACACGCCAAGCGACAAGGTGCGCCAGGTATCGGAGAAGGTCGGCGATATCATCCGCGCCACGCCCAAGACCCGCTTCGACCGCGCGCATTTTCTCGGTTTCGATGAAAGCCAGCTGACCTTCGAGGTGGTCTATATCGTGCTCACGTCGGATTACAACCAGTACATGGACATCCAGCAGGAGATCAACCTGCAGTTGCTCGATGCCCTGCGCGAGCTGGATGTGCGCTTCGCCCTGCCCCGCCGCGATCTGCGCCTGGTGGGCGAGAGGATGCCGGTGCTCAAGGTCGCCGGCCTGCCGCAACCGACCCAGAGCGAGGGCAACGACTCGGATCAGCGCTTGCCGAGGTTCAGCTGATTGCAAGGGCGGGAGGTCGCCAGTGCTGCTTGCAGGCTGACGACCTGAGCAGCAGTCCATGTACCAACCAGCCCGCAATCAAGGCCTCTAGCCATCACGCAAGCATTTGAAAAACCTGAACTTTCCATCTTCACATCGACAGCGGTGACGGCTACTCTGCCGCCCCATGATTCGATGCCTACTGCCCCTGCTCTGCTGTTTCACAGCCCTTTCCCTGCACGCCGCACCCGCCACTTTCGCCGAGGCCAAGCGCCTGGCCTGGCCGCTGTATGAGCAGCAATCCACCGAGTTCTATTGCGGCTGCAAGTACAGCGGCAATCGGGTCGATCTGCGCTCCTGTGGTTACACGCCACGCAAGAACGCCAATCGCGCCCAGCGCATCGAGTGGGAACATATCGTCCCGGCCTGGGTGATCGGCCATCAGCGCCAGTGCTGGCAGAAAGGCGGGCGCAAGCACTGCGCGGCCAACGATGCGCAGTTCCGCAAGGCCGAGGCCGACCTGCACAACCTGGTGCCGAGCATCGGCGAGGTGAATGGCGACCGCAGCAACTACGCCTTCGCCTGGCTGCCGCAGAAGCCGCATCAATATGGCAAGTGCGAAACGGTGGTGGACTTCAAAGCACGCAAGGTGATGCCGCGCCCGGCCATTCGCGGGATGATCGCGCGCACCTATTTCTACATGGCCGACCGCTACAAGCTGCGCCTGTCGAAGCAGGACCGGCAGCTCTACGAAGCCTGGAGCAAGGCCTACCCGGCCAAGGCCTGGGAGCGGCAGCGCAACCAGCAGGTAGCCTGCGTGATGGGCTGGGGCAATCCTTATGTGGGCAAGGTGGATATGAGCCGCTGTGCGCGCAAGCGTGCGTAGGGCGCGACACACCAGTGCGTAGGGCGGACTCAGGAGCGAAGCGAACAGTCCGCCGAGCCATGCCGAGTCCGGCACTACAACCCACGCGCAATACCCCCCAACGGCGTACTGCTTCGCGACGACTGCATGGATGCAGGAGGTAGAGCGACGCAGGAAGCCAAAGCCGAGTACGCCCTACTCGCTGCGGGCGCAAGCGCGCTTGAGTCGCAGGATACCAAGGGGCGCGGCTGAAGCCCCTCCCACAGATGCGGGAGACTTGTGGGAGGGGCTTTAGCCGCGACAGCTTTGGCATGTTCCAAACAGTCCCCGGATTGCATCCGGGCTACGCCAACCGCTGCAACTCGCGGCGCACCATGTTGGCGAACTCCGGCGGGCTGAGCTGGTACAGCTCCTGCGCCACCCAGGGCAGCCAGCGCCCTTGCAGCTCGTTCCTGCGCGCCAGCAGGCGCTGCGCCTCGGCTTCGGCGCGGGCCTGGTGCTCGCGGTGATAGTCGGCGCGGCTCGGTTTTTCTGTACTCACGCGGTTGCCCTTTTCCTCATATCGGGCGGAGCAGGCATAATCGCCGCCTGTTCGCCCATTTCGACCGTCATCAATGCGCATCCACGTCAGTTTCATCGACCGCGTCGGCATCACCCAGGAAGTCCTGGCGCTGCTGGGCGGGCGCAATCTGAACCTCGATGCGGTGGAGATGGTACCGCCAAACGTCTATATCGACGCACCGACGCTGAGCGCGGCGGTGCTCGAGGAGCTGCGCGGCGCACTGTTGCAGGTGCATGGCGTGCAGAGCGTCGAGGTGGTGGACATTCTGCCCGGCCAGCGTCGCCGCCTGCAGCTCGATGCGCTGCTGGCGGCCATGCCCGACCCGGTGCTGGCGGTGGATGACCGCGCCACCGTGCTGCTGGCCAACCCGGCGCTGGTGGATATCTGTGGCCGCACGCCCGAAGGCCTGAGCATCGCCGCGCTGTTCGCCGATGATGCGCTGCAGCAATCGCTGCTTGCCGCCGGTTTTCATCAGCCGCTGCGCGAGGTGCATTTCGCCGGCCAGCCGCTGCTGCTCGATGCCCAACCGATCACCGAGGACGGTCGCCTGACCGGCGGCCTGCTCACCCTTTATGCACCGAGCCGCATGGGCCAGCGTCTGGCCGCGCTGCATCATGATCATGCCGAGGGCTTCGACTCGCTGCTTGGCGAGTCCGCGCCGATCCGCGCGCTCAAGGCCCGCGCGCTGCGTGTGGCATCGCTCGATGCGCCGCTGCTGATCCACGGCGAAACCGGCACCGGCAAGGAGCTGGTGGCACGCGCCTGCCATACCGTCAGCGTGCGCCGCACTGCGCCGTTCCTGGCACTGAACTGTGCCGCCCTGCCGGAGAACCTGGCCGAGAGCGAGCTGTTCGGCTACGCCCCCGGCGCCTTTACCGGTGCTCAGCGTGGCGGCAAGCCGGGGCTGCTGGAGCTGGCCAACCAGGGCACGGTGTTTCTCGACGAGATCGGCGAGATGTCGCCCTATCTGCAGGCCAAGCTGCTGCGTTTTCTCAGCGATGGCAGCTTCCGCCGCGTCGGTGGCGACCGCGAGGTGAAGGTGGACGTGCGCATCCTCAGCGCCACCCACCGCGACCTGGAAAAGATGGTCGCTGAAGGCAGCTTCCGTGAGGACCTGTTCTACCGCCTCAACGTGCTCAACCTGGAAGTGCCGCCGCTGCGCGAGCGTGGCCAGGACATTCTGCTGCTGGCCCAGCACTTCATGGCCCAGGCCTGCGCGCAGATCCAGCGCCTGCCCTGCCGCCTGGCGCCGGCCACCTTCCCGGCGCTGCTGGCCGGACGCTGGCCGGGCAACGTGCGCCAGTTGCAGAACGTGATCTTCCGCGCCGCCGCGATCTGCGACAGCAACTGGGTGGAGATGGACGACCTGGATATCGCCGGCACCGAAGTGGCGCCGAAGGTGCAAGGTGAAGTCGCCAGCCTGGAGCAGGCCATGGACGAGTACGAGAAGGCGCTGCTGGCAAAGCTCTACGACAGCCACCCGTCCAGCCGTCAGTTGGCCACCCGCCTCGGCACCTCGCACACCGCCATCGCCAAGCGCCTGCGCAAGTACGGGATACCGGGCAAGCACTGACGCACTCGCCCTGCGGGGTGGGTTAGGCGCCTGTGTTTAAAAGCGGAGGATGCGCAGGTCCCGGTGCGCCGTAACCCACCATCGGCGCAACGCGGACGATCGCCCGGTGGGTTCTCGGCGCGGATCAGATCGGCGTGGTGCTGGTCGGCACCTTGATCACCCCGCACGCCACACGCGCCCCGCCGCCGCCCAGAGGTTGCGGGTGGTCGGCGTGGTTGTCGCCGCCGGCATGAATCATCAGCGAACGGTTATGCAGGTCTTGCAGGCGCTTGAGTCGCGGTGCCAGCACCGGCTGGCTGGCGTTGCCATCCTCGGTGACGAGCAACGCTGGCAGGTCGCCGAGGTGGGCATCGTCCTCCCAGGGGAAACCGTGGCGCCCGGCTTTTTCCGGGTCCCAGTGACCGCCTGCCGCGCCGGCCGGTGTCAGCTTGCCGTCCACTTCGGCCACGTTGCAGTTGGCCTCGGTGTGCACGTGAAAGCCATGCACGCCCGGCTCCAGCCCCTGCAGATTCGGCGTGAAGACCAGTCCATAGGGCGACTGGCTGATGATCACGCTGCCAACAGGCGCGCCTGTGCCGTTTGCGCTGGCCTGTTCGAGGGTCACGGTGACGGTCTCGCTGGCTTGCAGGCTGGTGGCGCCGAGCAGCGCGAATGCCAGGGGAATCAGGGGTCTCATGGTCGATCTAGCTCCTTGTTTGTAAAACCTCCCAGTTACCGACCCTCGATGCCCCGGAGCGGTTCCAATCAGATAACGTATCGATATCATTACACCGTAACGATTAAGCAACAATCGAGCGAAAGCCACGTCCTGCCTGGTGCGACTTCGACTTTTCCATTTGCGACGCCTGGATTCGTAGCGATATCGTTCCAGAGGACTGTATACAAGCCCATGAAATATAATTAATTCTTTGATTTTATTGAAAATTTTTACATTGGCACCGGCATTGCAAACGCTTCCGCAACCTGCCCGCCACCTAGAAGCGGACACCATTACCCCCTGAGGAATTGACATGAGCGAGTTGCGTTTCACCGCCGATCACGAATGGCTGCGTCTGGACAACGATGGTCTGGTTACCGTCGGCATCACCCATTACGCCCAGGACGCGCTCGGCGACGTGGTGTATGTGCAACTGCCGGAAGCCAAGTCCTACGCCCAGGGCGAGGAAGTGGCGGTGCTGGAGTCGGTCAAGGCCGCCAGCAACATCGTCATGCCGCTGGACGGCGAGATCGTCGAAATCAACGCCGACCTGGAAGGCAGCCCGGAGCTGGTCAACGAGTCGCCGCTGGACAAGGCCTGGTTCTTCCGCATGCGCCTGGCCGACAACGCCGTGCTGGCCGACCTGCTGGACAAGGCCGGCTATGATCGTCTGTTGAACGCCAACGCCGACGCCTGAGTGACCGCCATGACCAAGCTCGATACCCAGAACGAATTCATCGCCCGCCACATCGGCCCGCGCGATGCCGACACCGCCGCCATGCTCGAATTGCTCGGCTATGACTCGGTCGACGCGCTGACCGGCGCGGTGATTCCCGAGAGCATCAAGGGCACCAGCATCCTCGGCGAGCAGCCGGGCCTCTCGGAAGCCGACGCCCTGGCCAAGATCAAGGCCATCGCCGCCAAGAACCTGCAGTTCAAGAATTTCATCGGCCAGGGTTACTACGGCACCCACACGCCGAGCCCGATCCTGCGCAACCTGCTGGAAAACCCGGCCTGGTACACCGCCTACACCCCGTACCAGCCGGAGATTTCCCAGGGCCGCCTGGAAGCGCTGCTGAACTTCCAGACCCTGATCAGCGACCTCACCGGCATGCAGATCGCCAACGCATCCCTGCTCGACGAAGCCACCGCTGCCGCCGAGGCCATGACCTTCTGCAAGCGTCTGTCGAAGAACAAGGCTGCCAACACCTTCTTCGTTTCCCAGCACTGCCACCCGCAGACCCTCGACGTGCTGCGCACCCGTGCCGAGCCGCTGGGCATCGACATCGAAGTCGGCGACGAAGCCGCCATCACTGACGCCAGCGCCTACTTCGGCGCGCTGCTGCAGTACCCGGCGAGCAACGGCGACATCTTCGACTACCGCGCGCTGGTCGAGCGTTTCCACGCCGCCAATGCCCTGGTGGCCGTCGCCGCCGACCTGCTGGCCCTGACCCTGCTCACCCCGCCGGGCGAGTTCGGCGCCGACGTCGCCCTGGGCAGCGCCCAGCGCTTCGGTGTGCCGCTGGGCTTCGGTGGCCCGCACGCCGCCTACTTCGCCACCCGCGACGCGTTCAAGCGCGACATGCCGGGCCGCCTGGTCGGCATGTCGGTCGACCGCTTCGGCAAGCCGGCCCTGCGCCTGGCCATGCAGACCCGCGAGCAGCACATCCGCCGCGAGAAGGCCACCAGTAACATCTGTACCGCTCAGGTGCTGCTGGCCAACATCGCCAGCATGTACGCCGTGTACCACGGCCCGAAAGGCCTGACCGAGATCGCGCAGCGCATCCACAGCTTCACCGCCATCCTCGCCCTGGGCCTGACCAAGCTGGGCCACAGCGTCGAGCAGCAGCACTTCTTCGACACCCTGAGCATCAAGACCGGCGCCAAGACCGCCGAGCTGCATGCCAAGGCCCGTGCTGCCGGCATCAACCTGCGCGAGATCGACGCCGAGCGTCTGGGTCTGTCGCTGGACGAAACCACCGACCAGGCCGCCGTCGAGGCGCTGCTGAACCTCTTCGCCGCTGACCAGGCAGCCCCTGCCGTCAGCGACCTGGCCGCGCAGATCGCGACCCGCCTGCCGCAGAATCTGCTGCGTCAGTCGCCGATCCTCAGCCACGAAGTGTTCAACCGCTACCACAGCGAAACCGAGCTGATGCGCTACCTGCGCAAGCTGGCTGACAAGGACCTGGCCCTGGACCGCAGCATGATCCCGCTGGGCTCCTGCACCATGAAGCTCAACGCCGCCAGCGAGATGATCCCGGTGACCTGGCCGGAATTCGGCAACCTGCACCCGTTCGCGCCGGTCGAGCAGGCCGCCGGTTACACCCAGCTGACCACTGAGCTGGAAGCCATGCTCTGCGCCGCCACCGGCTACGACGCCGTGTCGCTGCAGCCCAACGCCGGTTCCCAGGGCGAGTACGCCGGTCTGCTGGCCATCCGCGCCTACCACCTGAGCCGTGGCGACGATCAGCGCGACATCTGCCTGATCCCGCAATCGGCCCACGGCACCAACCCGGCGACCGCCTCCATGGCCGGCATGCGCGTGGTGGTCACTGCCTGTGATGCACGCGGCAACGTCGACATCGCCGATCTCAAGGCCAAGGCCGAAGAGCACAAGGATCGCCTCGCAGCGATCATGATCACCTACCCGTCCACCCACGGCGTGTTCGAGGAAGGCATCCGCGAGATCTGCCAGATCATCCACGACAACGGCGGCCAGGTGTACATCGACGGCGCCAACATGAACGCCATGGTCGGCCTCTGCGCGCCGGGCCAGTTCGGCGGCGACGTGTCGCACCTGAACCTGCACAAGACCTTCTGCATCCCGCACGGCGGCGGCGGCCCGGGCGTCGGCCCGATTGGCGTCAAGTCGCACCTGGCGCCGTTCCTGCCGGGCCATGCGCACATGGCACGCAAGATCGGAGCGGTCAGCGCCGCACCGTTCGGCAGCGCCAGCATCCTGCCGATCACCTGGATGTACATCACCATGATGGGCGGCAACGGCCTCAAGCGCGCGTCGCAGATGGCGATTCTCAACGCCAACTACATCGCCCGTCGTCTGGAAGAGCACTACCCGGTGCTGTACTCCGGCGAAGGCGGCCTGGTGGCGCACGAGTGCATCCTCGACATCCGTCCGCTGAAAGACAGCAGCGGCATCAGCGTCGACGACGTGGCCAAGCGCCTGATCGACTTCGGTTTCCACGCCCCGACCATGTCCTTCCCGGTCGCCGGCACCCTGATGATCGAGCCGACCGAGAGCGAGTCCAAGGAAGAGCTGGATCGCTTCTGCGACGCCATGATCGCCATCCGCGAGGAAATCCGCGCGGTCGAGCAGGGCCGTCTGGACAAGGACGACAACCCGCTGAAGAACGCCCCGCACACCGCCCTGGAACTGGTTGGCGAGTGGCACCACGCCTACAGCCGCGAGCAGGCCGTGTACCCGCTGGCGAGCCTGATCGAGGCCAAGTACTGGCCGCCGGTTGGCCGCGTGGACAACGTCTACGGCGACCGCAACCTGGTCTGCGCCTGCCCGTCCATCGAGGCGTACCAGGACGCGTAAGGCGCTTGTCTCCCCTCTCCCATTTATGGGGCGAAAGCGGAAAAAGCGAAGCACCGCTTCGCCCGCTTGAGCGCCCTGAGCTCTGCGAAGGGCTGGGGCGCGGAGCGGGGGCCGGGGGAGAGGGTAAAGCGGTTGTCTACGCAGCCCCCTCTCCCTAGCCCTCTCCCCGAGGGGAGAGGGAACCGTTCTTCGCTTCATCCAGTTCCTTTCGGCTCCCCTCACCGGGGCGGGCCGACTGCATCCCGAGAAAAACGATAAAGAGGGCCTCACCATGTTCAGCAAGCACGACCAACTGCAGGGCTATGACGATGCCCTGCTCGCGGCGATCCAGGCCGAAGAACAGCGCCAGGAAGACCATATCGAGCTGATCGCCTCGGAGAACTACTGCAGCCAGCGCGTGATGCAGGCGCAAGGCAGTGGCCTGACCAACAAGTACGCCGAAGGCTATCCGGGCAAGCGTTACTACGGTGGTTGCGAGCATGTGGACAAGGTCGAGGCGCTGGCCATCGAGCGCGCCAAGGCCCTGTTCGGCGCCGACTACGCCAACGTCCAGCCGCACTCCGGCTCCTCGGCCAACAGCGCCGTGTACCTGGCACTGCTGAACGCGGGCGACACCATCCTCGGCATGAGCCTGGCGCACGGCGGCCACCTGACCCACGGCGCCAAGGTGTCGTCCTCGGGCAAGCTCTACAACGCCGTGCAGTACGGCATCGACGAGAACGGCCTGATCGATTACGACGAGGTCGAGCGTCTGGCCATCGAGCACAAGCCGAAGATGATCGTCGCCGGTTTCTCGGCCTACTCGCGCGTGCTGGACTTCCCCCGTTTCCGCGCCATTGCCGACAAGGTCGGGGCGCTGCTGTTCGTCGACATGGCGCACGTCGCCGGCCTGGTCGCGGCTGGTCTGTACCCCAACCCGGTGCCGTTCGCCGATGTGGTCACCACCACCACGCACAAGACCCTGCGCGGTCCGCGTGGCGGCCTGATCCTCGCGCGGGGCAACGAAGAGATCGAGAAGAAGCTCAACTCCGCCGTGTTCCCCGGCGCCCAGGGCGGCCCGCTGATGCATGTGATCGCGGCCAAGGCCGTGTGCTTCAAGGAAGCGCTGGAGCCGGGCTTCAAGACCTACCAGCAGCAGGTGATCGACAACGCCCGCGCCATGGCGGCAGTGTTCGTCGAGCGCGGCTATGACGTGGTCTCCGGCGGCACCGACAACCACCTGATGCTGATCAGCCTGGTCAAGCAGGGCCTGACCGGCAAGGCGGCTGACGCGGCCCTTGGCGATGCCCACATCACGGTGAACAAGAACGCCGTGCCGAACGACCCGCAGTCGCCGTTCGTCACCTCCGGCATCCGTATCGGCACCCCGGCGGTGACCACTCGCGGCTTCAAGGAAGGCGAATGCCGCACCTTGGCCGGCTGGATCTGCGACATCCTCGACGACCTGGAAAACCCGGCCGTGATCGAGCGCGTGCGCGGCCAGGTCGCCGACCTGTGCGCCACCTTCCCGGTCTACGCTGACTGATACCCGACTGACCACGGGCCGCGCGGCGGCCCCAACCGGTGCGCGTGGCGCACCCAACAGGAAATCGACATGACCACTGAAACTCTCGCCAAGACTCCGCTGCACGCTCTGCACCTCGAACTCGGCGCGCGCATGGTGCCCTTCGCCGGCTACGACATGCCCGTGCAGTACCCGTTGGGCGTGATGAAGGAGCACCTGCACACCCGCGACGCCGCCGGCCTGTTCGACGTTTCGCACATGGGCCAGATCCTGCTGCGTGGCGAGCACGCCGCGCGCGCCCTGGAAACCCTGGTGCCGGTGGACATCATCGACCTGCCGGTGGGCATGCAGCGCTACGCCATGTTCACCGATGCCCAGGGCGGCATCCTCGACGACCTGATGGTCGCCAACCTGGGTGACGACACCCTGTACCTGGTAGTCAACGCCGCCTGCAAGGATCAGGACCTGGCGCACCTGAAGAAGCACATCGGCGAGCAGTGCCAGATCGAGTGCCTGTTCGAAGAGCGTGCCCTGCTCGCCCTGCAAGGCCCGAAAGCGGTCGAGGTCCTGGCGCGCCTGGCGCCGGAGGTGAGCAAGATGACTTTCATGCAGGTCGCCCGCGTGCACCTGCTGGGCAGCGAATGCATCGTCAGCCGCAGCGGCTACACCGGCGAAGACGGTTTCGAGATTTCCGTCGCCGTGGACCAGGCCGAAGCCCTGGCGCGCAGCCTGCTGGCCGAAGTGGAAGTCGAGGCCATCGGCCTGGGTGCGCGTGACTCGCTGCGCCTGGAAGCCGGTCTGTGCCTCTACGGCCACGACATGAGCAGCGCCACCACGCCGATCGAAGCCAGCCTGCTGTGGGCCATATCCAAGGTGCGTCGTGCCGATGGCGAGCGCGCCGGCAACTTCCCGGGCGCCGAGCGCGTATTCGAGCAGCAGCAGAAAGGCGTGGCGCGCAAGCGTGTCGGCCTGCTGCCGCAGGAGCGTGTACCGGTGCGTGAAGGCGCGGAAATCGTCGACGCCGACGGCCAGGTGATCGGCCAGGTGTGCAGCGGCGGCTTCGGCCCGACCCTCGGCGCGCCGGTGGCCATGGGTTACGTCAACGCCAGCCACACCGCCATCGACAGCGACGTCTGGGCCGTGGTACGCGGCAAGCGCGTGGCGATGAAAGTGGCCAAGACCCCGTTCGTGCCGCAGCGCTACTACCGCGGCTGAACCAGTCACCCAGGGTGGATCGCGCTTTACCGGTCCCTCAATGGTGCCGTGGCGGTGGATGAAAAAAACGTCATCCACCCTACGCCGACCCGCTCGCGTCCAGCGCGCAGTTCGTAGGGCGGCTGCGTAGCCCGGATGCAATCCGGGGATACCCTCAAAAGCTCCCGGATTGCATCCGGGCTACGGCGTGTCTACCCCCTGATCCGCTCATAGGGCACCCGCTCGCGCCCGGCGCGTAGTGTCTGTGCCCACCAGTTCAGCTGCACCAGCGTATGCGCCAGCGCCGAGTTGGCGCGCCGTGGTTCGCTCAATCGGCCCTGGTCATCAAACTGTTCCCAGGCATTGGTGAAGCTCACCGAGCCGCGCACCGTCATTGCATGCAACTCGGCCAGCACCTGGCGCAGTTGCTCCACCGCGCGCAACCCGCCGGATACTCCGCCATAACTGACGAATCCCACCGGCCGCGCCTCCCAGGATGCCGGCACCTCGTCGATGAACTGCTTGAGCGCCGCCGGATAGCCGTGGTTGTACTCCGGTGTGACGATCAGAAAGGCATCGGCACGCAGCAACTGCTGCAGCGATTGATGCCGGCGTTCAGCAAGCGCCTGCGCCTCGCCAGGCTGGCGAAACATCACGGCCGGATCGACCAGGCTCAGCTCGAATTCGCTGCGCTGCTCGATCTGTTCGCGCGCCCAGGCCACCACCTGGTCGCAAAAGCGCTCTTCACGCACGCTGCCGTAAATCAGCACCAGTCGGATGCAGTCCTGCATGGAATTGCCCTCGGTGTTGTCTATCAAGGCCAGCGAGGGTAAAACCTCAACTTAACTTGAGGTCAACAGGAATTTCTCATGGACATGCACCGCGCTTTTCACGAGCGTCCGCTGAGCGTCGGCCAGGTAGCCGAGCGCAGTGGCGTGGCGGTTTCCACACTGCATTTCTACGAAGCCAAGGGTTTGATCCACAGCCAACGCAATGCCGGTAATCAGCGACGTTATCGGCGCGATGTGCTGCGCCGCGTGGCGCTCATCAAGGTGGCGCAGCGCCTGGGTATTCCCCTGGCAGATATCGGTTTGGCGCTGAGCACGCTGCCTTGCGACCACATCCCCACGGCTGCGGACTGGCAGCGACTGTCAGCGCAGTGGCAGCACGACCTGGACGCACGCATCGAGCAAATGACGCGGCTACGCGACCAGCTCACCGGCTGTATCGGTTGCGGTTGCCTGTCGATGCAGGACTGCCCACTGCGCAACCCCAGCGACGAACTCGGTGAACAGGGCGCAGGGGCACGTCTGCTGGAGACGGATTAATCGTCCAGGCAGTTGCGCCTGTTGCTGAACACCTCGCGGCAAATGTCGCGCACGTCCAGGGAGATCGCCGGCACCTGCGGCAGGCGCTCGACCAGTGTGCGCACGATCCGTCGCGACAGCGCCCGCTTGTCGTCGTCGCTGCGCCCGGCCAGCACGTAGAAGATCAGGTGCACGAACAACCCTGGCTCGCCACCCACGCAGTGATGCTCGTACAGGCTCAGGCGTACCTTGACCTCGCCGGGCTGGAACAGCCCCGTCTCGGCCGCCTGGTCATGCACCAGCTGCACCAACTCCTGCGGTGCAATCAGCTCACCCACCTCGCGGGCGGCTTCGATCAGGCAATGCGGCATGGATAAACCCTTGATGCAGGTAAATTTGTCATACGTTATCACACAACAAATTCGATACCAGATGGTTTACCGGCTCTGCACAGAACCGCGCTGAAAGCCCATGGCATCGCCAATAGCACCGCTGCAAGGGGAAAACCTACTCAGACTTTCGTCTAGCCATACGTTGACAAGCGATAAAAAGGCTGTCGATAATCCAGCAAGTTGTATGACGACATATAACAACGATAACAACAAGAATCAGGGCCATGACATGACTATCCTTGCCTCTCCCTCAGCGCAGCAGTCCCTCGCCTGCTCGGCACCCATAGCCGCCACACGCCATAGCACCGGATTCGCCGGAGGCTGACGTCAGCCACCAGCAATGACCGGCCGCGTTCGGCCGGACTATCGCCCTCTACGGGGCAAACACAACATTCCCATCATGCAGGTCCTGATGCAGACCGGCAGGGGATGGTTCGTTCAAAAACTGGGAGCACAACAACAATGACCGCACGCAACATCATTCCATTGGCCCTGCTTGGCAGCACGGCCCTGGCCCTGGTTATGCCGACCACCACGCACGCTGCCGGCTTCGTCGAAGACGCCAAGGTCACCCTCGGCCTGCGCAACTACTACTTCAACCGCAACTACCTGAACGGCACCGACCCCGTGATCCGTGGCGAGCGCCAGGGCCAGGCAGAAGGCTGGACGCAGAACTTCATCCTCGATGCCCGCTCCGGTTTCACTCAGGGCACTGTCGGCTTTGGCCTCGATGTGCTCGGTCTGTACAGCATCAAGCTGGACGGCAACCGTGGCGCCGCCAACACCCAACTGATGCCGATCCATGACGACGGCCAGGCCGCCGACCAGTTCGGCCGCACCGCCGTAGCTGCCAAGGCCAAGATTTCCAAGACCGAACTGAAGGTCGGCGAGTGGTTCGCCGTGCTGCCGATCCTGCGCGCCGACGACGGTCGTTCGCTGCCGCAAACCTTCCAGGGCGCCCAGCTGACTTCCAACGAGATCGATGGCCTGACCCTGTACGGCGGCCAGTTCTGGAAGAACAGCCAGCGCAACGATGCCAGCCGTGAGGACATGTCGTTCAATGGCGTGGAAGGCGATGACTTCAACTTCGGTGGTGGTGAGTTCCGTTTCAACGGCAACAACACCATGGTCGGCGCCTGGCACGCTCGCCTGGAAGACGTTTATCAGCAGAGCTTCCTGCAGTTGACCCACAGTCAGCCTGTCGGTGACTGGGTGCTGGGCGCCAACCTCGGCTACTTCAACGGCAAGGACGAAGGCGCGGCCAAGGCCGGCGACCTGGACAACAAGGTGTATCAAGGTGCGCTGTCGGCCAAGAGAGGCAACAACACCTTCCAGGTCACCTACCAGCGACTGAGCGGTGACACCAAGTTCCTGCGTATCGACGGCGCCAGTGGCGGCTCGCTGGTCAACGACGGTTTCCTGTCGGCGTTCGACAGCCCCGAGGAGCGTTCCTGGCAGCTGCGTCATGACTACAACTTCGCCGGCCTCGGCGTCCCGGGCCTGACCCTGATGAACCGCTACACCAGCGGCTCCAACATCCACACTGGCGGCCGCACCGATGCCGAAGAGTGGAGCCGTGAGACCGAGCTGGCCTACACCATCCAGGAAGGCACCCTGAAGAACCTGAACGTGCGCTGGCGTAACTCCAACGTCCGCCGCGACGTTGGCCAGGATCTGCACGAGAACCGTCTGATCATCAACTATCCGCTGTCGATTCTGTAATACCGGACGCATCACTGCGTCCTATTGACTCCTGTGTGTTAACGGCACTTTACGCCCGTCCTCGTGACGGGCTTTTTTTGCCTGGAAAATGACTGCCTCTCCCCGGCCGCACAGGCAGCTTGCCTTGGGAAAACGTAGGGTGGATGTCGCTTTTTACATCCACCAGAGCGGTGGATCGGCAAAGCGTGATCCACCCTGCCTGTGCTGCGCATCGATGAGCCGTGCGCGCGCCCTACCTCAAGCTCGCGACCATCTGCGCCAGCACGGTCAACACATCCTGCCCCAGCTTCTGCGAGCGTGCGCCATTCCAGCCGGTGCGTGGTTGTGGGCTGTCGTCGTGGTCCTTGAACGGCATCTCGATGGTGAACGACAGGCAATCGAAGGCCTGGCCGACGGCGTTGCAGGCCAGGGTCAGGTTGGCCTGGCCTGGCGCGTCACGCGGATAACCGAAACGGGTCTGGAACTCGGCGCCGATGCCAACCAGGCGACTGCGGAACTCTTCCTCCAGCGCCGCCAGCCGTGGGGTATAGCCCGGATTGCCCTCGCAACCGGCGGTGAACACGTGAGGGATCTCTTCGTCGCCATGAATATCGAGGAACAGATCGACGCCGATGCGCTGCATGTGCTGCTGCACGAACAACACCTCGGGGCTACGCTCGGAGCTGGCTGACTGCCAGGCGCGATTGAGGTCCTGCCCGGCCTGGTTGGTGCGCAGATGACCGCGATAGGCGCCGTCCGGGTTCATGTTCGGCACCAGATAGAACTCGGCCTCGGCCAGCAGCGCGGCGATCTCGGCATCCTGTGGATTCTGCAAACGCTCGATCAGCCCCTCCATGAACCACTCGGCCATATGCTCACCCGGATGCTGCTGGGCGATGATCCACAGTTTGCGCGCAGCGCCCGCCTGGCCACCGATGCGCAGCAACTGGATATCACGGCCTTCCAGACTTCTGCCGCTGGCCACCAGTTCGGCGCCGCGCTCCAGCGCGTTGGCAATCAAGCGTTCATGCCGCGCTCGCGGGTAGGGCTCGAAATAGGCGAACCAGACGCGCTCGTGCTCGGCCTGCAACTCGAAGTGCAGCTGCCCATCCTGATAACGGGTGGGCACGCGAAACCAGTCCTGCTGATCGTAACTGGCCACGGCCTGGTAACCGGTCCAGGCACGGTTGTAGGCCGATTGCCCGGCGTTGGTCAGGCAAAACCCATAACCCTGACCAGGCTGCAGGCCATCGACCTGAAAGTGAAACCACTGGTAATGGTGGCTGTTGAGGTCCGGCCGCATGGCCAGCAGTACGCGCTGCGGGTCACTGGCGTCGATGACCTGGATGTTGCCACTGTCGAAATCCGCGCTGATCTTCATGACTACCTCGTAAGCGAAATCAGCGCTCAGGATTGCAGTTCATGGCGCGAGTGTGAAGTCGACACTGCACAGACGGATCAGAGCGAACTAAGGTGAGCGCGGCAGGCCTAATAGCGACTTGCCCTGTTTATTGCCTACGGAGTCACTGCCATGCCCAGCCCGATCAGCCCGCTTCACGCCATCACCGCCCTGCTCGCCCTCGCGCTGCTGGCGGGCTGCGCCGGGCGGGAAGCCGACTCCGCCGCAGCGGAAAAACAGCCTCAGGTCGAACAGCCCGTCACCCAGACCGAGCAGGATCAGCTGCGCCAACAAGCCCAACGCGGTGATCTGGAAAGCCAGTTCCAGCTCGGCAGCAGCTACTTCGTCGGTCAGCCGGAGAAGAACCTCAAGCAGGCCGAATACTGGTGGAAGCAGGCTGCAGACAAGGGCCACGGCATGGCTGCGGTCAGCCTGGCCTACCTCTATACCGGCCGTGACGCCCCTGAGTTCGCCAACCAGCGTGACATGCTCAAGTACCTCAACCAGTCAGCCGCTGCGGGCAACCCGATGGCGCAGCATGTGCTGGGCAATCTCTACCGTCGCGGCGAAGGTGGCGTATCGCGCGATCCCGACCAGGCCCAGCGCCTGTACCAGAGTGCCTGCCAGCAGAACTACGAGCCGTCCTGCATGGCGCTGGGTCGTCAGTAGTCAACGGCCCTGCATCAGGGCTGCAGATCGAACAGCGCCTTACCGCTTTCCATGTCGCTCGGGGCAGAGAAATGCTCGTGGAAGATCAGCCAGCGACCGCCCTGGCGGCGCAGGCACTGGGTCACGCGCATCCAGCAGGTCTCCAGCTCGCCCTTTTCATTGGCGCCGCCGCAATGCAGCAGGTAATGGGTCACGCCCAGATCGCCGCTGGCGCTGAAGGTCGGCTCGTGCGGTTCGAACATCCCCGGGCCGCTGCACATCTCCATGCAGGCCTGCCAATGCGCCTGGTACGCCGGGCGCCCCTGGAAACGCAACGGGCCGATGGCATCGTAGGACACCACGTCCTCGACGTAGTGACCCATGATGCGCGCCACGTCCTTGCTGCGGCAGGCTTCGGTCCAGTCGTTAAGGGCATCTTGCAGTTCGTGCTGACTCATGTCGTTCTCCTTCGCTGAGGTTCAGGCCTTGTGGCCGCAGCAGTCGTGGGTAGGCGCGGTCTGTTCGTACTCGTCGTGCAGGCGCGTCCAGTTGAGCCCCTTGCCGTCCAGATCGGGCATGCCATCCCAACCCTCGCCGCGGCCAAAAGGCGTGAAGTCGAGGAAGTGGAAACTGCTCATCAGCATCTCCACGCCTCGGCCATAGGTGGAATAGGTGTGATAGATGCGCCCACCGTCGCGCAGGAACACGCTGACACCGGGCTGCTCGCCCTGGATGTGATAGGTCAGGCCCAGTCGCTTGAGCTCGTCTTTGTCGCGGTAGTTGTATTCGACCGGCGCGACCTGCTCATCGGTGGTGGCGTGGTAGTCGTAGTTGAAGCGACTGCCGTAGGCGCTGTACCAGGGCAGCGTCCAGCCCATGCGCCGCTTGAAGGCCTCGAGATCGGCCAGCGGCGCCCGCGAAACCAGCACCAGGTTGGTATCGCGGGCATGCAGGTGGGACGGGTGGCCGATGTTGTCCACCACACAGGAGCAGCCGTCGCAGCCCTCGCCACGGTCCATGTGATACATGAAGTGGTAGACGATCAACTGGCTGCGCCCGTCGAACAACGCCTCCAGGCCGACCTCACCTTGCGGGCCCTGGAAGCGGTAGTCCTCTTCCACCAGCACCATGGGCAGGGCACGGCGGGCGCGGTTGAGCGCGTCGCGCTGGCGGGTCAGTGCCTTTTCCTGCTCGAGCAGCGCCTTGCGGGCGGCCAGCCACTGCTCACGCGTGGCGACCTGGGGAATATAACGACGGTCCATGAGGGTTCTCCTGCTGAACGAGGGCCGCTCAGTGCTGAGCGGCCGGGTCGACATCCAGTTGGCGAATCGGCCGCACTTCCACGCAGCCGACACGTGCGGCGGGAATGTGGCCGGCGAGCTGGATGGCCTCGTTGAGGTCGCGCGCCTCGATCAGGTAGAAGCCGGCGAGCTGCTCCTTGGTTTCGGCGAAGGGGCCATCGGTGATGTCCAGCTTGCCGCCACGCATGCGCACGGTGGTGGCGGTCTGCACCGACTGCAAGGCCTCGGCGGCGAGCATGCGCCCGCTCTCCTGCACACGCTGGGCGTAGGTGTGACACTCGCTGTCATGCGGGCTGTCGGGGGAGCTGTGCAGCTCCTGTTCGTTGGCGTAAACCAGGCAGAGGTATTTCATGAGGCGCTCCAGTTCCTTGGCGGGTGGGTACTGGATAGTCGAACGCGGCGAGCTCATTTCGACATTGGCCGGAAAAACATCTTTGCAGCCGACGAACGGTAGGGTGCGCCGCGCGCACCCACCTCTCCGGATTGCACCTGCCCCTCCTTGCGCACCGACGAGTCGAAGTCTGTCGGCAACCTCGGTGCGCGCAGCCCCCCCTACTCGGGGACTTCGACGCTGACGTGAATGGCGTCGTGACGCCAGAACTCCAGGTCGCAGTCGATGATGCGTCCGTGCTGGTCACGGTTGACGCGGGTGATGCGCAGCGCCGGGCTGCCGGGTGAAACCTTCAGGCTGGTCGCCGCCTCGGCATGCAGGGCGGTGGGCACCATGTCGAAGCGCACGCGGCCGTAGTGGATGCCGTATTCGCTGGCATAGAGGTCGGTCAGCGAGCGAGTCAGGTCGAACTCGAGAATGCCTGGGAAGTAGGCCGGATTCAGGTAGTGCTCGACATACAGCACCAGGCGCCCGTCGATGCGCCGCGCGCGGCACACCTGATAGACGCTCGACAGCGCCGGCAACTCCAGCACCTGGCAGATCTGCGCGGTAGCCGGCATCAGGCGCGCACTCAGGACCTCGGTCGCCGGCACCCGCCCCTGCTCGGCCACCATGGCGTGGAAGTGGGTACGCACCAGGGGGTTGTAAGCCACCCGTTGCGGCGAAACGAACCAGCCACGACGCTCCTCGCGATAGACCAGCCCCTGCGCCTCCAACTGGCCGAGCGCCTCGCGCAGGGTGATACGCGTGGTGTCGAACAACTCACTGAGCTTGCGCTCGGCCGGCAACTTGCTGCCGGAGGGCAACAGGCCCCGGTCGATCTGCTCCTGCAACGCACGGCAGATGAGGGTGACGGCCCGTGGCGCTTCTTCGCGCATCAATATTTCCCCTTTTGGACTAGTCCAGCCCCATCACAGGGCAAAAGTCACTCACTCAAACGGGTTACAAGACTAGGCAGTCTAGATGACTGATAGATGACAGCCTGGCTGCAAGCACGCTGCATGCCACCGCCACATCCATTCACAGCCCAATAAATCAGCGACTTATCCATGGTCTACGCTTGATGAGCGCGCCAGCGGACTGCTGCTAGACATCTGCCCGCCGTGGCTGGACATAAAACTGTCATCGAAGGCGCTTAGATTGGCTCGGGTATTGCTGATCTAGACCAACACTCTCACTGCAAAGGAGTTTCCAATGAAACAACTGCTGCTGGCTTCACTGATGGGCTCGGCCATCGCTCTGGCGACTTCCGCCATGGCCGAAGGCACCGACTTGCAGGCACTGGAAAAAGCCGCACGCGCCGAAGGCGCGGTGAATAGCGTGGGTATGCCTGACAGCTGGGCCAACTGGAAAGACACCTGGGCGGACCTGGCCAAGCTCTATGGCCTCAAGCACCAGGACACCGACATGAGCTCGGCGCAGGAAATCGCCAAGTTCGCCGCCGAGAAGGAGAACGCCACCGCCGACATCGGTGACGTCGGCGCCGCCTTCGGCCCCATCGCCGTACAACAGGGCGTGACCCAGCCGTACAAGCCGAGCACCTGGGCGCAGATTCCGGACTGGGCCAAGGACCAGGACGGTCACTGGATGCTGGCCTACACCGGCTCCATCGCCTTCATCGTCAACAAGCAACTGGTCAAGGACATCCCGCGCTCCTGGGCCGACCTCAAGACCGGCACCTACAAGGTTTCCGCCGGTGACGTGAGCACCGCTGCGCAAGCCGTGAACGGCGTACTGGCCGCCGCCATCGCCATGGGTGGCAACGAGAGCAACGTGCAACCGGCGCTGGATTTCTACGGCGAACTGGCCAAGCAGCGTCGCCTGTCGCTGGCCAACCCGACCATCCAGACCCTGGAAAAGGGTGAAGTGGAAGTCGGCATCGTCTGGGACTTCAATGGCCTGAGCTACCGCGACCAGATCGACCCCGAGCGCTTCGAGGTGCTGATCCCGTCCGACGGTTCGGTGATCTCCGGCTACAGCACCATCATCAACAAGTGGGCGAAGAACCCCAACGCCGCCAAGCTGACCCGCGAGTACATCCTCAGCGATGCCGGGCAGATCAACCTGGCCAAGGGCAACGCCCGCCCGATCCGCGCCGAGCACATCGAACTGCCGGCCGAGGTGCAGGCCAAGCTGCTGCCGCAAGAGCAGTACGCCAAGGTCCAGCCGATCAAGGATGCCGCTGCCTGGGAAGCCACGTCCAAGGCCCTGCCGCGCCTGTGGCAGGAGCACGTGATCATCAATATGAACTGATGCGGCTGCGACACCATTGATCCGTAGCCCGGATGAAATCCGGGGCAATCGTCAAGTACGCCCCCGGACTGCATCCGGGCTACGAGCGAAAGAGAGAACCCCATGAAGCACAACGTCATCCTGGTGGTACTGGATGGCCTGAGCTATCAGGTGGCCCAGCATGCGCTGGGCCACCTGTTGGCTTACTGCCAGGCCGGGCGCGCCGCGCTGTACAAGCTGGACTGCGCACTGCCGGCACTGTCCCGTCCGCTCTACGAATGCATTCTCACCGGCGTCGCGCCCATCGACAGCGGCATCGTGCACAACGATGTGGTGCGTCTGTCGAATCAGCGCAGCGTCTTCCACTACGCCCGTGACGCCGGCCTGAGCACTGCCGCTGCCGCCTATCACTGGGTCAGCGAGTTGTATAACCGCGCGCCCTTCCAGGCCGCTCGTGACCGCCATACCTGCGATAAGTCGCTGCCAATCCAGCACGGCCACTTCTACTACGCCGACCATTACCCGGATTCACACCTGTTCGCCGACGCCGACAGCCTGCGCCAGCGCCACCAGCCGAACCTGCTGCTGGTACACCCGATGAACATCGACGATGCCGGCCACAAGCACGGCCTCGACAGCTCGCAGTACCGCAACGCCGCGCGCATGGCCGACGTGCTGCTGGCCGAATACATCCAGACCTGGCTCGACGCCGGCTACCAGATCCTGGTGACCGCCGACCACGGCATGAACAACGACCGCAGCCACAACGGCGTGCTGCAGGAAGAGCGCGAAGTGCCGCTGATCGTCCTCGGCAGCGCCTTCAGCCTCGACCCGGCGGCCCGCCCGCAACAGACCGAGTTGTGCGGCACCATCTGCCAGTTGCTCGGCGCGGCCCACAACAAACCCTGGTGCAGGGAGCTGCTTGCATGAAGTCGTCCATTTCCAGCAAGGGGTGGGCACTGCTGTGCCTGGTGCCCTTCGCCCTGTTCTTCTTCGCCTTCCAGATCGCACCGCTGGTCTGGGTGGCGAGCAACAGCCTGAATACCGCCGAAGGCTGGGGCCTGGGCAACTTCCAGCAGGCCTTCTCTTCGGCCTTCTACCGCCAGGCCATGCGCCACAGCCTGGAGGTCGCCTTCTGGTCGAGCCTGTTCGGCATCGTCATCGCCATCATCGGCAGCTATTCGCTGCGCCAGGTCAGCAGCCGCCTGCGCGATTTCGTCATGGCCTTCTCCAACATGACCAGCAACTTCTCCGGGGTGCCGCTGGCCTTCGCCTTCATCATCCTGCTCGGCTTCAACGGCGCGCTGACCATCCTGCTCAAGCAGATGGGCGTGATCGAGGACTTCAACCTCTATTCCAAGACCGGCCTGATCGTCCTCTACACCTACTTCCAGATTCCCCTCGGTGTGCTGTTGCTCTATCCGGCCTTCGATGCCCTGCGCGAAGACTGGCGCGAGTCGGCCGAACTGCTCGGCGCCAGCACCTGGCAGTTCTGGCGGTACATCGGCCTGCCGGTGCTGACCCCGGCGCTGCTCGGCACCTTCGTCATCCTTCTGGCCAACGCCCTGGGCGCCTACGCCACGGTGTACGCGCTGACCACCGGCAACTTCAACATCCTGCCGATCCGTATCGCGGCGATGGTCTCCGGCGACATCTTCCTCGACCCGAACATGGCCAGCGCCCTGGCCATGGTGCTGGTCGGTCTGATGACCCTGATCACCATCGTCCACCAATGGCTGCTGCGCCGGAGCTACCATGTCGCCCGCTGAAAAACGCTCGCCGCTGTTCCACCAACTGGTGGTCTACCTGCTGTTTCTGATCCTGCTGCTGCCGCTGCTCGGCACCCTGGTGTACTCGCTGTCCACCAGCTGGTCGGCGAGCATCCTGCCCAGCGGGTTCACCTTCAAGTGGTACGTGGCGCTGTGGAGCGATGCGCGCTTTCTCGCCGCCTTCGGCCGCTCGCTGCTGGTGTGCTTCGGGGCTCTGGCACTGGCGCTGCTGCTGATCCTGCCGCTGCTGTTCGTGGTCAATTACCACTTCCCCAAGCTGGACGGCGTGATGAACGTGCTGATCCTGCTGCCGTTCGCCATTCCGCCGGTGGTGTCCTCGGTCGGCCTGATGCAGCTGTTCGCGTCCGGGCCGCTGCCGATCCTGGGCACGCCATGGATTCTGGTCGGCTGCTACTTCACCATCGCCCTGCCCTTCATGTACCGGGCCATCACCAACAACCTGCAGGCGATCAACCTGCGCGACCTGATGGACGCCGCCCACCTGCTCGGCGCCAGCACCTGGCGCGCGGCCTTCATGGTGGTGCTGCCGAATCTGCGCAAGGGCCTGATGGTCTCGGTGTTCCTGTCCTTCAGCTTCCTGTTCGGCGAATTCGTTTTCGCCAACCTGCTGGTGGGCAGCCGCTACGAGACGCTGCAGGTGTACCTGTACAACATGCGTAACGACAGCGGCCACTTCACCAGCGCCCTGGTGATCTCCTATTTCATGTTCGTGCTGCTGATGACCTGGGCAGCCAACCGTCTGAACAAGGACAAGTCATGAGCTTTCTGCATATCCAGAACCTGCACAAAAGCTACGGCCCGACCCGTATCTTCACCGACATCAATATCGAGATTGGCCAGGGCCAGTTCATCACCCTGCTCGGCCCGTCCGGCTGCGGCAAGTCCACCCTGCTGCGCTGCATCGCCGGCCTCACGGCGGTCGACGGCGGGCAGATCCTGCTCGATGGCCAGGACCTGGTGCCGATGCCGCCGCAGAAACGTGGCATCGGCATGGTGTTTCAGAGCTATGCGCTGTTCCCCAACATGACCGTGGCGCAGAACGTCGCCTTCGGCCTGCGCATGCAGAAGGTACCGGCCGCCTCCGCCAACAAGCGCGTCAGCGAGGTGCTGGAACTGGTGGAGCTGAATGACTACGCCGGACGCTATCCGCACCAGCTTTCCGGTGGTCAGTGCCAGCGCGTGGCCCTGGCCCGTTCGCTGGTCACCCGCCCGCGCCTGCTGCTGCTCGACGAACCGCTGTCGGCCCTGGATGCGCGCATCCGCAAACACCTGCGTGAACAGATTCGCGCCATCCAGCGCGAGCTGGGCCTGACCACCATCTTCGTCACCCATGACCAGGAAGAGGCGCTGGTGCTGTCCGACCGCATCGTGCTGATGAACGGCGGTCAGATCGTCCAGAGCGGCGACGCCGAGACCCTCTACACCGCACCGGCCGATGCCTTCGCTGCCGGTTTCATCGGCAACTACAACCTGCTCGATGCCGATGCCGCCAGCCGCCTGCTGCTGCGCCCGGTGAACAGCCGCGTGGCGATTCGCCCGGAAGCCATCCAGATCGGCGGGCTCGGTATCGACGGCACCGTTCTCAGTCACAGCCTGCTCGGCAACGTCATCCGCTACCGGGTCGAAGCGCGCGGCGTGGAGCTGCTGGTGGACGTGCTCAATCGCTCCGCCGCCGACCTGCATGCGGACGGGCAGAGCGTCAGCCTGGCCATTGGCGCCGATGCGATCCGGGAGGTGGCGTGATGGCCCTGGCGATCTTCGATCTCGACGAGACCCTGATCCATGGCGACTGCGCCAGCCTGTGGAGCCAGGAAATGGTGAAGATCGGCTGGGCCGATGGCGACTCCTTCCTCGCCCACGAACAGGAGCTGATGCGCCAGTACGCCGCCGGCACCCTGGCCATGGAAGACTACATGGCCTTCACCCTGTCGCCGCTGGTTGGCCGTACGCCCGAGGAAGTCGCCCATGTGGTCGAGCCCTTCGTCGAGGACGTGATCGAGCCGATCTTCTACAGCGACGCCAGTCGTACGCTGGCGGCACACCGCGCTGCGGGCGATCGCCTGCTGGTGATCTCGGCGTCGGCGCATTTTCTGGTCAGCGCCATCGCCGAACGCTTTGGCATCGATGAGGTGCTGGCCATCGACCTGGAGCAGCAACACGGTTTCTATACTGGCCGCACCCAGGGCGTGCTGACCTACCGTGAGGGCAAGGTCACCCGACTGAACGCCTGGCTCGCCGAACAGGACGAAAGCCTGGCCGGTGCCAGCTTCTATTCCGACTCGCGCAACGATCTGCCGCTGCTGCAACGGGTGGACAAACCCTTCACCGTCAATCCCGACCCGACTCTGCGCGCCCATGCCGAACAGGCCGGCTGGCCGATTCTGAGCTGGCGCTGAGCGCAGGATGTCGCGGCCCCGCCACGGCCGCGCGCACCGGCCGTGGCGGGCAGGAAGCTGGTGCGCACGGCGCACCCTACCCGGCCCCGCGACAGCCTACTGGCTCATGATCCCTTCGCAGGCCTCGATCAACGCCGCCGCCAACTCCCGCGCGTAACCGGGTAGCTGGTTGCGCGCATGCAGGGCCACTTCCACCGGCGCCACCGGGGCGAAACCTTCGGCCTCGTCCAGTTCGCGGTGCGCGGCAGTGATCAAGCGGCGCGGCAACAGGGTCAGACCCAGCCCTCCTTCTGCAGCAGCGCTGACGCCGGGCAGGCTGCTGCTGACATAGGCAATGCGCCAGGGCTTGCCCATGGCGTCCAGCGCGTGAGTCATCTCCAGACGGTACAGGCCGTTGGGCGGGAACACAGCCAGCGGTACCGGGTTACGCGCCAGCACCGGGCGCGCACGACTGTCGAGCCAGGCCAGCGGTTCGGCCCAACTGGCCAGGCCCTTGGCGCTACCGGCGCGCTGCTTGATCAGCGCCAGATCCAGCTCACCCGCGTTGAACGCGCGCCACACGTCATGACTCAGGCCGCTGGTGATCTCCAGACGAATGCCCGGGTGCGCGTCGGCGAAATCCGCCAGATAAGGCGTCAGGCTGTTGGCAGCGAAGTCGTCCGGTACGCCGAGGCGCACTTCGCCTTCCACCGCACTTTGCCCCAGCGCCAGCATCGCTTCGTCCATCAATGCGACGATGCGATTGGCGTACCCGAGCAGGCGCTCGCCCTCGGTGGTGGTCACCACGTAGCGACCACTGCGGTCGAGCAGCTCCGCACCGAGCTGTTCCTCCAGGCGCCGTACCTGCTGGCTGACAGTCGATTGCGTCAGGTGCAGACTGGCAGCCGCGCGGGTGAAACCACCGGTCTGTACCACGGCGAGAAAACTGCGTAACAGCACGGGATCGAGCATGTCGCCACTCATCATGAAAGCCACTGACAGGCATTCTACTATTTAATTTCCGAATCCAGCCGCGAATTCCTATAGTGCTTGGGAGCCAATTTCCCGCTCGGGGATCGAACCCCGCGCCATTCACCCGCCGAGGCAATCTCTCGATGAGCAAATCGCCCTACTACTACGCACCGCATGGCGGTCACCCAGGTCAGGATCAACTGCTGACAGACCGCGCCATGTTCACCGAAGCCTACGCCGTGATCCCCAAAGGCGTGATGCGTGACATCGTCACCAGCCACCTGCCGTTCTGGGACAACATGCGCATGTGGGTCATCGCCCGCCCGCTGACCGGTTTCGCCGAGACCTTCTCGCAGTACATCGTCGAGGTCGGCCCGAACGGCGGCAGCAACAAGCCCGAGCTGGACGCCACTGCCGAAGGCGTGATCTTCGTCGTCGAAGGCGAATTCAGCCTGACCCTCAATGGCACCCAGCACGCCATGCGTCCGGGCAGCTACGCCTTCATCCCGCCGCAGAGCGATTGGTCGCTGCGCAACAACAGCAGTGAAGCCGTGCGCTTCCACTGGCTGCGCAAGGCTTATCAGCCGGTCGAAGGCGTGCCTTACCCGGAAGCCTTCGTCACCAACGAACAGGACATCGAACCGATCGTCATGCCGGGCACCGAAGGCCGCTGGAGCACCACGCGCTTCGTCGAGATCAGCGACATGCGCCATGACATGCACGTCAACATCGTCAACTTCGAGCCGGGTGGCGTGATCCCCTTCGCCGAAACCCACGTCATGGAACACGGCCTGTACGTGCTCGAAGGCAAGGCGGTGTATCGCCTGAACCAGGACTGGGTCGAAGTGGAAGCCGGCGACTTCATGTGGCTGCGCGCCTTCTGCCCGCAGGCCTGCTACGCCGGCGGCCCGAGCCGCTTCCGCTACCTGCTGTACAAGGATGTGAACCGTCAGATGCCGCTGACCCTGGGCGGCCTGAAGCGCTGAGCCCAGGCTGGCGCAACGGCAACACCGGCATGCCGCGGTTTGCAACGAGACTGCGGCATCCTTTCCTGATCAGCGCGGACGCACCTAATGTGCACCTGCCTTGCCCTCGGCGTCCTGCTTGCGCCGATGCGCACCGAACACCGGCTTCGGCGCCTGCCCGAAGAACGCGGAAAACGCCACACTGAAGTTGTTCGGATAGCGATACCCCACCCGATACGCCACCTGAGCCACCTGATGGCCGCTTTCCAGGAGGACGTATGCCTTGCGCATGCGCATTTCGTGCAGCATGCGATGCGGTGTGGTCTTGAATCGGTAATGAAATCCTTCCTTGAGCTTGAATTCGTTCAGCCCCACCGCCGCACAGAGATAGGCGATGGTCAGCGGCTGGTCGATCTGCTCGATCATCAGGTCATGGACATGGTCGAGTTTTTCGATGTCCTGAGTGCTGAACTGCAACGACGCAGGTGTCGCCGGGCTGAGCAGATTGAGCTGCTCGGCAAGCAGACTGAGGCTGTGAATGTGCATGTCCAGCGCAGCGATGTGCTGTGGGTCGTTGAGATAGCGAAGCAGCGCCACGGCATGGGCGCTGCTGGCCCCGGAAGTCTTGCGAAAGGCTAGCTGACGGATGTGCCCTGTACCGAGCAAGGCCCGCGCGCGCTCGGCGCCCAGATAGCGTCCCAGGGTGTTCTCCCCCACCAGCAGGCGCAGCTGCGACACCGTGCAGCCAGCCTGATAGCAGCGTTCGCCCTGGCTGCCATGGAACGCCGTCACCGTGGTGAAACCGGCACAAAAAGACAAGGAATCGCCATTGCGCGCCTTGTAACCGGACTGTCCCTGCAAGCCGAGGGTAATCACCAATATCGGGCGGTCGTGGGGGTTTATGGTCTCCTCGATCAGATCACGGATCGGGTGATAGCGCGAACGAACCAGCAGCAGATCCTTTTCCAGAACGAAACGCTCGGAATAGCAGTCGCCCAGTTCCTCGGGAAGTTGCTGGCGCTCCCAACCAGAGGGTTCACGGCGGATCAGGCGCGCCTGGCTCATCGCCAGACGATGTGGCTGAGTTATCCGTTGCATGGCAGCCATGGGGCCTTCCTCCAGTTCGGATACGGGGAAATCCTGATTTCATACAAAGCTTCATGATACTCATTATTATTTGCAAATATCATCCGAGCTACATCCAACGCCTGTTCCTGTGGCAGGCATATGGTTTGTCAGCGCGTCTGTGGTGGCGCCTGTCATGCGTATCGCTCGGAGGTGAGATGAGCAAGAACAGTATCTGCCTGAAGGTTGGCGTGCTGGTCGGCATGTTCATGCCGGCGCTGGCGCTCTCGTCGGTACAGCAGCAATTGCCAACGATGACCGTCACAGCCAACAAGATCGCACAGCCGCAGGAGGAAGTACCGGCCAGTTTGTCGGTCATGCACGGCGACGACCTGCGCGATGCTGGGGTCAATGACTTGCAGACACTGGCGCGGCGCACGCCGAACTTCGTCTTTCAACCCTTCGGCCAGTCCGGCACCAACGTGCCGGTAGTGCGCGGCCTGACCTCCAGCGCCACGGCATTTTCATCCTCGATGCTGATGCTGGTCGATGGCGTGCCGACCCTGATGGGACAGGGCTTCGATCACAACCTGCTGGGGGTAGAGCGGGTAGAAATCCTGCGCGGGCCGCAATCGACCCTGTACGGGCGCAATGCCGAAGCCGGCGTGATGAGTATCCATACCCGCCAGCCCGGCGACGAACCTTACGCACTGCTCGACACCACTCTGGGCAGCCGCAACAAGCGCTCGCTGCGCTTCGACCTGAGCCAGGCGCTGGTGGCCGACACCCTCTACGGCGGCCTCGCCGGCGAGTGGCTGGAACAGGATGGGTTCATCGACAACACCTACCGGGGCGGCAAGGAGGACGCGCGCGAACGGCACAACGGCCGCGCCGTACTGCGCTGGACACCCGCTGCCGCGACCAGCGCCACACTGCGCTACAGCCGTCAGGACTACCGCGACGGCGGTTCGCAATGGGGACCGGCCACCTCCTCGCACCGCGAGGTGCGCTCCGGCACGTCGAGCTGGAATCACTCCAGCGGTCGCAGCCTGTCGCTGGATGTGACGCATGAGCTGGAGTCCGGCCTGCAACTGCGCTCGATCACGGCGCGCAACGACTTCTATGACCGCGTGCGCCAGGACACCGATTTCCTTCCACTCGACAGGCTGCACGTGGAGCGCGACTACCACCTGAACACCCTGTCTCAGGAACTGCGCCTGGAAGGTGAATGGGCCGACAGCCACTGGCTGCTCGGACTCTACGCCGAGCGCAGCGATCATTCGCTGGATTTCCGGCAGAAACTGCCTCTGGCACTGACCCGCACCGAGGTGGATCTGACTGGCAACTCCAACGCCCTGTTCGGCCAGTGGACACAGCCACTGGCCGAGCGCTGGACGCTGACCCTCGGCGCGCGCATCGAGCGGGACAAGGTCAGCCTGTCCCCCGGCAATGCCGGCAAGCGCAGTGACCAGTGGCAGCGTTTCACGCCGAAGCTGGCACTGAACTACGCCCTGACTGACGACACCCAGGTCTACGCCAGCTACGCCGAGGGATACCGCGCCGGTGGTTTCAACGCCTTCGCCGCCTCAGCCGACTATCCGGGTTACGACCCGGAGCAGGTAGACGCCTACGAGTTCGGCATCAAGGGCTGGGCAGCGCAGCAGCGTCTGCAGTACTCGGCAGCCGTCTACTGGATGGCTATCAGTGACATGCAGGTGCAACAGATCGTGCAGCCCGGCGTGGTCTACATCAGCAACGCCGCCAAGGCGCGCGCCAGCGGTCTGGAGCTGGAGGCCAACTACCTGCTCAGTGAGCATTGGCGTGTGCAGACCTCACTCGGCGTAAACCGTACGCGCTTCAGGCAGTTCCAGAATGGCAACGCCCGCTACCAAGGCAATCATGCGCCCTTCGCCCCCGACCTCACCGGCTACCTGGGCCTGAGCTATGACACCGCCAGCGGCTGGTTCGCCGAGGCCGGGCTGAGTGCCGTGGGACGCACCTATCTCGACTCCGCCAACCGTTACAGCCGCACGGGCCATGCCCTGCTCGACCTGAACGCCGGCTACCGCTTCGACCAGATCGGCGTGTCCGCCTATGTGGATAACGCCACCGACAAACGCTATGACGCGGTCGGTTTCCTCAACGGCATGGCGCGGGCCTACAGCGCGCCACGCGAGATCGGCCTGCGCCTGAGTTATTTACTATGACGCTGCTTTTCAAGGCGCCTGTCAGCCATCCGTTGCAACCTTATTGGGATCTGAGCCTGGCCTCGGTCCAGGCTGATGTCATGCGCGTGGCACTGGAGCTGAAGCTGTTCAACCTGCTGGCCGAGCCCCTGCCGGCCAGCGTCGTAGCGAGCCGCCTGCACCTGCACGCGGGGAACACCGCCTATCTGCTGGATATGCTCTGGAGCATGCGCCTGCTGGAACGACAGAAGGCTGATGAAGCCGAATCCGACTGGCACTATCGCGCCTCCAGTCTGGCAGCTCGGTATCTGGATCAGGATTCGCCTCAGCACTGCGGCGATGCCTGGAGCCTGCGCCTGCATGCACTGCGGCACTTCGGCCAGCAGTTGCGCGAACAACTGCGTAGCGGTGAAGCAAGCACCGCGCCCCGGCTCACCGGCACCGCAGCCAACTGGCAGGCGGCCGCACGCCTGCAAATCGCCCAGGAGCAGCGCGCGGCAACAGTGGAGGCGGCACTGGCACTGATCACGCAACTGCCCGAGTTCTCCCGCGCTACACGCATGCTCGACCTGGGCGCAGGTCCCGCTCTGGTCGCCATCGCCCTGGCCAAGGCCAACCCGACGCTACACGGCGAGGTGTTCGACCTGCCGGAGACTATCAGCGTGGCCGAACAGAACATCGCCGTAGCCGGCCTTGGCGCACGCCTGCGCTGCCGCAGCGGCGACCTGACGCGCGATGACTTCGGCGAGGGCTATGACCTGATCTGGTGTTCCTCGGTGCTGCATTTCGTACCCGACATCGATCAGGCATTGCGCAAGATTCACGCCGCGCTGCGCCCCGGCGGCGTGCTGGTGTGTGCCCAGGCGGAGATTCCCGAGCGTCGGGACGCCGCGCGGCAGATGCTTTCCTATTACCTGTCCATGCGCATGCTCGGCCGCCAGTTGACCCATGCCGGCGGTCTGCGCCAGGCCATGCAACGCGTCGGTTTCAGCGCCCTGGAAACACTGCACGGAGTGCCATTTCCCATGACTCCGGTGACCGCCGTGATCGGCCGCAGGGCCTCGCAATGAACGCGCAAGCAGTACGTTTGCTCGGGCGCCAGATGCTCTTTGGCTGGTTGAACTTCGCCCTGGCGCTACCGAGTATCTACCTGCTGCTCGGCATGCCGCTGGTGATGCGCCAGCACGGTTGGTCGGGCACCGAGATCGGTCTGTTTCAACTGGCCGGCCTGCCCGCAGTGTTCAAGTTCCTTCTGGCGCTGCCGGTAGAGCGCTGGCGTTTCGCCGGGGCGCACTACAAAAGCTGGGCGCTGCTGCTGTGCCTGGGGCTGGCGGCGACGCTGCTGCTGGTCGGTCGCCAGGAGCTACTTGACCGGCATGCCCTGTTCTTTGCCTTGACCCTGCTCGCCGGTGTCCTGGCAGCCTGGACCGACATCCCGGTCAACGCCCTGGCGATCAAGCTGCTACCGGAAAGCGAACGCGTGCGCGCGGGAGCCATTCGCTCGGCGGCGCTGTTCCTGGCCGCCGTGGTCGGCGCCGGCCTGATGCTGCTGGTGCACGCACACTGGGGCTGGCAGGCCCCCTTCATACTGATGAGCGCCGCTCTGCTGCTGGGCGCACTGCTGCTTGCATTGCTCGGCGAAAGCTCGATGCCGCGTCCGCTGAGTGCAGCGCGCAACAGCCGTGAGAGCGGCTGGCGCGGCTACTTCCAGCAACCCGGCGCAATGCTGTGGACCTGCCTGCTGCTGTCCTGCTTCCCGTTCATTGGCGCCAGTTGGCTGTACCTCAAACCCCTGCTGCTCGATCAGGGCATGCCGGCCACCCAGGTAGCCTGGATAGCCGGATTCGGCGGCGGCGTCATAGGCGCCCTGTCCAGCGTGGCCAGCGGGCGTTTGCAGCGCTGGCTCGGGGTCGCCCGCGCCGTGCCGCTGTTCAGCGCTTTCGCCCTGCTTGCCCTGGCCACGCTGACCGCTCTGGTCTGGGGCGGAGTCGGCACATCCGGGCTGGTGGTCGGCGCAGCCCTGGTGGCTGCGGCCATGGGCGCGATTTCCAGCCTGGTCTTCGGCCTGATGATGTTCTTCACCCGCCAGCAACGCCAGGCCGCCGACTACGGCCTGCAAACCAGCCTGTTCGTGGTCTCGCGCCTGGCGGTGCCAGTGGCCGCCGGCCTGCTCCTCGACCACCTGGGCTATGGCGGCATGCTCCTCGGCCTGACCCTGGCCATGCTCGGCGTCTGCGCCCTGGCCCTGTTCGCCGGCCCGCCTCTGGCGCGAATCACAGAACGACAGCGGGGCGCGCCCGAGCGCTGCGCAGCCAATACGACCTGCCCATGAAAACGCCCTGTGCACAGGCCAATCGGGCACGCCAACGCGATTGCGGCAAACACCGCCGCAACGAAAACCCTGTGCAGAGGAAGACAGCATGACAAGCGTTCTGGGAGTGTGCCTGGTCAGCCAGGAGCAAAGGCTGATCGATGATGTGGTGTTCGTGATCGAACAGTTGAGGGCCGGGCTGGCTCGCGAAACAACCGCCCCCCCGAGCGCCAGCGCGTGTTTCGGGGACATGTGCCGATCACTGGGCCGGCGACCGCACAGCGCAGAGGTACTGGAGAGCCTGATGCTCCAGGCTGGACACTACCTACAGGGAAACGCCCTGAGCCGTGGAGAGCCGCTGCAAATAGAGCTGCTGCAATTCGCCACAGCGCATGCGGCGCAAACCGCCCTTGTCAGGCTGGACGAGCCTTCGCGGGTGGAGCTGTTCATCGTCGATACAGGCCCGCAGGATGAAATCGACGAGGACCCATTCGAGGCACTCTTCGCGGCCTGCCGTTATGGACACGCAGAACCTCGACTGTCGCCACACTCGGCGCTGCTCTACTGCCAGGCCACGGCACTGCCTGGGTGGATGGCACGTGCAGGCGGTAATCGTCACCTGCGCGTCCTGCTGACGGATCGGGCTGCAAGCCGTGCCGATCTGCTGCGGATCGCCGTGGATCATCTGGAACATGCGCACTTCAATCGCCGGCTGGTCCGCTCGGTAAGCCCAACACTGTCGCCAGTCGGCATCGCCAGCGAAGTGACGCGCTTCATGTTCGACCGCTGGCGGGAGGGCTGGGATTTCCACGCCTATAGCGGTTCCATGGTGGCCGGACTGATCCAATCGATGCAGCAAACCACCGCCGGCAGCAGCATACGCAGCCTGCACGGCTGCAACGAGCACAGCCTGGCGGTGGCGGCGCTGGCCGGCTGGCAACTGTATGGGCGGGCCTACGTGATCGCAGTCACCTCCGGCATGATCGACGAGTTCCGTGGCACCCTGGCCAACCTGAAAAGAGCCAGAGCGCCGGGCCTGATCATTTGCGCCGACAGCCCGGACAATGCCTGGTTCGCCTTTCAGGGCACCCTGGATGCGGACCACGATGGCCGTCAGGTCATCACCTCACGCGGTTTGCGTCACGTGTTCATCCGCAAGGTGGACGAGGTTGCCGACAAGCTCGAACAGGCGTTCGCCATGCTCGCCGAACGCCCAGAGCCGGTGTTCATACTGGCCACGCAGGCCGTGCTGGAGTCGCGTCCGCTGCAGCCGTTGAACGTGCCGCTGCCGACATCCGATGCTTGCCACAGTCTGCCCTTGAGCGAGGTACAACTGGGCGCCCTGAACGAGGCGCTGCGCCTGATCAACCAGGCACCACTGCATATGCTCTGGCAATGCGGCGCGCTTTCCGATACCCAGCGCGAGCGGATTTACGCCATCGCCGAGAGTGCCGGTATCGCACTGGCCGACACCATCACCCATCCGGGCAGCGTCGCGCCCTATCACCAGGGCCGAGCGGTAGCGAACTACCTCGGCCCCCTGTCGCTCTATGGTTTCAGTCGGCGTATCTACCACTTTCTGCACGAGGCTCATGAGCTGGTCGGCCCGGATGAGCAGTGCCTGTTCTTTCTCAAGAGCAAGGTGGATCAGGCCGCTACACCGTTCTCCGAAGGCAAGCTGAAACGGCAGGTCCGCGTGGTACAGGTCAACCATGAGCCACGCCACCGCTCGCCCTTTACCGACCTGGCGGTGGATGTGCCGCTGGATCGCTTCCTCGACCATGTCCAGGCCAATCTGCAGGTCAATCCTGACGTGCTGGCCAAGCGCAGGGCCAAGCTTGCCAACATACGAACCATCCCCGAAGCGGTGCCGGTGGATCAGATCGCCACCGTACCGATGACCGCCAATTACTTCTTCCTGCGCCTGGGCGACCTGATAGGTGAACTGATCGAGCATCAGGACTACCGCTATACCGGCATCTACGACGTCGGGCGCTGCGGTATTTCCGCACTGCGCAACGTACCGCGTACCGATCCGGGCTTTTCCGGCTGGTATGGCCGGGCGCTGATGGGCGATGGCCTGATGGCGCTGCCCTATATCGCCAGTACCTGCACCGGCAATGTGCTGGCGTTTATCGGCGACGGTGCGCGAGCGCTGGTACCGGACATCGAAACGCGCCTGGCGGCCGGCCTGGCTCAGCACCCACAGGCGCAGAAGCGGAACATCACGCTGTTCTACCTGAGCAACGCTGTCCTCTCGATGATCCAGACCTATCTGGACAAGCGCTATGCCTACAACGGCGCACGCCAGGTGGCGGTGCCGCAACCCGCACCCCCACTGGCCATGCATCGAATCGGCGCGCTTGGCATACATCGCAGTTGCCTGACGCAGTTCGATGCGTCGTACCTGCGTGACGCCCTGACCACCCCCAGCCGCCTCAACATCATTGACGTCACCCTCGCTCACAACTCGGACGGAGACGGGCTCAGCCTGCTCTCCGAAGCCGCCTGGAACCGCCGCTGATACCGGCACAACGGAGCTTGCAGCATGAAATTCGGATTCATCGCACACCCAACCTCGATAGCGCTGAAGCGCCACGTCAAGCTCCTCGACCTGCTTGAGCGCAACATTGCCGAACAGGATCGCGGTTACAGCCGCGACCTCTGGCAATGGCGCAATCTGGTGCCCTTTGCCGACTTCGGGCGCATCGTCAGTGCACGCGGAACAGCCTGCGAAGGCATTGTCCATTACATGCCGCTGACCGCTGAAGAAATGCTCGCCCAGCCGCGTGCAATCGCCCGGCGCGTGATCGATGCCGTGGAGAGCCTGAAGGACCAGGGCGCGCAACTGGTCGGCCTGGGCGGCTTTACCGCCATCGTCGGCAACCGTGGTCTGCAAACCCTGGAGCGTACCGGCGTACCCGTCACCACAGGCAACTCGCTCACGGCGTATGCGGCCTACCGCAACGTATTGGAAGCCATGCACCGTCTGGAGGTGAATCCCGCGGACAGTGAAGTGGCTGTGGTCGGTTATCCCGGTTCCATCGCCCTGGCCATTGCCAGACTGCTCGGCCGCGACGGCTGCCGCCTGCGCCTGATCTATCGCGGTGGCGAGGAGCAGGCGCGCCAGGGACTGGAATACCTGCCGCCGGCCATGCGCGCCAACGTGCGACTGAGCAACGACATCAGCCACTGCTATGACAGCCTGCGTTTCTATGTCGCTGCCACGTCGAGCGGCGCGGTCATCGATCCGTATCGCCTGGCACCGGGCTCGGTGGTGGTGGATGCGGCACTGCCGCGTGACGTCATGCCTTACCGGCGAGACCGCGATGACATTCTGATCATCGACGGCGGCCTGGTCTCGGCTGGCGCCGAGCTGCGCTTCGGGGGCGAGAGCATGAGCCTGTCACCGAAGAAGTTCCTCAACGGCTGCCTGGCGGAGACCCTGGTGCTGAGTCTGGAGGGCCGCGCCGAAGCCTTCTCCATCGGCCGTGAGCTACCGGAGGACAAGGTGCTGGAGATCGGTCGTCTGGCCGAAGGTCATGGTCTGTTAGCCACGCCGATGGCGTCCTACGGTGAGCGTCTGACCCAGGCGGATTTCGACAGTTTGCGGCGCTTCCATCATCCCCGCAGCGAGCCGCTGGCGACGGAGAACGAGGCGCAACTGCGCAACGAGGCGTTGCGCTGCTTCGGCGAACACATCAATCCGATCCTTCGCGAGTTCTATGCCTTCAATCACATCGAGCGGGTGTTCAGTCATGGCCGCGGCTGCTGGCTCACTGATCTGGACGGCAGTCGCTATCTCGACTTCGTCGCTGGTTACGGTTGCCTCAATACCGGTCACAACCACCCACGGATCACTGCCGCGCTGCAACGCTACCTGCAGCAGGAACAGCCGACCTTCGTCCAGTACGTCTCGGTGCCGTTGCACACCAGCCTGCTGGCCCAGCGGCTGAGCGAGCTGGCACCGGGTAATCTGCGCCGGGTGTTCTTCAGCAACTCGGGGACGGAGGCGGTGGAGGCTGCACTGAAACTGGCCATTGCCGCCATGGATCGTTCGCGGGTGCTGTACTGCGACAACGGCTACCACGGCAAAACCCTCGGCGCCCTCTCCGTTACCGGACGCGACAAACACCGCCAGCCCTTCCAGCCACTGCTGCCACGCTGCGATTCGATCCCGTTCGGCGATGTCAGGGCGCTGGAAGCGGCCCTGCTGCAAGGTGACGTCGGCGCCTTCATCCTCGAACCCATCCAGGGTGAAGGCGGAGTGATGCTGCCGCCGGACGGTTACCTCAGACAAGTCCGCGAGCTGTGCAACGACCATGACTGCATCCTCATTCTCGATGAGATTCAGACTGGCCTCGGGCGCACCGGCAAGCTGTTTGCCTGCCAGTGGGAAGATATCGAGCCCGATATTCTGGTGCTGTCCAAGTCGTTGTCCGGTGGTGCCGTGCCCATTGGCGCAACCTTGTCGCGTGCGGATATCTGGGACCGCGCCTACGGCAACATCGACAGTTTCGCCCTGCATACCTCCACCTTTGGCGGCGGCAACCTGGCTGCGGCATCGGCACTGGCGACCCTGGATGTACTCGAGGCCGAAAATCTCGCCGGCAATGCCGCGCATGTCGGCGCGATGCTCAAGGATGCACTCAGCGAAGCCGTGGCCGGTTATCCGTTCATTCGCGAAGTGCGTGGCCGCGGGCTGATGATCGCCATCGAGTTCCAGAACAGCTTCAAAGGTGGCGTGGAAGCCTTCGTGCGTGAGTTCGCCACTCGCATGCCGGGCAACGCAATGGGCACCTACCGCATGATGTCGGGTACGGCCAGGCGGCTGATCCGCGAAGCCATCGACGAACTGGAAAAGAATTTCGAAGAGATGTTCGTGCTGCGCTTCGTCACCAAGCTGTCGAAGGAGCACGGCATCCTCACCTTCGTCACCGCCAACAACAACCGCGTCATGCGCATCCAACCACCGCTGGTACTCAGCGAGCAGGAAGCACAGCACTTCGTCGACGCCTTCGCGGCGGTGTGCCAGGACATGTCAACCTTCCTCGAGTGAGCGTCAAACGCGCAGACAGGGACGTCACGCGGCACGATCAGCAATCCAAAGCGTTGATACGACCGTCCAGTACCAGTAACGCAAGCAGCAGGAAGAAGCTGGAACACGCCGATTCGACCAGCACATCGCCCTCGCCGGTACGGTAGCGCATACCGCCGAACAGGCCCGGTGTCGCGCCGCCAAGTTCGACATGCTGGCTGTGCACCACAGCGGCCAGCAAGCCTTCGGCGTGTTCGCGCCAGGGCATGCTCTGCCCCGGCAGGCTGTCTAGCCCGAGCATGGCCAGGGCCGCGATCACGGCTGCGCAGGGGTCGTCCCCCGCATCAGGGTGTTGCAGATGGTTCGCCGGCAGTGCTTCGCGCCGCGTTTCCAACCAGTAGTCACAGGCGCGCTGCGCCAGATCGGTAAACGGCTGACCATAGAGCCCGGCGGCCTGAGCCAGCCCGAGCATCGCCCAAGCCTGGCCACGTGACCAGCAGCCGGCCTGCTCCTGCACGACCACGCGCTGCTGACAGTACTGCACGCTGGCGCAATAGGCGCCGCGCCAGGTGCCACAGGCAGCCAAGGTTCCTTGCAGGTGCTGAGCGGCAAGTTCGCGCACGCTGTCCAGCGGGTGCCTGTCCAGCAAGCGCAGGGCCGGCGCCAGGGTATCGATGACGATACGCTGATCCCCTTGCGGGCCGCCGCCCATGTCGCGACCCAGGGGAATGCACCCCAGCGTGCGACTGAAGGATATCGCCAGTGCCGCACCTGCCTGATCCAGCATCAGCCGGCACGGCACATCATCGAACCAGAGCGCACCGGGCGCCAGGCCGTACCAGAAGATCATGCTGCGGTTGATGGTCGGCGCCGCCATCTTGCCGGTCAGGCGCTGGCTGATTCGCGCCGCCTTGTGACGGTCGGCAGAAGCGCCGCTGACCCGCGCTCGCAACCACCACAATCCGGCCCAGAATCCGCCAAGCCAGGAACCGCCCCTGGAAACCGTCCAACGATCCTCCAGGCCCGGCGAGTACAGCGGAAAATCCTCGCCACAAAGGTGCTCGATCACCTCCAGACGCAGCAGCAACGCATCGATGGCCGCTGTACGCTGCAACGCCATCAACTCACTCATCGCGCCTCCACGGAACGGGCGGCATCAAGGACCATCCCACGCCGCACCCGCGCCAGCCAGAGTGCCAGCAGACAGCCCAGTGCCAGCACGCCGATCAAAGCGTTCCAGGCGCCAGCAAAGCCCCAGGGTCCGCCTGACAATGCGCCGAAACCCGGCGGGCCAAGGGCGAAACCGGAGAAGAACCCCACCGAGAGCATGCCCGAAGCATTGGCGGGCTGACCGAATGCGCGGTCACGCAGCAACATGCTCATCGCAATGGCATTGGTGGCCACCGCTGTCAGACCGATGCCGATGGTGCCGGCCCACAACGTCCAGTGCCGCGCTGGCGTTGCCTGCGCAGTGACAGCGACGGCGCAGGCAGCCAGGGCCAGCAGGATCGACAACAGCCAGGACTCGTCGCGCATCCGCCCGCTGATCGGGGTGAGCAACACACGGGCGAGAATGCCCATCACACCAAACACGCCTACCAGGCTGCCAGCCAGCAGCGCAGACATGCCCTGCCCGGCGGCGAAGACGCCCAGAAAGGTGATGTAGGCCGATAAAGCCACACCGACACATAGCTGAATCGTCATCAACAACGCCAACGCTCGGCTTGGCCGGATCAGGCCGAAACCTGCCGACTTGCCGGCTGCCGGTCGCGGTGCGATACGCGGCGCGCTCAGTGCCAGCAGCAGGCTCACCGGCACCAGCAGCAACAGCGCCGCGCGCCAGCCGAACTGCAGGGCAATGCCCGGCAACAGCAGCCCGGCAAACAACGCAGCGACCTGCACCCCTGACTGTTTCAGCCCCATCACCGCGGCTTTTTTTTGCGGCGCCACCCGTTCGGCAATCAGCAGATTGGTCGCCGGATTGCAAAGCGCCTGGGCAATGCCGCACACCGCCATTGCCAGCACCAACCAGGCGAAACCGGGCGCCATACCCATCAGACCGTAGGCCAGGGCTGTCACCAGAAACAGCAGCAGCAGGGCACGCCGGGAACCCAGACGATTGACCAGAGGACCGGCCCACAGGGACAGCAGCGCGGCGAAACCAAAGGCGCTCATGGTCAGGTAGCCGAGCCAGGCCGGCGCTACGCCAAAATCCGCCACGAGGAACGGGCCGAGGGTGCCGATGGCATAGAAGATCAGCATCGGCAGTGCCATTGCGCCAGCCAGCACGGCGCGCAGCATCCCGGCCACCAGCAGGCTGTCGGCCGGCGGCGGGGAAACAGTCGGCGTCATGGCATCACCTCATTGTTGCGGCGCAGGAGCGACAACCTGCGAAGGCCAGTCGAAATTCAGGCCATCGGCATGCTCATAGGCCTCCAGCAGGCGACGGCCTGTCGCACTGATCAGGGCATCGTCGGCACCATCGAGAATGTGTGTGCCGCGTGCCACCCGGTAGATGCCCGACAGCGGCGTCAGGCTGCTCAGTCCTTCAGCGCCGTATATCTGAATCGCCGAATCCACCGCCCGACTGAGCGCCTGAGATGCGGCGATCTTGGCCAGATTGACCTCGATGCTGTTCGCCACCCCCGCGTCGAACTTGCGCGCGGCATCGCGCAGCAGACAGCGCGCGCTGGCAATCGCCTGATAAGCCTCGAACACGCGCAGGCGTACCAATTGCTTGTCGCCCAAGCGCGCCAGCTCACCACGCGCCGAGCGGATGCGCGTGCACATCAGGTCGAAGCTGCGCTGCGCCAGCCCCAGCCAGTGCACGGCACGCAGCAGACGACCAAGACCGAGGCGTTCATGCATCAGCGCCAGCCCGGCGCCGGATTGCCCGAGCAGGTTGTCGCGGGGCACGCGCACAGCGTCGAAGACAACCTCGCACTGGCCCTGGAAGCGGCCGAGGATGTCCACCTGACGGGCGATGGCAAAGCCCGGCGCATCGGTGGGCACCAGGATCATCGACAGCGCCCCGTCTACGCCGGCGCCTTCGGTGCGCGCCACGACAGTGACGAAGGAGGCACGGTCGGCCCGGCAGATGAACCACTTGCGCCCATCCAGGCGCCAATGCTCGCCCTCCAGAGTGGCCGTGGTGGTGATGGTCGCAGGGATCGAGCCGATGCTCTCGGGTTCGGACATGCCATAGGCGGACACCGCTTCTGCGGCAAGCAGCGGCACGAGGAAGGCGTTGCGGATATGTGCACCGCCGTGGCGTGTCAGCATGTGCGTGTCGAGGGCAAGCTCCGTGCCGAAGATTGCCCCGCCATACTCGGAGCGTCCTTCCTGCTCGGCCACCGCCAGGTATGCTTCGAGGCTGCTGAGACGGCCGGGGTAGAACGACCCCCAAAGCCCCTGTTCGCGGGCTGCAGCGCTCAGTTCGTCCTGGCACGCCAGAGCACTGGCGCGCGGGCCGGCCAGTTCGGCTTCGCGGGGCACGATACGCTCGTCGACGAACGCCCGGACCCGCTTCGCCAGTGCCTGTGCATCCAGCGCGATGGGGGATTGCACTGTCAGGTTCATATACAGGTCCTCAGCAGGCAATGCCTGCACCGCTTTCAAGAAACGCGACTTCGGCAGCCAGTGCTTTCTTGTCCACCTTGCCGGCCGGACTCAGTGGCAGTTGCCGGTAGAAACGCAGGTACTCGGGCAGCTTGTTCACCTCCAGGCCTTGCTGTCGCAGGTAATCGGTCAGCTCGGCAAGGGAGAGGCGCGACGCACCCTGGCGCAGGGTCACGCAGATGCACACACGCTGGCCAAGGTCAGGGTCGGGCACCGGCACACAGGCCGCACAGACCACGTCGGGGTGGCCGGTGGCGAGCATTTCGATCTGCACCGGACTGACGTTCTGCCCGCCACGGATGATGATGTCCTTCTTGCGTCCAGCCAGTACCAGATAACCCTCTCGGTCGATGTAACCGAGATCACCGGTACACACCCAGCCTTCGGCATCGCGATAACGGGCGTCGAGTTCCGGTGCGTTGACGTACTGCATCGGACTCAACGGCCCGCGCGCCTTGATCTCACCGACCTCTCCCGACGGCAGGGCGCTGCCCTGCTCGTCGACGATGCGGATTTCGCAGACGCTCGGGTTGGGCCGCCCCACACTGCGCAGCACGACCTCCAGCGGATCGTCCAGGGTGTTGTGGCAGTTCACTCCATCGGCCGAGCCATACAGGCTGATGAAGCCACAGCCGAACGCCTCGACGCAGCGGCGTACGCTGGTTTCATCGATCAGCGAACCGCCGCTGATTAGGCCGATCAGGCTGGAGGTGTCCACCTCGGCCAGCAGCGGATCGGCCGCGATGCGCTGGAACATGGTGGGCACACCCAGGATGTGCGTGGGCCGCAGGGTCTCGATGGCGCGAATCGCTGCCGCAACGTCGAACTTCGGCAGAATCACGATGGAGCCGCCGAGCCAGGACAGGATGCCGAAGGTGGCGGAGGAACCGAATGACGAGCCCAGGGGAACCAGATACATGCCCCGAAAGCTCTTGCCATCTTCATGCAGACGCTGGAGGAAACGACCACGCCCGCCGACCAGGGCATTGTGTGAATACGCCACCAGCTTGGGTTCCGACTCGGTACCGGACGACACCAGCAGACGCACCGGCGAATTCGGGTTGACCACGGGCAATGTGGCGATGTCCAGCGGCTCAGCCGCAATCATCTGCTGCAGGGACGACCAGCCAGGTCGAGCCGCGCCTTCGACGACAAGAATGCGCAGCGACAGCAGGGTCGGACGCAGGGACTCGATCAGCTCGCACAGGTCGATACCGCCGAACTCGGCCGGCACCACCACCGCCCGTGCATCGCAGCGGCGCAGCAGGGATTCGATATCCAGGCGCCCACGTCCGGGCGGGAACGGCGCCACCACCGCGCCGAGGGCGGCGGCAGCCAGATCGATGGCACAGCAGTACCAACTGTTGCTGAGCTGGTAGGCAACCACATCTCCCGGCACGATCCCCTGCGCGCGAAAGCCGGCTGCAAGGCGTAACGCGCGATCGAGCAGTTCGCGGTAACTGACGTCCTGCTCCGGCGACAGTACGGCGAGCTTTTCGGGATGGCGCTCGGCGTTCTGCCGAAACAGTTGAAACACGGACTGGTTCGGGTAGGTGCCATCGTCTGCCCACTTGCGGCGAACGTCCACGGGAACCAGATCGATAATGCCTGCATTGTTCATGTGAAACTCCAGGGAGACTTGACCAGGGTGTAGCGCTCGGGGCGCAGACAGGGCGCGATGCGCCCGTCCAGGCGAGCGCTCGACAGGTCTTCAAGTACGGCAGAAGCGACCAGGCCGAACGCCTGCAAAAAGTCTTGCCAGGTACGCGCATCGCGCGCCGCCAGGCAATCGATGAGTTGCGCATCGCGCAGGGCCGGCTCCGCATCCAGCGGGCAATCCAGGGCGTAGCGCAGACGCTCGACGTCGCCTGCGTTGTGGCACTCAAGGGCAAGTTGCCCAGACGCTGTGGGGTAAACCCCGGAAAGCGCCGGTTCGGCGGCCACCTTGCCGTCACGCTGGGCCACCAGTTCGCGAGTGCACAGCAGGGTTGCTGCGCCGAGCAGCGAGCTGTCGACTCGCCCCGCCTCGCCGCGCAGCTCACGGTTGAGCAACGCCACACTGATGCCCTGCGCAGCAATCACGCCACCCAGCACATCCAGCACGGTAAACAGCGACCCGCCTGCACTGGCCGACTGACGGGCAATCAGGTGGGCGACGCCAGAGTAAGCCTGCACCATGAAGTCGGTGCCGGGCCAAGCCTGCAAACGACGATCCTCGCCCCAGCCACCGGCGTAGGCATAGATCAGCGCCGGATTGACCCGTGCCAGATCGTCGTGATCCAGCTTCAGCTCGGCAGCCTTGCCTGGCGCCCAGTTGTGCAGAAACACATCGGCCTGGCTGGCCAGCTCCAGCAGACTGGCGCGGCCCTGGGCTGATTTGATATCCAGTTCGCAGGTCTGCTTGTGGCGATTCAGCGCATCGAAGCGCACCGAGCAACCATTGACCAAGGGCGGCATGCCACGTAACGGATCACCGCCGGGCAGTTCGATGCGTATGACCTCGGCGCCCAGCAGCGCCAGCAGATGACCTGCCAGAGGGCCCTGGATGCGTCGGCAGGACTCGATCACCCGCAGGCCACTGAGGGGCAGATTGCCGTGCTTTTTGGGGCGCCCCGGCGGCAAGCCGCTGCAACCCGGCGTGAACTGCCAGGGGCCGCACGCCAGCAACTGCGGCAGATCATCGTCGCGCAGGCGCTCACGCAGACTGCGCAGCGGACACACCGACAGCCCGGCCTCGACGCAGCGCTCGAGAATATCGGCGTAGGACAGCTTCGACAGCGCCTGCATCAACTCCATCGGCATCGGCGCAACCGCTTTGGCGTAGCGCAGCAGAAAAGCATTCCAGCCTTTGCCAGCCAGTTCTCCAGAAATACCCAGGCCGCTCCAGAAGCGGCGCCAGGGTTCGGCGTCAAGCGTTTCCAGCTCGAACACCACCGCATCGACGGAGGTAAATGGCGGACGTTCTTGCGCCGAGACACAGCCGGGCAACAGCCGCTCGGCACCCTCCGGTGCTGTGGCACCGGCCAGGTACTGACCGATGGCTAACCCTGCGGCACCGGCCAGCGTCACATCCATCTGTCTGCTGGTACAGCCACGCATCTGACCAATGGCGGCGGCAAACAGACCCTGCAGACTCAGGCTGGCGGCCAGGGTGGAGACATAGTCCACACCCAGCGGGCACGCGCCACCACTTGCGCGTCCATGCACGGCCATCAGCCCGGAAGCGGCCTGCACGGTCAATTCACTGGCACCTTCGGGACGACCGTCAGCCCAGCCCAGCAGACGGCCGACGATAGGTGAAAGCCCCGGAGCCGCGAAGCGAAAAACCAGCCCATCGGGGTATGCGCCCGGCTCGGATACGACGCCGATGCCCAACGCGTGCGCCTGGGTGAGCATGGCCGAGCGTGCCGGCGCAAAGGCTGCCGCGGCATGCTCGAAGGGGCCGGATAAGGTGCAGTCGTTCAGGGGATAAGTCATAGGTTTCACACCAGAGGTTGCGTTGAACCTGGCCTGCCGATGCAACGTTCAAGCAACCGACAGCGTGCAAAAGGCGTCCGCAGAACGACGATCAACCGCCCGCAACGGCGGGCAGAATCGTCACCTCATCACCGTCTTTCAGTGCCGTGCCAAGGTTGTCAGCGAAACGGATGTCGTTGTCGTTCACATACAGATTGACGAAGCGATACATCTCGGCGCCGTGCAGCAGACGCTCCTTGATACCGGGGTAGTGCCTGTCCATGTTCTCGATGAGTTCGCGCACGGTGGCGCCCTCGATCTCGATGCGTTTCTGGTTGTCCGTCAGTGGACGCAGCAGAGTGGGAATGGATACGGAAACGGGCATACCTGACTCCTTGGAACCGTTTGACGGAAACACGAAGGTGGAAAAAACAAAGGCCTGGATCAGCCGACCTTGACGGCGGGGTACTGCGCCACGGCCTGAATGCTTTCTTCTGTGACCTTGCCGTCGACGATGCGAAAACTGCGCACCGGCACCACGGCGCGCTTGTCGGTGCTGAGAATCACGTAATGCGCCGAGGGCTCACCCGCGAGGCGAATATCGTCGCGACTGGGGTAACTGCTCGAATCGGTGTGCGAGTGATAGATCACCTGCGGCTCTTCACCGAGCGCCTCCATCTCGCGCCAGATGCACAATTGCTCCTGCGCATCGAACTGGAAGAAAGATGTCGACTGCGCAACATTGCGCATGGCGATCATGCGACTCGGCCGCCGCGAACCACTCGGCCCGGCGATTACGCCGCAGGTTTCAATCGGATGATCCGCATGCGCCTGTGCGAGCATCGCATCGAGCAGTTCGGAAAGAATAATCAGCATGCTGCTTGCTCCCATGGTCGGGGGGGGGTGCTCAGTAGCTGGGCAAGGTCGTATCCACGTCGCGAACCCAGGCGAGGATGCCGCCGTCCAGATTGCGCACATTGCCCAGGCCCAGGTTTTGCAATTCCAGCAGCACCGCCCGAGAGCGCTGCCCGCTCTTGCAGTGCAGGATCAGCGGGGTGTCCTTGCCGAAGCGCGCAGCTATCTCGCGGGCGAGCGAGGGTGCCTTGGGCATCAGATGGGCACCGTCGATGCACACGATGTCCCACTCCGTGGGTTCGCGGACGTCGATCAGCTCGTGCAATGCCGCGTTGTCACGCAGTGCCTTCAGCTCAACGGCGCTGATCGATGGAATGTCCGACTCCGCCATGCCGTGGGGACGATTCAGTCCGCAGAAAGCCTGATAGTCGCTCAGCCCGGTGATCGGCTTGCGACCGGGGGGCGCGGCGCAGGGCGACCTGCCGGTAGGTCATGTCCAGCGCGTCGTAGATCATCAGCCGGCCGAGCAGCGTCTCGCCGATACCGGTGATCAGCTTTATCGCCTCAGTGGCCATGATCGAGCCAATGGCGGCGCAGAGAACGCCCAGCACCCCACCCTCGGAGCAGGATGGCGCCAGGTCCGGCGGTGGCGGCTCAGGGTAGAGATCACGGTAATTGAGACCGGCGCCACCCGGCGCATCCTCCCAGAACACCGAAGCCTGTCCCTCGAAGCGAAAGATCGACCCCCAGACATAGGGCTTGCCAGCCAGCACACAGGCGTCGTTGACCAGGTAGCGGGTAGCGAAGTTGTCGGTGCCGTCGAGGATCAGGTCGTACTGCGCGAAGAGTTGCACGGCCATTTCCGGCTCGAGGCGCTCGCTGTGCAGCTTCAGATTCACGTAGGGATTGAGCTGACGAATCGCCTGCGCAGCACTTTCCACCTTCAAGTGGCCTACGCTGGACACTCTGTGAATCACCTGACGCTGCAGGTTGGATTCATCGACCACATCGAAGTCGATGAGCCCCAGCGTGCCCACTCCCGCAGCGGCCAGGTAAAGCAAGGCTGGCGAGCCCAGCCCTCCTGCGCCAATGACCAGTACCCTGACCGTCTTGAGGCGGCGCTGACCATCCACGCCAACGTCAGGAATCAACAGGTGACGGCTGTAGCGCGTGATTTCATGCTTGCTCAGCGTCGCAACCGGCTCAACCAAAGGAGGAAGTCTCATCTTCGTATTCCCGAGTGTTTCACTGAGAACAATTCTCGAGCGAGAGATAGGCTCGAACAATCGGGGTTGAAGCAGGATTCGTATGTATTCGAGTACGATTCGTATGCGTACCAGGGATTTGTTGAGCGGTCGCCCCGGAGCCCCGCAGGGTCATTGGCACCTGCCCCGCCAAAACGAAAAGGCCACCCCGAGGGGTGGCCTTTTTTTCAACGTGGCGGCGATCAGCTATGGCGGATCAGGTGGTCGAAGGCGCTCAGCGAGGCCTTCGAACCTTCGCCCATGGCGATGACGATCTGCTTGTACGGCACGGTGGTCACGTCACCTGCCGCGAACACGCCAGGGATGTTGGTCGCGCCCTTGGCATCGACGATGATCTCGCCGAAGCGGTTGAGCTCCACGCTGCCCTTGAGCCAGTCGCTGTTGGGCAACAGGCCGATCTGCACGAAGATGCCTTCCAGCTCGACGCTGTGCAGCTCCTCGGTGGTGCGGTCCTTGTACACCAGGCCGGTGACTTTCTGACCATCGCCCTTGACCTCGGTGGTCTGCGCGCTCTTGATCACGGTCACGTTGGGCAGGCTGAGCAGCTTCTTCTGCAGTACGGCATCGGCACGCAGGGTGTCGGCAAACTCCAGCAGGGTCACGTGAGCGACGATACCGGCCAGGTCGATGGCCGCCTCGACGCCGGAGTTACCGCCGCCGATCACTGCCACGCGCTTGCCCTTGAACAACGGGCCGTCGCAGTGCGGGCAGAAGCACACACCCTTGGCCTTGTATTCCTGCTCGCCGGGCACACCCATCTCGCGCCAGCGTGCGCCGGTGGAGAGGATCACGGTCTTGGCCTTGAGCGACGCGCCGTTCTCGAACTTCACTTCGTGCAGGCCGCCTTCGCTGCTGGCCGGTACCAGAGCCGAGGCACGCTGCAGGTTCATCACGTCGACTTCGTATTCCTTGACGTGCTCTTCCAGTGCGCGCACCAGTTTCGGGCCTTCGGTTTCCTTGACCGAGATGAAGTTCTCGATGGCCATGGTATCGAGCACCTGACCACCGAAGCGCTCGGCGGCAATGGCAGTGCGGATGCCTTTGCGCGCGGCGTAGATGGCAGCCGCAGCACCGGCCGGACCACCACCGACTACCAGTACATCGAAGGCGTCCTTGGCGCTCATCTTCTCGGCGTCGCGGTTGGCAGCGCCGGTGTCGATCTTGGCGAGGATTTCCTTCACTTCCATGCGACCGGAAGCGAAGACCTCACCGTTCAGGTAGATGCTCGGCACAGCCATGATCTGGCGCCGCTCGACTTCTTCCTGGAACAGCGCACCGTCGATGGAGACGTTGCGGATATTGGGGTTGAGCACGGCCATCAGGTTCAGCGCCTGGACCACGTCCGGGCAGTTCTGGCAGGACAGCGAGAAGTAGGTCTCGAACGCGAACGTGCCTTCGATGCTCTTGATCTGCGCGATGGTGTCGGCGTCCAGCTTCGACGGATGACCGCCCACCTGCAGCAGCGCCAGCACCAGCGAGGTGAACTCGTGGCCCATGGGGATACCGGCGAAGGCAACGCCGGTGTCTTCACCCGGACGGTTCAGGGCAAACGACGGACGGCGGGCATCGCTGCCGTCGGTCTTGAGCGTGATCTTGTCGGTCAGGCCGACGATGTCCTGAAGCAGGCCCAGCAGCTCCTGAGATTTCGCGCTGTCATCGAGGGACGCAACGATCTCGAACGGCAGGGTGACCTTCTCCAGGTAGGCCTTCAACTGGGCTTTAAGATTGGCGTCCAACATGGCGGAAATTCCTCAAATACGAAAATTCGGGCAATAAAATGCCCGGACGGATCGCGCCCGGGCATCGGGCACCACAAGGGCCGGTTAATGGCCCAAACAGCGCAGGCAGCAATTGCAAAACGGATTTCAGAGCGTCGCGAGCGACGGCCAGGCAAATCTGAGTGAGCGCTGCCTAGCCGAACGCAGCAGCCCTGAAACCGTTTTTAGATCTTGCCAACCAGATCCAGCGAAGGAGCCAGAGTGGCTTCGCCTTCTTTCCACTTGGCCGGGCAAACCTGACCCGGGTTAGCGGCGGTGTACTGAGCGGCCTTCAGCTTGCGCAGAGTCTCGGAAACGTCGCGAGCGATTTCGTTGGAGTGGATCTCGACGGTCTTGATCACGCCTTCCGGGTTGATCACGAAGGTGCCACGCAGCGCCAGACCTTCTTCAGCGATGTGCACGCCGAAAGCGTTGGTCAGCTGGTGGGTCGGGTCGCCGATCAGCGGGAACTGTGCCTTGCCAACGGCCGGCGAAGTTTCGTGCCATACCTTGTGCGAGAAGTGGGTGTCGGTGGTCACGATGTAGACCTCGGCACCAGCCTTCTGGAACTCGGCGTAGTTATTGGCAGCGTCTTCGATTTCGGTCGGGCAGTTGAAGGTGAAGGCAGCCGGCATGAAGATCAGTACCGACCACTTGCCCTTCAGGCTCTGCTCGGTGAGCTCGACGAACTCGCCAGCGTGGAAAGCGTTGACCTTGAACGGTTGTACCTGAGTGTTGATGAGGGACATCTCTGACTCCTTCTGAGGTTTGCGTGAGGGTTTGAAATCTACAGGACGTATCTTAGCGACCTAACGAAAAAAAGCTTATTGATTACGGCCATGATATTGATTGAATGAGCCAATCGTTGACAAAGCCCGCACCAGACGCGGGCTAGCAGGCTGTTGAAAAACTACCTGCGTTGCCATTGCTGCGTTAAAAACAAGCTCAAAATGCTCATTTACAACTCGTAAACTCCGCTTTTTCGCCTGTTTTTGTGGGGCCGCCATCGATATTGCACTGGCTGCCTCGCCTACGTTTTTCAACGGCCTGCTGGAGCTCTCGCTCAGACAAGATCGGGATCGATAAGCAGCGCGATTTTACCCGCAACCTGATTACCGGCGAGTGTCTCGAATGCCACTTCGCTGTCTTTGAGGGCAAAACTGCGCTCGAGTTGCGGCTTTAACCTCCCCTCGGCAAACAGCGGCCAGACCTGCTGCTGCAGATCGTGCAACAGGTCGGCCTTGAACGAGTCGTCGCGATTGCGCAGGGTCGAGCCGATCAGTTGAACGCGCTTGCCCAGCACCTGAGCCAGGTCCAGGGTGGCCTCACGGCCGCCCATCAAACCAATATTGATCCAGCGACCATCACGGGCCAGCAATTCCAGGTTCAGCGCCGCGTACTGCCCGCCAACCGGATCGAGGATCACATCGAACGGTCCGAAATCACGCAGCGCTTGCAGATCTTCACCGCGCAGGGCACCCCCCTGGGCACCGAGCGCTTCGCAGTAGGCCAACCGCTCTGGCGAGCCAACGCTGACCCAGCAAGGGCTGCCGAATGCCTTGCACAGCTGGATGGCGGCCGAGCCGACACCGCTGGCGCCGGCATGCAGCAGGACTTTCTCGCCGGGACGCAGGGCCCCGAGCTGGAACAGATTGAGCCAGGCGGTGGCGTATACCTCGGGCACCACAGCGGCCTCTACCAGGCTCAGACCCTCCGGCACCGGCATGGCGTGGCGAGCATCGAGCACCACCTCCTCGGCCATGCCGCCACCCGCGAGCAGACAGCAGACGCGATCCCCCACCTGCCAGGCACTCCCGGCGCCCACTTCGACCACCACCCCGGCGCACTCCAGGCCCAGTGCCTGGCTCGCACCCGGCGGCGGCGGATAGAGCCCGGCGCGCTGCAACAGGTCAGCCCGGTTGAGCCCCGCTGCAGCCACCTTGACCCGAATCTGCCCCGCGTCACAGGTCTGCGCCGGTTGTTCCAGCCACTCCGCACGCCCTTCGACGCCTTGCAATGCCTTCATGCTGCCTCCATAGTGCAAGTGAACCGAGCCCAGCGCAGACCGCCGGGCTTTTGCCTAGCGCCAACGGAACCTGGCGCCCTCAAATACGGCCTAATATGCGTTATCAACTGCCACTACGTCGAATCAGCATGAAGCGCTCTCTTGCAAGCACCGCCCTCGCCCTCGTACTCGGCTTCAGTGCCCTGCCGCTGGCGGCCAAGACCACCACAGCGACCAGTTGGGAGTATCTGCAGCCAGACCGCGAGCAGGTGATCGCCAGCCTCAACGTAGTGGAGTTGCTGCGCCGCCACCACTACAACAAGCCGCCGCTGAACGACGAGCGCTCGATTCAGATCTATGACAACTACCTGAAGTTGCTCGATCCCTCTCGCAGCTATTTCACTGCGTCTGACATCGCCGAATTCAACCAGTGGCGCAGCAGATTCGATGATCTGCTGAAAAGCGGCGACCTCGAGCCGGGGTTCACCCTCTATCGCCGCCACCTGACCCGCATGGAAGAGCGCCTGAACTACGCGCTGGCGGAGCTGGACAAGGGCGTCGACACGATCGACTTCACCGTCGACGAGCAGTTGCAGGTCGACCGCGAGAAAGCACCCTGGGCCAAAGACCGCGCCGAACTCGACGAACTGTGGCGCAAGCGTGTCAAAGACGAAGTGCTGCGCCTGAAGATCGCCGGCAAGGAAAGCAAGGACATCCAGGAGCTGCTGAGCAAGCGCTACAAGAACCAGTTGACGCGCCTCAAGCAGACCCGTGGCGAGGACGTGTTCCAGGCCTACATCAATGCCTTCGCCACCACCTACGACCCGCACACCACCTATCTGTCGCCGGATAACGCGGAAAACTTCGACATCAACATGAGCCTGTCGCTCGAAGGCATCGGTGCCGTCCTGCAAAGTGACAACGAGCACGTCAAGGTGGTGCGCCTGGTGCCGGCCGGCCCGGCCGAAAAGAGCAAGCAGATCGCTCCGGCAGACAAGATCGTCGGCGTTGCCCAGGGCAACGACGAAATGGTCGATGTCATCGGTTGGCGCCTGGACGAAGTGGTCAAGCTGATTCGCGGCCCGAAAGGTTCCACCGTGCGTCTGGAAGTGATCCCGGCCAGCAATCCGCCCAGCGACCAGACCAGCAAGGTGGTCACCATCACCCGTGAAGCGGTCAAGCTGGAAGAGCAAGCGGCCAAGAAGAAGGTCCTGGAACTCAAGCACGAGGGCCGTGACTACAAGCTCGGCGTCATCGAGCTGCCGGCCTTCTACCTCGATTTCAAGGCCTTCCGCGCTGGCGACCCGAACTACAAGAGCACCACCCGTGACGTCAAACGCCTGCTCGACGAGCTGCAGGCCGAGAAGGTCGACGGCGTGGTCATCGACCTGCGCAACAACGGCGGTGGTTCGCTACAGGAAGCCACCGAACTGACCAGCCTGTTCATCGAACAGGGCCCCACCGTGCTGGTGCGCAACGCCGACGGCCGTGTCGACGTGCTCGCCGACGAGAACAAGGGCGTCTACTACAGCGGCCCGCTGGCCGTATTGGTCAACCGTCTGTCCGCCTCTGCCTCGGAAATTTTCGCCGGTGCCATGCAGGACTATCACCGCGCGCTGATTCTCGGCGGCCAGACCTTCGGCAAGGGCACGGTGCAAACCATCCAGCCGCTCAACCATGGCGAATTGAAACTGACCCTGGCCAAGTTCTATCGCGTTTCCGGCCAGAGCACTCAGCATCAGGGCGTGATTCCCGACATCACCTACCCGGACGTGATGGACACCAAGGACATCGGCGAAAGCGCGCTGCCTGCAGCCCTGCCCTGGGACAGCATCCGCCCGGCGATCACTCCCGAACTGGACCCGATCAAGCCGTTCCTGACCGAACTCAAGACCCGTCATGACCTGCGCACGGCCAAGGACCCGGATTTCGTCTTCACTCGCGACCGCCTGACCCTGGCCAAGAAGCTGATGGCGGAAACCACTGTCAGCCTCAACGAGCAGACCCGTCGGGCGCGCCAGGCCGAGGTCGAAGCCAAGCAACTGGCACTGGAGAACAGCCGCCGCCAGGCCAAAGGCGAGGAGCCGCTCAAGGAGCTGGAAAAAGAAGACGAGGACGCACTGCCCGTCGCCGATGAGAAGAGCACACCGGAAGACGACGCCTACCTGGCAGAAAGCGGACGCATCCTGCTCGACTACCTGGGCCTGAACCCCTCGCTGGCGCTGCATTGAGACGACTCATCGAGCGTCATCAAATCGTCATCGAACTGTCGTGAAATAAAGGGCCGGCCATAAGCCGGCCCTTTCGTTTCCGGCAGATCGAGCAAATCATGACCGTCACCGAGCAGTTGAGCGCACTGGGAAACATCCTCGCTCACGGCGACCTCAGCAGCCTGTTCCAGCCTATCGTCTCGCTGTCCGAACAGCGCATTCTCGGCTATGAGGCACTGACCCGTGGCCCCTCCAACAGTCCACTGCACTCGCCGTTGACGCTGTTCGCCGTCGCCCGTCACGCAGGACGTCTGAGCGAGCTGGAAATGGCGTGCCGCAAGAGCGCCTGCAAGGGCTTCAGCTCAATGGGGCTGGAGGGCAAACTGTTTCTCAACGTCTCGCCGGAGTCGCTGCTGGACCCCAGCCACCAACCGGGGCGTACCCTAAAACTGCTGCAGGCTTACGGTATCCCACCGAGCCAGGTGGTGATCGAACTCACCGAACAATCGCCCACTGAAGACTTCGCCCTGCTCGACAATGCGCTGCATCACTATCGCGCCATGGGCTTTTCCATTGCCCTGGATGACCTCGGCGCGGGCTATTCCAGCCTGCGCCTGTGGTCGGAACTGCGCCCGGACTACGTGAAGATCGACCGCCATTTCATCGACGGCATCCATCAGGATGGGGTGAAACGCGAGTTCGTCGGCTCGATCCTGAAGATGGCCGAAGCCTCGCGGGCTCAAGTGATAGCCGAAGGCATCGAACTGCCCGAAGAGCTGGCCGTGCTGGCGGAGATGGGGGTCGACCTGGTGCAGGGCTACCTGCTCAGCAGGCCGCAGGAAAAACCGCCGCGCGATGCCCGCCAGTTGCTGCCCCAGGTCCTGAGCAATCAGATCAGCCTCAATGAAGACAACCATGACCTCAGCGCCCTGCTCAACGACCAACCCGCGGTCGATCAGCACACGGCCATCGCCGAAGTGCTGGACGTATTTCGCGCTCAGGCCAACCTGAACTCGCTGGCCGTATTGGATGCGCAAAGCCGCCCGGTGGGTATCGTCCACCGCCATTCGCTGTCCGAAGCGCTGCTCAAGCCCTTCGCCACCGATCTGTTCGCGCGCAAACCCATCAGCCGCCTGATGAGTCAGGACTTTCTCGCCGTGGAACTGACCCAGTCACTGCAGAAGGTCAGTCGCCTGCTCACCAGCCGTGCGCGCCAGCGCATCGAAGAAGACTTCATCATCATCCAGGGTGGACGTTACCTGGGCCTGGGCAGGGTCATCGACGTGCTCAAGCTGATCACCGAGCAGAAGCTGCAGCAGGCCCGTCACGCCAATCCGCTTACGTTGCTGCCCGGCAACGTACCGATCCAGCAATGCCTTGGGCGCCTGCTGCAGCAGCAGCGCGAAGCTGCGGTGTGCTACGTGGATCTGGACAGTTTCAAACCCTTCAACGACCTCTACGGCTATGCCAAGGGCGATGAGGTCCTGCTGTGCCTGGCGCAATGCCTGAACGATCGGGTCGATCCGGCCCGTGACTTCGTCGGGCATATCGGCGGTGACGACTTCATGCTGGTGCTCGGCTCAGACGACTGGCGCGAAAAGCTCGGCAAGCTGATCGAGGATTTCCAGAATCAGTGCCGACGCTTCTACCGTGACGAGCACCTGCAGGCCGGCTGCTTCATCGCCCACAACCGCCACGGGCAGCGCCAGGAATATGCGCTGCTGTCACTGTCGATCGGCGTGGTGCATGTAAAAACGCAAGACTGCGCCCAGCTCGATGCCTCGCGCCTGGCCGAGCTGGCCTCCGAGGCCAAGCGCCAGGCCAAAGCCGTGCCTGGTTACAGCCTGCATATTCTCGCAGGCTCAACGGCCTGAGCGGGTAGCCTCATCAGCCATGGAGGCGTAGCGCTCGGCGACGTGCAGATCAACGTCAAGCCCGGGCGCACCATCGCGATAGAGCTGACTCAAACGGCTGGCAGCCAGAGGATGGCCGGCAGCCAGGGCCATTTCCCACCAACGCACTGCTTGCGAGGCATCCGGCGCCTGCCGGGTATCGCCCTGCAAGGCCAGCACGCCCAGTTGATAGGCGGCCTTGCCGTCACCGCCATTGGCGGCCAGGCGTAACAACCTCAGCCCTTCCTCGCGCGCACCGAGCCCCTGCCCCCTGAACAGCAGAACATGGCCGTAAAAGCTCTGCGCCGCGCTGTCACCGAGATTGGCCATACGCCCGTATTGGCCCTGCATCCATTGCCACAAACGGGGCTGGCGCAGCGCCGCTGGCCAATGAAACAGGCGCCGGGCCAGCCAGTAGCCCAGTCGCGCACGCAACTGCCAGAGCCACCTAGACATCGGCGGGATAATCGAACTCGAACACCCTGACCACCTCGGCAGCGTGCCAGGATGCAGCCGCCACACCATCGGAAGCGCCGCTGAAGCGTCCAAGGCTCGTCACGCAGTCGAAGAATCCAGTACGCGGCAGGCGACTGGCGCCCTGGCTGATGACCAGCGCACTGCGCAGCGGACGCTCGGCACGGGCATCCAGCGCAGCCAGATGCTCCAGTGCAGCGGTCAGCGTCTGCATGGCAGGTGTTGGCAGCTCGAGACGCTCGATCAGCGCGCGGTAGGTCAGCAGATGACGCTGACGGCGAGCGTCGTCAAGCTCCGTCAGCAGTGCCTGCCAGTGTTGACGGCTGATACGTACACTCAAGACCAGCCCTCCAAACCCAGTTCCCAGGCCAGCGAGCGCAGAATCGCGGCATCGGGTTGGCGCTCGCCACTCTCGATCATCGCCAGGTAGTGCGGGCTGATACCGACGCTACGCGCCAGACTCTCTGCCGCCAGACCCTTGGCCTCACGCAGCGCGCGCAGCTGGTCGAGCGCTGGCCGCTTGGCCTCGACCGGCGGTTCAACGGCGCGGTTCTGTGCCGCCGGCTGGTGACCTGTGGCCTGCAGCAAGGCCTGATACTCGGCCCATGGCAGCACCGCGTATTCCGGCTCGCCATCGCGGGCAATGATTTGCACAGTCATGAATCTCTCCGTTGGAAAGCAGGACCGACGACCTCGACCCCTTCCTTGCACGCGCCATCTTAACAGGCGTGTGGCGCCTGGGGCGTGATCTATACTGCCGGGGCATCAAGCACGGTTCCCACACTGCGGCGCCAGCCGTATCTGTGCGGAAACGACCCCGTAAACCTGCGTGGGGAGTCGCCTTGAGAAGATCATGCGCATTGTCGCTCGGGTTGCTGAGCAACTTCTGTAGCGCCGAAAGCCTGATGTGGGGTTACGGCCCAGCCGACTCCATGCCCTATGTGGGCCTGGAACAACAGCACGTGGAACATGGGCTGGCCTATCAGGTCAGCCAGGAAATAAGCAAACGCTTCGGCCTGCCCGTTGAATTTCTCGAAACCCCCAACAATCGGCTTGAACCCTACCTGCAACAGGGCCGCCTGCACCTGATCTGCAACACCAACCCCGAATGGGTCAGCCAGCCGCAACAGTATCACTGGTCACCGGCACTTTATGACGAACAGGACGTGCTGCTGCAGCGAATGGACCAGCCAGAGCTGACCGGTCTTGCCAGCCTTTACGGCAAGGTGCTTGGTACCAGCCTCGGCTACATCTACAGCCAGCCCCTGATGACCGCATTCAGCAGCGGCAGGGTCGACAGGCAAGACGTACGCGACCTGGACACCAGCCTGCACATGCTCGACAAGCAGCGCCTGGACGCGGTGATCGACATGCAGCGCAACCTGGCCTACAAGCTCGCTCAGCATCCGCAGATGCAGTTGCGCTTCAGTCCCTGGGTGGTGCAGCGCTATCAGGTCTACTGCGCCTACAGCCGCCACCTGCCCATCCCTGCAGAACGACTGGACGCCCTGCTGCTGGAACTGCGCGATCAACGCATGATCGGCCAGTGGCTGGATGAAGCCGTCAGGAGTGCAGCGGATCGACCCGCTCCACTGTCGGCAGGTGCTCGATGAGCGCCAAACGCTCCGGACTTTGTTGGTCGCGCCAGGCCCTGAAGGCCTCGAGTTCGCCATGCCAGGTGCGCATTACCCAGGCCAGCACGGCCAGGTCATCGGCGAAACCGACGCCGACCAGCCAGTCGGGAACGGCATCCAGCGGAGCGATGAAGTACAGCAGTGCAGCCACCACCATCAACAGCGCCTGACTGCTGATCTGCCGGTACTCACCCTTGAACCAGGCCAGACTGAGTGCACGCAGCAGCCGCAGATCCTCTTTGAGAGCGGCGAAGCGTTGTCCTTGTGGCGTGCGCTTGTCAGCCAGCGCGCGGAGCAACTCCGGCAACCGGCCGTCACGCAGAAAGCGGGCAGCCAGCGGCAGGTAACGCGTCAGTTTCCAGGGAGTTTTCATGCGGCCTCCTCGGCAAGCCAGGCAGTATCAGGGCTTGCCTCGCTTATCCACCGAAGCTGTGGATAAATCTGTGCAAAGTCTTTCGACAAGCTTATCAAAGCCCCGTGGCATGGGGCCTGGGCTTAGATCGGATATTTTTTATACAGCATATAAAATCCATGAAAATCAATAAGTTGCTGATTGACACGAGCACGATCCAGTTGTAGCCCAGGCTTGTTAGGAATGTTTCCCGCGATGTGCATAAGCGTAACACCCTGATCTCCACATCCTTGTTTGCAACCCCAGAAACGACAACGCCCCGTCAAGACGGGGCGCTGTAAACGAGTACCGAGTGTTACTGCTCGGTCGGCTCGGCTGCCTGATCCTTGATGGCGATCAGCTCCAGATCGAACACCAGTACCGAGTTGGCCGGGATCGCCGGTGACGGGCTCTGCTCGCCATAAGCCAGCTCGCTGGGGATGTACAGCTTGTACTTCTCACCGACGTGCATCAGCTGCAGACCTTCGACCCAACCCGGGATCACGCCGCCGACCGGCAGATCGATGGGACTGCCACGCGCGACAGAGCTGTCGAACACGCTGCCATCGGTCAGTTTGCCTTCATAGTGAACGGTCACCACGTCGCTTTCCTTCGGCTGTGCGCCGTCGGCCTTCTTGATCACTTCATATTGCAGACCGGAAGCGGTAGTCACCACGCCTTCACGCTTGCCGTTCTCTTCAAGGAACTTCTTGCCGGCTTCAGCGGCCTCCTTGTTCAGCGCCGTCATGCGCTCTTCAGCACGGTTTTGCAGGAAGGAGAAGGCCTCGACCATGTCTTCGTCCTTGATCCGCGGCTCCTTCTTCGCCAGCGCGTCCTCGATACCCTGAGCGACGGCCTTGGAATCCAGGTCATCCATGCCTTCCTCGGACAGACTGCGCCCCATGTTCAGGCCAATGCCGTAGGAGGCTTTCTGCGCCGGGCTCTTGAGTTCGACTTCGCTGGTCTGCGAATCGCAACCGGCAAGCACCAGGCCCACCAGGGCAACCGCTGCCGCCAAACGATGCTGTTTCATGCTTGTTCCTTGTAGATGCGCCCGAAGGCCGTCGTGTGAAAGCGCGAGCTTAGCAGTACGCCGCAATCACTGGCTACGGCATAGGAGCCGAGCAATGCGCATAAGTTCAAGCAAACAAAGGATTTTTTCGAAGATTTCGGCGGATGCCGAAGGCTTGTCACAGGAGGGGATGAAGCGAGAAGAAGAATGGCGCAGCGGACGGGACTCGAACCCGCGACCCCCGGCGTGACAGGCCGGTATTCTAACCGACTGAACTACCGCTGCGCGTAACTGCGAGATTGGTGGGTGATGACGGGATCGAACCGCCGACCCTCTGCTTGTAAGGCAGATGCTCTCCCGGCTGAGCTAATCACCCTTCACTCTCGAAGTGGGGCGCATTCTAGAGAGCGATCCCAACCTTGGCAAGCCCTCTTCGCAAAAAAATTTATCGCCGCAGCAAGAACTTAGGCGAGGCCAGCGAATTTCCTCAGCGGCTCGTTGTCAGGGTTGGCCTGAGCACGCCAGCGGAGAATAATGCGCGCTCTGTGCCGGCGGACCGATCATGATCCTGTTGATGGCCCGCCACCTTCATCCGTCGCCGCGCGCCGGCTTTCCCGAACGGGAGAGCCCAAGGATGGCGCCAACTCGCGATCTCATCATCAATGGAGAATCACCCGCTCATGTGGTTTCGTAACCTGCTGGTCTACCGCCTTACCCAGGACATCCCTTTCGACGCCGAAGCACTGGAGACCGCACTGGCCAGCAAGCCGGCACGTCCCTGCGCCAGCCAGGAGCTGACCACCTACGGCTTCAACGCGCCCTTCGGCAAGGGCGCCGATGCCCCGCTGGTGCATGTCAGTGGCGACTTCCTGCTGATCGGTGCGCGCAAGGAAGAGCGCATCCTGCCGGGTTCGGTGGTGCGCGACGCGCTGAAGGAGAAGGTCGACGAAATCGAAAACACCCAGATGCGCAAGGTGTACAAGAAAGAGCGCGACCAGATCAAAGACGAAATCGTCCAGGCCTTCCTGCCGCGCGCCTTCATCCGCAAATCCGGCACCTTCGCCGCCATCGCGCCGAAGCAGGGCCTGATCCTGGTCGACAGCGCCAGCGCCAAGAAGGCCGAAGACCTGCTCTCCACCCTGCGTGAAGCCATCGGCTCGCTGCCAGTGCGCCCGCTGTCGGTGAAGATCGCACCGACCGCTACCCTCACCGACTGGCTGAAGAATCAGAGCGCTGCCGAAGGCTTCTTCGTACTCGACGAGTGTGAGCTGCGCGATACCCACGAGGACGGCGGCGTGGTGCGCTGCAAGCGCCAGGATCTGACCAGCGAGGAAATCCAGCTGCACCTGTCCACCGGCAAGCAGGTTACCCAGCTGTCACTGGCCTGGCAGGACAAGCTGTCGTTCGTGCTCGACGACAAGCTGACCATCAAGCGCCTGCGTTTCGAGGACGTGCTGCAGGAACAGGCCGAACAGGATGGCGGTGACGACGCCTTGGCTCAGCAGGACGCCAGCTTCATCCTGATGATGATGACGCTGGTGGAGTTCCTGCCAGAGCTGTTCACCGCACTGGGCGGCGAAGAGATTCCGCAGGGCATCTGATGACCCAGGGTGGATGACGCTTTTTCATCCGCCCTTCGGACAGACGGTGGACAAGCTGCGCGTTGTCCACCCTACCCCCTCAGACCAGCGACTCGAGACTCTCGGTAAAGGCACTGGCGCCCTGCTCGGCCGAACTGAAGTTGTGGCGCATGAAGGCGAACAACTCGCGCCCACAACCCATTGCCTGCGCAGGCCGCGCGACCGGCTCGCGCGCTGCGAACTCGGCCTCGTCGACCTGCAGCAGCAATTCTCCCGTCAGCCCATCGAGGCGTATCAGATCGCCATCGCGCACCCGCGCCAAGGGCCCAGCATCGAATGCCTCCGGGCACACATGAATGGCCGCCGGGATCTTGCCTGAGGCACCGGACATGCGCCCATCGGTCACCAGCGCCACCTTGAAACCGCGGTCCTGCAGCACGCCCAGATAAGGCGTCATCTTGTGTAGCTCCGGCATGCCATTGCTGCGCGGCCCCTGGAAACGCACCACGGCGACGAAATCGCGCTCCAGCTTGCCAGCCTTGAAGGCTTCGACCAGATCCAGCTGATCCTCGAACACCAGCGCCGGCGCTTGCACCACCTGATGCTCGGGCGCCACCGCAGATACCTTCATCACCCCACGCCCCAGATTGCCCTGCATCAGGCGCAGCCCCCCTTCGGCCGAGAACGGCCGCGCCACGGGACGCAGCACGCTTTGCTCCAGGCTTTCGGTCGGCCCGTCGCGCCAGACCAGCTTGCCATCTTCCAGGAAGGGCTCGCGGGTGTAACGCGACAGCCCGCGCCCGGCCACGGTGTTGACCTCTTCATGCAGCAACCCGGCGTCGAGCAGCTGGCGAATCAGGAAGGCCATGCCGCCCGCCGCCTGGAAATGATTGATGTCGGCCTTGCCGTTGGGATAGACGTGCGCCAGGGTCGGCACCACCTCGGACAGGTCGGCCATGTCCTGCCAGGTCAGCAGAATCCCGGCGGCGCGGGCGATGGCCGGCATGTGCAGGGTGTGGTTGGTGGAACCGCCGGTGGCATGCAGGGCAACGATGGAGTTGACCAGGCAACGCTCGTCGACGATCTCGCCAATGGGCATGAACTGGCCACTCTGCCTGGTCAGGCGCGTGACCTGCTGCGCGGCTTCACGGGTCAGCGCATCACGCAGCGGCGTACCCGGATTGATGAAGGAAGCGCCCGGCAGGTGCAGGCCCATCACTTCCATCAGCAACTGGTTGGTATTGGCCGTGCCATAAAAGGTGCAGGTCCCCGGCCCGTGGTAAGCAGCCATTTCCGCAGCCAGCAGCTCTTCACGGGTCGCCTTGCCTTCGGCGTAGCGCTGGCGCACATCGGCTTTCTCCTTGTTGGACAACCCCGAGGTCATGGGACCGGCCGGCACGAACATGGACGGCAGATGACCGAAACGCAGCGCCCCCATCACCAGCCCCGGCACGATCTTGTCGCACACCCCCAGATAGAGAGCGGCGTCGAACATGTTGTGCGACAGCGCCACGGCGGTGGACATGGCGATCACCTCGCGGCTGGCGATGCCCAGTTCCATGCCGGGCTCACCCTGCGTGACGCCATCGCACATGGCCGGCACGCCACCGGCGAACTGCCCCACCGAGCCGAGCTCGCGCAGGGCCTGCTTGATCTGCTCGGGAAAGGTTTCGTAAGGCTGATGGGCCGACAACATGTCGTTGTAAGCAGACACGATGGCCACGTTCGCCGCCTCCATCAGGCGCAGGGTTTGCTTGTCGTGACCGCTGCAACCCGCCACACCGTGAGCGAAGTTGGCGCACTGCAGCTTGCCACGTTGCGGCCCCTCGCTGGCGGCCGCACGGATCATCTCAAGATAGCGCTGGCGGGTGGCGCGACTGCGCTCGACGAGACGTTCGGTAACTTCAACAACGCGGGGATGCATGGGAAATCTCCAGGCTAGCTTCTAGCGTCTGTTCGTATTTACAACAAAATACTGCCACTCAACGGGCTTGATTTCTAGAGCAATGGGAATAATCTTGTAATTACAACAACAAATTGACGAGACCCTCACCATGACACTACGCATCGCCATCAATGGCTTCGGCCGTATCGGTCGCAACGTGCTACGCGCACTCTATACCCAGAATTATCGCCAGCACCTGCAGGTCGTGGCGATCAACGATCTGGGCGACAGCGCGATCAATGCCCACCTGTTGCAATATGACAGCGTCCACGGCCATTTCTCCGAGGACGTTAGAGTCGACGGCGAAAGCCTGTGGATCAAGGGTGACCGCATCGCCGTCAGCGCCATTCGCAATCCGGCCGAACTACCCTGGAAAACCCATCAGGTCGATGTGGTGCTCGAATGCACCGGGCTGTTCACCGAACGCGACAAGGCCGCTGCGCATCTCGCGGCCGGCGCACGCAAGGTGCTGATCTCCGCACCTGCCAAGGGCGCCGACGCCACCCTGGTGTATGGCGTCAACGAACGGGTGCTGACGCCTGACATGCAGATCATCTCCAACGCTTCCTGCACCACCAACTGCCTGGCGCCGGTGGCGCAGGTGCTGCATCGCGAGCTGGGCATCGAACAGGGGCTGATGACCACCATTCACGCCTACACCAATGACCAGAACCTTTCCGACGTTTACCACAGCGATTTGTACCGTGCGCGCTCGGCGACCCAGTCGATGATCCCGACCAGGACCGGTGCTGCCGAAGCGGTCGGTCTGGTGCTGCCGGAGCTGGCCGGCAAGCTCACCGGCATGGCCGTGCGGGTGCCGGTGATCAACGTATCGCTGGTCGACCTGACCCTGCAGGTCAAGCGCGAGACCACTGCCGAGGAGGTCAACGCCCTGCTCAAGGCCGCCAGCGAGAAGTCCCCGGTGCTGGGCTACAACGCGCTGCCGCTGGTGTCCTGCGATTTCAACCACAACCCGCTGTCATCGATCTTCGACGCCAACCACACCAAGGTCAGCGGCAAGCTGCTCAAGGTAATGGCCTGGTATGACAACGAATGGGGTTTCTCCAACCGCATGCTGGACAACTGCATGGTCCTGGCCCGCCTGCATTGAACGAGGAGGCTCGATGAGCCGTATCAGTTTCACCCGCGCCCAGTTGCCGGCGCGCAAACGTATCGCCCTGGTGGCGCACGATCACTGCAAAGGCTTCCTGCTGGATTGGTGCGAACGCCAGCGCGAGCGGCTGGCCAACCATCAACTGCTGGCCACTGGCACCACCGGCCTGCTTTTGAGCAAGCGCCTGGGTTTGCCGGTAGAGAGCATGATCAGCGGCCCGCTGGGCGGTGACCAGCAGATCGGCGCGCGCATCGCCGAACAGCGCGTGGACATGCTGGTGTTCTTCTGGGACCCCTTCGAGCCGCAGCCACACGACCCGGATATCAAGGCCCTGCTGCGCGTCGCGGCGGTGTGGAACATCCCGGTAGCCTGCAACGAGAGCAGCGCCGACTACCTGCTCAGCAGCAGCCTGCTGGAGCAACAGCATGAGTATCGCATTCCCGATTACCAGGCCTATCTGGCGGCACGCGGATAGGGTGTCGCAAGGCCGCCTAGGTCATGCGCACCAATGCCTCCACAGCAAAGCCGGTGCGCGCGGCGCACCTTAGGCAAAGCCGCTGTCATCCTCTGCGGCACCTGACTGCTGACGCGCCACTAGAAATCCACCCTGCCCCGTCCCGCCTTGATCACCCCGCGCTTGCTCTTGCCATCCAGGCGGCGCTTTTTCGAGCCCAGGGTCGGCTTGGTCGGGCGGCGCTTCTTTTCCACCTTGCCGGCGCTGCGGATCAACTCGACAAGACGTTCGAGAGCGTCAGCGCGATTCTGCTCCTGGGTTCGATACTGCTGCGCCTTGATGATCACCACGCCATCAGCGGTGATACGACTGTCAGCGAGCGCCAGCAGGCGTTCCTTGTAGAACGGTGGCAGCGATGAAGCCTGGCTGTCGAAGCGCAGGTGCACCGCACTGGATACCTTGTTGACGTTCTGCCCGCCGGCACCCTGGGCACGGATGGCGGTCAGTTCGATTTCATCATCGGGAAGGTGAATACTGTTGGAGACGATCAGCATGGCCATGATTTCTTGAAAGGCATGGGCATCAGGATACCCGCCGCCGCTGTAATCTTTGCTTGAAATTTCCCCACGGCATTCGCTCGGCACCTCGGCTAACGTAGCGGCCTGACTTTTTCCGGAAGCACTCGATGGACTCCATAACCCAGGCGGTACTCGGCGCCAGTATCCAGGGCGCCTTGCTCGGTCGCTGGCAGGGCCGCAAAGCCCTGCTCTACGGTGCCATGCTCGCTACAGTTCCCGATCTGGACGTGGTCATGGAATACGGCGATGCCGTGGCCAACATGACCTACCATCGCGGCTTCAGCCACTCGCTGTTCGTCCTCAGCGGCTTTGCCCTGCTACTGACCTGGCTGGCCAGACGCTTTCGCCCCCACCCTGGTTATTCGGCCAATCGCCTGCTGCTGACGCTATGGCTGGTGCTGATCACCCACCCCTTGCTGGACGCTTTCACCAGCTACGGCACTCAGCTGTTCTGGCCGCTGATGCCAACGCCCACTGCCTGGTCCAGCCTGTTCATCATCGACCCGCTGTATACCGTGCCGCTGATCGCAGCGCTGGTGATCAGCCTGTTCACCGGCCTGCGCGAGCAGAGTTGGCGCGTACCGGCCGTGGCGCTGGCGGTATCGACGCTGTACATCGGCTTCAGCCTGGCCGGCAAATTCATGGCCGAGCAGCGCGTGGAGCACGAACTGGCGCGCCAAGGCATCCAGGCCGAACGACTATTCACTACGCCGACGCCGCTCAACACGCTGCTATGGCGCGTCATCGTGCTCGATGGCGAGGACTATCACGAAGCCCTGGTCGGCTGGTTCGATGACCAGCCGCCGCAACTGCAACGCCTGCCGCGCGGCACGCACCTGCGCGAACAACTGACGGACTCGCCCATGCACCAGCGCCTGCAGTGGTTCACCGGCGGCGTGCTGCGCTACGACCAGGTGGGCGAGCGTTTGATCGTCACCGATCTGCGTCTGGGCATGACCGGCTTTCATCCCTTCCGCTTCGACTTCGCCCATCTGCAGGACGGCCAGTGGCAGGTGCACGAGCGCATCGACCGCCTGCCCTTCGAGCGCGGCGAAGCCGAGCATCTGGCTCTGCTGTTCAAGCGCATCTGGCAACCGCAAGTGGAGATTCCGCTGCTGGCCTGGGCCGGCGAGTTGCAGAAACCACTTTTAACTGAGACCCGCTCGCACTGACAGCGTTACTATCGGCGTCCCACCCTATTGAGGCAGGACGCCTGCAATGCTGTTTCGCCGCTTCGAATCCCTGATCGACGTCTTCAAACCCAGTCCCGACGTCGCCCCGCCAACCGGCATGCTGCGCTTCTACGGCCACTACCTGAAACAGGTGTGGCCGCTGATGCTGGCGGTGCTGATCATCGGCTTCTTCGCCGCACTGATCGAGGTCGCGCTGTTCAGCTTCCTCGGCCAGTTGATCGACATGGCCCAGGCCAGCACGGATGCCAGCAGCTTCTTCGGCGAGCACCAGAACGCGCTGCTGTGGATGGTGCTGGTGGCGTTGGTCATCCGCCCCGTGGTGTTCGGCCTGCACAACCTGCTCACGCACCAGGCAGTCAATCCGGGCCTGACCAACCTGATCCGCTGGCAGAACCACCGCTACGTGCTCAAGCAGAGCCTGAGCTTCTTCCAGAATGACTTCGCCGGCCGCATCGCCCAGCGCGTGATGCAGACCGGCCCCTCGCTGCGCGACTCGGCCATGCAGGTGATCGATGCGCTGTGGCATGTGGTGGTCTACGCCGGCAGCGCGCTGTACCTGTTCGCAGCCGCCGATCTGCGCCTGGTGGTGCCGCTGTCGTTGTGGATAGTCGGTTACAGCGCAGCGCTCTGGTACTTCGTGCCGCGCATCAAGGCGCGCTCGGCAGCCGCTTCCTCGGCGCGCTCCAAGGTCATGGGGCGCGTGGTCGATGGTTATAGCAACATCGCCACGCTCAAGCTGTTCGCCCACTCGCAGGAAGAGGAAAGCTACGCCCGCGAAGCCATGCAGGATCTGCTCGAGAAATTCCGCCTGCAGTCGCGGACCATCACCGCCCTGGATTTTCTCATCACCTGCCTCAACGGCGTACTGATCGTCGGCACCGGTGCCCTGGCCCTGTGGCTGTGGAGCCAGTCGCTGATCACCACCGGCGCCATCGCCCTGGCCCTGGGCCTGGTGATCCGCATCAACAACATGGCCGAATGGATCATGTGGGTGGTCAACGGCATCTTCGAGAACGTCGGCACCGTGCAGGACGGCATGCAGAGCATCGTTCAGCCACGCCAGGTGCTCGACCACGACGATGCCAACGCGATTCAGGTGCAGCAGGGCGGTGTGCGTTTCGAGGACATCCACTTCCATTACGGCAAGAAGGGCGGCGTGATCGCCGGCCTCAGCATCGCGATTCGTCCCGGCGAAAAGATCGGCCTGGTCGGCCCTTCCGGCGCCGGCAAATCGACCCTGGTCAATCTGCTGCTGCGCCTGTACGACCTGGAAAGCGGACGCATCCTGATCGACGATCAGGACATCGCCACGGTGACCCAGGAAAGCCTGCGCGCCAACATCGGCGTGGTGACCCAGGACACCGCCCTGCTGCACCGTTCGATCCGTGACAACCTGCGCTACGGCAAACCCGGCGCCAGCGAAGACGAGCTCTGGGAAGCGGTACGCAAGGCACGCGCCGATGCCTTCATCCCCACGCTCGATGACAGCCAGGGCGGGCGCGGCATGGATGCTCAGGTGGGTGAACGCGGGGTCAAGCTGTCCGGTGGCCAGCGCCAGCGCATCGCCATCGCGCGCGTGCTGCTCAAGGACGCGCCGATTCTGGTGCTGGACGAAGCCACCTCGGCGCTCGACTCGGAAGTCGAAGCGGCCATTCAGGAAAGTCTGGACAGCCTGATGGAAGGCAAGACGGTGATCGCCATCGCCCACCGCCTGTCGACCATCGCGCGAATGGATCGCCTGGTGGTGATCGATCAGGGCCAGGTCATCGAAACCGGCACCCACGCCGAACTGATCGCCCACGGCGGTCTGTATGCACGCCTGTGGCAGCATCAGACCGGTGGTTTCGTCGGGGTGGAGTGAAAACCACGCAGTAGGGTGCGCCGTGCGCACCGAGAAGATCAGCCGTAGCCCCGGATTAGCCACAGACGTAATCCGAGTAACCGCAAGCGGCCAAGGGATCTGGTGCGCACGGCGCACCCTGCGGTTCCGGGCTACAACATTAGTCAGCCGGACAGATCACTCAGCAGCCGGCTTCTTGCGCTTGAGCGGCGCGCTGCCATCGGCGCTGACCAGCACAGACGGTTTGCCAGCTGGACGCGGGCCGGTCTTGCGCTTGGAAGCGGTGGCTTTCTTCGGGTCTTTCTTCTCGGTCTTTTTCTTCTTGCTGCCGGCAGCCTTGCCGGACGCCTTGAGGTTCTTCGGCCCCTGGTAGATGCCTTTCAGTTCCTTGATGGTGCGACGCTCGAAACGCTGCTTGAGGTAGCGCTCGATGCTCGACATCAGGTTCCAGTCGGTGTGGCAGATCAGCGATACCGCCAGGCCTTCGCCCCCGGCACGGCCGGTACGGCCGATGCGGTGCACGTACTCGTCGCCGGAGCGCGGCATGTCGAAGTTGATCACCAGATCCAGGCCTTCGACGTCCAGGCCGCGCGCGGCCACGTCGGTGGCCACCAGGACCTTGACTGCGCCCTGGCGCAGGCGGTCGATGGCCAGCTTGCGATCCTTCTGGTCCTTCTCGCCATGCAGCACGAACGCCTTGACCCCGGCGGTCACCAGCTTGCCGTAGAGACGGTCGGCCTGCACGCGGGTATTGGTGAAGACGATGGCCTTGTCATAGGCCTCGTTGGTCAGCAACCAGTCGACCAGTTGTTCCTTGTGGTAGTTATGGTCGGCCGTGATGATCTGCTGGCGGGTACCTTCATTGAGCTGGCTGACGCTGTTGAGCATCAGGTGCTGCGGATCCTTGAGCACCTTGGCGACCATCTCGCGCAGGCCATTGCCGCCAGTGGTGGCGGAGAACAGCAGGGTCTGGTGCGGCCCGCAGGCCTCGGCCAGACGCTGAGCGTCTTCGGCGAAGCCCATGTCGAGCATGCGGTCGGCCTCGTCGAACACCAGCACCTCGACCTCGTTCAGCGGCAGGTTGCCGGCGTTGGCCTGCTCGATCAGACGGCCCGGCGTGCCGATCAGGATATCGATCTTGCGCATCATCGCGGCTTGCACCTTGAAGTCCTCGCCACCGGTCACCAGGCCGGCCTTGAGGAAGGTGAACTGGGCGAAGCGCTCGACTTCCTTCAGCGTCTGCTGGGCCAGCTCGCGGGTCGGCAGCAGGATCAGCGCACGAATGCTCACGCGCTGCTGCGAGTTGCCATCGCCGAGCAGGCGGTTGAGCAACGGCAGGACGAAAGCGGCGGTCTTACCGCTGCCGGTCTGGGCGATCACCCGCAGGTCCTTGCCCTCCAGCGCAGGCGGAATCGCTGCCGCCTGCACCGGAGTCGGCTCGACGAAATTAAGCTCGGCCACGGCTTTCAGCAGGCGTTCATGCAGGGCGAATTGGGCAAACACGGGGGCACTACCTCAAAGAAATCGACAAAACGATGCATAGCCTAACGGTTTCCGCCGCCGGGGCCGAATTTCTTTGCATGAAACTCGCGTCCAGGCGACGACGAACGGCTGCCTGGAGCCGCTATCCGGCAGAAGCGGAGCGGAACCGGGAGCGCGCCTGGATATCCAATCTGCATCACCACCCGAAGAGCGCTGCCCCATGCCCAGCAATCCCAAGACCACTCTCAGTATCGGCCTGTGCCTCCTGTTGGCCGCAGCGCCAGTGCTTGCCAACCCGCCTCACGGCAAAGGCAAACCGGGCCAGCATGATGGCGTCCAGATCGATCTGCGCGGCCCGACCGTGGATGTCGGAAGGGTGCGCATCATCCTCGGCGACAATCGTCAGCTGATCGGCCCGACCTCCTCCCTGCCACCGGGCATCGCCAAGAACCTGGCTCGCGGCAAGCCGCTGCCACCGGGTATCGCCAAGAACTTCGACAGCCGCCTGACCTCGCGCCTGCCCCATTACGAGGGCTACGAATGGAAGCAGATCGGCCGTGACGTGGTGCTGGTCGCCATCGCGACCGGGATCGTCTACGAAATCCTGCGCAACGTTCTGGACTGAGAGATTATTGCGCGGCCATCCGACAAGCGGTACGGCGCGCGACGAACTTGTCTCGGCGGCGCCACTCCAATTTTCAGATGGCCTGTTCGAGGTGCAATGATGAACCCGTCACTGATCTATCACGTCACTTCGAGCCTCGATGGCTACATCGCTCGCCCCGATGGGCGCATCGACTGGTTCGACTCGCTACGTCAGGCCGATGAAGAGTACGCCTTCCAGTACTTCTACTCCGGCATCAACGCGCTGCTGATGGGCCGAGGCACTTACGAAGCGCTACTCAAGCGCGGCGGCCCATGGCCCTACCCCGGCAAACCCTGCGTGGTCCTGACCCGCCTGGCCTTGCCGCGTGCCGCAGACGAAATCCAGCTGACCCACTGCACACCTGGGCAAGCCGTGGCTGCCTTGAGCGAGGCCGGCTTCCAGCGTATCTGGCTGGTCGGTGGCAGCCTGCTCGCAGGCAATTGCTACACCGCAGGCCTGATCGACGAGGTGGTGATCAACCTGGTACCGCACCTGCTCGGCGCCGGTATCCCGCTTCTGGCCACGGGCATGGAGCGCAGCCTGACCCTGAGCGACCAACGCCGCTTCAACAGTGGCACCTTGCAGGTGCACTATCGGGTGCAGAAGCAGGCCAACGTGCCGACGCAGATCCCCGCGCCGCGTTTCAACGTGGCCTGATGCTCTCGCGCTGCTGCTTGCGCAGCAGCCGAGCGCTGTCCCAACCGACCAGCAGCACGGCTCCCCAGATCGGCAGATACGTCAGCCATTGCCCGCTGTCGAAGCGCTCGCCCAGCACCAGCAACGCCACGGCGAACAACAGCACCGGCTCGACATAACTGAGAATGCCGAACAGCCCCAATGGCAACAGCCGGCTCGATGCCATGTAGGCGGCGAACGCCAGGGTGCCGATCAGCGCCATCACCGGCACCAGCAGCCATAGCCAGGGACGATCGCTGAACGCCCCCACCGGTCCGTACGCGACGATCAGCCAGATCGCCAACGGCGCCAGCACCAGCATCTCCAGTACGAAACCGGACAACGCATCCAGACGCATCCAGCGGCGCAGCATGAAGTAAGGCGGGTAACCCAGCGCGGTGATCAGCGTCAGCCAGGAGAACGCCTGGGTACGCCACAACTCATGCAGCACGCCGAGCATGGCGCAGGTCACCGCCAGCTGCTGCAGCGGGCGCAGGCGCTCGCCATAGAACAGCCGGCCAGTCAGCACCATCGCCAAGGGCAGAAGGAAGTAGCCCATGGACACTTCCAGCATGTGCCCGGCCAATGGCGCCCAGAGAAACAGCCCCCACTGCACGCCGATCAACGCCGCCGCCAGCGGGCAGGCAGCCAACAACAGCGGTTCGCGGCGCAGACGCACGAAGGTCTCGCGCAGCAAGGTGGTCTGCCGTGCCAGCAGCACCAGCAGCAAGACCAGGGGAATCGACCAGAGCACGCGCTGAGCGAATATCTGCACGCCATCGAGCGGCGTCAGCCACTGCACGTAGCCAGGCAGCACGGCAAACAGCATCGAGGCGCCAACCGATAGCGCCACACCTCGTCCGGACAGCTGCATCAGTGCACCCCGGCAGGCGCACGGCGCGTGCGCCCCAGGCGGACCAGCGGCAGCGACGCTGCGATCACGGCACCGCCCAGGGCCAGACGCAGCAGGTCAGCGTCGTGATTCCAGATCAGCAGATTGACCAGCAAGCCGGCAGGCACCAGTGCATTGTTCATCACCGCCAGGGTGCCACCATCGACCAGGCTGGCACCTTTGTTCCACCAGTACAGCCCCAATCCGGACGCCACCACACCGAGCCAGACCAGCACGCTCCACTGCAGCATGGTGCTCGGCAGACGCTCGCCGTTTCCCAGCAGCAGGAAGGCCGGCAGCGCGATCAGCAGCGCGCCCAGGTAGAAGAAGCCAAAGCGCCTGTACTGCGGCTCGGTGGAGGGGTGTTTGAGCAGCAGATGCTTGTACAGCACCTGCCCGGTGGCGAAGGTGAAGTTGGCCACCTGCAGCAACAGGAAGCCGAGCAAAAAGCCGCTGCTGATACCGTCGTAGCGAATGATCCCGGCGCCCAGCACCGCGACCAGCGCGGCGACCAGCGCCCAGGGGTTGAATCTGCGATTGAGGGCATCCTCGATCAGCGTCACATGCAGCGGCGTGAGAATGGTGAACAGCAGCACCTCCGGCACTGTCAGCACCGAGAAACTCAAATACAGGCAGACGTAGGTGATGCCGAACTGCAAGGCGCCGATCAACAGCATGCCGCGCACGAACGCCGGGGCGTGACCGCGCCAACGGGTCAGCGGCACGAACAGCAAGCCGGCGATGACGATACGCGTCAGCACCGCAAAATAGCTGTCGACCCGACCGGCCAGGTACTCACCGATCAGGCTGAAGGAAAAAGCCCACAGCAGGGTCACTATCAGCAGATATCGCACAGCCACCTCCGAAGGAAGGCGGCGACCTTAGCGCGTTCCCCTGCGCCGGACAATCCATGCGCCGGGCGCTGCTGACCGGCCCAATAAAAAAACCGGTCACTTCATCACGAAGCGACCGGCATAGCACGCCCGCCAGCGGGCGCTCAGGAGAGTCGGATTGGCATCAGGCGACTTCAGCCAGTTTGGCCTTGGCCTGGGCCAGACCTTTTTCGCTGAACTCGGCGCCCAGGTTCAGGCCCTCGGCATGGATGAACTGCACGTCATGGATACCGATGAAGGCCAGTGCCTGGCGCAGATAGGGCTCCTGGTGATCCAGCGCGCTACCGGCGTAGATACCACCGCGGGCAGTGAGCACGAAGGCGCGCTTGCCGGTCAGCAGGCCCTGGGGGCCGGTTTCGGTGTACTTGAAGGTGAGGCCGGCGCGCAGCACATGGTCCAGCCAGGCCTTGAGGGTGCTGGGGATGGCGAAGTTGTACATCGGCGCAGCCAGCACCAGCACATCGGCGCCCAGCAGTTCGTCGGTCAGTTGATTGGAACGGGCCAGGGCCGCTTTCTCGGCATCGCTCTGCTGCTCGCTGGGAGTCATCCAGCCACCGAGCAGCGTGGCGTCAAGGTGCGGGACCGGTTCGGCCGCCAGGTCGCGTACCTGGACCTGATCAGCCGGGTGTGCGGCCTGCCAGTTGGCAATGAATTGCTGGGTCAGTTCGCGGGAGATCGAACCTTGCTGGCGGGCGCTGCTTTCGATGACGAGAATACGGGACATGGCTGAGGCTCCATCGAGGTGGTTGCGAGTCGATGGAGCACAGAGTAGAGATGCTAAATTCGATTAAAAAGCGTAAATATCCGCTTACATATATCGACTAAATTGATTTATCGAGCTGTCGCATCTAGGCTTTGATCACTTCAGGTTGCAGGTCAGGTTGATCCGCAGGCGAATCACGCTACGGGTGAACTTGACCGTCATGTTGGTGCTGGCGCCAGGTGCCAATACGGTACGCCGGGTACGTGGCGCCTCGGGACCATTGCGGAACACGGCACTGCATTCGGCCTCGCTCTGACCGTAGTTGTAGAGCATCAGCGCCGCCATGTTGTGGTCGATTTCCTGGGTGGTCGCGGAGACCTCGGCGCCGTTGAACTGTTTTTCCACCTCGATGGGATAGGCATTGGCGGCCAGCGGCACAAAGGCGAACAGCAAGCAGATTATTTTTTTCATCGGTGCTCTCCAACATGGGATCGCCAGTGTAGGTGGAGATCGTCGGCGATAACAGCCGACTCAAGCAGGATGATGTGATGAAAGCACCCCGCGTAACCCTGGATCAATGGCGCACGCTGCAGGCCGTAGTGGATCAGGGCGGCTTCGCCCAGGCCGCCGACGTGCTGCACCGCTCGCAATCCTCGGTCAGCTATACCGTGGCGCGCATGCAGGAACAGCTAGGCGTGCCGCTGCTGCGCATCGACGGGCGCAAGGCCGTGCTCACCGAGGCCGGCGACGTGCTGCTGCGCCGCTCGCGGCAGCTGGTCAAGCAGGCCAGCCAGCTGGAAGACCTGGCTCACCACATGGAACAGGGCTGGGAAGCCGAAGTGCGCCTGGTGGTGGATGCCGCCTACCCTACCGCCAACATCGTCCGCGCTCTGACCGCCTTCATGCCACAGAGCCGCGGCTGTCGCGTGCGCCTGCGCGAGGAGGTGCTGTCCGGAGTCGAGGAAGTGCTGCTCGAAGGCACCGCCGACCTGGCCATCAGCGCGCTGAACATCACTGGCCACCTCGGCATCGAACTGGGTGAAGTGGAGTTCGTCGCCGTCGCCAACCCGGAACATCCACTGCACCGCCTGCAACGCGAACTGAGCTTCCAGGATCTCGAAGGCCAGATGCAGGTGGTCACCCGCGACACCGGCCGTCTGCAGCCACGGGATGCCGGCTGGCTGGGCGCGGAGCAGCGCTGGACAGTGGGCAGCCTGCCGACTGCGCGCACCTTCGTCGGCAGCGGCCTGGGCTTCGCCTGGCTGCCGCGCCATCTGATCGTCCGTGAACTGCAGGATGGTCTGCTGAAACCTCTGCCGCTGGCTCAGGGCGCTATCCGCAAACCGCGCTTCTTCCTCTACAGCAACAAGGAGCGCGTGCTCGGCCCGGCCACACAGATTCTCATCGAGTTGATCAAGAACTTCGACGCGGCCCCTCTGGACGCGCCCTTCGCCGCACCGCAGTCGACCAACTGAGAGCGCCTCCATGCCCTATTTCGACAACGATGGTTGCCAGTTGCACTACGAGGACTATGGCCACGGCGCGCCGCTGCTGCTGGTGCATGGGCTGGGCTCGAGCACGCGCGACTGGGAATACCAGATTCCCGTGCTCGCTCAGCATTACCGGGTTCTGGCGCTGGACGTTCGCGGCCACGGCCGCTCGGACAAGCCGCGCGAGGCTTATCGCATCGCCGACTTCGCCGAGGATGTCGCCGCCCTGATCGAGCACCTGCAACTGCCACCGGTGCATCTGGTGGGCATCTCCATGGGCGGCATGATCGGCTTCCAGTTTGGCGTCGACCGCCCCGAATTGTTGCGCAGCCTGACCATCGTCAACAGCGGCCCGGAGGTGAAGGCCAAAAGCGCGCGGGACTGGCTGGAAATTGGCAAGCGCTGGACGCTGTCGCGCCTGCTCAGCCTGGAAACCATCGCCAGGGCGCTGGGCAAGCTGCTATTCCCCAAGCCCGAGCAAGCCGATTTGCGGCGCAAGATCGAAGAGCGCTGGCCACAGAACGACAAGCGCGCCTACCTTGCCAGCCTCGACGCGATCATCGGCTGGGGCGTGCGGGAACGCCTCGATCGCATCACCTGTCCTACCCTGGTGATCAGCGCCGACCGCGACTACACGCCAGTTGAACGCAAGCGCGAGTACGTGGCAGAAATGCCCAACGCGCGCCTGCTGGTGATCGAAAATTCGCGCCACGCCACACCACTGGATCAACCGGAACGCTTTAATAACGCCCTGCTCGCCTTTCTCGGCGAAACTGCCAACAAGGAAAACTGACCATCATGCTCAAGCAACTCGTTCTCGCCACTGGCGCCCTGCTGCTGTCGACCAGTCTGCTCGCCGCAGAAAACCCCAAGGTGTTGTTGACCACCAGCCTCGGCGAAGTGGAAATCGAACTGGCCGCCGACAAGGCGCCGATCAGCACGCAGAACTTCCTCAAGTACGTCGACAGCGGCTTCTATGCCGGCACCCAGTTCCATCGTGTGATTCCGGGTTTCATGGTCCAGGGCGGCGGCTTCGATGCCGACATGCGCCAGAAGGACACCGAGGCCCCGATCAAGAACGAGGCCGACAACGGCCTGCACAACGTCCGTGGCACCCTGGCCATGGCCCGTACTCAGGTACGCGACTCGGCCACCAGCCAGTTCTTCATCAACCACAAGGACAACGCCTTCCTCGACCACAGCTCGCGCGACTTCGGCTACGCCGTGTTCGGCAAGGTGACCCGTGGCATGGACGTGGTGGACAAGATCGCCCAGGTGCCCACCGGCAACCGCGGCATGCACCAGAACGTACCGCGCGAGCCGGTATTGATCATCGACGCCAAGCGCTTGTAAGACGCTGTGTGGCCCGTAGCCCGGATGAAATCCGGGAGATCGCATCACATCCTCCCCGGATTGCATCCGGGCTACGAGATGCTAAAGCCGTAGGGTGTCATGGGGCCGCTCAGGCCGTGCGCCTCGCGCTCCAACGAGCAACAGCTCGGTGCGCACGGCGCACCCTACAACGACAAAGCCGCCCATGGGGCGGCTTTGTCGTTTAACGGAGGCGCTTACTTCTCGACGAAGGCGCGCTCGATCAGGTAGTCACCCGGCTCACGCATGCGCGGGGAAATCTTCAGACCGAAGCTGTCGAGCACTTCGCTGGTTTCGTCGAGCATGCTCGGGCTGCCGCAGATCATGGCGCGGTCGTCCTGCGGGTTGATCGGCGGCAGGCCGATATCGGCGAACAGTTTGCCACTGCGCATCAGGTCGGTCAGACGGCCCTGATTCTCGAACGGCTCGCGGGTCACGGTCGGGTAGTAGATCAGCTTGTCCTTCAGCGCATCACCGAAGAATTCGTTCTGCGGCAGGTGCTCGGTGATGAACTCGCGGTAGGCCACTTCGTTCACGTAGCGCACGCCGTGTACCAGGATCACCTTCTCGAAACGCTCGTAGGTTTCCGGGTCCTGGATCACGCTCATGAACGGCGCCAGACCGGTGCCGGTGCTGAGCAGATAGAGGTGCTTGCCGGGGTTGAGATCATCGAGCACCAGCGTGCCGGTGGGCTTCTTGCTGATGATGATCTCGTCGCCTTCCTTGAGGTGCTGCAGCTGCGAGGTCAGCGGGCCGTCCGGCACCTTGATGCTGAAGAACTCCAGATGCTCTTCCCAGTTCGGGCTGGCGATGGAGTAGGCGCGCATCAGCGGGCGGCCATTGTCCTGCTGCAGGCCGATCATCACGAACTGGCCATTCTCGAAGCGCAGGCCCGGATCACGGGTGCACTTGAAGCTGAACAGCGTATCGTTCCAGTGGTGGACGCTGAGCACGCGCTCGACGTTCATATTGCTCATGATGATTTCCTCGAAGAACTTCAGCGCCAAAGACGCGATTGCGCGGCATTCTATTCGCGGCAACAATATCTGTTAAGTGGATTATCAAGATATAGGTTATCGGTTATATCGATATGCGATTTACGCTCAGACAACTTCAGGTATTCGTCGCCGTGGCGCAGCATGAGAGCGTTTCTCGTGCCGCGCAATCGCTCGCATTGTCGCAGTCTGCGACCAGCACCTCGCTGACCGAACTGGAGCGTCAATCCGACTGCCAGCTGTTCGATCGCGCCGGCAAGCGCCTGGCGCTCAACGCCCTGGGCCGACAGCTCCTGCCCGAGGCCGTAGCCCTGATCGACCAGGCGCGCGAGATCGAACGCCTGCTGGGGGGCAAGAGCGGTTATGGCTCGCTGAACGTCGGCGCCACGCTCACCGTGGGCAACTACCTGGCCACCCTGCTGATTGGCAGTTTCATGCAACGCCATCCCGAATGCCGGGTGAAGCTGCAGGTGCACAATACCGCCCACGTGGTGCAACAGATCGCCCACTACGAGCTGGACCTGGGATTGATCGAGGGCGACTGCCAGCACCCGGATATCGAGGTGCAGCCCTGGGTCGAGGACGAACTGGTGGTGTTCTGCGCACCGCAGCACCCGCTGGCCCAACGCGGCAGCGCCAGTCTGGAAGAGCTGACGCACGAGGCCTGGATTCTGCGTGAACAGGGCTCGGGCACGCGACTGACCTTCGATCAGGCCATGCGGCATCACCCGCGCAACCTGAATATCCGCCTGGAGCTGGAACACACCGAGGCGATCAAGCGCGCCGTGGAATCCGGCCTGGGCATCGGTTGCATCTCACGCCTGGCGCTGCGCGACGCCTTTCGTCGTGGCAGCCTGATGCCCGTGGAAACTCCGGAGCTGGACCTGCGCCGGCAGTTCTACTTTATCTGGCACAAGCAGAAGTACCAGACAGCGGCCATGCGCGAGTTTCTCGAACAGTGTCGCGCGCTGACCGCTGGCGTCAGCCGCAGCGATCAGATCGTCCTGCCGCCGATCGTCTGAGTTTCAGCTCAAGAGGACGATTGCCCAGACCGAGCAGCGCGACGAACTGCGCGGCGCCACCAATGTCCTTGGCGTGCTTCGACAGCAGGCGGCGCTCCGGGGCAATGCAGTCGATGGGCGCCCCGATGAAGGACGCGGCGCGAGAGGCTATTTACGAGATCGCGAGCTAGAGGGATGCAAGGTGAAAACAAGTGAGACTGCAAAGTTCAATGGCTGTACATGAGCAAGCCGAGCTTGCTTTAAACGTGGCAGCACCGACGCGCAGCAGAGTCCTCACTGCGTGGGGATCGACTCCATCTGCTGCAATAGCAACGCCGCCTGAGTACGGGTGCGCACGCCCAGCTTGCGGAAAATCGCCGTCACATGCGCCTTGACCGTCGCCTCGGAGACGCTCAGCTCGTAGGCGATCTGCTTGTTCAGCAGGCCCTCGCAGACCATGGTCAGCACGCGAAACTGCTGCGGCGTGAGGCTGGCGAGACCGGCACTGGCGGCCTTGGCCTCAGCGGAAACCGGCGCGCCTTCCTCGGCCAGCGGCGGCCACCAGGTATCGCCATCGAGCACCTCGCGCACGGCTTGCTGCAGGGTCTCCAGCGGGCTGGATTTGGGGATGAAGCCGCTGGCCCCGAACTCGCGAGAGCGGTTGACCACCGAAGCCTCTTCCTGGGCGGAGATCATCACCACAGGAATCTGCGGATACTGACCGCGTAGCAGCACCAGGCCGGAAAAGCCGTAGGCACCAGGCATATTGAGATCGAGCAGGACCAGGTCCCAGTCGCTCTTGGCGGCCAGGTGGGCTTCGAGTTCGGCGATGCTGGCGGCTTCTACCAAGCGAACTTCAGGCCCCAGCCCCAGGGTCAGTGCTTGTTGCAGCGCGCTGCGAAACAGCGGATGGTCGTCGGCAATCAGGATTTCGTAAGCGGCCATTGGCAGATCCTGTTCTTGTTATGAGTGGCACTGAGCTGAGTATGGCAGTGCTTTTCGCCTGAAGATCCGTTCAAGACTGCACATCCAGCATCACAGACTCCCCACTCGGACCGACGGCGGCGCCCAGCATGCCGAGCTGTGACGGGGTGGTCAAGCTCAATGCTTTGCGGCACGATGCCCAGCTTTACCGCCGAGACGCTCCAATGCGAAGCCAAGCCCTGCGCGCCGACCTGTTGATGCTGATTACCGCGATGATCTGGGGCAGCGTGTTCGTCGCCCAGCAGTTGGGCATGGAAAACATCGGCCCCTTCCTTTATTCCGGCCTGCGCTTCGTCCTCGCCAGCCTGGTGCTGATTCCGGTGATCATCCTGATACAGCGACGCAGCCAGCAACCCCGGCCTGCGCCGAATCGCGGGCTGCTGCTGGGTGGCGTGATCATGGGCCTGGCTCTGGCGATCGGTATCAACCTGCAGCAAGTTGGCCTGATGTTCACCACCGTGACCAACTCCGGCTTCATCACCGGCCTGTATGTGATCGTGGTACCGCTGCTCGGTTTGTTCATCGGCCAGAAAAGCAGCCTGGGCATCTGGCTAGGCGCCAGCCTGGCGGTAGTCGGCATGTTCCTGCTCAGCGTCGGCGAAGGCTTCAGCGTGGCATCCGGCGACTGGTTGCAGCTGGCTGGCGCCTTCGTCTGGGGTATCCACGTGCTGTTGGTGGGCTTTTTCGCCAGCCGCCACGACCCGCTGCGTCTGGCACTGATCCAGTTCGCCACCTGCGCAGTGATCAGCCTGACACTGGCCCTGGTGTTCGAGACGGCAACGCTGGAGGGCATACTCAAAGCAGGCCCGGCCATCCTCTATGGCGGCATTTTCGGCGTGGCGATCGGCTTTACCTTGCAGGTCATCGCCCAGCAGCACGCCATCGCCTCGCATGCGGCGATCATTCTCTCGCTGGAGGCCGTATTCGCCGCTGTCGCCGGTGCCCTGCTGCTCGGTGAAATGTTGCAACTGCGCGGCTATCTCGGCTGCGCGCTGATGTTCGCCGGCATGCTGCTGGCCCAGCTATGGCCGAAACCTCTGCCGCTCGAACTCAGCGGTACGCCTGCAAACGCTGATGCAAAGGATCGCTGAGATCCAGCGGCAGGCGCCGTTTGGCCGCCAGATAATGCTGGCTGAAAACGTCGAGATAATCGTCCAGCGCCTCGCCGGCGCGCAGGTCGCCAGCCAGCTCCAGGCACATGGCAGCCACCTCGGCGGTGCACAGGTGCTCGCCGCGGGTAGAGCGGCGCAGTCGATAGCGCGATAACTGCGCTGGCGTCAGGCTCAGCACCGGCAGTGCGTCCAGATAGGGGCTCTTGCGAAACATCTTGCGCGCCTCCGTCCAGGTGGCATCGAGCAGCACGAACAGCGGCCGCTTGCCGGGCGCCAGCGTCACCTCCTCCACCACGCGTTGCGGCGCCACGTACTCGCCGGGAAAGACCAGATAAGGCTGCCACTGCGGATCGGCCAAGAGCTCCAGCAGCGCCGGGGCGACAGCGGTGCGCGTCCAGCCGAAGGCGTGAGTTTCAGGCACCACGTCGGCGATCAGCCAACCGGTATTGCTCGGTTTCAGCGCCTCGATGTCATGCATCACCAGACACATGGCGGCATTGGCCTCGACCCGCGGGCGCCAGGCGCACAGGCAATGGGTCGGCTGCACCCGGCAGTGCGGGCAGCGCTCGGCACGCGAGCCACGGGCGACGAAGGGTTTGAGGCTGCGCGCCAGGCGCTCTGTGCGCAGGCGGGCGACGGCATGTGGGGCTGAGTGGGTCATGGCGGGCGTGACAGCGAACGGGGGAGCGATTCTAGCACCCCCGTTCGCCACTCGGACGGCTCAGAAGCTGTGGTTCAACGCCAGACCGATGAAATGGATGTGGGTGTTGTACTCACCGGTGTAGTTGCCGCCGTTGCCGGTGCAGCGCACGCCACTGTCCTGATACAGCCCGCCGGCACCTGGCACCCAGCCAGCCGGGGAGCAGCCGTCCTGGTAATCCATCTTGCCGCTGGAGAACTGCACGTAGCTGTAGGCGAAATCCAGCGAGGTGTCGCGCATCACCTTGTAGTTGGCGCCGAGCGACAGCCAGTAACGATCCGCATCGGGAAAGGCCGGATGGCGTAGCTGCGGCGAGTTGACCGGAGAGCGGTCGTAGGCCACGCCGGTACGCAGCAGCAGGTCATCGCTGTATTGGTAGTTCATGCCCAGGGAGAGCTTGTAGCTGTCCTTCCAGTCCTGCTCGACGCTCAGGTCGCCCTCGGTAACGCCATTGAAGTAAGGGTAGCCAGCCACCTGATCGATACCGATGCGCACCTCGTCGAGCCGCGAATGGCGGGTGAAGGTCAGATCCGCCATCAGCGCCACCTTGTCGTTGAGCTGGTGGAAGGCGTTGAAGGAGAGCATCTCCGGTGTATCGATGGCGGTCTTGGCCTTGGAGTTGGGGTGCAGCCTGGAGCCGGCGAAATCGCCGGGATTGACCCAGTTGTCCGGGTCCAGCACCTGCCCCAGCGCATCGGCTGGCGGCAGGGTGATGATGCCGAGATCGATGCCACCGCTCAGATCGGTATCGGGTGAAGGCACGCTGCCGGACACGCCGGCGAAGCTCCATTTGGTCTCGCCTTCCAGGGTGTGGCGAATGTTGGAGCGATAGGACACGCCAAAGCGCGTCGCTTCGGTCGGCTCCCACATATAGCCGATATTCCAGCCAAACCCCCAGTCATCGCCCTTGACCCGGAAGTAGCCATCGCCCTGGACGTTGTCGGCGAAGTTCTTCGCCACACAGTCGACGAAAGCGTCATCGGCCTGACCGTCGCAACTGCTGATCTCAGTGGGCACATCGATGCCGTAGAACAACGGAATGGCGAACTGACCAAGCGGTGATGCCGCCAGCTCGGTCAGTTCCTGATTGGCGGTGACGAACTGCCCAGCCAACTGCCGCGAGGCGCCTTTGACATCCGCCGCACCGCGCTGCACCGACTTGATGTACTGCGCCGACACACCGAAACCGACGCTGTGGTGCTCGTTGAAGCGAAAGGCAATGCTCGGATTGAAGGTCACCGTCTCCAGGCTGGCCGACTGGATGCCGTAGCGCCCGGCCCAGTCCTCCTTGTAGTCGAGCTTGGCGCCGAACGGGGTGAAGATCCCCAGGCCGACCGTCACCCGGTCGCTGATCGCGTGGGAAAAATAGAAGTTGGGCGCAGCGGCGGCATCGGGCAGGAATTCGCCGGCCTCTCCCGATACCGGATTGCCGAACACGTCACGACTGCCCTTGTCCTCGTAATCGCCATCCGGCAGCAGGATGCTCAGGCCGGAGGTCACCTGGGTGCCCTTGAGCCGGGCAAGGCCGGCAGGGTTGTAGAAAATGGTCGAGGGATCGGCTGCCTCGGCACCGTTGGCATGTGCCGCCCCCTGCGCCGCCACGGATTGCGAACCGAAGTGATAACCGGATGCCTGCACCTGGGCAACGGGCAAAACCAGTAAACTGCCGACCATCATCCGCGATGGCCAGCGCCGAGAGAGCATTGTCATTGTTATTCTCCTGCACGCTGCTTGAACACCGCGCAGTCCTTCCTGCACCAGCGACAGACTTCAGGCAGGTCTGCACTGGCGACGTCCGACTGCGACGGCGGCTCAATGCCTGTGACGTGCAGGATTGGCCGATGATCCCCGGCCTTTGGTCGTGGTGACGGACGGCGGCCACAGGCCAGCATGTCCCCATCAGTAACACTTTGTTTCAGGCGGGCAAATGGCCAGCGGCGCGAACATTCGCGGCGAGGCCCTGTCCAACCCTCGTCCACGCTTTCAGGAGTCACATGACATGCTGCGTTACATCCTCCCCGCTCTCGCGCTCAGCCTGACGCTTGCCACTGCCCAGGCAGCCTCGCTGAAGGAGATGGAACTGACTCGCACCCTGGAGCAGGTCGCCCGGCAAAGCAGCGAGGGCACGCCGCGCGCGATCAACGAAGACATTCTCGATCAGGGCTACACCGTGGAAGGCCACACACTGATCAACCACCTCAGCGTGCGCGAAGCGCATGCAGCGCAGATGCGCGGCAACCCCGACACCGTGCGCGCGCAGCTGGCCGCCAGCGTCTGCCGCAATCCGGGCTATCGCAACCTGTTGGCCCAGGGCGCACAGCTGCGCTACCAGTTCAGTGAATACCGCAGCAACCGCCCGGTTACCGTCGAAGTGTTCGACAAGAGCGACTGCGGCCTCTGATCCAGAGCCGCCGTCAGTCCCGTTCCGCTCGGCGCTGCGCATCGTCGGCGCGCAGCTCGGCGAGCAAGGCCTCCATATAGCGCGAACGCCGTACACCGCCCTCGAGGCGACGTCGACATTCATCCTCCAGACTCAGTCGATTGGTTCGCGCCGCCTGCTGCAGCAGGCGATAGAGGTCCGCTTCGATCTCCAGAATCAACTTGGGCATACCTGCCTCTCCCTTGCCATTGACCCAGTCAGCCGGCTCAACGCAGGGCGAGAGGATTGCCCCTGCCTGCCAGAGCCGCACGCTCCTCGAGCGTCAGCCAGGCATCGATCGATACGCCGAGCACCTCGGCGACGCTTTGCAGGACATGCGCCCAGGTACAGCCATTGGCGAACAGCATGCCGGCTTCGTCGAAAGTGCCGCCACGGTTGCGATAACCAAGCGCACGACACGTAGCGGCATCGCCCAGCACCGTCGACAGATGCCCCAGGGCCACTTCCGGGCGCATGTGGCCAAGCAACACGCGCCGCCGACAGGCAATCGGGAACAGCGCCTCACGCTGAGCGGCGCTGGCCACACTCGACGCCTCCCAGGCATCACGCGGCATACGAAAGCGCCCTGGTTCCTGCAAGTAAATCAGACGCCAGGCCACAGCCTGCTCGCTCAGACGAACGGCGGCGCGGCGCATCTCGTGCAACTGATAGCTGCCGCTGGCAATCAGCAGCACCGGTTCGCCATCGCCTTCGGCATCGACCAGCAATGCCCCCTCACGGGCCAGTTGCTGCGCCTGTTCGGCGGTGAAGCTACAGGGTTGTTCACGCTTGGCCACCACCAGGCACGCGAGCCGGCCGCGCTCCTGGTAGATGCCTGGCAGCAGGGCCAGCAGCGAGTTGTGATCGGCCGGCAACAGCACGCGCACGACATCGTGCATCTCGCCCAGCAGCGCCTCGCAGAACGTGGTGTCTTGATGCGATTGCTGGTTCTTGCCGTTCTCCCAGGTATGCGAAGTGGCCACCAGCGGCCAGCCCAGCCAGCCGGCTGGACGTCCCGCCTCTTTCTGCTGGCGGGCGAAGATCAGACTCTGGCGCACGGCACCGAGCATCTTCACGCAAAACGCCTCGTAACTGGCCAGCAGATTCAGGCCGCCCTGATTGGCCAGACAGGCGGAAACCACAGCCTCCTCGTTGAGCGCGGTGATCACCGCGCCGTGCAGCGACTCCAGCTCGCTCTCGGGCTGACTGACGCGGTGCTTGAGCGCTGCCAGCACACCGCCCAGACGGTTGCTGGCCAGTTCGTCCGGGTTGCCGACACGCGGCCGCAACTGTGGGTTGGCGCGCACCAGGTCGACGAAATAACGATCCAGCGCACTCATGGGCGAACAGGGCCGATCATGAAAATGCAGCTCGGGCTGTACCGGCTGCGGCGGTTGACGCCGTGCCAGCGGGTTGTCCCGCTCCAGTACACGGCCCTTGCGTGCAGTGAACAGACTACAGGCCTCGGACAGCACCTGCGGCGCTACCCACAAGGCCGCTGCATGCTGGTTGAACAGCTCGCGCGCACGCTCATCCTGCGCCGGGCTGGCCGGTAGCGGCAGGTTATGAGCGGCGTTGCTGCCAGCGCCAAAGAAACCATAGCCCTTGGTGGTCTCGGCAATGCCGTAGGGCAGCGGCAAGGGATAACCGATCAGCTCGCGATCGAGTTCATCCAGCCGATGCGCCAGGCGCTGCTCCATCTCCCACAGCGCACAGACGAAGGCTGCCGGATCACGCCCATCGAAGCTCACCGGATCGAAGCCGCAACCGCGCAGGTGCCGACGAAACCCTTCCAGGCCCTCCAGCGTGCCCAACTCGGTACGCTGCTCGATACGCCGGCCGTTGGCGATCATCACCGGTAGCGCCACGCCACAATCCTCGGCACGCCACCAGCGTGGCATCCAGTCGCTGCCGCGCTGCTCTTCGGCGGCGCCATCGGACAGGAACGCCACCAGTTTCTCCCCCGGCAGCGGTAGATGCGCGTACTGCAGCTCAGCGAAGCCCAGGTATCCGCCTTCGGCGATACCGCCGGCGGTATGCGGATTGACGTGACTGCCCAACGGCACGCCTGGGCTGCCGTCCGCAGCCTGGGCGTAACTGTAGAAGTCAGCCGCCAGGCGGCTCATGCCCGTCTCGTCACAGCCGTAACGGGTGGCCTGCTCGGGATGCTGGTTGCCGGTCAGCAGGTTCAGCGCCTCGATCGCCGCCACGCAATGGCCCTGGCCCATCAACCAGCCACGCGCCTCCCCCGTCAGGGCGTTGAGCGCCAGGTAGCCGGCATAGGCCGGCACCATGTTCAGCGCGCCGCCGGTATGGCCTTCGGGCACGGGCTTGAAGTCATCGGCCTGCAGTGGCTGGCCATCGAGCCGAACGCGCCGTGCATAAGTCATGTGTGCCACCAGCCAGAGGCCGGCTGCCGTCAGCGCGTCCAGCGCGCGCAACAGGCGGTAGACGCTCGGCAGGTCGGGCTGCAAACCGCTCTGCACCAGTTGATGGGCCAGACGAAAGACGGCGGCGCGGGTCTGCGGGCTATGCTGGACAGGTCCGTGGCCAACTTGCCAGCGGGCAAAGTCGGGATATTGCTGGGCGTGCCGAGCCAGGGTGGCGGCGTCGGGCAATAGCTGGGTCATGAGTGCTCTCCTGAATGCTTGCCTGCAGTTTAGGTCTCGCTACGAAGCACCCGCTGACCTGCATCAAGACCCGCTCCGTTTGGAAGCGGCAGACTCGCGTCATCATCACGACAAGGAACAAACCATGGCCTTGCTCACTTTTCTCGGTGCGATTCAACAGGTCACCGGCTCCTGCTACCTGGTGGAAAGCCGCGACGGCGCCAAGGTGCTGCTCGAATGCGGCATGCATCAGGGACGCCGCCAGGAAGAAGATCAGAACCGCAGTGCGTTTCCTTTCGATCCAGGCAGCCTGGATGCGGTGGTGATCTCCCACGCCCACCTCGATCACAGCGGGCTGTTGCCGCGCCTGGTCGCCGAGGGCTATCGCGGCCCGATCCACGCCACCGAAGCCAGTTGCGAACTGCTCGAGCTGATGCTGCTGGATTCGGCCTTCCTGCAGGAGAAGGACGCCGAATGGGAAAACCGCTGGCGCGCACGCCAGGGCAAGCCGGCGGTCAAATCGCTCTACACCATCGCCAATGCCGAGCAGGCGCTCAGCCAGCGTCGCGCGCATGCCTATGGCGCAGCGGTCGAGGTTGCCAAGGGCGTGCACGTCACCTTCCACAATGCAGGCCACATCCTCGGCTCGGCCATCGTCGAAATGCAGGTAGAGGATCACCACCTGCGACGTCACCTGGTGTTCTCCGGCGACCTGGGCAACACCTGCTCACCGCTGATGCAGGCGCCGACACAGCTGAACCAGGCGGACGTGCTGCTGATGGAGTCGACCTACGGCGACCGCGACCATCGCCCCAGCGACGAGACCCTGGAGGAGCTGGCCGACATTCTTCAGCAGGCTCACAAGGAAGGTGGCAACGTGCTGATCCCGTCGTTCGCCGTCGGCCGCACCCAGGACCTGATCTACTACCTCGGACGCTTCTATCAGGAAGGCAGACTGCCGCAGCAGGCCGTGTTCCTCGACAGCCCCATGGCCATCCGCGCCAACGCCATTTACAGCCGTTTCCATGACCAGTTCGCGACTGCGGATCGCGCGGCGCTGGCCGCCAAGGGCGTCAAGCGCATCGAGGACTGGCTGCCAGTGTTGCGCTGCACACCGACAGCCGAAGAATCGATGGCGATCAACCGGATCAATAGCGGCGCGATCATCATCGCCGGTGCCGGCATGTGCAATGGCGGGCGTATCGTCCATCACTTCAAGCACAACCTCTGGCGCGAGAACTGCCACCTGGTGTTCCCGGGATTCCAGGCCAAGGGCACGCTGGGTCGTCTGATCGTCGACGGAGCCGAAACGGTCAAGGTGCTGCATCAGCGCATCGCGGTGAAGGCCAAGGTGCATACTCTGGGCGGTTTCTCCGCGCATGCCGGGCAATCGCAATTGCTCGACTGGGCCAGCCGGTTCGAGCATCACCCCGAGCTGTATCTGGTGCATGGCGAACTGGAAAAGATGCAGACACTGCAAGGCGCCCTGCGCGAGCGCCTGAACTGGATTGCCAACATTCCCGAACCCGGTGAACAGATCGCCCTGTAATCGGCGCTTACGAAAAGATGGCAACGAAACGGCAGACTGCCTGTGGCAAGCTGCTCGACACTCCATAATCAAGGAACCGGCCAACACGAGAGGCTCCTCGTCTCTCACAGGCCAAGAAGAGGAGAGTTTCCATGCCCTTTGAACCGGACGACTATCTGTCACGCCACGTGCAAACCAGCGAGGTCGACCTGAGCAACAAGGTGGAGGAACTGGTAGCGCTGGCCACCCCGAGCAACAGCCCCAATCTGGCGCTTTACCGCGAAATGCTCACTACGGTGATCCACATGGCCCAGGCGGATCGTAACCGCTGGGACGCCAAGATCATGATGCAGACGCTGCGCGAGATGGAGCATGCCTTCGGCATGCTGGAACAACTGAAACGGCGGCGCAAGGTCACGGTGTTCGGCTCGGCACGAACTCCGCCCGATCATCCCCTGTACCGGCAGGCGCGCGAGCTCGGCGCATTACTGGCACACCGCGACCTGATGGTGGTCACAGGTGCCGGAGGCGGCATCATGGCGGCAGCCCATGAAGGCGCCGGCGCGGAAAGCAGCCTGGGCTTCAATATCACCCTGCCCTTCGAACAAACCGCCAACGCGACCATGCGCGGCAGCCATCACCTGCTGTCGTTCCACTTCTTCTTTCTGCGCAAGCTGTTCTTCGTCAAGGAGGCCGACGGCCTGGTGCTTTGCCCCGGCGGTTTCGGCACCCTCGACGAAGCGCTGGAAGTGCTGACCCTGATCCAGACCGGCAAGAGCCCGCTGGTGCCCGTGGTGCTGCTCGATCAACCGGGTGGCAGCTACTGGGAAGATGCACTGGGCTTCATCCGTCGCCAGCTTGGCGACAACGGTTACATCCTGCCCACCGACCTCAACCTGATGCACCTGGTCTACAGCGCCGAAGAGGCGGTGGATGAAATCGCCCGCTTCTACCGCAACTTCCACTCCAGCCGCTGGCTCAAGGATCGCTTCGTGATCCGCCTCAATCATCCACTCAACGAGGCGACTCTGGCGAAGCTGGACAGCGACTTCGCCAGCCTGTGCAAAGAAGGTGGCTTTACCCAGCAAGCCTATTGCGAGCAGGAGCGCGACGAACCGGAACTGTGCCACCTGACCCGCCTGGCCTTTGCCTTCAACGGTCGTGACTACGGCCGCCTGCGCGCGCTGCTCAATGTGGTCAACGAACCGGAAAACTGGGTGAGCTAACGCAGCCTACGTAGCCCGGATGCAATCCGGGGGTATTGGCCGCTCGCCCTTCCCGGATTGCATCCGGGCTACGCAAAGCAAGAAGCCCAGCATGTGCTGGGCTTCTTTTTGACGGCTGGCAGTCAGGCGTTACCGGCGACCTTCATCCGCGCCGCCTGGGTGAAGTCGAGCATGCGCTTGAGCGGCTTGATCGCCTTGGGAATCAGCGCCGGGTCGACATGAATCTCGCCAGAGCCCTGACGCAAGCCGGTCAGCACGCGCTCCAGGGTGTTCATCGCCATCCACGGGCAGTGCGCGCAGCTGCGGCAGGCCGCACCATTGCCGGCGGTTGGCGCCTCGATGAAGGTCTTGTCCGGGCACAGCTGCTGCATCTTGTAAAAGATGCCACGGTCGGTGGCGACGATGAAGGTGGAGTTCGGCAGGGTCTGCGCCGCCTTGATCAACTGACTGGTGGAACCCACGGCATCGGCCAGCTCCACCACATTCTGCGGCGATTCCGGGTGCACCAGAATGGCGGCATCCGGATACAGCGCCTTCATGTCCAACAGCTGTTTGGACTTGAACTCCTCGTGCACGATACAGGCGCCGTCCCACAGCAGCATATCGGCGCCGGTCTCGCGCTGGATGTAATTGCCCAGATGCTTGTCCGGCGCCCAGATGATGGTCTCGCCGTTGTCCATCAGGCTCTCGACGATCTCCAGCGCGCAGCTGGACGTCACCACCCAGTCGGCACGCGCCTTCACCGCCGCCGACGTGTTGGCGTAGACCACCACGGTACGCTCCGGGTGCTGATCGCAGAAAGCCGAGAATTCGTCCACCGGGCAGCCCAGGTCGAGCGAACAGGTCGCCTCCAGGGTCGGCATCAACACACGTTTTTCCGGGTTGAGGATCTTCGCCGTCTCCCCCATGAACTTGACCCCGGCGACCACCACGGTCTGCGCCGGGTGCTGATTGCCGAAGCGGGCCATTTCCAGGGAGTCGGAAACGCAGCCACCGGTTTCCTCGGCCAGCGCCTGGATGACCGGATCGCAGTAATAGTGCGCCACCAGCACCGCATTCTGCTTCTTCAGCTCGGCGGCGATTTCGCGGCGATAGAAGGCCTCTTCCTCGGCAGTCAGCGGCTTGGGCTGTTTGGCATCGAGGTGGGCTTGAACGAGGAGACGTTCGGAAATCTGCGTCATTTCATCAGGCTCTGATTGTTATCCGGCGCGTCGAGTATACCTCCCCGAGAAGATCGGGAAGAACGAGCGGATAGGTGAATCAGTAGAAACTCGACCTGTGCAGCGACGCCTGCCGATGCTCGCCGCGAGGGCGCGGGTCAATCTCGCCAAAGCGCGTTGCAATGCAACCACCAGTCGAGAACATCGGACGCACCTCATTCTCCCGCACGCTGCAACTCCATGGTTCTCGGATCAAGCGCTCTGGCCCGATGATCGCGGGCCAGCAAACTGTAGGCCGTAGGCAGGATGAACAAGGTAAAGGCGGTTCCCACCAGCATCCCGCAAACGATCACCAGCCCCAGGCCTTGCCGGCTATGAGCGCCGGCCCCGCTGGCGAATAGCAGCGGAACGAGGCCCACGACCATCGCGGCGGTAGTCATCAGTATCGGGCGCAGGCGGATGCAGGCTGCACGCAGTATGGCGGCGTGGCGATCGAGTTGCTCCTTGACCTGCATCTCATTGGCGAAGACCACCATGAGAATGCCGTGTTTGCTGATCAGGCCGATCAAGGTGACCAGCCCTATCTGGGTATAGATATTCAGCGTCGCCAGCCCCAGCGCCAGGGGAATCAACGCTCCGCAGATCGATAGCGGCACGGTGAAAAGAATGATCAGGGGATCCCTCAAGCTCTCGTACTGAGCGGCCAACACCAGATAAATGATGATCACCGCCAGGCCAAAGGCAGACGACAGGGTATTGCCCTCCTGCACGTATTGTCTTGCATCGGCCTGCCAATCCAGGGTGAAACCGACCGGTAGGTCGGCACTGGCTTTCTCCAGGAAGGCGACGCACTCACCGATGCTAACCCCGGGAGCGGGAATGGCCTGGAGCGTTGCCGCGTTCTGCTGGTTGAACTGCGTCAACCTGTTCGGCTCGATTTTCTCTTCCATGCGCACCAGGGCCGACAGCGGCACCAATCGCCCTTCACGGCTGCGCACGTATTGCTGCCCCAGGGCTTGGCCATTCATCCGCAGCTCGCGGGTGGCCTGAGGGATGACGTCATAAGAGCGCCCATGAAGGCCAAAGCGGTTGACATAGTTCTCGCCGACCAGCACGGCCAGCGATTGGCCTATGTCGCTCATACGTACACCAATGGCGCTGGCCTTGTCGCGGTCGACACGCAGGCGAATCACCGGGTTGTTGTAATCCAGGTCGCTGTCCACTGCAGCGAACAGACCACTGCTTCGCGACTTCTGTTTCAGTACCTCCATGCTGTCATAGAGCGTGCGGTAGTCCTGCAAGGTGCGCAGCACCAGTTGCACCGGCACACCCCCCGTGGAGCCGGGCAAGGGGGGGAGCGGGAAGACAAAGATGCTGGTTCCTTCCACCGCGCCAACCTTCTGCTGGAGATCGCCCTGAATCTCCGTAGCATCGCGCTCGCGCTCATCCCAAGCGGACAGGTTGATGCCGCCGAAGCTGGTAGCGGGCCCATCGGTGCCATTGATGATCCAGCGACTGGTGGTTTCCGGCAACTCTCGGAAGACCGAATCGAGCCTACGGGAAAACAGCTCGCTGTAGGCCAGGTTAGCGTACTGCGGCGCCTTGATGGCAGCGAGGAGGCTCGCCTGATCCTCCACGGGCGCGAGTTCCCGCTGCGCCTGCTGATACAGCAGCGGCAGGCTGGCCAGTACGAGCACGGCGACTGTCAGGGAAATGCCCCGATGCGCCAGCGAGCGTTCCAGCAGATTCCCGTATCGCTGCGCGAGAGATTCGAAGAAGTGGCTCGCCGCTCGTGCCACTCGACTCTCCTGATCATGGCGCAGCAGCATGGAGGCCATCACGGGCGAAAGCGTCAGTGCCACAATCCCGGAAATCAACACAGCGCCTGCCAGGCTCAAGGCGAACTCGCGAAATAGCGCTCCAGTCAGGCCACCCATGAAGGCAATCGGGGCGTATACCGCCGCCAGGGTCAAGGTCATGGCGATCACCGGCCCCGCCACTTCCCGCGCACCGAGCAGAGCCGCGACCACCCCTGACTTGCCTTCGGCCATGTGACGGTGGGTGTTTTCCACCACGACAATGGCATCGTCCACCACCAGGCCGATCGCCAACACCATCGCCAGCAGGGTAAGAAGATTGATACTGAAGCCGAAGGCCAGCATCAGTGCAGCGGTACCGAGCATCGACAAGGGGATGGCCATGAGCGGAATAAGTACGGTGCGAAACGAGCCAAGACAGAAGTAGATGACCACCACCACGATCAACAGTGCCTCGACCAGGGTGTGCATGACCTCGTCGATGGAGGCCTGAATGAAACGCGCGGTCTCGAACGCCAACTCGACTTTGACGCCAGGAGGCAGCGTCTTGCGGATCTCCGCCAAGCGTTGCTCGATACCCTCGACTATCACCAGCGGGTTTCCGAGCGGCGCGGCGAATAGCCCCAGGTGCACCGCCGGCTGAGCGTCCATCAACGCGCTGGTTTCGCTAGCGGCCGCGCCCAGCTCGACGGTGCCCACATCCTTGATCCGCACCAGACCACGTGCGTCGCTATGCACCACCATCTCGCTGAACTGCGAAACGCTGTTCAGATCGGTATCCAATTCGATCCCCGAGACCCGGTACTGACCTTTGATCTTCCCAGGCGCCGCCTGGTAGTTCTCCGCGCGAATCGCCACCGCCACCTCTTCTGCGGTGAGACCGCGCGCGGCCAGGCGCGCCGGGTCGAGCCAGAGGCGCATTGCCATGCGCTGACCGCCGAAAATTTCAATCCTGGCAACCCCATCGATCGCGGAGAACATCGGCTCCACGACCCGCGATAGGTAGTCGGTCAGCGCAGGTGCGGATAGCTCCTTGCCCGAAAAACCCACGTAGGCGACCGCGGTGGAGTCACCACTGGAGCGCTCGATCACCGGATCGTAGGCTTCCTCTGGGAGACGGTAGCGAACCTGGCTGACCCGTGCTATCACCTCGGTGAGTGCCTGGGTCGAGTCCTGCCCCAGACGCAGGCGCACATCGATTGCACTCTTGCCCTGTACCGAGGAGGAGCTCAGGTAATCCACCCCCTCTACCGAGGCCAGTGCCTGGGCGATAGGTTGGGTGACGAAGCCTTGCATGAGCTCGGCGGGGGCGCCTGGGTATTCGGTGGTCACCCGGATCGTGGCATTTTCCAGCAACGGGTACTGGCGAATCGGCAAGTGCTGAATGGCCAACACGCCCAGCAGCAGAATGAGCGCGTTGAGCACTAGGGACAGAACTGGCCGATGGATGAACAGATCCGTGAACTTCATGGCTGCGGGCCTTGCCCGTCGTCATCGTCGAGGCTGTTGCGCGGGAGCACTTGCAGTGGCGTCTCGTCGCTGAGCCTGTTCTGCCCGGATACCACCACCCGGTCACTGATCTGGAGCCCTTCAAGCACCTCCACCCGGCCATCCCAGACATCGCCGGTGCGCACAGCTACACGCTTGGCGCGCAGCACTCCGTCTTCCTCTCGGGCGATGAAGACCATGTCGCCGTAGGCCGTGGCCAAGATGGCGGTCTGCGTAATGCTTAGCGTCTTTGCGCGATCAGGCCGGCGTACCCGAACCTCAGCGAACATCCCGGCGGCAAGATGCCTGTCGCGGCCATCCAGGCTGGCCTGGACGTGAATCATCCGCGCGTCGTCGAGTATGGGGTCGATGGCATTGATGCGCGCCTCGAAGCGCTGATCCGGACGCGCATGGAAGCGCAACTCCACGGGCTGCCCCCAGTCGAGTTCGCTGCGCGCCCGTTCGTCAAGGGAAAAATTGACGCGCAGGCGGCGACTGTCGCTGAGGTTGGCGATGACATCACCGGGGTTGAGATACTGCCCAAGGTGAACCTGCCGGATGCCCAACTCGCCACTGAAAGGCGCACGGATGTTCTTCTGAGCGATCAGCGCATTGACTTGCGCCAACTCGCCCCGAGCCGCGTCACGATCAGCACGGGCCTGGTCGAATTGCTCCTGACTAGCCGCACCACTGGGAGCCAGCTTGGACATTCGTTGCAGACGCTGTTCGGCGTTGCGCAGCACGGCCTCCAGGCGACGTCTTTGCGCCCTCTGCGGCTCGTCATTGAGGCTGATCAGAGGTTGCCCGGCCTCGACTCTCTGCCCCGAGTCGAAATGCAAGGCGGAAACCCTGCCCGGCACCTCGGCGCTCACCCGAACCTGGCTGACGGCTTCCAAGGTTCCGATACTGTCGTAATAACGCGGCACGTGCTGAAACTCGACCTTGCTCAAGGCAACCTTCACCTTGAGCATGGTTTGCACCTGAGCTTCTTCGGCCTGAGCCGACCAAAGACTCCAGGTCGCCAGCAAAGCCGCACTCAGCATGGTCGCCACAAGCGCGAGCGAGGTCTTCATCCTGTAAGTCTCCCGCGTTTGACGTTGCGTTGATTGTGGTTTGCGCGACGGCAGCGTCGTGCAAGGACACGGCTGCGGGTATGCCCTAGAGGGCAGCGGACCACTGCACCATGAGCATCCCCGCGAAGATCAGCAGGACACCGCCGACGCGTCCAAGGCTGGCTTCTTTGACCGATAGCCCCATCAGACCGAAGTGGTCGATCAGCAAGGAAGTGAGCATCTGGCCTGCGATGACACAGACGATGAAACCGGTCGCGCCCAAGCGGGGAGTCAGCATCAGCGCCGAGCTGATGTAGATGACGCCGGCGACGCCGCCAAACCAAGCCCACAGCGGTAACGCCCCAGCCTGATTGAGCAACGGTGCAGGGGCTCTCGTGACCAAAATGATCGGCAGCACAACGCACAGGCTGACCAGCAGTGAAGCGACGGTTGCCCATAACGGGTGGCCCAGTGCGCGCCCCAGCGCCGCGTTGCTGCCAGCCTGAAAAGGCACCAGAGCACCGGAGATCAACGCAGCCAGGGCCAGTAACATGCCGGCGAGAGAAAGCGAAGAGGACATGCGATCACTCCAGTGTCATAGATTGTCGTGGCAAGAACCTTTACGCATTAGCATCTCGAATGGAAATTCATATTCTATTTAATGGATATTCTTACTATGAATAAACTAAGACGCATCGACCTCAATCTCTTGGTCACCCTCCATGCCTTGCTGCTGGAAAAACACATCTCACGAACTGCTTTGCGCCTGCATAAAAGCCAGCCGGCGATCAGCCACTCTCTGGCTCATCTACGCAAGTTGTTCGATGATCCTCTGTTGATCAGACGCGCGGGCAGGCTTGAACTGACGCCACGAGCGAGCGAGCTTATACAGCCCTTGACCGACTCTCTGGATCAATTGGGGGCGCTGCTGGATCCTCCGCAGTTTGATCCGACCCGCGCACAGCGGATATTTCGCCTGGCCATGTCGGATTACGGAGCACGGGTGCTGCTACCTGGACTGACACGCTCGCTACGCACCATCGCGCCCGGTATCGATCTCGTCGTCAGCCAGGCCAGCCGGGAATCGATGCTGGCCGATGTGATGGATGGTGAAACGGATATGGCCCTCGGCGTCTTCCCAGGGCAAAACTCGGACAAGTTGCGCATGCGCACGCTTTTCGTCGAACGTTTCGCCTGCCTCGCCGACGTCTCGACCCTGCCGGAAAGTGGCGTAATTGATCGGGACTCATGGCTGGCACGTCCGCACGTGCTAGTGGCCATGCGCTCGGGTAACGACAACGAAATCGACCGTGCGCTTGCGCGGGAGAATTTGCACAGGCGAATAGCCATGATCCTGCCGCATTGGGGTGTGGCAAACGAACTGATTGTCGGCACCGATCTAATCCTTACCGTGGCCCGACGCAGCCTCGAGTCGGCTGGCATGGATCCACGACTTAGAGTGTTCGAGCCACCGCTGGTGATAGAGCCTTTCCACTTCGACCTGATCTGGCATCAGCGCCGGGAGGGCGATCCCGCGCATTCGTGGCTACGACAGATGATCATACGCACGGCGAATCGTGACTGAGTTAAATATGGATATAGATTAGATCGCTGCACATCTACACTAGTCTTCGCCATTTCAGCGCCGTAGATCATCAATGAGCGCTTACTCGAGCAGCGTATCCCGCCATTAACCCCCTCATCCTGCCGTGCAACTCCGACGCCTCGCAATCGCTCATTTACCTTGCGATTCAACCAACACTTGATTCGCCGTAAGAATATTCATGATGCAGCAAAAGAATTGGACCGCTCCCGAAAACTCCCCTATACACATTCGTACTATAAATTACTTCACCCCAACTAGCGGTCTGCCCAAGAGCTCACTAACAAGCCCTTTGACACTACACCCTAGCGCCTCCTTTTCTTAAATCATTGCAATCTACCCTAAAGAGAACTGACCATTAATATTCAACGCCATTACAAGAGATACTTCAGATGAAAAACAAATCAACCTACGACTTGATCGGCGGCCTCTTCGAGAGTTTTACCGACACCGCTGCTCAACGTGCGGTTGAAGTACGAACACTGATGCATATGGCAGGGGATGTGAAAGGCCAGAGCGTTCTGGATCTTGCCTGCGGATATGGCTATTTCGGCCGCGAACTGCTCGAAAAAGAAGCAAGTAGAGTGGTCGGCGTGGATATTTCGGAAAAAATGATCGACCTTGCGCGCAAGAAGTCTAGCGAGAATGGCGACGCTATTGAATTCCATGTCCGAAATGTATGCAACATGGAGTCGTTCGGAAAGTTTGACATGGTAATGGCGGCGTGGCTGTTCAATTATGCCGATTCCCTAGACGACATGAGAAAGATGTTCAAAACCGTGGTAAACAACTTGAAACCTTCAGGACGCCTGGTTGCCTATACGGTCGAACCGGACTTCCAGTTGGCCAATGGAAACTTCACCCGTTACGGAGTCAATGTTCTGACCGAAGAGCCTTGGGCCGAAGGATTTCGCCATCAGGCCGAGTTCGTCACCATCCCACCCAGCCCCTTTACCTTCTTCCGCTGGCGCCGTGAAGACTATGAAGCGGTAATGGTCGACGCTGGACTTCGCGATGTGCATTGGCAAAAACCCTTGCTCCTCGAGAGCGATATCAAACGTTATACCCCGGGCTTTTGGGACAGATTCCAGGATAACTGCCTGCAGACCGGTTTGAGCGGCCGGCTTTAAACCACCGCCGGTGTCTGAATTCAATTCAATAGGCGCGATAAGATGGCAATGGAAAAGCATTTCCACTCCCCCCCTTTCTTGGCAAAAGCCTCGCCGAAACTAAGTGATCGAGCGTTGCTGGGGCTTCCCGACGCTTACACCACCACGCGTGAACTGCTTCTACCGGTAGATGAATTCCGTGCCCTGGCCCAGCTCAATACCGAGCGCCTGGTAGCACTGCTGGAAAGCCAAGACGAGCCACTGGCACGGCGACATGAGGCCGGGCGCCTGCTCGCCTTGTACGGTGATCCACGTCTGGATCCGTTGGCGCCACAGATGATCGATGTGCCTGCCGGTGAGGTGTACATAGGCCTGGATACCACCGAGCTGGACGCTGTCATGGATCAGTTGGCGGATCTCAATCTCGATCGCAGATGGATCATCAAGGAGACACCACGCCATCGCGTGCACCTCGAGCCGTACCGGATCGCACGTTATCCGGTAACCAATCTGGAGTATCGAATCTTTCTACGGGAAAGTGGCGAGCAGCGTATACCTGACAGCTGGTTTCTCGGGCGCTATCCCGCTGAGCAGGCCAATCATCCGGTCAGCGGTTTGCGTGCTGAGGATGCTGACTGCTATGCCGACTGGGTGGCGGAGAAGACCGGACGGTCCTTTCGTCTGCCCAGCGAAGCTGAATGGGAGTACGCCTCTGCCGGGCCAGGGAACCTCGAGTACCCCTGGGGAGAGCGCTTCTTGGCGGATCATGCGAATACTGCCGAGGCCGGCCTGTTGCATACCACCCCTGTAGGCATGTTCGCCTGCGGCGCCTCACCCTTTGGTTGCCTGGACATGGCCGGCAATGTCGAGGAATACGTCGCCGACGACTACCGCCCCTACCCTGGAGGAGAACGGGTAACCGACGATCTGCTCTGTGTCGTGGGCCCCCATCGGATCGCCCGTGGCGGGAGCTTTTCCCGTTTCCGGGATCTAGCGCGCTCCACGAGACGTCATGGAAAGTTTCCCAGAGCTATCTACGTGATGGGCTTGCGCCTTGCTGAGAGTCTCTGAGCCAGACAGCCAATAGTCCGTTCCCTGCTTCATGAGAGATTCGCCATGTGCGCATGCCATGTAAAGAACTTCGTCGAAATCCCCATCCTTTCCAATGGCTATGTAGGAAAGTTCTTTTCCTTCGATGGATTTGAAACACCCGAAGAACATGTCGCTATCGTCATGGGCTCTCTGGAACAAGAATCGCCTCTGGTCAGAATTCACTCCGAATGCCTGACGGGCGACATTTTCGGCTCCCATCGCTGCGACTGCGGTGCCCAGTTGCACGAAGCCCTTGAGCGGATGACCGAAGAGGGCGGCGTACTGCTCTATCTACGCCAGGAGGGACGGGGTATCGGGCTGTAACGCCAAGCTGGCCGCTTATCGCCTTCAGGATGGCGGTCTGGATACCTTCGAGGCCAATCGCCAACTGAGCTTCCCCGATGACGGTCGCAATTTCACCGCTGCTGCGCAGATGCTCACAGCACTGGGTGTGAAGCGCTGTCGCTTGATGACCAACAACCCGGAAAAAGTCGAAGCCTTGCAAGCATTCGGATTGCAGATTGACGAGGTGATTCCAACGGGAATCTTCGTGACCGAGCACAACCGTAACTATCTGCTGGCCAAGGCCCAGAAAAAAAATCACACCATCAAACTCGATCTTTCGGTTTGATATGCGAGGAGTTCTGTGATGAAACATTTCGCCCCGATCAGCGGTATCGCCAGTTACCAGGAGCGCTACATCGCCACCGCAGGTTATGACAATCAAGTCATCCTGTGGGACGCTCAAACCAAGCAAGCCATCCATCAGGTCTTCCACGATCACCTCGCCAATCAATGCGCCTTCAGCCAGGACGGCAGGCTTCTGGTTAGTGCCAGCAGCGACTACAGCGCCCGTATCTGGGAAGTCCCGAGCATGCGTTTGAAAGCTGCGCTCATCGGACACGAGGACGATGTCGAAATGGCCGTCTTCAACCCAGCCGGCGACACTGTCTCCACCTGCTCACGCGACCACACCATCCGCCTGTTCGATGTCGCCAGCGGCCAATGCCGTCATGTGCTACGCGGCCACGAGGCCGATGTCATCTCGGTGAGCTGGGCCGCCGACGGTGCCAGCCTGATTTCCAGCAGCGACGACGGCACCATTCGCCGCTGGGACGTTCAGAGCGGCGTCCACATCGAGAACATCGATTTGGGCGGCGTGGAAACCGATACCATAGCCCTGACCAGTGACGGCACTATCTTCGCGGGTGACGACAAAGGACGCCTGACCGTCATCGACAAGGCGGGCAAGCATTGTCATCAGGCCCATGCTGCGGGTATCAAGCGAGTCGTCTGGGACGACCAGAAACGCCAGCTGATCAGTCTCAGCTATGATCGCTCGGTGGTTCTCTGGCAGGCACTCGAGCACGGTCAATTGAGAAAGCTCGCCGAGAGCTCTCTACCCAACCTCATCTGGCCGCGAAGCTGCACCTTCCTGGGCGAGCGGCGTATCGCCTTCGTCACCTTCGGCTCGTCATACGCTGTATGGAATCACATCACTAACGAGTGGGAGCTCGCAGGCATCGAGCAGGCCATCAGCCTCAATGCCGTTCTCGTGCATCAGGGCGATACCTACGCGATCGGTGACGCCGGCCTGCTCATGGTGAACGGCAAGCCGAGCACACTGATCGGCAGCTTGTGCAACTTCCTGCTGCCGTTTGAAGACGCCGTTCTCACCGGCGGCCAGATGGGCCAGGTGTTCGATGCGGTGACCGGCAAGCTGATTTATCAGCATCGCTCGCCACTCAACTGCGGCGCAGCATTCCTTCGTGACGGCCAGCCGCACGCGACAATCGGCACCTACACGGGTGAAGCCCTGGTGTTTGCCCTAAATCACGAGGGCGAGGTGGCCTATCAGAGCGAGATCCTGATGCACGATAACGCCATCAAAGGCATATCCGCCGACGAAGAGTTCCTCTTCAGCGTTTGCGCCAACAGGGCCGCCGCATTCCACCGAATTTCCGATTTCACCGAACACGCCTATAGCGAGCTTGCCCATGAACGCATCTCCAATGCTTGCACCACCATCGATGGTGGGTTCGCCAGCGTGGGCCGGGATCTCAAGCTGCGCTTGTGGCGTACCGGCAAGAGCGAAGTATTCAAAACCCCGCATCTGCATTCGGTGAAATGCATCGCTGCTTCGCCGGATCGTAAGCTGATCGCCACCGGCAGCTATGGTGGTACGGTGGCGTTATTCGACCTGGAAACACAGCGCTGGATCACCCAGCGCAAACCGACCACCAGCGGCATCTCTTGCATCACCTACTCACCGGAGACGCAGGCGTTCATCGCCAGCTCCTACGATGGGCATTTGTACCCCATCGAGGCGCAACCCTGAAACGGCAGCCTGAAGGGGAAATCGCCCCCTAGGCACAAAGCGCCCTGCCCGGCCTCACCAGCGCAAGCATCGATCATCGCGATGAATTGTCGGCGCTGCTCTGGAGCTGGCTAAGCGGGGACGTTACAGCCCCCAAACCTCATGTAGGCTGTGTCCTGGGTGAGGGCTGAATCATCTGGCCAGCGACGATCACGAGATGCTGTAGGAGTTGATGAAGGCGCTTTGCAAGCGCTCCGTCCACGACCTGTTCGTCGAAGCGCGGGCTCGCCTGGGCGGAGCGCTGATCAGGGCCGGATTAGTCGACGAGCTCCTGCCTGACATTGCGCCACGCTTGCTGGGTGAAAAGGCTGGCCCCTGGGCTGAAGGGGGTGTCGCCGGGCTCGTTCGCACAGGCGCCTGGCGTCAAATTGTACGAATGCACACAGCTTGGTGAGGATCCAAGGCTTCGCTTGCGCGCGAAGACAGAAGGCTTCTGAGTCCCAGAAACGAAAAAGTCCGACTTTTCAGTCGGACTTTCTGTATGAGTCGAGAGCCTGCAACCAAACTGTTTTCACCACAAGCGGGCCCTAGGCGTACAGTGTATGACAGGTTGCAGCCACCCTTTTAGATCTGGTGGGTCGTGTAGGATTCGAACCTACGACCAATTGGTTAAAAGCCAACTGCTCTACCAACTGAGCTAACGACCCAACGCGAGGCGCATGATACTGATTTAATTCAGGAAATCAACACTTCACGAAAACTTTTTCAGAAGTAGCGCGTTGCATCAGGCACACCGGCTGCGGCGAAACCAGCTGCACGCAGGCGGCAGCTGTCACACTTGCCACAGGCGCGGCCATCATCATCGGCCTGGTAGCAGGAGACCGTGAGCGCATAATCGACACCCAGGCGCATACCAGCCTGGATGATCTCACCCTTGCTCATCTGCTGCAGCGGCGCGCGAATGGTGAAGCCCTGCCCCTCCACACCCGCCTTGGTCGCCAGGTTGGCCATACGCTCGAAGGCGTCGACGAACTCGGGGCGGCAATCCGGGTAGCCCGAGTAATCCACTGCGTTGACGCCAATGAAGATCTCGCGCGCATCGAGCACCTCGGCCCAGCCCAGTGCGAGCGCCAGAAACACGGTATTGCGCGCCGGCACATAGGTCGCAGGAATGCCCTCGGTCGGGGACTCCGGCACGGCGATGCTGCTGTCGGTCAACGCCGAACCGCCGATGCCGTTGAGGTTCAGGCCGATCACCTTGTGCTCGACTACACCCAACTGCCGCGCCACACGCTCGGCTGCCTGCAACTCGGCGCGATGGCGCTGGCCGTAATCGAAACTCATGCTGTAGCAGCTGTAACCCTCGGCCTTGGCCATGGCTACCACGGTGGCCGAGTCCAGGCCGCCGGAAAGGAGGATGACTGCTTTCTTGTCGTTCATGTTCAGTGTCCCGGCTCATCGTTCCAGAGAATCTTGTGCAGCTGCAACTGCAGGCGTACTGGCAGGTTGTCGGTCACGATCCAATCGGCCAGCGCACGCGCATCGACCTGTTTGTGACTGGGCGAGAACAGCACTTCGCCGGCTCGGCCAGCCAGGTCGTACTCGATCAGCTTGGATACCGCCCAGTCGTAGTCCTCGCGCGAGCAGATAACGAACTTGACCTGATCGTTGCGTGTCAGCCACTGGATGTTCTCGTAGCGATTGCGCTGCACTTCGGCAGAGCCAGGCGTCTTCAGATCCAGCACCTTGCTGACCCGGGGATCGACCGCAGAAACATCGAGCGCGCCACTGGTTTCCAGCGATACCTCGTAGCCGGCGTCGCACAGGCGCGTGAGCAAGGCAATGCAGTTGGGCTGAGCCAGCGGCTCACCGCCGGTGACACAGACGTAACGCGGGCGATAGGCGGCCACTTGGTCGAGGACGCTGTCCAGCGTGACGATTTCGCCACCACTGAAGGCATAGGCGGTATCACAGTACTGACAGCGCAGGGGACAGCCGGTAAGGCGCACGAATACCGTTGGCAAGCCAGCGGTACGCGTCTCCCCCTGCAGCGAATAGAAAATCTCGGTGATGCGCAGGGTTTCTTGCATGGTAGCCACGAGCGTGATGACGAAACAGGCCATCCGCCTCCGTTGCGTGGAAAGACAGGAACGCCGGCAGCGGCCGACGTTCGACAAGGCGCGGCGACAAGGACATCAGCCGAGCTGAAACCCTGCCACCTGAGCCGCCGCGCATTCTAATGGATCACGCGATGCCAGATAAGAAAAACCCGCGACGGGCGCGGGTTTTTCGTCAACGTACGGCTTACAGCCGCTGCAGATCACGCTGGGCCAGTTGAGCGGCCGAGCTACCCGGGTACTGCGCGATGACTTGCTGAAGGATGCCACGGGCCTTGTCGTTGTGACCCAGGCGACGCTCGACATCGGCCAGCTTGAACAGTGAATCCGGTACCTTGGCGTGGCTCGGATAGGCCTGGCTGACCTTGGCGAAGGCCTGGCCGGCTGCCTGCAGGTCGCCCTTGGCCAGATTCACTTCGCCCAACCAGTACTGCGCGTTACCTGCGTACTGGCTGTTGGGATAGCGATTGAGAAAGGCTGCGAATGCCTGCGAGGCCTTGTCGAAATCCTTGGCCTTGATCAGGTCAAAGGCGGCGTCGTAGTAGAGTTTTTCCTTGGCCGGATCACCCGGCTCGGCGCTGGCCTGCTGCTGCGCTGCAGGGGGCGTCGGGGTGCCATTGGCGCTTACCGCGCCATCGGCTGAATGCTGTGCAGGAGCTCCACCGGCAGCAACACCGGAAGAAATGCGTTGGTCCAGATCCTGGTAACGCTCCAGGCCTTCCTGCTTGAGGCGCTGGATTTCATTTTGCTGCTCCTCGACCATGCCACGCAGTTGCGCAATTTCCTGCTGCATCTGCTGGAGCTGGTTGAACAGCATACCCTGCGCAGAAGCGGGTGCTTGCGCACCCGCTCCGGCAGAGGCGCCGGCCGTACCATAACCCGCCGGTGGATAGCTGCTGCCCTGTTGCATGGAGCTGCTTTCCAGTACGGGAACCTCCGCCATTGCCGCGAGCGGCAAGGCGAGTGTCAGAAGGGTCAGGATACGGCGGCAATCTCGCATGGCAGCTTACTTACGCAGCTCTACGCGACGGTTCTGAGCCCAGGACTGCTCGTCGTTGCCAGTGGCAACCGGACGCTCTTCGCCGTAGGAAACCAGCTCCAGCTGAGCCGGGGAAACGCCTTGCAGAACCAGGTAACGCTGAACGGCCTTGGCACGACGCTCGCCCAGCGCCATGTTGTACTCACGGGTACCGCGCTCGTCAGCGTGGCCTTCCAGAACGACGCGAGCGCCGTTGCCTTTCAGGTCCTTGGCGTGTACGTCCAGAGCGCGCATGGCTTCGGCCTTCAGGTCGGAGCTGTCGTACTCGAAGTAGAAGGTGGTGATAGCGCGCAGAGCAGCTTCTTCGCTCAGGCTGCTGTCAACAGCGCCAGTGTTGGCACCGTAACCAGCGTTCGGGTCAACAGCACCTTCACCAGCAGCGTCGCCGCCTTTGGAGGAGCAACCTACGGCAACAGCGAGAGCCAGGGACAGTGCAGCGAACTTACCGAATTTCAGCATTTCCATCATGTAACTCCTAATGAACCCCAGTTGTGTTAAGCAATATAGGTGTAACGCCGCATCAGTTCAGGTAAGGGGACCAAGAAGGCTCTCGAACTTCGCCTTGAGCGGTAGGAAGAGGGAGCCTCACACGTCCATTGGTGGACGCTAACATCAAGACTCCCCGGCCCTGCTGGCGGGTGGCGTAGATTAGCATGGCGCCATTGGGCGCAACAGTGGGCGACTCATCCAAACTTGTGTCTGAAAGAATACGCAAACGGTTGGTTTCCAGGTCCTGCGCAGCCACCTTGAACACGGTAAAACCATCCTGACGATGGATCATCACCAGGGTCTTTTCATCCGCCGACAATTTCGGGTTGGCGTTGTAGTTACCGACGAAGGTCACTCGCTCCACTGCCCCGCTATTGATGTTGGTCTTGTAGATCTGCGGCTTACCCGCACGATCCGAGGTGAAGTAAAGGGTCTGACCATCCTTGCCCCAGAAGGGTTCGGTATCGATCGCGTAATGGTTGGTGACGCGGCGCATCTGCCGGCTGCCCATATCCATCACATAGATTTCCGGATTGCCGTCCTTGGACAGCACGAAGGCCAGGCGGTTGCCATCCGGCGACCAGGCCGGAGCGCCGTTGAGGCCTTCGAAGTTGGTGATCTGCTCGCGGCGACCGGTATCGATGTGCTGCACGAAGATGCGCGGGCGACGTTGCTCGAACGACACGTAGGTGATGCGACGGCCATCCGGCGCGAACGACGGCGACAAGATCGGCTCGCGCGATTGCAGCAGGGTCACCGCACGGGCACCGTCGTAGTCGGAACGCTGCAGGGTGTAACGGGTATTGTTGGTCCCCATGCGCTCGGCAGTGACATAGAGCAGGCGCGTGGAGAACGCACCCTTGACGCCGGTGAGCTTCTCGAACGACTGGTCGGCGATATGGTGAGCCATGTCACGCAGCTGATCGGTGCCACCGCCGACATTGCCGGTCATGACCTGCTGCTCGGTGTTGACGTTGAACAGTGCGTACTGCACCTGCAGGCGACCGCCATTGGGCACGATGTTGCCCACCAGCACGTACTGGGCACCGAGCGCTTTCCAGTCACGGTAGATGACTTCGCTGGCCTGGGTCGGCAGGCTGATCATGTTTTGCCGCGGGATCGGCTCGAAGTAGCCGGAGTTGCGCAGATCGTTGCCGATGATCTGCGACATGTCTTCAGGCAGCACCGAACCGCCCTGCCAGCCAAAGGGCACGACGGCGATGGGCGTGGCACGGTCAGCGCCTTGGGAAATCACCAGCGGGTCGGCCGCCTGGACGCTACCGACCAGCATGACCAGCCCCAGCAGGGCGGTACGAATCAGGGTATTCACAGAGCTCAATCCTCCGGTTTGAAAATGACGCGACGCTGCCTGTACATACGGTCGAAGGTAGCGCGATCCAATTGTTGCATCTCGGGAATACGCCCGACGTTACGTACAGCTGCAACGGCCGAGTTGTCGAATGGCGCATCGCCGCTGGAGCGCGACACGCTGGCGTTGGTCACGGTGCCGTCAGGCAGCATCTGAATCAGCAGCTCGACGCTCATGCCTCGGCGTGCCGACATCGGTCGCTGCCAGTTCTCGGTGATCAGTTTGATGATCAGGTCGTCAAGGTTGCCGGCGACCTCATCACCATGTGTCTCGGCCAGCGCCTGCTGGTTCTGCACGTTATCCGACAGCAGCTCGGCCAGTGCCGCGGCCTTCTGATCCTCGGCAGCCTTGCGCCTTGCATCTTCGGCCTTGCGCTTGGCATCTTCGGCGGCTTTCTTCTTCGCGGCCTCGGCGGCTGCCGCTTTTTTCTTCGCCTCTTCTGCAGCGGCCTTTTTCTTGGCCTCTTCAGCGGCTTTCTTCTTCGCTTCGTCCTCGGCGCGCTTCTTGGCGATATCCGCCTGACGTTTCTGTTCGGCGGCCTTCTCGGCCTCGGCTTTCTTCGCCGCTTCGGCCTTTCGAGCCTCTTCAGCCTGCTTTTGTTCCTCGGCTTTCTTGGCTGCGGCTACCTTCTGCTCTTCAGCTTTCTTCTGCTCCAGGCGTTCGGTCTCGAATTGCGGTGCTGAGGTTTTCTGCGCCTCACCCGCAACCTTTTGCGTGGTCTGCGTGGTGGCCTGGCTCTGTGACTGCAGCTTGTACAGCGTAGCCTGCACCACCGGACGCGCCGGCGGCAGTTCTGGCGTGAAGGCGAAGCTGACGAACAGCATGGCGAACATCAGGACGTGCAGACCCACGGCCCAGACGACGGGCCAGAAGTAGCTTTCCGACTGCGAACGCTCGGCTTGCTGCATCAGGGAGCCTCGGTAATCAGTCCGACGTTGCCCACGTCGGCCTGCTGCAGACCACCCATGGCCGACATCACGGTGCCGTAATCGACCGTGCGATCACCGCGCACGAACACCTGCACCTGCTTACCCTGGCGACGGTTCTCGGCAATGATCGCCGAGACTGCCTGAGTCATCTGCTCTAGGGTCGAGGCGCGCTCCTGCTCGGTATCCACGTCGACCTCGCTGCCCATGTTCCAGTAGTAGGTCTTGTCGGCCTTGATGGAGATGGTCAACACCTGGGCGTCGTTGTCCTGCGGCAGCGCTTCGCTGCTGACCTTGGGCAGATCGACCTTGACGCCCTGATTGAGCATCGGCGCGGTGACCATGAAGATGACCAGCAGTACCAACATCACGTCGATGTAGGGCACCACGTTCATCTCGGCGACTGGTTTGCGTCTGTTGCGAATTCTCGCCATGGTTAGAACCTGTCCTCTTCGCTCGCCTTAGTCTTCCGAGGTGTGCACTTTGCGGTGCAGGATGGCCTGGAACTCGTCGGCGAAGGTGTAGTAACGACCGATCAGCATCTCGCTGCGGGCAGAGAAGCGGTTGTAGGCGATAACCGCCGGAATCGCCGCGAACAGGCCGATGGCGGTAGCGATCAGCGCCTCGGCGATACCCGGCGCCACGGTTGCAAGCGTGGCTTGCTGCACCTGAGCCAGGCCGCGGAAGGAGTTCATGATGCCCCATACGGTACCGAACAGGCCGATGTACGGACTGGTCGAACCAACGGTGGCGAGAAATGGCAGCGCGGTTTCCAGCTTCTCTTCCTCGCGGGAGATGGCCACGCGCATGGCACGGGATACGCCATCCATCACCGCGTCCGGGTCAACGCCCTGCTGCTGACGCAGGCGGGAGAATTCCTTGAAGCCGGCACGAAAGATCTGTTCCAGACCGGAATCCGGATCGGGGTTGCTACCCGCCTGGCGATACAGTTTGGACAGATCGATACCGGACCAGAAGCGATCCTCGAAGTTGTCCAGGGCACGCTTGGCGGCGCGAATCGAATTACTGCGCTGGAAGATCATCACCCAGGAAATGACCGAAGCGGCCACCAGGGTCAGCATCACCAGCTGAACCACGAAGCTGGCGTTACTGATCAGACTCCACATCGACATATGGTCAACGGCGTTAGCTTCCACGCTTACTCTCCTGCTGCAATTAAGCCCGGCGCCTGCGTCCCGGCGAACGCGTGTCGCAGGCTCTCGGGAATGGCCCGGGGTTTCAAGTTGTCGGCGCGCACACAGGCCACCAGAAACTGCCCTTCGCAGAGCAGCACATCATCCGCAGCCCGCCTGACCTGTTGACGAAAACGCAGGCTGGCACGGTTCAATTCGATCACATCGGCGCTGATCACCAGTTCGTCATCCAGGCGCGCCGGCGCGTGATAACGCGCCTCGGCAGAATGCACGACGAACAACAGGCCCTCACCCGCAAGCGTCGACTGGGCATAACCCAGCTCACGCAGACGCTCGGTGCGAGCCCGCTCCATGAATTTGAGGTAGTTGACGTAGTAGACGATGCCGCCCGCGTCGGTGTCCTCGTAGTAGACCCGGCAACGGTGGCTGAACGGCTGCACTTCGTTTGGCGCGCGCATACTCTAGTCCCCGGCTTGCTGCTTGCCAATCCGGCCTGGCAACAATTTTTTCGTCATTCGTCACCTGCCGAGAAAAGATCGCCACCGGCCTGCTCGCCAGCGCGTTTGGGAATGTTCAGCCCGAAGTGCAGGTAGGCGTGACGGGTGACCACACGCCCGCGCGGGGTGCGCATCATGTAGCCCTGCTGAATCAGATAGGGCTCGAGCACGTCCTCGATGGTATGACGCTCCTCGCCGATGGCTGCTGCCAGGCTATCGAGCCCTACCGGACCGCCATCGAACTTCTCGATCATGGCCAGCAGCAGGCGTCGATCGGAGTGGTCGAAGCCACGCTCGTCGACATCCAGCAGGTTCAGTGCCTGATCGGCAGTGGCCTGGGAGATCTGTCCGTTACCGCGCACCTCGGCAAAATCGCGCACACGGCGCAACAGACGGTTGGCGATACGCGGCGTACCACGGGCACGACGGGCAATCTCGAAGGCGCCCTTGGCCTCGATGGGCAGGCCGAGAATGCCGGCCGAGCGCGAGACGATGGTGGCCAGGTCGTCGATGCCGTAGAACTCCAGGCGCTGGACGATGCCGAAACGGTCACGCAGCGGGTTGGTCAGCATGCCGGCACGGGTGGTGGCACCAACCAGGGTGAACGGCGGCAGATCCAGCTTGATCGAACGCGCGGCCGGGCCTTCGCCGATCATGATGTCGAGCTGGAAGTCTTCCATGGCCGGATACAGCACTTCCTCGACCACTGGCGAAAGTCGATGGATTTCATCGATGAACAGCACATCGCCGCTTTCCAGATTGGTCAGCAGCGCCGCCAGATCACCCGGGCGCTCGAGCACCGGGCCGGAGGTACTCTTGATCGAGCTGCCCATTTCCTGGGCGATGATATTGGCCAGGGTGGTCTTGCCCAGGCCTGGCGGGCCGAAGATCAGCGTATGGTCGAGCGCTTCCGCCCTGCCCCGTGCAGCCTGGATGAACAGCGCCATCTGCTCACGCACCACTGGCTGACCGATGTAGTCAGCCAGGCGCAGCGGACGAATGGCTCGGTCCTGCTGCTCTTCACGCTCACGCGGGCTGGAGGTAATCAGGCGATCGGCTTCGATCATCGAGGGGTTCCACTAAGAGTCCGTTGAATTGCGATGCAGGGGAAAACCGCGCAACGTTTTCCACCAGAAAACCGGTGGATGAAAAAGGCGTCATCCACCCTACGCCATGCCGCGCAGCGCGCGTCGGATCAAATCTTCACTGCTCAGACCGTCCTCCTTGACCACGGCAACTGCTCGACTGGCCTCCTGCGGCTTGTAGCCAAGGGATATCAGGGCACTGACGGCGTCATTCTCCGCGCTTGAGACTGCCTGAGCCAGTTGAGGTTCAACCACCAACGGCGCAATGGACGGTATCGACTCCCAGGCCTTGAAGCGATCCTTGAGCTCGACCAGCAGACGCTCGGCGGTTTTCTTGCCGACACCCGGGACCTTGACCAGGGCCGCCGTGTCCTGAGACTGCACGCAGCGCACCAGCTCGTCGACCTCAAGGCCCGACATCAGCGCCAGCGCCAGCTTGGGGCCGACGCCATTGAGGCGAATCAGCTCGCGAAACAGCTCACGCTCACGCTTTTCGAAGAAGCCATACAGCAGGTGAGCATCTTCACGCACCACCAGGTGAGCATGCAGGGTGACCGGCTCGCCCACCGCAGGCAGACGATAAAGGGTCGTCATCGGCACTTCCAGCTCATAACCGACGCCATTCACATCCAGAAGCAAATGCGGCGGCTGCTTCTCCGCCAGGGTGCCGCGCAAACGTCCGATCACCACTGCTTTCCTTTAATCCGATTACAAACGAAGACGGCCGCCACGCCGCTTGGCGCCGGCGAGCCCATGGGGAATGAGACTCTGTCGGTGATGGGCATGGCACAGGGCGATGCCCAATGCGTCGGAGGCGTCGATCTGCGGCTTCTGCACCAGCTTGAGCAGATGCATGACCATCATCTGCACCTGCTGCTTGTCCGCCGCCCCGGTGCCAACCACAGCCTGCTTGACCTGGGTCGCGGTGTACTCGCTGACCTCCAGCCCTGCCTCCACCGCCGCGACGATAGCGGCGCCACGCGCCTGCCCCAGCTTGAGCGCCGAGTCGGCATTGCGCGCCATGAACACCTGCTCGATGCCCATGGTCACCGGGCCATGGGTGCGAATCACCTCGCTGACGCCGCGAAAGACGATCTGCAGACGCTCGGCCAACGGCCCGTTACCCGTGCGAATGCAGCCCGACGCCACGTACTCGCAACCGCGTCCGGTATCGCGCACCACGCCATAGCCGGTAATACGCGAACCCGGGTCGATGCCTAGAATCAGGGTCATATCGGCAACTGTCTATTTATCCAGTTGGCGAGTATACGGGGCGCCCTCGTCGGCGTCATCTGCCAGCCGGTCAGCCTGATGAAAAAAGCCGGAAGCGCTGTGCAGCGCTTCCGGCCTTTTCATTGGTGGGGCGGCTGTAACCCGCCGTCATCAGCTTGGCGGGGTTCCCCCGCCCTACGAAACCGTCCCGGATTGCATCCGCGCGACAAGCTGCTTCAACCGAGCTGCTCCATGATCTCGTCGGGGTACTTCGGCATTGTGGTAGACGTTCTGCACGCCATCCAGGGCGTAGGGCGGGCTTCAGCCCACCAGGGTCGCTCTGCATGGTGGGCTGAAGCGGATAGCCGCCCGGCCCACCCTACGCATCCAAGCCACAAGCCTCAACCGAGCTGCTCCATGATCTCGTCGGAGACTTCGGCGTTGTGGTAGACGTTCTGCACGTCATCCAGGTCTTCGAGCATGTCGATCAGCTTGAACACCTTCTGCGCAGTTTCCAGGTCGGCAATCGGCGCACTGATCGAGGGGATCATGGCGATTTCCGCTTCCTCGGCCTTGAAACCGGCGGCGCTAAGTGCTTCGTTGACGGCATGGAACTCGGTGAAGCTGGTCGACACCAGGCCCGAACCGTCCTCGCCCATTTCCACGTCGTCGGCACCGGCTTCCAGCGCTGCTTCCATCAGGGCATCTTCATCGACACCCGGCGCAAAGCTGATCTGCCCCTTGCGGTCGAACATGTAGGCGACCGAACCGTCAGTCCCCAGATTGCCACCGCACTTGGTGAAGGCATGGCGCACTTCGGCAGCGGTGCGATTGCGGTTATCGGTCATCACCTCGACGATGATCGCCACGCCGCTCGGTGCGTAACCTTCGTAGCTGAACTCGACGACGTTGTCGGCTTCGTTGTTGCCGGCACCACGGGCGATGGCGCGATCGATCACGTCACGCGACATGTTGTTGGTCAGCGCCTTGTCCACCGCCAGACGCAGACGCGGGTTGTCCGCCGGAATCGGGCCGCCGTGCTTGGCGGCGACCGTCAGCTCACGAATCAGCTTGGTGAAGATCTTGCCGCGCTTGGCGTCCTGACGCCCCTTGCGGTGCTTGATGTTGGCCCATTTGGAATGACCAGCCATAACTCACTCCATCTATAAGGTTTCACAATTGCCGGGGCGTAAGCATTTGAGTCTCTCCACCCCATAACGAAGAAGCCTGGGATCACCAGGCTTCTTTTGCAGGCTTATTCGGCCTTGGCTTGCTCGCGCAGGCGGATATGCAGCTCGCGCAGCGACTTGTTGTCGACGATGCCCGGCGCCTGAGTCATGACGCAGGCCGCGCTCTGGGTTTTCGGGAAGGCGATCACTTCGCGGATCGAGCTGGCACCGGTCATCAGCATCACCAGTCGATCCAGGCCGAAGGCCAGGCCGCCATGGGGCGGTGCACCGTACTTCAGTGCATCGAGCAGGAAGCCGAACTTCTCCTGCTGCTCTTCTTCGCTGATGCCGAGCACACGGAACACGGTCTGCTGCATGGCCTTGTCGTGAATACGGATGGAGCCGCCACCCAGTTCGGTACCGTTGAGCACCATGTCGTAGGCGCGCGACAGCGCGGCAGACGGGTTGGCCTCCAGTTCCTCGGGGCTGCAGCTCGGCGAGGTGAACGGGTGGTGCATGGCGGTCAGGCTGCCGTCGTCGTTTTCCTCGAACATCGGGAAGTCGACGACCCACAGCGGCGCCCACTCGCAGGTCAGCAGGTTGAGGTCATGACCGAGCTTGATGCGCAGCGCGCCCAGGGCCTCGCTGACGATCTTGGCCTTGTCGGCACCGAAGAACACGATATCGCCATCGACAGCGCCCACACGGTCGAGGATGACATTGATGTTGTCCAGCGGGATATTCTTGACGATCGGCGACTGCAAACCGTCAACGCCGGCAGCGCGCTCGTTGACCTTGATATAGGCCAGGCCCTTGGCACCGTAGATGCCGACGAACTTGGTGTAGTCGTCGATCTGCTTGCGCGGCATGCTCGCCCCGCCTGGTACGCGCAGCGCGGTGACGCGGCATTTCGGGTCGTTGGCCGGACCGGCGAAGACCTTGAATTCGACGTCCTTGAGCTGATCTTCAACATCAACCAGTTCCAGCGGGATACGCAGGTCCGGCTTGTCCGAACCGAAGCGGCGCATGGCTTCGGCCAGAGTCATGTGCGGCAACTCGCCGAACTCGACATCCAGCACTTCCTTGAACAGGTTGCGCACCATGGTCTCGGTGATGTCCATGATGTCTTTTTCATCGAGGAAGCTGGTCTCGATGTCGATCTGGGTAAATTCCGGCTGACGATCAGCGCGCAGGTCTTCGTCGCGGAAGCACTTGGCGATCTGGTAGTAGCGGTCGAAGCCGGCGACCATCAGCAGTTGCTTGAACAGCTGCGGCGACTGCGGCAGGGCGAAGAAGCTGCCGGCGTGGGTACGGCTCGGCACCAGATAGTCGCGCGCACCTTCCGGGGTGGCGCGAGTCAGAATCGGTGTTTCCACGTCGAGGAAGCCGTTGTCGTCGAGGTAGCGACGGATGCTCGAGGTGATGCGCGAGCGCAGCTTGAGCTTCTCGGCCATTTCCGGGCGACGCAGGTCGATGAAGCGATAACGCAGGCGGGTTTCTTCGCCAACGTCGGTGTACTCATTGAGCGGGAACGGCGGGGTTTCCGCTTCGTTGAGCACTTCCAGCTCATAGCCCAGCACCTCGATGGCGCCGGACGCCATGTTCGGGTTGACCGCGCCCGCTGGACGCAGACGCACCTTGCCGGTGATCTTGACCACGTATTCGCTGCGCACGCGGTCAGCCTTGGCGAAGGTATCGGCACGATCAGGATCGAACACCACCTGGGCCAGACCTTCACGATCACGGATATCGAGGAAGATCACCCCGCCATGGTCACGGCGACGATGTACCCAGCCGCAAAGGGTGATTTCCTGGCCATCCAGGCTCTCGTTCAACTGGCCGCAATAGTGGCTGCGCATCATGATCGTGTTTCGCTTCTCTAAGGTCTTGGATAGGTCAGGCAGCCCCCAGCGCCCTGGGCAGGAGCTACACCACGGCGAACGTCCAACCGTACGCCGCGCTTCGATAAAGAGCGGGATTATATAGCGTAAATCGTCATGACGCAGCCGCTCGGCAGATGGCTTCTATAATGAAGGGCGCCTCCTGCCAGGAGAACGACCATGACCCACCCCCATCGCAGCGACCTGTCCAGCGATCTGCTGGAAGATTTTCGCCTTGACGCCGCCGAGCAGTTTCCCCGCTGCGAGCAACTGCTGATCGAACTGGAGCGAGCGCCAAAGAGCACGGAACGGTTGCGCGAGCTGTTTCGCCTGATTCATACGCTCAAGGGCAATCTTGGTTACGTCGAGCTCAACGAGCTGATGCCGCTGCCACAAGCCATGGAGGACGTACTCGATGCCCTGCGCTCGGGCCGCCTGACCTTCGACAGCCTGCTCGGGGACATACTGCTGCTCAGCCTCGACCATCTTCGCGCCCTGGTCGCTCAGGCACTGGGCGACGCCGAAGCCGCCCCGGACAACACGCAGGTCAGCCGACTCTGCGGCGCGCTTCAGGCGCTGGCCATGACGCCGAATGAGCGCCAGAGCGAGGTACGTCTCGAGCTGCTGCAGCAGATGGACCCCAGCACTCGCCTGCAACTCAGCGAAGAAGTGGAACCCAGCACAAGCGCGGCGCTGCTGGCACGCCACGCAATCGCGATCCAGCCCGACCTGCAGTTCTTTTGCGCACTGACCGAGGCCGCCGAACAGCGCTCACCCTACTGGCGAGGCCGCAACCTGCGCCTGCTGGAACTGGCACTGAGCATCAATGCAGCGGGCGGATACGCTGAGCAGCCAGAGCAACTGGCGGCCGCCGTCTGCCTGCATGATCTGGGCATGGCCTTCCTGCCGCTGGAGCTTCTGCACAAGCAAAGCCATTTCAGCCGCGAAGAACGACGCATGATGCAAGGCCACCCACGCCTGGCCAGCGACCTGCTCAAACGCATGCCTGAGTGGTCAGCAGCCATGGAGATCATCCTCCAGCATCAGGAACACGCTGACGGCTCTGGCTACCCCAAAGGCCTGCGCGAAAAGGAGATTGCCCCAGGCGCACTGATCCTGCATATCGTCGACACCTTTGACGCAAGGACCCATGAACGTGCACACCAGACCTTGAGCAAGCGCCCATTGCTACGCGCCATCCTGGAAATCAACAACCTTGCCGGCCAGCAATTCAGCGCCCATTGGGTGGAGGTGTTCAATCGCACCCTGCAGCAGAAGCCCGGGCTGGCGCACGGCTGAGCGAGCCTTGCGCCACACAGAGGATTGACGCCGCCAGAGCAGGATTTATTGAACCGTCCGCTATCAATAGCCTCTAAGCATCGCCTTCATTGATATAAGCCAAGATCATCTCGACGCCCTGCGTGTTAGGCTCTCACCAACATTGCGGGATAGACACCCTGGGCTCACCTGAAAGGAGAAAAACCATGGAAATCAATATCGGAATCGCCGAACAGGATCGCGCCGCCATCGCCGAAGGTCTCTCGCGCCTTCTGGCCGACACCTACACCCTGTACCTGAAGACCCATAACTTCCATTGGAACGTCACCGGTCCGATGTTCAACACCCTGCACCTGATGTTCGAAGGTCAGTACACCGAACTGGCCCTGGCGGTTGACGCAATCGCCGAACGCATCCGTGCACTGGGCTTCCCGGCGCCAGGCACCTACGCCGCCTACGCCCGCCTGTCCTCGATCAAGGAAGAGGAAGGCGTACCCAGCGCCGACGATATGATCAAGCAGCTGGTACAAGGCCAAGAGGCCGTCGTACGCACTGCGCGCGGCATTTTCCCGCTGCTGGACAAGGTCAGCGACGAGCCGACTGCCGACCTGCTGACCCAACGCATGCAGGTGCACGAGAAAACCGCCTGGATGCTGCGCAGCCTGCTCGCTGCTTGAGATACTCAGAGGCCCGGTGATCCGGGCCTTTTCATTAGGCAGGCAGCCTTGCCCTGATCTATGCTCTGGCCATTCGCCATTGAGTTTCCGACACCCATGAGTCAACCAGCCAAACCGCCCAGCATCATCGATCTGTATCCGGAGGAAACCCGCAAGGCGGCCGACCTCCTGAAGCAGGCCGTGCCGCTGATGATGCGCCACGACATCCCGCCAAATCCGCTGCACTACGCGCTGTGGTACACCTACAGCAGAGGCAGCGAACCTGAGCTCAACCGCCGCCTGGACAAGGTGGTGGAAGACTTCGACGTGTTCCCGCCGGAAACCGCCAGCCGGCTGTTTCGCGACTACATCATCCGCGGCGAGCTGGAAGAAGCCCGTGCCGGCCAGCAGCAGGTAATCGAGCTGGTCGATGATATCGAAGGCGACGTCTCACGCAGCGTGATCGGCGGCCTGCATTACCAGCAGAGCCTGAGCCAGGGCCTCAGCGCACTGCAGGAACCCATCGTCGACGATCTACCCAGCGTGCTCAGCGAACTGCAGGAAAGCACCCAGCTGATGCAGGATCAGCAGGAAAAATTCCTCTATCGCCTGCGCGCCGCACAGCAGGAGATCACTCACCTGCGCAGCCAACTGGAACGCGCACATCTGGCAGCAACGCTCGACAGCCTGACCCGCGTATTCAATCGCCATGCCTTTACCCGCCTGCTGGAGCGCGCCCTGAACGAGTCACAGCAGGGCCTGGCGCTGGTGATTCTGGATATCGACCACTTCAAGCAGTTCAACGACCAGTACGGCCATCCACTGGGTGATCGCGTACTGCAACACGTCGGACAACTATTGCGCGACCTGCTGCCACCAGAGGCCTTTGCTGCGCGCTACGGCGGCGAAGAGTTCTGCGTGGTGCTACGCAACTGCGTCAACCTCAACGAAGTTCTCGATTTCGCCGAACGACTGCGCCACAAGATCCAGTCACTGAGAATCAAGGTAAGACGAACGGACCAGGTTCTGGACAGCATCACCGCGTCCTTCGGCTGTACCATGACCGAAGAAGGCGACACCTTCGAATCCCTGCTCACCCGCGCCGATGACGCGCTTTATCAGGCCAAACGCGCCGGCCGCAATCAGGTCCACCCGATTACCAGCGAAACGATGCTAAGCGCTTGATTTGAGAAGCCCCCGCCTTTGCTGTTAAATAGCCTTGCACGCCGCATTACCGTTCTGCGGCGTCGCCAACCCTGTATACCGGCGCGCGTCGTTGCCGTTCGACTGGCAACCCTTACAAGCGCGCTCTCTCCGCAACACCTTGAGTCATCATTCAATCAGTGAGTTCATCGAAGATGTTGAAGATTGCCCATCTCGTGACAGGGTTTGCCGCCCTGCTGCTGTCTGCCGTACCCGGTTTTTCCACTTCGTTCCTGACCACCCCGGATGCCATCTATCTGGCCCTCATCGGCCTGCTCAACCTGCTTGCCGCAGCGCAGCAACAGAACGCCCACGCTGCGCGTCAACAACTGCTGGGACTGTCATCGGCTCTCTTGATACTGGCTGCCGTGGTACAGAGCCTGATCCTGCTTGCCCCGCTGCCAAGCATCGGTAGCCAACCCGCCATCTGGCTGCCGCTTCTGGCCCTGGTCATCGCCGTGGCACTGAACCTTGCAGCGCAACTGAACACGCAGCCGCGCAGCGCAGAGCAACGTCCGCCCGTGCCAAAAGCCAGTGTCAGCACCAGCGTGACTGCAGATGATCGCGAGACCGGCACGGTCAAGTGGTTCAACACATCCAAGGGATTCGGCTTCATTTCCCGCGACTCGGGTGACGATATCTTCGTGCACTTCCGTGCCATTCGCGGCGAAGGTCACCGCGTCCTGATCGAAGGCCAGCGCGTGGAGTTCTCGGTCATGCAGCGTGACAAAGGCCTGCAGGCGGAAGACGTGATCGCAGCAGCCCCTTCGCGGCGCTGAGCGGTACGCAAAGAAAAGCCCGGGAAACCGGGCTTTTTCATATCAGTAATGCGGTGGCGGCGCTTCATCTTCGGCAATATCCGCCTGACCACTCAACTCCTCCTGGCGTCGCGCCAGAACCGTCAATTGCAGCTGCATCCGCTCGATGCGCCTGTTCTGCTCGACCAGCTCATCGCTGAGCGCCTGAATGGTGTCATCCTGAAAAGCCAGGCGGCTCTCCAGCTCCATGATCCGCGACTCGAGGCTCATGCTGGCTCTCCGGCAAACTGAAAATCCTCGGTCAGCACCAGGCGCAGCTTGTCGATGATCCGTCGCACCTGCTGCCCGGCGTAAGGCTGCGCAGGATGGCGCCCCCACACCGGCGCGGGCCAGGCGACATCCTCACGTCGACGCACGATCACATGCATATGCAGCTGACTGACCACATTGCCGAGCGTGGCCAGGTTCATCTTGTCGGCGGCAAAAGTGTCCTTGAGGACCTCGGCCAGCAGCGTGGTTTCCTGCCACAGCTGACGCTGATCATCAGCGTCGAGCTGGAACAGCTCGCTGACCTCCTCACGCCGCGGCACGAGGATGAACCAGGGGTAATTGGAGTCATTCATCAGCAGCAAACGACACAGGGGAAAATCCCCGACCAGCAGGCAATCCTGCTGCAGACGCGAATCCAGAGCGAACATGACGGCTCTCCTCCTTTGAACGGATCAATCAAGCACAGCCCCAGCGAGGGCCGAGCAATGGCGCGCAGCATACGCTGGCTCAGTCGAGACTTCATCCGCCGACCACGCACCAACGCAAGGCAGCCTGAACACATACGCACCGCAGGCGTGCACCATTTTGTTTCTTCCCGTAATAGGTAGCGCCAAGCGTTACCGGGGCAGCAATATGAACGCAGGCGATATCGCCTGCCGCTGGCCCGACGCGAAGAACTGACACCGCTCAGGCAAACCCGCGCCGGACGCGGGATCAGCGTCGCTGCTCAATGCACTGCATGCCAGAAAATCATGGTTTTAGCGGGACATCCAGGTTTTGAGCACGACTTTTGCTATCTGTGAAAGCAATGCTCGGCGAGCCGTGCAGTCGATCAATAACAGCGGCCCCCAGACACCTCAGAGCCGCGAAAGCGTTGGCATAACGAAACGCAAGGGCAGAGCTACAGATTTGCGACATTCCTCCTAATGCGATGCGACACCAGCATGAACGAAGTCGTAACGAATAGACTGCAACTATCGCCAATATTGGCTGCGTGCTATAAGTTAGCGCCGACACAAAAAGAAAGAGCCGCCCATATAACAAAACAGTGGGCAGCGCAACTCTTCTAAACCAAAGGAGCAATCACGATGCAAGTGATGAAGTGGAGCGTAATCGCCCTGGCAGTAGCCGCGGGTACCAGCCAAATGGCCGTGGCTTCCAGCCAGTCCGAGTCCAACGGCTTTATCGAAGACAGCAGCTTCAACATCTTCAATCGCGTTCTGTACATGAACCGCGATTTCCGTAACGGCCCGAACGGCGCAAGCACCTCCGCCAACCCGGCTGGCTACCGTGAAGAAACCGGCCTGGGCATCCGCCTGCTGTACGAATCCGGCTTCACCCAAGGCACCGTAGGCGTTGGTTTCGACGCTCACTCCCTGAGCAGCATCAAGCTGGACAGCGGTCGCGGCCGCTACGGCAATGGCCTGTTCTCACAGACCGATGACGGTCGTGGCGACGATACTCAGACCGAAGTTGGCGGCGCCATCAAGTTCCGTATCTCCGACACCGTTCTGAAGTACGGCAGCCAGTTCACGGCCAGCCCGGTGTTCTCCACCGACGACAGCCGCATCCTGCCGGAAGTCACCACCGGTACTTACCTGGTCAGTAACGAAATCGAAGGTCTGGAACTGAGCGCTGGTCGCTTCACTGCCATGAGCAGCCAGACTGGCACCAGCCGCGATGACATCAACGGCAAGGGTGAAGCTGGCCTGAAGTATGCCAACATCGTGGGCGCTTCCTACTCCTTCACCGACGACCTGAGCGCAGCTTTCCATGCCTCCGATGTAGAGGACTACTGGAAGAAGTACTACGGCAACGTCAACTACAACCTGCCGCTGGCCGAAGAACAGGCTCTGAACTTCGACGTCAACATTTACAAGACCGACTACGACAAGAGCTACACCAACACCACCAGCGACCAAGACAACACCATCTGGAGCCTGGCAGCTGCCTACTCCATGGGCGCTCATACCTTCACCCTGGCACACCAGCGCTCTTCTGGTGACCGTGGCTATGATTACGGCGTCGACGGCGGTGGTACCGTTTGGCTGGCGAACTCGGTTCAATTCTCCGACTTCAACCAGAAAGACGAAAAATCCTGGCAAGCCCGCTACGACATCAACATGGCTGAGTTCGGCGTTCCTGGCCTGAGCTTCATGACCCGCTACATCCGCGGTACCGATATGGATGTGGGTACTGGCAGCAGCGAGCAAGAGCGTGAGATCGACGTCGAAGCCAAGTACGTGATCCAGGACGGCGCTGCCAAGGATCTGTCCTTCCGCATTCGTCAAGCCTTCTACCGCAACTCGTTCGAAGGCGACCTGAACGACTTCCGCCTGATCGTCGAATACCCGCTGAGCGTTCTGTAACTTCAGCGCTACTCGATAGCGGAATAAAAGAAACCCGGCCTTGGCCGGGTTTCTTTATTTCGGGTTCAGTGTTTCAAAGGGGCAGCGCATAAGTCCCCGTTACATGTGCAACCAGTTCATTCTCATTCCCGGCCGAATACAACGAAACTTCACAAACTGCCTGGCGCCGGCTCAAGCGAAGTATTCGTGCCTCGGCCAACAAGTCCACCGGTTTGGGTTTGACCAGGAAGTTGATGTTGAGATTGGACGTCACCGCCATTTCCACCCGGCCGAGACGCCCCAGTACCACCGCATACATCGCCGCATCCCCCAGCGCCATGATGGTCGGGCCCGATAGCGTGCCACCCGGACGCACCAATTTGGCGTGAAAAGGCACGCGCGCCAGCACACCCTTTTCATCGAGGCGGTCGATCCGCAGATCGATATCGTCCGCCATCGGCAGCCCTGCTCGAATCAGGGTCTGAACCTCAAGTGCAGTCAATCCCACTCTTCATTCCTCCCCGGCAAGCGCAGTAGCACTTTCGCACCTGCGCCCGTCCTGTACGCCACTGTATAGGCACCGTACAATGCCGGCCTATTCCAAGCCCTAGCAACCGACAGAACGGCCAAACATGCGTACCAGTCAGTTCCTGCTCTCGACCCTGAAAGAAACCCCTTCCGATGCCGTGGTGATCAGCCACCAGCTGATGCTGCGTGCCGGCATGATCCGCAAACTGGCCTCCGGCCTGTACACCTGGCTGCCGATGGGCCTGCGCGTGCTGCGCAAGGTCGAGACCGTGGTGCGCGAGGAAATGAACGCAGCCGGCGCGCTGGAAGTGCTGATGCCGGCCATTCAGCCTGCCGAGCTGTGGCAGGAATCCGGGCGCTGGGTGCAGTACGGCCCCGAGCTGCTGCGTGTGAAGGATCGTCATGATCGCGAGTTCTGCGTCGGCCCGACCCACGAAGAAGTGATCACCGACCTGGCCCGCAACGAGTTGAACAGCTACAAGCAGTTGCCGATCAACATGTACCAGATCCAGACCAAGTTCCGTGACGAGATCCGTCCGCGCTTCGGTCTGATGCGTGGCCGCGAGTTCATCATGAAGGACGCCTACTCCTTCCATGCCGACCAGGCTTGCCTGCAGGAAACCTATGACCGCATGCACCAGGCCTACTGCAACGTATTCAGCCGCCTGGGCTTGAACTTCCGCCCGGTACAGGCCGATACCGGCTCCATCGGCGGCACCGGCTCGCATGAGTTCCACGTACTGGCCGACTCTGGTGAAGACGATATCGCCTTCAGCAATGTCTCCGACTACGCCGCCAATATCGAGAAGGCCGAAGCCATCCCGCGCGAGAAAGAGCGCCTTGCAGCGACCGAAGCGATGCGCCTGGTCGACACCCCCGACACCAAGACCATCGACGCGCTGGTTCAGGGTTTTGGCCTGGCCATCGAGAAGACCATCAAGACCCTGGTGGTGCACGCCGCCGAAGAGGGCAAGCTGGTCGCCCTGATCGTGCGCGGCGACCACGAACTGAATGAGATCAAGGCTGCCAACCTGGAGCAGGTTGCCAGCCCGCTGCAGATGGCCAATGAAGCCGAGATTCGCGCCGCCATCGGTGCCGGCCCCGGTTCGCTGGGCCCGGTCAATCTGCCGATTCCCTGCATCATCGACCGCAGCGTTGCGCTGATGAGCGATTTCGCTGCCGGTGCCAACATCGAAGACAAGCACTACTTCGGCGTCAACTGGGAGCGCGACCTGCCGCTGCCCGAGGTTGCCGACCTGCGCAATGTCGTCGCCGGCGACCCCAGCCCGGATGGCCAGGGCACCCTGGAAATCAAGCGCGGCATCGAAGTCGGTCACATCTTCCAGCTCGGCACCAAGTACAGCGAGTCGATGAACTGCCAGGTACTCGGCGAGAACGGCAAGCCGGTCACCCTGACCATGGGCTGCTACGGCATCGGCGTTTCCCGCGTGGTGGCGGCTGCCATCGAGCAGAACTTCGACGAACGCGGCATCCGCTGGAACGATGCACTGGCACCGTTCCAGATCGCCCTGGTACCGCTGCGCTACGAAACCGAGCAGGTGCGCGAGGCCACCGACAAGCTGTATGCCGAGCTGACCGCCGCTGGCTACGAAGTGCTGCTGGATGATCGCGACAAGAAAACCAGCCCCGGCATCAAGTTCGCCGACATGGAGCTGATCGGCATTCCGCACCGCGTGGTCGTCAGCGACCGTGGCCTGGCCGAGGGTAACCTCGAGTACAAGAGCCGCGCCGAAACCGATGCGCAAGCCGTGCCGCTGGCCGATATCCTGCCCTTCCTGCAAGCCCGTATCAGCCGCTGATCGCGCCCTACCGAGACATCATGCACACGAGCAACAACCCTCGCCTGACCGGCGCCGCCTTGTGCGGCGCCCTCTTGATCAGCGGCTGCGCCAATCAGCTGCCGCAACGCAGCGAGCATGAGGAGCGTATCGAACGCAAACTGCTGGATCACCAGCTGCAGATCGATGCCGGCGAACCCAAGGTGCTGGAGCTACCGCAACGCCGCGTGCGCGTGCATGACCAGAAGAGCTACGAGGTCACAGCCTTCGAGGTGACCCGTCGCTACGACCGCTACACACCCTATCAGCCCTGGCGCGAGCTTTATGAAGTACCGATGGGCGCGGTAGCGGTGGTTGCGGGCGTGGGCGCCAACATACTCAACGTCGTGCTGCTCGGCAGCCTGCCGGAAACCGCTACCCGTGGCTGGATCAGCTACGGCATGGCCGGCCTGAACCCCTTCATGAACGTCGAGTCGAATGGCCGCGCCGAGCAGAACCTGGCGAGCATCGAGGAACAGCAGCGGGACCGTCGCATGGAGTACACCAACCTGCCCTGGTCCGAGCGCCCGGTGCAGGTCAAGGCGGGCGATCAGCAATTCGAACTGCTCACCGACGGCAGCGGGGTGCTGCGCCTCAACCTGCTCGACAGCCCGTTCAGTGAACAGGACATCGCGCGCCTGAACATGCTGCAACTGAGCGTCGAAGATCGCCTTGGCGACGATGTCGCGCGTGCGGAAACGACCCTTATGGTCAGCCACACCCTGCGCGGCAAACTGCGTGAAGCGCATGACCTGATCTTCGATGACCTCGAAGGCGGCGATGTCGAGCAGTGGGTACACCGGGTCAAACGCCTTTCCGATCTTGGCCTGGAAGAAGAGGCCAGCGAGCTGGAGCAAAGCCTGATCGAGCTGACCCGCAACGACCCTGAGTTGCAGGATGCCTTCCTCAAGGCACTGCTCAAGGATGCCGGGCGCCTGGCTGCCGACCCTGCCAACTGAGCCCCCACTCAGGCTCTTCAGGACGTCGCAGGGCAGTGCAGGCCCTGCACCACCCAACCCTTCAGCCGGCATCTGCCTGTCGGGCCTTGAGGGCGACGGACTCCAGCCTTGCGCTAAACTCGGTGCGCGCGGCGCACCCTACCGAGCGGCGTTGCGCTCTATATCATCTGCAGTTCTTGCTTGCGGCGCGGTGGCGGGAAAGCCGCGTCGAGCAAGACCAGATCATCCGCACTCAAGGCAATCGAAGCCGCCGCCGCGTTATCGCGCAGATGCGCGCTGCCCACGGCCTTGGGAATGGCGATCACACCTTCCTGCCTGAGCACCCAGGCCAGTGCGACCTGGGCCGGCGTAACCCCATGCCGCCGGGCCACCTCGAGCAGTGCCGATTCGTGCAGCAGCGTACCGGCCTGGCCTAGCGGACAGTAGGCCATCAGCGGCATGCCGACGCGTTGCTGCCAGGGCAGCAGGTCATACTCGATACCGCGCGCCTCCAGGTTGTACAACACCTGATTGGCCCGGCACGCAGCCTGATCCAGTTCGAGCAGATCATCCAGGTCTAAGTTGGAGACAGCCCAGGCGCCGATCTTGCCCTGCTCACGCAGGCGCTCGAAGCCTTCGACCGTTTCAGCCAGCGGATAGCGCCCGCTCCAGTGCAACAGATAGAGATCGAGACGCTCGCAAGCCAGCCGCGTCAGGCTGCGTTCACAGGCCGCCTGAACGCCATCCCGACTGGCGTTGTGCGGGTACACCTTGCTGACCAGAAACACCTCGTCTCGGCGTCCGGCGATAGCCTCGCCCACCACCCGTTCCGCGCCGCCTTCGCCGTACATCTCGGCGGTATCGATCAGGCTCATGCCCAGATCCAGCCCTTCACGCAGCGCCGCAACCTCACGCGCGCGCTGGCGTTCATCTTCGCCCATGCGCCAGGTTCCCTGGCCTATCACCGGTACCTGCACGCCGGCCAATTCAATTCTGCGCATCGATTTCTCCCAAGTGGGTTCTGACCAGGTCGTACCCTTCGCCACGCCATTGCAGCAAGCACAGCCCGTGACCGAAAGGGTCACTCAGCGTGACCAGCCGCCCCCAGTCATGTTCGTTGATTTCGCCTTCGGCTCGGGCACCTGCGGCAAGTGCCCGAGCGAGCGCTGCATCGAGGTCATCGACCACGACATCCAGGTGCAGCGGCATCCAGTGACGGCGGTAATCACGTTGTACGCCTGCCTCGGGGCAGGGTCGAGTGGCCGCGGCCTTGTGCAGCAGATAGAGCGGTACAGCTGCGCCAAGCAGCTCGACGACCGTACCGTCGAACAACAGACGCCCGACACTGAAACCGAACGCCTGCTGGTAGAAGGCAACCGCCGCAGGCAGATCGGGAACGTCGAGATTGAGCAGCACCTGCATGGTCACAGCGGCTTGAGCAACAGCAGCAGGGACACCGGCTGAACGCTCTCGGGATGCAACGGCTCCTGCAGCCACTCCAGGCGCCAGCCGGTTTCGCCGATCAGCGTCAGCCAGGATTGCAGGGTACGGAAGAACCAGGGCATCGGCGCCTGGAAACCCTCGCCGAAACCGACGAAATCCTCGACCCGCCAACCGTCCTGATAAGGCTCGCCATGGCTGGCCCGCCAGGGATGCAACGTCTGGATCAGCAAACTACCCCCCGGCGCCAGCAAATCGTGCAGGCTGCGCAGGATAGGCTGCAGCGGCTCTTCGAGCAGGGCGAAGTTGCAGACCAGCACCTCGAAACGCCCGAGCTGCTCGGCATGCTCCTGCAGCTCGGCATAACCACAGACGCGATACTGGCTACGCCCGTCGCACGCCGCGCGAGCCGCTTCGATCAGCGGCGCCGAGGCATCCACACCCACCGGCTCGATACCATGCTCGGCCAGGCCCCGGCACAGCCAGCCCTCGCCACAGCCGATATCCAGCACCCGCCGGGGTTGCAGCGCCAGGACAGCCTGGATGATCGCGGCATCGGTAACCAGGCGCCGGCTTTCGATGCGTTGCTCACGCACCGCAGCGGCCCAGGCATCGGCATTGGCCTGCCAGCTTTGCTGAAGCTGTTCTCGGTGGTCGCGCTGCATGCTGATTCCCTGCATTTGTGCGTTGACGCGAGTCTAGCGCCAACGGGCCGCCCCGACACGCTTTGCGTCAAAGCCGCCGGTCAACCGCGGTCACAGCGGCTAAGCTGATAACTAAGTAGACGAGGCGCCTGGGGTAAATCCCGGCGAGTGACAGTCTCGTGTTTCCGTGGAGCAGATAGGCCAAGCCGGTGGAATATGGGCGCGTTATGGCAATCGGATCCTCAACACCGTGACCTTGCGTCGAACGTCTTGCCGGCGGTCGATGACAAGCCGGCCCCGCGGCCACGCCGCTGGCGTCTGGTGCTTTACCTGCTACTGGCATCGGTGTTGGCCACTGCAGCCGCTGTGCTGTTTTTCGAGCTGCGCAGCGCACACTTCCAGGCCCGTGAATTGAGCCGCTATGCCGCCACGCTCACTTACCGTGTCGAGCCAGGGCCCAGCCCGGAGATTCTCTACCCGGCTGATGGCCCCTTCGACAAACGTCAGGGTTACGCCTACCTGCCACTGATGCTGGAGCGCCTACAGCAACGCGACTTCCTGATCAGCGAACAGGCGCGCTTCTCCCCGGCACTGATGGCCTACAGCCGTCGCGGCCTGTTCCCGCCCTTCGCCGAGAAAAGCCAAACCGGCCTCAGCATCAGCGATTGTCGTGGCACGCCCTTCTACGAGTTCCGCTATCCGCAACAGGGTTATGCCGATTTCGCCGGCATTGCGCCGCTGGTGGTGAGCAGCCTGCTGTTCATCGAGAACCGTCATCTGCTCGATAGCGATCAGCCACTGGCCAACCCGGCGGTGGACTGGCCACGGTTCGCCATGGCCGCGCTGTCGCAGATCGGCAAGGTGCTCGATGTGCAGGACCAGTCTGCCGGCGGCAGCACCCTGGCGACCCAGTTGGAGAAGTATCGGCACTCTCCCGACGGCCTGACGCTGTCGGCGAAAGAAAAACTGCGGCAGATGATCTCCGCCAGCGTGCGTGCCTACCAACAGGGACCAGAGACCCTCGAAGCACGTCAGACCATCGTGCGCGATTACCTCAATAGCGTACCGCTGTCCGCTGCGCCGGGGCATGGCGAGGTTCATGGCCTGGCCGATGGCCTGCGTATCTGGTATGGCGCGGATTTCGAGCGCAGCAATGCGCTGCTCGACCCTGCCCGCACGCCCGACGCCAGCATGGCTGAACGTGGCCTGGCCCTGCGCCAGGTGCTGTCGCTGATGATTGCCCAGCGGCGTCCCTCCTACTACCTGGCGCAAGGACGCAAGGAGATGGAGGCGCTGACGGAAAGTCATATCCGCCTGCTGGCTGCCGGCGGCCTGATCGACCCCGCACTGCGTGACGCGGCGCTTGCGCAGAAGCTGCAATACCGCGACTGGCAACTGGAGCCCACTCTACGGCCGGTGGAAAGCGACAAGGGCATCAGCGTGGCCCGCTCACGCCTGTCCAACCTGCTGGGCATGCCCCTGTACGACCTGGACCGCCTCGATCTGGCCGCACGCAGCACCCTGCAACGCGACCTTCAGCAGGAGGCCAGCACCTACCTGCAACGCCTGGCCGACCCCGAGTTCGCCGGCAAGATCGGCCTGTTCGGCGAGCGCCTGCTGTCCCCGGAAAAGACCGCCGAGGTGCGCTACAGCTTCACCCTGTTCGAGCGCACGGCAACTGGCAGTCGAGTGCGCGTGCAGACCGACAGCACCGATCAGCCGTTCGACATCAACGAAGGCAGCAAGCTGGAGCTGGGCTCCACCGCCAAGCTGCGGGTACTGGCGACCTATCTCGAAATCATCGCCGAGCTGCATCAGCGCCATGCCGACAAGAGCCCGGCCGAGCTGCGCAAGGTCGAGATCGCCGCGCAGGACTACCTGAGCCACTGGGCAGTCGCCTATCTGCAGGCCAACCCCGGCAGCGATCTGGCCAGCATGCTGGAGGCCGCACTGGAACGACGCTATTCGGCCAGCCCGCATGAGCGCTTCTTCACCGGTGGCGGCTTGCACACCTTCGGCAACTTCCGCCGCGAGGACAACGGGCGCAACCCGACCCTGCGGGAATCCCTGCGCGAGTCGATCAATCTGCCGTTCGTACGGCTGATGCGCGATCTGGTGCGCTACAGCACCTATCAGAACAGCGCCGAACTGCTCAAGGACGACAAGGACCCACGCCGCCAGGAATACCTGCAACGCTTCGCCGACCAGGAAGGGCGTACCTTCCTGCTGCGTTTCTGGCGCAAATATCAGGGCCAGCCGCCGCAGCAGCGTCTGGAGACCTTCATCAGCGGCCTGCTCCAGACTTCGGTGCGCCTGGGGGCCGTACACCGTTACCTGCTGCCGCAGGCCGATGAGGCCAGCTTCGCCGCGTTCCTGCGGGCGCAACTGCCACAGGAAAAACTCACCGATCAGCGCATCGCGCGCCTGTACAAGGACTACGGCCCTGGCGCCTACAGCCTGCCGGATCAGGGTTATATCGCTCGCGTGCATCCGCTGGAGCTTTGGCTGCTGAGCTATCTGATCGACAACCCGCAGGCCACCTTCAGCGACGCCGTGGCTGCCAGCGTCGACGAGCGCCAGGAGGTTTATGGCTGGCTGCTGCGCACCCGGCACAAGAGTGCCCGCGACAGCCGCATCCGCATCATGCTGGAGGTGGAGGCCTTCTCCGACATTCACCGACGCTGGAAGAACCTCGGCTATCCCTTCCAGCACCTGGTGCCCTCCCTGGCCACCGCCCTGGGCAGTTCCGGTGATCGCCCGGCGGCGCTGGCCGAACTGATGGGCATCATCCAGAACGACGGCATTCGCCAACCCGTGCTGCGCATCGACGAACTGCACTTTGCTGCCGACACGCCTTACGAGACGCGGGTCGAGCGCAACCCCCACGAAGCCAGACGGGTAATGCCCTCGGAAGTTGCCGCCGCGCTGCGCAATGCACTTTCCCAGGTGGTCGAAGGCGGCACCGCAAGGCGTCTGCAGGGCACCTTCCAGTTGCAGGACGGCCGTGACCTGACCCTGGGCGGCAAGACCGGCACCGGCGACAACCGCATTGAAAGCGTCGGCGCCGGCGGCCGAGTGATCAGTTCGCGAGCGATGAACCGCACGGCCACCTTCGTGTTCTTCCTCGGCCCGCGTCACTACGGCACCCTGACCGCGTTCGTGCCGGGACGCGAGGCGGAGCGCTTCACCTTCACCTCCGCCCTGCCGGTACAGGTACTCAAGGGCATGGCGCCGCTCCTCGCTCCCTATCTCGAACCTGGCAGCGCCACGCTCTGCAACACCCCGCTGAGTGCAGCGCAGATCAGCCGGCGGTAATACCTGGTAACCACGGCGACCAGCGGCTGGCGAAACCCGGCAGCGGATATGCAGTCCATGGCAGCACCATCCGTTGCCGTTCATGAGTATCGCCGATGTCCTCATCCTGGTTCGCCCTGCTGCGCCGCCGTCGCCTGAGCTTGATCATCCTGGCCTGCCTGCTGGTATTGCTGCCGATTGGCTGCGCCAAACTGGAGCAGACCGAGCGCGAGCTGGTGTTTCGCATCGAACCCGGCACCGCCCGCTGGTTCAGTGGTCTGCCGAGCGGCCTCGAGGAGGTGCAACTGCAGTCCGCGAACCTGACGGCCGATGAAAGCCTGCACGCCTGGTGGTGGCCAGCAGCGCGCAAGGATGCCCCGGCACTGCTCTACCTGCATGGTTCACGCTGGAACCTGACCGGCCAGCTGTTTCGCATCGAACAGCTGCATGCCATGGGCTTCTCGGTACTGGCAGTGGACTACCGCGGCTTCGGCCAGAGCCGTGGCGCCCTGCCCTCCGAGCGCAGCGTCTACCAGGACGCCCTGATCGCCTGGCAGCACCTGGCTCGCCTGCAGCCAGAGGCGGACAAGCGCTTCATCTACGGTCATTCACTGGGTGGCGCCGTGGCGGTCAACCTGGCACACGAACTGGCTGGCGAAGATGAGGCTGCTCAGGCCGCCGGCCTGATCGTCGAGTCCAGCTTCACCAACCTGGGTGATGTGGCGGCAGCGGTAACCAATACCTCGCTGCCGGTGCGCTGGCTGCTGTCGCAGGAGTTCGATTCGCTGGGCAAGATCGGTGAAGTAGGCATCCCGGTACTGATCGCCCACGGGCGCGACGACCGCTACGTGCCCTCGCGTTTCAGCGAGGCGCTGTTCGCCGCCGCCAACGAACCCAAGCAGCTGCTGCTGATCGACGGCGCCAACCACAACAACGGCCTGCGCATGGCCGGCAACAGCTATCGGCAGGCGTTGCGGACGCTGGGACTCGAATTCAACTGATGGCCTGAGCGACCTCAGGACTTGAATTGCTGCAGATAGAGTTCCTCGACCTTGGTCCGCGCCCAGGGCGTCTTGCGCAGAAAGGTCAGGCTCGACTTGATGCTTGGCTCGTGCTTGAAACAGCGCACATCGACCTGACGGGCCAACCCCTCCCAGCCGATGCGCTCCACCAGAGCGGTGAGAATCGCCTGCAGGGTCAGGCCATGGAGCGGGTCGTTGCTGGTCATGAAAGCATCCGTCGGAAAAGAGTGGGCATATCTTAGAACCCCAGTAACGAAAAAGGCGATGACTGCCGAGCAGTCATCGCCTTTGGTCAGGCCGGCAAGGTTACACCGACTTGTATTCGCTTTCGGCCTTGTCGAAGCGGTTCAGCATCGACTGGCTCGGCGCCTGGCCGATACGGCTGAAGATGACGATGGCCAGGGTAGCGAGGATGAAGCCCGGAATGATCTCGTACAGACCCAGACCAATCCAGTTCTTCCATACGATCACGGTGGCGGCACCGACCAGCATGCCAGCCAGGGCGCCATTGCGGGTCATGCCCTTCCACAGCAGGGACAGAATGACCACCGGACCGAACGCAGCGCCGAAGCCGGCCCAGGCGTAGGACACCAGGCCCAGGACGCGGTTGTCCGGGTTGGCCGCCAGGGCGATGGCGATCAACGCGACCAGCAGCACCATGGCGCGGCCGACCCAGACCAGCTCGGTCTGCGAAGCGTCTTTACGCAGGAAGGCCTTGTAGAAGTCTTCGGTCAGCGCACTGGAGCACACCAGCAGTTGGCAGCTCAGGGTGCTCATCACCGCAGCCAGGATGGCGGACAGCAGGATACCGGCGATCCAGGGGTTGAACAGCAGCTTGGCCAGCTCGATGAACACGCGCTCCGGGTTCTCGGCGACCGGGCCCGCCACTTCCGGGTTTGCCGCGAAGTAGGCGATACCGAAGAAACCTACGGCCACGGCACCCGCCAGGGTCAGGATCATCCAGGTCATGGAGATACGGCGGGCAGCCGGGATCGACTTGACCGAATCGGCGGCCATGAAGCGCGCCAGGATGTGCGGCTGGCCGAAGTAGCCCAGGCCCCAGGCCATCAGCGAGATCACACCCACGAAGGTGGCGCCCTTGAGCATGTCGAAGTTGGTGGCGTCGACCGCCTCGATGGCCACCATGGCCGGATCGAAGCCACCGGTGGCGATCATCACCACGATCGGGGTGAGGATCAGTGCGAAGATCATCAGCGTGGCCTGCACGGTGTCGGTCCAGCTCACCGCCAGGAAGCCACCGATGAAGGTGTAGGCGATGGTCGCTGCGGCGCCGGCCCACAGCGCAGTCTCGTAGGACATGCCGAAGGTGCTTTCGAACAGGCGAGCACCGGCCACCACGCCGGAGGCGCAGTAGATGGTGAAGAACACCAGGATCACCAGCGCCGAGAAGATGCGCAGGATACGGCTGTTGTCTTCGAAGCGATTGGTGAAGTAGTCAGGCAGGGTCAGGGCGTTGCCGTTGTGCTCGGTCTGCACGCGCAGACGGCCGGCGACGAACAACCAGTTGAGATAAGCACCGATGACCAGGCCAATGGCGATCCAGCTTTCGGAGATGCCGGCGACGAAGATCGCGCCCGGCAAGCCCATGAGCAGCCAGCCACTCATGTCGGAGGCGCCGGCGGACAGCGCGGTAACGAAGCTACCGAGGCTGCGGCCACCCAGGATGTAGTCGGAAAGGTTCTTGGTACGCAGATAGGCGATCAGGCCGATCAGCACCATGGCTGCGATGTACACCACGAAGGTGACGAGCATTGGAGTATTAGCTGTCATTTTGGGGGGCTCCCCTCTCGTTTGTTGTTCTCGGGCACCGTGCCCTGATTGGCAAAGTGCACCCGCTTTGGCGGATGCGGGGCTCCGGTCTCTCTTCCTCGTCACACCGATATCGAGTGGGCACGATCAAGGCAGATACCGGTGCAGTGAAAGTCCACCACCTCGTCACTGCATCGGCAAGTGCCTGGACACTTTCCCTGACCTCCCTGGCTTGCGCCTGCGGCCACCGAATCGCGTTACCACCAGCGTTCGACTGCATGAACCTCTCTTACTCGGTCTAGCCCAGCAATGCTGGTCTGACCAATAGACGCAGACAAAAACGGTCGTAACGAAAGTGAAGGGCGGAATTTAGTGGCAGACGCGAGCGGGCTTCTTGCTGAAAGCTCTGGAGTTTTTGCAGAAATCTCCGACTCGGGGAACTTCCGGCAAACAGCTGTTTCGGCCCTGCACCGATAACCTGATCGCTCGATCAGCCGTTATCAGGCTGGCGAAAAGGCAGATAGCTGCGCGCCTCTTGCGCGTAAACCCGCACGCCAGAGCGCTCCTGCTCGAGAAAGTCGGCCACAGCAGCCTGCAGCCCCGGGTGGCAGAGATAGTGCCACGAGCGGGTAATGACCGGCTCGAAACCGCGGATCAGTTTGTGCTCGCCCTGCGCCCCGGCATCGAAGCGCTGCAGACCTTCGGCGATGGCCAGCTCCATGCCCTGATAGAAGCAGGTTTCGAAATGCAGCCGGTCGAATTCGGCCAGACACCCCCAGTAGCGCCCATAGAAGGTATCACCATCGACCAGACTGAAGGCCATGGCCAGCGCGCGGCCATGCTGGGTGGCGAACACCACCCGAATCAGCTCGGGCATGCGTTCGGCCAACAGGCTGAAAAAGTCCCGCGTCAGATAAGGCGCCTGGCCACGCACGTGGTAGGTATTGGCGTAGCAGTGATAGACGAAATCCCAGTCTGCCTCGCTCAGTTCACGGCCCAGACGCCTGTCGAATTCGATGCCCTGCCCCGCCACCTGCTCACGCTCCTTGCGTATCTGCTTGCGTTTGCGCGAACTGAGCGCATCGAGAAAGTCCTGAAAATCACGGTAACCCCGATTGTGCCAATGGAACTGACAACCGAGGCGTTCCAGCCAATCCGGTCGTTGCGCCATCACCGCATCACAGGCCGAGCTGGTGAAGTTGATGTGCAGGCTCGACAACGCTTCCTTGCTCAAGCCGGCTGTCAGCGTGTCGAGCAACTCCCCCGCCGCATGGGCATCACCGAGCAAGCGCGCCCCGCTCACCGGGGAGAACGGCACGGCGCCCAGCAGCTTGGGGTAATAGTCGATACCGGCGCGCCGGCAAGCGTCGGCCCAGCCGTGATCGAACACGTATTCGCCGTAGGAGTGCTGCTTCAGATAAGCCGGCAACGCTGCCTGCACCTTGCCGTGCTCATCGCACCAGAGCCGGTGCGATGGCTGCCAGCCACTGCGGCCACCGACGCTGCCGCTGTCCTCCAGCGCACTGAGAAAGGCATGACGCAGAAAGGGTTGTGGCTGTAGCAGCAGCCCATCCCAGACGTCAGCGGGTAGCATTTGAAGCGAGTCGATGATGGTGAGGGGCATGAACTGAATCCCGGAAGCCAGACTGCAATATATCTCTAACAGGGCGCCGGCAAGATGACTGCCGGCTTATCAACCTCAATCTACTCGGGAGTCATCATGCGCAAATCACTGCTTGCCCTCGGCGTTGCCATCAGCTTCGGTGCTCCCAGCGCCCTCGCAGCGCCTGGTATCGTTCATCCCTTCCATGCCGCGCAGGCAAAAGACGCCCCCAATGAAGTGCACATGGCTGTCGAGATTCCAGCCGGCAGTATCATCAAATACGAGATCAACGAAGAAGGCCTGGTTTTCGTCGACCGTTTCCAGTCGATGCCGGTTGCCTATCCAGCCAACTATGGCTCGCTGCCACGTACTCTGGGTGGCGACAATGATCCACTCGATGCGCTGGTGCTCACTCGCGAAGCGCTGCACCCGGGTGTGCTGATCAAGTTCCGCCCGATCGCGGTGCTGCGCATGATCGATGGTGGTGAGGCGGACGAAAAGATCATCGGTGTCCCTGGCAGTGATGTCGATCCGACTTACGACAAGATCCTCGATGTCGATGACCTGCCGCTGATCGAACGCCAGCGCATCGAAGCGTTCTTTCGCGTCTACAAGCAATTGCCGGAAGGTCGCAAGAAAGTCGAACTCAATGGCTACGGCGATGCAGCCGAGGCGCGACAGCTTGTCGAAGAAGCACTGGAGCGTTTCCAGAAGCAGAACTGATCGCAGCGCTCAGAGAGCCCCAGCAGGTCTGGGGCTTTTTTTTGTTCAGGTGAAATGCATGGCGAATGAAATGGCGATGTCTTGCGTCCTGGCGCGCCAGGCTGGAAGCAATAAAAAACCCCGCACAAGGCGGGGTTCAAAGGAGCAGTGGAGATTGATCAGAAAACGTACTGTGCGCGCAGACTGATGGCATCGCCATCGTCGTCGCCATTTGCGTTTACCACGTCATCTACACTTGTCTTGAGATAGTTAGCAGAAATCTTTACTGCTTCGTTGGCGTACCAGTTCACACCAACAGTGTGGGTCTTGGCGCCGGCTTCAGCGCTATCGAGCGCACCAACATAACCACTCGGAGCTACGCCAGTTTCATCGACAGTGATGTCGTCAAAGCGATAGAAGACTTCCCAAGCGCCGACCTGCTTGTTGTTCGGCGTGATCTTGTCGAACTTGCCGCCATCGACCTTGTAGGAACGCGACTCGCCGGTGAGGGTGTAGGCCAGTTGCACGTTGTAACCAGAGGCTTCCAGATCTTCGAAACCTTCCTGAGCGTCAACGGTACGAGTCAGGTACTCGCCCTGAATCGAGAATGGGCCAATCATGTAAGCCGCTTCCAGGCCCCATGCCTGATCACTACCATCGGTCCTGGTGCCGCCGAAGGTAGCGCGGTTACCGTTGGCGGTATCTTCGGTGGTGCCACGTACGGACAGACGCGGGCGAATGCGCTCGAGGTAGCCTTCTTCAAGATCACGCGTACCGAAGTTGACGCCGAGGTGGAGTACCTGGTCTTTATCGGCAATCGGTGCCACCACGCCACGCAGGACGAAGGTGGTGTTGTTGGCGCCATCTTCGTCTTCCAGCAGGTCAACACCTTCACCGCCATCCTGACGATAGGCACCAGCCTCGCCATGGAACATGCCGACGGTGGCACGCAGGCGGATGCCTTCACCTTCTTCGTGGCCGTTCAGCCAAGGTGCCAGATCGTAAATCGAAGAACGCTCAATGGCAGTGATCCACTTGGAGCTGACGGCCTCTTCCAAGCCGAAGGTCGGTTTGATGCGACCAATCGACACCTGCACCGGCTTCCAGCCGTTGTAATGGATAGCCAGTTCGTCCCAGTTGCTCGAGTCGTTGGTGAAGTTGCGGTTGAAGGTGTAAGCCCAGTCGGTGAAGGCAACACCGGAAACTTCCAGGCGAGCACGGCGGAAATACGTTTCGTCTGCTCGTTCACCGTTACGGGTGTAGAAACCATCGAAGCTATCGGCATCCGCCTGGATGCGGCCGTTAATTTTGAAGGAAAACTGCTTGTCGGTGGTTCCGACCTCTAGGCCGCTCTTGGTCTTGATCACGATATCGGCGCCGTCAGTGGTGACAGTACCGGCGAAAGCCTGGGCGGAAACGGCCAGGGCCAGGGCGCTGGCTGCGAAACCGGCGAAGTGCTTACGGATCATCGAGAAATTCCCCTGTTGGACTTTTAGTGTTGAAAACACCCGAGCTGTTGGCTCGTTCGTGCTGGGGAGAATCTTGGCGAGGGGTTATTTCAGCTCAGTTGCTGATATATAAAGATTTGATGACAGCGGAACTTTTTTACTTCCTATGCTTATAAGCAGATCAGGAGGCATGCAGCCGCGGCCCCAACAGGATGAGGGTGGCGCCTGCCAGACACAGCGCTGCGCCCAGCCAGTCGCTGAGCATGGGCCGGGTCTTTTCGATCAGCGCCAGCCACACCAGCGAAGCGACGATATACACACCGCCATAGGCGGCATAGGCACGACCGGCGAAGGCGGCTTCGACGCGGGTCAGAATCAGGGCGAACAACGTCAGGCTGAGCAGCCCCGCTGCGATCCACCAGGCACTGCGATCGAGCCGCAGCCACATCCAGAAGGCGTAGCAACCGGCGATCTCGAACAAGGCCGCCAGCACAAACCACAGATAGTTGATCATTCTCGCCTCCTAACAGGCCGTTGAAAAACTACCTGCGTTGACAATACTGCGTTAAAAACGGCCTCAAAATGCTCATTTAGAACACCTAAACTGCGCTTTTTCGGCCATTTTTGCCTTGTCTTGCCTGCCTCGCCTACGTTTTTCAACAGTCTGCTAACCGCGCAAGGCACCCTCGCGCTCCCAGGCGCAGCGCACGCGTAACCCCCCCTCCTGCGGGCTGTGAAAGCCGCTATCGGACTCCCAGCGGAAGGTGTGCATGCCATTGAGTTCGGTTTCCAGGTGCACAACCGCGCTGGCCCAATATAGGCGCTTGAGCAGCGCCTCGAAGGCTTCGATCCACAGGTTCCACTCGTACTCGATCGCGCCATAACTGGCACCGAAGTGGATCACCTGGGTCTGGTAGAGCCCGGCACCGGGCAGGTCGCAGAAGGAGAACATCTCGCGGCCGAGAAACGGCCAGAGCTCGCCGGCCGGCAACTCGGCCAGCACGCCATGGTTGGTTTCACGGCGCAGGCGACGCAACTCGGGATCATCCGAGGGCCAGTCGCGGATGCAGCCATAGACGATGGATTCGGACTCCACACCGGCACTCCTGAAAAAGCAGAACGCCTTCTAACACAGCACGCCTGGGCAAGAAAGGAACTGCTGCCAATTCTTCAGCGAGCCTGGCGTCGGCTCCGGCCCAACCGCCAGGCCACCAGCGTCATCACCAGTGCCAGCGCGGTGAGCACCGCGAACGGCAGACGATAGCTGCCGGACAGATCCCGTGCCAGCCCGGTGAGAATGGGCGTCAGGCAACCCAGGCTGTAACCGGTGAACAGCATCATCGCCGTCCAGCGGCTGACCGCCAGTGGCGAGCCGGCTTCGTACAGCGGCAGCACCAGCGACAGGGCAAAGGAGCCGCCCAGCGAGAAGCCCAGGATCAGCGCCCATAATTCCGGCAGCAGACGCGGCATGAAGGTGACCATCGCCAGGCAACCACAGGTGACGGCCCCGCACGCCAGCAACAGTGGATAGCGCGCATTGTAGCGCTGCGCCAGCCAGGGCAGCAGGAACGAGCTGGGCAGCCCCATGAGCATGGCCAGACTGAGCAGCGAGTTGCTGCGCAGCATGCTCAGCCCGGCCTCGTGATAGCGCGCTACCGCCCAGGTCGCGATGGCATAGAACAAGCCCGCCTGAATGGCGAAGAAGCAGCTGATCAGCCAGGCGCGCGGCTGCCGCCAGGGCAAACCACCGCCCTCCTGCTCGTCAGCGGCGCTGGCCTGATTGGGCAGCCACAGCCAAAGCATCACCCCGAACAACGCCGGCGTGGCCCACACCGCCAGGCCCAGGTGCCAGGCATCGCCAAACAGCGCCGTAGCCGGAGCCGTGAGCACCGCACCGCCAGCACCGCCGATGGCCATGCCCAGTGAATACCAGCCCACCACACGGCCCATCTGGCTGGCGAAGTGGCGTTTGATGAAGCCCGACAACAAAGGCCCGGCAACCGCGATGGCAGCGCCCAACGCGATGGCGCTGCCGATCAGCACCACGCTCTGGTGCGCAGCCAGACGCGCCAGCAGCGCCAGGCCAATGAGCCCAAGGCAAAGCACGATGGTGCGCTCCAGGCCCCAGCGCATGGCCAGACGCGGCGCCAAGGGCGCGAGCAGGCCCATGCACAGCACCGGCAGGGCGGTGGTCAGGCTGATGAAGCTGCGGCTCAGCGACAGCTCTGCGGCGATGCGCTCGATCAGCGGCGCGAGGGAAGTGATGCCGGGGCGCAAATTGATCGCCGCCAGCACCAGGGCCACCAGCAACAGGGCCCGAGGGACTGGTTTCACGAATTATCCGAGGTCATTACGGCAGGCAGGCCGGGGCGGCCACCCTACCCCTGCAGGCCATGCCAGGCAAGCCTGCAGGTGCAAATAGCTGACCTTGTGGTCAGCTGGCGGTTTTGGCCTTGCCACGCATTTTCTCGGCCATGCTGGCCATCTCGTCGTACAGCGCCTGCGGATTCTTCTGCTTCAGCGCCCAGGCCATACGACCCATTTCGTGCGGCAGGATCATGAAACTGCCCTTGGCCATCTCATCGTGGATGTAACTGGCGATATCAGCCGCGCTGATCGGTGAGCTTTCCAGCAACTTGCCAACCTGCGCCTTCATCGCCGGGGTCGGGCCACGGAAGGAATCCAGCAGATTGGTCTGGAAGAACGACGGGCAGACCACATGCACGCCAACCTCCAGTTGACGCAGCTCTACCAGCAGACTTTCCGACAGCGCCACCACGCCGGCCTTGGCGACGTTGTAGTTGCTCATGCCCGGCCCCTGCATCAGCGCGGCCATGGAGGCGATGTTGACGATCTTGCCCTTGCTCTTTTCCAGCAGCGGCAAAAATGCCTTGCAGCCTTTGACCACGCCCATCAGGTTGATCGAGATCTGCCAGTCCCAGTCCTCCAGCGACAGCTCGCTGAAGAAGCCGCCGGACGCGACACCGGCGTTGTTGACGATGACGTCGATGCCAGCGAACTGCTCTTCGCAGGCTTGCGCCAGAGCGGTCAGCTGGCTGTAGTCACGCACGTCGCAGCGCCGGGTGAAGCCGTCGCCACCGGCCTCGCGTACCAATTTCAAGGTTTCGCTCAGACCGCTCTCGTTGACGTCGGCCAGCGCCAGTCGCCAACCCTCGCGCGCCCAACGCAGGGCAATTTCGCGTCCCAGGCCGGAGCCCGCGCCAGTGATCATCATGCGGTTTTGCATAGCGGCCCTGCCTTAAGTGTCTGGTTGCAATGGCTGCCAGTGTAGCGAAGGCAATAAAGCTCCCGCGCCTTCATCAGACTTATGAATAGGCTGGGCAAATCGCGATCAAGCCTTGTTGCGCCAGCGCCAGATCAGCCAGGCGTAAACGATCAGGTTGACCAGCACCACGATCGCGCCCAGCCAGAGTTGAATCCGCGGCGTGAGTTCGGCCGGATAGATCAGCGGGATCAGGTAGTGCTCGATGAAGCCGCCCTCATAGCCCGCCTGCCCGGCCATTCGGCGCAGCTGATTCTCCCAGGGCGTCAGCGGGCAACCCAGATGCAGACACTCCACGACGATGCCCCAGGCCACAGCAGGCAGGTGCAGCCAGATCAAACGCGGCCAACGCAGCGCCAGCAAGCCACCCAGCAGCACGAACAGGATGAAGCCCAGATGCACCAGCACCAGAGCGTCGGCAGCCATGCGCCAGAGCATCGCGGCTCAGTCCACGACGAACAGGCGCGCGCCGGGCGTTGTCGATGAACGATGGGCCTCGGCGCCATCAGCCACCTGATAACTCATACCGGGCTTTAGCACGAATACCCGACCATCCTCGAGTTCGGTGCTCAGCTCCCCTTCCAGGCACAACAGCACATGCCCTTTCTGACACCAGTGGTCGGCGAGATAGCCCGGTGAATACTCGACCATACGCACACGCAGCGCACCGAACTGACAGGTGCGCCAACGTGCCACGCCACGTTCACCCGGATGTTCGGTCGCCGGTATCGCCGTCCAGTCCGTCACGCCAAAGGGAATATCACTGATCTGCATCGCCCGACTCCATCGAAATAGAGCGCCACCTTAACGCAGTCACCCTGGGGCGAAAAAAATAGAAAGAAACTCTCAATGAAAAATAATCAATTGAGCAAGACTATCAAAACCATGCAAAGGCCACATTTCCCGACACTGAAGAACAGGACTAGCCTCTCCCTCATGACGAAATGATTCTCAACGAGGTGCATCATGCTCAAGACACTGACCTTTACCATCATGCACTTCTGCATCGCCTTCGCCGTCACTTACGCGCTGACCGGCAGCGTCGCGGCCAGTAGCCTGGTGGCAGCGATCGAACCGCTGTGCAACTCGGTGGGCTTCTACTTCCACGAGAAGGTCTGGCAACGACTCGAGCGCCGTGCCCAGCCGTCGGCAGAGCGTCCCAAACATGCCTGGCTGCACCATCACGCCTGACTGAAAAAGCCGGTAAACGGCCGAGCGTGAGGAGCGCCTGCTCAAATTACTCAAGTTTCCCTGCGATAAGTCAGGATAGTCTGGCACTTTGCCCAGCTTGTTGCTGTCATAAGCCAGCTATTCAATCCAGACGTCAAAAGGGACTTAGCACATGCCCAGCCTTGCCCGACTCGCCGCCTTGCTCGGTGGCCTGGCCTTCTGTGTCTCAGCGATGGCCGCCGATGTGGATGCGCAAAGCTACGGCTATCCACTGGCCAACCCGTTCGAAGCCACCATTGCCACCACGCCGCCCGAGCTGCGCCCCGAACTGCCGGCCGATGGCGACATCAGACAACGCGACTACTCGGTGCGCCTGCGCCCGGACCGCGAGTTCGAGTTGCTGGACAATTTCTGGCCGGTAACCAAACTGCGTTACCGCCTGGCCCAGCAGAACGGCCGGGCACCGCTGATCTTCATCATCGCCGGCACCGGCGCACACTACGCCAGCGGCACCACCGAGTACCTGAAGAAGCTGTTCTACGGCGCCGGTTTCCACGTCGTGCAGCTGTCATCGCCGACCAGCTACGACTTCATGGCCGCAGCCTCGCGTTCTGCCACGCCGGGCTACAGCCCGGACGACGCCGACGACCTGTACCGCGTGATGCAGGCCGTACGTGCCCAGCACCCGAAGCTCGACGTCAGCGAGTTCCTGCTGACCGGTTACAGCCTCGGCGCGTTGCATGCCGCCTTCGTCAGCCAGCTCGATGAAACCCGCCGCGCCTTCGATTTCAAACGCGTGCTGCTGCTCAACCCGCCGGTCAACCTCTACACCTCCATCACCAACCTGGACAAGCTGGTGCAGACCAGGGTCCAGGGCATCGACAACAGCACCAACTTCTATGACCTGGTGCTGGAAAAGCTGACCCGCTACTTCAATGACAAGGGCTATCTGGATATCAACGACGCCATGCTCTATGACTTCCAGCAGTCAAAAGAACGGCTCTCGGACGAACAGATGGCCATGCTGATCGGCACCTCGTTCCGCTTCTCGTCTGCCGACATCGTGTTCACCTCGGACCTGCTCAACCGCCGCGGCCTGATTACCCCGCGCGACTACCGCATCACCGAGAGCACCAGCCTCACGCCGTTCTTCCAGATGGCTCTGCGCTGCGACTTCGATTGCTATATCGCCGAGCAACTGATGCCCATGTGGCGCGCTCGTCACGATGGCGGCAGCCTCAACCAGTTGGTCGACAAGAGCAGCCTGTATGCACTGGAGGACTACCTCAGAGGCAGCGACAAGGTCTCGGTGATGCACAACGCAGACGACCTGATCCTCGGCCAGGGCGACATCGGCTTCCTGCGCCGCACCTTTGGCGACCGCCTGACCCTTTACCCGCGCGGCGGGCACTGCGGCAACCTCAACTATCGCGTCAACGCCGACGCCATGCTGGAGTTCTTCCGTGGTTAAACACAGCACGCTTATCATCGCCCTGCTGCTGGCCAGCGGGCAGACACTGGCCGAGGGCCAGGTCGACGCCGACGGTTTCACCAATCCGCTGCAGAATCTGCAGTTCAACCCTGGGCTGGATCAACAGGAATTCGAACGCGCCTCCAGCGACGCCCTGCAGGTCTATGACCCGCTGGAGTCGTGGAACCGCCGCGTCTACCACTTCAACTACCGCTTCGATCAGTGGGTGTTCCTGCCAGTGGTCGACGGCTACCGCTACGTCACGCCGAACCTGGTACAGAGCGGCGTCCACAATTTCTTCAACAATCTCGGCGAGATCCCCACGCTGGCCAACAGCCTGCTGCAGCTCAAGGGCCAGCGGGCGATGAACAGCACCGCGCGACTGCTGTTCAACACCATCCTGGGTGTCGGCGGTATCTGGGACCCGGCGACGAAAATGGGCCTGCCCCGATCGAGCGAAGACTTCGGCCAGACCCTGGGCTACTACGGCGTACCCGCTGGGCCTTACCTGATGCTGCCGCTGCTCGGGCCGTCGAACCTGCGCGACACCGGTGGGCTGGTGGCGGACTACGGCCTGGAGAATGCGGTCAATTACCTCGATGTGGCCGACGCCAGTCGCAGCAATCCCGGCATCAGCGCCCTGCGCATCGTCGACACCCGTGCCAATACCGGCTTCCGCTATGGTCAACTCAACTCGCCATTCGAGTACGAGAAGATCCGCTACTTCTATCACGAGTCGCGCAAGCTGAAGATTGCCGACTGACCCTCGCCCATGCATCGATTTTATCGATGCATGGGCCGTAAATTTTCCACCCAAAGATCGATTCTATGCGAATAGCATGGCGTCATTCCTACCCTTCAAGGACCCCGCCATGACCTCGCAACGCCGCGTCATCAGCATCCAGCCTGGCCAACCCGCCTCAGACGGCGCCGGTGTACGCCTCAACCGCGTGATCGGCGGGCCAGGCCTGGAACGTTTCGATCCGTTCCTGATGCTCGACGAGTTTTCCACCGACAACCCCGACGACTACATCGCCGGCTTCCCGCCGCATCCGCATCGCGGCTTCGAAACCATCACCTACATGCTCGAAGGGCGCATGCGCCACGAAGATCACCTGGGCAACGTCGGCCTGCTCGGCAGCGGCGGCGTGCAATGGATGACGGCTGCACGCGGCATCATCCACAGCGAGATGCCCGAGCAGGAGTCCGGCGCCATGCGTGGTTTCCAGCTCTGGCTCAACCTGCCGGCCAAGGACAAGCTGGGTGAAGCGGGCTATCGCGACATTCCCGCCAGCGACATCCCACGCATCAGCACGGCGTCCGGCGCCGAGGTGGTGGTGATCGCCGGTGAATTCGATGACGGCGAGATTCGTCAGGCCGGCGCCGTGCAGCGTCCGCACACCCAGCCTCAGCTGTTCGACCTGAACCTGCCGGCCGGCAGCCAGGTTTCACCGCGCCTGGCCGATGGTCAGCGGGTCATGCTCTACGTCTACCAGGGTTTGCTGGAGCTGCCGGGGGCCAGCGCCCAACCGGTCAGCGCCGGGCGTCTGGTGCGGCTATCCGACGAGGGTGAGCTGCACCTGGCCAGCCCCCATGGCGCGCGGGTATTGCTGATCGCCGGCACACCGCTGAACGAGCCCATCGTGCAGTACGGACCGTTCGTGATGAACAGCCGCGAGGAAATCGAGCAGGCACTGCGCGATTTTCGTGACGGCGCGCTGGCCTGAAACACCAGAGCCGACCAGCCGCAGGGTGCGCCGCGCGTACCGCCTGCCACCAGGGAAACCACCCGGTGCGCGCCGCGCACCCCAGCGCATCTCAAACAATGCGACTCAGGCAGACTGCGCCACTTCGGCCAACCCAAGAAAACGGCAGAGGTCGGCCTTGCGCGCCATCGCATCCTGATAGCCCAACTCGATCAGCTCACTGCAATAGCCGGGCTCGAACAGCAGGTAACTGAGCACGCCCGCCCCGCCGGCCTTGGTCGCCCCCGGGCCGCGCAGAAACAGGCGCAGCGCCTTGGGCAGCTCACGCTGATGGCGGGCGGCGATCTGATCCAGCGGCTGGCTCGGCGCGATCACCAGCACGTCCACCGGGTTCAACCCCAACCCACGGGGACGCTGCTCCGGCGGCACCAATGCGCTCATCTGGTTGAGCCGTTCGAGCAGCTCGATATCGGTTTCCAGATTGTCGATGAAGGTACTGTTGAGCATGTGTCCGCCGATCTGCGCCAGGCTCGGCGGCCGGGTGCTCATCACACGCGGCAGTTCGGCATCGGTTTCGAGCTGGGCATTGCCGCTGACACCGATCACCAGCACGCGGCTGGCGCCCAGATGCAGCGCCGGGCTGATCGGCGCCGCCTGGCGCACCGCACCGTCGCCGAAATATTCGCGGTTGATCTTCACTGGCGGAAAAATCAGCGGGATCGATGCGCTGGCCAGCAAATGGTCGAGCTGCAGACGTGTCGGTACACCGACGCGACGATGGCGGAACCAGGGGTCGATCGTGGCGCGGCCCTGGTAGAAGGTCACCGCCTGACCACTTTCGTAGCCGAAGGCCGTCACCGCGACCGCTCGCAGCTGGCGCTGACGCACTGCGGCGGCGATGCCGGAGAAGTCGAGTTCGCGCGCCAGCAACTCGTGCAACGGCGAACTGTCGAGCAAGGCCACCGGAACATCGCGGCCCAGGCCGAGCAGGCTATGGCCAACGAAGCGCGCCGCCTGACGCAGCACGCCCGGCCAGTCGCTGCGGTACACCATATGGGTGTGAAAGCCTTGCCAGACCGAGGTCAAGCGCCGCACCGCCTCGCCGAACTGCAGCGCGCCACAGGCCAGGCCAACGGCATTGATCGCCCCGGCCGAGGTGCCGACTATCACCGGAAAGGGATTGCGCGAGGCGTCCGGCAGCAGATCGGCGATGGCTGCCAACACCCCGACCTGATAGGCCGCCCGCGCTCCACCACCGGAGAGAATCAGCCCGGTGACGGGCTCATGGGGGCGGGCAACTGCTGTCATCGGCCAATCCTGATTTTCTGTTGAGTATAGGTGCGCTACTTGCGCTTTCCGTACAGCTTCGCTTCGCCCTCGGGGCGCGTCTTGAAACGCCGGTGCGCCCACAGGTATTGCTCGGGACAGGCACTGACCACCTGCTCGATCCACTGGTTGATGCGCAGGCAATCGGCCTCTTCGCTTTCACCGGGAAAGCCTTCGAGCGGCGGATGGATCACCAGACGATAACCGCTGCCGTCAGCCAGACGCTGCTGGGTGAAAGGCACCACGCGCGCCTTGCCCAGGCGGGCGAACTTGCTGGTGGCAGTCACCGTCGCCGCCTGAATGCCGAACAGCGGCACGAAGATGCTCTGCTTGCGGCCGTAGTCCTGATCCGGCGCGTACCAGATGGCGCGGCCGGCACGCAGCACCTTGAGCATGGCGCGAATGTCCTCGCGCTCGATGGCACTGGCATCGAGGTTGTGGCGCTCACGACCACGACGCTGGATGAAGTCGAACAATGGGTTGTCGTGCTCGCGGTACATGCCATCGATGGTGTGCCGTTGACCGAGCAGCGCCGCGCCGATCTCCAGGGTGGTGAAGTGCACCGCCATCAGGATCACGCCCTGCCCCTCGGCTTGCGCCTGCTGCAGATGCTCGAGGCCCTCGATCTGTGCCAGTCGCGCCAGACGCGCCTTGGGCCACCACCAGCTCATGGCCATCTCGAAGAAGGCGATGCCGGTGGAGGCGAAGTTGTCCTTGAGCAGGCGCTCGCGCTCGGCAGCACTCTTGCCGGGGAAGCAGAGTTCCAGATTGCGCGCGGCGATCTGCCGGCGCGAGCTTGCCGTGCGGTACATCAGCCAGCCCAGCGCCCGCCCCAGTTTCAGCTGTACGCCATATGGCAACTGCACCACCAGCCACAACAAGCCAAGGCCCAGCCACAGCGGCCAGAAGCGCGGATGAAGAAAACAGGCGCGAAAGCGGGGGCGATCCATGAGACGTTTCCGATCACTTGCAAAGCCGCGCATTCTAACGCAGTTTTCCCGGCCGGCTCGCTGACAGCGCTGCCGCAGCGCAGATCGCGACAGCGAATCGACAGCCAGGTCTTGACCCGCCGCGGCCTCGCTGACGCACGCAGCTTGCGGCATGCGGGCGATGTCGTTATAAGTCCGGGCATCTTTCGACTCGCCAGAAGGCCCATCGCACCACCATGAGCCAAGCCGACCTCCTCGCCCAAGACCCCGTATTCCAGCTCAAGGGCAGCATGCTCGCCATCACCGTGATGGAACTGGCGCACAACGATCTCGAGCGCCTCGACGCGCAACTGACGGAAAAAGTCGCCCAGGCCCCGGCCTTCTTCAGCAACACGCCACTGGTGCTGGCGCTGGACAAACTGCCGGAAGGCGAAGGCGAACTGGATCTGGCCGAGCTGATGGCCGTCTGCCGCCGCCATGGCCTGCGCACCCTGGCCATCCGCGCCTCGCGCGAAAGCGACGTCGCCGCTGCCGAAGCCATGGATCTGCCGGTGCTGCCGCCGTCCGGTGCACGCGAACGCCTTCTCGATCCAGCGCCAAGGAAAATCGAAGAGAAACCGGCCGAACCCGAGCACAAACCCAGCCGCATCATCACCAGCCCGGTGCGCGGCGGCCAGCAGATCTATGCCCAGGGTGGCGATCTGATCGTGCTGGCGCCGGTCAGCGCCGGGGCGGAACTTCTCGCCGATGGCAACATCCATGTTTACGCACCCATGCGTGGTCGTGCCCTGGCCGGCATCAAGGGCAACAACAAGGCACGGATTTTCTGTCAGCAAATGGGCGCCGAAATGTTGTCGATCGCAGGCCATTACAAGGTTGCCGAAGACCTGCGCCGCGACCCGCTGTGGGGCGATGCAGTGCACGTCAGCCTGTCGGGTGACGTGTTGAACATCACCCGTCTTTAACGGATACTGCGGCCACTTTTTACGGACACAAAAAGGGCATCTGGAAGCCTCGATTGGCCTCAGATTCCCGCGTTATCTTCATTTTTTGGGGTGAATCACCTTGGCCAAGATCCTCGTAGTCACTTCCGGCAAAGGTGGCGTCGGTAAAACCACCACCAGCGCTGCCATCGGCACCGGTCTCGCCCTGCGCGGCCACAAGACCGTCATCGTCGACTTCGACGTCGGCTTGCGTAACCTCGACCTGATCATGGGCTGCGAACGCCGCGTGGTGTACGACTTCGTCAACGTCGTCAACGGCGAAGCCACCCTGACCCAGGCCCTGATCAAGGACAAGCGCCTCGAGAACCTGTACGTGCTGGCCGCCAGCCAGACCCGTGACAAGGACGCGTTGACCCTCGAAGGCGTCGAGAAGGTCATCACCGAGCTGTCGCAGAATTTCGAGTACGTGGTCTGCGACTCGCCAGCCGGTATCGAGAAAGGCGCACACCTGGCGATGTATTTCGCCGACGAAGCCATCGTCGTGACCAACCCGGAAGTGTCCTCGGTGCGTGACTCCGACCGCATGCTCGGCCTGCTGGCCAGCAAGTCGCGCCGCGCCGAGAAAGGCGAAGAGCCGATCAAGGAACACCTGCTGCTCACCCGTTACAACCCCGAGCGCGTCACCAAGGGCGAGATGCTCGGCGTCGAAGACGTCGAGGAAATCCTCGCCATCCGCCTGCTCGGCGTGATCCCCGAGTCCCAGGCCGTGCTCAAGGCATCCAACCAGGGTATCCCGGTCATCCTCGATGACCAGAGCGATGCCGGCCAGGCCTACAGCGACGCAGTCGATCGCCTGCTTGGCAAGGAAGTCGCGCACCGCTTCCTGGATGTGAAGAAGCAGGGCTTCCTGCAGCGCCTGTTTGGAGGTCGAGAATGAATATTTTTGACTTCTTGCGTTCGCGCAAGAAGGAAACCACCGCATCCATCGCCAAAGAGCGCCTGCAGATCATCGTTGCCCACGAGCGTGGTCAGCGCAGCCAGCCGGACTACCTGCCTGCCCTGCAGCAGGAGCTGGTGGAAGTGATCCGCAAGTACGTCAACATCGAATCGGATCAGGTCCAGGTCGCACTGGAAAACCAGGGCAGCTGCTCGATCCTGGAGTTGAACATCACCCTGCCGGATCGTTGATCGATCCTGGCTAGGCTCACGGCGGCTTCGGCCGCCGTGTTCGTTTGTAGCAACACACACCTGTAGGAGCGGATTCATCCGCGAAGCTTCTACAGGCCAACAGCATCGCGGATAAATCCGCTCCTACACCAGCCCATACACCATGCCGCTAAGCCAGATCGAAATTCTCCACCAGGACGCCGCCCTGCTGGTGATCAACAAGCCCACCCTGCTGCTGTCGGTGCCCGGCCGCGCCGATGACAACAAGGATTGCCTGGTCACCCGCCTGCAGGAAAACGGCTACCCGGAAGCGCGCATCGTGCATCGGCTGGACTGGGAAACCTCCGGCATCATCGTCCTGGCCCGTGACGCCGACAGCCACCGCGAGCTGTCGCGCCAGTTTCACGACCGCGAAACCGAGAAGGCCTACACCGCCCTGTGCTGGGGCCAGCCGCAGGCCGACAGTGGCAGCATCGACCTGCCGTTGCGCTACGACCCGCCGACCAAACCACGCCATGTCGTCGATCATGAACTGGGCAAGCATGCACTGACCCACTGGCGCATCGTCGAGCGTTGCGGCGACTGGTGCCGGGTCGAACTCACGCCCATCACCGGCCGCTCGCACCAACTGCGCGTGCACATGCTGTCCATCGGTCACCCGCTGCTGGGCGACCGCCTCTACGCCCATGAGCAGGCCCTGGCCGCCCATGAGCGCCTGTGTCTGCACGCCAGCATGCTCGCCCTCACCCACCCGCAAACGGGCGAACGCATGCGCTTCGAGTGCCCCGCGCCGTTCTGATCCGCCGCCGGCGTCGAGGGCAGCCCGCTGCCCTCATCCAGCCCCTGTCTTGGCATGCTCACCCGCTGCACAGGCAGTGTGAGCATCGGTAACACTGCCCGCGCGAACCAGAAGAAAGTTGGCTTTACAGACAAGCCAGCGCTGCCAATCCTGCTATCGGGCATGGCCCTGTTGCGGCCGCTTTCAGAGGGACGACTGCCCTTTGATTTCCCGGAGGCTTCGGCGCCAGGAAATGCCTGACAAGGCGATGCTCAGTGGTTCATCGACATGGACGCAGGCAGTGGCATCGGGATGCTCGAAAACAATAACGAAGAACAGCTCATCCAGTTGCAGCACATTGGCAAGCACTACCGGCTTGCCGACAAGACGCTGCCTGTCCTCAACGACGTCTGCCTGCGGATCGCGCACGGGGAAAGCTGCGCCATCCTCGGCAGCTCCGGCTCGGGCAAGAGCACCCTGCTCAACGTGCTCGGCCTGCTCGACCTGCCCGATAGCGGCAACTACCGCCTCAATGGCATCGACGTCGCCCAGGCCAGTCCGGACCAGTTGGCCGCCCTGCGTAACCAACTGATCGGCTTCGTCTTCCAGAGCTTCAACCTGCTTCCCCGCCTCAGCGCACTGGACAACGTCGCCTTGCCCCTGACCTATCGCGGTATCGCGCCCCGCCAGGCGCGCGAGCAGGCGCACGCCATGCTCGTCAGGGTCGGCCTGGGCGAACGCAGCGAGCATCGCCCTGCCAGCCTGTCCGGTGGGCAGCGCCAGCGCGTGGCCATCGCCCGCGCGCTGGTCGGCAAACCTGCGCTGATTCTCGCCGACGAACCGACCGGCAACCTCGATGCCAGCACGGCTCAGGAGATCATGGCGCTGCTGATCGAGCTCAACCGCGAGCAAGGCGTCACGCTGATCGTGGTCACCCATGACCCTCTGATCGCCAACCGCCTGGCGCGCCGGGTCGAGGTGCATCAGGGGCTGCTGCGCGAGGCCGGCGCAGCATGAGCCTGAGCATGCCATTCAGCAGCGGACCGAGCGCCGCACAGATACTGCTCGAGGCGCTGAACAGCCTGCGCATGCTCGGTCGGCGTTCCTTGCTGGCCCTGCTGGGCATCGTCATGGGCAGTTGCTCGGTGGTGGCCCTGCTCAACATCGGCGGCAATGCCGCAGCGCAATCGATTGCCATCTTCCGCAACCTGGGCAGCGATACCCTGGTGCTGCAGCTGCCACCACAACCCACCGGGCGCGACGGCCTGCCCCTGCGTCTGAGCGTGAAAGCGCTGGGCCGGCAAACCCCGGCCGTCGCCAGCCTGTCCCCGGTCATGACCTATGGCGCAGCGGCGATCTTCCACGGGCGGGTCGGCAACGCCAACATCATCGGCGCCGACCCGGCACTGTTCGAGGCCGCGCGCCTGGAGATCGCCAGCGGTCGGTCGCTGTCGGAGTTCGACCGCAAGGAAGCCTATGCGGTCATCGGCGCCTCACTGGCACAGGCCCTGAGCCTGCCGGATGATCCGCTGCAACCGGGTGACCAGCTACGCCTGCAGTCCTATCAATTCAGGGTCATCGGCATTCTCCAGGAAGGGGCCCCCGGCATGCTCCTGCCGTTCAATGCCAACGAAACGCTGTTCATCCCCATGGAGGGCATGACGCGCATCAATCCCGTGCCACAGATCAGCCACGTCGTGGCCCGCGCCAACAGCGCCGAAGCAGTCATCCAGGCCGGCGAGCAACTGCGCCAGGCTCTCGCCCAGCGCATCGCTGGGGATGCTCCGGTTACCCTGATCTTCGCGCAGCAGATCCTCGAGGGCATGCAACAGCAGATCCGAACCTTCAGCTACCTGCTGGCAGCGCTCGGCGTCGTCTCGCTGATCGGTGGCGGTGTGGGGGTGATGAACGTGATGCTGATGAACGTCAGCGAACGCCGCCGCGAGATCGGCGTGCGCCTGGCTCTGGGCGCACGACGCAGAGACATCCGCAACCTGTTCCTGGTCGAGGCCGTGGCCTTGACCAGTGTGGGCGCGCTGCTGGGCGCGGTCCTCGGCATGGCGGGCGGCTGGGGCTATGCGCAGCTGTCTGGCTGGGCATTCTTTCTGGCCCCCGGCGCGCTGCCCCTGGGCATCGGCAGTACGCTACTGGTCGGCCTGTTCTTCGGTCTGCATCCGGCCATCGCCGCTTCACGCCTGCAACCGGTAGAGGCGCTGCGCGATGAATAGGCGACTGGCACTCGGCGCGCTCCTCATCGTCACCCTCAGCGCTCCCGCACAGGCATGGCGGGAAGAGCCCTTGCGCCCTTCGGCACCCAGCATGCCCACCCCCGCGCCCGCCGAACTGCTCAGTGAACAGATGGCCGACCTGTCGCTGGTCGACGCGGTGTTTCTCGGGCTGCGCAACAACCGCTCGATCAAGAGCGCCTATCTCTGGCGCATTGCCGACAAGTTCGACCTGCGGGTAGCGGAGGATGCGTTCAATCCCAAACTGTACCTCTCCAACAGCTACCGAGCCTCGCGGGGGCATGCCGATCGCCAGCGTGCGGGTCAGTTCGGCGCCACAGCGACCGTGCTGGGAGAATATGGCACCGTGGTCAGCCTCGGCTGGAGCAAGTTCCACTCGCAAGCCGACCAGGCAGGCTGGCGCCGCAACGACGGCGTCGACTTCAGCATCATCCAGCCGCTGCTGCGTGGCGCAGGGCGCGACGTCACCACCGCGCCACTGCGACTCGCGCAACTGACCGAAGAGGCCAACAGGCTCGGCCTCAAGGCCGGCATCTCGCAGACCGTCGCGGCGATCATCTTCGCGTACCGCGAGCTGCTGCGAGCCCAGGAGCAACTGGGTATCGCCAGGGCTGCCCTGCAGCGCTCGCAGGAGCTGCTGAGCGTCAACCAGGCGATGATCGAGGCCGGGCGGATGGCGCAGTTCGAGGTGGTGCAGACCGAAGCCAGCCTGGCCAGCCAGGAGCTGGGCGTCGAGGAAGCGGCCAATCTGGTCGACAGCAGCCGCCTGGAGCTGCTGCGCCTGCTCGCGCTGGACCTCTCTTCGCCCGTGCGGGCAACCGACACCCTGCATGCAGAAGCGATCGAGATCGACCCCGGCCAGGCCATCAGCCTGGCCGAGCGACAGCAGCCCGACTTTCTGCGCCAGTTGATCATGCGCCAGCAGGCGGACATCAACCTGCTGGTCGCCAAGAACCAGAGCCTCTGGGATCTGTCGCTCGAAGTCGGCGCCAATCAGGCCAGAGATCGCTACGGCTCGACCTATGGCAATGGCGCAGATCGCAGCTGGGACAGCTATGCCGGCATACGGCTCGACATCCCCATCGGCGATCTGAGCAGACGCCAGGGGGAAGTACATGCCCGGATCAACGTCGAAGATCAGCAACTGCAGTTGGCCGACGCCAGGCAGGCACTGATCCGCAACGTCAAGGACGTCATACGGGATGTAAGCACCCGCTGGCGCCAGTACGAAATCGCCCAGCGTGGCGTGGAACTGTCCAAGCGCAAACTGGCGATCGAACGCGACAAGCTGGCCGTCGGGCGCTCCAGCAACTTCCAGGTGCTGAGCTTCGAAAGCGATCTGCAGAACGCCGAGAACGCTCGTCTCAGCACCCTGATCGCCTACCTCAACGCGCAGACGCAGCTGGACCTGACCCTGGGCATGACACTGGAAAGCTGGGACATCATTCTCAATGACCACTGAGCGCAAACACTGGCGCCTGTCGCGCCTGATGATCACCGGACTCGCACTGCTGGCGGGCATCGCAGCGCTGTCGTTGCAGGTACAGCCACGCGCCACTGCCGAACCAGCCTCCGGGCAGTGGCTGGCCGTGCAACCGAGCGATCTGGAGCACCGCATCGGTCTGGTCGGCCGCATCGAGCCAGCGCGCACCATCAGCATCAATGCTCCGTTTGGCGGCAACATCGCCAACAACCGCGTTGCCCCCGGGCAACGGGTCGTCAAGGGCGAGCGTTTGCTCAGCATGGATGCCAGCGAGCTGAAGGTGCAGGTGCGTGATGCCCTTGCCACGCTGCTCAAGGCCCGTCGCACGGTGCGCGAACTCGAGGACTGGGAGGCGGGACAGGATGTCAGCCGGGCGCGGCGCGCCTTGCGCAGCGTGCAGATGGGCCTGGACGGCAACGAACAGAAACTCAAGGACACGCGCTCGCTGCATGAACGAGGCATCGTGGCCCGCAACGAGCTGCAAGAGCTGGAACGACAGACACAACTGCAGCGCATGGACCTGCAGGCCGCAGAAGCGGAGCTGCAAGCCGTGCTCGAACGCGGCCGCGGCGAGTACCGGCAGATCGCCGAGATGGAGCTGGCCAATGCCGAGGCCAAGCACGCGGCCCTGAGCCGGCAGCTGGCCTCGGGGGAGATTCTCGCGCCGTTCTCCGGCATCGTCGTGCAGGCCCCCGGCATAAGCGCCGAAGAGGCAGCCAAGGGCCCGCTGCAGACCGGCAGCCGCGTCAGCCAGGGCCAGCCCCTGTTCGGCCTCGCCAGCATCGAGGGACTGCGCGTCATTGCCCGAGTCGCCGAACTGGACGTCAACCAGCTGAACGAAGGCCAGCCGGTCGAGGTTACCGGCGACGGTTTCGATGACCAGCACCTGCAAGGCGAGGTCATGGCAGTGGGCGGCCAGGCCCTCGGCGGTAGCGTGCCCGGCGGCAGCTCCCAGTTCGAAGTCGTGGTGAGCATCCCGGAACTGGATCAAGTGCAGATGCGCCGGGTCAGGCTAGGCATGAGCGCCAAGCTGAGCATCCTCACCTATCACAACCCCGCAGCGCTGGTGGTGCCCGCCGCCGCAATGCGTCGAGCCGGGGACAAGTGGCTGCTCGACTACCGCAGCGCCCCCCAGCATCCCGTCAGCGTGATCGAAGTCGAGGCCGGACGCTCGATGCCTGATGGGCTGGAAGTCTTCGGGCTCGAGCCCGGTTACGTGCGCGTCCCCAACTGATCGCACCGCCCCCATCCATTGGTATGGATCGGCGACAGGCGGTGTGTACCTTCTTCCCGGCTACTCAGAGTTGATCGATCGGTCAGCAGCCCAACCCATCCTTGGCTGGGGTTTTCTTTCGCCCCGGAAGATTACCTTAGAGGCAGACAACGAGCTCGCCGACTGCACCGCACGGTCTGCCTATCGCTCGACGCGTACGGCCCGGCCACCAACATGACGGGGAGCTTGAACCAGATGGAACTGCTCGCTAGGCAACTCTTCATCCGCGCCCGTTTCCTGCCCGGGCGAAATCCCGTCACGCCTCGGCAGGCTGCTGTCACCCAGTCCATTTCTTCAGCCATTGCACCCGGCAAGAAACAAGGACGTTTCACCGCGATTCGGCGAACGTTTGCTTCGCCTGCAAAACAGCCAACTGCATGCACATGGCGACACCTGCATTCAGTTAGCTGTATCCCGAGCGCCTGCCTGTAAAGCACTCGGGGCTGTTCGGGAAGTTCGGGCTGGAAGAGAGAGGTCTGTGTTTTGTTGTGCGTCTCGTAACAGCCATACATACAACAACAATCTGTTAGTGAGGAAACAATGAAAAACAACAAACTGGTTAGTGTCATCGGCGCCCTGGCAATCGGCCTGGGTATTTCCGGCATGGCCTCGGCGGCCACCATCACTGGCGGCTCCCCGTTCAGCGCAACGGGCACCATCGGGGTTTCGGGCCCCTCGTCCTTTGGCGCAACGGTGAACTGCAACGTCGTCTTCAACGGCACCATCAATGCCGGCGGGGCAAGCGCCAACATCAATACCGTGACCGTCAGCGGCAGTGGCCTGTGCGCCCTGCCGAGCATCACCGGCCTGCCATGGACACTGACGCCGAGCACCACCACCGACGGCGGCGAGACCTGGCTCGGCACCGTATCCGGCGTCGGCTTCACCATCGCCGGTGCTCCGCCCCTGATCCCGGCCTCCAACTGCGCAGGCCCGACCACCATCAACGTGCAATGGACCAACTCCAACCACACCCTGCGCGTCACCTCCGCCCAGGCATTGGCGGGCAACTGCAATATCCGCTCTCTGAACGTTCAGGCACCGGCCATTTCGGTCAACTGACAGGTGCAGGCCGGCACGTAGTAATAACCCGCGTCCGCATTGAATCGATCAATAACGGCGCGGGTTATTGGAAGTAATGAAGTTCTCAGACAAAAGAGATCAGCCATGCGCAATAAAAATAATATTCTCTCTGCCAACACACACCGAACTCTCTGGATTGCCGCCATCGCCGGTTCCATGTTGGCCGCCTCCCAGGTTCAGGCGGGCGCATTCGGTGTTCCAACCTACGGCACGCCAGGCTGGGGCCGGGCATTCGCTGGCGGGTCGATGTGGAAGAACGACCCCAGCGCCGCCTTCAACAACCCTGCCGCCATGGCGTTCATCGACCATAACGTCGCTCAGGTGTCCGTGCACCATGCACGGATCAGCCTGAAGTACAAAGGCAGCGTCTATGACCATCAGGGCAACCCGCGCTCGGATCGCGACCTGGAATTTGACCCGGCCGGTAACCCGACCGGCAACATCATCGATAACGGTCCCATCACCAACGATGGCGGCCAGGGTGGTTTCGGCAAGGCGCTGCCCACCAGCTTTCTGGTGATGCCGATCAACGATCGGCTGAGCTTCGGCCTGAGCCAGGTGGTGCCCATGGGCGCGCAAACCACCTGGGATGGCGACTGGAAAGGTCAGGACTTCGCGGTCGACACCAAGATCGAGACCGTCGGCCTCACCGGCTCCCTGTCCTTCAAGGTCAACGATGCCTTCGCCGTCGGCGGTGGCGTGATCGTCCAGCACACCAAGGGCTTTATCAGCCAGAACCTCGATCTGCTGGCCGCTGCCGGCACCCCATCGTCGCAACTGCCGCTGGGCCTGCCACCCGGTATCAGCGACGCACTGATCCGGGTGAAGGTGGACAATACCTCCTTCGGCTGGTTTGCCGGTGTCGCGTGGAAACCCACCTCGCGCGACACCCTGGGCCTCAACTATCACGCCCGCATTCGCAACAAGCTCGAAGGGGACTACAACATCCATGCCGATCAGTATTCCTATGATCTGATGACCAACCCGCTGTTTCCTCCGGTATTCGGCGATGCCACCGCCATCGAACTGGCCTTCCCCGGCCTGAGCCTGAACCCGGACGGCGCCGACGCCAAGTCCCGCCTGGATGTACCTGCCAGCGCCACGCTGGACTGGGTCCATGAGTTCAACGAGCGCTTCTCCTTGGGGGCCAGCGTTACCTGGACACAATGGTCCTCGTTCAAGGAGCTCAAGCTCGAATCCAACGGCAATAGCCTGGTGGTCATTCCCTACGACTACAAGGACACCTGGATGTACTCGATCGGCGGCGATTATCGCGTTACCAACGAGCTCACCCTGCGCGCCGGTGTCGCGCTGGACCAGACGCCAACCCGCAACTCCACCCGTGACGCGCGGATTCCCGATGGCGACCGCACCTTCGTCTCCTTCGGCGGCAGCTACCGCTTCGCGTCCGAGCCGAACCTGAGCATCGACGCGGCCTACTCCCACCAGTTCGTGGAAAAGGCGCGCCTGCGCACCGTCAATCAGGACCGCCTGGGCGGCGCCCGCATGGACGGTGAAGTGACAGCCAAGGGTGACGTGTTCAGCCTCTCGGCCACCTACAAGTTCTGATTTGCAGCGCACGGATACCGGCAGGTCGAGGCTCTGTCGGTATCCGTTTTTTTGCTCCGTCCCCCATCACCCGATGCGGCCGTGCCGCACGCTATATTGCCGTTCTCTATCCGGGCCATGCACGCGCCGCTCTGCCAAGAACGGGCAAAACGGTTACACTGCGCCATCGCTGTCCGGAGTGATACATGCGCGAAGAACTGATCCAAGGCCTGCTCGATTTCCTCAACGCCTCGCCGACCCCTTTCCATGCCACCACCAGCCTGGCCATGCGCCTGGAAGCTGCCGGTTATCGGCACCTCGACGAACGCGCGCCCTGGCATACAGAAGCCGGCGGCCGCTATTACGTGACCCGCAACGACTCCTCGATCATCGCCTTCAAGCTGGGCAAGCGCCCGGCAGTCGATGGCGGTATTCGCCTGGTCGGCGCGCATACCGACAGCCCCTGCCTGCGCGTCAAGCCAAACCCGGAGCTGCAGCGTCAGGGCTTCTTCCAGCTCGGCGTGGAAGTCTACGGCGGCGCCCTGCTCGCCCCCTGGTTCGACCGCGACCTGTCGCTGGCCGGCCGCGTGACCTACCGCCGCGACGGCAAGGTCGAGAGCCAGCTGATCGACTTCTACCAGCCCATTGCCGTGATCCCCAGTCTGGCCATCCACCTCAACCGTGAGGCCAACCAGGGCTGGGCGATCAACCCGCAGAACGAGTTGCCACCGATCCTCGCCCAGCTCGCCAGCAGCGAAACCGCCGACTTCCGCGCCCTGCTCGCCGAACAGCTGGCCATGGAGCACGACTTCAACCCGGATGCGGTGCTGGATTACGAGCTGAGTTTCTACGACACCCAGAGCGCTGCCATCGTCGGCCTCAACCAGGACTTCATCGCCAGCGCGCGCCTGGACAACCTGCTGTCCTGCTACGCCGGCCTGCAGGCGCTGATCGACGCGGACGACGAGGAAACCTGCGTACTGGTCTGTACCGACCACGAAGAAGTGGGTTCCTGCTCGGCCTGTGGCGCCGACGGTCCCTTCCTCGAGCAGGTGCTGCGCCGCGTGCTACCGGACGGCGACGCCTTCGTCCGCACCATCCAGCGCTCGCTGCTGGTATCGGCCGACAACGCTCACGGCGTACACCCGAACTACGCCGACAAGCACGACGGCAACCACGGGCCCAAACTCAACGCTGGCCCGGTGATCAAGATCAACAGCAACCAGCGCTACGCCACCAACAGCGAAACCGCCGGCTTCTTCCGCCACCTGTGCCTGGAGAACGAAGTGCCGGTGCAGAGCTTCGTGGTGCGCAGCGACATGGGTTGCGGCTCCACCATCGGCCCGATCACCGCCAGCCAGCTCGGCGTGCGCACGGTCGACATCGGCCTGCCCACCTTTGCCATGCACTCGATCCGTGAGTTGGCCGGCAGCCATGACCTGGAGCATCTGGTGAAAGTGCTGACCGCCTTCTATTCCAGCCCTGAACTGCCTTGAGGTTCTGAGACGCGATGATCGAACATATCCGCAACAGCCTGCAGGAAGCCCAGCGCGCGCTGGAGGCCTTCCTCGCCAACGAACAGACTCTGGGCAACATCCAGAAGGCCGCCGAGCTGCTGGTCGAGAGTTTCGAGCACAAGGGCAGGGCCTTTTCCTGCGGCAACGGCGGCTCGATGTGCGACGCCATGCACTTCGCCGAGGAGCTGACCGGGCGCTACCGCAAGAACCGTCCGGGCATCGCCGCCGTGTCGATCAGCGATCCCAGCCATATCAGCTGCGTGGCCAACGACTTCGGCTACGACTTCATCTTCTCGCGCTATATCGAGTCCCATGGCCGCGAAGGTGACGTGCTGATCGCCATCAGCACCAGCGGCAAGAGCCCCAACGTGGTCAAGGCCGCCGAAGCCGCCAAGACGCTGGGCGTGAAGGTGATCGCCCTGACCGGTAAACCCGGCTCGCTGCTGGAAAGCCTGGCCGACGTGTGCATCTGCGCCCCGGGCGGCGACTTCGCCGACCGCGTGCAGGAGCTGCACATCAAGACCCTGCACATTCTCATCGAGCTGATCGAACGCAAGCTGAGCCCGCAGAACTACGCCTGAGAATGGGTAGGGTGGGCCGGGCGGCGATCCGCTTCGGCCCATCGTCGACTTACATGGCATGTGGGCTGACTGGTGGGCTGAAGCCCACCCTACTCGACCGGGCGATCTTCGGCGGTGCGCCAATGCCGGGTTACGCCGCTGCAGATGCGGTGGCGTGATCAACAAGGTGGCAGGCGCCCCCCCCTAAACTGCCAGCCTTACAAAAGCGGCATCGGTTTAGGGTTGTAGGGCGGGTGCAACCCGCCAAATCTGCGGTGATGGGCTAAACGCCCTACGCAGCGCGCAGTCGCTTCGGCGTCAGGCCCATGTAGCGGCGCATGGCCGTGGTCAGCGCGCTCTGGCTGGAGAAACCACATTCCTCGGCGATTCTCACCAACGGCAGGTTGCTCTCGCGCAGCATGCGCGCGGCGCGGTCGAGGCGGGTCTGGAGCAGGTACTGGTGCGGCGTCAGGCCGACGCTGTCCTTGAACTGGGCGTGGAAGTGGCTGGGGCTCAGGCACATTTCCTGCGCCAGCTCGGCGACGCTGATACGCCGCGCCAGGTGCTCGCCGATGTAATCATCCAGGCGCTGCAGATCCAGCGCCCCTTGCGGCTGCCGGCGCTGTTCGCCGAACAGGCGCAGGTGCAGGGCACGCAACAGAACGCCGCCAAGAGAGCGCGCCAGGATCGAGTCACTGCCATAGCGCTCCAGCTCTGCGCCGGCATAGCTCAGCAGGTGCTGGAAATCGACATCGAGGGCGGGATAACGCGGTGTTTCGAACAGACGGTGGAGCAGTTCCAGGTCTTCGCTGGGAGTGTCCTGCTCGTCCAGATCGAGGATCAGCATGCGGTTGTCGCCCATGCCCGCGAACTGGTGGGCGGCATCGCCCGGCACCAGGCAGGCGCGCATGCGGCACACCTCGCCACCACGGCCGCCGACTTCGAATTCGGCGCGGCCGACCAGAGACATCACCAACTGATGATGGTCATGGGCATGTTCATGGGCCTGTTCATCCAGGCGGATCACACGGGCTTGCAGCATCGCAAAAGACTGGCGGCACGAAACAAGGGTTGCACTTTACTCCTTTCCACGCAAAAACGCCGCAACCACCCATCAGCGAAATGGTTGCACCTATAGCAACCAACGCGCCTGACAACCCATGCACCAAGTCGCAGCTCCGAACATTCCCAGGCTCCATTACCGTGCACCCGGAAACCTTCGCCGAGCCGAATCACGCAGCCTCGGGCAAATGGCAGGAGAGTTGCTTCGCCCCTCTCGACCGACCACAACAAGCGAACCCCAATGAGCGATGCCGCCCTCATTCTTCTGACCCTGCTGGTCGTGCTGCTCACACTGGGCTACTGGCTCACCCACCGTGCGGAAAATCGCCAGCTGAAAGCCAGCAAACAGGCGGACACCGAGATCGTACAGCGCTGCCTCGACCTGCTGCAGGCCCTGCAGAAACATCGCGGGCTGGGTGCGCAGCAGGATGCCGCGAGCGTCGCGCTGCGCAATGCGCAGGCGCAGCAGCTGGATCAGCTCTGGCTGAATTGGCCCGGTGCCAGCATGCAACTCCCCCCTCTGCAGCAGCACTGGCCACAGTTGCGCCGCAAACCCGCCGACTTCGATGCCCACTGCCGATTGATCGAGACACTGCTGGCGGTGATCGAACAGCTCGAGGATCGTCTTTACCGTCAGCATCACCCCAGAATTCGCGGGATCGGCGAGGCCTGCCGCGCGCTCGAAGACCTTGCCAGGCTGCGTGGCCTGGCGGTACGCGCGGCCAATCACGAGCGCTGCCCGCCCGGCCTGCAGATGCAACTGCGCTTTCTCTGCAAGCGCATGCTCGATCAGGAGCAGGACGCGCATCTGCTCGCGCTGATCGAACGCCTGCAGACTGATCTGATCGAGTCGGCGCAGATTCGCCTGACGCCCGGCGAGTGCTTCGCCCTGCTCACGCCACTGATCGAACAGCGCCTGCAGGGCATTCGCCTGAGCCTCGACTGAAACGTTGAAAAAATCCCGAGGTCGCCCCATGTAGCAACCAACGTGCAAGCAAAGGTGCTCCATGAACGATCAGGACATCCACTCCGACGCTGTCGACGACGACGTGCAATCCACCACCGGCCTGGTGCTGCCCGCACAAAGGCTGCCGGACAAGCTCTACATCATCCCCATCAACAACCGCCCGTTCTTCCCCGCGCAGGTGTTGCCGGTGATCGTCAACGAGCACCCCTGGGGGCGCACGCTCAAGCGCGTGGACAACACCGAGCACAAGTGCCTGGCGGTGTTCTTCGTCGACAATCCACCGGATGAGAACGGCGAGTTCGACCTGGACAGCCTGCCCGAGCACGGCACCCTGGTGCGTGTACACCACGTCAGCGAGGAAGGCGGCAAACTGCAGTTCGTCGCCCAGGGCCTGACCCGCGTGCGCATTCGCGGCTGGCTGAGCCGTCGCGGTCCGTACCTGGCCGAAGTCGAATATCCCCAGCCGCCGGCCGACCCGCGTGACGAGGTCAAGGCCTACGGCATGGCGCTGATCAACGCGATCAAGGAACTGCTGCCGCTCAACCCGCTGTACAGCGAGGAGCTGAAGAACTACCTCAATCGCTTCAGTCCCAACGAGCCCTCGCCGCTCACTGATTTCGCCGCTGCCCTGACCACCGCCTCCGGCCATGAGCTGCAGGAAGTGCTGGACACCGTGCCCATGCTCAAGCGCATGGAGAAGGTGCTGCCGCTGCTGCGCAAGGAGGTCGAGGTCGGCCGCCTGCAGAAAGAGCTGTCGGCCGAGGTTAACAAGCAGATCGGCGAACGCCAGCGCGAATTCTTCCTCAAGGAACAGCTCAAGCTGATCCAGCAGGAGCTGGGCATCAGCAAGGACGACAAGAGTGCGGATCGCGAGGAATTTCTTGCCCGCCTCGAAGGCAAGACCCTGCCCGCACCGGCGCAGAAACGCATCGACGAGGAGCTGAACAAGCTGTCGATCCTCGAGACCGGCTCGCCCGAGTACGCCGTCACGCGCAACTACCTGGATTGGGCCACCGCCCTGCCCTGGGGTGTACAGGGCCAGGACAAGCTCGACCTGGGCCGCGCGCGCAAGGTGCTGGACAAGCACCACGCCGGCATGGACGACATCAAGCAGCGCATCACCGAGTTCCTCGCCGTCGGTGCCTTCAAGGGCGAGATCGCCGGTTCCATCGTGCTGCTGGTCGGCCCGCCCGGTGTGGGCAAGACCAGCATCGGCAAGTCCATCGCCGAATCCCTCGGCCGGCCGTTCTACCGTTTCTCGGTAGGCGGCATGCGCGACGAGGCGGAGATCAAGGGCCATCGCCGCACCTACATCGGCGCCATGCCCGGCAAGCTGGTGCAGGCGCTGAAGGAAGCTGAGGTGATGAACCCGGTGATCATGCTCGACGAGATCGACAAGATGGGCACCAGCTACCAGGGCGACCCCGCCTCGGCGCTGCTGGAAACGCTGGACCCGGAGCAGAACGTCGAATTCCTCGACCACTACCTGGACCTGCGCCTGGACCTGTCCAAAGTGCTGTTCGTCTGCACCGCCAACACCCTCGACTCCATCCCCGGGCCGTTGCTCGACCGCATGGAAGTGATCCGCCTGTCCGGCTACATCACCGAGGAAAAACTCGCCATCGCCAAGCGCCATCTGTGGCCCAAGCAACTGGAAAAGGCCGGCGTGCCGAAAGCGCGCCTGGCCATCAGCGACGCGGCGCTGCGTGCGGTGATCGAGGGCTACGCCCGCGAAGCCGGCGTGCGTCAGCTGGAGAAACAGCTGGGCAAGCTGGTGCGCAAGTCGGTGGTGAAGTTGCTGGACGATCCCGAGGCGAAGATTCGCATCGGCGCCAAGGACCTGGAGCAAGCGCTGGGCATGCCGGTGTTCCGCAACGAGCGGGTATTGGCCGGCACCGGGGTGATCACCGGGCTGGCCTGGACCAGCATGGGCGGCGCCACCCTGCCGATCGAGGCGACGCGCATTCATACGCTCAATCGCGGCTTCAAGCTTACCGGCCAGCTCGGCGAGGTGATGAAGGAGTCGGCGGAGATCGCCTACAGCTACGTCAGTTCGCACCTCAAGCAGTTCGGTGGCGACCCGACCTTCTTCGACCAGGCCTTCGTTCACCTGCACGTGCCGGAAGGTGCCACACCCAAGGACGGCCCCAGCGCCGGCATCACCATGGCCAGCGCCCTGCTCTCCCTGGCGCGCAACCAGGCGCCGAAGAAGGGCGTGGCCATGACTGGCGAACTGACCCTGACTGGTCAGGTGTTGCCCATCGGCGGTGTGCGCGAGAAGGTGATCGCGGCGCGCCGGCAGAAGATTTTTGAACTGATCCTGCCGGAGGCCAACCGTGGCAGCTACGAGGAACTGCCGGACTACCTCAAGGAAGGCCTGATCGTGCACTTCGCCAAGCGCTATGGCGACGTGGCCAAGGTGTTGTTCGACTGACCGAGGTGCGCACGGCGCACCCTACGGCTCGCGTGCCGCACCCCGGTGCGGCTATGCTGGGCCCGTTTTCTGTTCGACTGGAGTTCGTCATGCCCGCCACCTTGCGCCTGCTTACCCTGCCCGCCCTGGCCCTGCTCACGGCCTGCGCCCATCAATCCGGCACGCTGGAATTGAAGAAGGACCGGCAGTGCCCGCTGACGCTGAACAAGGGCCAGCAACTGATCCTCAGCCTGCCCAGCAACCCCACCACCGGCTTTCGCTGGGAAGTCCGTGATGGCGCGGCGAACGTGCTGCAAAGTCTTGGCCCGGAGGTGTACAGCAATCCGGAAGACGCCGGGCTGGTGGGTGCTGGCGGCATTTCCACCTGGCGCTTCAGCGCTCGCGAAGCGGGCGAAGGCCGGCTGCTGCTGACCTACCAGCAACCCTGGGAGCCGAACGTGCCGCCGGCGGAAACCTTCGAGTGTGAATTGCGGGTGAAGTGAGGAAGCCGCGCAAGACCCAGCTCCTGCGGGAGGGGTTTTAGATCCGTAGGGCGGGTGCAACCCGCCACCGGCTCATGGCGGGTTTCACCCGCCCTACAGGCTGAGAATGAACAAGGGGGCATGATGCCCCCGCTCCCTCGTTTCGCGGCTGAAGCCGCTCCTACAGTTTGAGGCGTGCACGACCTTAGTCGAGCGTAGGAGCGGCTTCAGCCGCGAATGCCGCCCTCTCGTTCAGCTCGCAGGGCGGACTCAGGAGCGCAGCGAACAGTCCGCCGGCCTTCGTCGCCCCACAAATCCAACGGCGTACTGCTTCGCGAACGGATCGCCGCCCGGTATGCCCTACGATATCCCCGCGTACCTCAGCTCTTGAGCCGGTAACCGGTCTTGAAGATCCAGCCCACCAGCAAGATGCACAGCGCCAGAAAGCCCAGCACCATCGCCAGGCTGACCCCGACGTTGACGTCGGACACGCCGTAGAAGCTCCAGCGGAATGCGCTGATCAGGTACACCACCGGGTTGAACAGGGTCACCGTCTGCCAGGCCGGCGGCAGCATGCTGATCGAATAGAAGGCGCCGCCCAGGAAGGTCAGCGGCGTGACGATCAGCGCCGGGACGATCTGCAGCTTCTCCCAGCCATCGGCCCACACGCCGATGATGAAGCCGAACAGGCTGAAGGTCAGCGCCGTCAGCACCAGAAACGCCGCCATCCAGATGGGATGCTGAATCTCGAAATCGACGAAAAGTCGCGCCGTGAGCAGGATGATGAGACCAAGGATCACCGACTTGGTCGCCGCCGCGCCGACATAGCCGATCAATATCTCCAGGTAGGACACCGGTGCCGACAGCAGCTCGTAGATGCTCCCGGAGTACTTGGGCATGTAGATGCCGAACGAAGCGTTGGAAATGCTCTCGGTCAGCAGCGCCAGCATGATCAGACCCGGAATGATGAAGGCGCCGTAACTCACGCCCTGCACCTGGGTCATGCTCGAACCGATGGCCGAACCGAATACCACGAAGTACAGCGAGGTGCTGATCACCGGCGTGGCAATGCTCTGCAGCAGGGTGCGCCAGGTGCGCGCCAGCTCGAACAGGTAGATGGCCTTGATGGCATACAGGTTCATGCGCGCGACTCCTCCAGCAATGAAACGAAAATTTCCTCCAGCGAACTCTGGCTCGACTGCAGGTCCTTGAAGTCGATGCCGTGCTGGGCGAGTTCACGCAGCAGTTCGGCGATGCCGGTGTTCTCGTGCTGGGCATCGAAGGTGAACACCAGCGCATGCCCCTGATCCACCAGCTCCAGACCATAGCGCGCCAGCTCGGCCGGTACGCAGGACAACGGCTGCTGCAGGTGCAGGGTCAGCTGCTTCTTGCCCAGCTTGTGCATCAGCACCTGCTTGTCTTCCACCAGGATGATCCGGCCCTTGCTGATCACCCCGATGCGGTCGGCCATTTCCTCGGCCTCCTCGATGTAGTGGGTGGTCAGGATGATGGTCACACCGCGCTCGCGCAGGCGCCGCACCATGTTCCACATGTCGCGGCGCAGCTCGACGTCGACACCGGCGGTGGGCTCGTCGAGGAAGAGAATCTGCGGCTCGTGCGAGAGAGCCTTGGCGATCATCACCCGGCGCTTCATGCCGCCGGACAGTTCCATGATCTTGGCGTCCCGCTTGTCCCACAGCGACAGGTCCTTGAGCAGTTGCTCCAGATAGGCCGGATCGGGTTTCTTGCCGAACAGCCCACGGCTGAACTTGACCGTCGCCCAGACGGTTTCGAACACGTCGCTGACCAGCTCCTGCGGCACCAGGCCGATCTGCGAGCGGGCCGCGCGGTAGTCACGGACGATGTCGTGGCCAGCCACCAGCACCCGGCCTTCGCCCGGATTGACGATGCCGCAGATGATGCTGATCAGGGTGGTCTTGCCCGCGCCGTTGGGGCCGAGCAAGGCGAAGATCTCGCCCTGGCGAATGTCCAGGTCGATGCCCTGCAGGGCCGGGTGCCCGGACGCATAGATCTTGTTCAGTTGCGAAATGGAGATGACCGACTGCACGGTGAGAGTCCTTGCCTGCGGAAAACGTCACAGTTTACAGGGCAAGAGGCAGCGACATCAGCGCACAGGTGAAAAAACGGCGCACTTGTGGTGCGCCGGGGATGCGGCAGTGAGTTAGAAAACGATTACAGCGCTTGTGGCGATGTAACGATAGGCCAGGCTGCAGATGCCGCCCGGCGTATTCAGCGGCCTTTCATGAATGCACGCGAAGCCGTAGGGCGGGTGAAACCCGCCGCCTTGATTGGCGGGTTGCACGCGCCCTACAACGGAGTCAATAACCTGCCGGTGGCGATGAAGGCGCGCAGGTTGTCCAGCACCAGATCGGCCATCTGCTGGCGGGTCTCGACGCTGGCGCTGCCGACATGCGGCAGCAGCACCACGTTGTCCAGTTCGCGCAATTCGGTCGGTACCTGAGGCTCGCGCTCGAAGACGTCCAGCCCGGCGCCACCGATCACCTTCTGCTGCAACGCCTTGATCAATGCGTCTTCATCGACCACCGAACCGCGCGCCACGTTGATCAGGAAGCCATCAGGCCCCAGCGCTTCGAGCACCTCGGCGTTGATCAGGTGATGGGTGGCCTTGCCGCCCGGGCAGGTCAGCACCAGGAAGTCCGCCCAGCGCGCCAGTGCCAGCAGATCGGGCTCGTGCTGATAAGCGCTGCCCTCGACCGCACGGCGATTGTGGTAACGCACCGGCATGGAGAACCCCGAGGCGCGCATGGCTACCGCCTCGCCGATACGGCCGAGACCGACGATGCCCAGGCGCTTGCCGCTGACCCGACGCGCCAGCGGGAAGCCCGTGGTGCTGCTCCAGGCGCCACTGCGTACGAAGCGATCCGCTTCGGACAGGCGCCGCGCGCTGTCGATCATCAGGCCCATGGCCAGATCGGCCACGCAGTCGTTGAGCACGTCCGGCGTGGTGCTGAGGGCGATGCCACGGTCACGCAGCAGATCCAGCGGATAAGGATCGTAGCCGACACCGAAGCTGCAGATGGCGCGCAGATTCGGCAGCAGCGCCAGCTGATCAGCCGTGCAGCCAAAACGCGCCGAAGACACCATATGGATGAACTGCTCGCCCTGCTCGCGCAGGAAGGCCAATGGCTCGGCCTGCTGCCAGAGCGCACTGACCTCGTATTCGTCGGCCAGCTCGCGATTGAAGCGTTCGCTCAGCGGGCCGATCTGCAGCACCTTGAGTTTGCTCATGGATCCTCCTGTTTCGATCATGCGTTCTACAGCAGTTTGCCCGGATTCATCAGCCCGGATGGATCCAGCGCCTGCTTGATGCGGGCCATCAGCTCCAGCTCCAGCGGTGCCTTGTAGTGCTGCGCAGCCAGGCGCTTGGACTGGCCCAGGCCATGTTCGGCGCTGATGCTGCCGGCATCTTCCAGAGTCGAGTCGTAGATCACCCGCATGATCGCCTCGGCCTGCGCCTTGAACGGGCCATCCTCGGCGCCGACGGGCTTGCTGACGTTGTAATGCAGGTTGCCGTCGCCGACGTGCCCGTAGGCCACGATACGCACGCCAGGAAACGCCTGCTGCAGCGCCTGGTCGGTACGCGCGATGAAATCGGGAATACGGCTGACCGGCACGCTGATGTCGTGCTTGAGGCTCGGCCCCTCGTGGTTCTGCGCCTCCGATATGCCCTCGCGCAGCGCCCACAAGGCGCGCACCTGCGCATCGCTACCAGCCAGCACGGCATCCAACGCCATGCCCTTTTCGAACGCCTCGCCGAGGCCCTGCTCGAGCATCTCGTTCAAGGGCGCATTGGGCTGGGTATCGCTCAGTTCGATCAGCACGTACCAGGGATGCGCTTCGGCGAAGGGATCGCTGACGCCGGTGACATGGCGCAGGACGAACTCGACGCTCTGCCGCGACATCAGCTCGAAGCCGGTCAGGCGGTCGCCGCACAGACCGCGCATCTGCCCGATCAGCTCCACGGCCGCTTGCGGGCTGGGCAGCGCCACCCAGGCGGTAGTCAGGCTGCGCACCGCCGGGAACAGCTTGAGCACGGCGGCGGTGATGATGCCCAGCGTACCCTCGCTGCCGATGAACAGGTGCTTGAGGTCATAGCCGGTGTTGTCCTTGCGCAGGCCGCGCAAGCCATCCCAGATGCGCCCGTCGGGCAGCACCACTTCCAGCCCCAGCGCCAGGTCGCGCATGTTGCCGTAGCGCAGCACGGCGGTACCGCCGGCATTGGTCGCCAGGTTGCCACCGACCGTGCAGCTGCCTTCGGCGCCCAGCGACAGCGGGAACAGCCGGCCGACTTCGGCGGCGGCCTCCTGCAGCTGCTGCAGGATCACCCCGGCTTCGACGGTGATGGTTTCGTTGGCCACGTCCACGTCGCGGATGCGCTTCATGCGCGTCAGCGACAGCACGATCTGCGCCCCGGAGTCGTCCGGAATCGAGCCGCCGCACAGGCCGGTATTGCCGCCCTGCGGTACCAGCGCGACGCCGGCCCGCGCGCACAGACGCACAACGGCGGCGACCTCCTCGGTCGAGGCCGGGCGCAGCACTGCAGCGGCCTGGCCGCGATAGGCACCGCGCCAGTCGCTCTGGTAACTCTGCATGCGCTCGGCATCGGTAAGCAGGCCGGCCTCGCCGACCACGTCGCGCAGCGCCTGGATCAGATCATCGGACAGGCCACTCATTTCAGGTCACCGGCGCCGGGTTGAACAGCACCAGGTCGTTGTGCAGACGCAGGCGTTCGGCGCAGGTCTGCTTGCGACCGCTGGCCACGTCCAGATAGAGCTGGAAGATATGCCAGCCCATTTCCTCCAGGGTCATATGCCCGGAGACGATCTGCCCGGCGTCGACGTCGATCAGGTCCGGCCAACGCTCGGCCAGCTGGGTGCGCGTGGCCACCTTGATCACCGGCACCATGGACAGGCCATAGGGCGTGCCGCGACCGGTGGTGAAGATGTGCAGGTTCATGCCCGCCGCCAGTTGCAGGGTGCCGCAGATGAAGTCGCTGGCCGGCGTGGCGCAGAACCACAGGCCCTTGCCACGAATGCGCTCACCGGGCGCCACGACGCCGGCAATCGGGCTGTTGCCGGACTTGGCAATCGAACCCATGGCCTTCTCGACGATGTTGTTCAGCCCACCCTTCTTGTTGCCCGGCGTGGTGTTGGCGCTGCGGTCGGCCATGCCGCGCGAAAGATAGCGGTCGTACCAGTCCATCTCGCGGATCAGCGCATCGGCCACCTCGACGCTGGCGGCGCGCGGCGTGAGCAGGTGGATGCCGTCACGCACTTCGGTGTTCTCGGAGAACATCACCGTGGCGCCGGCACGCACCAGCAAATCCGCTGCCACGCCCAGAGCCGGGTTGGCGGTGATGCCGGAGAAGGCATCGCTGCCGCCGCACTGCATGCCGACCACCAGTTCGCAAGCCGGCACCGTCTCGCGGCGACGCTGATCGAGCACCTTCAGGCGCTCCTCGATCATGCCCATGATCTGCTCGACCATGCCGGTAAAGCCGGTGCCGGAATCCTGCAGGCGGAACAGCCAGTCCTCCTCGTCCATGCCGTTGGTGAGCTGATCGCCATCCATCAACTGGCTGGCCTGCAGCTTCTCGCAGCCGAGGCTGATCACCAGCGCCTGGCCGCCGAAGTTGGGGTTGCGGCTGATGTTGTACAGGGTGCGGATCGGCACCACGGCGTCCGGCGCGTTGATCGCCACACCGCAGCCGTAGCTGTGCGACAGCGCTACCACGTCGTCGACGTTGGGGTATTTGGGCAGGAGTTCCTTGCGTACGCGCTCGACCACGTGATCGAGCACGCCGACCACGCACTGCACGGTGGTGGTCACACCGAGGATATTGCGCGTGCCGACCGTGCCATCCGGGTTGCGGAAGCCCTCGAAGCTGTAGCCCTGCAGCGGCTCGCCGGGCGAGGTCTTGATGGTCGCCTTGGGCAGGTTGTCCAGCGCTGGCGGCTCGGGCATGCGCAGCACCTGCTCGGTGACCCAGCTACCGGCGGCGATGGGTTTCAGCGCATAGCCGATGACCTCGCCATAACGCACCACCTCGCCACCCTCGGCGATGTCCAGCAGCGCCACCTTGTGGCTCTGCGGGATGCCGCACGCGGCCTTGAGGCCATCGTCGAACTGGCCGCCAGCGGCGACACCCTGGTCATTGACCACCACGCCGACGTTGTCGGTCGGGTGCAGGCGGATGTAACGGGGCGAATCCTGATGGGGAATCAACTGCATGCTGCGTGCTCCTGTTGTGCGTTCAGGATACCGAGCCAGGCTTGGAGGGAGTGGCATCATCGCCCCCTCCTGCGTCCAGCTCGACCCTGTGAATTTGGCCGACGATCAGGCCGAAGCTGACGACCGCCAGCAGGGCATTGAGGCCGACATAGGCCAATGCCCCATCGAAAGAACCGGTATGGCTGACCAGATAGCCGATGACGATGGGTGTGGTGATCGCTGCCAGGTTGCCGAAAGTGTTGAACAGCCCGCCGGACAGGCCAAGGATTTGCCGTGGCGAGGTGTCGGCCACCAAGGTCCAGCCCAGCGAGCCGAGGCCCTTGCCGAAGAACGCCAGGGCCATCAGCGCCACCACCGCAGTGTCGCTGTCTGCGAAGATGCACAGCATCAGGCTGCTCGACAGCAGCAGGCCGAGCACCATCGGCAGCTTGCGCGCCAGGGTCAGCGAATGACCGCGACGCAGCATGCCGTCGGACAGCAACCCACCCAGCACGCCGCCGACACAGCCACTGATAGCCGGCAATGCAGCGGCAAAACCGGCACCGAGAATGCTCATGCCGCGCGCCTGCACCAGGTAGACCGGAAACCAGGTCAGAAAGAAGTAGGTAATGGCGTTGTTGCAGTACTGGCCGAGATAGATGCCAATCATCGTGCGCTGGCGCAGCAGCAGGCCCAGGTATCGCCACTGCGAGCCGCCGGCACTGGCGCGCTGCCCTTCGAGATCGATCAGCGCGCCGCCTCGCTCCAGGTACGTCAACTCGGCCGCCTCGATACGCGGATGCTGGCGTGGCCCGTACAGCTGCTTCAACCACAGCACTGACAACGCCAGGCCGAGGCAACCGAGCACGATGAATACCGCTTGCCAACCCATGGTTTGCACCACCCAGCCCATCAATGGGGCGAACAGCGCGGTGGCAGCATACTGCGCCGAGCTGGAGATGGCCGTGGCGGTGGCGCGCTCGGCAGTGGGAAACCAGGAGGCGATGATCCGCGCGTTGCCGGGAAAGCATGGCGCGCTGGCGAAACCCACCAGCAGCCGCAGCAAAAACATCGAGGTCACCGCCCAGGTGGTCGGCAGCCAGCCGACGAACCCCTGCAGCAGAGTCAGCGCCGACCAGATGAACAACGCCAGGGTATAGACGGGTTTGGTGCCAAAGCGGTCGAACAACCAACCGCCGGGAATCTGCCCGATCACGTAGGCCCAGCCGAAGGCCGAGAAGATGTAGCCGAGCGTCACCGCGTCGATGCCCAGGCCGGCCTGCATCGCCGAACCGGCGACGGAGAGGCTGGAGCGATCGGCGAAGGTGATGGTGGTGACCAGAAACAGCATCAGCAAGATGCTGTAGCGCACACGACCCGGTTTGGCATCTGGCATCGGCAAGGCTCGTGAGACAGGAGGAAAGGCTGAGCCGGTAAGGTGGGCCACGTCAGACCGTAGAGTGGGCTGGGCGGCGCTCCGCGCCAGCCACGGTCATCAACCCGTAGGGTGGGCTTTAGCCCACCGATTGTAGTCACGGTGGGCTGAAGCCCACCCTACAAAGCCACGGAGCGGCACCAGACTCAGCTCAACGTACCAGGCAGGGCTTCTTGTTGTTGAAGGTCCAGCCCGGAATCAGGTACTGCATGGCCACCGCGTCGTCACGTGCGCCCAGACCCTTGGCCTGGTAAAGCTCGTGCGCCTTGGCCAGTGCGTCCCAGTCCAGCTCGACGCCCAGACCCGGCGTTTTCGGCACCTGCACCAGACCACCTTCGATACGCAGCGGGTTGCGCGTCAGGTACTGGCCATCCTGCCAGATCCAGTGGGTGTCGATGGCGGTCACGCGGCCCGGTGCAGCAGCGGCGACGTGGGTGAACATGGCCAGCGAGATGTCGAAGTGGTTGTTCGAGTGCGAGCCCCAGGTCAGGCCCCAGTCGTTGCACATCTGCGCCACGCGCACGGAACCGGCCATGGTCCAGAAGTGCGGGTCGGCCAGTGGAATGTCCACCGATTGCAGGGAGATGGTGTGGCCCATCTGCCGCCAGTCAGTCGCGATCATGTTGGTCGCGGTCGGCAGACCGGTGGCGCGGCGGAACTCGGCCATCACTTCACGGCCGGAGTAGCCGTTCTCAGCGCCGCAAGGGTCTTCGGCATAGGCCAGCACGCCGTGCAGGTCGCGGCACAGGGCGATGGCCTGATCCAGCGACCAGCCGCCGTTGGGGTCGAGGGTCACACGAGCCTCGGGGAAACGCGCGGCCAGGGCGCGAATCGCCTCGACTTCGGCTTCGCCATGCAGCACGCCGCCCTTGAGTTTGAAGTCATTGAAGCCGTAGCGCGCATGCGCAGCCTCGGCCTGGCGGACGATGGTTTCGGGGGTCAGCGCAGTCTGATTGCGCACGCGCTCCCAGGCATCGTCGGCATCGCGCTCGTCGCGGTAAGCGAGGTCGGTCTTGTCCTTGTCACCGACGAAGAACAGATAACCGAGCATCTCCACCGCATCACGCTGCTGGCCTTCGCCAAGCAGAGCGGCGACTGGCACGCCGAGGTGCTGGCCGAGCAGGTCGAGCAGCGCCGACTCCAGCGCAGTGACGGCGTGGATGGTGATGCGCAGGTCGAAGGTCTGCAGGCCGCGACCGCCGGAATCGCGATCAGCGAAGGCGCGGCGCACCTGATTGAGCAGTGCGTTGTAGTTGCCGACCGGTTGGCCGACGAGGATCGAGCGGGCGTCTTCGAGGGTCTTGCGAATGCCCTCGCCGCCGGGGACTTCGCCGACACCGACATGGCCGGCACTGTCCTTGAGAATGAGGATGTTGCGAGTGAAATACGGGCCGTGGGCTCCGCTCAGGTTGAGCAGCATGCTGTCTTGACCGGCTACCGGTACGACTTGCAGCTCGGTGATCAGCGGAGTGCCGACAGCGGCAGGAATCTGTGAAGTCATGAGCGTTACCCTGTTGTTCTTATGCGGGTTCGACAATGGTTCAGCGTGGTCACGCCCGGCCTGCCGGCGCGCAACTGGGCCGCTCGCCGGGGCGAGCGGCCACCTGCAGTGTTACTGCGCGCCTTGCGCTTCGATCAGCTTGGCCAGGGCTTCGTACTCGTCCGGCAGCAGATCGGTCAGCGGCGCACGGACCGGACCGGCGTCATAACCGACGATCTTGGCACCGGCCTTGACGATGCTCACGGCATAGCCGGCCTTGCGGTTGCGGATGTCCAGATACGGCAGGAAGAAATCGTCAATCAGCTTGCCAACGGTGGCGTGATCTTCCGCGGCGATGGCGCGGTAGAAGTCCATGGCGGTTTTCGGGATGAAGTTGAACACGGCCGAGGAATAGACCGGTACACCCAGCGCCCTGTAGGCCGCAGCGTAGACTTCAGCGGTCGGCAGGCCGCCGAGGTAGGTCAGGCGCTCACCCAGGCGGCGACGGATCGACACCATCAGCTCGATGTCGCCCAGGCCGTCCTTGTAGCCGATCAGGTTCGGGCAGCGCTCGGCCAATTGCTCCAGCAGATTGGCATTGAGGCGGCAGACGTTACGGTTGTAGATCACCACGCCGATCTTCACCGACTTGCACACCTGCTCGACGTGAGCGGCAACGCCGTCCTGAGAGGCTTCGGTCAGGTAATGCGGCAGCAGCAGCAGGCCCTTGGCACCCAGGCGCTCGGCTTCCTGCGCCATCTGGATGGCTACGCGGGTCGGGCCGCCTACGCCAGCCAGGATGGGCACGGACTTCTCGCAGGTATCGACGGCTGTCTTGATCACGGCGCTGTATTCGTCCGGCGCCAGGGAGAAGAACTCGCCAGTACCACCGGCAGCGAACAGGGCGGAAGCACCGTAAGGCGCCAGCCACTCGAGGCGGCGCACGTAGCCGGCCTGGTTGAAATCACCGGCGGCATCGAAGTCGGTCACCGGGAAAGACAGCAGACCAGAGGAGAGGATGGACTTAAGTTCTTGTGGATTCATTATGCGAACACCCTAGTAAAGCGAGTTGTGAGGAATAGCGTCAGCCGCAGCTGTAGAGATACGTTATCGTACAACAACAAAAAAAACACCAGTTTTTATATCGTCCGTTCGTCGAAGATTTCCCTACCCTCGCCCGCCTCGCCGAAAAACCGCTGCACAAGCGCAAAGCTCAGACTAGAGCAGGGTCCATGATCAAGCCAGAAGACATGGCAGCGCAATCATCATTGGTCATGAGCAGCGTTGACAGGTCAGGAACAGGCTGGTACTAATTTCACCAAGTCATACGACAACCTATGACATTCCAATAAAAACAAACGAGGCCAGGTCATGTCACCGACCTTCACTGCCGTTACCTGCTGCCAACGCGCGCATCGTCGCACCGTTGCCAGTGCCCGCCAGGACAGCGCAACCCACGCTGGCTTCGTTGCCATCTTTGCCCATGCTCAAGCTTGCTGCAGCGCGGATCGCCTGCTGATCCCGGTGCACGACTGAACCGTCCCTTCGCCATTGCGGCCGAGGGCCGCACCAAGTCCGGAGCCCCTGCCAAGATGTACGAAGCCCCCCGCAACAGCACACCTCAGATCGTCGAGATGCAGGTCATCCCGGTGGCCGGCCATGACAGCATGCTGCTCAACCTGTGCGGCGCTCACGCCCCCTACTTCACCCGCAATCTGGTGCTGCTCACGGACACTGCCGGGCACATCGGCTGCGGCGAGGTCCCCGGTGGCGAAGGCATCCGTCAGGCACTGGAACGCTGCCGCGAACTGGTGATCGGGCAACCGGTCGGTCGTTACAATCGTATTCTCAACCGTCTGCGCCAGGCCATCGCCGGGCCGGCCAAAGGGCCACAGACCACCCAGCATCAGGTCACATCCGAATCCGAGGCGCGCGTGCTCAAGCAGCCGCACGAGATCAACCTGCGCCTGGACAACGTGATCACCGCAGTGGAAGCCGCCCTGCTCGACCTGCTCGGCCAGCATCTGGACGTGCCGGCCTGCGAACTGCTTGGCAGCGGCCAGCAACGCGACCATGTGCCGATGCTCGCCTACCTCTTCTATATCGGTGAACGTCAGCGCAGCGACCTGCCCTACCTCGCCGGGCAAGGTGCGCACGACGACTGGTATCACCTGCGCCATCAGGCTGCGATGACACCGCAAGCCATCGCCCGCCTGGCCGAAGCCGCCCATGCGCGCTACGGCTTCAACGATTTCAAGCTCAAGGGCGGCGTGATGCGTGGCGCCGAGGAGATGGACGCCATCCGCGCGATCAAGGCGCGCTTCCCTGATGCGCGCGTCACCCTCGACCCCAACGGCGCCTGGTCGCTGGATGAAGCCATCGCCCTGTGCCAGGGCCAGAACCATGTGCTGGCTTACGCCGAAGACCCTTGCGGCCCGGAGAACGGCTATTCCGGCCGCGAGGTGATGGCCGAGTTCAAGCGTGCCACCGGCATTCCTACCGCCACCAACATGGTCGCCACCGACTGGCGGCAAATGGGCCACTCGCTGCGCCTCGAGGCAGTGGACATTCCGCTGGCCGACCCGCACTTCTGGACCATGCAGGGCGCCGTGCGCCTCGGTCAGGTGTGTGAGGAATTCGGCCTGACCTGGGGCTCGCACTCCAACAACCATTTCGACATTTCCCTGGCCATGTTCACTCATGCCGCCGCAGCCGTGCCGGGCCGCGTCACCGCCATCGACACGCACTGGATCTGGCAGGAAGGCGAAGAGCGCCTGACCCGCGAACCGCTGCAGATCATCGGTGGTCAGGTAGAGGTTCCCAGCAAGCCCGGCCTCGGCATCGAGCCCGACATGGAGCGGATCATGGCCGCTCACGAGCTTTACAAGAAGGTGGCCAACGGCGCGCGTGACGACGCCATGGCCATGCAGTACCTGGTTCCGGGTTGGCAGTACGACCCGAAACGTCCCAGCCTCGGCCGCGACTGACTCGCGCGGCTTTCATCCCAAACCGGAGTATTCCAATGAAAAAAACATTCCGCGCTTCTCTCCTTTCTGCCCTGGTCGGTGTCGGCGCCCTGGTCACCCACGCCGCCACCTTCGCCGATGAGGTCAAGTGGCCGACTCGCCCAATCCAGGTGGTGGTGATCGCCAACCCCGGCGGCGACACCGACTTCAACGCCCGCATGATGGCCAAGTACTTCAACGAGATCACCGGCAAGACCATGGTGGTGACCAACGTCGCGGGCGGTGGTGGCACCCTGGCAGCTGAACAGGTCAAGGGCGCAGCGGCGGATGGCAACACCATCCTCTTCACCCACCCGGGTCAGCTGATCGTCAACGAAGTCGCCGGCCTGACCGAAGACAGCTACGAAGTCTTCGACGTAGCCTGCATCGCCGGCGTCGACAAGAGCACCGTGTTCGTCGCCTCCAAGCAGGCCGGCGTGAACAGCATGAAAGAGCTGATCGAAAAATCCAAAGCCAATCCGGGCAGCATCACCTATGGCACCGAGATGGGCAGCTTCTCCCACCTGCAGGGCCTGATGCTGGAGAAACTCACCGGCGCCAAACTGAAGATGGTCGACGGCGGCACCGTGTCCGACCGTGTGGTCGGCATGCTCGGCGGTCGCCTGGACATGGGCGCCATCACCTATGGCTCCGTACAGGACTATGTACAGGGCGGGCAGATGGTCGCACTGGGCCAGCCCAACGAGCAGCGCAACGCCATGCTCGGCGAGGTTCCGACCCTCAAGGAGCAAGGCCTCGACATCACCATGGACAAGCCCTACGTCGTAGCCTTCCCGAAAGGCACCGACCCGGCGATCGTGAAGAAGATGTCTGACATCATGAAGCAGATCACCGAGCAACCTGGGTACGCCGAAGACCTGAAGAAGTTCAAGCAACCGGTCGCGTTCTACGGCACCGAAGAGGCCAAGCAGATTCTGGCCAAGACCCGCGAAGACTTCATGCAGTTCAAGGATGAACTGCGCAAGGCCAAGTAAGCCATAACGCAGCCCCGACCCGATCGATTCGGGCCGGGGCTGCGCCTCAGAACATCGAGGTACATGATGAACACCCTCAACAAAAAAGAACTGATCATCGGCATTGCCATGCTCGGCGCCAGCCTTGCCTACCTGGTCATGGCGCAACAGTTGCCTGGACATGACGGTGTCGATGCGGCCACTGTGCCGAAACTGCTGGCCGGATTCCTGTCTCTGCTTGGCGTGATGCAACTGATCAGCGCCTTTGCCAAACCCAAGGTTGCCACCGAACCCGCAAGCCCGGCGCCGGTAGAAGCTGACGAGCAACCGGCTGAAGTCATAGAACCCAAGACCGTCTTCAAGACCCTCGGCCTGATCCTCGGCTACATGGCCCTGCTCGGCCCTGTGGGCTTCCCGATCATGACCGTGGTTTACCTCTATCTGCAGTTCCTCGTGCTGACGCCGGTAAACCAGAAAGCCAGACACCTGACCTATCTGCTGATTGCCGTTGCCTGCTCTGCGATCATCTTCCTGCTGTTCCGCGAGGCCTTCGATCTGTTGCTGCCCGCTGGCCTGCTGAACAACTTCATCTGAGGATCGACCATGCTCGAATTACTGCAGCAAGGCTTCGGTGCCGTTTTTTCACTCAACATCATGATGCTGATGGCCGTCGGCGTGGCCATGGGCATCGTCTTCGGCGCGGTACCCGGCCTGTCCGCGACCATGGCGGTAGCGCTGTGCCTGCCGCTGACCTTCACCATGGGCCCGCAGGCTGGTCTTTCCCTGCTGGTCGCGCTGTTCATCGGTGCCACCTCGGGCGGGCTGATTTCGGCGATTCTGCTGAAGATTCCAGGAACGCCGTCATCGATCGCGACCGTGTTCGACGGCGGCCCGCTGATGGAACAGGGCCACGGCGTCAAGGCGCTGGGCGTCGGCATCGTGTTTTCCTTCCTCGGCACCATCTTCAGCATCGTCGCGCTGATGTTCATCGCCCCGCAGCTGGCCAAGGTGGCCCTGAGCTTCGGCCCACATGAATACTTCGCCATTGCGGTGTTCTCCCTGACCCTGATCGCCACTCTATCCGCCGGCTCCATGATCAAGGGGCTGTTCGCCGGTGCCCTGGGTATCGCCGTGTCCACCGTCGGCATTGCACCAGTAGAGGCCGTGCGACGCTTCACCTTCGGTGTCAGCGAGCTCAACGGCGGCTTCTCGATGCTGACAGTAATGATCGGCATGTTCGCCGTGGCCGAGATCATCAAGCTCGCCGAAAGCGGCCGCCATGCCGTGCAGGGCAAGGCCAGGTCGGTGAGCATGAAGAACATCAAGGGCTTCGGCTTCTCGCTCAAGGAATTCCGCGAGCAACTACCCAATGCCGGTCGCTCCGGCCTGATCGGCCTGGGCATCGGCATTCTGCCGGGCATCGGCGCGGGCACCTCGAACCTGGTGTCCTACATCATCGCCAAAAAGCGCGCGAAAGACGGTCACACCTACGGCAAGGGCAATATCGGCGGCGTGGTCGCCAGTGAAACGGCCAACAACGCCGGTATCGGTGGTGCCATGATGCCGCTGATGACCCTGGGCATTCCAGGCGACACCGTCACCGCGATCATGCTCGGCGGCTTCCTGATCCACGGCATCCAACCGGGCCCGCTACTGTTCATCAGCCAGGGCCCGCTGGTGTACACCATCTTCGCCGCGCTGATCGTCGCCACCTGCATGATGCTGTTCATGGAGTTCTACGGCCTGCGCCTGTTCATCAAGCTGCTCGACGTGCCCAAGCACATTCTGCTGCCGATCATTCTGGTGCTCTGCGTGGTCGGTGCCTTCGGTCTGTCCAGCCGCCTGTTCGACGTCTGGTCGATCCTGCTGTTCGGTCTGCTCGGCTATGCCTTCGTCAAGGCCGGGATGCCAGCAGCGCCGTTCATCATCGGCTTTATCCTCGGGCCGATGGCAGAAACCAACCTGCGCCGTGGTCTGATGCTGTCGGATGGCAGCTTCGCCGAGTTCTTCACCAATCCGATCGCCGGTACCTTCCTCGGCCTGGCCCTGGCGTTCGTACTCTGGCAGGTGTTCAGCGCGCTGCGTCCCAAACCCAGCGCGATCAACGAGATCCTGCGCACCTGATACCCAGCACCTTGCCGCCCCCTCTGCTCAGGGGGCGGTGCATTTCTGACTCCCGCCTCTTTCGCCTCCAGCCCTCTGCAACGCCGCTGCAGCGGTTCGAGCAAGATAATGGACGCGCCCATTGATCCAGGTCTAATCTAATCAGCCACTAGATTGATACCCGGAATGAATCAATGTTCGACCTGGCTCAACTGCGCTGTTTCACCACCCTGGCCGCCGAGCTGAATTTCCGTCGCGCCGCCGAACGTCTGAACATGACCCAGCCGCCGCTGAGCCGGCAGATCCAGTTGCTCGAACATCAGTTGGGCGTGAGCCTGTTCACCCGCAGCACCCGCTCGGTTGCCTTGACGGCGGCTGGCCGTGCCTTCTTCGGCGAAGCCCAGGCGCTGCTCGATCAGGCCCACCGCGCCGCGCAGAGCGCCCGGCTGGCGGCCATCGGCGAAAGTGGTGCGCTCAATATCAGCTTCGTCGCCAGCGCGGTGTATGACGTGTTGCCACGCGCGATAACCGCAGCCAAACGTGAGCGCCCTGGTGTGGATATCGCCTTGCTGGAAATGAGCACCTTCGAGCAGGTGCAGGCGCTGCGCGCCAGGCGCGTGGACCTGGCCATCGTGCGTGCGCCCTTGCAGCAACCCGGGCTGATCAGCGAATGCCTGCTGCGCGAACCCTTCGTGCTGGCCGCGCCCACCGGACATCCGCTGGCGCAACACGCAAGGCCGACTCTGGATATGCTCCATGGTCAGCCCTTCATTCTTTACGCGCATACCGCCTGGCAGCCCTTCAACGAACTGCACACCGGCCTGTTTCGCGCAAGCGGCATCCAGCCTGAATTCGTTCAGGCGCTGGGCTCGACCCTGACCATCCTGTCGCTGGTCAATGCCGGCATGGGGCTGGCACTGGTGCCACGCAGCGCCAGTGCCATCCGCTTCGAGCAGGTGCGTTTCCGCGACCTGCCGCTACCGCCAGGCGTATGCGGGGAGTTGCATCTGGTATGGCGCGACGACAACGACAACCCTGCCTTGCCGTCGATGATCGCCGCCGTGCGCCAGGCCGCTCGCGACATCTATCCGCCGCACTGAGGTTCAAGCGCGTTTGCCGACTTGCGCCTGTTGCACCGTCCAGCCGGCAACCTGCTCGCTCAGGCTCAGGCCAAGGCCTGGACGAGTCGGCACCAACATGCGCCCGTCGCGAATGTCCAGACGCTCGTTGAACAGCGGCTCCAACCACTCGAAATGCTCGACCCAGGGCTCGCGGGTATGGCTCGCGGCCAGGTGCACGTGCAGCTCCATGGCAAAGTGCGGTGCCAGGGTCATGCCGGCCTGCTCGGCGAGCGTCTGCACCCGCAGGTAGGGCGTGATACCGCCGACACGCGGCGCATCGGGCATGAGGAAGTCGGCGCCGCGCTGGCGAATGAACTCCCAGTGCTCGGCCGGGCTGGTGAGCATCTCACCGGTGGCGATCGGCGTATCGAAAAGGCGCACCAGCTCGGCATGGCCTTCGGCGTCGTAGCAGTCCAGCGGCTCCTCGATCCAGATCAGGTCGAAGGGCTCCAGGCGTCGGCACATGCGCCGCGCGGTCGGGCGGTCCCATTGCTGGTTGGCGTCGACCATCAGCGGAAAGCTTTCACCCAGGTGCTCGCGCACCGTGCTGACGCGGTGAATATCCAGCGCCCAGTCGGGCTGGCCGACCTTGAGTTTGATACCGCCAATGCCCTTCTCGCGGGAAATGTCGGTGTTCTTCAGCAACTGATCGAGCGGCGTATGCAGAAAGCCGCCGGAGGTGTTGTAGCAACGTACCGAATCGCGATGGCTGCCGAGCAGGCGGGCCAGCGACAGGCCACTGCGGCGCGCCTTGAGATCCCACAAGGCAACGTCGAAGGCACCGATGGCCTGGGTGGCCAGGCCGCTGCGACCGACCGAAGCGCCAGCCCAGCACAGCTTGTCCCAGAGTTTGGCGATATCGCTGGGGTTCTCGCCAATCAGATTGGGCGCCACCTCCAGTGCGTGGGCGAACTGGCCGGGGCCACCGGCGCGCTTGGAATAGCTGAAGCCCAGGCCACGGTGACCGTCGCGGGTTTCGATCTCGGCAATCAGGATGGCGATCTCGCTCATCGGCTTCTGCCGTCCGGTCAGCACCTTGGCATCGCTGATCGGGTTGGCCAGCGGCAGCGCTACCGAGCGCAGGCTGAGCCAGGTGATACGGTCGTCGTCGGCGCGTGGGGCGGCGTTATCGGTCATGACATCTTCCTCGTGATGAAACTCGACGCCCCGATGGGCCGCCGAAAATGGACAACCCGAGTCAGATTAAGATGATTGCGCAATCATTCAAGCATCAGATCCCCCGCCAAGGCCTGGCCTGCTCATGGCCATTTGCCGGACACGTCTAGACGTTTCACAAATCTGCAACATTCAGCGTCTACGCTGAATATGTCCCGCTCCGCCTGACCTCCGAGGCATCCCATCATGTTCCTGCAAAAATCCCTGCGCGCGCAGATTCTCGCCCTGCTCGGCGGCAGTCTGGCGCTGATCCTGATCACCGCACTGGCCTGCTTCAGCTTCCTCTCCAGCGGCATTCAGTCCTACCGTGGCCTGCTCGACGGACCGCTGGAATCATCGCGCCTGATCGACGCGGCCAACGTCGAATTCAAGATCCAGGTGCAGGAATGGAAGAACGTCCTGCTGCGCGGCCAGGACAGCGCCAACCTGCAACGCTACTGGAGCCAGTTCGAAGCGCAGGAGCGCAAGGTGCAGGACATCCTCGGCCAGTTGACCCAGGTCGCCGCTGCCGATCCGGCGCTGAAGACGCAGGTCGAGCGCCTGCGCAGCGAACATCAGGCGCTCGGCGGCAATTACCGCAAGGGCCGCGACGCCTTCGTCGCCGCCGGTGCCGATGCCCAGGCTGGCGATGCGGCGGTAAAAGGCATCGACCGCGCCGCCAGCGAGCAGATGACCGCGCTGGTCGAGCAGCTGCGCCAGAACAGCCTGAGCCAGGCCGAGCAGATCAATGCCAGCGCCGCGCGCACCATTCTCAGCGGCACCCTCGTGATGCTGGCCGCGGCCATGGTCATCGCCGTATTCAGCCTGTGGCTGGTCAATCGTAATCTGATCATCCCCATCCGCCACCTGATCGGCCATGTCGATCAGCTCAGCCAAGGCCGCTTCGGCCAACGCGTGGAAAGCACCCGCAAGGACGAGCTTGGCCTGCTGGCGCGCGCCGCGAACACCCTGCGCGACTTTCTCGCCAGCACCAGCGAGCGCCTGCACCAGAGTACGCAGAACCTCGACAGCGCCAGCAGCGAGTTGAACGCCATCGCCTCACGCATGACCGAGGGCGTCAGCGAGCAGTTCGAGCGGACCGATCAGGTCGCCACGGCCATGCACGAGATGTCCGCCACCGCCCAGGAAGTCGCGCGCCATGCCGCCGACGCCGCGCACGCGGCCAACGATGCCGACGATTCAGCCCGCCAGGGCAGCACGGTGATGCAATCGACCATCGCCACCATCACCGACATTCGCGGCGAGATCGCCAACACCGCCGAGGTGATCCGTCGCCTGGAAAGCGACAGCGGGCGCATCGGCAAGGTGCTGGAGGTGATCCGTGGCATCGCCGAACAAACCAACCTGCTGGCCCTCAACGCCGCCATCGAGGCCGCGCGCGCCGGCGAACAGGGCCGAGGCTTCGCCGTGGTCGCCGACGAGGTGCGCACCCTGGCCCAGCGCACCGCCGAGTCCACCGCCGAGATCAACCAGATCATCGATACCGTGCAGAGCGGTGCACTGAACGCCGTACGCGCCATCGAGAGCGGCCAGCAGCGCAGCGAACAGGGCGTGACCCAAGTCACCGAGGCCGGCGCCATGCTGCAGCGCATCACCGAGGCGGTGGAAGCCATCCGCGACATGAACCAGCAGATCGCCACTGCAGCCGAAGAGCAAACCTCGGTAGCCGAGGATATCTCGCGCAACCTCACCGAGCTGACCGCCATCGCCAGCGCCAACCAGGACAACGTCGAGCGCACGCAGATGGCCAGCCGCAACCTGCACGACATGTCCGGGCAACTGGGCGAAGTGACTCGCCGCCTGGGCTCCTGAACCGACCTGCGGACCGGCACAGGCACAGGAACGCAGCGCGCGGCTCGCTCCTGAATCGTCTGAAGCCTGGACGCCGTGGCGCAGGCGCCGGCCCTCCAGCTCGCTTGCAGGGACCGGTACGCAGGGCGGACAAGCCACCGGCATGTCCGCCTCACCCACTGAAAACAGGCAAACGACAGAAGGTCGCAATTAACCCTTGCTATTTATGTAATAGGAATTATTCTCAGTTACGTAATGACGGCCAAGGAGACCTGCCATGACCTACCTGATCGATGCCTGGCTGGACCGCCCGCATCCCTATCTGCGCATCCTCAACCGCGAAACCGGGGAAGTCTGCGCCATGCTGGAAGAAGAAGCCCTCGACGAACTGCGCGACCAGGGCGACCTGGACCTGCACGAGCTCAGCTCCAGCGAGCCCATCGTGCTCAAGGAACTGGTGCGCAGCCTGTTTCTCTACTGCTATGCACGGGCCTTGCGCCCGTCCTGAAAGACAAAACGGCCCTTCTGCGCTGCAGGAGGGCCGTTTCGTACGTAGCGTAGGGTGGACGACGCTTCACCCGTCCACCGCCGTCGCGAATGGTGGACAAAAACAGCCTTGTCCACCCTACGGCCCACCTGACGATTTCGCTTACAGCCATGTAGGGTGGACGACGCTTCACCCGTCCACCGCCACTGCGAATGGTGGACAAAAACAGCCTTGTCCACCCTACGGCCCACCTGATGATTTCGCTTACAGGATGTCGAGCAGCTCGACATCGAATACCAGCACACTGTGCGGCGGGATGCTGCCGACGCCCTGGGCGCCGTAGGCCAGCTCGCTCGGCACGTACAGACGCCACTTGCTGCCGGTACCCATCAACTGCAACGCCTCGACCCAACCCGGAATCACGCCACCGACCGGAAATTCAGCCGGCTGACCACGCTCGTAGGAGCTGTCGAACACGGTGCCGTCGATCAGGGTGCCGTGGTAGTGGGTACGCACCTGATCCTCGGCAGACGGCTTGGCGCCATCGCCAGCGACCAGCACTTCGTACTGCAGGCCGGAGGCCAGTACGGTCACGCCTTCACGTTTGGCATTCTCGGCCAGGTAAGCACGACCTTCGCCAGCAGCGGCTTCGGCCTTGGCGGCAGCTTCGGCCTGCATGATTTCGCGGATGACCTTGAAGCTGGCGCCCAGCTCGGCCTCGGAAACACGACTGGCCTGGCCACCGAACGCGTCGGTCAGGCCGGCGAGGATGGCCGTCAGGTCAACGCCGGGCGGCGGGTTGTCACGCAACTGACCACCGAGTTGACGACCGATGCCGTAGCTGACACGACCTTCATCGGAGGACAGATCGGGGCTGAAGTTGAGTTCGGACATGAAAGGCTCCGCTTGGGGCTGAAAAAGGCCGGCCAGACTAGCACAGAAGCCTGGCGCGACGTCACGAACCCATGCATCGCCCGTCGCAGCTGCGACTGCATGGATGCAGGAGGTAGAGCGAAGCAGGATGCCAGAGCCGACACGAACATGTCGTGGGAGGCGCTTCAGCGGCGACAAATGGAGCTGCGCGAACGCCGGCAGCGCTCGGAGCAGTAGCGCACCTCGTCCCAGCAGCGCGCCCATTTCTTGCGCCAGGTGAACGGTAGCCCGCAGACCCCACAGGTCTTGACCGGCAGCTCGCTCTTCTTCACAGCATCTCCCCGGCATCGAGTTTCGCCAACAGGCGCTCGCCCCAGTCCCATAGCGCCTGCTGCTTGGCCTCGGTCATGCGCGCCAGGTTGCGATAGACCATGCCGATACGCGGGTTGCGCTCCAGGGGCTCGCGGTGGCGCATCAGAAAATGCCAATACAGCGCATTGAAGGGGCAGGCCGACTCACCGGTGCTCTCGCTCACCTTGTAGCTGCAGCCCTGGCAATGGTTGGACATGCGCTTGATGTACTGGCCGCTGGCGCAATACGGCTTGGATCCGAGGTAGCCACCGTCGGCATGCATCACCATGCCCAGGGTGTTGGGCAGCTCGACCCAGTCGAAGGCATCCATGTATACGGCCAGGTACCAGTCGCAGATGGCCTTGGGTGCGATGCCCGCGAGCAAGGCGAAGTTACCGGTGACCATCAAGCGCTGGATATGGTGCGCGTAGGCATGCTCCAGGGTCTGACCGATGGCCTGGCGCATGCAGTTCATCCGCGTCTTGCCGGTCCAGTAGAACGCCGGCAGCGCGCGTGAATTGCCGAAGCGGTTGCCCTCGGCGTACTCCGGCATGCGCAGCCAGTAGATGCCGCGCACGTACTCGCGCCAGCCGATCAGCTGACGGATGAAACCTTCGGCGGCGTTCAGCGGCACGTCGCCAGCGCGATAGGCCGCTTCGACCTCGGCGCAGAGCCGCCGCAAATCGAGCAGGCCGATATTCAGCGCGGCACTGATGCGCGAGTGAAAGAGAAAGGGTTCGCCATCGGCCATGGCGTCCTGATAGTCGCCGAAGTCGGCCAGGCCGTTGTCGAGAAAATGCTGCCAGAGGCGCTCGGCCTGCTCGGCCGTGACCGGGTAATCGAAGCCTTCCAGGCTGCCGTAATGGCTGGCGAAACGCTGCCCGACCAACGCCAGTACGTCACGCGTGATGGCGTCCGGCTCGATGCGCAACGGTGCAGGCGCAAGCATGCCTTTGGGCAACGACTTGCGGTTGTCGGCGTCGAAGTTCCAGGCACCGCCCTCCGGCGTGCCGTCGGGATTGAGCAACAGACCACTGTCACGGCGCATCTCGCGGTAGAAGAACTCCATGCGCAGTTGCTTGCGCCCCTTGGCCCAGGCGGCGAACGCAGCGCGGCTGCAGAGAAAGCGGCTGTCCTGATGCCAGTGAATCGGCACGCCACAGTGACGCAGTGCCTGCTCCAGGCGCCAGTCGCCGCACTCGGTCAGATGCACCTCGGCAGGATCGAGCCGCTGCGTCCAGCGCAGCAGCTCGCCGGGCAGCGAGCCACTGTTGTCCGGATCATCCAGGGCCACGTAGTGCACCTGGATGCCCCGCTCGCGCAGCGCTTCGGCAAAATGACGCATGGCGCTGAAGATCAGGGCGATCTTCTTCGGGTGATGCGGCACATGGCTGGCCTCTTCCATCACCTCGGCCAGCAGCACGTGATCACGGTCCGGGTCGACGTCCTTCAGCGCACCAAGGCCGTGGGTGAGCTGGTCACCCAGAATGAGCAGCAGACGACGAACACTCACAGCAGCACGATCTCCATGTTCGGGTGGCGGCGCAGGTGGCTGAGCAGGATGTGATAGGTGTCGAGGTTGAAGCCGCCATGGCGCTGGGTCAGTAGTGGCCGGACATGCTCGAGGCCATCGACCGTACCCAGATGGCGCCATTGATCGAGCACGTGCCACTGGGCAAGGCCGTGCCGGTCATCGCGCTCGACCAGGGCAACCGGCCCGGCCCATGGCCAGGCCTGGGTTCGCAGGTGTTCGACACCTGCGATCAACCGCGTATCGTGCGCCTGGCGCGACTCCGCGCCACAACAGGCGCCGGCACAGCGCCCAAGCTGATAGGCGAAGCAGGCGCCGTTGCCTTCCTCCAGACCGAGCACACGCAGGCACAAGCGTCGCTGCCGCGCCTGCTCCAGCAGCCACTGACGCGCGTGATGTCGCGAGCGGAACAACCCGGCATGCCTGAGTCCTGGCGTCAAAGCCCGGTGCTGGAGCAACTCGATGTGCAGCTCACCCGGCTCGCCTGCCAGCACCCAGGTCAACAGCTCGCGCTGCTTGCGCAGACGACGGTTGTACAAGGGTTGCAAACGCTTGATCTCGGCAGACTCGAACAACAGAGCGCCCAGCTCACCTGCCGTGATAGCCACCTGCACATCGCGGATCTGCTGCACCATCTGCAGACTGCGGCGGTCGCGGTGATCGTTCTGGAAGTGCGACATCACCCGGCGGCGCAGATTGCGGCTCTTGCCCACGTACAGCTGTGCACCGCCGTCGCCCAGGAAGTAATAGACCCCTGGACGTTCCGGCAACTCGGCGAAACGCTCAGCGGCCAGCAACGGGGGCCGCGCCGCGCTTCGCAACTGATGGCCCAGAGCCGCCGGCGCGACCTGCTGCAGCAACGGCCGGACCAGCGCCAGCAAGGCCTCCGCATCCGGCACGGCGCGATCGCGGAAGAAACGCGTGATGCCAAAATGCGCGCAAAGCGCGTCGAAGCCGGCACCTGCCAGCTCCGGCAAGACCGCTCGGGCCAGGCGCAGGGTACAGAGCTGCTGCGGACGCTGCGCGTTCCAGTCAGGCAGCACGCGACGCAAGAATGCCAGGCTCAATCGCAGGTTATGGCCCACCAGCACGCGGCCGCGAATGGCATCGGATATCGCTTGCGCCTGGCTTTCGATGCGTGGCTGGCCGCGTAATTCCAGAGGGTGCAGACCACTCAGGCCGAGCACCTGCGAGGGCAGCGCGACACCAGGCTCGAACAGCCAGTGCAGGCGCTCTGCGACACAGCCCTCGGCATCGACCTGAATGATCGCCAGCTCCCAGATGGCATCACGCGCCGGATGGGCTCCAGTGGTCTTCACCTCCACGACGGCCAGGGCTTTGCCCTGCAACGTCGCGGCCGGTGCGCAGGCAGCCGTCACCAGCCGGAACGGAAAGCGATGGGCACCCGCAGGCTGTTGTCAGCCGATGGCATGCCGCACATCTCGTCATGTACCGAGCTGTGCACCAGGAAGAAAGGCAAGGCCGGCATTTCCTGCAGCACGTCACGCGCGTGCTCGACCGAACGCAGATTCAGCGTACTGCCCCGGTCGGTCAGAATCGGGTGGGCGCGTCCGTCCATCCGCGCTTCGAGCAGATAGATGCCGCCTTCCAGAGAGATAAGATTGAGTTCTTCGACACGCCCGGCTTGGGCGTGAGCGGACAGATCATGCAGATTCATCGGGCTTGCCTCCTGCTTTTAACTATACAAGAACCTATACAAAATTGATTCTTGTACAACAAAGAAAAAGCTCAAGCCCAGAAAGCAAAACGCCCGTCACGTTCGGACGGGCGGTTGTGAAGCGGTCTCGGGTCAGTCGTGCTTGGTGACCTTGTCCAGGTAGCCCATGGCGAAGGCGGAGCCGACGAACGTCAGGTGAATGATCACGTACCATTGCAGGTACTTAAGATCGTAGTTCTTCGCATCCATGAACACCTTGAGCAGGTGGATGGACGAAATGGCCACGATGGACGCCGCCACTTTCATCTTCAGCGAACTGGAGTCCATCTTGCCGAGCCAGCTGAGCTTCTCGGTGCCCTCGTGAATGTCCAGGCGCGAAACGAAGTTCTCGTAGCCGGACAGCATCACCATCACCAGCAGCCCACCGACCAGTGCCATGTCGATCAGCGACAGGAGCTTGAGGATCACGTCGGCTTCGGTGAGGGAAAAGATCTGCGGCAGGATGTGATAAAGCTCCTGGAAGAACTTGACCGACAATGCCAGCACGGCGAGAGAAAGACCGAAGTAGATCGGCGCCAGCAACCAGCGCGATGCGTACATGGTGTTTTCGATGAAGCGTTCCATGGAGAGCTCACTGAAGGATGGGAAAATCGCGGCGAGTATACCCATCGCACTGCACCAACAGAAGGTGCCCCCGGTACTGTGGATAACCCCAGCCCAGCGGTAATGTCAGGAGTGACCGAAAGCGCCTTGCTTCAGGCGTTTCAGCTTTGTCCGTCGGTTTCGGGGTGACGCTGGAATGGCCCGGAGGGGTTGTGGCGTTCACCGTTGACACGACGTAGTTCGGCCTGCAGATGCAGACACCAGATCGGCGGTTCGCAGCATTCTACGTAGCCTTGCAGGGCCAGGCTCTCGGCAATCGCCGTAAGCGCGTCTTCAGCGACAGAAGGTCCATAGAACGGGCCCTGCGCCTTGATAGCCGAGGGTTGCGCGCCTGACATACCGGCAGCGCAAAGCAGTGTCCAACGTCCGTTGTCTCCTGCCAGCGGCTTGATCACGCACTCGATGCGGGTGACCAGGCCCAGGCATTGGCGGGTGAGGCAGAGGTTGCGCGGCATGGCGGCGACCCTCGCGGAATCCAGGCTCCAGCCTACACCCCGAGCGGTCGCACTGTGAAGGCCAAAGTTATCCACGCAATCTGTGGATAACTCTGTGCATGAGGCGTGAGTAAGAACACCTGCGCGCCTGTCCCGGGCAATCCGGGACAACCGTGCAAGATATGATCAGCTCGGCGCGCCTTCACCCTCGCCTTTCTTGCGCCGTGGCGCCTTGGCCGGTTTTGCCGCGGCCGCCTCGGCTTCTGCCTTTGCCTTGTCTGCGTCGGCCGGCTTGATCTCTTCCTCCAGCCCGATCTCGGCGATATCGCGCAAGCGCTCGACCACACGGGCGTTGACGCTGCCTTTGGGGAAGCGACCCTTCTCATCCGGATGGCCGGCCGCCTCGCCGACCAGCAGGCTCAGCGCCTCGTCGACATGGCGCACGGCATAGACGTTGAACTGCCCCGCACGCACCGCCTGCAATACGCGGTCGTCGAGCATCAGATTGGCGACGTTGGAGTGCGGGATGATCACCCCCTGCTCGCCGGTCAGGCCGCGCGCTTCGCACAGACGGAAGAAGCCTTCGATCTTCTCGTTGACCCCGCCGACCGCCTGCACCTCGCCGAACTGGTTGATCGAACCGGTGATGGCGAAGCACTGCTTGAGCGGGGTGCGCGACAACGCCGAGATCAGCGTGCAGACCTCGCCGAGCGAGGCGCTATCGCCGTCGACGTAGCCGTAGGACTGTTCCAGGGCAATGCTGGCGGAGATTTCCAGCGGGAACTCCTGGGCATAGCGGCTGCCGAGGAAGCCGGTGAGGATCATCACGCCCTTGGAGTGGATCGGCTGGCCAAGGCTGACTTCGCGCTCGATGTCGACGATGCCACTGCCGCCCGGATAGACGGTGGCGGAAATCCGCGCCGGCACACCGAAGGCCGAGTCGCCCACTTCCAGCACGGTCAGGCCGTTGCACTTGCCGACGGCGGCGCCGCAGGTGTCGATGAGGATGATGCCGGCCAGCATGTCATCGATGATCCGCGCCGATACACGTCCGGTGCGCGTGGCCTTGGCCTTGAGCGCACGCTCGATGTGACCGACGTCGGTGATGCTTTCCCCGGCGAGCTGGCGAATGAAATCGGCCTCGCTGACCAGCTGGAACAGATCACCGATGCGTGCCGACAGGCGTCCCTGGTGCTCGGCCAGACGCGCGCTGTGGGTCGCCAGGCGCGCCACCGCAGCGCCGGTCAAGGGCGCCATGCCTTCTTCCGAGGTGCGCGTTTTCATCAGTTGCGCGAATTGCTCCAGGCTTTCTTCGGCGAGCGGGATGTCCTCGTCGAAGTCGACCAGTACACGGAACATCTCCTGGAAGTCCGGATCGGCATCCTGCAGCGCGTAATAGAGCTGACGCGAGCCGATGATGATGACCTTCAGCTGCAGCGGGATGACCTGCGGGTTGAGCGTGACGGTGGCGATGCGGCCGAGATCGCCCAGCGGCGATTCCATCTTCAACTGGCGCGAATGCAGGGCGCGCTTGAGCGCTTCCCAGACGAAGGGCTCACTGAGCAGTTTTTCCGCCTCGACCACCAGGTAGCCACCGTTGGCGCGGTGCAGGGCGCCGGGGCGCAACTGACGGTAGCTGGTGTACAGCGCGCCCTGGTCGGAGCTGTACTCGATGCGGCCGAACAGGTTGTCGTAGGTCGGGTGCGACTCGAACACCACCGGTGCCCCCCCGTTGGCGTGATGACCGACCACCAGGCTCGGGCAGTAGATTTCCTCCAGCAGCTTGCGCAGTTGCGGGTCGGCCTTGTCGACATCCACCAGTTGCTCGACGGCGGTTTTCAGCAGGTTGACCTGCATCGCCTGCAGATAGGCGCAGACACCGGCGTTTTCCGCGTACTTCTCCGACAATGGCGCCAAGAGCGGTTGCAGGGCGACGGTGATGGTCTCCTCATTGAGTTGACGCAGCAGGTTGCTCGACTCGCGCTTCCACTGCGGCAGGCTGGCCAGCTCTTCGTTCAGGCGCTCCTCCAGCGCGGCGATATCCGCGTGGAAGCGCTCGCGCTCGGCTTCCGGCAACTGGGCGAACTCGGCTTCGTCCAGCGCCTTGCCGTCGGCCATCGGGGTAAAGGCGATGTTGGTGCTGTCGCGGTACAGGGCCACGCCCTTCTCCAGCGACAGCTTCTCGATCACGTCCAGCGCCTGGTCGTAGCGCTTGTTGAAGCTGCGATCGATGGCGCTCTTCTTCTGCTGGTAGGTCGGCGTTTCGAACACTGCCGGGAAGGTGGCCAGCAGGTTGTCGATCAACTGGTTGATATCGGCGATGAACGCACTCGCGGTGCCGGATGGTAGCTCCAGCGCGCGCGGTTCGCGCGGCTCGTCGAAATGGTTGACGTAGACCCGGTCGGCCGGCGTCTCCATGCGCTTGGCCTCGGCCTTGAGGTAGCGCTGCACGAAGGAGAAGCGCCCAGTGCCCGGCTCGCCCATGACGAACACGTTGTAGCCAGGGCGCGGCATGGCCACGCCGAACTGCAGGGCCTCGACCGCGCGGGCCTGGCCCAGTACGCCGCGGAAAGGTTCGAGATCATCGGTGCTGCTGAAGTTGAACTGCTCGGGGGCGAAGGGGCGGGTCAGTGAGTCGGGGGCAAGGCGCAAAGCATCGAGGCTACGCTTGGACATTGGCGATCCTTATAGCGGGCGGAAGTTTCCGCAAAACATGGCGTGATTCTGGGCCTGTGGTACGAGCAGGATCAAGGCTTGATTCATGGCAATGCGCTAAATCGGGTCTGCGATAAGCTTCCATCTGTTCCTCTGCGAAGCCTGCGGCCACGGCGGGCAGCACCACAACCGAGAGCCTTGCCTATGAGTGCCTTTCAGGAAATCGCCGCCCTGCTCAGCCTGTCCGCCCTGCTGGGCATGCTCGCCGTCAGGCTGCGCCAGCCACTGATCATCGCCTACATCCTGGTCGGTATCATCGCCGGCCCCGCCGCGATGAATCTGGCTGGCAATCACAGCTCGATCAGCCTGCTGTCGGAAATCGGCATCACGGTGCTGCTGTTCGTCGTCGGCCTCAAGCTGGACATGCATCTGGTGCGCACGCTGGGCGCCGTAGCCCTGGCCACCGGCCTGGGCCAACTGACCTTCACCATCATCGCCGGCCTGGTTCTGTGCCGCCTGCTGGGGCTGGACTGGGCGAGTGCCGGCTACGTGGCCGTGGCGCTGACATTTTCCAGCACCATCATCATCGTCAAGCTGCTGTCGGACAAAGGCGAGATCGACTCGCTGCACGGGCGCATCGCCATGGGTTTTCTCATCGTGCAAGACATCGCCGTGGTGCTGGCCATGCTGGTCATCAGCCTGTATCAACCGGCCGGCAGCGAAAAGACTGGCTTGCCGCCACTGGCCTTGGTCGGCGCGCTGCTGGCCAGCCTTGTGCTGCTCTACCTGCTGGTGCGCTTCGTCCTGCCGCGCCTGCTGGTGCCCATGGCCCGCTCGCCGGAGTTGCTGATGCTGGTGGCAGTCGCCTGGGGCACGCTGCTGGCCGGCGGCGCCGAGGCGCTGGGCCTGTCCAAGGAGCTGGGCGCGTTCATCGCCGGCTTCTGTCTGGCGTCGACGCCACTGCGTGAAGCCATCGCCAGTCGCCTGACCAGCCTGCGCGATTTTCTGCTGTTGTTCTTCTTCCTGCACCTGGGCATTCAGCTGGACTTTTCCTACCTGCACCAGCAGATCGGTAGCGCCGTGCTGCTGTCGCTGTTCGTGCTGATCGGCAACCCGCTGATCGTCATGGTCATCATGGGCGCCATGGGCTATCGCAAGCGCACCGGCTTCATGGCCGGGCTTACCGTGGCACAGATCAGCGAGTTCTCCATCATCTTCGTCGCCATGGGCATCAGCCTTGGCCATGTGGGCGGAGCGGCACTGGGGCTGACCACTCTGGTGGGGATCATCACCATCACCCTGTCCACCTACATGATTCTCTACTCGCAGCCGCTGTTCGAGCGCCTTTCACCTTGGCTCGGGATCTTCGAACGGCAGGTCGCCCATCGCGAAAGCGCCGAGGACAATGCCCCGGATCAGACGCAACCTGAAGTCATCGTTTACGGCCTGGGGCGCTATGGTCGCCAACTGGCCCATCGCCTGCAGGACGGTGGCCTGCGCGTACTGGGCGTGGACTTCGACCCGCAGGCACTGGCCAGTGCCCGCCAGGCAGGTCTGGCGGTGTGCTATGGCGATGCCGAAGATGCCGACTTCATCGCCCACCTGCCCCTGCAACAAGCGCGGGCGCTGGTCAGCACCATCCCGCAGCGCGAGGTCAATGCGCTGCTCCTGCGCGCCGCACGCAGTGCCGGCTTTCGCGGCAGCGTCACTCTCAGCGCCTTCCGCGAAGGCGATCTGGAGGCCTTCAATCGTGCGGGCGCTGCCAGCGTCCTGCAGCCTTACATCGATGCCGCCGACTCCGCCGCCCGGCGCTTGCTGCAAGAGGTCAATCGGCCGCTCAGTTGAACTGCGCGCAGCCCAGGCAGTACTCGGCGACCGGCAGAACGGCCAGACGCGCCGCCTCGATCGGCTCGCCACAGCACAGGCACTCGCCATAACGTCCGTCGGCCAGGCGCTGCCGGGCCTGACCCACCAGCAGCAGGCCATGCTCGGCCTCGGCCAGCAGCGCTTCGAGCACTTCGTCGTTCTGCCGCTGCTGCGCCTGCTCGGCGAAATCCGCCGAGTGACTGCGCCCCAGATCGCGGCGAATCGCCTCGGCGCGGGTCGTGTATTCATGCAGCAGAGCATCCAGCACATCACGGTGAGCCATGAGCAATCTCCTTGCGTTGAAGAGCGCTCAGTGTGATGCGCAGCGCGAAACCGGTGACTGACGCCGGTCAGCACTTGCGCGAAATGTATTGTTCGACGGCCTTGACACCGATCGACAGCCTGGCCAAAGCTCGGCCATCGCCATGACCAGAAGAACAGCGACCTTGAAACGGATATTCGCCGTCCTTGCCCTGAGCCTCAGCCTTCCCCTGCATGCCGCCACGCTCGAACAACTGGCCGACGATCCCTACTGGATCGCCCTCGGCCATTACGAAACCGACAAGCTCGGCGGCTGGCGCAGCTATGTCGACGACGAGGAGTTCTTTCTCGCAGAAGATGGCGACAGCAACCCGGCCGCCGAACTGCAGGCGAGCCTGAAGGCGCTGTACCAACCCGCCGAACTGGGCGACCGCCACCCGCAGTGCATCTACCCGGCGCGTACCCGTTGGCTCAAGGCGCAATTGCAACTCGATGACCTGCCCAGCCCTGATTGCAGCGAATTTCGCAACTGGTTCGCCGACGTCAATCCGCACAGCACGGTGCTGGTGTTCCCGGCGGCCTACCTGAACAGCCCGTCGTCGATGTTCGGCCATACCCTGCTGCGCATCGATCAGCCCGATATCGACAGCCACAACACCGCGCTGCTGAGCTACGCGCTGAACTTCGGTGCCTTCATCGAAGGCGACGACAACAGCATCCTCTACGCTTGGCGCGGGCTGATGGGCGGCTACCCCGGCCTGTTCGCCCTGGTGCCGTATCGCGAGAAACTCAGCGAGTACAACCGCCTGGAAAACCGTGACCTGTGGGAATACCGGCTGAACCTGACGCCGGAAGAAACCGCGCGCATGGTCGAGCACGTCTGGGAGCTCAAGCAGATCCGCTTCGACTACTTCTTCTTCGACGAGAACTGCTCCTACCGCCTGCTGGAGCTGCTGGAAATCGCCCGCCCCGGCATCGAGCTGACCGAGCACTTCCCGCTCACCGCCATCCCCACCGACACCGTGCGCGCGGTCAAGGACGCCGGGCTGATCGAGCGCATCGACTATCGCCCCTCGCGTGAGCGCGAGCTGCTGGCGCGCGCCGAACCGCTCGATAGCGACGAACAGGCCTGGGTACTGCGCCTGCGCCAAGACCCGGCGATGCTCGATGACAGCGACTTCCTCGCCCTGCCGGCAGAACGTCGCGCGCTGATCCAGGACGCCGCCTTCCGCCTGGTGCGCTACCACGCCAACGATGAAGAGCGCAGCAGCAACGCCCAGCGCAGCTTCCAGTTGCTCGGTGCGATCAATCGCAACCCTCCACAGCCCCTGGAAGTCGAACGCCCGCCGTTGCCCGAGGAAGGCCACCAGTCGCGCACCTGGCAACTGGCCGGCGGCAGCCGCGATGACCGTGCCTTCGCCGAGTACGGCCTGCGCATGGCCTACCACGACCTCAACGACAACCTCGACGGTTTCCCCCTCGGCGCGCAGATCGAGATTCTCCAGCTCAAGCTGCGCCAGTACGAGAACAACCACTGGCAGCTGCAACGCCTGGACCTGGCCAACATCCGTTCGCTGACTCCGCGCAACGCCCTGCTGCAACCGCTTTCCTGGCAGATCGGCGGCGGCCTGGAGCGAGTACTCGGCGAAGATGGCGACACCCCGCTGGTCGGCCATATCAGCGGCGGCGCCGGCGCCACCTGGCAGTTGCACGAGGATCTGCTCGGCTTCGCCCTCGGCACCGCGCGCCTGGAATACAACGAGGATTTCGCCGCCGTCATCTCCCCCGCCGCAGGCTTCAACAGCGGCCTGCTGTGGCGCAACCCTGTGGGCAACCTGACCCTGGAAGCCGCTGGCGACTATTTCCATAACGGCGAAGTACGCAGGCGCCTGTCGCTCAACCAGCAGTGGGAAGTGTCACGCAACCTCGGCCTGCGCCTGAGCGCCCAGCGCGAGTTCAGCCAGCTCGCCAGCCCGGTCAACGAGGTGAAGCTGGAGCTGCGCTGGTATCACTACTGACGCACCAACGCACTGACGACAGGCTTCTATACTGAGATTCCCGCCACCCGTTTCAGGAGAGTCGCCATGCGCCGCACACTCATGTTTCTCGCCGCTGCCCTGATCAGCCTGCCACTGTGGGCCATGCATTGTCCGCAGGACATGGCCAAGATCGATGCCCTGCTGCAAAGCGATCCGCCCGCCGATCCCGAGGTGCTGGCCAAGGTGCAGGAACTACGCGCCGAGGGCGAAGCCCTGCACAAGGCCGGCGATCATGCCGAGTCGGTCAAGGTGCTGGGCGAAGCCCTCGACCTGCTGGCCGCCAGCGAATGAATAACGCTGGGCTCGCTCAATAACCGCTGTACAGCAAGCCCAGCGCGACCTGACGCACCTCCTGCAGATCCACCGGTTTGCTCAGACAGGCCGAAGCGCCGCGCGCCTTGGCATCCTCGAACAAACGTGCGTCGGCCACCGCGCTGATCACCATCACCGGAACATCACGCAAGCGCGGCTCGGCGCGCATGGCGTCGAGAACATCCAGCCCGTTGCCGTCAGGCAGGTCGATATCCAGCAATACCAATGCCGGCTCACTTTCCTGCAACTCGGCCAGTGCCCGCTGGCATGAACTCACGCCCCTGACCTCGGCAAACTCACGTAACGATGCCTGCAGGATCTTCATGCAGGCCGGGTGATCCTCCACGCACAACACCTGTACCAGACTCTGCACGGCCTGCGCCGGCACCTCGGCGGTCTCGTCGTCCTGCCCATCTGGGCTGGCCGCGCTGGGTATGTCGAGCCAGAACCGGCTACCAACGCCGGGCTCGCTACGCACACCGATTTCGCCTTCCATCAGCGTGGCCAGCTCGCGGCAGAGCACCAGCCCGATGCCGGTGCCGGGAATATTCGAGCTCTCCCGGCCGAGACGCTGAAACGGCTGGAACAACTGCGCCTGCTGCTCGCGGGAAAGACCCGGCCCAGTGTCGTCGACCCACAAGCGCACACAGTCGGCACGCACCTCGTAGCCCATGCGGATCAAGCCGCGCGGGCTGTTGTACTTGATCGCATTGGAAAGCAGGTTGAGCAGAATCTGCCGTACCCGACGCGGATCGCCCTGCACGAACAAGGGTGGATTTGCCGCCTCCATTACCTGCAATTGCAGCTGTTTCTGCTGCACTTCGGGCTGCACCAGCTCCGCACAACCGCTGAGCAGCGCGCCGATTTCGATCGCCTGGAACTGCAACTGCTGGCGCCGGCTCTCGATACTCGACAAGTCGAGAATGTCGTCGACCAACGAAGTGAGATGGCGACTGGCGGTGACGATTTCGCGCGCGTAATCGGTCTCCAGCCTGGCGTCCTGCTTGTCCTGCGCCTCCATCTCGATCAACTGGGCGAAGCCATGGATGGCGTTGAGCGGTGTGCGTAGCTCGTGGCTCATGCTCGACAGAAAGCGACTCTTGGCCTGGCTGGCCGCGTGCGCTTCAAGGCTGGCGTGGCGCAGTTCTTCCTGCACCTGCTTGAGCCGAGTGATGTCGACGTGCGTGCCGGCAATGCGCAGCGGCCAGCCGCTCGCGTCACGCGCCAGGACCTTGCCACGGCTGAGCAGCCAGAGGTAATCGCCACGACAGTCGAGATAGCGGTATTCGGCGTCGAAGTATTCCTCGCCACTGTCGGCGAACAGCTTGCGCAGATGACGCAGACGCTCCAGATCATCGGGGTGTACGCGCCGGTTGAACTCGCTCAGCGTCAAGTGATGCGCTCCCAGGCCAAAACGCCTGACGAAGCGCTCGCTGAGATCGATGGTCAGATCCGTGGTATCGATCTGCCAGAGGCTTTCAGTCGTGCTCTCCAGCACCAGTTGCAGAATGCTTTGCGCCTCCTGCCGCTCATGCTCGCTGGCCTTGAGCTGCTTGCCGGCCTGCTGCACGGCATCGGCCAGGCGACTGACCTCGGCGATATGACTGTCCGGCACGGCTGGCAAATACTTGCCCTGGCCCAGGCTGGTCGCCATGTCGACGATGCCATCGATGGGCTCGGCCAGTTGCTTGCTCAGCTTGCGCGAACGCAGCCACATCAGGGCGAAGAACAGCAGATAGAAGGCTGCCAGACCGGCAATCAGCAGATAGCCGATCTGCATGTAACGTTCGGCCAGCTGGTTGGTTTCCTGGAAGATCTGCTCCTCGTCCACCACCAGCAGCAAGCGCCAGCCGGTTTGCGGAATCTCGCTCCAGGCCACCAGTTGCCTGCGGCCGCCGAGCAGCACCTCCTGCACGTTGCCATTGCCCTCGTTCATTGCCTGCAGCAACGGCTCCATGCCCTCACGCTTGGCCAGGTTGAAGTCCTCGGGCTTGAGTACCTCACGGCGCACGGCCTCCTCGTAGGAGTACTGGGTCAACTCCCGCAGGCCGAAATCCAGCTCCCCGGCCTTCGGCAACGCCATGATGTTGTGCTCATGGCTGACCAGCATCGCGTAGCCCTGCCAGGGCACGTCGAGTTCGGCGATCTCGCCCAGCACCTGGCTGACGGTCACGTCCAGACCGACCACGCCTTCGAGGAAGTCATCGCGATACACCGGGGCGATGGCCGACATCATCCAGCCCAGGCCCGCCGGATCGAGGTAAACCTCGGTCCAGATCACCTTGCGCTCGGGGTTGTGCTTGGCGTCGGCGAGGTAATAGAAGTTGTAATCGGGTATCACCATGTCGTGGGGATACTGCGCCGGCGTATCGAACCAGGGATAGATGCGGTTGTAGCTGTCCCAGGTATTGAAATACAGCGCCGCTACCAGCGGGCTGGCCTGCTGGATCGAACGCATCAGCGGATCGAGTTGCGATAGCCGCATGACCTTGGCGTGATCCTGCTGGGCAAGTGGCGTGCTGTTGGCATAGAAGGATGCTGCGCGCCCGTCATCGCTGCGGGTATAGAACACGCCACTGTCAGTGACCGCGTGGCGTTGGCGCTCAAGCTCATCGGCCTGGAAACGGGTATCGAGCAACGCTTTGTGAGCGCCGTCGCGGTATACCTGCACCAGCGATTCGATAGAACGCAGCCGCCCGTCGATGATCTGCGCTTCGCGCAACGCGGCACTGGCCAGATCTTTCACGGCCGTTTCCTGCAGATGCTCGATCTGCGCGTCACGAATCGCCTGATTGCTCAGCAGATACACCGCGATCAGCACCGACTCCACCAGAATCAGCGGGATCAGCGCGCTTTGCACGAACGCTCGCCAGATCCACTGACGTAGAGGGTAGCGGCTAGAACTCGGCATTACAGCTCCTTTGCAGAGGACGCGGGCAGATGCGAGGCGCCATCATAGCTTCCCGCGATGGAATCCGCAGTCGACGCTGAGGAACCTTTGCCGTACACTTTGAGTCCTATCTGTAACCGAAAAGTTTTGGGGCCGATTAGGATTCGACGCCGGTAGCGAAGCTCGAGGTGCATGCCGACTTGGTAACAGAAGTCGTAAATCAACTGTTGCAACTTTCTATAGTTGCCAATGACGAAAACTACGAGGGCTACGCTCTCGCTGCGTAAGCGGCGCGACTAGTCCTTCTGGTAGCTTCGGCTCCAGCGATCACTAGGGGATGCCTGTAAACCTGAAGTGATTGTCATGCAGAACAGGATCGCCGCGTAGTACGTTGTGGACGAAGTGGCTAAAACTTACACAACTCGCCCAATGCACCCTGCCCGTCGGGCGGCTGAGGGTTAACTCAATAGACACGGCTAAGCATGTAGTACCGACAGTGGAGAACTGGCGGACGGGGGTTCAAATCCCCCCGGCTCCACCAATCATGAAGCTAAGTCTTTGATTTTAAAGACTTAATCGAAATGGGGTTCAAACCGAGTCTGGAAATTTCTCAGAAATTTCCACTGACGACGAGGTTGAACCCCATGCAACACCTAGCCCATTACCTGTACCGCGACAGCAACGACCAGCTGGTTTTCCGGCTGATCCTCCCTCGGCTGCTTCAGCAGCGCTTCCCATACGTCCCTCGCGAAATTCGCTGGCCGCTCGATAGCATGTCCGTCGAGGACGCCCGTGAACTGGCCCTGGATCTGGCCGAACGTATCCGCCAACTCCGCTTTCGCCTTGGCGAAATCAAGACGGGTGAAGGCCTGCAGCACGAATTGGCCGCCATTCGGACGTCCATCCGCCCGCTCGGCCCGCAGACAGCTCCGCGTAAAACAGCGCCACCACATAGCTCGCAGATTGCTTGCCCGGTGCAGGATCTCACCCTGACCATTGGCCGCCAGCGCTACGAGCAACTGCGCCACATGCCCACCTTCATGCTGCGCGAAGCACGGCAATTCACCCTGCAAGTGCCGCTCCCCGACCTCCTGGGTGCTGCCTATCCCCTGATGCTGAAAACCCAGGTATTCGAGCTGCACACACTGGATTCGGCAGAAGCACAGCAACGTGCCCAATTCATTCTGCAGGGCATGGCTGAGTTGAAGGAACTACTGGAACAGCACCTACAGCGCGGCGAATGGTTTCCGCTCTATCACGCCAGCTTCCAACTGGAAGCGCTGCGTCGCTACCTCCTGCCTGAGCACGGCCTGCATTTCCGGCATAACCCCCGTTGGCTGGCACTGCGCCCTACGGACCTGCGTGAGCGCGACCACGAGTTCCTGCGCAAACTCGATAGCCCGGCAGGCGCCAGCAATCCGGCCCACTGCCTGCACCCCGCGATCGGCTCACCTCATCTGCTTGATGTCGACATGCCGGAGTTGCTGCACAGCAACTATCCCCAGCTTCCAGCTCGGCTAACGTTCGACCTGCACACCCACGACCTGCATGAAGCCGTGCTCAAGTCGGGCTTTGTACTGGAACGCTTCGACTGGCTGTCGGGGCTGGTGCTTCAGGGCCAGCAGTTTGGCAGTGGCATCCCCACACTCAACGAACTGCGCATTCATGTCGAGGCCATGCGTGCGCGACTGCGCCCTGACAGCGATATGCCAATCCCACCGGGACAAACGCCACCAACAGCACCAACTCCGGATCACAACGACAACTGGGCCATACCGAGTTCTCACCTGGACTCGGCGCCGGCAAACCCACTCGGCGCACTGTTCGCTGGAGGCCTGGTACCTCAAAACGAGCAATCACCCGATGCCCGTATGACCATTCAGCAATTGATGGAGCGCTACCGCCGTGACCAAGAGCTGACCGGGCAATGGTCGCATCAGGGAACGCGCTTTCTGAACTGCGCAAGGCTCGAAACCGCCTGCGAGCTGCTGGGCCCTTTGCGCCCGATCCAGTCAGTAACGACGGAGGACTTTCGTAACCTCCGCACGGCGCTGATGATGTATCCCCGAAATCGGCGCCAGATTCGCGAACTCAATGACACGCCTATCCATGTCCTGATCGAGCAAGGTGGATACGAAGTCGTGCATCCCAAGACCGCGAAGAAATACTTCGACCTGGCCCGAGCCATGTTTCGCTTCGCCTACGAGAACGAATGGATCGCCCGCGACATTGCCGGCCCCGTCCGGCTCAAGGAGAAGGCCCGCAAGCGTAGCGCTCGAGTACGGCGTGCGTACACTCCGCAAGAGCTTGAACAGCTGCTCAACGGACCGGTGTACGTCTGCCCGAAAGTACCTCGCTGGCGCATGGATGACTTCAAATTCTGGCTGCCGCTGTTGGGCCTGTTCACCGGGTCTCGATTGAATGAGCTATGCCAACTGACAATCGAGGATATCCACCAGACACCTTGCGGTGTCTGGGTGATTAGCCACAGCCTGAACCATCCTCACAAGCTGCTAAAAAATAGCAGCAGTGCTCGCGATATCCCGCTGCATTCCGTGCTACTGGAAAAAGGCTTTCTCGATTTCGTCGCCCAGCGACGTGCCGCTGCGAAATCCAGCAAAGAGCTACTGTTTCCGGAAATGCGTGCCGATACCCGTCGAGCGCACAGCCATATCGCTTCGCGCTGGTTCTGTGGCGATCCCCAGCGAGCCGGCTACTTACAGCAGTGCGGATTTCCGCGCCTCAATGGCCTTAGCTTCCATTCACTACGACACACCTTCATCAATCAGCTCCGACAGACAGGAGTCGATCAAGCGCGGATTCAGGCCCTTACGGGGCATAGCAATGACTCCACTACCGCGGAGTACGGCGACGATTACAGCATCGAGATCAAGCAACAGACCATCGAAATGCTGCGTTTCAAGGTCGACCTCAGCCAGATCGACTATGCGCATTACCAGCGGTTGCAGAAACATTCACATCAGCCTGGTCGCCCTGGACGCAGTCACGAACAACCGCACAGACCACGTAAATCCCTTAGGATCGACGGTAGCGACAACAGGCCATTGGTGAATTGGCTCAAGGATCCGCGACCAGGCTTATCTCTGACGTAGACCGCCCAACCAAGAGTAAGGAGCAGCCGAGCTAGCCATAGCTCAGCTGCTTTTACTTGCCTTGATCGCCCCTAACGTATCCAACCTAAAGCCATCGAAAAAAGCCCCCCCGCCTGGATGTATGAGTCGAGTCAACTTATAGATCCACTGTAGCTAGAACCCTTACTGGGTCATTCAGAAGATTGCTGACAAGCTCAACCTTGGTAATTTTCATCACCACATACTTGGTCCGATAGTCATCCAGCTTGTTCTCTGCAACAGAATGCACAAACCCATAGAATCGGAAGTTTACGTTATAAGAATAACCACCATTATATTTACTAATTCCCCGAGCAGCGTCTTCTGGAATCTTGATGAGATCAAGCTCACCAGCATTCACAAAGGAAAGATTATATCCGAGCACATCCGGATACCGTATCGAATCGCGCTTATAAGGAACCTCATTATCAGCACCCAACTCGCCCCTAAATGAGTTATTGGTGACAAAACCCTGCCGTTCAAAATCATACTGCCCTAAATTGATACCGTTTGGCATGTCCACCATCACATACGATACATCAGAGAACCGCGAGGCGTTTTCTCGTAGGAGAGGAGCTATTTGCTTTACCAGGTCTCTCTTCGTGAATTGATCACCTCGCCTGTATGCATCCATCAGATCTACAAGCTTTTTATCTCTTTGCACACTGTTCGATGGGTAAATTTTCTCAATCGCCGCCTCTGCGTCGAAATCGTCGGCCGTTTTACTGACAAATAGATACAATAGATCCATTCCGGTGCTTATTTTATAATATTCATTCGCGGCACCACTTGGTTCGGAAAGCACGGTAACGCCCTGCTCTCTCAATGTTTGCGGAGCAGGCCTTTCATTCTCCAAGTGAACTTTAGACTTCGTCTCCACATTAAGCTTTTCCTGATTGCTGACATTGGCCTCATCGGAGCACCCAGAGACCACAGCGCCAAAAAAAACCATAACGCCGATAAATTTTGCCAGACTAAACAATCTTGAATTCATACCCACCAACCTCAAAAATTCTGTTACATCATTACGATACTTATAAGCTTACTGGCACAGTGCCGCATTCACCTGGTCAAATCCGGCTAACGCATAGACATAACCAACAGCAGACTTATTACCAAGGACACCACTTGTAGTCACTGTCAGCTGCTGCCCACCACTCAACTCGTCAATCAGATTGCTACCTTCGGGGGCCTCAAGTTCCGCACGACTCCAATTCAAAGGCCAGCGCTCAGTAAAAGCAGCGCCGCCGTCGACTTTAAATGTAAGGGTAAAAGAATCATTTCTTCCGTTAGCGAGTCCAAGCATATATGGCAGAGCTTGAATCCGCAGACCTCGGCTACCAGCGAAGCAATCGATCGTCATTCGAAATCGCCCTTGCCCCTGAATGCCGAATATCCTAGAAGCAGGAATGGTGGCCGAAGAAAACGCCCCCTTCTTTCCAGTACCTGCCTGGAGGGCAATTTCCGGTTTCGTCTTAAGCCAATTGCCAATAATCGTAGTCCCCATGCCATTGGCGTTGGTTCTACAAGAAGCTGCGGCACCTCCATACATGAGTTCACAGAAGTCCGCAGATGCCAGCGTCGGCAATATTGCTAACATAACCGCTATTAAGCGAGCTTTCAAAGGTATAAACAACGACATACATCCACCTTCAGACAGACGTTATTCACGCCAACATGTATTCAGCCCTGCGACAGCTCTAGCATATATTCGCTGTTCAGCACGTACTTTTATTACTTGACTAATGACTGTCACCAAAAGCAGAGCCAGCGCCAAGAGAACATAGTTACTAACTAACTGATTCCAGTTTCGGTACATCGGAGGAGCAAAAGCAATGAGACTGGCCAATAGTACAAATGCGCTATATATGCGATTGCCGCGCATCCGTTTGTAATTACCTAGCAGATTCTCTCCATTGATCAAATGAAGTCCCCCGAGCGCAACCCCACCGACATACCCCACAAAGGGAATGCTGAGCATAAGTGCACTGAGCAACGCCCTGACCAGCTCTATAGCCATTGAATTGATTTTGAATGGCGACTCAATGGGAATTTCTGCTGACCGCTTAAACGCGATGATTTCACCATTGAAAAACGCAATGGCAATTTTTGACCCTGGTACCAAAGGCATCGATAGATTCACCGTCGACACATGGCTCACATGTTGCGTTTTAAGATCCTTAATCCATCCCTGCTTTGTATGAGCAGTTTCAATACCCTCATAGTTTCCATAAACAGTGCTGGCTTCATCAGAAGACAAAACCTCATATAGCGCAGTCTTTAACCCCATGTGTCCACCGCAGTCATGCCATTTCTTGGAGGCGTGCGCCCCTACCCATCTCTCCCCGTAGGAAAGAGATCACCGGCACGGATAGCGGCCGTTCGCCACCAAGCATCGCACAAACCCGAAACGGGTTAAACCCATTTTGGGATAATCCCAAAAGAGGCTTACTAAAGCTGTCGTCCTCCCCAACGGCGACTCGGCCTTGACCTCTACCTACTCGGATTCATACCAGCATTTGCTCGAGCTACTCCTCGAAGCGCGTAAAAGCGCAGAGCTCACACAGGAGCAGCTCGCCAAGCGTCTAGGCAAGCCACAGTCGTTCGTATCAAAGTACGAACGAGGAGAACGCAGGCTAGATGTGATTGAGCTGCTTCAGGTTTGCAAGCAGGTCGGCATTGACCCGCACAGTATTATCCAGGCGCTTGAGTAGCCTACGCTGCTCGAGTGCTAAGCATTCATGTTCCTCCAGACACCTGCTCTGGTCGTATGCAGGTCATAGCGCTCGTGTTCACCTTGAAAGCCCAGCGCTCCAGCCTGACCTTGCTCCCTGGAGGAATTTTTGGATCAGGAGCGCGGGGACGAAGCGAGGTGAGGTACAGCAGCTGTTGGCCGGTTTCTGCCAGTTGCAAACTGGTCGCTTAGGGCCGCCCCCTTACCCTACGGATGAATCAACTCATCTCGCAGAATCTGAATCGTCCTCGGCGCGTCAATCGAAACGCGTACATTGCCGCATTCCACGCGGTTGATCTCGACGGTGATGCCATCGCGCAGCAGCTGATGCAGCGCTTGTTCGGGGTCAGCACTAGGAGCAACTGTGAGCACAATGGATTGGCCGACACTACGGGTTAGAATGAGATGGGACATGGCGTTACCTTCCTTAGTGGCGAAATCCATTTCAGTATGCTCATGGGCTCAGGATGCCTCCGCCTCCCGACGCATTCGAACCGAAGATATCTCCAGCACTTCCACAAGCGCTTCTTGATCCCGTTGGCCGGTTAGCTGGCCGACCAGCTCCCACTGCTGATCCAACTCTTCATTTATAGCCTGCATCCGCTCGATCATGCGCTTGGCTGAATTCTGCAGCGCTGAATCCTGGCTTCGCAGCTGTTCGAAGGCCATGGCGGTTACGGATGCGGTCAAGTGGGTCATGCTGCGAGCCATGAGGCCCAGCAACTGTATTAACTGCTCTTCCTTGGCAGACATGGCGTACTCCTCCAGAGACTGATTACCAGCGTAGCCGATGGGATCGTTGAGTCCGAAGGTAGGGCTGTAAGCCAATAGCCATAGATGGAGTACGACGTCAGCACCACCTGCAACAAGATTGACTGCCCCATCTCTCAATAAACTACGTCACAGTAGGTTGCCATCCTGAAACCCTGGGCGAGAGTGCGCCCATCGTGGCAAGTCCCGCGACCGCAGAGTATTACGATATCAGCCACCTACCAACCCGAAGGATGGGGGCATTGGTTACATAGGGGGAACTCGCATTATGCTTGGCTATGAGAGGCTAAATGCCGGTAGCTATCCTCGTACCCCTATCACCTCTTCCCAGCACGTCGTGAAGCGTTGGCTGAGCATCTCTCGGCGCATGGCCCAAGCCGGCGTCGCAGGCACGCGACCGATGCGAACGGTCCCGCGCCCTTCCCTCTTGTTAATCTGGTCGATCACCGACATGAGTTGCTCGGAGCCTCTGCGCGGTGCCGGCGCGAACAGGTCCGGAGTCAGCTCACCACGCAGGCTCAAGTCCATCAGCAGGATGGAACACTTCGAGTAGCGATATCCGGGCCGGTAAATTTGAGTCAGCCCCTGCTGGGCGAGTGCCAATATCTCGCGGGTGTCATCAGTCGGAGCCGGCAAGCCCAGGGTTATCACATTGGCATAGCGAGGCCCCTCAAGATCCGCCAATTGTGTCTGCAGGCCAACCTGCAAGGTGCTGCACAGTGACGCTTGGCCGCGCAGCTTTTCCGCTGCACGACTCACGTATGCAGCCAGCGCCTCACGGATCGGCGGTAGCTCCGTCTGGCGCACCCCGAACATCTTGCTTGAGCAGATGGCCTCTTTCGGCGGCGGCCCATCGTTGAAGCCAATGCAACTGATACCGCGCAGTTCTCGAGCTGTACGCTCCATGGTCACGCCGAATGTCTTGCGCAAGGTACCGATGTCGAACTGCGCCAGATCCCAGGCGGTGGAAACGCCCAGTGCCGCAAGCCTGGCTGCTGACCGATGGCCCACGCCCCACACCTCCTTCACCGGCGCCAATCGCAAAAGCTTCTCCTGGCGGATTGGGTCGGTGAGGTCCAACACGCCTCCAGTTCCCTGCCACTTCTTCGCTGCCCAATTCGCCAACTTGGCCAATGTCTTGGTTGTGCTGATGCCTACACCAACCGGCATGCCGATTTCACATGCCAAGCGCTGACGAATGTCTCGGCCGAGACCCTCCAGATCCGACACACCTGTCATATCTCCCCAGGCCTCATCGATGGAGTACACCTCAAGACCGGGCAGCATCTCGGCCAGCACACGCATTACACGATTGCTGATGTCCGCATAGAGCACGTAGTTGCTTGAGCGCGCCACCACACCTTGATGGCGCATCTGCTCGCGCACCTGATAATAGGCAGCGCCCATGGGGATGCCCAGAGCCTTTGCTTCGGCGCTGCGAGCAATGACGCAGCCATCGTTATATCTGAATGACGCTAACAGTTAGTAGTGCATAACATATTGATATTTAACGATATTGTTACGCTAACAATTTTTCGTCCTTCGCAGCCTAAATCAGGGCTTTTCAGTCCGACCCACCCCCATGCGGCCAACTAGCTGCCCGCCTCGAATGTCGTGTCCCTGGGGCCGCGAGGCCCCAAAAAACTTTGAATGAACTTCATGAGCGTGCACATCTGTTGTCGGCTGGAGTCGTTCGGTTGTTCGGAAGAGCAGGCGAAACCGAAAAGCACACGGAGTCCTCGCATAACGTCCTTGGCTCGCAGCACTATTACGGAGACCGAAGCGTTCCCGGCCAATCAGGGCTGCTGAGAGGGCCTACATCACCGACACTCCCGGCCTTCTCCGCACCCTGGAGCGCCAAGGTACTTTCGGCCGGCCAGGCGCTCGGGCAGCCAGATGAGCAAGGGTGCCGCCCCCAGTGCCAGCAATAGCCACAGTCTGGAGAACTGCTCGCCATGCGGGTCGAAGCCATAAGCCAGCAGCCCGCCGAGCGCGAGCAACAGGAAGTACGGCGCCGTGAGGTAGCAGTGAAGTCGGCGGCAGCGTGCGGCATTGACCAGGCAGGCGCCACCCATCACCGCCAGCGCGGCGCTTGCGGCCAGGAATAGCGTGGGGTGTCGATCTGCCAGAAGAATGGTTAGCGTCGCGACAACGGCAGGCAGCCCCCAGAAGCTGATCACCTGCCATGTCTGGCGCAGGCTGTCACCCCTGCCGAGTTCATTAGTCTTAATGTTCATGTTTGCACCTCGCATTCTTTACCCGGCGCAGCAGGACAATTGCTTCACGTCCTTACTGAAGGTTTGCGCCGCGAGCTTCAGGCCCTCGACCATGGTCAGGTAGGGGAACAATTGGTCGGCTAGTTCCTGCACCGTCATCCGGGCGCGGATGGCGAGGGCGGCCGTCTGAATCAGCTCGCCCGCTTCCGGGGTCACTGCCTGCACGCCCAGCAGTCGGCCCGAGCCCGTTTCGGCGACCAGCTTGATGAACCCCCGTGTGTCAAAGTTCGCCAGAGCGCGCGGCACGTTGTCCAGGGTCAAGGTGCGGCTGTCGGTTTCGAGGCCGGCTTGGTGCGCTTCCGCTTCGCTGAAGCCGACGGTGGCCACCTGCGGATCGGTGAACACCACGGCCGGCATGGTGTCGAGATTGAGCATTGCCTCGCCGCCGGTCATGTTGATCGCCGCGCGATTGCCGGCCGCCGCCGCGACATAGACGAACTGCGGCTGGTTGGTGCAGTCGCCGGCCGCATAAATATCCGCTTTGCTGCTGCGCATGCCCTGGTCGATCTGGATGGCACCGCGTTCATCCAGCTGCACGCCGGCCGCTTCCAGGTTCAGGCCGTGGGTGTTGGGCGTGCGTCCGGTGGCGACGAGCAGTTGGTCGACCCGCACTTCACCGTGCTTGGTGGTCAGCACGAACTCGCCGTTGGCATGGGCCACCTGGCTGGCTTGCGTCTGTTCCAGCACTTCGATGCCCTCCAGGCGGAAGGCCGCCGTCAGCGCTGCGCCGATGGCCGGATCTTCACGGAAGAACAGCGAGTTGCGCGCCAGGATGGTGACGCGGCTACCCAGCCGGGCAAAGGCTTGCGCCAGCTCCAAGGCCACCACGGATGAGCCGATCACGGCGAGCCGTTGCGGAATACTGCTGCTTGCCAGCGCCTTTTCCGAGTTCCAAAAGGGGGTATCTTGCAGTCCGGGAATCGGCGGCACGGCCGCACTGGCGCCGGTGGCAATCAGGCAGCGGTCGAAGGTCACGATGCGCTCGCCCCCCTCGACCAGTTCCACACTGAGCGTGTGGCTGTCCTGGAAGCGGGCGGAGCCACGCAGCACGGTGATGGCTGGGGTGCTTTCCAGAATGCCTTCGTACTTGGCGTGGCGCAGTTCGTCGACACGACCCTGTTGCTGGGCGAGCAACCGTTCGCGCAAGACAAGCGGCGGCGTGGCGGGCAGTCCGCCATCAAACGGACTTTCGCGGCGCAGATGGGCCACGTGCGCGGCGCGAATCATGATCTTGGAGGGCACGCAGCCGACGTTGACGCAGGTGCCGCCGATGATGCCGCGCTCGATCAGGGTGACGCGGGCCCCCCTTTCTACCGCCTTGAGCGCGGCCGCCATGGCGGCGCCACCACTGCCGATAACCGCCACGTGAAGCCTGTCACCCTCTTTCCCGGCGTCAGTGCCACCGCTCAGCCAGCCCCGTGCCTTATCGAGCAGGCCGGGACGGGTAGGTAGCGTGATGTCTTCGAACGCCGCTCGATACCCCAGGGCCTCGACGGCGGCCTGCATTTGTTCACGGCTTACGGCCTCGTCGACCTTCAATTCGGCCCTCCCACTGGCGTAGGAAACATCCGCCCGATGCACGCCCGGAATCTTCTCCAAGGCCTCTTTCACATGCACGACACAGGATGCGCAGGTCATGCCAATGATTTTCAGTTCGGTCATAACGTTACTCATTGAATCGTCTCTTGTCAGGTTCACTGGTTTGGCGGCGTCGGACAGGACGCCGGGGAGCAACGGCGGTGCGCGGGCGACACGAAGTCCCAGATGGACACCCCAAACATGACGGCCAGGCCGATATAGAGCAGCCAGCCGCTCCGCCAGCCGTGAGCCAGCATCAAAAACACCGCTACCAGCACCAGGGCCGGGCCGATCAGGCCAGGCGCAGCGCGTCGCCACTGCCGGTGACTGAACCAGCCGAGGGCATTGACGAGCAGAGCCACGCCGGCAAACAACGGCAACAGCGTGGTGATGAACAGGCCTTCCCATTGGCTCAAAAAGCCCAGTCCGATCGTGGCGCCCAGGCTGGCAAGGGCGGGAAAGCACGAGGCGCAACCTATGGCGGAAACCAGCACGCCGACGGAACCGGCTTTGTCACCGATCCGTGTGAACAGATTGAAAGAATTTGCCATCGGAATGCCCGCCTATTGCTTGACGCTGGACGGGTAGCCGGCGTCCTCTGTCGCCTTGGTCAGCGCCTGCGCACTGGTCTTGGCATCGTCGAAGGTGACGATGGCTTCGCGCTTCTCATAACTCACCTCGGCCTTGGTCACGCCCTCGACCTTGGTCAGCGCTTTCTTCACCGTGATTGGGCAAGCGGCGCAGGTCATGCCCGGCACCGACAGGGTGATGATTTGGGAGGCGGCCCACACTGGGGAAACCACGGCAATGAGGGCGAGAGCGGCAAGCAGCTTTTTCATGACCAACTCCTGATTAGTAGAACAAGGGGAGGATGTAGGGGAAAGCGAGCGCGACCAGCACCAAGGCCGTCACGACCCAAAAAACGAGCTTGTAGATGGTGCTTACCTGGGGATCAGCGCAGACCTCACCGGGTATGCAGACTTGAGCCGGGCGGAAAATGCGCCGGTAAGCGAAGAACAGCGCAACCAGTGCCGCGCCAATGAAGAACGGGCGGTAAGGTTCCAGAACGGTGAGGCTGCCGATCCAGGCACCGCTGAAGCCCAAGGCGATCAGCACCAGCGGCCCCAGGCAGCACGTGGACGCGAGGATTGCCGCCAGACCTCCAGTGAGGAGTGCACCGCGCCCATTTCGCGATTCAGACATACGTTCATCCTTCCGAGTGGTTGATCGATGGGTTAAGGTTATTTCCGTAGTTAGGTACGGGGTCAAGCGGCATGCACAACGCGGTGGAAAGCCTGACCATCGGCGCCTTTGCCAAGGCAGCCGGGGTTAACGTGGAAACCATTCGGTTCTATCAACGCAAGGGGCTGTTACCCGAACCGGACAAGCCCTACGGCAGCATTCGCCGCTATGGCGAGGCGGATGTCGCACGGGTGAGATTCGTGAAGTCCGCGCAACGGCTGGGCTTTAGCCTTGATGAAGTGGCCGGACTGTTGCGACTGGACGACGGCGCGCACTGCGACGAAGCGCGTGTGCTCGCCGAGCAGAAGCTTGAGGATGTGCGTGAGAAACTCGCGGATCTTCAGCGGATCGAGTCGGTCTTGGCGCAGCTGGTTGATGACTGTTGCGCGAGCCAAGGGACAGTGAGCTGTCCGCTGATCGTTTCGCTGCAAGCGAGCAAGTGACCGCCCGCACTTCGCGCGTTAGCCCACGATTTCCCGTTTGTCAGGGCTCTCTGTTTGTCGGTCTGAAGGTGGAAAGAGCGGCGCTCATTGAGCGCCGCTGACTGGGCAAAGGAGCACTTGCAAAGGCCCTAGGTTGGTACTGCTATTTGCCCTTGTGCATCAGTGGGGCGGGCCCACGTTGCATCTGGTCGAGTAGCACATATCTACCTTGCAGGCGGACAGCCGGGCTGCGCTTCGCTTCGCCACGGCCTGCCGCCGTGGCGCCCAGTTGTTCAATCTTCTTGACGGTTTCCGCCACTAGGATTGCGTCAGCCTTGTCGCGCATGGAGACAATCTGCTCGGTCGCTCTCGTGACATCGTGATCGCCGCCGTACAGCCCGTCGCCTCTGAGAAGGTCATGCAGGTGATGGATCGGATCAATTCCAAGTGGGGTCGAGGCACGCTCCGCCTGGGCGGGGTGCCGGTGACTCCTGACTGGGGATGTGTCGGGAAATGCTCGGCCCAAGCTATACCACACGGTTAGATCAGCTCTGGACAGTGAGGTGAGGCACACCCCAGCGCTGCTAGGAAGCCGGCTTACTGCTCAGAAGAACCACCTTACCAGTGGCTACGTGTAACGGCTCGCATTTGAAAACAACCGGGCTCGCAATTAACGCGATTCCCGGCTCAGATTAACTGCAACTGACGAAGCCCTCGGGCTCACATTAACTGCGAGCGAGCTTGCATTCAGCCGCTTCGGCTCGCATTCAATCTCAATGGGCTCACGCTTTCTGCAACTAACCAGAGCAATCCAGAGACATCGTGCCACTGCAAGAGAACCCGCTAGCCTTTGCTTCTACGATCTAGCCCAAAGGGTTCGGCGAACTGCCCAAGGTAGCCTTTGGGGTAGTCCTTTTCATGCAACCCGACCTCGGCCTCCCCTAGCTTCCCCGCACTGTCGAAGAAGGTGCCGAACAGTCGATCCCAGACCATCAGAAACTCACCAAAGTTGACCTGGGCATCTTCAAAGTCGCGCTTGTGATGCCAGCGATGAATTTCAGCAACCCCGATCAAATGACGCAGCCATCCAAGCCGGTAGTCCAGGTTCGAATGTTGGAAAGCCAAGTGCACGGTCAGAATGCCAAACCAGGTGGCGACTACGGCAGACGGGGCGCCTAATGCGAGCAGAATCACCAGCCCCGGGCCGGCCATGAGCGCCGCGTGCAGGGGATGGCGTCGCTCCCCGTTCACCCAATACAACCGCTCGGCGCTGTGATGAATCATATGAAAACGCCACAACCATTGCACTCGGTGACTAATTCGATGCATGGCGTACAGGCCCAGATCGAGCACGGCAGCGACCAGTAGCAACTGGAGCCACAGCGGACTCTCGATCGGAAAGAGACGAACCGAAGCCGGCACCGCATCGCCAAGTTTGGCCAGGATTTCCGCGGTGAATTGAATGACGGAAAGGTTCACCAGCATGTGCAGCAGATCTGTCGCGGTGTCTTGATGATCCTCAAGCCAGGCTTCGCGAAAAGGTTGGATGCGCTCCAAGCCAGCGATGCTCAACAGTCCTATCGCGGCGGCTATGGGAGTGGTGGGCCAATACGGTACGCCGGCATACAGCGCCCAGATCATGAAGGCGGCAGCGCCACCAAACACGAGTGGATAGCTCACCCACCGTATGACAAATCGAAGAAAGGTCGACATCGTTCAGCTCCCTGTGATGGAGCCATGACTCTATTCGGAGATTCCAGCTTTCGACTTGAACGAAAGAGCTAGGATTCCTGGAGATCGACTTCAGCCAGGGCAGATGATGGATCGATGCCCAGCAGCGTCCGGAATGTTCGGGAGAAATGCGCCGAGTCAGAAAAGCCCGCCTCATGCGCCGCTTCGGTCAGCCGCCCCCCTTTGGCCAGGTGCTGTAGGGCTTGCGTGAGACGTAACCATTTCGCATAGCTGCGAAGCGGCAGACCTGTCTGTTCCACGAACCAATGGGAAAACCGTGTGGGTGATAAATGCACCAGTGCGGCCATTTCTTCGCGTCTCATTTGGCCTCTACGCAGCGCTTCAATCACCTTGGTCAAGCGAGGATCTGAGATCGGTGGGTCGGGTAGCCGCAGCGCCTGGCGCACCCCAGCCTTCAGCTGTACAGCACTGTGTCCTGTCTCGCGCAGCGCGCCGATAATCGCCGCTACATCCGCCGGCGTGATCTCAATCACCCTCGCTTCTTCGGTACCCCGCAAAGCACGAGCTTCCTCGGACAGCGCATCCACATAGATCGACAGAACTCGACCGGCGCTCAGCCGGTGTTTCAAGCCTGCCGGAATGAAGATGGCTGCCCCTGAATGAATACCCAGCGGGGTTTCGACCGCTACGGTTGAATCGAGGCCCACTGAGATCTGATGCGCCTGATGGTGGTGCCAGCCTTGGTGACCGGCACGCCCATGAAAGACTCCGATACCGGGTCCGACCCATGCATGGCCTACCCAGCGCACTGTGTCCGTCGAAGGCGAGCTTTTCATTCTCTGGCTCGGTCCACTTCCGCTTTTGGGTTCAGCAAACTGCTCAGGATCAACATGGCGGCGCCACCGACGATACCGATATCCGCCAGGTTAAACGCCGGCCAATGCCAGGACTGCCAGTAGAAATCCAGGTAGTCGATCACATGACCACGGAATGCGCGGTCAATCAGATTCCCAACTGCACCGCCCAGTATGAGGCTATAGCCCAGCGCTTCGCTCTTGGGCCTGGGCTTACGCAGGATCAGCGCGAGCACTATCGAAATGATGACGGCCAGGGCGATGAAGACGTATCGCTGCCAACCGCCCGCGTCAGCCAGGAAGCTGAACGCAGCGCCGGTATTCCAGAAATGAACCAGATTGAAGAACGTGGCCATAGGAGTCACGGAGCCGACCGGGAGCGAACCCTCAATTGTGCTCTTGAACACCTGGTCGGCTAACGCAATTGCTAGCGATAACGACCACCAAAGCCAAGGAGCGCCGAAAAGTGACCTTTCAGGAGAAGAGCTCATCGCGACTCTCCTTGAAGAAGTCGCTGCAACTCCTGGGAGACGGGCATCGGCGCGAAAGCACTAACCCTGGCCCGCCCGGTGTTTCCGAGTGGCACCCAGATCCAGGAGAACAGCAGTGCCGCAATGATCCGAGGCACTTGGCCGAGCACCTCCCGATAGTCGCGCAACTGCCAGCCAGCCCTCAGCATCAGCCAATGGCTCCGAGCGTGAAGGACTGGCATTCGCTGGCTCAATATGTGGGCCCGCTCCAACCAGGGAAAGGTTCCGGCTTCATCCTTTTCTCGGAGGGCCTGCTTTGCTCGTGAGAAGGCTTCATCAATGGCAATGCGGAGGGCTGTATTCATCTGGATCTCACTTGCGCAGCGGTCGAAGGCCATTCAGGACAACCAGCAAGCTGACGCCCATAGACGCGCAGCCGCATGGGGACGGGCCGGCTTGCTGCAAGGCGCAAGTCCCAGAGGAAGTAGTGGGCTTAGGGTCATCGCCACAGCAACTGGACATGAAATACTCCTTGGTCAGATGTGCCAAGTGAACACCCTGTAGTCGCAATAGGGTCAAGCGCTATGGATTGAGGCGATGCAAAAAAAGAATTTAAGCCGTGAATAGGAAAGAGGTCTGCCGCTTGATCCTCGATCAAAAGCAGGGTCTTCGACCTCAGGATTGAAGAAGTGGAGTGCCGCCCTCCACCAGACCCGAAAGTATTCCGCAGTCCAGGCTTTGTCGTTCGTCATCGCAGCAGCCCCGCAACGTCACCAACTGGTTTTCGAGGGCATGTAAGGATGCGATCTGAGCCCTTACCTGGGCGATATGTCTATCAAGGAGCGTATTGATCGCCGTGCATGGTTGCTGCGGCTGCTCCTGAAAGCCCTGTAAAACACCAATTTCTTCCAGTGACATGCCAAAAGAGCGGCATCGGCGAATGAACAGCAGTTTCTCCACATGATCCGCTTCGTAGGCTCGGTAGCCATTGTCCTGACGGTTAGGAGGTGGGAGCAGTCCCTGACGTTCATAAAAACGAATCGTCTGAATGTCCGCCCCCGTCAGCTTTGCAAGTTGGCCTATGCGCATGGCCTTCTCCTGAGTGAAAACTCAGTATATCCATGCTTGACCCTATACCTGCTATATGGTTTTTAATCGACAAAATAAAGCCCGATAGGAGAAGCGAATCATGAGTTCTTGTGAGAAGTCCTGTGGCTGTGGCCCAGTTTCGGCAACCACAGAAGCGGCAACCGCGCCTTCGAATGAAGGAACATGGGTCAGCAGTTTTTCTGTACCCAAGATGGATTGCCCTTCAGAAGAACGAATGATTCGGCTCGCACTGAATGGCTTGCCTGAGCTCAATTCGTTGTCCTTTGATTTGACCAGCAGACAGGTACGCGCTTTCCATGACGGGGCGGTTGACCAGATCGCTACCAAGCTGGAGTCACTTGGCCTGGGTGCAGCGTTGCTGGGTACTGAGCCGGCCAGTCAGGAAGCAGCCTCGGCCAATAGTGCCAATGAAGAGCTGACTGCTTCGAAAGAGGCAAGCACGCTGAAGATCCTGCTCGGTATCAATGCCGCGATGTTTGTCATCGAGATGGGTGCAGGTTTGATCGCCCAGTCGACTGGCCTGGTTGCCGACTCGTTGGACATGTTTGCTGATGCTGCCGTCTATGGGCTGGCTCTCTATGCGGTCGGCCGGAGTGCACGGCTTCAAGTTCGGGCTGCCCACCTGGCGGGGGTCTTTCAGATCGTGTTGGCTCTGGGCGTGCTCGTGGAAGTGGCTAGACGCGTCCTCTACGGCAGCGAACCTGAGTCGATGCTGATGATGGGGATTGGCGCAGTCGCACTAGTCGCAAACGTCAGCTGTCTCTTGATGATCTATGGCCACCGCGAAGGTGGTGCACACATGAAAGCGAGTTGGATTTTTTCAGCCAATGATGTGCTCGCGAACATTGGTGTTATTGCAGCAGGTGCATTGGTTGCCTGGACAGGTTCTTCCTACCCAGATTTGGTGATTGGTACTGTCGTGGGCCTCATCGTACTGAACGGTGCGCGCCGAATACTGGCATTGAAAGCCTGACCAACCGGACACCGACATGCCCGTGATTCACTTGAGCACTACCGACGTACAAGCAAGGATCAGCGTGAGCAGGAGCAGCGCCGGCACGAAGCGCAGGTGCTGCAGCTGGAGGCTCACCAGCTACAGCAGACGCTAATCGTTAAACAAGACGAACTGACCCGGTTGAACCGCGACAATGAGCGCCTGCTCACCGAGGCCCGACTACTGCTGAAGGAACAGGCCACTCAGCAGGATCGGTTGGAGCGACAGACTGGCGAACTTGCAGTGCAGCGTCGAAGTTGGCTATTTTTGCCCAACCCCGAAAACGTGAAATTAGCCAGTGATCAGATCGGCAGCCCCGCCGCCAGCATCTTGTCACGCAGCTCGGCAGCGCGCGCGGGGTCAAGCGCGTTACTGAGCAGCGCCTTGATCTCGGTAGGCCTGGCGTCGAACTGCTCCACCAGATCCTTGATGCGGTAGCCGTGGCGCGTCAGGGTCGGTTCCAGGTCATCCAGTTGGCGCGACAGCACCGATTCCACCAGCTCCGCCGAAACGGGCTTCTCGCCGGTCAGGTAGCCCGCTTCCAGTGCCAAACTGATGTGCAGTTGGATTTGCAGTGGTGTGCGCAGCTTGGTGGCGAGCAGGTCTATGGCGTCTTCACTCAGGATCGACTCGGGTTCGACCTTCCCTTTAGTGCAGGTTTCCAGCAACCAATGAATGTATTCGCGCTGACTGCCGGCGATGCCGTCGAGCGAGAAGATGTCGGTGCGGTAGCCGATTTCCTCCATCGTCGGCCGGCGCAGGTCGTTACGCAGCTTGGGATGCCCGGCCAGTACCACCGACAGTCGGCCGTCGCCATCCTCTACCAGCTCCATCAAACGTTTGAGACCAGTCAGCGTATGGCCGTTGAGGTCATGTGCCTCATCAACGAACAGGGCCACCGGGCGCTTATTCTTCCTCACCAGCTCGCGCAGGTCACGCTCACGTTTTTCGCCCTGGGTCGGGATGCGTACCTGCTTCTCGGTGGAAAGGTCGTAGAAGAGCGCGGCGATGAAGGTGGCCAGTTTGATGCTGTGTTTCTCGATCGCCAGCGACTTGGATACCGTGATCTTCTTTTCCTCTTCCATCGCCTGACGGTAGAGAGCGGACGCTTACATAGCTGCCACCTCCTAACGTACTCTTTCAATTGGGAACGCCGTCCTGCCGCCTCATAGGCATGACGCGACTCGATGGTGATACAGGAGGCAGTTATTGCGTTGATACTGTTGAGGGCTCCATTAGGTGATGACTCCATTGTTCCTGGATTCTGGAATGTGCAAGCCTTGGCACAGCTGCATTTCTGGCACCTGCGCCACATCGATACGCCCATAAGGATATCCAAGGATGACATCCATCTCCCCCGTTACCGGCTCAAAAGAAACCTGTCAGAGGCTGATCGAGCTTATTGAGCAGTGCCGATCGTTCTCCTGGCTCAGTGCCTGGTGCACATCCAACCCGGCGTACGACGCAGCGTTGGCGGCCAAGGACAAGCTGGGCCAGTTGGTTATCGGCACCACTCGCTACTTCACCGATGCAGCGTGCCTCGACGAGTTCGAAAACTTTCCTCCTGCCCGAGTATTTGCCCCCAATGCGGCGCCCATGTTTCACCCGAAGGTCTATGGTTTCGACCTAGGCGATGAGCTCTGTGTCTATGTGGGCAGTGCGAACCTCACCGGTGCCGGCATGGCCCGTAATATCGAAGCCGGCGTATTCCTGCAGGGTGACCGCAAAGACCCTGCTCTGCGATCCTTCTTTGACCTCATCCATAAGCAGTGGATCCGCGCGGAGTCCATCGACTCCGACTTCATCAAGTCGTACCGGGCAAACCAGAAGCGTGTCAGCGACGCGCTGCAGGAGCTTGAAAGGTTCACCCGTATCAAGAAGCCTGTCGTAAGAAGAAGGTCAACAAAGAACACTGATCTTAATGATATGGACTGGGCTTTGTACGTACGGAGTGTGAGGTCAGACAAGGCCAATGATCTACAAGGTCGACTAAAGGTCCTCTCATTTGCTCGGCAACTATTCGCAAGCGACACTAGCTTTACTGATCTGCCTGATATCGACCGGCGACGAATCGGCGGCTTGCTGAGGCAGTCGTCTACTGAGGAACTAGATTGGGGGCTCTTCGGGCAAATGACCTCGGCTGGCCGGCTCTTCCCAGCCTTGGATAGCGACTCTGAGGCCATCTCACGCGCCTTGGATCAGATACCTGTGGTGGGCGCAGTGAAGCGCCGACACTACGACGCCTTCGTCGAAAACTTCTTGCAGGTGCAAGGAGCGGTGGATACATGGATTGGCTTTGGAACGCGGCTACTGGCGATGAAGAGGCCGGACTACTTTTTCTGCTATTGCGATCCGAATAAGCGTGGACTTGCCGACGCCTTCGGTGTCGCATTCTCCACCGTTAACTTGCACAACTACTGGGACCGCTTCATTGAACCCATGCAGCTAATGCCATGGTGGCAGCAAGAGCTACCAGAGTCCGCTGATGAACAGTCGCTGTGGATGGGGCGCGCGGCATTGCTCGATGCGATTTACTACGACCCGGCTATGCGCAGGCGTGTTGCTGCAGCCCGTGCCGCACACCGGCGGGGCTGACGCGCCTACAGCTATTTTGGAACCTTTACGAGTAGCTCCTTCCGAACCAGCAGCAGACATTCAATTAATGGAAGGGGCAGGGCTGGAAGTTTGTTCTTCCAGCCCATTCGTGGAACCAGTTATAAGGTGGTCCCGCAGTAATCACATTCATCTCAGTCCGCAGTTTCGAGTATGAAGCTCGTGCCGAACACGTTGTAGTAGGCTCGAATGACACAAGGACGGCCGGACACCTGCATCTCCACCAAGGGTCTAGAAACGAATCGTCCTCGGCTATCGAGGGCTGCATTCTCCCGGGCCTCATTGATCGCCTCGCGAATCATCTGCTCAGTGAGGTGAGGGTCGAAGAAACCTAACAATCGCGGATTCTTGAAATCAGGGCCTGGAAGAGCCGAGGTCGTTGGTCTTCGATAGATGATGGCTGTGCCCAGCTCAGCTGAAAGACTATATCCGAGCATAGCTTTTTCATTGAACGAAACGACTTCACGAATCCGTTCAGGAGAATCCAGTACATCAATAACAAACTCTAAGGGGTGCAGTTGGTTGTCACTTTGGTGGATCTTCGCTTCGTACCTAGAGCTAGCATTGTGTCTACTGAGTCGAGCGCGTGGGTTTCTGCCGGAGTTGATTTCTTTAAGCAGCCTTACGTACCCAGCAAAAGCCTGAAAATCATAGTGATCATGTGTGGCGTCAGGACAGGCGAAGCGGGCCAATCGCAGAGTGCTCAACAACGAGTGACCTTTCTTGTTGAGGGCCGCCGCCATATCCCAGTGGAAACCAACCGAATAATTTTCAAATTGAGTGACCTTTAGCTGGTACTTGAGGCCGTGCTCCTGATCGTTACTCTTCGCTACGATGGCCCGCACATTGAAAAGTACCGGTTCCCCTGCGATACCCGTAACAGGGTCCCTCGTGAAAAATTCGCAGCGCACTTCATCATTTAAAAGGACGCTGTCACGCCCACAGCTCCAAGACTCAGCCAGCTCAATTGTTCGCGCAATCTGATCCGATTGGGCCTGCATCAGATCCGCAAATCGGACGTCTTGAATCGGACCTAAAGCCGCTCGATCAAATACGAAACTCTGAGGCTCAATGATGCGACTGATAGCGTCTACGATCGCATGCCGCTCAAGACCCTCCGGCGAAGGCATCGTAGACCCAATACTGCTTTTTAGAACCCGAAGCACCTGCACAGCTGACTCAGCGTAAATAATGAATTTATTGGCAATGCTTTGCTCGTCGGAGCGGTCAGCAGCAGTCCAGACCAAGTGGTCGAGGTGTTCCGTTCCAACTTTTGAGACATAGAAGCTGACGGCGGGGTAGTGCCGATTCAGGTCCTGTGCGGTCTCTCGTACATGCTTCATCTCGAACAACGTTTCAGCAGAATATTTCGACGCCACGTTGTCGACATTTCCATGGCAGTTCCGACAGGTCGAGATACCGTTTGCGGCGCTACCAATGAATTCAGGGGATTGATCTCCATGCCCCCGAGCCCAGTTTTTTCTAGCGGAGTAAATGTGGGCTGCCTCTCCGATGCTCGTCGCTCGATGGGGCGCCCCGTCTAAATCCAAGTTCCCGTCGCTGCCGTTGACCGATTTTAAGCAACCTTTGATAGAACAGAGCCCCCCCGCGCGACGCCAGATCACGTGCCTAACGCTATGCTTGAACTCAATCCGCTGGTCTTTCCCTTCTTCACTCATATGGCACCATCGGCTCAAAATCGCTAAACGAACCTACCGTCAACCTATCGTGTGGCCATGAGGCATTTGGTGAGCACCGCGATTTTGTAGTGCTCGCAGCATAACAACGGATCGGCATACGAAGGATTTTAAATCAGCCGTCGACGTACGTTGCGAGCAACGCTTCCCCCACATCGCAGCTGCGAACGCCTGCAAATAGCCGATTACAGCCGGTTACGACAGGCAGCTATCGGCCAAAAGCGGACATTCGCGAGCAACAAGCAATTAGTTCAGTCCGTGTGCCTGCTGGTATAGAAGATATGGCCTCGACAGTAGCGGCGGCTCCGACCTTTCAAAACTTTCACAAAACCTAAGTATGGTTAGCCAATACCCATTAACGATGGTGCGGAATTTCGCGTGGCAATAGGGTTTGCGAACCGGTACTCCGGCTATCTCGCGATAATCCTATGAGCATTGCGAGATCTGGTCTTCCGGTCCTCATTCGCCGCAGGAGCGGTAACCAGACGAGAGTTTTCACCATGACCGAGAAGACAAATGGAACCTCCCGCCGCGCCATAATGGGCGCCGGCGTAGCAGCTGCAGCACTTGCGGTGGCAGCCCCAGTCTTAGCAAGCCAAGTGGGTAGCAGCCAGGCCAAGGGTAATGGGCGTAGGGAGCAAGGGTCGAGCTATCTCACACTTCGCGATGGCACTGAGCTGTTCTACAAGGACTGGGGCAGTGGTCAGCCCATCGTTTTTCATCACGGATGGCCGCTGTCGGGGGACGATTGGGACAACCAGATGTTGTTCTTCCTCAGCAAGGGCTACCGCGTGATTGCCCATGACCGACGTGGCCACGGTCGCTCCTCGCAGACGGCGCAAGGCAACGACATGGACACCTACGCCGCTGACCTGGCGGAGCTAGCGGAGCACCTGGACCTGAAGGATGCCGTGCACATCGGCCACTCCACCGGGGGTGGCGAGGTCGCCCGTTACGTCGCACGCCATGGTGCTGGCCGTGTCGCCAAGGCAGTTCTGATCGGCGCCGTGCCGCCCATCATGCTGCAAACCGAGAAGAACCCCAATGGCCTGCCACTAAAGGTGTTTGATGGGTTCCGAGAAGCACTTGCCGCTAGCCGTTCGAACTTCTACCGCGACGTGGCGGCGGGCCCCTTCTACGGATTCAACCGACCGGGCGCCAACGTCTCCGAAGCAGTGATCGACAACTGGTGGCGCCAGGGCATGAAGGGCGGCGCCAAGGCCCATTACGACTGCATTGCGGCTTTCTCGGAAACCGACTTCACCGAAGACCTGAAGCAAATCGCTGTGCCGACCCTGGTGCTACACGGGGAGGACGACCAGATCGTCCCCATCGAAGACTCCGCGCGCCTCTCGATCAAGCTGTTGCGGAACGGCACCTTGAAAACCTACCCCGGCCTGCCCCACGGTATGTGCACCACTCACGCCGAGACCATCAACGCGGACTTGCTGGCCTTCATCAAGGGCTAAAATTGCTGCCCCAAAGGCCCGGAGCGACCTGCTCCGGGCCTTCTTCCGTTCAGAGCTGCGACAGCCCACCATCGACGCACAGGTCGACACCGGTGATGAAGCTGCTGTCGTCCGAAGCGAGGAACAGTGCAGCATTCGCCAACTCTTCCGGACGACCGATGCGGCCGAGCGGAATCAGCCCCGCCAGCTGTTTTTCGAACGCACCGAACTGCGCCTCGTCGATCCCCATCTTACCGATAATCGGCGTCAGCACGGGGCCCGGACTCAGGCAGTTGACGCGGATGTTGCGGCCCTTGAGTTCCGCCGCCCAACTGCGAGCGAAGGAGCGCACCGCCGCCTTGGTCGCCGCGTAGACCGCGTGGGCCTCCAGAGCCTTCAGGTGGGCGATGGACGACACCAGCACGATGGAGCCACCGTCTCGCAGCAACGGCAGCGCTTTCTGGATGGTGTAGAAGACGCCTTTGACGTTGATATCGAACTGTTCGTCAAACTGTTTCTCATCGACCTGTTCGCCCGGAGCCGGACGGATGACACCGGCATTGGCGACCAGCACGTCAAGGCGGCCGAAGCGTTCGTCAATCCGCCTGTACAAGGCATCCAGATCCTCCAGCCGGCTGGAATCGGCGCAGATGCCAACGGCGTTTTCACCGATATGCCCGACCGCTTCCTCCACTACTTCCCGACGGCGCCCTGTGATGACCACCGCAGCGCCTTCCAGAGCGAATCGTTGCGCGGTGGCCAGGCCGATACCGCTATTGCCGCCCGTGACTAGGGTGACCTTGTCGTTCAGCTTTCCCATTATCTCTCCAACGTGGCTTGTGTATGAGCTCGTTTGGGAGGTCGCAAATCGGGAACACGCGGCAGGCCTTCCTGCAGCGGCAGATAGCGTTCGATCTTTTCTGCCAGACGCTCGCGTCGCTCGGCCAACTGTGTCTGCAGCGCATCCAGGGCAACCAGCTTTTCTAGGTGCTGCTGCAGGCAGGCGAGGAAACCTTCGCTGTCCTCTTCCTCTTCCAAGTACTGCAGCAGGCCGTGAATCTGCCGGGTACTGAAGCCGCACTCGAGCAGCTCTCGAACCCAGAGCACGCGCTGCACCATGGACAAGGCGTAGTCACGATAGCCATTGTCCAACCGCGACGACTCGATCAGCTGCCGCGACTCGTAATGGCGAATCGCACGTGTACTGACGCCGGCGCGCAGGGCCAGCTCTCCGATTTGCATATCGACCTCCGATGGGAGAACTCTGGGGGCTTGACGCTAGTGTCAAGGTCAAGCCCCCTTGTGCTTTTTTCAGCCGCCTGTCGCCGGATGCGTCGGCAGGGTGAACTGCACCACCGCGCCCCGGGGCTGGTTGGCGCTGGCCCAAAGACGGCCGCCATGGCTGTCGATGATCGAACGGCAGATCGACAGGCCCATGCCCATGCCGGTGGCCTTGGTGGTATAGAACGGTGCGAAGAGCAGGTCGGCATTGCCCTCGGCGAAGCCCGGCCCGCTATCGCCCACTCTCACCCGCACGTCCGCCGCCTCGCGCTCGGTACGAACTAGCAGGTGGCGCTCACCTGCAGGCACACCGCCCATGGCCTCCAGGGCATTGATGATCAGGTTGAGCATTACTTGCTGCAGCTCGACCCGGTCGCCCTCCACCTCCGGCAGGCCATCGGCGAGTTCAACGCGCACTACGGCGCCTGATTTGGCGGCCTCGCCGCGGGTGAATTCGATCATCTCGCGCAGCGCCGCGTTGACGTCCACGGGCTGTTTCTGCGGCGGGGTCTTGCGGATCAGCTGACGGATGCGCCCCAGCACTTCAGCGGCTCGATTGGCGTCTTTGATGATGCGCATTAGCACCTGGCTGACTTCGCCGAGCTCTGGCGGCTGCGCTCCTAGCCAGCGCAAGGCGGCATTGGCGTTGGTCACGGTAGCGGCAATCGGCTGGTTCACCTCGTGGGCGATGGACGCCGCCAGTTGCCCCATGGTCGCCACGCGGTTGGCATGGGCCAGCTCCGTCTGGACTTCGCGATAGCGGCGCTCACCCTCACGTACCCTTTCCTCTGCCTGCTTGCGCTCGGTGAGGTCGAGCACAAAGGCTACGCCCTCCTGCAGGCTGGCCTCGAAGGCGGCTAGACCGACGATCACCGGAACGCGGCTGCCGTCCTTGCGGATGTATTCCTTCTCGAAGGGTTGCGCGCGTCCGGTACGAATGGCCGTGGCAAGGTGCGCCCGGCTGAGTGCCAGTGACTCCGGTGGAGTTATGTCGTGCCAGCGCACGCGGCCCGAAAGCAGGTCGTCGCGCTCGTAGCCGACCATGCGCAGGAAGGCGTCGTTGGCTTCGGCTATCTCGCCACCCGCACTCCAGACGATGATGCCGATGATGTTGGCGTCTACCAGTCGGCGAATCTTCGCCTCGCGCTCGGCGGCATCGCGGTACAGACGCGCGTTCTCCAGCGAGATTGCAGCCTGTGAGGCCAGCAGCCGCAACACGGCGATCCGCGCCGGACTGAACACGTCGGCCGAGAGATTATTCTCCAGGTACAGCGCGCCGGTAAGCTTGGCCTGGTTCATCAGTGGCATGCAGAGGATCGAACGTGCGCCTTGCTGGCGGACATAGGAATCGGTGGTGAACCCCGGATCGGCCATTGCGTCTTCCAGGCACAGGCTCTCGCCAGTGCGCAGCACTTGGTAGAGCACAGTTTCGGCCAGCGCGGCTGCACTGATCGGTTCGTTGCCCAACAACATCGCTCCATCGCCGACAGTCGCCTGCGCCGCAATACGCGGCTCGCCTGCTTCGGCGAGGACCAGCACGCCGCGTTCGGCGCCGGCCTGTTCGATGGCCGTGCGCATCACCATGTCGATCAGTTTCTCCAGGACGATCTCCCCCGAAGCGGCCTGGGACACCTTGAGCACGGTAGCGAGGTCCAGATGCTCCACCGGGGTGGCGATGGTCGCGGTTGGACTGTGCACGGGCTCCTCGTTGCGCAGGTAGCGATGCCGCCCCTCAAGTTGACGCACCTTGCCGTCGGCACCCCAGCGCAGGTAGCCGTAGCGAGCGTCCTGCAGGTAGACGCGGGCAATCTTGGCCAGGCCGCGTGCGCAGTAAAAGCGCCCCGCCAGCTCGTTGGCCAGCGCCTCAATCTGCACGAAGCTATGGTCCTGCGCCTCGCGGATGGCCTCTTCGTAAAGCAGCTCCGCGTCGACCAGCCGCCCGTCGACCCGGGCGATTTCTGCGCCCACCAGCGCCACCCGACAAGCGAAGGATTCGGCGCACTGCCGGGCCCATTCCTGCAACTGCACGTGATGGCCGACCAACTCCTGCAGAAGGCCGGGCTGCTCGCCGGCATCGATGGAGTCGAAAGTGGCTGCCAGGGTCAGCGCAGCGTGGAAGTGATACTCGGCCTCCTCCGTGAAGGATTCCACCACCCATAGCAGCGCCTTCGCCCGCGCCACGCAGTGCATGGCCGCGGCGTGATCTCCCGCCATGCAGCGCGCCTGCAGCTTGCGTATCCAGTACTTGGCCGCTGCCAGCGTTAGGCCCGGCGTGCTGTCCAGGTGCGCTTCGAAACGCGCCTCGTCGAACAGTTCATCGTCGAAACAGCCGAAAGTCGAGGTCCGCCCGCGCAGCGTGCGAATCAGCGCCAGCTGCGTGCTGATGAAATCCACCACTAGGCCGAAGCGCACCTTCTGCGCATAGGCCAGGCCCTGCTCGGCCTCTTCATGCACCTGCGCCAGCGGCTCGCCGAGGAACAGCACATCGGCGATATGGCCGTTGCCGGCATAGGCGGCGTACGCCAGGTCGCCGACGCGGTTGGCCGCGACGAAAGCCCGGCGCAGCAGTTCCCGGCACTCGCGCACGGGGCGCATCCAGCGCGCCACGAACATCGAGAAGCACAGGTAGGTTCGTGCTTCATGGCGATTCAGGCCGCGCCGGTCGACCAGCTCACAGCCCAGGCGACCGAAGCGGTAACCGGCTTCGTAGTCACCGAAGCGGCGGCCGGCGACGCGCCCGACATTTGCATAGAGCATGCAGGAGGCGTCGCAGTTGCCTCGCTCCAGGCTCAGGCTGACGGCCTTGCAGATGGTCAGGCTGGCCAGGTTAGCGTCGCTCTGCAGGGCCGGGGCAAAAAGCTTGCCGAGGGCATCGAGGGTCGCCAGGGAGGCGGCATCCTCCATCAGCGGCAGGTCGATCAGCTGTTCGATGCTGCGTTCGCCCAGCGCCGTCCAGATCTGCTGGTACTCCTCGCGCACCTGCTCGTCGTCCGGGTGCGCCGACCAGTGGATGCCGACCGCCTGCAGGTAGGCCAGGCACACAGCCACGGCCCTGTCGCTGCAGTCCTGCAGCAGGCACACGTCCATCTGCAAACAGGCCACCGCCGCCTGCTGCACCGTGGTGGCGGCGCGTGTCGTCAGCGCGGTGAGGCGCTCGTCGGCCTGCACCAACTGGCCAGTGAGGAATTCGCACTCGGCGCGGTTCAGCTCCAGGGCAAAACACAGGTCGTGGCGGCGCTCCCAGCAATCGCCGTCGAGCAGTTCCGCACCGACCCCCAGGTAAGCCAATGCCGAGCCGTAGGCGCTGGAGGCCTTGGCACGCTGCCCGGCCATCAAGTTGTACTCGGCCAGCTGTTCACGCTCGGCGCGGTCCTCGATCAGTCGGGCGCCGCGATTGAGTTGGCCGACGATCTCGAAGATCGCCTCTTCGCGCCGCTCCACCGGCGTATGTTCGGCCAGCAGGCGACCGATGCGCAGGTGAGCCTCCGCACGGGCGGCCTCGGCGATCAGCGAGTACGCCGCCTCGTGGATACGGTCATGGGCGAACGCGCACGCTCCCTCCAGGCGCTCCACCAGTTCCTGACGCACCGCCGACCAGAGTATCGAGTGGACCTTCGCCGGCGGCAGGTCGAGCACGGTCGCCAGGGTGTCGATCTGCGCCATGTTCCCCAGGCAGGCTAATTGCTGCAGGGCCTGGCGGGTTTCCAGCGGCAAGCGGGCCAGCTTACCGACCATAAGGTCGACAACGTTGTCGGTGTAGCCCTTGGCGTGTATGCGTTCCGGTTCCCAACGCCAGCGACGGGCTGCGTGGTCGTAGGTCAGCAGCTCCTCCTCGGCCAGCGCCTGGAGGAACTGGATAACGAAGAATGGGTTACCGGCGGTCTTGTCCTGCACTAGCCGCGCCAGTGCCACGATACTCGGCGGTGGGCAGCGCAGAGCCTCGGCGATCAGTTGCTCTATATGCGCGCGAGCCAGTGGCGCAAGACGGATCTCATTGATGCGCACGCCAGCTTGGCGGATGGATTGCAGCTTACGTTTCAGCGGATGGCTGGCATCGACCTCGTTATCGCGGTAAGCGCCCACCAGCATCAGGTGGCGCAGCTCCGAATGGGTCAGCAGGTCTTCCAGCAGGTCGAGGGTCGCTGCATCCAGCCATTGCAGGTCATCGAGGAACAGCGCGAGCGGGTGATCGGCTCGGGCGAAAACACCGATGAAACGACGGAACACCAGCAAGAATCGGTGCTGCGCTTGCTGTGGCTCCAGTTCGGACACCGGTGGCTGTTCGCCGATGATTAGCCGCAGCTCGGGAATCAGGTCAGTAATAAGCCGAGCATTGGGCTCCAGTGCCTCCAGCAGTGCACTGCGCCAGCCTTCCAGTACCTCGCCGCTCTTGCCCAGCAGCGTGCGCACCAGCCCTTGGAAGGCCTGTACCAGCGTTGAGTAGGGAATGTTGCGCTTGTACTGGTCGAACTTTCCGGAAGCGAACAATCCGCGCGGCGGCACCAGTACCTTGTGCAGTTCGTTGACCACTGAAGACTTGCCTATCCCGGAATAGCCCGACACCAGCACCAACTCGGGATTGCTGCTGGCGACGATGCGTGCGAAGGCCTCAACCAGTACCTCGACCTCACGCTCGCGGCCATAGAGTTTCTCGGCGATGAGCAGCCGGTCAGGCGTGCCCTGTTCGTCCAGGGTGAATGGCACAATGCGCCCTTTCTGCTGCCAGTCATCCAGGCACCGGCGCAGGTCGTGTTCGACCCCCGCGGCGCTCTGGTAGCGCTCCTCGGCGGTCTTAGCCAGCAACTTGAGTACGATCTGCGAGAGCATCGGCGGTATGTTGGCGACCCGCTCGCCAGGCGACGGCGGCTTACGTGCAATATGGCAGTGCACCCACTCCATTGGGTCGCTGGCGGTGAACGGTAGCGAGCCGGTGAGCATCTGATACAGGACCACGCCGAAGGCATAGAGATCGCTGCGCGAGTCGACGGAACGGTTCATCCGCCCGGTCTGTTCTGGTGCCATGTAGGCTAGGGTGCCGGCGATTGTCTCCGGTGGTTCTGGCGCCTGCCGCTCTCGCGGCAATCGCGAGGCCAGGCCGAAGCCTGTCAGGCGTGCCTGGCCATCGGCGCAGTTGACCTGGATGTGGTTGGGCTTGAGGTCCTTATGCACTAGGCCGCACTGATGCAGGTGGCGTAGCGCCACCGCGATCTCCACGGCCAGACGCAAGCAGGTTTCGGTTCCCAAGGGCTGGCGCAGCAAACATGACAACGGCTCGCCGCCGGGATCATCGAGCAACAGGCGGGTTTTCCCGCCTTCGTGGTATAGCGCCTGTGGGCACAGAGCCCAGGCACTTTGCAGCTCGTCGCGCAGGCTGTACTCGTGAGCCAACCGTTCGAGCGTGACGGGCAATGGATGTTCGGCAGCAGGTCGTACCATCAGCACACTGATGTCACCGCCACTGCCATAACTAGCACGGCAAAAAACCCGCTCACCGTCATCCCACAGGATCTTCTGTTTGCTGGCCATCGGCTAGGCAACCTCAGGAGGGTTCTGCTGCCCCCGAGGGGTGGTCAGCGAATATTCTGCAAAAGGCCCGACGGTGTTTAGGTCGTCCGCTGCAAAGGCTCGACGCCCAGCGCTTCGGCCATGCGCACCAGATCGGTCACCGAGCGCGCGGCCAGCTTCTTCATCACTTGGCCACGGTGTACCTTCACGGTTACTTCGCTGAGATTAAGCTCGGCAGCGATCTGCTTGTTCATCAACCCCGCGACGACAAAGCGCAGCACTTCACGCTCCCGCAGAGTCAGCGCTTCAAAGGCCTGGCGCAGCGCCGCGCCGGACTGCTCGGCCTGCAACCGCGCACCATCGCGAGCCAGGGCGCTGGCAACCGCATCGAGCATGTCCTGGTCACGGAAAGGCTTGGCGAGGAAATCTACGGCGCCGGCCTTCATCGCCTTGACAGTCATCGCGATATCGCCGTGTCCGGTCATGAACACGATGGGCATGCGAACACCGCTCTTCTCCATCTGCTCCTGGAACGCCAGGCCGCTTTCCCCTCGCAAGCGCACATCGAGGACCAAGCAGCCGGGGACATCACGACGAGCGCAGACAAGAAATGCCTGGGTAGAATCGAAGGTCTGCACCTGGAGACCAATAGAGCGCAACAGACCATCGAGGGCGAGGCGCATGGACTCATCGTCATCGACCACATAAACCACCGGTTCCTTCGAACCTTGCGGTGGGTTGGAATGCGACCACGAGCTCATCTTGCCTCCTTGTGGGACCGCGAAATACGCGATGTGCAGGTCAAAATATCTAGTCCATGAAGGGGCCCGCGGCAAAACACCAGCCCAATGGTCATATGGGCCGGGTCGGCTCCTTCGGAACATTGTCCATAGGACGCGCTATGACGATGCTAAGAGCAATGCTAGCCTGGCGAAGCGAAGCGTCGCCAGGCCAGAAATCCCTGAATATCGGCCACACGTTACGGCCCCTGAAGCACTTACATTCCTGCTATTTTGTCAGCACCTCGAACAGGCAGACCTCAGATGGCAAGCACCTTCGCCCCTGTTTATCCCTTTCCCGCGACCACACCGATAACTGTCGTCTTCGTCGCATACTCGCAGATGGGCTTGCTCGACCTCAGTGGTGCACAGACCGTGTTCTGGGCCGCCAGCAAGGCCCTGGCGCAGCGCGGCCTGCCCGGTTACCAGCTATCGACGGCGAGCTTGCGCGGCGGGTTGGTGAGTACCGTTGAGGGATTAGCGGTTGATACCAGCGTCCTGGGTGAACTTGACCTCGCCGCCGTCGACACTCTGATCGTCCCCGGCGCCCCGGACATCTGCGAGACCCTCGACGACCATGGTGAGCTGGCGACATGGTTAAGGGACTCGGCGCCCGGCGTGCGCCGGATAGCTTCTGTGTGCAGCGGCGCCTTCCTGCTGGCCAAAGCTGGACTGCTCGACGGCTGCCGCGCCGCAACCCACTGGGCCATGTGCGACATGCTGCAGCAGCGCTTTCCCGCCTTGGAAGTGGACGCCGACGCGATCTTCATCCAGCAGGGCGCAGTATGGACCTCGGCGGGCGTCACCGCCGGCATCGACCTGGCACTGGCGCTGGTGGAGGCCGACTGCGGCCGCGATATCAGCATGCAAGCGGCGCGTGAACTGGTGGTGTACCTCAAGCGCCCTGGCGGGCAGGCGCAGTACAGCACATTGCTGCAGTTGCAGACCCAAGATAGCCCGGCCTTCGACGAGCTGCATCTGTGGCTGACGGAGAACCTGAGCGATCCGGAACTGACAGTGGAACGCCTCGCCGAGCAGGCGAAGATGAGCCTGCGCAACTTCTCCCGCGTGTACAAAGATCGTACCGGGCGCACACCGGCCAAGGCCATCGAGCTGTTCCGTTTGGAGGCGGCGAAGCGCCTGTTAGAAAATTCCTCGCGCAACATCGAGCAGATCGCCCGAGTCTGCGGATTCGCCGACGAGGAACGACTGCGCAGCACCTTCCAGCGTCACCTGTCGATCTCCCCGCGCGACTACCGCAACCGCTTCACCCGCTGAGCCTTATTCAGTTAGGCAACCGTCAGCGCCCCTGAACGCTCCGGCTGTTGTTCCCAGTGGCGAGCGAAGCAAGAGCGTAACCAGCGTTCGCGCGGGTCGGTATGACTGTTGCCACGCCATGCATCGCCTTAGCTACGTAGTCGGGCACGATGGCAAGCATGTCGTTATCAGCTAGCAGTGCTGGCAAAGCGCTGAACTGCGGGACCGCCAGCACCAATCGGCGCTGCCGGTCATGACGGGCCAGCGCACGGTCGACCTCGTCGGTCACCTTGCCCAGCGCGGACACGGTCACATGGGGTCGCCGACAGAATTCATCGAGGCTCACCGGGCTAGAGGCCGAATCGGCACGCAGCAGCATGGGTTGCACCGAGCGAAGGCTACGGCATGGGCGCTGGCCGGCAGTTCCTGCGCCTGAGCGATTCCCAAGGAGATATCGCCAGCAACGAGAAGCTTTGGTAGTTGCCACGGGTCCACTACTCGGCGGACCACCAGCGTAATGTTAGGTGCCTCAGCGTGCACCTGCTGCATCAACCGAGACAGCAGAGCGTATTCAACTTCGTCGCAAAACCCGACATGGAAAGTCTCCTCGCTAGTGCGTGGATCGAACTACCGTGCGCAACTCAGAGCCAAGGCGATACCTTCCAGAGCTGGCCCCAGACGTACATGAATTTCTTATGCCCGTGAGGTGGGTTCCATCACGGGCCCCGTGCGACTGAACTGTGGGTCGCTGAACATTGTGCGTAAACGGCCCGGCGCACTACTGATAGTGGGCTGGCAAAGAAATGGTTTCTCTCCAGCCCTAGTAACATTGCGCTTTCGCATCATGGTTTCAAAGACAACTAGCAAGCTGATGTCTGTATGTCGAAGGTCATTTCCGTTCATCTCGTTCGCCCGCCTGATTAAGTAGGACTCGAACAGCCCATCGCTGCGGCTCTTTGACTTATCAGGGCCTGCGATACGCTTACGGCCTATCCAGACGAACCCCCATGAGTATACTGCACATGGTTAAAGCGCAAATACTCAATGGATGGATCAAATCTATACCTAAGTACTGCCAATATCCATCTCACACGAACACAATTAAAATCAAATTATGGGGCAAGCGAATGATACCTACGTCTTGCTAACCTATACTCAGGTATAATACTTCTCTGACCTGCTCCATGGCGTATCTTGAAAGTACGGCGAACACCGCACATTAGTGCTTCCTAGGATGCAACAGTCACTCATGCAAAATAAGGCTGTCATTGCAGTTGTCGACGACGATGAGTCCCTTCGTACCGCATTAGAAGGTCTGCTTCGCGCCACTGGCTACCTGCCGCGCACTTATGATGGAGCTCGTGTCTTCCTGGACTCCGACGGGCCTACCCTGGCCGATTGCCTGATCTCTGACATTCAGATGCCTGGCATGTGTGGGATCGAATTTTATAAAGAACTTCGCGCGCGCGGGGTGAATACACCTGTGATCTTCATCACTGCCTACCCCGGAGAAAGGCCGCGCATCACTGCAGATATGCCTGGTGTTATAGCCTGTCTACCAAAGCCATTTGAAGCAGAACAATTACTGGACTGCATCGAAAGCGCTCTGCGCCAGAGCCTCTGAACCCCTTAACAATCTCTTCTTCGATACTTTCGTATAACCCTCTTCAACGGATGCGTAATTTCCGTACACCGATGTAGAAGTGCACCAGCAAAAACTCGCCCCTAGCATGGACTCACAGCGGACGGCCGACTGGAAAGCATCTACTCAAACTGAGTTCCGCAAACCACTAAGCATCCCGCCGAACTTGAAGAAGTACTTTCAAGGTTATTCATCCATTCGAGTAAGGAGAACATGATGAAACAGCAACTTCTGGTTATTGGCGCTGGATTCGGTGGACTTTGGAGCGCTCTGAGCGCCGCCCGCCTGCTGGACATGCACGGCCGCAACGATGTTGAGATCACCCTGTTGGCGCCGCAAGCCGAACTGCGCATTCGTCCGCGCTTCTACGAGCCCGATGTGCACAGAATGTTCGCGCCGCTGAATGAGCTTTTTGACGCGGTTGGCGTACGTTTCGTCAAAGGCACCGCTGAGCGCATCAACGAGCATACCCGCAAGGTCGGCTACCGCGACGAAGCAGGCCGCTCCGGAGAACTGAGCTACGATCGCCTGGTGCTTGCCAGTGGCAGCCAGTTGTCTCGTCCACCGGTGCCAGGCTTGAAAGAGCATGCCTTCGATGTTGACGAGATCGAATCGGCGGCACACTTGGAAAACCATCTGTTCTCGCTACGTAATCAGCCGGCTAGCCCCGCACGTAATACCGTCGTGATCGCCGGCGGCGGCTTTACCGGTATAGAGACCGCCACCGAGATGCCAGCTCGCTTGCGTTCGGTGCTGGGTGAGAACCAAGACGTGCGGGTGGTTATCGTCGACCGCGGCGAACGTATCGGCGCAGTGATGGGCGACGGCATCCGCCCATCGATCATTGAGGCGTCCGATAGCCTGGGTATCGAGTGGATTACTGGCGCCACAGTTTCTGAGGTGGATGCCAATGGTGTAACCCTCGCAGACGGTCGCCACATCGAGAGTAATACGGTGATTTGGACTGTGGGCTTCCGCGCCAGCCCGCTAACCGAGCAGCTAAACGCCGAGCGAGACGGTCAGGGACGCCTGCACGTCGATGGTAACCTCAAGGTCCGTGGCCTAGAACACGTCTTCGCTGCTGGCGACGTGGCCTATGCCGCCACCGATGACATCGGCAACTTTGCAGCGATGTCCTGCCAACATGCTATCAGTCTCGGACGTCATGCCGGCAACAACGCCGCCGCCGACCTGATCGGCGTTACACCGACGCAGTACCGCCAACCCAAGTACGTCACCTGCCTCGACCTCGGCGCGTGGGGCGCCGTGTATACCGAAGGCTGGGACCGTCAGCTGAAGCTGGTGAAGGCCGAAGCCAAAGAGCTTAAGACGCAGATTAACACCGTTTGGATCTACCCGCCCGCCGCTGACCGCGCTACTGCCCTGGCCGCCGCTGACCCGCTGATACCAGTGGCATAAATACGCTAGCTGCGCCCCCTGTGACGCGGGGCCTCAACTCATTTGATGAACTCCCTAAGAGCAACAGGAGAACGACCATGACTACGCATCTGAACACTTTTGCCCAAACCGAAGGGTTCGTACCGACACAAGAATTGGTGCCCTCGCGCTATGCCCTGCAACTGGGCGAAATCGAAGTTATGGTGGTTAGCGATGGTGTATTGCCGCTGCCTACCGAAACGATGTCTACCAACGCCGACCCGGCCGAACGCACTGCATGGTTCAAGGAAATGTACCTAGGCCCAGATATGTTCGACTGGGCGCTAAATGTGCTGGTGGTACGCAGCGGTGAGCAGACCATTCTGGTCGATGCGGGACTGGGCAATCAGTTTCCAGGTTTCCCACGTGCGGGACAGTTTCCCAAACGCCTGAAGGATGCAGGCATTGAACTCGCATCGATCACCGATATTGTGATCACCCATATGCATATGGACCATATTGGCGGTCTGCTCGTCGACTCAGTACGAAACAGCCTGAGTCCCAACGTGCGCATTCATGTCACGGCCACCGAAGTCAATTTCTGGAAAATCCCCGACTTTACCCTGACTGAAATGCCGCAACCGGTGCCTGACGTGCTGCGTCGGACTGCCAACGAGTTCATGGCCCACTATCAAAATCGTCTGCACATCTTCGAAGACGAGTACGAGGTTGCTCCGGGTGTGACCGCGAAACTCACCGGCGGCCACACTCCCGGACATTGCATCGTATACGTCAACTCCGGCGGCGAACGTCTTACTTTCGCGGGCGACGCTCTGTTCCCTGTGGCTTTTGACCATCCGGAATGGCACAACGGCTTCGAGCATGATCCAGAAGAGTCAGTTCACGTCAGAGTGCGCCTGCTGCAGGAAGCGGCGGCGAGCGGCGAGATATTCGTTGCCACTCACCTGCCATTCCCTTCGGTTGGACGTGTGGCTGTGGATGGCAATGCGTTCCGCTGGATCGCGGCTTACTGGAACTATTGATTGGTCGAAGTCAGGCCTCCGTCCTGCACCACCTCATACGAAGGCCTAGTGCGGAGGCCCGCCATGGGCTAACGACCGTTTCTAGTCTGCGGCTAGCGGTCGTATCTGAGGGGCAGCTAACGGCAACACCTGCATCGAAGCCATGTCGCGCTTCGCGGCCGAGTTCGGTTACCACGTAATCTGCTGCGCGATGTCACCGCGGCCTTCACCGAGAAGGCCTTGCACGCATCTCATGAAATCAACGAGCGACCTTTAGCCACGCCATTGTCACCCCCACCGAGCTGCTCGGTGAACTGGTTTGAGGAGAAACCGTGATGTCGAAAAACAAACTGACCAACGCCGTCGGCGCGCCCGTCGTCGACAACAACAATACCCAGACCGCCGGCCCGCGCGGCCCGGCTCTGCTGCAGGATGTGTGGCTCCTGGAGAAACTCGCCCACTTCGACCGCGAGGTGATCCCCGAGCGGCGCATGCACGCCAAGGGCTCCGGCGCCTACGGCACCTTCACCGTTACCCATGACATCAGCCGCTACACCCGCGCCGCGCTGTTCTCGCAGATCGGCAAGCAGACCGAGATCTTCGTGCGCTTCTCCACCGTGGCCGGCGAGCGCGGTGCGGCGGATGCCGAGCGCGATATCCGCGGCTTCGCCATCAAGTTCTACACCGAGCAAGGCAACTGGGACCTAGTGGGGAACAACACCCCGGTGTTCTTCCTGCGCGACCCGCTGAAGTTCCCCGACCTCAACCATGCGGTGAAACGCGACCCGCGTACCGGCATGCGCAGCGCGCAGAACAACTGGGACTTCTGGACCAACCTGCCGGAGGCGCTGCACCAAGTCACCATCGTCATGAGCGACCGTGGCGTGCCCGACGGCTACCGCCATATGCACGGCTTCGGCAGCCACACCTTCAGCTTCATCAACGCGGCCAACCAGCGGCACTGGGTCAAGTTCACCTGGAAGACCCAGCAGGGCATCCGCAACCTCAGCGACGCCGAGGCCGGGCAAGTGGTGGCCGGTGACCGCGAGAGCAGTCAGCGCGACCTCTACGACAACATCGAGCAGGGCAACTTCCCGCGCTGGACCTTCTACGTACAGGTGATGCCGGAACAAGATGCCGCTACCTACGACATCAATCCCTTCGACCTGACCAAGGTGTGGCCGCACAAGGACTACCCGCTGATCGAGGTCGGTGTGCTGGAGCTCAACCGCAACCCGGAGAACGTCTTCGCCGAGGTCGAACAGGCCGCCTTCAACCCAGCCAACGTGGTGCCCGGCATCGGCTTCTCGCCGGACAAGATGCTCCAGGGACGGCTGTTCTCCTACGGCGACGCGCAGCGCTACCGGCTCGGCGTCAACCACACGCACATCCCGGTCAACACGCCGCGCTGCCCGTTCCACAGCTACCACCGCGACGGCCAGATGCGCGTCGACGGAAACCAGGGCGCGCGCCTGGCCTACGAGCCCAACAGCTTCGGCGAATGGGCCGAGCAGCCGGAGTACGCCGAGCCGCCGCTGAGCCTGGGAGGCGCCGCCGACCACTGGAACCACCGCGTCGACGACGATTACTACTCGCAGCCGCGTGCCCTGTTCCAGCTGATGTCGCCGGCTCAGCAGCAGGCTTTGTTCGACAACACTGCGCGGGCCATCCGTGGCGCCAGCCAGGAAGTCATCGAGCGGCACATCGGCAACTGCAGCAAGGCCGATCCCGCATATGGGGCCGGTGTCGCAGCAGCCATCGAACGCCTCGGTCTGTAATCAGCAACTTCTTTGCTTGAGGTGGCCCTTACGAGCCCCTCATGCTTCTTTACTCTCTCTAAGCGCTTAGAGGAACCGCCAATTGAAGGGCTGCTTTTGACTGTGGATTAACCCGGTAGCCACCTTCACCGATGGAGCTGCTTCTGGCCGGTGTCTGCTGCTTCCCTCTGGCGGTTGCGACTTGAAAACTGACAATTCTGACCGTCAATGAGCCGGCTCGGTCGTCCGCTTGTATGGTGGGATAACTGGGGGGAAGCAGTCTTGGAACTCCGTGTAGATGCCTGACATCGTTCCTGCCTCAGGCGGTACACCACTCAGGATCAGAAGCAAATTGCCTGCTATTCCGAGCAGACCGTTCGAGTGTTTGATCTCTGCTAAGACCAGTTCTGGCGGAAACCCCCTTCCGTGACGATTAACTGCATGGATGCCTCCATGCACGTAGGAGCTCAACGGCCTCCAGGAGTAATGCTTAAACTCCTTCAGCTGAGCTACCGGAGCGTGCGGTGCTTGGACCTCAATATCTTCCAACATTTGGCTGAGCATAGGGATCCTGCTTGCCTGCTTTGCCGTCTCATGTGTGATCTCAGCAAGCATCAAGTCCGCCTGGCCATCCTTGGCTACATATAGCACCCAAAGTGCGCGAACTAGTGATTCGTACTGTACTCGCAGCAACGCAGCAGCAGAGGTGTATAGCCCCGCTGCTACCAGATGTTTAAGGCTCCGGGCATGCTCAAATCCCAGACTTGCCAGAGCTTGGGTTGCCTGAAGGCGACTGGAAGCATTGACCAAGGGCAGCGCGAAAAAGCCGGAAAGCCGGTCCTCAAGCATGGCCGACCGAGCCAGTAATTCATCGAAGTGCATACAGATGCCCTAGAGAAGAGAGAAGCTTCATATCGCAAAGGATTTTATCGGTGCTGGGCAATGGCCGCATCTAGCCGGTTCCTGCCTGAAGGGACTGGCTCGAAGCGGCCGGAAGCTGCGTTTTGCGTGTAGCTGGTTAGAGTCTACTGTGAGCGGCTCCGTATGGCGTCTCATTTCGGCCAAGAGCAATCGTTCAAAGCATCTCTGAAGGCCGGGCGCTGCACTAGCCTTGCAGCGATAGCAGCACCTCTACGAAGATTTTCTGCCGAATCCTGGAATGGACACCCATGCAATCAAATGACCACAAACATCCAGATGCTGTGCTGGATCCCGCGCAACTTTGTAGTGGTCTACTGATTCCGGACACCGATTTAGGCGAAAATCCTCGCCGTGAAAGAGGTGTCTGATGAGCAAGCAACGACGTACATTTTCCGCCGAGTTCAAACGAGAGGCCGCTGGTCTGGTGCTCGATCAGG